>NZ_CP014944.1:0-1200000 GCF_001767295.1 Colwellia sp. PAMC 20917
CAGTTAATCTCGTTTCTAAAATGCTTTCCTTTGTTCGAAAATATGAAACTACTAATACTGTACCTTTATATCTTCAGTCAGCACTGAAAGATGAACATGATGTATTTTTCACTGGCTTACCATCTAGTATTAAAATTAATATGACTATAGATGACGCTCTACCCAATGTACTTTTGGATATAACTGAATTTGATCAGTTGCTCGTCAACTTAGTAACTAATGCACGTGATGCAATGGATGAAGTTGGTATTATCGATATACGATTAGGTTGGTCATTAATAGATTCAACAACTTGCTCATCATGTCAAAAGAAACTTAATAACAAGTGGATCGAGCTATCCGTTACTGATTCGGGTGATGGTATTGAGTCAGGTTTATTAACGAGAATATTTGACCCGTTTCATACCAGTAAAGAAGTTGGAAAAGGTACTGGATTAGGTTTATCCGTTACTCATGGCATAATGCACGCTCATGGTGGTCATATAATCGTAGAATCGGAGGTAGGTACAGGAGCAACCTTTAGATTATTATTCCCACCCCACAATAAAGAGCATACCGAAGTAATAACAGAAGATGAGGTTACGCCTCAAGTTACAATCAAATCACATGAGATACTTGTCGTGGATGATGAAATATCACTCACTGAACTGATGGGGGAATACCTTGAAACTTTTGGCTACCAAGTAACAACTGTATCGAGCAGCATTAAAGCACTTGAACTTTTCAAGGAGCAACCTGATAAATTCAGTTTAGTTATTACCGATCAAACGATGCCAGAACTCACTGGTGGAGAATTGATAAAACAGGTCCGTGAAATAAGAGCCGATTTACCGATAATATTAAATAGTGGACACAGTGAATATATGAATGCTGAAAAGGCTGCTCAATTAGACATTATGTACTTACAAAAACCTATAAATTTAGCTGATGTAGTGAATTTGATAAATGAACTATTGGGTGAGTAGCTTGTATTAATGTTGGCCCGAGCCGTTTATGGCAACGAATTTACTAATGCCCATCAAACTCGCTTTACCGCCACTACTGTGCTGCTTGGGTGTTAAGCCAATATAGACCGAGAACTCACGACCATTATTAAACGCTTCGCCAGATTTAATGTCAAAAATAGTAGGGTGGCGCTAATTGGCTCAACGCCTTCCATTTTAGTGAGATTCGAACATGCTTCGTTGTTTTTACTAATTGTTTAACGTGTTCATCCAACAATCGAACATCATCACGAAGGTCTTGTAAACGTTGGTACATTAAATAAATGTAGCTCTGAACATATCTGGTATATCATTTTCACCGTCTTCCAAAATGTCTGGTATGTTTTTAAAAAGGGAAGAAAAACCTTTGGGAATAGACACACCAAATTCCATCAACAATCTACGAAGATGATTAGATAAACACGTCTTATGTTGAGCCAATAATTATCTTGAACCTTGAATTGATTGAATGCCTTGCTGTTCAAGCTCTTTTAGTGGGGCTTCTTTTACATTAGGTCTGTTTATTAGACGTCAACTAACTTGTCCGGTTGGCGTCAATTAACTTGGCCGGTATTTGAATTTAGTTGCATAGCTTGTTTTTTTCGGTAACTTTCTCCTTTTATTTGATAGATATCACTGTGGTGAACAAGTCTGTCGATAGCAGCAACAGTCATCATGTTGTCACCAAATATACTATCCCACTCACTGAATGCTTGATTCGATGTGATCAACAAACTGCCTCGTTCATAACGATGTGCAATCAGTTCAAACAACACCTGACTTTCACTATCAGTCTTTTTCACATAGCCGATATCATCTAATATCAACAGCTCATATTTATCGAGTTTTCTTAGGGCATCAGTTAAGCCCAACGTTTCTTTTGCACGTTGGAGTTCTTGAACAATAGCTGTACTAGTGCTGAATTTAACGCGCACTGCTTTTTCAAGTAATGAGTAACCAATAGCACACGCTAAGTGAGTTTTCCCTAAACCACTAGCACCAAACAATAAGATATTATGGCCTTGTCTAAGCCAGTCAATCTGATTAACTTTTTGTTTCATTTGCAGTGACGTAATACCTTCTATTTCGTCAAATTTATATTGATGTAGTTGTTTACCTACGGGTAATTTACTCTCTTTAAGTAACCGTTTTAATCGACTTTCATGACGATGATTAGCTTCAAGTTCACATAGCTCGGCAAGGAATAATTCAGGCTCCCACTCCTGTGAAACAGCCTTTTGGGCAAGGACTTCCCATTCTTTGGCTATCGCACTTAAGCGCAGCTCTTTCAGTAATATTGGTAAGCTTAGAATATTAGCCATGTAACCCTCCAAGCAATATATCGTAATCACTTATTTGATGTTGATGACTGACAATGTTTGGTATGACGAGCGTGCTAGGGGCAAACAATTTACGGCACATATCAATAGATATAAACTTACCTTGCTCGTGGTTTTTCAAGACATAACGACCAAGGGCATGCTCGCAATTATAGTTATGAGCGAGTAACAATAATTCAACCATATAACGACAGTCTTTATCGCTAACATGCTCTGCTGTTAACTGCTGCCACAACAAACTGAAGTCACCTTCTGGGATCAAATCTTCTCGTAACTGCGAGTATTTGAACGCATTGGGCTTTTTCGCAAGTGAGTGGATCACATGTTTATAATCTACTGCTCGTGATCTTAAGTGTCCTTGAGCATAGACTCTAGACAGGGATAACGTTTTTTCATGACCAAGAAATAAATCCAGCCGAGTATCATAAATGTGTACAAGTAATCGATGACTAATTAATCTAGAAGGTACGGTATACGTCACACGTTTAACACTGATGGTGCTGCTAGAGGTAACTTTAACGTATTGTTCGCAGAAGTCGTTGGTACGACGTTTAGGCAAATCATTTAAGTGCTTGCGCTCTTCATCAAATCGAGTTTTGCATTGGCGATTAATTTTGGCGACAATTACATCAAGAAACGATTGGTACTCGGTAATTGTCGCGAAATCACGACTGCCACGTAGTCGTAATTGCTGATCTACTTTTCGTTTTAAATGGCTATGTGCCACTTCAATCGCACCATTTTCATGAGCTACACCTTTATTGTTACGCGTCGCAACAACGCTATAGTGAGCACATAGCTTTTGATAGCGTTCAGTTAACGCTTCCTGTTCATAATGATTATTGAATGCAGCACTTAAGCTATCGGTTCGGTGTGTCTGTGGTACACCACCACTGCGCCAAAATGCATTTTGTAAACCTGTAGAGAGTGATTCGAAACTTTCACCACCAAAGACAAGTTGAGCATACGTCCAGCCACTGAACACTAACTTGTAATGAAAAAGCTTATGAGAAAATGCTTGGCCTGCAATAGATATTTCAAGTTTGTTCATCCAAGTGTAATCAGATATCCCCATAAACCCTGGCATGTACTTTTGACGAAAGATAACTTCTTGCTCTGGCCCTTCAGTTGCCAACCACTTTTTGACTCGACGTTGTAACGTACGTAAATGATTGTGACCAAATTTACCTGGCATGAGTGTATCGAGCTGATCTAATAAAGTTATGGGTTGAAGTTCAGGATCTGCTTTGAGCAATGGCACTAGATGCTCTTCAAACGCACCATTAAATGGATCTTTGCGTGTTCGATAAACCCTAGGGAGATGTGTGGTTGAATGCTGGCCGGATTCGATACGCCGAGCTGTACGCTCTGACATACCAGATTGGGCAGCGGCTGCTGTTTGTTTATGATCCTTACGATAAGACATATATAAATTAACCTGTTGCTTGGTTATGGGTTTTCCAGACATATCTTTCTCTATTGAATTTGATATATCTAAAGTGTACCAAAACCGGTCAACCTAATTGTCGCGACCCGGCCAAGCTAATTGTCGCCTAATAGATATGACAATGGCTAGCCGCATATGGTATCGCATGGGTTTCTGCGAAGAAACAATGATTGAATTAAAAGAAGAAACCGAAAGGAACGACACCATCCGCAAAGTTGCGCAATCAGGTGTTCCACGCGAAATACGAAGTGCACTGATCGCTATGAAATCTGTATTCGGACAGTGTAAACTCCAGTGCGAAAGGTATCATAGCATAGGGACGGAAATCACTATAGGCAACCAAGACGTGAATATGTTGTGGCTAAATTATATTGGCCACAAATTTATAGTTTCAAATTCGCTTAGGGGTGCGTAAAGCGAAATAGAACAATTCTTCTAATGTCAGCTATTCTTGCAGATAGTGGACATAATATTGGTGATAATTGACATGAAATTAGGTCAGGTTTGTGGCATAAGTGACGATTAAACCAAATTCCCATGCGACTTCATTTTTTAACGCTAATGTTCCCTTGGTGGCTAAATTGACTATGTCACTATAAACGGACTAAACTTCGATGACCCTTTATTTCCAAAGGGGGCTTTTAAGTCAAAGTGAGTTGACCAATGAAAACACTTTTAATTGTAGCGCATGCTCCTTCAGAAAATACGCAATTAATGGTTGAAGCGATCTTGAAAGGTGCACAGCATTCTGATATCGAACAGGTTCAAACAAGCTGGATACCGCCCTTAGAAACTACACCTGAGGATGTATTATCATGTGATGCGATAATTTTGGGGACGACTGAAAATCTCGGTTATATGAGTGGAGCTTTGAAAGATTTTTTTGATCGCTGCTGTTACCCTTGTCTGGAAGTAAAGCAGGGATTGCCTTGTGCGTTATATGTTCGTGCTGGGAATGATGGAACTGGTACTTGTCGGGCAGTCGAATCGATCTGTACAGGTTTGCGTTGGAATTGGATTCGACCACCATTAGTGTGCCGTGGTGGCTGGCAATCAACGTTTCTTGACCAATGTGAAGAACTAGGTATGACATTGGCTGCCGGACTTGATTTTGGAATTTATTAATTCGCCTTTTACATTGCAGGAGTCATAGCTTTCATAGCATCATCCAACCCGATTGAACATCACCATGACTGACTCCTGAGCCACCATTGCCGTCAGTCACAAAATTGCATTGGGATGACTTCAAAGTGCCAATTTGACCTAAGTAACTAAAAAGATTAATGTCTATATGAGCAATTTTAGGACATAGCTAAATAAATATTCAATTTTTGACAAAACGGTTATTGGAAAGTTTAAGGTTAAGTTTTTTGACAAAGAAAAGTTACTTTATTGCTTGGTCATTTCTCGCTACTTCTGCTCAATTTTCAAGCTTCATGGTAATATGTCTGAAGTACAATTTGATGTTTTATATATGAAATAGCTTTATTGCAACGAGTATTGCTAAAAACACTTCAATCATTCATATTCATAAAGAGATAGTTACTTAAGTAAATTATGAAGACTTTTTTGATACGCTTGGGACTTTTTAGCCTACTTTTTGGACTGGCCGTCATTGCTAGTGTTTACGGCGTAAGCCGTTGGATGATGCAGGAAAAATACCCTTCACAAGATCGGTCTTTTGCTATATCTCACGACTCCGATGTACAGGAAGGAATGCGACTCGCTGTCATCCGAGGTTGCACTGATTGTCATGGGAAAACGCTGACAGGTGCTGATTTTTATGGACTCCATGCTCCAAATTTAACAACACTATCACAACAATATTCTGATAACGATTTGGAACGTTCTATAAGACAGGCCATTCGACCTGACGGAACAAGTCTGTACTCAATGACTTCTAATACCTATCAGTATTTATCAGATGTCGATTTGAGTCATATCATTGTTTATTTGCGGTCTATCGAGCATGCTTCTAAGAATCCAGTTTCTTTGTCACCGAGTTTTCAATATCGAATAGGCATTATTCTAGAAGAGCACCAACCAATCGTAGATTCTATTCTTACTCAAGCTCCACCAAAATTAACGCCTAGCAATAATGCTGAAAAACTTGGCAAGTATCTGGCTTATTCGGTTTGCGCTGAATGTCATGGAGTTGATTTAAAAGGTTATGCAGGTTTTTCACCTAACTTATTAACAACACGGGCATATCAACGCTTAGATTTCAAAATGTTGATGACTGAAGGGATTGGATTGGGAGGTCGCGACTTAGGTTTAATGAGTATAAGTAGTAGAGAGCGTTTTTCTCTTTTTTCAGACGACGAACTTTCAGCTTTGTTCACATATTTTCAATCAGAGCAATTTGCTCTAGATATGCAATGAAAAGCAATTAAAAGCAATTAAACGGGCAGAATTAAGCATCTATTTTTCATAAAATAAATTCTAATTCGAGAGTCCGCTCTCTGTCGTTTTGTAAAATTAACGATACTATGAACGACGCATAAGAGGCACAAAACGACCAAAAAATGCTCCCATGATTTACTGTTGCTAATGATCGAAAAGTGGCAAAAGTTAACATCCATAGGTGAAATCCCACAGTCAGCTATGAGCTTGAAGGAGGCATAGAACCACCAACCCATATTGATTACCCCCTCGACTGACGAGTTAGCCACCATTGCCGACAGTTGAAATTGACTAAGATCTATCAATAGAGAAGTTAATGTTGCTTATTGTGTTATCATTTATTTTTTATTTAAAATAAATGGATTATTTCTAGAGGTTTTCTATGTTAAACGACACCTTAAATACTGGATTATTGCTTGATAAACTTCCTATTGGCATAACGGTGTTAAATCCAGACTTAGAAATTGAGTATGCTAATCCGTTAGCGCTGAAAATTATGGGATTAAAAGAGAATCAAACGATTGGAAAACTAGTCTCTGATCCACAATGGCTATTAGTGGATCGCTTTAACGAACCACTTCCTCTTGAAAAATATCCAGCAGTACAAGTTCTGCATAACAAATCTGCCATCGATAATTTTGAATTTGGCATTTACAATCCTGAGAAAAAAGAATACACATGGCTACTCAGTAACGCATATCCTGATCTAAATAAACATGGAGAGGTTACACAAATTATTGTGTCTTTTACTAACGTTAGTAATCAGAAAGAAGCCATTCCGTTTGAGCAAATTGTTCACAACGCTAATGATATTGTCGTTGTCACTAAAGCAGAAAAACTTCGAAATGGTGGCCCAGAGATTATTTATGTGAATAAGGCATTTTCTACATTAACCAAGTATAGTGAAGAAGAAGCTTTGGGGAATACGCCACGTATGTTACAAGGTCCTAAAACCAGCAGTGAAATGAGAGAAAAAATCTATCAGCACCTTTGTAAAGGCGAACAAGTGGTAGATGAAATCTATAACTACGATAAACATGGTAACGAATATTGGATCGATCTAAATATCGTGCCATTAAAGAACTCATATGGCAAGGTTACGCATTTTGCCGCTATTGAACGTGATATTACAGAACGAAAACATCACGAACACAACCTTACTGAAATGGCAATGACTGACGCTTTAACCGGACTTGCTAATCGTCGCTCGTTTTACGGTAAAGCAAAACTTGCACTCTATGAGGTAATAAAGCAGAAATCATCGTTGTGTTTAGCTGTTGTAGACATTGATTACTTTAAAAAAGTCAACGACACCTATGGCCATGATATTGGTGATGAGGTATTAGTGAAGATAGCGGAATTGATGAATAATAACACCCGAGATACCGATGTTTTGGGCAGAATAGGCGGTGAAGAGTTTGCTATAATATTGAAAAATTTGACGAAAGAAAACGGCATGAAGCGTTTAGAAATTATTCGTCGTAGCATTGAATCTACATCGATTACTTTATCAACGGGCAATAGTTTATCATTAAGTGTAAGTATTGGCTTTACGGATATTATCCCTGAAAGTAAAAATATTGATGAGATGGTAAAACAAGCAGATCTTGCGCTTTATCAAGCGAAAGAAGGACGCAATCGCACGGTATATTATTCTTAATGCCGTACATGTCTATAATTTTTCTAAACAATCTACAAACGTCAAATATTCATGCTATAAAAATGGCCAAAGCTAGTAATCGTGATGCTAACGGCAGGAATGAGCTTGCAGGAGCCATGCGCTCTAAACCTAATTGAACATTACAGTGACTGGCTTCTGAGCCGCCATAACGGTGGTTAACGTATTTACAAATGTATTAGATCTTGGTTCGAAAATCGGAGCTTAACCTATAAAATTGCTGGTTTTTTTTATAATGAATTAAAAATTTGTATTTCTATAGGTTTGAGGTTGTGGGATATTAAGATCAATTAAATAAAAGTAATGATATGAACGCTACTGAGAATCAACCAAAATAATCTATTATGTGTTCATTGCATTTGGGGGCGTTTATGAAAACTTATCGAAAAATCAAGCAGACTAAATTTGTCAAAAATGGTCTAGAAGGGTTACTAACAATTCATGATCATGGAAAGATAGCCGTTAGTATGGGGCATAAATCAATATTTAAGGGGCTTAACTATGAAGAAGCAGATAGTTACTTTTATATAGACAAGCCTTCAACAAGTGACAAAACTATTATAATGGTTCGGCTTTTTGATGAAATTTAAGGGGTTTTTATGAAAAATTATATTTTATTCGTCTTATGTGCAGTGCTATCAGGATGTATCACCACTGAACATTTAGAAATGTAGAATGCAGCTACTAGTGCAGCTCCTGTTGGTAACGAAATAGTCGAATTAAAAAATGAAGCTAAAAGACGTTGTGATAGTTATGGTCTAGTTAATATTGAGCTTAATAAGTGTATTGATGAACAATACGATAAACTATATGCACAGCATGTTGAAGCTGCAAAAGCTGAACGTCCAACTGTAGGACACCATTAAGTACGACCTGTGTTTAATATATAAAAAATGGCTAAATAGCATTTAGAGTTTATACGCCAGAGGGTACTTTGAGCTTAAATCAGCCCCACAAAAAGCATAGTATTTCGGTTTAAATCACCTTAAATATACTCTTTGTTTCACAGAAGCTCAATGACCGCAATAGGCTCTGAATTGCCGTTAACAAATCTAAATTCTACGGCAGGAGTTCCGACATAGCGGTCATTAGAAGTTAGTTGTTCTTTAAGACAAGTGCTAGCCAAAAGCGGAAGTAAAGTAATCTCAACACAGTTCAGGTAATGCCACTTTGAGACATAAGCATTTTAAAATTCAGACTGAAAGTTTTTGTATGTTTTGATCTAAAGCGGACAGAGCTGAAAATTACATTACGCTAACAGTTTCTTGGTAGCGGACATTCGCACAGATGAAGGCATGTGTTTTTTGATGATAACTTTTAACAATAAGTTGATCAGTCTAACTGGCAAGCTGGCTATGTGAATTCAACTGGTGAGCGCATTAATTTTTTTGAATGCCAGTATTATTTTCAGCCAGCTAAATGCTGTATTACTGACCTTAACTGTAAATAATTCAAGGGGGTTCGGTTAATTAAACCACTAGCCGTCATTATCCAAATGCAGGTATCGACAACCAACTTAGCGAAGTCTGCTTCAGCGTCCACAACGAGTAGTTTTAGTTTATTTATAAAAAAGCTTATCCATCCAACATTTTTCTTATCGCCTCTGCAAGAACTATATCACGGTAGGGCTTGCTCAATAGGTTTAGTGACCATCCTTTGTGAGATTCCTTCTGTTTCATCTTGCCTGTAAACCCTGAAGTTAATAATATTTTAATATCTGGTTTTTCGGCAACAACAGCATCAACTAAATCAAAACCATTCAAATGCCCGGGCATTAAGACATCTGAAAATACAATGTCAATGTCATCATTACTAGTTATTATTTCCAGAGCTTCATCTCCAGTAGAAGCGCGGTATGTTGTATATCCAAGCTCCTTAAGCACACTTTCTGCTATTAACGCAAGTCCTTCCTCATCATCCACAATAAGGATAGTTTCTTTACCCCTTGGCAGTGGTTTGTCGATATCCGTAGCTTTAATAAATTGCTCGGCCCCACTCTGAGAACGGGGTAAATATATTTTAACTGTTGTTCCCAAGCCTTCTTCTGAGTAAACAATGATACTCCCATTACATCTTTTGACGAAGCCGAACACCATTGCCAGACCAAGACCTGTTCCCTTACTCTTATCTTTAGTTGTAAAAAATGGATCAAAAATTTTATCAACTGTTTCTATTGTCATTCCTGTTCCTGTATCACTAACCGATATTTGTACATATTCACCGGCCTTTATGTCATTGTGGTTGTCAGTCATATTATGGTCAAGGACTGTATTATTAGCTTCAATTATTAACCTTCCGCCTGAGGGCATGGCATCTCGTGCATTGAGAGATAGATTAACCAGTGCATCCTGAAAGTCACCAGGGTTAAGGTCAATCAGCCAGATATTATCTGTAATATGTATCTCAAGGTTTATGCTGGCAGTGATTGATTTACGAATAAAATCCTTAAATTCACAGATTATTTTATCAATATTCACTGGGCTGTATGCTTCTTCGGATTGTCTTGAGAAGTTAAGCAGTTTACGTGTTATTTCAGCGCCACGTAGAGCTGCATTCTGTGCATTATTTAGATTCTTTTGCAGCTTGCTTCCATCTTCCATTTTGCGTTTCATCAGATCATGGTTGCCAATGATAATGCCGAGTAAATTATTGAAGTCATGGGCAATACCACCGGTTAATTCACCAATTGATTGCATTTTTTGAGTACGTCGAAGTAATTCTTCATTTTCTTTTTGTTCTGTGATGTCCTGTGACCATCCCATTACTATCAATATACCCCTATCTTTATCCTGTATAGGTATAAAAGATGATTGAAAAGTCCTGCCATTCGGGGCTTTGAATTCAAAGGTTGACCTGTTCCCTTTTAGCCCATCGGCAAATAGCTGGCTAACCCGATCTTTATCCTTTTCGGATACCCCGTCTAAAAATAAAGTGTTGATAACATCGCTTTCAATGCCCAACATCTCTAGCCCACTTGGATTCATAGAAACAATCAAGCCATTCTTATCAAGTTCATGGATTGAATAGGGTGAATAGTCAAGAACCAGTTGATGTAAGTTCTTTTGCTTAGTAAGTTCCTTATTGCTATTGATCGCTTCTTTCTGAGAAGAGATCAAGTTGCTGATTAATGGTGTAACAAGCCAATGTAACAATAAAATCCCAATGATTATGAGCATAATTAAAACTGGAATTATAAAGCTTAGATTGTCAATAAGAGGACTATATAATTCATTTTGGTCTATTTTGAAAACAAAACCCAGACCCAGTTTATTAACAGGAGAGAATGTAGCTACAACTTTTTCATTTCGGTAGTCTGTTGAATAGATGACCCCCGTCTTACCATCAAGAGCATGACTCATCGGCAAAGGATTGCCATTCACAATTCTTGGTTGCTGTTGAAAAACCTTTTCGCCTTCAAACCCATTAACTAGGCATTGCATCTTTGTATCGTCATTTTGCTGTAGTTTACAAATGGCGAACTCCCCTGTTGCACTAGTGGTGTCGAAATTTAGGAAGGATCCAGTGAGTTTAGGCAAGTTTTTTTCAGAGATAACTTTGCCAACATAAACTTTATTGTAGTAGATTTCATTAGTAACTTTCAAAGTGAATTGATCATTCCATAGCAATATAGAGTTATCTACAGATTCTATATTGAATGACATTACCGCATTCTCAGAAAACCCCCCTGCATGGGCTACTTCGTTGTTATCTCTATCATAAAAAGACGTGGCTAAAAAGTTGTTATCAATGTACTGATTAGCAATAGATTGAAGCATTTCATTTCTTGATATAGTCGGTTGGTTATCACTATTCTCTAATAGTTTAATCAAGGGATATCTTAGCAAATCGACATCTATATGCTTAATGCCATTTCCATTTTTTAGTTTACTTACAAAGAGTTGTACTTTGTTTTTGAGTGAATTCTCAAGACCATTGATAAGATATATTTTCGACTGCTGTTCCATTTTTTGGTAGACGTACCCACCACTAAATAATATTAAGACAGTTAGTAAGACACCCCAAATTGCAGCTAATCTTTTCTCTGCATTATCTACTTTAAATTGCATTGGGCTTTTAATTCCTTTTTAACCAGTCGTAACAAAACTTTGATGATAATGTACTGGTATTGAGGATATTTATCAAATAATTGACAAATATTGATGGCAGGTGATCGAACAAAGCAGCCCTCAGGCTCAAGTATGTGGCTAGCGGTTGCTGGCATATTTGCACCCATTAAGAGAAAAAAAAGTGACCATTCAATGAGCGTTCAGCAGTCATAGAGATTGTTCTCGATCTATAACTTTATTCTTCTTTTTTGATTATGATATTAGTATCAAAATCGATTTATGGAACGTCCGCTAAGCCTAAGGTTATTAAGTTAGCTGTCGAATGTCTTAGGTCAACTAACTTGTGCTCAATTGACCTAGACAAACACTGACAATGTAAAACTCTAACTTCTATATTGCGCACAGACGAGTCATAAAACCGAATTAGTGAAAGGTCAGCTAACGTATCTTTGCCGACTTAAATTGAGGTGAGTATTAGTCAATATTTTTGACCGCTTTAGGCTCCAAGCGGCCTTTCGTCTAATCAATATAATGACTGCTTTATAGAATGTTTGTCATTTATTTAGTGGCAATGCGTATGTAATTGAGTGGCTATAGTCGATGCAATTGGGTGGCAAAGTCACACGTTATTTTCCAGTATGTGCGTTTTTTGCACATACTCCGTTTATGCAGACTAAAACCTTACCCGTATCATATTTGATAAGGCACAATCGAATGAATGATTTATGAAAATTATATTATTTAATGCCGATTTCGAGGTGATGGGCACAACCCCCCTTCAAGGTGTGATATGCACTTTGATGCCTTTGAGTTTTGTTCATTTTTTAACTCTAAAAACTACATTGTCATAGATCAATATATTTTTTTGTGTAAGGAAACCTAATTATGACTCACATTATTATTGACAGAAATAAGATTGTAAGTCATTGTTAATTTTCAATGGAGTGTGCTAATAATATGGATATAAAGCTAAAAAGAAATTATTCCTGTATTATCCCCCCTTCATATTGTTAAATTAATTTATTATAGGTCTCTAATTTTGCCTCTCTTTATTTCAAATGGTTTTTTAAAGAAAACCTTAGCTGTATCTTCACTAATTTTAACTTTGGTAGCATGTGGTGGTGGTAGCTCAAGCTCAACAACTCCTGAACATATTCCTGAACCTACAACAGATGCTAAGTGGGTAGAAACATCTCAATACGTTATGGAACTTCATTACAACGGGTCATTGTATACTCCCGATTTAAATGAATCAGCGTATGAACCATTACAAAACGCTTCATTGAATTATATTAAGGATGTAAATGGTGATATCTATAAAGGCCTAGGTATGTACACTGCTGGTCATTATCCCGATTATTTACAAGATAATCCAAGTGCTAGAATATATGTAAACGATTATGGGTTTATTCGATCAAAAGGATATCGATTTATCTCTAGCTTTGGTACTAATATACGTGCTGAGCATGGTCAAGTAACAGTAATGGAGTTCGCAAGTTCTTCATTATCACTTAGAGTACAAGAGCTTGGGGATAACTTTGATCAAAACACAGCGGTATTTTACTGCACTATAGCCCAACCTAGTAATAACTATCCTAAAGGAGCTTGGAATTGTCATACAAAAGACTTAGGTAGTTTCGGTGAACATGATATCACTGGCATTCCCATGCCTACTAGTTTAAGAGAAGACTATGCGGTATTGCTTGAACAACATATGCTTAAGCTAACAATAGGATCTTACTAAAACAATTTCAGTGAAAAGGGATATTTAAAGCTCTCTTAGGTTTTTGTGCTCTCCCCCTCGAAACCAGCAGTAAATGAAGTAAACCCTCATTTGCTTCATTCACTCACCACGTTTTTAAAGGGTTTCGATATAGGCATAGATATACATACAAGTGACTGAGCATAATGGATAAGATTTAGTAATTGGTTTTATGATCAATTTTTACGATAATTAATGTATAGCGCATTATTTCAACTTGGGATATAAAGTTGAAAACTTATTAATACATTGAAAAGTTTCATGTGAGTCAGCTTGGCTTAAAAGAGTTTCTTCAAGAAAAGATAAATCGAAGAAAAGGTATATAACAAGTTTCTGCACGCGGACTTTGATACAGTTGGTGAGCAAGGCGTCAAGGGAAAATTATGGAGCCATGTACAAATAAAGAGAAAAGGATGGGCTTGGATTTTGACAGCCCTGGAGTCGATGCTGACAATATCACTGCATTCGCGAAAACCTCAAGAATAATTGGTGTCGCTTTTGTTATTGTTTTTTTGCTTTGGGGGAATTTGTATGAGTGGTCTTATTATAAATCTCCATTTGAAGCATTTATTAAAATGTTAGGAAGTCAGCAAGGACATGATTGGTCAATTTTTTTAACAATAACAATCGGTATAGCGGGTTGGTTTTACCGTTTCTATGTTGGCGTTCGTGTTTGCTCTACTTTTCTTAAAGTCTTGGGTTTTTTAAAGAAATTGGTTCGCTCAATATGAACCTAAGAAGCCTAAGGATATTTTGTGGGAAATCATGCATGGGTTGAAAGAGATGATCTTATGATTTTCTTTTTATGCAAGTTTGGAGTTGAAAATTCGCCTTTATCTAAGCAAGAAATCGCTGATAAAATCGGTGTTTCATTAGGCAGTGTTAGCTATAGAATAGGAAACTTCAATGCCATTAACGGTGTTGGGAGTGCGACTAACTTCGCTAAATTATCGCTAAAAGTCCATGAGCAATATTCTAACTTTTCAATACAAAAACTAAAGGCCATTGCATTTACTTAACGCACGGACCATACATGCTTAGAAATTTAATATTTGTATTGTTAATAACTCTGCTTTTAAGTGGGCAATATTTATTCGCGAATAATTTAAAAAAAGATATTAATGTCATTTATAGTAAAGACTATCTTTTTGTGGATTATCATGACCCTGGATATTTAGGGACACAGAGCGGAGATAAGTTCTATTTTGGCTATAAAGGCTTTACATATGAGAAAATTTCAACTTGGGGTGCAGGTAGAAAAATAACTCTTAAATATTCATTGGACGATGGAACTTACTTAGAAGATATTATTTCTGGAACAAAAGTTTATGGTTATTTTCTAGTTTCAGGAGAACACCCTATTTCTATGATATCTTCTAGTTGTTTAAAATCCGAAAGCTCAATAATGGGGGGCGCTGGTTGTTTTCAAGATGAAGTAGATAATTGGTTGTTTGAAATTGATAGGGTTATGAAAAAGCTTCAACAGAAATACTCAAAAGTCGAGTATGAGTTGATAGTGCAAATGCATCAATCATGGCTTAAATACAAGAAGATTAGATATTTAGTTGGTAGCACTATTCATGCTAACGATAAAGGAACGATTACTACTATTGAAAGTGCCTCCAGAGCAAGTTCAGTTTTTTATAACCATGTTTCTTTTTTATTACAACTTGAATATGAATAGATTTTTATTTTTAAAAAAGTTATATTTTTGGATGAGCGCGGAGTAAGCATTGAATGTAATTTTACCGTTAATGAGCCGCTTAATGTCGATAGGTGGTCGCTTTTGTGTGGATAATAATTCAGATTCTGATCAATTATTTAATAATGGGTGTGGGGGGCCTAACTATGTCTATTATGCAGATAATAGAACATTAGAAGGAGGTGTTTCGGACTTTCCCCGAAGAACTCGAACTTCAATCGAGTATGACATTTCTTCCTTACTAAGCTATTCTATTTCTAACGCGACTTTGAAATTATACAACATAGTTTCTAAAGATTTGACTCTACCGGGACAGCCTGCTCCAAGCAGTGAGCTTTTAGGCTATTATGGTAACGGAGTAGTTACACAAAGTGATATGATTGCCGGAAATGTTATTCAAGAATTTTTCCCCGAATATTAGGCGACAATTAGCTTGGCCGGGTCGCGACAATTAGGTTGACCGGTTTTGGTACACTTTAGATATATCAAATTCAATAGAGAAAGATATGTCTGGAAAACCCATAACCAAGCAACAGGTTAATTTATATATGTCTTATCGTAAGGATCATAAACAAACAGCAGCCGCTGCCCAATCTGGTATGTCAGAGCGTACAGCTCGGCGTATCGAATCCGGCCAGCATTCAACCACACATCTCCCTAGGGTTTATCGAACACGCAAAGATCCATTTAATGGTGCGTTTGAAGAGCATCTAGTGCCATTGCTCAAAGCAGATCCTGAACTTCAACCCATAACTTTATTAGATCAGCTCGATACACTCATGCCAGGTAAATTTGGTCACAATCATTTACGTACGTTACAACGTCGAGTCAAAAAGTGGTTGGCAACTGAAGGGCCAGAGCAAGAAGTTATCTTTCGTCAAAAGTACATGCCAGGGTTTATGGGGATATCTGATTACACTTGGATGAACAAACTTGAAATATCTATTGCAGGCCAAGCATTTTCTCATAAGCTTTTTCATTACAAGTTAGTGTTCAGTGGCTGGACGTATGCTCAACTTGTCTTTGGTGGTGAAAGTTTCGAATCACTCTCTACAGGTTTACAAAATGCATTTTGGCGCAGTGGTGGTGTACCACAGACACACCGAACCGATAGCTTAAGTGCTGCATTCAATAATCATTATGAACAGGAAGCGTTAACTGAACGCTATCAAAAGCTATGTGCTCACTATAGCGTTGTTGCGACGCGTAACAATAAAGGTGTAGCTCATGAAAATGGTGCGATTGAAGTGGCACATAGCCATTTAAAACGAAAAGTAGATCAGCAATTACGACTACGTGGCAGTCGTGATTTCGCGACAATTACCGAGTACCAATCGTTTCTTGATGTAATTGTCGCCAAAATTAATCGCCAATGCAAAACTCGATTTGATGAAGAGCGCAAGCACTTAAATGATTTGCCTAAACGTCGTACCAACGACTTCTGCGAACAATACGTTAAAGTTACCTCTAGCAGCACCATCAGTGTTAAACGTGTGACGTATACCGTACCTTCTAGATTAATTAGTCATCGATTACTTGTACACATTTATGATACTCGGCTGGATTTATTTCTTGGTCATGAAAAAACGTTATCCCTGTCTAGAGTCTATGCTCAAGGACACTTAAGATCACGAGCAGTAGATTATAAACATGTGATCCACTCACTTGCGAAAAAGCCCAATGCGTTCAAATACTCGCAGTTACGAGAAGATTTGATCCCAGAAGGTGACTTCAGTTTGTTGTGGCAGCAGTTAACAGCAGAGCATGTTAGCGATAAAGACTGTCGTTATATGGTTGAATTATTGTTACTCGCTCATAACTATAATTGCGAGCATGCCCTTGGTCGTTATGTCTTGAAAAACCACGAGCAAGGTAAGTTTATATCTATTGATATGTGCCGTAAATTGTTTGCCCCTAGCACGCTCGTCATACCAAACATTGTCAGTCATCAACATCAAATAAGTGATTACGATATATTGCTTGGAGGGTTACATGGCTAATATTCTAAGCTTACCAATATTACTGAAAGAGCTGCGCTTAAGTGCGATAGCCAAAGAATGGGAAGTCCTTGCCCAAAAGGCTGTTTCACAGGAGTGGGAGCCTGAATTATTCCTTGCCGAGCTATGTGAACTTGAAGCTAATCATCGTCATGAAAGTCGATTAAAACGGTTACTTAAAGAGAGTAAATTACCCGTAGGTAAACAACTACATCAATATAAATTTGACGAAATAGAAGGTATTACGTCACTGCAAATGAAACAAAAAGTTAATCAGATTGACTGGCTTAGACAAGGCCATAATATCTTATTGTTTGGTGCTAGTGGTTTAGGGAAAACTCACTTAGCGTGTGCTATTGGTTACTCATTACTTGAAAAAGCAGTGCGCGTTAAATTCAGCACTAGTACAGCTATTGTTCAAGAACTCCAACGTGCAAAAGAAACGTTGGGCTTAACTGATGCCCTAAGAAAACTCGATAAATATGAGCTGTTGATATTAGATGATATCGGCTATGTGAAAAAGACTGATAGTGAAAGTCAGGTGTTGTTTGAACTGATTGCACATCGTTATGAACGAGGCAGTTTGTTGATCACATCGAATCAAGCATTCAGTGAGTGGGATAGTATATTTGGTGACAACATGATGACTGTTGCTGCTATCGACAGACTTGTTCACCACAGTGATATCTATCAAATAAAAGGAGAAAGTTACCGAAAAAAACAAGCTATGCAACTAAATTCAAATACCGGCCAAGTTAATTGACGCCAACCGGACAAGTTAGTTGACGTCTAATACCCGAAGAAGAATCCTTTATTGAGTTAGACGTAACACAATTTATATCAGAGTCAATAAACGATAGTTCAAGTTATGTGGGGTTCACATTTCGAATCAAAAATGATTTTCAGCAAGGAATATTTGCGAACGTGTTTTTTGCAGGTGAGATAACATCAGGAGCAAATATAAAGGCACAATGGACGCCTAAGTTAATTATTACAACCGTCCCTGAGCCACCAACACTAGCAATTTTAGCTCTAGGCATTATAGGATTAGCATCACGTCGATTTAATTAATAAACAATCTTAATAATTCTTCATAGTAAACTCTAGAAAACATCAATTGTAATGGTTGGTGTTTTTTCGTTTCTGGTGATTGAGAATTACGGTTTTTTCAACTGTAAACCACTACAAGAGGATTATTAATCCTTTTTAGCTCTCCATTTAACAAACTTAATTATCAATTTTAACTAAAAATACCTTCTATCGAACGACGGCTCTTGGCTCAGACTATGTGTAAAAACTCCCGAAGGAAAAATTTTATGCAACGCTACGTAAATTAATAAGTAGCTTTACATCAAATATAATACTGAATTTAATCGAAAGAGCATTTTTCCGTTGGTTTTAACCAATTACTCAAGTTTGAAATAGTTTTCACACATAGATGGGCTAGCAGTTGTCCTAAAGAGCAACCCATAGTTAATGTCAGGAAAGGCACATTGAACGTTAACATAGTCACTTAATGATGTGTTTCGAATGTTTATTAAGGTTCACTTATGCCAGTTGAAGTCAGGTTTCAACTTTATTTGGAGTGTTTTTGGTACTTTTTTAATAATTAAAACTTACTACCACATTTGTTTCTATCTTTATGTTTATGGACAAAAGTCCATTTTGCTCAACGGCATGAGTAGGTTTGTTTGGTGTTTTTTTTCGATGTCTATTTAGCTTCTACAATAAGCAAAAACAATGATGAATATTATCAATACAATGTACCGAAAAACAATGGAAATAAAATTGAAAAGACCCAATTTACGTAAGCATCAAGTAGAATAAATCACTTAAAAACACACCAACGCCTACTGTTTGGGTAACTAATAGACCCTACTCGTTGGAAGATGAGTACATTCTGTCGTTTTGATATTATGCTTGAAGTTACATCACCAGACGCTGAGAGTTATGAACGTAAAGGCAAGCAACTAAGTCTAGAATTACGTATGCGTAGCGAATTTATTGCTCATATTGAGAAAGCGAAAAAGGTAACAAAAAAATTCTCAACCGCTAGTGATGCCCAGGAACATATTACCGTATTATTAAACGTTTATAATTAGAATGTTGACACGAGAAAATCGTGTCGTGTTCAAATTCCCCGAATGCCAGTTTTCATTTTATATCAACAGGATACCTTATAAGTTACGTGTCAAAAGATAATCAATTAAGATAGGTTAACGTACATTAAAGTCACTGTTTTTCGTGTCTTTTTACTAGGTATAATTTGAAATATATAATTTAGGCTAAGGTCAAAAGTCAGAGAAAGCTAACTTTTTTTAAAAATTTAAAAATTATTCGTGTTATTCAATTTGACACGATATGGACACGAGAGTAATTTTTGCGATTATAAAGTTAATATAATAAATAGACATTAAAAGTTATTATTAATTATCAGAGAGTTATGTTTCTAGTGAAATTAGGCAGGTGTTTTCTGGGGAAATGTATGTTTTTGATATCAATTATTATATTTATATAAAATATAAGGAAATCAATAGATTGGTTGCGGGAGCCAGATTTGAACTGACGACCTTCGGGTTATGAGCCCGACGAGCTACCAGACTGCTCCATCCCGCGTCCGAATGTCCTACAATAAGTAGGAAGCCCTAAAGGTTTTAATTCTCTTTAGAAGAATTGGTTGCGGGAGCCAGATTTGAACTGACGACCTTCGGGTTATGAGCCCGACGAGCTACCAGACTGCTCCATCCCGCGTCCGAATGTCCTAATACCTTCTTAGGAAAGCCAAGTTGTTTTAATTCAAACTTAAGAATTTGATTTTATACTTATATCTTAAGTTGGTTATCGGAGCCCATATCTAATTGAGAGGGAACTGACGACCTGATTTTATACTTATATCTTAAGTTGGTTGCGGGAGCCAGATTTGAACTGACGACCTTCGGGTTATGAGCCCGACGAGCTACCAGACTGCTCCATCCCGCGTCCGAATGTCCTAATAACTTCTTAGGAAAGCCAAGTTGTTTTAATTCAAACTTAAGAATCTGATTTTATACTTATATCTTAAGTTGGTTGTGAGAGCCCATATCTAATTGAGAGGGAACTGACGACCTGATTTTATACTTATATCTTAAGTTGGTTGCGGGAGCCAGATTTGAACTGACGACCTTCGGGTTATGAGCCCGACGAGCTACCAGACTGCTCCATCCCGCGTCCGAATGTCCTAATACCTTCTTAGGAAAGCCAAGTTGTTTTAATTCAAACTTAAGAATCTGATTTTATACTTAAGCGTAAGTTGGTTATCGGAGCCCATATCTTTCGAAAGTGAACTGACGACCTGATTTTATACTTATATCTTAAGTTGGTTGCGGGAGCCAGATTTGAACTGACGACCTTCGGGTTATGAGCCCGACGAGCTACCAGACTGCTCCATCCCGCGTCCGAATGTCCTAATACCTTATTAGGAAAGCCAAGTTGTTTTAATTCAAACTTAAGAATCTGATTTTATACTTATATCTTAAGTTGGTTGTGAGAGCCCATATCTTTCGAGAGGGAACTGACGACCTGCTTTTTATACTTAAGCTTAAGTTGGTTGCGGGAGCCAGATTTGAACTGACGACCTTCGGGTTATGAGCCCGACGAGCTACCAGACTGCTCCATCCCGCGTCCGAATGGTTTAAGTATTTCCATAAAGGTTATACATAAACAAGCCATAACTGTTTTAATTCTTGTTATTAACGAATGCATTTCAAAAGCCTGAGCCCTTGAAAGCGATGCGTATCTTAAGGATAGTTACTTCACATTGCAAGGCGTTTCTTTAACATTTTTACATCTATTAAAAAAAGGCAGTTAATTGCCCTAATTGTAGTCTAAACGGTGGTTTTATGACCTTTAAAGTCTGCTAATACGGTTATTAAAAATATTTTAAAATATATATCAGTGAATATTGGTGTTTTATGCACGTCTCTATATAAGTAGTTAGCGTCTTTGTTTATAATTGCGGGCATAAATCGGTCTGGAAAACACTCATGCAGCAATTTTTAGCATTAACATCTCCTGGTATAGAAATTTTATTAGCTCAAGAGCTAAAAGATTTAAAAGCATCACAAGTCGTGCAAAAGCCTGAAGGGGTATATTTTACGGCAACAATTGAAGAGGCCTATAAAATCTGTCTCTATTGTCGTTTATCAACGCGAATTTTATTAAAACTTGCTGAAGGTGATGCTGAAAATAAAGATAAACTTTTTGCAACCGCGCAAAGTGTTAATTGGTCTGAACAATTTTCGAGTAACCATACCTTTGCTATCGACTTTGTCGGGTCAAGTGATGAAATCAGAAATACCCAGTTTGGTGCGCTTACGATAAAAGATGCGCTAGTTGATCATTTTCGTGACCAAGGTATGGATAGACCTTCTGTTGACAAAAGTTCGCCAGACATCAGTTTTCAAGCGCGTTTGTTAAGAGAAAAGGTTGTTATCTATCTTGATTTCTCTGGCCGTAGTTTATTTAAGCGTGGCTATCGCGAGCACTCGGGTGCTGCGCCATTAAAAGAGCATCTAGCGGCGGCTATTATTACTCGTTCAGGCTGGTTAGATGATACGACTAAACCGCTTGTTGATCCTATGTGTGGTTCTGGCACGATTTTAATCGAAGCTATAATGATGGCCGCAGGTTACGCGCCGGGTATCGACAGAGTAAAATGGGGATTTGATTGTTGGCTTGGTCATCAATTATACCCGTGGCAAGCACAATTAACTCAAGCTAAACAAAAATCACATCTTGGTCTTGAAGAATTAAAAGCGAAAGTTTTTGGTATTGATATTGATAGCCGAGTAATAAATACCGCACAAGTAAATGCTCGTAATGCCGGTGTTCAAAAGTTTATTGAATTTTCATGTAAAGATATCAATAATTTAAATAATGGTTTTGGCCACAATGGTACTTTTTTACTCAACCCTCCTTACGGAGAGCGTATTGGTGAATTACCAGAGCTTGTTGAAAATTTTGTTTTATTAGGTCGAAAACTAAAAGCACAATTTGTGGATTGGCGTATTGCTATTTTAACAGCGAATGTTGAATTGCTTTCGATGATGAAGCTAGCAAGTCACAAACGCTATAAATTTAAGAATGGTCCATTAGATTGTCAACTTGCTCTTTATAACGTCGATGAAAAACAAGCTTCAGGGCAAAATAACGATGCAGAATTCGAAGATAAAGATTCGGATTTTGGTAATCGCTTATTAAAAAATAAGAAAAATTTAAAAAGCTGGCTGAAAAAAGAAAATATTGAATGTTATCGTTTATACGATGCAGATATTCCAGAATATAATGTAGCGGTAGACGTTTATGGTGAGTATTTGGTTATTCAAGAGTATTCAGCACCTAAAATTATCGAAGAAAGTAAAGTAGCCAAACGTTTACAAGAAGTTATCTATTTTGCTCCTAAGGTACTAGGTGTTCCTACCGATAAGGTGATATTAAAAACCCGTGCCAAGCAAAAGGGCAGTGACCAATATCAACGTGTTGATCAAAGTAAACAGTCGATGATTATCAACGAACATGGTGCAAAATTAAAAATTAATTTATGGGACTACCTAGATACAGGATTATTTTTAGATCACCGCAAAACCAGGCAAATTGTTGCACAGAAAGCTAAAAACAAATCATTGCTTAATTTATTTGCGTATACCGGTTCTGTTTCATTGCAAGCCGCACTGCATGGCGCAACTAGTATTACTACTGTTGATATGTCTAATACTTACTTGAACTGGGCACAAGAAAACTTCGCCTTGAATAAATTGTCAGGTCATAAATATCAATTTGTACAAGCTGATTGTTTAACTTGGTTAAAAGAGCATAGGGGCACTTATGATGTTGTTTTCGTTGATCCGCCAACTTTCTCAAATTCTAAGCGTATGGAAGACAGTTTTGATGTGCAAAGCGATCACGTGGCGTTAATTACTGATGCAATGAAATGTGTTGCTGAAAACGGTGAGCTTATTTTCACGAATAATAAACGAAACTTCAAAATGGACTTTGACGCTGTTGCTGCTTTAAATTTTGAGGTGAAGTCAATTTCAGAGTTAACCCGCGATAAAGATTTTCAGCGTAATAAGCACATCCATAACAGTTGGTTAATTACCCGTAAAAAAGTTACGGCTTAATGAGTGTTTTATTTCACTTATATAGTAGTGCCGGTTGCCACCTTTGTGAGCAAGCTGCAGAGTTAATTGTTGATATAATACCCGATCACCAAATTAAGGTGGTCGATATTATTGATGATGACACCAGTAGCGAAAATAATTTAGTAAAATTATACGGTGTTCATATTCCCGTATTAGAGCGCTTGAGTGATAACACACTATTATTCTGGCCTTTCGAACAATCACAAGTAGTAGAGTTGATATAAACCATGGAATTAATCCGAATAGCTCAAGGCGAATTAGCCTTCGGTGAAGACAGTATTTTAGATAAGACAGACTTAACAGTAAAAACGGGCGAACGTGTCTGTTTAGTTGGTAAAAATGGCGCAGGTAAGTCTTCATTAATGAAAGTGTTAATGGGTAAACAGAACCTAGACGATGGTCAAATTTTGATGTCGAGTAACATTAAATTAGCGATGTTAGAGCAAGATCCGCCTGAGTCATCTGAAATGAGCGTTTTTGATTATGTTGCTCAAGGTGTTGCTGAAAATGCAGAATTGATTAAGCAATATCACCATATAATTCATATTATTGGTGAAGACCCTTCAGAGAAGAATCTTAATAAATTATCGAACGTTCAACAACAACTTGACCAAGCCAATGCTTGGCAAGATGAACAACGTATCGATAAAGTATTAACCACGCTAGCGTTAGAAGCAGACAAAATGATTTGCGATCTCTCTGGTGGTTGGTTACGTAAACTGGCATTAGCGAAAGCATTAGTCAGCGAGCCTGATGTGTTATTACTTGATGAGCCTACTAACCATTTAGATATTAGTAGTGTGTTGTGGTTAGAGCAATTTCTAAAAGACTTTAAAGGCACTATCATATTTATTAGTCATGATAGAGCATTTATTCGTGGTTTAGCGACCCGTATTTTAGACTTAGACCGTGGTCAGCTTGTTAGCTATCCTGGTAACTATGATCTTTATATCGAACAAAAAGCTCACGACTTAGAAGTTGAGTCCACACAAAATGCTCTTTTTGATAAGCGTCTAGCTGAAGAAGAAGTATGGATAAGACAAGGGGTTAAGGCTCGCAGAACGCGTAACGAAGGCAGAGTTCGTTCACTTGAAAAGTTACGAGTCGAACGCCAAGAACGACGTGAAGTTAAGAAGCAGGGCGATATTAATATATCAACCGGTGATCGCTCAGGTAAGTTAGTCTTTGAGTGTGAAAACTTGCATATGGCGTTTGGTGATAAAACCATTTTCAATGGTTTAGATCTACTTATAACGCGTGGTGACCGTTTAGCGCTTATTGGTGCCAACGGTACGGGTAAGTCAACGTTAATCAAATTAATCATGGAACAACAACAACCCAGCTCAGGAAAGATGCGTGTTGGTGTTAATTTAGATGTGGCTTATTTTGATCAACATCGCGATGCTTTAGACTTGAGTATGACCGTTCAGGACACCGTTGCCGAAGGTAAGCAAGAAGTCACTGTTAATGGGGTAACACGCCATGTATTGGGATATTTGCAAGATTTCTTATTCAGTCCTAAACGTGCTAGAACTCCTGTACGTGCGCTTTCAGGTGGTGAAAAAAATCGCTTGTTATTAGCACGTCTATTTTTAAGACCCAGCAACTTACTTATTCTCGATGAACCAACTAACGATCTAGATATAGAAACTTTAGAATTATTAGAAGAAGTCGTTGCAAATTATGCAGGAACCGTTATTTTAGTAAGCCATGATCGCGATTTTGTTAATAATTGTGTAAATAGTTGTCTTTACTTTGATGGCAGTGGTGAAATAACAAATATTGTTGGCGGTTATGATGATGTTGATAGTTATTTAGCATACAAAGCTGAACAACGTAAGCAGTTAGCTGAAGGTATAAAAGCCCCCGTTAATTCAGTGAATGAGAGTAAAACCGCAGTTAATGTGCCGACTAAAAAAAAATTATCGTTCAAAGATAATCGTGAATTAGAAGCGCTACCTGGGCAGGTCGATGAACTTGAAGCATTAATAAATTCATTGCAAGAAAAAGTCAACGACGCTAACTTTTTTGCTCAAGATAGCGATAAAACAAAAAATATATTGAACCAGCTTGAAGAAAGTGAGTCAAAACTCGAAATCGCTTTCGCAAGATGGCAAGAGCTAGATGAATTATAACAAGAAATGAGAGTTAAGTAGTATATGAACAAATTTGTAAAATCTGTATTAGTTTTAGGAATTAGCAGTGCGTTAAGTTTATCAATGGCACAGGCAGCTAAATATGAAGTTATCGATAAAGGTGGCATTGATATAGTTAAATATAGTTATGCTCAGCAAGAAAACAACCAAAATCAAATGGCTATTTCTGGCTCAGATATTTATAATTTTCCAGTTCAATTTCAGTATTTTGATACTAATGATTTTGATAGTATTGTTAGATTTGCCAATTTACAATATGAAGATGTTGATGGCTTAGTCGATATAGAAAACGAAAACGACTTAAGGTTAGGCAATCCAACCGCTAATGATTTAGCTTGGGCTGTCCTGTATTTGACTAGTCAAAACAGCAGCAGCTCAGCTAGGTTTTATCAAAAAATTGGTAATATATTGGCTATGCGTAACTTAACGGGTAAAGCAGGTGATACTGAAAGCTTTGCTGTATTTGACCAATACTTCCCAGATACCACAACATTGACGCGTTCAACGGTTGATTATGTAAACGGTATTACTAATGATGGCTGGATTTATGGTAACGGCTCAGCTCCATATACTGCATTGCCATTTACGGGCACTGATAATAACCCTGTTGTGTATTGGGTTCGTGATTTTACCTCAAGAGCCTTTTATTCTCCTGATGCAGGCAATACCATTATTGAATTAAAGCCACCGACTGAAGGTGACGATGTTGCTGAAAATCTTCGCTTAGGCGGTGATTCTGCTATTTTAGACATGAGTGAATCTTTATTTGCTGTAGGTTATGCCAGTACGAGTATCGATCAAGAAGCGCTTGATTTTATTTTTGATGAAACGGGTGGCTGTGCAGACCCTGCTATTTTAGCAAATGCTCCGTTCGAAATTTGTATTCAAAATGCAGTGTCGAGTATGTATAACACTGAAGCAATAAAATGGACGCTAAGTTTGGAAGGCGTAACAAAGACCGAGACTTTAGGGCATTTAGTTACGCCAAATGTTGATGATAGAAGAGAATTTCTTAACTACGCACAGGCTATTAATAATGATGGAGTTGCTGTTGGATTTGCTCATGGTTGGGTGGATGAAAACGAAACAGCACCAAGCAGAAATGAACGTCGAAATTTATATGCGGTAGTTTATAAAAATGGTCAAGTTAAAGACTTTACAGATGATCATAGTAAGTTTTTTGATTCACGTACTTACGGTATTAATAATGCTGGTATTGCTATCGGCCACACTAAAACTGTGGTAAATGGTAATACGCGTACAAAATTCTTTCATGTAGATACCAATGATTTTGATAGTGGTATGCAAATGATAAGACCTGATGACTTTTTCAAGGGCTCATCTAGTACTGCACGGGCTATTAACGAAAATGGTATTATTGTTGGTGAAGGTGAAGTTGAAACACATAACGATCAGCAGTCTCCTCGTCGTAGACATGCTTTTATGTATGAGATTGCTAGTAAGACTTTTACCGATCTCAATGATTTTTTAGCTTGTGACTCACAGTACACGATTATTGAAGCGCGTGACATTAACGATAAAAATGAAATATCTGCTTCAGCTCTTATTAAAGCACCTCGCCGTGATGCAAAAGGTGAATTGATGTTTGATTTAGATACTGGTGAGCAGCTTGTCGAAGATGTTGTTCGTGCTGTCACATTGAGGCCGTTAGCGGGTGAGATAGATGACTGTTCAGCGGTTGAGAAAAAAATAGAAAGACAAGGCGCTGGTTTAGGCTTTATCAGTTTATTCGCTTTATTAACCTTTGGCTTTACTCGACGAGTGTTGAAAAAAAGCTAACGATGAGTTTTTAAATATATGATTAGGTCTAGGTTAATTATTAACCTAGACCTTTTTTATGCGACATTGTTATTTATTTCATTTACCTCAAGCAAAAATTATTAAAATGCATATTTCTGAACAAGAAAGAGACGCGGTTTATAAAACTATCTTTTCACGTCGAGATGTTAGAAGCGATTTTATTAACAAACCCATCCCAGAAGATATTTTAAAGCGGGTATTAACCGCCGCGCATCATGCCCCAGTGTTGGTTTCATGCAACCGTGGGACTTTATTGTTATTAATGATAAAGAAACAAAACAAAAAATTAAGCATGGATTTGAGCAAGCAAATTCGGTCTCTGAAAAAATGTTTACAGATGATAAACAACAAAGCTATCAAAAATTAAAACTTGAAGGGATTTTAGAAGCGCCGATAGGAATATGTGTCACATGTGATAGAGAAAGAAATGGCCCAGTTGTTTTAGGAAAAACGATCAAAGCTGAAATGGATTTATACAGTGCAGTTTGCGCTGTACAAAACTTATGGCTTGCCGCAAGAGCCGAAAATTTAGGCGTTGGCTGGGTAAGTATTATCGAAGACGAGAAACTTAGAGATGCTTTGAATATTCCCGAAAAAATTGAAATCATTGCCTATTTATGCGTTGGTTATGTCACACATTTCAAAGACAAACCTGAATTAGAAAGTGCAGGGTGGTTGCCGAGACGTTCAGTTGATAACGCGATACACTATAATAAGTGGACACCAGAAGTAAACTAACAGATACAACGGAGCATATCATGACAGAAGAAACTATCTTTTCAAAAATAATCAGACAAGAAATACCGACACCTTTACTCTATCAAGATGAACTCGTGACAGCATTTAGAGACATAACACCACAAGCGAGTACCCATGTCCTTATTATTCCGAATAAATTAATTCCGACGGTTAATGATGTCACTGACGATGACGAACTCACTCTAGGACGTATGATCACTGTCGCTAAAAAAATAGCTAAAGAAGAGGGCATTGCTGAAAATGGCTACCGCCTGATTATTAATTGTAATGATCATGGCGGCCAAGAGGTTTATCACATCCACATGCACTTAGTCGGTGGGCAACGTTTAGGTAAAATGATAGCGCTTTAAAGCTTTGTATTTATATTGAATACAAATGAGTTGAGTCGCTGAAATGCTACGGTCAATGGTAATGCGTGAATGGCAAAGCTACTTCATAATTATTATAAGATTTTTTATTGGTTATACTGTGTGAATTGGAAAGAATTATTAGAAAATAAGAACCGACTTTTTTGGTTAGTGCATAGCACAAGTTGGTTTGGATTTGCTTTAGTGCATTATTTAGGATCATTATTACATGATCCTCGTGATATTTTTGTCGTGATAATTTTTCTCAATGCTTATGCAGGTTGGCTGTTCACTGTGCCTTTGCGCTACCTATATCGTAGAGTTTGGAATTTTAGTCCTGCAAAAATAGCCGTTGTGGTCATAGTCGCCTCCTATTTGGTTGGCGTACTTTGGCAAGTTGTTAAAAACATTAACCATTGGGAAATATACAAGCACGGTTATCGCCCTGATTTTTGGCTGTACTACACCACTAACAGTGTTTATTCATTTTTTATTATTTTGAGCTGGAGTGGTTTATACTTTGGTACAAAATATTATCAAATGCTGCAAAAAGAAAAACAAAATGTTTTAGAGGCTAACAGCGTCGCTCACCAGGCTCAGCTTAAAATGCTGCGTTATCAGCTCAATCCTCATTTTTTGTTTAATACTCTTAATGCAATCTCTACCCTTATTTTGGTTAATGAAAATAAAATAGCCAATGGTATGGTGACTAAATTAAGTGAGTTTCTTCGTTATTCTCTTGATAAAGATCCGATGAAAAAAGTCACCTTAAATAGTGAATTGCATGCATTAAAACTTTACCTAGATATAGAAAAAGTTAGATTCGAAGACCGATTATGTGTAGAGTTTATCGCAGCGGATGATTGTAAAAATGCCTTAGTACCCAGTATGATATTACAACCTATTGCTGAAAACTCCATTAAGTATGCTATTGCTTCTCAAGAGAGTGGCGGTACCATTAAAGTTACGGTGACCCGCTTTGCCAATGACTTATTATTAGAACTTGCCGATGATGGTCCAGGCGCTGAAATTAAAAATGGTAATCTTTATCGTGAAAATGGTGTTGGCCTCGCAAACAGCCGAGAAAGATTAGCCGCATTGTACGGTAGTGATTTTTCTTTAGTTGTTGCCAATAATACGCCAAAAGGTGTTAAAGTGAGCATTAGAATGCCCTATGAACTAGAGATAAATACATGACAAAGCTTCTGTCAACAATCATAGTTGATGATGAACCTTTAGCAAGGAAAGGCCTTGCCGTAAGATTAGCGGATCATAAAGACGTTGATATTATTGCGCAATGCCATAATGGTCGTGAAGCACTTGAAGCTGTGCGAGCCTATGAACCTGATTTAATGTTTCTTGATATTCAAATGCCAGGCCTCAATGGTTTTGAAGTCGTGCAAGCTATTATTGAAAGAGGATTAAAGCTACCCATTGTTATTTTTGTCACCGCCTTTGATCAATATGCCTTACAAGCCTTTGAAGTTCACGCACAAGACTACCTGTTAAAGCCTGCTGATGAAACTCGCTTAGCCGAATCTATGGACAAGGTTAGGCAGAGCCTGATCAGCTCAGAAAATGCTGCTCATAAATCTAAACTTATTCAGCTAGTCAGTGATGTTACCGGTAATGATTGTGACAAAATTTTAGCTGAGCTCGCCAATAATCAACCGGTAAGTTTATCTTCTTACTCTGATATCTTGGCTATAAAAGATGCAGGAGAAGTGAGTAGAGTCCCAGTTAAAGACATTTTATGGATTGACGCAGCGGGAGACTATATGTGTGTTCATACCCATAGTGCTACACATATATTACGTAAAACCATGAAGCAGCTTGAAGAAATATTAGACCCAAAGCAATTTGTACGCAGTCATCGCTCAACCATAGTTAATAAAAATTATGTAGATAAGTTTTGTAGCCAACTTAATGGCGAATATTACTTAGTGATGAGTAATGGCAAAGAATTAAAAGTGAGTCGAAGTTACAAAGAAAAAGTTAAACAAGCTGTTGGTATTTAAAGCGTCAAAATTAGTATTTCCAATTGAATTATTTGCTTAACGTCTCTCTTATTAATCAGCGCAGGTTTTTTTAATCCACCTTTTCATTGAACGCTATTCCTTAAGCAGCCTTGTTTTTAATGGCTTTAGTCTTTTGGGTTAACTTTATTATTGTTACTTCACTTGGCATAGTTATTCTTCAAATGTCAGAGGATAAAATTTTAAAATCCCTTTATTGACCTTGGACTTTAGTGCAGTTTTCTTATGATTTTTTTACTCAACAGATAATTAAAGTTCAACGGGGATAAATAACAGTTGGCTTTTATGGCTTTATCGCTTACTTTAAATATCAGTTACTTGCCTATTCATCGGGCGCTATATATCAATTAATGGAGATTACTATGTCTACACCAGTACGAGCATCTGACACACCTTTTGCAGTCGACGTTGAAGAAGGTAAAAAATATTCTTGGTGTTCTTGTGGGGAAAGCCAAAAACAACCCTTTTGTGATGGCTCTCATAAAGGCTCAGAATTCTCACCAGTAAGATATACCGCAACAGAGTCAAAAAAAGTATTTTTTTGTGGCTGTAAACAAACGGCATCTCAGCCGATGTGTGATGGTAGCCATAAAAAAGCCCTAAGCTAAAATCTTTTATCTGCGACTAGGCAAAGACAAACGCTGTTTTGTTTGACCCTAGTTTTATCAGTATCGTCGACAAACCAATTAACAAAGATATTAACCAATTCCCTTCCTTATAATAATGTCTTGGTCAATGGCCATGCAAATTGCCACCCCCTCTTAGATTATAATATTTTACTTATAACTTGCTTGGGTTACATTAGCCTGATGCAGGTGTTTTAATTCTTTATCTAGTATATCCATAGCTTCTTTTTCGTGTATATAGCCGGAGTCGATTAACATGGGTAATCGACCCGAGTGATCAAGGTGTGCATGAGTGATCACCGCAGCATCTAACTCACTAATATCAAAAGGGAAGGGGTGATGGTTGTGTTTTTCATGGTGATGAGAACCTTGAAACATACCACATTCAATCAGTATATTTTTGTTATTACCTTTACCAAATAGCAAGAGCCAGTGACTTCTCTAGTGGCTCCAAAAAATTTAATGTTCATGTTAACTCCCATACCTTTTAATGTGGATAATATTGATATCTGGTTTGTTGATAAGGTTTTAATGAATAGTTAGGTTGTAAAAAGGATACTAAATCAATGAGTTCAGTCACAGTCATTACATCATTAAAGACTTTCATCTTTGATTCACCTTGAGGTGTTCTAAACTGTGGTGAATGTAAATTTGAAAATTTATGGGATGGATTAATTATAGAGGTAACCAATTCAGCATAAGTGACAATTTTAGTTTTGTTACCACCCAGAGAAACTGAAAGGATTTGCTGATTTGCAATACTATCATCCTTAACACCATCAAGTGTGTGGCAGGCTAAACATTGATATTTTAAGAAAGCTATTTTACCTGCTTCAATATTCCCTGTAGGCAGACTAAATCCTCTTGGCGAGTCAATTCCTTTATCACAACTGAACAGCGTTAATGACATAACGACAAGTAAACTCAATAGAAAGTATTTCATTATTATTCCTTAATCATTTTTAGGTTGAATTAATAGCCAGCTAATTAACACTCTGCGCTATATGAAAAAATAGAGAATCGGTTCTTGCCCATTGATAATTACAAATAAATTTCTAATCATATCAGGGGTATTTCATTAAATAGCAGAATAAATTAACAAGATACCTTAGCAAAGGTAGAGGTAGTAGCTTCTACTAATCGATTGATTTTTAGTCTAGTTACCGTTGATAAAGAGCGCTAGTTTATCTGTATCAAGGTTGATACAGATCAATCAGCTTGTTGTTAGTTAAGATCTCATTGATGAGTAGAGAGTAAATTTTGGCGTTGTTTATCATAGCTTAAGTAATGCAACTTATGACTTTAGATCACTTCATTAAACAATGTGTGGCAACGCACAGACACCTTGTTGATATCAATTTATGATGACTTATGGATATACATGCACTTTATCGATAGGGGAATTATTAAAATTTTCCCATCTTTTTTTAATGATTAAAATATGCAATTATTTTAATCAAATACTGCAGCTCATTGCCTGTTAATATTATAGTTTTTTAGCCAGTGTAGCTGCACACAGGAGCAACAAATGAAACGTATTTATTTTCTAGCCCCCGATGTTAAGGTTACATGTGAATTGGTAAACTTGTTTCGCGCTGATGGCATTAGCGATAGTCAAATGCATCTAATAGCAAACGATAAAATCGATTTAAGCGATCTCCCCAAAGCGGATGCATTGGATGATTCCGACTTGTACCCAGCGATAAAACGGGGTGTTATAGCTGGTGGAACGACTGGATTATTGGCAGGCCTGGCGGTTATAACCCTTCCGGCTACGGGTTTAGCCCTTGGTGGTGCAGCTATTTTAGGCTTTACCGTTGCAGGTGCGAGTTTTGGTGCTTGGGTCTCAGGTATGGTAGGCGCTGGTTTAAGTGATCAGGAGAAGGTTGCATGCGAAACTGCAATTAGTAATGGCGAAGTGCTGATGATGTTGGATGTTCCAGCTGATCACCAGATTGAGGTATATCACAATAAAGTAGCCAGTGTTTGTCCGCTGGTTGAGATTCGTCAAACAGAAATTACTGTACCACCGCTTTAGCCCTCCTTTTAAATAGAGACCTTACCTGCACAAGTGCGTCAGTAAATATCTACTACTGGCCACATCAAGGGTTAACGTAAGCACTTATAAAAAATAAAAAAATCACCATTTGAATTTCCTCAGATTCAACGGAAAGTTATCTAATAAATCCAAGCTGTGAAAACGTTATTTCAACACTCAACTTCAATCAAAATTCATTATTTGTGATGATGCTCTATCTATCACAGGCTGTATTGACTGAAATAATTTATGACGACTACGTGTGGTATCGAACAGAAAACTAATATTATTTATCGTAGAATTTCCTGATGATCCTGAGTCGGAAATTACAAAGTGTGTCTATCCAAAAACAAATAATATAAGACGATTATTTAATTAAAGTTATATTTTACAGTTTGATAGGATGGGCAGTTATTAATTATAAAGTTAAAACCTATTTTTCGAAAGTTAGTTAATAAATAGAGGAGCCTATGACGCCAGATAATAACAACGCTAAAAAGCCCAAATCAGAGCTACCTGATCTAAGCAAAGTAGTCGGTAAATTTTTTCAAAAGTATCAAGCATTACTGCCAACGAGTAGTGGCAAAAAACCTGGATGGATTATCCTTGCAGTTATATTGCTCACTGGTGGTATTTATACTGCGGTATACACAGTTCCTAGCGATTCTGTAGCCGTTGTACTGAGATTTGGTAAGTTTGAAGCTATTTTCCCCGCGGGTTTACATTTCAAATTACCTTTAGGTATAGAGCAAGTGAACATAGTGCCAACAAAGCGGCAGTTGAAGCAAGAGTTTGGCTTTTCAACGCCTGGTGCTAAAGACCCTGACCAAAATATCTCCATAAACAACTCGTTCAATGATTCTTTAAACAATATAGGCCGTAGTGCTCGTGAGCGTGACTTAGCCATAGCAAGTAATCAAGTGGGAGAAACGCAAATGGTGACGGGAGATTTGAATACAGCACTGGTGGAATGGGTCATTCAGTATCGAATTGCTGATCCCAAAAATTACTTATTTGAAGTACGTGATCCAGCAGGTACGTTACGCTATGTTTCTGAATCAGTGATGCGTGAAGTGGTAGGTGATAGAACCGTTGACGAAGTGATCACTATTGGCCGCCAAGAAATAGAAGTTGAAGCACTTAAAAAAATGCAGGCTTTGGCCACTAAATATGTAATGGGCATAAGTATTGACCAAGTTCAATTAAAGAATATTAATCCGCCGAAGCCCGTTCAAGCCTCGTTTAATGAGGTAAATCAGGCTCAACAAGAAAAGGAAAAGCTGATTAATGAAGCGCGCCGAGATTACAATCGTATTATCCCATTGGCAGAAGGCGAGCGAGATCAACGTATTCGCGAAGCAGATGGCTATAGAATAAAACGAATTAATGAAGCAGAAGGTGATGTCTTACGTTTTAATGCGCTATATGACCAATTTAAATTGGCGCCAGAGGTAACGCGCAGGCGCATTTACGTGGAGACCATGCAAAAAGTAATGCCAACCATAAGCAACAAAATTATCATCGATAGTGGCACAGTAGATGTTTTACCTTTGCTTAATTTAACATCTATTGAAGGGAGAAAACCATGAAACGTTATTTAAGCTTATTCACGAGTATTTTGCTATTCGTTATTATTACCTTACTTTATGGCGCCTTTTACACCGTAAATGAAGTTGAACAAGTCATTATTACCCAATTTGGTCGTCCCGTTGGGGAGCCGGTTGTTGATGCAGGTATTAAGTTTAAATTACCTTATATACAACAGGTTAATTCGATTGATAAACGTGTATTGGAATGGGAAGGTACACCTTCAGATATGCCGACAAAGGACAAGTTATATATTTCTGTTAGCTTATATGCGCGCTGGCAGATAACCGACCCATTGCCGTATTTTTTACGTCTGGGGGATGAGCGTAGTGCGCAGTCGAGATTAGATGATATTTTTGGTAGTGAGACACGAAACGCGGTAGCAACACATAAACTAATTGAAATTATTCGGACCACTAAAGGCCGACAACCTCTGCGTGACCCATTGTTAACTGATGCAGAGAAAGCATTAGATATGGGCAGTTTAGTGCCTATCCATAAAGGTAGGAAACTTGTCGAACAAGACATATTTAACGCCGCGGCAGAAAAGGTTAAGGTGTTTGGTATTGAACTGTTAGATATTCGTTTTAAGCGCATTAATTATAATGAAAGTGTACGACCAAAAATTTATGAGCGCATGATCAGTGAACGTCGCCAAATTGCCGAAAGGTTTCTATCTGAAGGCAAAGGTGAAGCAGCTAGGATATTAGGCAACCGCGAACGTGATTTAAATAAAATTCAATCAGAAGCTTATCGTCAAGTTGTAGAAATTCGCGGTAAAGCCGATGCTAAAGCCGCTGGAATTTATTCTACAGCACATAGCCAAAGTCAAGAATCTATTGAATTTTATGCTTTTACACGAACCTTGCAAGCCTATGAGCTTGCTATTGGCGAAGATACGACATTAGTACTGTCGACTAACAGTGACTTATTTAAATATTTACACAATGCCAACCCCCCAAAAAATATCATCGAAAAGTAAACGCTACATTGATATGTTAAATAGCATCAATACGAATAAGTCTATATAAAAAACTGCTTTACTGGTACTCCTAATTTGCATCGTTAGATGCTAGGAGTAGCGGTGACTATCATAACGAATAATTAACGGAGTGTTATCATGGGATCTCATCATACCAATCAAAATAAACACGCTACCGTGAACTTCTCTGCTTTGAAAACTGCAATAGGAAATGGCGAAGCATTATTAATAAAAAACTTACTAGCAAATCAATCCATGCAAGATCTTGAAAAAAAATACCTCATTAATTTAGCCTATATAAACAACAACTCCACGATCATCAAGCTACTCGAAAGTATTCCTGTTAAGGAATAGGCCATTAGTATCGTTAATATTGACTAGGGTTCAGGCATTTACATTTAAAATCTACAGTTGAATGTTAACCTCTACAACAATGAATAATAAACAGGTCAACAATATGACCTGTTTATGCATTATGCTAAAAAATTTACCCTTCAAAATTAATTAAGAAGGGTAACAACATTAGTCTGGCGACGCTAAATTTCGTAGCACATAATGTAATATGCCACCATGTTGGTAGTATTTGAATTCGTTGGGTGTATCAATACGAATTTTTACTTCAAAGGAACGTTCATTACCCTCTTCAGTTTTAACGGATACTGTCACCGTTTTCTGCCCAATACTCACAGCAGGAATACTGAATTGCTCTTCACCTGTTAGCTTTAGTGACTCGGCATTATCATCTGGCATAAATTGCAATGGTAATATCCCCATGCCGACTAAATTAGATCGATGAATACGTTCGTAACTCTGTGCAATAACCGCTTTAACGCCCAATAAAGCTGGCCCTTTGGCGGCCCAATCACGAGAACTACCCGTACCATACTCTTTTCCAGCTAAGACAATCGAAGCAATGTTTTGTTGTTGATATTGCATCGCCGCATCAAAAACACTCATTTTTTCACCTGATGGCATCAGTGTCGTCCAACAGCCCTCAGTGCCAGGTGCTAATAAATTACGTAAACGAACATTGGCAAAAGTACCGCGCATCATCACTTCATGATTACCGCGTCTAGAGCCATAAGAATTAAAGTCTTTGGGTGAGACGCCTTCACTTTGTAAATACTCAGCCGCGGGGCTATCTAGCGCAATCGAACCGGCAGGAGATATATGGTCAGTAGTGACACTATCACCCAGTTTTAATAAACATCGAGCATTTTTAATTGGGTTAATAGTTGGTATTTTTGCGCTAATATTATTAAAAAATGGTGGCAATTTAACGTAGGTAGAAGCTGGCCAATCATATTTTTGGCTTTGTACTATATCCAGCGCTTGCCAGTCTTTATTACCGCTATAAACATCTTCATATCGGGAAATAAACATTGAACTGTCGATAACTTTTTCGATAACTTGTTTAATTTCCTGACTATCTGGCCAGATGTCATGTAAATAAACCGGTTTACCTGTAGGGTCATCACCTAGTGAGCCCGTGGTAATATCTATCTTCATATTACCTGCTAAAGCATAAGCAACAACCAAAGGAGGAGAGGCTAAATAATTAGCTTGGACTTCTGGGTGAATACGACCTTCAAAGTTACGGTTACCTGATAAAACAGAGGTAACAGATAAATCACCTTGATGAATAGCGTCGCTAATTTCGGTAGGTAAAGGGCCGGAGTTACCAATACAGGTAGTACAACCGTATCCGACTAACTGAAAACCAAGGGCATCTAAATCTTCATTTAAGCCAGATTTAAGCAGATAATCAGTGACCACTTGAGAACCAGGTGCAAAACTGGTTTTTACCCAAGGTTTAACCGTTAATCCTCGCAGCCGGGCATTTCTGGCTAATAGTCCAGCGGCAATTAATACCGATGGATTTGAGGTGTTAGTGCAACTGGTAATTGCCGCTATAACGACGGATCCGTGTTTTAATACAAAGTCTTCATCAGCATACTGACAGGGAACGCCTGAATCTTCATTACTAGCAGGTAATAGTACCGAAGGTTGTCCGCCTTCACTTTCAAAGCCACTTTCACTATCGCTCGAGACTGCTTGTTTTATACCGTGTTGTAAAGCTAACCAGTCACGATACGCCAGACCGGCACGGTCCAGTGAAACTCTGTCTTGAGGACGTTTAGGACCAGCAATAGAAGGCACTACTTCATCTAGTTTTAATGATAATCGGCTATGATAAACAGCATGCTGTTGAGACTGCGTTCCCCACATATCCATCGTTTTTAAATAGGACTCTACGCGTTCAATGTGGTCACTGTCACGCCCGGTTAATTGCAGATAATCGGTAGTTTGATGATCGATGGGGAAAATTCCACACGTTGCCCCATATTCTGGCGCCATATTGGCTATGGTCGCTCGGTCAGCTAAGGTCAGTTCATTCACCCCAGTACCAAAGAACTCGACAAACTTACCTACCACACCTGCAGCACGTAATTGTTCGGTTACCGTTAATACTAAGTCAGTCGCTGTAGTTCCTGCAGGTAATTTTCCTGTTAATTCAAAACCAACAATCTCAGGTATTAACATGGTCACGGGTTGTCCCAGCATCGCCGCTTCAGCTTCGATACCGCCGACTCCCCAACCTAACACACCTAAGCCATTAATCATGGTGGTATGTGAATCGGTGCCAACCAAGGTATCGGGATAAAGTAAATTATTCTCGTCGGGTTTTTTGAATACTACGCGGGCTAAATATTCGAGATTTACCTGATGTACAATACCACGGCCCGGTGGTACCACTTTAAAATTATCAAAACTTTGCTGACCCCAACGTAAAAACTGATAACGTTCACGATTACGCTGAAACTCAATTGCGGTGTTTTTTTCCATCGCATCAGCTTGACCAAACACATCGACCATAACTGAATGGTCGATGACCAATTCGACTGGATTTAATGGGTTTATTTTTTCGGCTTTTCCACCCATTTTGACTATCGCATCTCGCATAGCCGCTAAATCAACTACGGCGGGTACCCCAGTAAAGTCTTGCAAAATTACGCGAGCAGGTACAAAGGCAATTTCAGTATCCTGCCAGTTGTCTACATCCCAATTGGCTAAGGTTTCAATATCCCCTTGTTGGACAAAATCACTATCTGCATGTCGTAATAAGTTTTCTAAAAGGATTTTAGCGGCAAAAGGCAAACGTGAAAGGTCATACTTATCCGCTAAACCATCAAAACTGTGGTAGTTGCAAATTTCACCATTAATTTCAATTTGCTTCAATCGTTGTATAGAGTTGGCCATTGTCGTTATCTCCATTAAAAGTATTAATCTGATTGGTATACGCATAATGATAAACGTAGTTAATATACCCTAGCATACATGGACGAAAACATAATGTGGCAGCCAAAATAAAGGGCTGGTAACATGTATAGTTATATAACAATCAGTAGGGTGTTTATTACTAATGAGACTCGAGTCAAATAATTTATCATGATAGGTCGATTTGATAAGACAGGATAAATTAGTGATACGACCCTCGATGAACACCTGTTATGGAAAGGTAAGTCTTGCTGCAACCGATAGATAATTAACGACATTATATTAATTACCGACTTAATTGATTGGCTCGCTCACAGCAGGTTCGTTACCATCATAATATTCAAAGCAATATATTTATTGCTTAAATCAATGCTTATTGCTCTTTATAACGCACTGCCAATACATCACATTTTGCGCCGTGTAAAATGGCATTTGCGGTAGAGCCTAATAATAAGCGTAAACCATGTACACCATGGCTACCTGTTATAATTAAATCGACATTTTCGTGCTCTGCGAAAGCCAATATTTCTTCGCTAATATATCCGACCGATATACACAAGTGTTGTTCGGTGATATTCAGCCTTTTAGCTAATGGTTGAAGTATTTCTTTGGCTTGTTCTTTTAGTTTTTCTGTATTACCAAAACTGCCAACTGGGTCTGGACTCGGAACAACACCGAGTGCTCCACCATAATTAGGTATAGGCTCTACCACATGAATAATACTGAGTTTAGCGTCGGTGAACTTTTGTAATTGAGCGACTTTATCTTCAATATAGTTTTTTGAATCATGAAGTTCTGTGGCAAATAAAATATGTTTATACATAACGTTTTCCTCTATTAAATGATAAGGGTTTTATTGGTGGTTGGCAAAGCATTAACTTGTTGTTTTACCTGTTTTAAAGGGTGCTACTTCTTTTACTTAAGTAAAACTTTTATGATCTTGTTTATTCCATTAATGAATAAAATTTTATAACGCTAAGCTCTAAATACCACCTTGTACTTTACCTAAAGATATATCTGTACGCTGTCACACATAACCTAATAATTATCGTACTATTCTTCATTAGACCTTACAGTAGGGGGAAGTTTAAGTTTTTGTCTTTAAATGTTATTGTTGTTTGCTATGTAGTTATCTGAATGAAAGGGCATCTACTTCGGGTGGTCTAAATGTTGTTTAGTGCGATATATACTTTTTGTTTACTTATTACCTAAAATAAAAACCTAAAATAAAATGGTCATCTAAAAAAGAGTGTTGTGTACGGTATCGAACCGAACAGCGAAATTTTTTTTGTTAAGGTATAATAATATCTAGTAGCTTGATTTAATTCTTAAGAAGGGACGCACACGATGCAAAAAATAATCGACACTCAAATTTCTCCCTTACAAAATCACTTACTAGCTGTCTTGCCTGATGAAGTAAAAGAACGACTTTTTCCTTTTGTTGAATTAGTAAAGTTAGAGTTAGGCGAGGTGATGTACGAAGCTGGTGATAAACTCGCTAATGTATACTTTCCCGTTGACTCTATTGTTTCTTTATTATACGTAATGGAGAGTGGCGCTTCGGCAGAAATTTCTGTGGTCGGTAACGAAGGCGTTGTTGGTATTGCGTTGTTTATGGGCGGAGAAAGTACGTCTAGCCGAGCTGTGGTTCAAAGTGCAGGTTATGCTTATCGGCTTAAAGGAAAACGCTTAACCCAAGAGTTCCATCGTCATGGAAAATTGTTAGGTGTAATGCTTCGTTATACCCAATCCCTTATTACTCAAATGTCACAGACTGCAGTATGTAATCGCCACCATACGATTGATCAGCAATTATGCCGTTTTCTTCTACTGTCGCTTGACCGTTTACCCGATAATACCCTAGTGATGACTCAGGAACTTATTGGTAATATGTTAGGGGTTCGCCGAGAAGGTGTAACAGAAGCTGCGGGAAAACTGCAGAAGTTGGGTGTCATTGATTATCATCGCGGTCATATTACCGTGTTAAATAGGCAGAAACTTGAAAGCTTAAGTTGTGAATGCTACGCGGTTGTAAAAAAAGAAACCGACCGATTGCTCCCTCATGAAAACGAAAAAGTTTATTATCAATCAAAAAACGTTATTAATCTTTAATCAAGGTTATTTGTTCTAGTGAGTAATGCTGACTTTTACTCTGTAAACATTTGATTTTTATAAGTATTGAATCTCAGTTTTAATCAATTTATGATATTTAGCACAATATCAGCTATTGCGCTAAATAAGGCTGTCACGCCATTGACTTTTATCAAAAATTTTCCTGCAATATCCGCATCAAAACGTTAAGACTTTAGCGCTGGCATTGAAGAAAACCTCGCGACATTATAGACACCACTATTGCTTAGTGAACTAATCATTTTAAATATGTAAGTTATAAAGTCATATAAGTAAGTAATGTTTGCCAGCGCACAGATCCTCTATTTTATAACGCTTACACTTGACTATTGCTGCTATAAATTAACTTTTAATTATTTAAGGCAATATCATTTTTCTGTATCAGAGAGCAAACATATGCGATCAAAAGAAAAGCAAGAAGTCACCAATGAGTTGTTAGATGGGCTACCAAATAAACTCAGAAAAACTATTCTAGCGCAATGCGAGCAGGTTCATTTAACCTCCGGTGATGTATTGCATGAGCGTGGGCAAGGCATTGAGTACATATTTTATCCTTTAACAGGGTATATTTCACTGGTCACTACAGGTACGAGACACCCACCGCTTGAATTGTGTATTATTGGTAATGAAGGTATGTTGGGTATTTCCAATATTTCAGGGGTACAATCGGCTCCTGATAGGGCTGTTGTTCAGGGGTCTGGAACGGCGCTGCGCTTATCTGTTAAGCAATTTCAGTATCAACTGAAAAACTTTCCATTACTGTTAAAAAGATTGAATGATTACCTTTATATTTTGTTTGTGCAAGGTTCTCAATCATTAGTCTGCATGCGATTTCATCCCATAGCATCTCGTCTTGCTCGTTGGTTACTCATGACTGATGATAGGGCACATTCTACTCATTTAAACCTAACACATCAATTTCTTGCTGATATGCTTGGTGTTCGAAGAAGCGGGATAACAGTAGCCGCTTGCTTATTAAAAGATAAAAAGTTAATTAGCTATACACGAGGTACCATTCAGATACTTAATCGTAAGGGCTTAGAGCGGGAAGCTTGTGAGTGTTATCAGCTGATGAAAGGTAATTATACCAATAGGTTAAACTAGACCACTTTAGCTATTCGTTTGTTTTAAATAAGCATTAGTAAAGACATCTATTATAACCTCAAACAGTATTTTACACTATTTTTAGTCTGTTAATCAGTGCTCATGATTTATATCTATATCGAGAGAACAAGGGTATGTACCCGCTACCAATCAAAATGCATATTTCAGGTGCTTGATTGATAACAGGTATAAATATTATCTCCATGTTTTGGAGTGAAAATATTACTGCTAAGTGTGTTGACGTACATACGAAAAATAACTGACCGAGTATGATATAAGCCATGACTTTCGACAATTAAAGCTTAATTAATATAGAAGGGTAGGACAATGTTACGAAGTCTCAATGAACTTATGCGTTTTCAATTACAAGGTATCGACAAAAAAATAGGTCTTTGTAAAGATTTCCTCTTTGACGATAAATTATGGGTAATACGTTACATAGTTCCTGATACTAAAAAGTGGCTCTGTGGAGAACGAAAAATATTAATCAGCACAATCTCACTGCAAAAACCTCAGTGGGAACAGTACAAATTCCCTGTTGATTTAACTCAACAAAAAATTAAAAATAGTCCTCCACTTGAGGAACACCAACAAATATCTCATCAATATGAAACTGAATTATTTCAATTCTACGGTTATGCTTATTATTGGATGAATGAAGGATTATGGAGAACTTCTCCTAGTCCCAAACCCCTAGTTGATACAAAGTTATCTAAGGATAATACTCAAATAAAATCAGAAGATTGGCATTTACATTCAACCAATGACGTTAAGAAATTTAAAATCTACGCGAAAGATCAAAAAATTGGCCATATTAAAGACTTCATTTTAAATGATGATAATTGGACTATTTCGTATATCGTCATAGACACGCGTAATTGGGCTCCCGGTGGTCGCAAGGTTTTGATTAGTCATAAATGTATTGAGGCAGTTAATTGGACTGACTGTTATATTACCGTTAATGTAAACGCTGAGAAAATAATGGAAAATCCACCATTCGATCAAGAGCGGTTTATTGATCCAGAATATGAAAACGAGCTCCGTAAGTATTATTAAAAGTTATTAAAAGTTATTAAACTTTGTTAAGGGTTACCGTTAGCCAAGGTAAATAAGCGTTGGCTAACAAAAATGGATAATATATTACGATACCTTCTCCATTCTTAAGCTAGAAATTTTCGTTAAACTCTAACGTATTCGTTAAACTCTAACGTAGTAACAGGTTAAGTTGCGCGACTATTTCAGACCATAAAGCTGTTTCGTGTCGCTTAACATCGCTGGCTATAGGCGCATTGTTATCAATAAAATTAGATAATCAATAAAATAGATATTAGCCTTTCTTGTTCCTTGCTAGCCCTGTTGATTAAAAAGTCATTCAATTGAATGCATTGGTGCTTGCATCTGGCACTCTTTAAATTGTGATGTTAAGTTTTAATTAATTCATTCGTTTATTGGGCTTTCTTCAATGAGTTTTATTATAGTAGGATTGTTATTTAATTTTGCTAAATCAATAAGATAGCTTTTCTCAAGTGCTTGTATTGGCTGCTTTGCTAATAATTCTTTTACTGATTGTACTTCACCATTTGCTATGCAAGTTTTTAAAGCCGCAAAAGTCGCGATACTGTGTTCGTTTTGATTGCTCATATTAAATCCCAATAGTTACGTTCAGTTAAATTAGTTAAGTTTTAGGTTACGGCTATTATTTTGCACGGAATGTGACAATAAATATGTACGCCATCACACAAAACTTAACGGTTTTTTTATTTACAAAGCTTATTACCCCTATATTGTAATATTTTCAGTAGTTTAGGTTATATCTAAATATGTATATTGGCGGTATAAGTAACATCTCCCCCTTTAGGCTTTTTATAATGCTAAAAATTGATTTTTGTTCTGCTACATCAATTAAGTATGTGCGCTAGCGCACATCTAGCAGGCTGATATTTTGTTACTTTGAGTTGTAAAAATAAATCCTACATGACTAAATTATTTATAAGCAGAAAATTCAAGTGGCGTTGTTTAATTTATAAGTTGATCGTTAGGTTCTTCGAAAATAGGCTCACAAAAATTTAGAATAGGAAGGAAAGTTATGCGTTATCACCAGTTAAGTGAAGTATTTGAACACCTAATAACATTGAATACCGCAACGCTAGCGTTTTATGAGAGAAGTCTTAAAGTGACAGAGCAAGAGCGCGCTAGAATGTTTTTACATTATTTAACAGACAAGCAAAAAGTCAGAAACCAATATTTAATCACCTCATTGACAGAGGCGCCTATTAAAACATTTGAAATGTGGTTCGATGACGATATTGACGAGCAGTTATTAGTTTATATAGAAACACTAGCGTTAGCTCCTAATGCAAACAGTGGAAAAATAACCACTGTAATGCTGGAGGTAAATGAGAAGATAGAAATGTGGTTAAGATCTATTTTACCCTTGATAATTAACAATTATAGTAAAGAGTATCTTCTGGATTTGATCAATAATTTACATCAAAAAAATCAGCAAATAATGCATGGCCTTCAAAGGATGAATGATGTGTGACCCTACCTTTGTTATCCTTTATATCGACGATGTAGTGATGCTTTCAAAGCCGTAACAAGTTAAATTTGCCTACTGCTTTACCCATCACGATGACTGTTCTTCACCTAATCTATGAATAACAAAACATGAGGTATTTAAATGAAACGGACAAAAAATGCCAATCCGGGTTTATTACTTGCCTTGACGCCTGTCGTATTAACTCTACTTATTCTTGGGACACAAATATTTTACTTTGGCGTTTTTGAGCCACACATTCCTCTTGCCATTGGTTTAGCCATTACCAGTATTGTTGGTATTAAGTTAGGGCTGAAATGGAAAGATATTGAAAGAGGAATTTTTCACGTTATTCACGTCGCATTACCTTCAGTGTCTGTTTTAATAACGGTTGGGATGATTATTGGAGTCTGGATTGCTAGCGGTACAGTACCCAGCATTATTTATTATGGTTTAAAGGTCCTTTCGCCTGAAATCTTTCTGGCTGCTGGTATGGTCATTTGTGCTGTTGTTTCACTTTCTCTTGGCACTAGTTGGGCGAGTGTCGGTACGGTTGGTTTGGCCTTAATGGGCATTGGCGAAGGTTTTAACATTCCTGCATATTGGACAGCTGGCGCTGTAGTTTCTGGTGCTTTTTTTGGTGATAAAATTTCACCACTTTCCGACACAACTAATTTGGCCCCTGCAGTGACTGGAACCGATGTTTTTTCTCATATAAAAAATATGATGGCAACGACCATCCCAGCTATGCTCATCGCTCTTATCATCTATTTGTTGGTGGGATTTTTCGTCATCGACACTCAAAGCATTTCATTTGAAAGAATTGACGCTATCACTAACACCCTAGACGAAAACTTTTATATTTCAGGATGGGTATTATTACCTGCTTTGGTTGTCATGGGTTTAGCGATAAAAAAATATCCCCCTATGCCATCATTATTCGCTGGCGTTGTTGCGGGTGGTGCAACGGCAATGGTTGTACAGGGGCAGAGTCTGCAATCAATTTTTGATTTTGCCAATAATGGCTACTCGATAAGTACGGGGATTGAAGAAATTGACAGCTTGTTAAATAGGGGGGGCATACAATCGATGATGTGGACCATTTCCTTGATATTAATTGCACTAGGCTTTGGCGGTGCACTCGAAAAAACAGGTTGTTTGAAGTCAATTATTAATGCTATTAAAAGTAAGGTGAGTAGTTTTGCCGGTATTCAAACCGCAGCGATTGGTACTGCCTTTGCGACTAACCTAGTTGCCGGTGACCCTTATTTATCGATTGCTTTACCGGGACGAATGTACTCGCCTGTTTATCGTGGTATGGGCTATTCAACCTTAAATCTATCACGTGGAATCGAAGAAGGTGGAACATTAATGTCTCCCCTTATTCCATGGAATGCGGGTGGTGCATTTGTAATTTCAGCGCTAGGTCTTGGTATAGCTGATGGCAATATAGAAAACCTTTTGTATATCCCCCTTGCTTTTGCTTGCTGGATGGCACCACTTATTGGGATCTTCTATGCTTTTACTGGGCTATTCTCGCCCAAAGCAACAGAAGAAGAAAGAGAACATTGGGAATCTTCTGGTGAAGCGATAGCTGAATTTAATGCTAACGGTACACCAAAAGTTGAAGATACTGCGAAAGATGATGTAGATAACAATTCAGACACGAAAAAGTCATAGTGGCGTTATTTAAGTCTTTAGCTTATCGGCACCGTTAATTTCTATTATTTTAATCTGCGGTGTTGATATGATTTATTACGCCATTAAATATTTTTTCTTCATTATTTTGCTAATTAAATTTAGTTTGATGTAAAGTAACTTTCTATCGAGAATTATCCTTTACCTTCTTATAAAAATAGCTCAAGATAGTTTCGTTAAATACACTGACAATACATAAGTCATTGATTTTACTAGTATGAAAACACTAGTGATCAGATGTCAAATACATGGAGATTGGTAACTAAACTTATGAATTATAAAGAAATAAATAGCATTCTGTTTGTCTGTATGGGCAATATTTGTCGTTCGCCAAGCGCAGAGGCGGTCTTTCGTCATAAAGTTAAAGAAAAGGGTATTTCTTTAATTATAGATTCTGCGGGTACAACGGGCTCTCATGCGCGTGAAAAGCCCGATCATCGTGCACAAAAGATAGGTACTGAACGTGGCTACTCATTTGACAAAATTAAAGCACGTAAAGTTATTGTTGAAGATTTTACCAAATTTGATTTAGTCTTAGCGATGGACGAGCATAATGTTAAAGAGCTAAAAAAGTTAGCACCAGAGCATTTACATGAAAAAATTCAATTGTTTTTGGAATATGCAGATAATTTTGAAGAACGAGAAGTACCTGATCCATATTATGGTGGGGCGAGGGGATTTAAGCTTGTCTTAGATTTAGTTGAGGATGCTAGCGACGGCTTATTAAAAAAGCTGGCTTAATCGTCAATGATTGGTTTTTAGGTTTAAGGATCTATAACTAAAGTAATAAAAAAGCCCTGTGAATATTATTCACAGGGCTTTTAGCTTTATAGGGTCTTAATTATCTAGCACGGAAAATAATACGGCCTTTAGATAAATCATACGGTGTCAATTCAACCGTTACTTTATCACCCGTTAATATGCGAATGTAGTTCTTACGCATTTTTCCTGAAATATGTGCCGTAACAACATGACCATTTTCTAGTTCAACGCGGAACATAGTATTTGGTAAGGTATCAAGAACCGTACCTTGCATTTCAATATTTTCTTCTTTCGCCATTGGGCGCTAAACCTCTAAAGTTGTGCATAAACAAAAATCTGGGCAGATAATGCCGAAAACAGGCCGGAATGTAAAGCTATAGTGTTATTTATTTACTGTTTGCCATCTGTTTTCTATCAAGACTTGGTGTGGGTAATAACGATCCTTGTAGTTCATCTTTTTGCAGTCATCAATTTGGTAACCTAGATACAGAAAGTTCTTCTGCCTATCTTTTGCTAAATACACTTGCTGCAAAATAGAAAACACGCCTAAACCATGCTTATTATAATCTGGATGATAAAACGTATATACGGCTGATAGGGCATCTTTTAGTACATCGGTTACTGCAACACTAATAAGTTGATTATCATGCCATATTTCAAGGTAGAGCTGCTCTGTGACGTTACAACGGATAAAACTATTGTATTGATCGTTTGTCGCTGGGAACATTGAGCCATCGGAATGTAAAGTATTGATGTAATTTTCGTAAAGCGGGTAATAAATAGCTTTTTTTTCAGTTGAGATGTTAATAGTAAATAGGTTGTTTTTCTTTATATTTCTTTTTTGACTTTTAGATAACAAAAATTCCTTAACTAAGACCCGCAGAGATTTGCATGCAGAGCAAAGTTCACAATGAGGTCTGTATATCTGATCACCACTGCGTCTAAAGCCTTGTGACATTAACCAGCCATAATGTTCACTGTTATGTAAACGTTCATCGGTTGCAATCAGTAAACGTTCTTCTTGGTCGGGCAAGTAGTTACAAGGAAACGAACCGGTAATGCCTAACTGAAAATTTGTGCTCATACTAAGGCTCTTCTGTCAGTTGGCGAGGTAGCCAAAAATCCGGTGGTAATGAAACCGTTAATGCTTGTGCTTTCAATGTCATAAACTGCGAGCGTGAAACCTCAATACAGCCCATGTCTTCTAAAAAAGGGTTGAGCATTTGGCAGTCAATTAATGGAATGTTTTGGCCTTTTAATAAAGCATTTAAATAAACTAATGCGATTTTAGAACCATTGCTTTTTCGATAAAACATCGATTCTCCAGAAAAGCTGCCATTAATTGCTACGCCATATAAACCGCCGGCCAATTCACCATCCATCCACACTTCTATCGAATGTGCGACACCATTGTCATGCAGTTGTTGATATGCCGCTAACATATCATCAACTATCCAAGTATCTTCCTTACGAAAGGGAGCGTCGGCACAATAATGAATAACACGGTCAAAGGCTTGATTTAAGGTTACGGTGAAGTTCTGTTGTTTTAATACTTTTCGCAAGGTGCGATTAATACGTAATTGGTCGGTTAGGATAATACCACGCGGATCTGGGCTCCACCACATAATGGCTTCGCCAGCACTGTACCAAGGAAAGACACCACTTCGATAGGCCGACTTTAATCGCGCTACAGATAAATCACCACCAAAAGCAAGTAAGCCATTAGGTTCAATCAACGCCTGTTTTAAGGGAGGAAATGCCAGATCATCGACATCGAGTAATGCGACAATCTGGTTTTTAATGACTAAGAGCCTTTAGCGTCTAAGTAACGTTCTGCATCAAGGGCTGCCATACAGCCAGCTCCAGCAGAGGTAATTGCTTGACGATAAATATGGTCAGCTACATCACCTGCGGCAAAAACACCTTCAACACTGGTCTGTGTTGCATTACCGTTAGTGCCACTTTGTATCGTTAAGTAGCCGTCTTTCATCGCTAATTGGTCGTTGAAAATATCAGTGTTTGGCTTATGACCAATGGCAATAAAACAACCCATAACGTCAATATCTTTAGTGGTGTCAGATTGCGTTTCTTTTAAGCGTACGCCAGTAACACCCATTTTATCGCCTAGCACTTCATCTAAGGTTTGATTTAAGTGTAAGGTAATATTGCCGTTTTTAACTTTTTCGTATAAACGGTCAGTTAAAATCTTTTCAGAGCGAAAAGTTTCACGACGATGCACTAAGTGAACTTCAGAGGCAATGTTTGATAAATATAACGCTTCTTCAACAGCGGTATTACCACCGCCAACAACAGCAACTTTTTGGTTGCGGTAAAAGAAACCATCACAAGTAGCACAGGCTGAAACGCCTTTACCCATAAATGCTTCTTCTGAAGGTAAACCTAAGTATTGTGCAGAAGCCCCCGTACAAATGATAAGTGCATCACAAGTATAGCTCATGCTATCGCCTTTTAAGGTAAAAGGGCGTTTCGAAAAGTCAACTTCATTGATGTGGTCAAAAATAATCTCGGTATCAAACTTTTCTGCATGCTTTTGCATACGATCCATTAATGCTGGACCGGTAAGATCATCGGCATCACCAGGCCAGTTTTCAACTTCAGTGGTCGTGGTTAATTGACCCCCTTGCTGCATACCAGTGATCATCACTGGTTTTAAATTTGCGCGTGCGGCATAAACTGCAGCCGTGTAACCAGCTGGACCTGATCCTAAAATGAGTAACGGGCAATGTCTTGCTTCGCTCATGAATGACTCCAAAGATTGATAAAAAGTATAATTATAAGGTATTAGTTGGGAGTTTAAGCAAAGAACTCAAGAGGGTAAATTAATTTTTTGATAAAAATTTCTATGAGTGCAATGTTAAATGTACAGTGATGGCATATAAACCCTTATACACCAACACTCATCGCTATTTTACGCCAAGCTCTTTTAATCTTTCTAATAAGTAGCTTTTTTGAGTATGTCGTTCAGACAAGACGACTTCGTCTCGTGGATGAAGAAACAACGGCAATGATATTCTAGACTTTTTACTGGCCTTACCTGAAGGATTAATAACCCGATGGCTGGTAGATGGGAAATATCCACCTGAGGCTTCTTGCAACATATCACCAATATTAATAATTAAACTGCCAAAATCACTGGGAACGTCAATCCAAGACCCGTCTTGCTTTTGTACTTGCAGACCGGGTTCATTTGCTGCCGGTAATATGGTTAATAAATTAATATCTTCGTGCGCAGCGGCTCTCACTGCGCCCGGTTCTTCATCTCCACTTAGTGGCGGATAATGTAAAATACGTAATAAAGTATTTGGCGTATCTTTGATCATATTCGCTAGTTGTTCTGAATATTTTTCTGAGACGTCGACTGGACTATATTTTTCGACCCAATCAAGTAATTCTGCAGCAAGTTCAGAGGCTTTCTGGTAATAGGTAAGTATTTCATCTTTAAGTTGATCAGGGATCCTGCCCCAAGGATAAACATGAAAATATTCTTTTATATCTTTATTTGCATGACCCTTAGCCGTCTCAGATATCTCGGTTGAAAAGTAGCCATCTTGTTTCTTTGGATCAAAACTTAAGTTATGCTTTTCTTCACCGCTAAAAAATTCATACCAATTTTTATAAATAGATTCAACAAGCTGTTGCTCAATAGGGTGATTAATTAATACACCGAAACCTGTTTCTCTTAAGCTTTGAACAAATAATTTTCCAGCATTTTTATCTTGATAGTCGACAACCTGAATTTCCATGATTGATTCCCTAACTCTTATTTTAGTGATATTTATTGAAATATAACACAAGCTAACCAAATGGTCAGGTTTAAGATTCATCGTAAAAAAAACCTCTATTAAAAATATAACAGAGGTTTATTGTTTTTATGAAGAACTCACAAAGTATTATTTTCAGTCGTTATAAAGTCGCTATAGCCACTTCAGGTGGTATGTAGTCGTAGCCTAAAACTTCAGCAACAGGTTGGTAAGTGATTTTTCCGCCTAATACGTTTAAACCATTCATTAAGTGTACGTTGTCAAGCATGGCTTGTTTTGCACCCTTATTGGCAAGCATTACCGCAAATGGCATGGTTGCATTAGTTAATGCCATTGTTGATGTGCGTGCTACGCCACCTGGCATGTTAGCTACACAGTAATGTACTACGTCGTCAACAACATACGTTGGGTCTTGATGAGTTGTTGCTTTTGATGTTTCAAAACAACCACCTTGGTCAATCGCGACATCAACAACTACAGCACCTTTTTTCATCATTTTGATGTGGGCTCTTGTTACTAATTTAGGTGCAGCTGCACCAGGAATTAAGACCGCGCCTATGACTAAGTCAGCTTCAACAATCAATTGGTCCATCGCATCAGCAGTAGAGTAAACTGTTTTTAAACGGCCATCAAATTCAGTATCTAATTGACGTAGACGGGGTAATGAACGATCTAATATCGTTACATCAGCGCCCATACCTATTGCCATACGAGCAGCTTGAGTACCAACAACACCACCACCTATAATTAATACTTTCGCAGGAGCAACACCAGGTACACCACCTAATAAAGCACCTAAACCGCCTTGTGCTTTTTCAAGGGCATGAGCACCTGCTTGAATAGACATGCGGCCAGCAACTTCAGACATCGGCGCTAATAAAGGTAAACCACCTTGAGCAGAGGTTACCGTTTCGTAAGCAATACAGGTTGCGCCAGAAGCAACTAATAATTCAGTTTGCTTAGCATCAGGTGCTAAATGTAGGTAAGTAAAAAGTATTTGACCTGGACGTAGCATTTTACACTCGTCAGGCTGTGGCTCTTTTACTTTTATTATCATGTCAGCGGTTGCAAAAATTTCTGCTGCCGTGTTTATAATTTTGGCACCGGCTGCTATATATTGCTCGTTTTCAAAACCAATAGATTCGCCGCCGTTATTTTCAACAATCACTTCATGTCCATTAACCGTTAGCTCGTTAACGCCTGCTGGAGTTAAGCCTATACGGTACTCATGGTTTTTAATTTCTTTAGGAACACCAATAATCATAATCGTCTCACCTGTTAAATGTTTTTATATTATTTGCGGCTATTATAATGCGTTATTCTCGAATTAACCTATCGTAATATTTTATATATCGATATATAATCCTGTTACAGTTAGAAAATGTAGTGTTTTATATAATGTCGTCTTCTCAAAACAAAAGTATTGATCGCATCGATCGTAATATTCTCGTTGAGTTACAAAAGAATGCTCGTATATCTAATATAGAGTTGTCTAAGAGGGTAGGGCTAAGTCCAACACCTTGTTTAGAAAGGGTTAAGCGATTAGAAAAAGAGAAGTATATCAAAGGCTACCAAGCGATATTAAACCCGCAAAAGCTTGAAGCTGCGTTACTTGTGTTAGTGGAAATAACCTTAACTAAAACCAGTCCTGATGTTTTTGATGATTTTTCTAGAGCGGTCCATGAACTTGATGTTATACAAGAGTGTCATTTAGTGTCTGGAAACTTTGACTTTTTACTTAAAACCCGCGTAGCAGACATGGTCGCCTATCGAGAATTACTAGGTGATACTTTACTTCGTTTGCCCTCGGTAAGCGAAAGTAGAAGTTATGTTGTGATGGAAGAGGTTAAATCGACTAATTTTCTACCGATTAAACGTTAATCGCATCATTGAGCTCAAGTAAGTGATTTAAACATTTAACTCCTTACAATAGTTTGTTATTTTACTGTATATAAACATACCCGTATTACTGCAACTTGAGTGGTATGGCTATAAAATAGTTATTAACTCGGTTTATTATATTGTCTACAGAATCTCCTACTCAAAGTAAATTAAATGGTGTGCAACGATTACTAGAAGCTGGTTTGTTGGTTTCTTTTCTTTTTGCCATGTTTATTATGTTAGCGCTGTTCAGCTTTAACCCCGCTGATCCTGGTTGGTCTCAAAGTGGTTATCAAACACCTATTCGTAATTTAGGCGGCGCTGTTGGCGCTTATATTTCTGACTTATTGTTAAACCTATTTGGTTTTATTTCTTATAGTCTGCCCTTTGTTACCGCAGTAACAGGGTGGTTATTGTTTCAAAAATATCATCGCTTAATTCAATTAGATTACTTAACCTTAGGGTTAAAGTGTATTGGCTTTATTCTTTTTTATATTGGTATAACATCAATCGCCAGTATGAATTTTGATGATGTCTTTTACTTTTCAGCCGGTGGTATTATTGGTGACGCGTTAAGTCAAACGGTGCTGCCATATTTTTCTTTTGTCGGTAGTACTTTATTATTCTTGACCTTTCTCCTCTCTGGTTTTGTGCTACTAACCGGTTTCTCATTGATCGCCTTTATTGATAAAACCGGTGCTTATACAATATTATTCGCCCAATATTTATTAACGATACCTGAAAAACTACAAGCCTACTTCACTGCCTTGAAGACTGAAAAAGTAAAGAAACAAGTATTGGTTAATACTGTTGAGAAAAAAGAACAGCCAGTGGCTTTACCTGAGCTTACAGAAAAACAACCGGCAAGTTTTCAAGTAGATGAAAATCTAGTAGATGAAAACGAAGAGCTACATCATGCTTTTGATGCGATAAATGAACAAGAACATGAAGACATTATTGCACCGAGTAAAAAAGATCTTTCCTTTGATCTCGAAGAGGACATTGAGCACTTTGTCGCAATAGATGACCTTATCGGTGAACCACTCGCTTTTAATGTTCAAGAACATGTTAGCGATGATGAAATAACGGCTGCCTTTGAAAAAGTTGATCCAATTAATGTTGAAGAGCCGATAAAGGTCATGGCAAAAAGAGATAGTGCAACTTACCAAGGACTACCTGGGCTTGATTTATTAGATCGCCCCAACCGGACTGAAAATCCTATTGACGAGAAAGAGCTCGAATTAGTCAGTCGACTAGTTGAGGAAAAACTCTTAGAGTTTGGTGTGAAAGCTGAGGTCGTTGGTGTTTATCCCGGACCTGTTATTACCCGCTTCGAATTAAATTTAGCGCCAGGCGTTAAAGCCAGTAAAGTGAGCGGTTTGTCGCAAGATATTGCCCGTTCCTTATCCGCTAAAAGTGTTCGTGTCGTTGAAGTTATTGAAGGTAAATCTGTTATTGGTGTTGAGTTACCCAATAAATATAGAGAAACGGTGTATTTTACTGATGTCATTTCTGCTCCGGCATTTGCTGCATCAAGATCCCATTTAGCCATGGCGATTGGTAGTGATATTTCAGGTAAACCCGTGATAGCCGATCTAGCTAAGATGCCGCATTTATTAGTGGCAGGAACAACAGGCTCAGGGAAGTCAGTTGCGGTTAATACCATGATTGTTAGTATATTGTATAAATCCACACCTGAAGATGTGCGGATGATAATGATCGACCCCAAACAAGTTGAACTCTCTGTTTATAACGGTATCCCACATTTGTTAGCTGAAGTGGTTACCGACATGAAAGAAGCGGCCAACGCGCTGCGCTGGTGTGTCGGTGAAATGGAACGTCGCTATAAACTTATGTCGTCTCTGGGTGTACGTAACCTTAAAGGCTACAATGAAAAAGTGCTTAATGCTATTGAAGCTGGAGAGCCGTTAATCGATCCTACTTGGCAACCCAATGATGCTTTTACGCAAACGCCACCTTTGTTAGAAAAATTGCCTGCGATTGTTATTCTCGTTGACGAATTTGCCGATATGATGATGGTTGCCGGTAAAAAAGTCGAAGAACTTATTGCGCGTATTGCTCAAAAAGCCCGAGCGGCGGGTATGCACTTAATTTTAGCGACTCAACGTCCCTCAGCGGATGTAATTACCGGTTTAATTAAAGCTAATATTCCAACCCGTATGGCACTGCGAGTACAATCAAGAATGGAGTCACGTATTATTCTTGACCAACAAGGTGCTGAACAGCTGTTAGGCATGGGAGATATGTTTTATTTACCGCCTGGCGAGGCTGTTTCTGTGCGTGTTCACGGCGCTTTTGTTAACGATGACGAAGTACATGCTGTTGTTGCCGACTGGAAGTCTCGTGGCGAACCTAATTATGTTGAAGAAATATTGTCAGGTGATACTGATAATGAAATTTTGTTACCCGGTGAGCAAGCCGAAGCCGATGAAGCGGTTGAACTTGATACCTTGTATGACGAAGCGGTTGAATTTGTCACTAAAGGTCGACGTGTCTCCATATCAAGTGTGCAACGTAAATTTAGAATTGGTTATAACCGTGCAGCACGTATTGTTGAAGATATGGAAAACCAAAATGTGGTAAGTTCACCAGGCCATAACGGTGCCCGTGAAGTATTAGCACCACCACCTGTAAGAGATTTGTAGGTGTTATTTTTTCCGACTTATTTAGTCAAGTTATAAGGATTACTGAATGAATTTTTCCCTAAAAAAGACAGCACTTTTATCATTTTTTTCTGTAGTTGTATTAAGCAGCGCAAGTACCTCCGTTTTTGCTTTGCCGTTCAATGAAGCGACCAATGTTATAGAAAAGCCAAGCAACGATGCTTTAATCATTAAAAGTAATTTAATGCAAAAATTAGCAAAGCTTGAATATTTTACTGCAAATTTTAACCAGCAAGTTCTGGATGCCGAAGGTAATGAGTTACAAAACGCCATGGGTACTCTAACGGTTAAAAAGCCTAACTTAGTACACTGGCAAACGGCAGAACCAGATGAGTCATTAATCGTTTCAGATGGTGACACCTTATGGTTTTTTGACCCGTTTGTAGAGCAGGTTAGTGCTTATCTTTTAGAAAAAGCGTTACTCAACACTCCTATTTTATTATTAACAAGCAGCGATCCAACACTATGGCAACATTATAGCGTTAGCTCAACCGATGAAAACAATTACCTCATTCATGCCAATGATAATAATGCCCAAGTGAAGACGTTAGAATTACGTTTTAAGAAAAATAGTAATATGCTTAATAGCTTTACTATTCTAGATGCAACAGGGCAATTAAGTCTGTTTAAACTTTCACAGTTTGATCAAGTAACTGTTCCCGAAAGTGCACTATTTACCTTTAAAATACCCGAAGGTGTTGAGTTAGATGATCAACGCTAACGACGACGCTAATGGCTCTTTACCTTTAGATTTCGCTGATGAAGTAATCATTGAAACTGACAATGAAGATGATCAGTTTCAACCCTTAGCGGCCAAACTTCGCCCTAAAACATTAGCCGATTATCAAGGTCAACAACATATCTTATCGCCAGGTATGCCGTTAACGATCGCGATTGAGCAGGGGAAGTGTCATTCTGTTATATTCTGGGGGCCGCCGGGTACCGGCAAAACCACCTTAGCAGAAATTATTGCTAGCCATGCAAATGCCGAGGTTGAACGCTTATCGGCGGTAACCTCAGGTATTAAAGATATACGTCAAGCGATAGATAATGCTAAGCAACGTTTGCTGCGCCATAAAAAACGCACGGTATTATTTGTTGACGAAGTTCACCGTTTTAATAAAGGACAGCAAGATGCTTTTTTGCCTTTTATTGAAGATGGCACCATTATTTTTATTGGCGCGACCACTGAAAACCCCGCTTTTGAACTTAACCAAGCGGTTTTATCACGTGCACGTGTTTATACTTTAAAAAAATTAACGCGTGAAGACTTATCTATTATTTTAACGCGTGCTTGTGAAAATCAGCAAAACAGCAAAAACATTAAGATATCTATTGCCGATAATGCCCAGCAGCAATTATTAACCTTGGCGAATGGCGATGCACGACGTCTATTGAATGTCTTTGAAAACTGCGTTGATATTCTGTCAGGATCCAAAATCACTATTACTTTAGAAACTGTTGTGCAAGTAGCGGGCAATAAAATTGCTTTATACGATAAAGGTGGTGATGCCTTTTATGATTTGATCAGTGCTTTTCATAAATCTGTGCGCGGTAGCTCTCCTGATGCCGCACTTTATTGGTACGCGAGAATATTAGCAGGGGGCGGAGATGCACTTTACGTCGCCCGTCGGCTGTTAGCGATCGCCAGTGAAGACATTGGTAATGCCGACCCTAGAGCAATGCAACTCGCTATTAATGCTTGGGATACTTTTCAGCGTGTCGGACCTAGTGAAGGTGAGCGAGCTATAGCTCAAGCAACTGTATACATGGCTTTAGCACCGAAAAGTAATGCCGTATATATGGCTTTTAACCAGGCCAAAGAGCTTGCTAAAAATACTGCAGAGCTCGACGTCCCCTTTCATTTAAAAAATGCCACCAGTAGTATTACTAAAGAACTCGGTCATGGCAGCGAATATAGGTACGCTCATAATGAAGATAATGGCTTTGCTGCAGGAGAAAATTATTTTCCTGAATCCTTGCAACATACCTCGCTTTATCAACCAACAGACCGTGGCTTGGAAAAACAGTTAAAAGATAAACAAAATTTTCTCAATGAATTAAATAACCAAAGTAATAATAAACGTTATGACTAATACCATTAGTACCTTTTCATTATATCTATTTGTAGCACTTGGCGGAGCGTGTGGGGCAAGTCTACGCTTTTATTTTTCGCAATTAATATTGAATTGGCTCGGAAAAGGTTTCCCTTTTGCGACATTGGCGGTTAATATTTCCGGCTCATTGATCATGGGCACCTTATATGGTCTTATTGAAAATGGTGTAATTGAAGTAAGTGTCTACCGAACCCTAATAGGTATCGGGTTTCTAGGAGCTTTTACCACATTTTCAACCTTTTCATTGGATACACTTTTGTTAATGCAACAAGGTGAATTCCTAAAAGGCATGATAAATATATTACTTAATGTCAGCTTATGTGTTTTTGCTGCTGGTATTGGGATGTACTTAGTAACTTATGCGACTAAGTAAGCAGAGCTAAAATAAATAAACAACCACTTAACTTGTAGATGTGAATAAAATGCTTGATCCAAAATTATTTAGAAATGATATCGAAGCCACTGCGGCACAATTAGCGAAACGTGGCTTTTCTTTAGATACTGCGTTATTAATCGATCTAGAAGAGCAACGAAAAGCTTTTCAGATCAAAACCCAAGAATTACAAAATCAACGCAATACCCGTTCAAAATCTATTGGCCAAGCTAAAGCGCGTGGAGAAGATATTCAGCCATTATTAGCTGAAGTGAGTCAATTAGGTGCTGATCTAGATGCTGCCAAAATTGAACAAGATGATGTGCTTGCTAAAATTGATGATATTCTTTCGGCGGTACCAAATTTAATCGATCATTCAGTCCCAGACGGGGCAAGTGAAGATGATAATGTTGAAATTAAACGCTGGGGAACACCGCGTGTCTTTGATTTCGAAGTTAAAGATCATGTTGATGTTGGTGCTGGTATTGGCAACGGTTTAGATTTTGAAAGTGGTGCTAAACTTGCGGGAACACGTTTTGCGGTTTTACGTGGCCAAATTGCTAAAATGCACCGTGCGCTTGCACAGTTAATGCTTGATGTTCATACCGAAGAGCATGGTTATCAAGAAATGTACGTGCCTTATTTAGTGAATCAAGATTCACTTTATGGCACAGGACAGTTACCTAAATTTGGTGAAGATTTATTTCACACTGATTTAAGTAATAAAAAATTCTCTTTGATCCCAACGGCTGAAGTCCCTTTAACAAATTTATTAAGAAATGAAATTGTAGAAGAGGCCGAGTTACCTATTAAGATGTGCGCGCATACCCCATGTTTTAGAAGTGAAGCCGGTTCAGGTGGTCGTGATATTCGCGGTCTAATTCGACAGCATCAGTTTGATAAAGTTGAAATGGTGCAGATTGTTAAGCCTGAAGATTCATTTACTGCGTTAGAAGCCTTAACAGGTCATGCTGAAAAAATTCTTGAAAGATTAGAATTACCTTACCGTACCGTTATTTTATGTACGGGTGATATTGGTTTTAGTGCGACTAAAACATTCGATATCGAAGTATGGTTGCCTGCACAAAATACTTACCGTGAAATCTCTTCATGTTCTAACATGGGTGACTTTCAAGCTCGCCGCATGCAAGCACGCTTTAGAAGCAGTGAAACGAAGAGACCTGAATTATTGCACACCTTAAATGGCTCTGGCTTAGCGGTTGGTCGTACATTGGTCGCTATTTTAGAAAATTACCAACAAGCTGATGGTAGTGTGAAAATTCCAACAGCATTGCAACCTTATATGAATGGTTTAACACAAATAGGCTAACGCTACTTGGTAACCCCTCTTTATTGGCAGCAATAAGAATCCAATACCTAGGTATTGGATTTTTTTTTGTTTTAATTTGAATTTTTAATCGGGTGATCGGGTCTATAAATAGAACTATTTCGTTATTATATTATTTATAAAGGTGAGTTGTGTTGAAGAGTTTATTTATTCAAGCTGTGGTGTTTTTAACTATCTTTCAAGCACTGACAATGTTCAGAGAATCAGACATGCTATCATCGGGAGAACAGATAACGCCACAAACTGTTTTGTTAGAAACGCTCGATGATAAAACCATTGAACTTGCCAATTTTAACAAAACTACCATTATTTATTTTTTTGCTCCTTGGTGTCAAATATGTCATGTCAGTATCGGTAATCTTCAAGAGATATATGAAAAGAACCAACAGATAAATGTTATCGCCATTGCATTAGATTATGTCGATAAAAAAGAGGTCTTTGAATTTTCTAGCCAGCATCAGTTAACTTTCCCTATTGCCTTAGGCACAGAGCAAATTAAGCACCAATTCAAGATAGAAGGTTATCCAAGTTATTATGTCATTGATGATAAAAATACCGTTATTGCAAAATCAATGGGCTATTCTTCTGAAATTGGGCTGTTTCTTAGAACACTTTAACGCATATTACTTCTGATCTTTTCATTGTTTGTGTACACTGTGGCTATTCATAATAAAAATAGCAGATCCTGTCATGCAAATTACCTCTAACTTTGATAGTGGAAATATCCGCGTTATTGATGCAAGCCAAGCCGATAATATTCAACTTGAAATTGTTAAAGACAACCAATCTGATTTTTATCAGTGGTTTCATTTTAAACTTAATAATAACGAACGTTGTGAACATACCCTTCATTTAATGAATGCTGGAACTTCTGCTTACACAGAAGGATGGACCGATTATCAAGCAGTGGCATCCTACGACCGTGAGCATTGGTTTCGTGTACCAACTGAATTTGATGGAGAAAAACTGAGTATTACTTTAACCCCAGAATATGATTCCGTTTATTTTGCTTATTTTGCTCCGTATAGCTACGAACGTCATCAAGACTTACTGCATCAAGCGCAATTAGATATTGATTGCCAGTTGCAAGTTTTAGGACAAACCCTTGATGGACGCGATGTGTCAGTATTAAAAGTTGGTGAAGAAGGTCCGAACAAGAAAGTTATTTGGGTTACTGCTCGTCAACATCCTGGCGAAAGTATGGCTGAATGGTTTATGGAAGGTTTTATTGACCGTTTGCTCGATGAAGACGATGGCGTTGCTCGCTCACTCCTAGACAGTTCAGTGTTTTACTTAGTGCCTAATATGAATCCTGATGGTTCAGTTCGAGGACATTTAAGAACAAATGCTATCGGTACTAATTTAAATCGTGAGTGGTTAGAGCCTTCAATGGCTCGCAGTCCAGAAGTATTCTTGGTGCGTGAGAAAATGTTAGCTACCGGTGTTGACATGTTTCTTGATATTCATGGCGATGAAGCTTTACCGTTTAACTTTGTTGCTGGCTGTGAAGGTATACCCGCATATGACGCTAAACATCAAGCCTTAGAAGAAAAATTCAAAAACATTCTTCTAGCGGTAACTCCTGAGTTTCAAGATGACAAAGGTTATGATAAAGATGAGCCCGGCCAAGCTAACTTAACAGTGGGTGCTAATTGGGTGGGTAATAACTTCAAATGTTTGTCTTATACCGTAGAAATGCCTTTTAAAGATAATGACTTATTACCAGACCGCAGTGTCGGTTGGTCAGACACGCGTAGTAGCTTATTTGGTCGTGACTTTTTAACGGCTATTTATCATGTTGTTGATGATTTACGCTAAACCTATCTAAAATCAATAATTGAAGGTCGATGATCGTTTAAGTGCTATATCAAGTTGCGCTTAAATGATTAGCGGCCCTCAAATGTCGAACAACAAATTAAATAATAATAATAATAAATCTGGAGTGTCATGTGGAAGCGATTGTAAATACCATTAACGGCTATATTTGGAGCCCGTACTTAATTTATCTCTGTTTAGGAACGGGGGTCTTTTTCTCTGTCTTAACGCGATTTGCGCAAGTACGTCATTTCAGAGAAATGTTTCGCCTATTACTTTCGGGTAAAAGCTCAGAAAAGGGTATCTCATCTTTTCAAGCCTTAGCGGTGTCTTTATCTGGACGAGTTGGTACTGGTAATATTGCAGGGGTTGCTGCTGCTATTGGTTTTGGTGGACCTGGCGCGGTATTTTGGATGTGGGTAGTTGCCTTTTTAGGTGCAGCAACCGCTTATATCGAATCAACCAATGCCCAAATTTATAAAGAAGAAGAGGACGGTCAGTACCGTGGTGGCCCAGCTTACTACATTGAAAAAGCCTTAGGTCAGAAATGGTATGCTTGGATATTTGCTTTATCGACTATTCTTGCTTGTGGTGTTTTACTACCGGTTGTGCAATCAAACGGTATCGGTGATGCTATGGTCAATGTGTTTGGCGCCGGTGGTTCAGTTAGCTCTTTTATGGGCGACTTACCTTTAACGAAAGTATATACCGCGGTATTTATTGTTTTATTACTTGGTTTTATCATTTTTGGTGGTGTTAAGCGTATTGCGAACTTTACCCAAATTGTGGTGCCTTTTATGGCGCTTGCTTACATTATTATTGCCTGTACTATCATAGCATTGCATATTGATCAGCTACCCGGTGTCTTTATGCTAATTATTACCGATGCTTTTACGCCAATTGCGGGCTTTGGGGCAGCCATTGGTTGGGGTGTTAAACGCGGAGTTTATTCAAATGAAGCCGGACAAGGTACTGGACCCCATGCTGCTGCTGCTGCTGAAGTTGAACATCCAGCGCAACAAGGATTAGTGCAAGCTTTCTCAGTTTATATTGACACCTTATTTGTTTGTTCTGCAACTGCGTTTATGATCTTAATCACACAGTCGTATAATGTTATGCCTGAAGGCGCGACTAGTTTTGTTGTACGTAACTTAGCCAGTGACGTTGTTATTAGCGGTCCTGCTTTTACGCAAATTGCGGTCGATAGTGTTTTAACCGGTTTCGGTAAACCCTTTATTGCTATTGCATTGTTTTTCTTTGCCTTTACAACAGTACTAGCTTATTACTTTATCGCAGAAAACAATGTTTCTTATATTAATAAAACAATTAAAATGCCGGTACTTAGGTTCTTCCTTAAAGTGGTGCTAATGTCAGCTGTCTTTTATGGGACTGTTGCAGAACCGAGTGCTGCTTGGAGTCTTGGTGATATAGGTGTTGGGTTAATGGCATGGTTGAATATCTTTGCTCTTATCGCCATTTTCTTTATGGCTAAACCCGCGATTAAAGCGCTAAAAGATTACGAACGTCAGCAGAAATTAGGGGTGACAAAATTTACCTTTGACCCTAAAAAGCTGGGTATTGAAAAAGCAAAGTTCTGGGAAGATCGTTTTAATAAAAACAAGTGATTTTATTTATAATTGATTTACTTTTATTAATTTGCAATAAAAGTGAAATTACTTTAAAAAACGTCCAATAGGACGTTTTTTTTTGCTTAAATTTAGGTAGAATATTAACACTAATTATTTTATGGAGCGTTATCTTCCTATGGCTGTAATTAATTGCCCAAACTGTAAGAAAAAGATATCTGACAAAGCGAAGTCTTGCTCTCATTGTGAAATCGATTTGACCGGAGTTGATGCCAGTCAAATAGCATCAATGAAAAAATTAAGCAAAATAGATCAATCTCAAAAACTGATGAATCACTCATTTATCGCTATGTTGCTTTTTTGTGGTGGTTTTCTGTTTTTGTATTGGCAAGATGCACAGCAGGGCACATGGCAATATTTTATCAGTATTGGTGCGGCAGTGGTTGGCTTTATTTGGTATATTGCAACCCGCATTCGTTTGCTGATGCTTAAATACCGAAATTAACATTAACTTTTTTCGTAAGAATTAAGAAACAAAGGCTGTAAATATAACAATGGATATTATTTCATTAGTAGACGATATGTCAGAAGAAATGTACTTGCGCTTAAAGTGTGCCGCTGAAACGGGCAAATGGCCAGAGGGAACTATAGTTGATACAGCACAAAAAACATCAGCGCTACAAATTACCATGGCTTATCAATCAAGACATTTAAACTCAGATCAAATCTTAAGTGTTGGCGCAGATGGACTTATCGTAGATAAAACTAAACGCCAGTTGAAAAGCGAGTTCGCTGATCTTAAAAACAACCCAGACAATAATATTGCAAGGTTTTCCGATTTATGATTTTTTCTAAATTTTTCAAAGCAAAATGGCAAAGTAAAGAACACAATGTTCGGTTAACGGCAATCAGTGAAGATTTATTACTTAGCAATCCCGATGACTTAGTTATATTAACAAACCTTGCACAAACAGACCCTAACGAATTAGTGCGCCGCGCTGCTCTCATTAAAATGGCTGACTTTACTGTTTGGCATAAAAACAGTATCGACAACGACAATAAAAAAGTCCGTGAATATTGTCTTAAGCAAGTAGAAAAAATTCTGCTTGGTCAGCACGAAATAACGATCAGTAATCAAGAAAAATTAGTCTTATTGAAAAGTAATGACAAGTTACCGTCCTTGGAACTATGGTTACAAAATGAAACACAAGCCGATGTTGTTATCGCTTTATTTGAAAAAATTAATAAACCATCGTTAACCCATTCAATATTTACCCATAAGCAAGATGAAGTCGTACAAGCTTATTTACTCGAACAAGAATTGCCTCTCGATGTGTTAGATAAATTACTTAAAAAATCATGTAATGAAAAAATAAAAACTAATATTGAGCAACAGTTACAACATTTACATCAGTTGGCAGAGCAACCTGACAAAATTAAAAAAGGTGTGCAGTTAGTTTTAGCAAAGTTACTCGCTTTGAAAGAAGTAAATGATTATCTGCAACTCAAAGAAAAACAAGCTGAATTAGAAACGCAGTGGCAAAACTATTATCAAGACTTCTCTTGTCTCTCTTCGCCAGAAGCTGAAAACTTTACAGACAAGTATAAAATAATTAATAGCCAACTCATTAAACATTTCTCTCCGTTACATGAAACCCATCAACAAGAAATCATTGCTGAAAAATTAGTGGCAGACAAACGTTTGGCTAATGAGCATTTTAATAGTGCCCTTAATGAAATGAGTAAAAAGCTTACCACAACAATTTTTGAAAGTAGTGACCTTGATGAAGCTGAGTATCAAGATAAACTTGAGCAATTACGTGGAGAAATAACCTCTTCAATCTTAAACAGTAAAGAACAACAGCACTTTATTGCTTTAGTAAAAGCCCAAGCAAAAAAACTGGCTCAATTGCCTGAGATTGCACAATCGGTGAGTGATGCAACCCATCTAATTTCAAAAATATCACAAGTCGCTTTACCTAAAGATATTGAAGAATTGAACCTGCGAAAACCTTTGTTCGATCAGTGGTTACAAGAATGGAAAACTGTTGAGCTAAAAGCGGCGGGGGTATTACCACAATCTATTGTTGACGCCTTTAAAGAAATAAAACAACAATGGCAGCAAGGCCTAAAATCGTTAATTAAAGAACAAGGCTTACTTTTATCACAATGCCAGAAAAAAATTGCTGACGTAAAGCGCTTAATAATGACAGGTAAGTACAATGCGGCTTTTGGTGTATTCAAAAAAGCTAAAAAACATTTTGATGGTTTATCAGAAGAGCAAAAATCACGAGTTCAACGTGACTTTGATGATATAACAGATAAAATTGCCAAATTAAGTGATTTAGAGCAATCTATTGCTACGCCTAGAAAACAGCAGTTACTTGTGGATATTAAGTTACTCGTTGATCAGCCCATTGATAACCCCAATGAGCAAGCCGCAAAAGTTAAACAATTCCGTGTTACGTGGAATTCACTTGGACATGCTGAAGAATCAATTGAAAAAGAGTTAAATTATCAATTCAACGCACTTTGCGAACAAGCTTTTGCTCCATGTCGGTTATTTTATGCAGAACAAGAAAAGTTACGTGAACTACATCTTGAATCTCGCCAGCAACTTATTAGTAAAGCCCAAAGTTTTGCCGACGACTTTTCTGCAAAACTCAATGAAGGCGTTAATAATGAAGCCATCGATTGGAAGTTTACTGATGCAACACTCAATAAATTAATACAGCAATGGCAAAACGCGGGGCAGGTTGATAAAACTAAATTCAACTTACTTAGTCAATCGTTTACGGCGAGCTTACAACCCGTTAAAGCTGAATTAAGAAATTATCATCAACGTAACAGTGATAGCAAAAACCTATTGATCGCTCAAGTTACTCAAGCATTGAACGACGATGACGTTTTCTCTGCGATTGAGAGTGTTAAAAAATTACAAACACAATGGCAAGCCATTGGCTACAGCGGTCAACGTGAAGAGAATCAGCTTTGGCAAAAATTTAGAAAAGTAAATGACCAGCTATTTGCAAAGCGTGATGAAGCTAAGTTACTTGAACAATCGAACCGTGAAAATCAACAAATTGAATTATCACAACAATTACAAAGCTATCAGCAACAACTAGTCGCGGACATATCAGAAACAGCGTTATTAAGTTTACAAGTAAGTATTGAAGAATTACGAGTGAAAATTACCAGTCAACGTCCGGTAATAAGAAGTGCCGTGACCTTAGCTGAAAAATTACTTGCGCAAATAACTCAACAACTCATGCAAATGACAGAAAATAAAAAGGCCAAGACTTGGCAACTTGTTTTCGACTGCTTAGAAAGTTTAGCCACTAATAAACCGGAAACGGCAGCAGATTTTTCTGAAACACTGGTAGATTTACCCAATGTTTGGCAGAAGCGTTTACAAGAGTGTTATCAAAACAGCAAACTGATTGACAGAAGTAACAAAACCCTTGAACTTGAAATTTTAGCAAGTAAAGAGTCACCTGCAGAATTTAAAGCCGAGCGGATGCAAGTACAAGTACAATTATTACAAAATCAAATGTTGTCAGGGCAATCTATCGATTTAACTAAATCGCTTATTGAATGGTTAAAATTAGGGGCATTGTCTGCAAATGATTTACCATTACTGGCCAGAGTTAAAGCTATTTACTGCTAGTTTTATGTGAGTCTAATGTCAGTTGAATGTGAGTTTATTTAATTAAATAGACTTAACAATATCCCAAAGCCACTGATTATTTAGTGGCTTTTCTTTTCTGGTGTTTACTAAAGAAAGTTAGTTTTTTAACGAGTGTAAAAGCGGGCTACCGTTATATTTAATGTGAATCTTATTCTACCTTCCGGTAACGCGTAACTATATATTTAAAGGTTGATCCTTGTAAATCGACGAGTAAAAGCACCGTTATTATTTTAAGCAATTGATTTTAAGTGTTTTTATTTTTATCTTTAGGCAAGGAGTGATTTGGTCATATAAGAGAGATAAATAAGGCTGCCATGTTTCTTAATCATAGCAACCAGAGCATAAAGGCTTAATGAGTAGTGAGTTCACCACGAAGATTTTCTTTTAAAAGACGACAAATTTCAGCTTGGGGCAATTCTTTACTGAGTAAATAATGTAGTTTAGTTAATGTTGCCTCTAACGTCATATCACCACCACCGACAACACCACATTTACTTAATGCGACGCCCGTTGCATAACCTTCCATATTCACAGTCCCTTTTATGCATTGACTACAATTTACCACCACAATTCCTTGATGATAAGCTTGTGTTAAACAAGCAAGTAGCTGTTCATCTTGTGGGGCATTACCGACGCCATAACTGCGAATAATTAACGCTTTTACCGGTTGCTTGATAATGTTGGCGACTAGTTCACTAGAAATCCCTGGATACAAATGAACAACACCTATCGGTTGTGGTGTTATTTGTGCGACCGAGAATGGTTGGGTAACAGCAACGTTGAGTTTACCTTCAAGGAGCTTAATATTAATTCCAGCTTCTAGAAGTGGCGACATGTTGGGGGAGTCAAAAGCGTTAAAGCCATCAGCGTAAGCTTTAATGCAACGGTTACCCCGGTATAATTTATTATTAAAATATAAGCCCACTTCATTAATGGGGTAGTTTGCCGCAATATAAAGTGAATTCAACAGATTGACTTGTCCGTCTGAGCGTAATTGGCTTAACGGAATTTGTGAGCCGGTTACAATGACAGGTTTTGATAAATTTTCAAACATAAACGAAAGCGCAGAGCTGGTATAAGCCATGGTATCTGTACCATGAAGAACAACAAAACCATCATAATTATCGTAATTAGCTTTTATATCATCGGCAATACGTTGCCAATCTTGAGGCGTCATATTCGATGAATCAATTAATGGTGAATATTCATTAATGGTAAAATCAGGCATCTCTTGTCGATGAAAATCAGGCGTACCATTAATTGACTCGGTTAAATGTCCTTTTACCGGAACACAACCTTGTCCGCTGTTTTTCATGCCGATGGTACCGCCAGTGTAGGCGATATAAATGCGTTTTTTCATGCTGTTACCTTAGAATTATTACTGTCTTGTCGTTTGGTCTGATAATCACGTGCGCTTGTTAAATATTGTTCTCTATTCACCTCCATGTGAATATAACAAAGCGATTAAGATCATTGCGAACTAATTAATTTCACAGGTCATACATAAGGAATAAACCCCTTGCGGATCATTAAGTATGTTGAGGTGAGACAGTTGTGCTTTCATTTCTAAAAATAATTTATCCGTATTACTTAGGGTTATTATTTCAGTTTCAGGAAAGAAAGTCTTCGCTTGACCTAATAACCCTTGCAGGAAAAGATCTTTTGGCGTTTGTTCTATTTCAATCAATAAGGTTTCAAACGTTGCTAACTCGGCTAATTCTGCTGCTGCATTAATAGCGGTCGTTAAGTTGCCTAACTCATCAACAAGCCCTAACTCTTTCGCTTTTACCCCTGACCAGACACGACCTTGGGCTATACTATCAACTTGCTCAAGGCTCATATTTCTATTTTCGGCGACAAGGCCAATGAAGTCTTGATAGCCTCTATTAATATTTAATTGAAATACTCTTGCCATGCCATCAGTGAGTGGGCGGGTTACACCAAATCCGGCTATATCAGTAGTACCAACGCCATCAGTGTAAACACCTAGTTTGCTTAATGAATTCTCAAAGGTCATGAAAAATCCATAAATACCAATTGAGCCGGTGATTGTTGCCGGAGAAGCGATTATTTTATCAGCAGGTGCCGATATCCAATAGCCTCCAGAGGCGGCATAAGTTCCCATTGAAGCAACAACAGGTTTTCCTGCTAACTTGATCAGTTCAATTTCTTGACGAATAATTTCAGAGGCATAAGCACTTCCACCTGGGCTATCGACACGAAGAACTACCGCTTTCACCTTATTGTTTAAACGTGCTTCTCTTAATAGTGATGCTGTACTATCCCCGCCAATGGTTCCTGGTTTTTGGTGACCATCTAAAATAGTCCCCTTAGCAACAATAACGGCGACCTTATCGGTATTTGGGTTAACCATTGGGTACATAGGTTTAGTAGCAGACAAATAATGTTTGAAACTAATATGATTGTAGCTATCACCGGCAGAATTTTTTCCAACAAGTTTAATCAAAGACAGCTTCATCTCTTGACGATTTTTTAATGCGTCAACCCAAAGATTATCTAAAGCATACTGCGCAATATTACCATCAGCTTGCTCAAGTTTTGCCACTAAAACATCAGCATTTTCATCAAAGTTATTAATCGAAAACTTTCGGTTGCTTGCGACATCACTTTTATATTGTGACCATAAATCAGTTAACCATAATTTGTTGGCTTCTTTAGCTGCCGCTGACATATCGTCGCGCATGTAAGGTTCTACAGCAGATTTATAGGTACCGACTCGAAATATATGTTGGCTAATGGAAAGCTTATCTAATGCTGATTTAAAATAAAGTTGATAACGACCATAACCGTCAAGTAACAACCAACCACGAGGATTGAGCCATACTTCATCAGCAGAGCTTGCCAAGTAATATTGGTCTTGTGAATACTGATCGCCAACAGCAATTATTTTTTTACCAGCCGCTTTAAACGTCTCTAAAGCTTGGGCAATGTCTTGTAATTTACTTAACCCCGTGCTGTTAAGTCCTTGAAGCTGTAATACGATCATTTCTATACGGCTGTCATTTTTTGCTCTTTCAATGACATTCAATAAGTCGCTAAGTAAAACTTCTGGGTTTTTTTCTTTTTCTTCTAACGCTTCCGATATCAAAGCATCCATCGGGTCAATCGCATTCTTTTGTTCAACGATATCTCCGGTAAGATTTAACACTAAGGCTGTATTGTTAGGGACAAGGATCTTGTCATCATCGCTGCCAAGTGCCGCGATAAATATAAATAAAACCAGAAAAAAAACGACATTAATAATTATTTTTCTAAATGAATTTAATAAACTAAAAAATTTTAAAGTCACTCGTTTTAAAGCACTTTGCTTTACAGGAGCATTAGGTAACGATGTGGGTTCTGTCATAATATCCGGCACAGTTAGTATGTAATTGTAATTACTGGCTATGCTACTTAATTATTGATCACTTATGTAGTCTGATTAGTAAATAAATGTGTTATTAGCAAACTTTTTTCATTATATGTTACACCTTTACTTTTTAGAGCCGGTCGGTTGACCCGTATTGATTATTATCTATGTTGTTTATTAAACAAGATGTAGCGATCCGCGTGCACTTTGAAAGACAACGGGTATATAATCCTTAGTATTGAAACTACCCATGAGTCTTTATAATTAATGAATGCCAAAGAATTATTATTACAGCGACAATCTAATCCTAGGTTAATATCACCAGCCCCTGTTGCTAGCGATGTTGAATTTATATTGAACGCTGGAATGCGCGTTCCTGATCACGGTTGTTTATCACCCTGGTTTTTTACCCTTGTTAAAGAACAAGGGTTAGATAAGTTAAGCCAGATATTTGAAGATGTCGCTAAAGTTCAACAGTTTACTGAGGCTAAAATACAAAAAGCTAAAAAGATGCCATATCGTGCACCGTTAATTATCGTTGTTAGCACACGGTATCAAGCGCACGACAAAGTGCCTAAATTTGAACAAGCAATCGCAGCAGGTTGTTGTGCCCATGCTATGCAAATGGCTGCCTTTAGTTTAGGTTATGGCGCTGTGTGGCGAACAGGAGACTTTAGCTACGACCCTTCAGTAAAACGTGGTTTAGGAATAGGCCAAGACGATGATATTATTGGGTTTATTTACATAGGCACCGCCGAAAACGATCGTCCTATTAAACCCGCTAAAAGCTTAACGTCTCATGTTTCATATTTGTAAAATAAAGGGGGAGAGCGATGAATATTGAAATTTTGGATGCGCCTGAACAAGCACTAATAGATTTTTTAGATAAAAAAATTGCAGATTTCAATTGGGCGCACTGGGAAGTAAGCGAACGAAAGCCATTAGCTATTCAAATAAAGGACGAACTTGGTAACATTATTGCTGGTTCATCCGCACGCACCTTTGGCAATTGGCTGTTAATTAATACGCTGTGGGTCGACGAGTCACTTCGTGGTAAAAAAATGGGTGTTAAGATATTAGCGCAACTTGAAGCTGCAGCAGTGGCGAGGGGATGTACGTTAAGTATGCTTGATACTCTGAACTTTCAAGCAATGCCGTTTTATGAAAAGCAGGGTTATCAAACAAAATGGGTACAAGAAAATTATCCAAAAACGGGCTGTAAATATTTTATGGTAAAAGAACTTACTGAGTAAACCAGATATTTCACCCATAAAAAAACCTCAATAATGAGGTTTTTTTATGGGATTATTATTCTTAGCCTAGAACGCAGCGTTGTTTGGCGTTCTTGGGAAAGGAATTACGTCACGAACATTTTGCATACCGGTAGCATAAGCCACTAAACGTTCAAAACCTAAACCAAAACCTGAATGAGGAACAGTGCCGTAACGACGTAAATCGCGATACCAACTGTAATCATCTTGGTTTAAATTCATTTCGGCTAAACGCGCATCAAGTACATCAAGACGTTCTTCACGTTGGCTACCACCAATGATTTCGCCAATGCCTGGTGCTAAGATATCCATAGCAGCAACGGTTTTGCCATCATCATTTAAGCGCATATAAAATGATTTAATATCTTTAGGGTAATTTTGTAACACGACTGGGCCATTAAAATGTTCTTCGGCTAAGTAACGCTCGTGCTCTGAATTAAGATCAACACCCCAAGCTACTTTGTTTTCAAATTTCTTGTCACAATTTTCTAATATTGTAATAGCGTCAGTGTAATCTAAACGGACAAAATCATTATTAATAACAGAATTCATGCGGTCAATAACTGTTTTATCAATACGCTGTTGGAAGAAGTTCATGTCATCACTACGTTCATCAAGCACAGCTTGGAAGACATATTTTAGCATTTCTTCTGCTAGGTCAGCAGCATCAGACAAATCAGCAAAAGCGATTTCTGGTTCAATCATCCAAAATTCTGCAAGATGGCGTGTTGTGTTAGAGTTTTCAGCACGGAAGGTCGGTCCAAAAGTATAAACCTTTGAAAGGGCACATGCATAAGTCTCGACGTTCAATTGACCTGAAACGGTCAAGAAAGTTTCTTTACCAAAAAAATCTTTAGCGTAGTCAACATTACCTTTATCGGTGCGAGGTAAGTTTTCCATATCAAGCGTACTCACACGGAACATTTCGCCAGCGCCTTCACAATCTGAGCCAGTAATTAACGGCGTGCTGATCCAGAAGTAACCTTTACTGTGTAAAAAGCGATGAACCGCTTGAGCTAACGTATTACGAACACGAGCAACAGCTCCGCCCATATTGGTACGAGCACGCAGATGTGCTTGCTCTCGTAAAAATTCAATGCTGTGACGTTTTGCTGCCATAGGATAGGTATCAGGATCATCAACCAAACCAAGTATCTCTACCTTAGTTGCTTGAATTTCAAAAGATTGGCCTTGGCCCGGAGACTCAACCAAAATACCGGTGACTTTTACAGAAGCACCCGTAGTCAATTTTAATATTTCTGATTGATAATTATCGAGATCACTGGGTGCGATAGCTTGAATCGCATCAAAACATGATCCATCATGAACCGCTAGGAATGAAATACCTGCTTTAGAATCACGGCGAGTGCGGATCCATCCGTGTACTGTAACTGCTTCACTTACTGGGTACTTACCAGCAAGTACATCAGTGATTGAGATAACTGACATTATCAACCTCTTTTCTTTATTTAATTATTGTCATAGATTTTGTCGATGCACAGACCCAGTGTAGAATACTGAATTTATTTGCACTAACTTTAAGGTGTGATATGTTACCTTTACTGCGGTGTTTAACAAGTAAAAGTTGCTGATCCGGTCTATATAAAAACAAAAAACAGTAATATTGACTTTAGAGGGTTTGAATCAATGATATTGGGATTAAAAAACAGGCGACATTCAACAGATTTTTGGGTCCTGTTAAGCCGGACTTTGGCATTAAGCGGATGGATATTATTCATTTTTGCTATTGTTATGTCTTATTATGCTGCACCAGAGCAAGATTATGGTTTATTGCGCTTTAGAAATATTGAAATAAGGGATTTTTGGTTAACGCCATTAACGGGCTATTTATATATCGTCCTTTGGGTCAGTGCACTTTGTAGTTACCTTTGTTTGGTTGTCGATCACTATCGCACTAGAAGAGAACAAGACAGTAAGCATTTTAATATCGTTCTGCTACTTACGATAACGGTTGCTTGGGTCATCTATATATTAGTGAAACTTAACTTGGCGTAAAATTATTAATAATTCTACGCCGTTTTCTTAGCAGCAAATCTGTGTCTGTTAATCTTCAAAACACTGCTGCTCATCGAGTACCGTGCTTATCGCCTTAACAAGTTTCGCTAAAGCCCGTTCATCACTAATAAAGGGCGGCATAATATAAATAAGCTTGCCAAACGGTCTGATCCAGACACCTAATTCAACAAATCTTTTTTGTATATTTGCCATATTAACCGCAACCCTTGTTTCTACCACACCTATACCGCCTAAGACGCGGGCATTTTTTACTCTTGAATGTTGATTTAACACTAATAAGTGTCGCGTTAAATAATCTTCAATAAAACTCACTTGCTGTTGCCATTCTCCCGTTGCCAAAAGATCTAGACTTGCATTTGCTACCGCACAAGCCAGCGGATTAGCCATAAACGTTGGGCCGTGCATAAAACATCCGGCTTCTCCATCACTGATGGTCTTTGCGATTTCTTGCGTACACAAAGTTGCTGCCAGGGTCATATAACCGCCGGTCAGGGTTTTTCCTAAACACATAATGTCAGGACTGATATCCGCCCAGTGACAAGCAAACAATTTTCCTGTACGGCCTAAACCCGTAGCAATTTCATCAACAATAAATAACACCTGATATTGGGTACATAAGGCGCGACAGGCTCTTAAATACTCAGGATGATAAAAGCGCATACCACCAGCACCTTGGACAATAGGTTCAATAATAAAGGCGGCAATATCATTATGATGTTGTGAAAATAGGGCTTTTAAAGGCGCTAACTCAGCGCTATCCCAAGGTTGATAAAAATCACACTGTGGCGCAGGTGCGAAAATGTTTTTCATTAATACACTTTCAAAAATTTGGTGCATACCATTAACCGGATCGCATACCGACATCGCGGCAAAAGTATCACCATGATAACCATTTTTAACGGTCAATAATTTATGTTTTTCACTTTTGCCCTGACTGTGCCAATACTGTAATGACATTTTTATGGCAACTTCTACCGATACAGAGCCAGAGTCTGATAAAAAAACTTTTTGCAGCGGCTCTGGTGTGATCTCAATGAGCTTTTTACACAAATTAATAGCGGGTTCATGCGTTAACCCCCCAAACATAACATGTGCCATCTTTTGTGTTTGATCAACAAGCGCCTGATTTAATTTTGGATGATTATAGCCGTGTAAAACAGACCACCAAGACGACATACCATCAACCAGTTCCTCACCCGTCGCTAACTTTATATAAACGCCCTTGGCCGATTCAACTAAGTAGGAGGGCAGAGGGTTTGACATCGATGTGTAAGGATGCCAAACATGTTTCTTATCAAAATCGATTAAATCTGTATGTTTTTTGTTCATATGTAAAGCTTGCTATGGTTTTTATGTTGACAATTAATGACTGGCGTATAGATTACCTGCTAATATTTAGCGATGCAATTTCACATTTACATTTTACAGTAAAGGTTTCACATGTCACAAACGAATATACCTCGTCATGATTGGTCAATAGCAGAAGTGGAAGCATTGTTTGCTCGACCTTTTAGTGATCTTATGTTTCAAGCTCAAACCGTTCATCGTGAACACTTTAATCCTAATGAAGTACAAGTTAGTACCTTATTGTCAATCAAAACAGGTGCTTGTCCTGAAGATTGTAAATATTGCTCGCAAAGTGCACGCTATAATACTGATGTTCAAAAAGAACGTTTGATGGAAGTTGAAAAAGTTTTAGAAGCAGCAAAGGTAGCGAAAGATCAAGGGTCAACACGTTTTTGTATGGGGGCAGGTTGGAGAAATCCAAAAGCTCGTGATATGCCCTTTGTATTAGAAATGGTCAAAGGTGTTAAAGCACTTGGCTTAGAAACCTGTATGACATTAGGCATGATTAACGGAGGTCAAGCCGATGAATTACAAGAAGCCGGGTTAGATTATTATAACCACAACCTAGATACTTCTCCTGAACATTATAACTCTATTATTACCACACGCAGCTATCAAGACCGATTAGATACACTGCAAAATGTCCGTGATTCGGGAATGAAAGTTTGTAGTGGTGGTATTGTTGGTTTAGGTGAAAATGCTCAAGACAGAGCGTCATTCTTAGCACAATTGGCTAACTTACCTAAACATCCTGAAAGTGTTCCAATTAATATGCTGGTAAAAATTGCCGGAACACCACTCGCAGATGTTGACGATTTAGAAGCTTTTGATTTTGTTCGTTGTATAGCCGTTGCACGTATTATGATGCCTAAAAGCCATGTGCGTTTATCAGCTGGGCGCGATGCAATGAACGAGCAAATGCAAGCAATGTGTTTCTTAGCCGGTGCCAACTCAATATTCTACGGTTGTAAGTTGTTAACTACAGGCAACCCTGAAGCCAATAAAGATATGCAGTTATTTGCAAAATTGGGCATTAACACAGAAACAGTGGCCACCGATGATATTGAGACCGAGCAGAAAATAACGACTGCCGTTGTCAATCAGCAAAATAAAGAACTTTTTTACGACGCTGCGCTTTAACGTTTATTTACTGATCAAGAGCCAAGCTGAAATTTATGTCTTTTAACTTTATTGCTGAGCAAGTCGCTCAGCAAAAAGAAAAATCACAATATCGCCAACGCCAATGTATAAGCGAGCAAAATGGCCGAGAGGTGGTTGTTGCAGGAAAACGCTATTTAAATTTTTCTTCTAATGATTATCTCGGCTTAAATCATCATCCTTTAATAAATAAAGCCTGGCAAGAAGGTGTCGATAAATACGGTAGTTGCGCAAGCGCTTCCAGTTTAATAACCGGTTTTCATTATGCACACAAAGCCTTAGAAGATGAAGTTTGTCAGTGGCTAAATAAACCACGCTGCTTACTTTATAGTAGTGGTTTTGCGGCTAATTCTGGTGTATTGCAAGCCTTGGGTAAAAAAGATTGCCAATTTTTTTTAGACAAGTTAAGTCACGCTTCTTTAATTGACGGTGCTCTGGCTAGTGAAGCTTCAGTGAAGCGATATTTACACAATAATCATCAGCAACTTGAACAATTTTTAGCGAAAAGTCCTGTTGACAATAAACTCATTATTTCTGAAGGTATTTTTAGCATGGATGGCGATCGCGCAGACGTTAGCCAGTTAATTATGATTGCTCAGCAACAACAAGCTATGCTTTACATGGATGATGCACACAGTATTGGTATTATTGGTCAGGCCGGTCAGGGCAGTAGTAGCTTTGGTCAGGTCGATATAGTAATGGCAACTTTTGGTAAAGCTTTAGCCACTAGTGGTGCATTTATCGCTTGTGATGAAGATGTTTATGATTACTTAGTCAATTTTTCTCGTCATTATATTTATTCAACCGCGATTTCCCCCGCCGTTGCTTGGGCGACAAAAACCAGTATCAAGCTTGCTCAAAAAGAGTCTTGGCGCAGAGATAATATTTTTGAATTGAGCGCGCTTTTATCATCTAAGCTTGATAGTCAAATAACAATAATTCCGTCATCCTCTTCTATTCACGCTGTTGTTATTGGCAGTGAAAAAAGAACACTAGAAATATGTCAACATTTTAAAAACAGAGGTATTTGGCTAACCGCGATACGCCCACCAACGGTTGCTAAAAACAGCTCAAGGTTACGCGTTACTATCACAGCTAACCATAAAGAATGCGATATCAATTACTTAGCTAATTGTTTGAATGAGGTTTTACGTTAATGCCTGAAGTGTTAAACAGAATTAAAATAGCCAAGTCATTTGGCTTAGCGAGTCAGTCGTATGATATTTCATCGCGACTACAACGCTATACGGGTAAGAACTTAATGTCTTTATTACCCAACCGTTCAGATCTAACCGTCGTTGACTTAGGCTCTGGAACCGGTTTTTTTACTGACATTCTTGCCAGTAAATTTCAGCAAACTATTGGCGTTGATATCTCCGCTAAAATGCTGTCTTTTGCTCAAGAAAACCGCAGTAAGGAAATCTGCTGGTTAGAAGCTGATGCGTATTACTTGCCTTTTCAAGCCAACACCATAGATGTTATTTATTCTAATTTGGTTATTCAGTGGTGTGATCCGCTCGATGATATTATTGAAGAAATATTACGCGTACTCAAACCAGGAGGATTGTTTATATTTTCCACCTTACTCGATGGCACATTATATGAGTTAAAATCATCTTGGGCACAAGTCGATGATGAACAACACGTGATTGACTTTAAAACACATGCCGACCTAAAAGCTATTTTTGCCAAGGCCTCATGTAAATTACTTGAACAAAAAACTCAAGACCTAGTGTTAGAATATCAAAATGTTATACATTTAGCGCGAGAGCTGAAAGGGCTAGGCGCAAATCATGTCCCTAAACAGCAAGGCAAGGGTTTAGCGGGTAAAGATAAATGGCAAAGGATGACTAATTGCTATCAAGACTTTCAAGAGCCTAGTGGTATTTATCCGGCGACTTATAAGGTGTATTCTGCAATTATGGTGAAATTAAATGCTTAAAATATTTATTACTGCTACAGATACTGATGCTGGAAAAACTTATTTTGCGCAAATACTCACCGCAGCCTTAGTTAAAAAAGATTACCAAGTTGCTGTGTTTAAACCTATATCTGCAGGCTGTGAGCTTAAACATACTGCGCAGGGTGAAATTCTGGTCAATGAAGATGCACAATTATTGTTGCAGCAAGCAAACTGTGGACAAGGTATTAGTGAAATTAACCCTATTGCATTTGAACTGGCAATAGCGCCACACATCGCCGCTAATTTAATGAATGTTGACATTAAACTCGCTGATATAAATGCGGGTTACGAGCGTATTATTGCTCGGGCTTGCGATATTGTTATCACTGAAGGTGCAGGGGGTTGGCGATTACCTTTAGGTAAAGGTATATTTTTATCTGAGTTCGTACAGCAAACAAAACAGCAGGTAATATTGGTGGTGAATATGAAACTAGGGTGTTTAAATCATGCGGTTATCACCTATGAAGCGATAGTAGCCGATGGTCTTGATTGTATTGGTTGGGTAGCAAACTGCGTTGAGCCAATGAATTATCTCGCTGAAAATATAGCAGAACTCAAAACACTTATTCCAGTTCCAATGATTGCTCAACTCGGTTTTGAAACAGATATCAATAAAGCCAGTTCAAACGTTAATGTATCGTCGATAACGGCGCGGCTTTAGCTGCTAGCTTTACTTTAAATTACAGATAGAACAAGCAATAAGTGAGTGCCTTAACTGATTTATTGCTTAGTTTGTTAATAGATAATTATCAGGCTTTTATCGTTACGAAAAAAGTCTAACGATAAGAAACGCTGATCAATTTAAAGCACTTCCTTTAAACCCTCACAACTAATCTTACAGCGTTCATCACCATGAACCTTGTTAAGTCTTACTCTTTCTTATTTTTCCATAATTTATAAATAATAATTCAGGGAAAACTCTTATTTATTTAACTCACTGATACACGCGCTTGCGATAAAGCCGGAACGTGTTTTATAAGTTGAAGACTTACTGACTCGGTTATCAATTTGTTTAATCAACAACTCCGGTAAGGTGACATTGATTTTATGACTTTTCCCTAAATAGGGTGTTATATCGATATCAAGAATACACCAAATAACATTTGGATAGGCTGTTAGATGATTTTCAATCGTTGTAGCGTGTGGGATGGCTTCACCATATTCGGCCAATATAGAAAGGTGTGCAGCGATACTGTCATTAATATTGTTTAAAGAGACATCAATGCTCTCACCATTACCTACACAACCGGGTAAGTCAGGAACGTATGTTTTGTAGTTTTCAACGCCAATTATTTTCTTTAATGCGATAGGGTATTTCATTGTTATTGCCTCTTTAATTAACGTATTCAAGTGTAACCCCAGCAACTCCATATAGCAACAAATTAACAACCCTAGTAACCCCTGCTCAAACTAAAAAATAACCCCAACAACCCCGTGAAACTTAGTGACAGTAACCCTGGTAACTCTATTGTTGGTGTGAAGTGATTGGTCACTTAGTACTAGACTCCTTATAAATAAGGGGAATGATAAAGAGTTAAATTATATCGCTATAAATAGCCGATAATGCTTTAACGAAGCTAATACGGGGTGCTTGGGGTTGCTATGATTAAGCTGTTTGAGGAACGATTGACAATAACAGAGGGTTTTTAGCTACTCTTTCTAGCTAAGTTACCTACATAAAGTAAGATAGTTAAGGCATGGGTAAACGCTTAATCCACAATATAATTTTTGATGAGATGAAGGGTTTTTATATCAGGGAGAGTAGTTTTTAAGCACAAAAAAAACGGCTAATTTTCATTAGCCGTTGTTATATTATTAAAGTAGGACGTTACTTTTTACCGAGCAATAAAAATATTTGTTTAGCAATGTCAGTATTATCAACCTTGCCCTTTAAGACTTCGCTGCTTTTACCTAGTGTATGTAAAGGAACGTCAATTGCAGTATGGCCACCTGATGTCCAGCCAGTGTTTGTTCTAATATCTATAATGTTTTTAATTGCACTTGCTATGATGTTATTCATGGTGGGTTCTTTAGTCTTTAGCTTTTCTTGTTCATCAAGTGATTTGTAAGTAGCAATTTCCTCAACTGCAAATATTTTCGCCGCTTCAATTTGTTCAACTTCATTATTTGTTACATCGAAGTTAAGTAATTGACTTAATCCTTGTTGTGTTACTGGGTTGTTAGCTAACTGTTTAGCTATTGTGCTTGGCGAACTTTTCATTGTGCGTAAAATTTCAGGGTGCCACTCATACTTGCCACGTGCACCAACGGTTAAACCACCCGTACTATGATCAGCTGTTAAAATGACTAACGTATCAGGATTTTGTTTTACGTACTCTTCTAAGTACTCCATCGTTTTAGCTAAATCTGACATTTCAGCCATCGCTGTTGCGATATCATTAGAGTGACCAGCCCAATCTATTTGACTAGCTTCAACGAGCATAAAATAACCTTTACTATTTTCTAGTTGTTTAATTGCAACTTTAGTCATGGCGGATAAACGATATGGGTCACTATCATCTAGGGCTGTTGGTAAACCTGTATCATCAAAAAGACCAATAACAGGCATATCTACTTTAAGTGTGTTTAAGGCGTTGTAGTTATCAATATACTGAAACCCTGATGCTTTAAATTCTTCAACTAAATTTCTATCTTCACGTATAAAGTATTTCCAGCCTCCGCCAAAATAGACATCTGCTTTTATACCATTATCTATATAGCTATCGGCAATGGCATTATAATTATTTCTGCTTTCATTGTGAGTTAAATAACCAGCAGGGGTCGCATGATTTATCTGTGATGTTACGACAACACCTGTTTTTTTACCTTGTTTTTTGGCAAATTCAAGTACAGTTTCAACGCTGTTTTTATTCACGTCTAAAGCAATTGCACCGTTATAAGTTTTATAACCCGTGGCAAGTGCAGTAGCACTTGCGGCAGAATCAGTGACAACACCAGAAACACTTGCCGGATAAGTACTAGCTGAGCCAACAAGTAAACGGTCAAATACTGTTTCTTCTATAATCTCAGTTGTTGGGTCATCATTAAAGTATCGGTAGGATGTTGTATAAGCGGGACCCATACCATCGGCTATCACCATAATGATGTTTTTTGGTGAAGGCATTTTCTTAGCAGCCTCTGCATTTAAAAGCATTGCTGTTGAGTCATTATCAATCGTTTGACAGGCTGTTAATGCAAGTACGATGCTAACAGCAGATAGGAGTTTTTTCATTTTTATCTTCTTGTATAAGTGTTAATAATTAATAAGGGTTGGTGATAATTTTAGATGACGCTTTAGTCTTCAGTAACAGGTCAATCCATACCATTCGGTGATCGGAAGATGCTGCTCTTTTTTTTATTAACCTAAAAGTCTCTTCGTTTTCTGTTGGCCAGTAAACGCCTGATTTTTCAATAACTAATCCAGACTTTGATGGTAACGCGTAATCGGCTCTCATTCGCCAAGAGGCCGTATGATACTTTGCATGTGCGTTATTTTGACTGTGTCGTTTTCCCCCTTGACTTTGGGGCAATGCATCTTGAATTTTATCATTATTTAGTAAGCTTGATATGGCCGAATTTAAAGAATCACCCTCAACATTAGACGCATTAAGATCACCGAGAATAACAAAAGGTCCACAGGATGTTAAACCTCCTTTTTGACCCTTGTCATCGTAAATGTATGCTGATTTTTCCGATGAGATGTAATCATCCCAAAAACGAATTTCATCATGATTACGTTTACTATTTCTATTTTCTGGACCATCAAATATCGGTGGTGTAGGGTGGCTTGCTAAAATATGAACGACTTGTCCATTAACCTCAACCGGAATATCCCAATGAGATTTAGAAGATAAACGCATATTTTCCCAAGCTTCATCACTAAACCAAGATGTCGAGGTTTTAGGAGTGAATGGTTGTAGGGCGTTAGGCATATCTCGCCACTTAAAGTACTGAAAGGTACGAATATCGGCAATATTAATCGGGTGCTTTGACAAGAGAACCATACCAAAGTGACCTGAAAAATGTCCATAACCAAAACCATCACCCGGCAAAACACCTCGTTTACCGTCGCCATCTAGATCGTAGCCTGAATTGACACCCGTATTAACGGGTCCTTGATAAAAATAAGGAAAATCAATTTCTTTTTGCCCATTTTGGCTTTTGTTCAAATAACGTTTAATGAAAGTTTTTAGCGCGTGGTGTTGGTTATTGTCGCTATTATCTTGATTATCAAATTCATTCAGTAAAAGAATATCTGGGTTCTTACGCTGAATAATTTCTGCAATATTTTTAATTTGTTGATGATCACTGTCTATGGCTATTTGCAGGGTGTTATTTGAAATGTTAGTCGCCCCAGAACTTAGCGCAGACTGATAGTTTAAAGCCTCCATACTTACATTAAAGGTTGCTATTTTAAGAGGCTGTGCTTGTGTTGTGCTCATATAAGTTAGCGCTAATATTAAAGTAATAGGTTAAATGTCGATGATTATGTCAACGTTAGTGTAAACCGCAGCCACGTAAAATCATGTCAGTTAGAAAAGCGATAACATCTTCGACATCTTCATCTTCGTAATCAGCTCTATTCATAATCGTTAAAATTTGTGTTTCAAAATCGGCATAGTGTTGCGTTGCTGACCAAATAAGAAATATTAGATGAGTCGGGTTAACATCGCGCATTTCACCATTATCAATCCATTGCTGAAATAGTTGTGCTTTCTCTCTTACCCACTTTCTTTGATAGGTACGTGCAAAATCTTTCAAATGTTGTGCACCTTGAATAATCTCCATGGCATATATTTTTGAAGATTCAGGGTGCTTAAAAGACATTCTTACTTTTGCTTCAATAAATTTTTCAATAGCTGCTTTAGGACCATCTTCAGGATTTATATCACCAATACCTTCGTCCCACATTTGTAGGGTATGTTCTAGTACGGCATGGTATATATTCTCTTTATTCTTGAAATAATAAAGTATATTAGCCTTAGGTAGGCTTGCTCTATCGGCAATTGATTGCACCGTAGCGCCTTTATACCCTTGTAAAACAAATTCTGTACTAGCCGCTATTAAAATCTTGTGTTGGCTTAGTGCACGAATATTCCCTGTTTTTTTTATTTCTTTGTTATTTTTCATTAAGTTGCTCAATATTTAAAATGCATAAATAAAACATTTTTAAGTTAAATTGTTATTATAATTTTACTTTTTTACTATCTGTTGACCAAATAGTTAACTTTTATGGTTTGTTATACTTATCTTTATTTTATCATTGATTTAAGTCACTAAATGCCATTTTTCAATGAAATTCTACTATAAATGTTTAGCCATTTATATGAAAGGGAACTTTAGTGCTTTAGTTGATGTTTTTAATTTCTCCATAGCTATTTTAGTTAAATAATGAGTGTTAATAGGCTTAAGGCTATGTATATATGGTTAATTGTTTATTATGGTTTGTTTTTTATCTTAATTGACTCATTCTACTTATAACTAAAAAGCCTTAAATCTGCTTATAGATAACAATATTTTATATAAGGGTCATCTTCGCTATCAATATAAATGATAGTCATAAGCTTGTAGCGCATCTTGTTGTTTATTATGGTTTTTTATCATTATTTTTTAATTGTTCTTTTTGTCATCATTAACAGATACTATTTGAATTTCAAAAACTCTGAAAATATGTAATGAAAGTGTAATAAAAATCTGGTCTAATTTCATCCGAAATTAAAAACAGAGCAACTGGTTAGGTTTTTTGGTTGCTAAAAAAAATAATTCGTAAACACTTAAAAAACGTAATCAAGGAATAACCGATGAACACTCAACGTCTCTCACTTATTTCAAGTGCAGTTATTTTTGCACTTGGCTTATCGACTTCTGCTATGGCAAACGATACCTCCTCCGCTATTCGAGGTAGTATTGAAAATTCAGCGGGTGCTATTTCAGTTAACGCAAAAATTGAAATTATCCACGAACCTTCAGGCACAAAAACGCTTACCACTTCTAACGACGCAGGTAATTTTTCAAGTAAAGGTCTTCGCGTAGGCGGTCCTTACACGATTAAAATCACCGGCGAAAAAGGTGTTACTGTTTACAGAGATATCTTTTTAACGCTAGGTGATACCTTTCGTTTAAATGCAAAACTTGAAGCTGCAGATGATGTTGAACGTATTTCTGTAACAGGTAGCAAGATTTTTTCTAATAATATTGGTAGCAATAGTTATTTTGGTGCTGATGATATTGTTAATGCTCCAAGTTTCGACCGTGATATTAAAGATATCGTTCGTAACAACCCTCTAGCTGTTTTATCTTCTAAAGATGGCGAGTTAAGTGTTGCCGGTACTAACCCAAGATTTAACAGCATCAGCGTTGACGGTATTAGCCAAAATGATGACTTTGGTCTGAATGCCAATGGTTACCCTACAACGCGTTCACCTATTTCTCTTGACGCGATTGAGCAGGTAACTATCGATGTTACTCCTTTCAATGCGAAAGACAGTGGTTTCCAAGGCGCTAAGATTAACGCGGTAACAAAATCAGGTACCAACGAGTTATCAGGTTCATTCTTTTATGAAACTCAAAATGACGGCATGGCCGGTACACCTAAGAATGGTACAGACGAAGCGCCATTAGATTTTGATGAAACAACTTTTGGTGCAACCCTTGGTGGCGCTATTATTGAAGATGAATTATTTTTCTTCGCTTCATACGAATATTACGAAGCAACATCAACTGTTGAGTGGGGACCAGATGGCGCTAACGTACCTAACTCTGCTGATGCCAACGTTGCTGATGTTTTAGAAGTACAAAGAATTGCTCGTGAAGTCTACGGCGTAGAGCCAGGCGAATGGGATTTATCTCCTAAAGTTGACGATGAAAAATTATTGTTGAAACTAGATTGGAACATTAACGATGATCATCGTTCAGCGTTTACTTACCAATATACTAAAGGTAACAGTACACGTAACCAGTCTACTTATGGTGGCGAATTACGTTTATCATCACATTGGTATGACAGAACTGAAGAATTAAACAACTACGCGTTTAAACTTTATTCTGATTGGAATGACGATTTTTCAACACAACTTAGCCTAACTTACCTTGATAACCCAACGACTCAAGCTTCATTAGGTGACTATTCTGACACTGTTATTCAAGCTGAATCTGGTGATATCGCAATTGGTGCAGATCACTCTCGCCATTCTAACGATTTACGTAAAAAGACTTTTATCATGTCTTTAGACGGTGATTACTTATTAGGCGATCACAGTTTAAGTTTTGGTTACCAGTTTAAACGTTTAGACATTTTTAACTTGTTTTTACAAAACACCAAAGGCGATTACCGTTTTGGTAGTATTGAAGACTTTGAAAATAAAGTTGCGAACAGAGTTATCTACCAAAATGCAACCAGCTTAGATCCAAATGACGCAGCCGCTTCATTTGTCCGTGACGAGCATGCATTTTTCATTCAAGATGAATGGATGTTCAATGACGATATTACTATCGACATGGGTTTAAGATACGAAATGTTAGCGTCTGACGACACACCTACCTATAACGAACAATCTAAAGCACGTACAGGTTTTGACAATACTGAAAACTTAGACGGCACGGGGATTTTCTTACCACGCTTTGGTATTAAGTGGGATGCAAGTGATGACCTTATCGTTCGCGGTGGTGTTGGTCGTTATTCTGGTGGTCAACCAACAGTTTGGGTATCTAATTCTTATTCAAACCCTGGCGTTGGAATTGGTAAAGTTTTTGCAAACGGTACCTTTGAAAATGTAGATATTAGCGGTCCACGTCAAGAAGATAAGGACGCAGTAGCTAATTCAACCACATTTGCTGGCACAAACTTTGTAGATCCAAACTTTGATTTACCTTCTGATTGGCGCTACCAGATAGCTCTTGATTACCGCTTCGATATTCCGGTATTAGGTGAAGACTTTTTATTAACCACAGAATATTTATACAAAAAGTCTGAGAATACTGCTTTTTGGCAAGACGCAAGTTTATTCGGTGACGAAGATGGCACGACAGCAGATGGCGGTCGAACTATCTATGATGATGCCGATGGTTCAATTACTGACCTAATGTTAACAAATGCCGGTAAAGATGGTCGTTCTAAAATCTTTAGCGTTGTTTTGAACAAAGATTGGGACAGTGGTGTTAGATTAACAACGTCATACACTAACCAAGACGTGACTGATGCACACACAAGTACAAGTGCAACCGCAGGCAGCAACTTTGGCTATAATACGGTGATTAACCGTAATGACGCTGAAGTCGGTCGTTCTGGTTTTGAAACAGAACACAGATTTGTTGTTAACTTAGGTTATGAAACTGAATTTGTTGCGGGTTACAAAACTAACATCAACTTGTTCTTCGAACGCCGTTCAGGCAAGCCAGTAACTTTCTATGCTGACGGTACTGACGTAGATGGAAGAAGTGGCCCTGGTCGCGACCCTTATGGCTTAATAAGCCCAGGTACTACTAACGATTCGTTCCTACCTTATATTCCTACTGTAGGTGATACTAACGTTGTTTTCACTTCAGCGGAAAATGAAGCTAATTTCTTTGAAGCGATCAACGACTTAGGTTTAGATAAATATGCCGGTGGTTACTTACCAAAAGGCGTAATAACTACACCATGGGTAACAACACTTGATTTAAGCATTCGTCAAGAAATCCCAGGGTTTAAAGAAGGCCACAAGGGTATGGTTTACTTAACGGTTGATAATCTATTAAATCTTGTAGATAGCAGCAAAGGTAAAGTATACGGAAGCGACTTTGGTACTCAAGAGTTAGTTGAATTTACTGTTGACCCAGCAACAAGACAATATGTATATGGCCGTTCTATCTCACAAAATGATGATGGTAGTTACGCAGACAATAAATTTTATACGACTGATTCTGCATGGCGTATAAAAGTGGGTGTTAGCTACAAGTTCTAACCACACTGTAATTTATTGAAATACAGGCCCTTTAGTATACTAAAGGGCTTTTTTTTACAAAAAAATTAGCCGAGTAAGTGATACCTTAAATGCATTACTTGACCACTTGGTCAGCTATGGTATTCTCACAGGTCTACATTACTCTTGAATTTTTACAATAATGAATAAAAATACCATAGAAATACCTGCAGAATTAAAAGTAGCCGCTAAAGAAGCTTATTTAAAAGCTTATGCGCCTTATAGTAAGTTTCATGTCGGTGCTGCGGCTTTAACCACTTCCGGTACGATTGTCCAAGGGTGTAATGTTGAAAATGCCTCTTACGGGTTAACTGTCTGTGCAGAACGAAATTGCATAAGCCATGCCGTGATAAAGGGTGAGCAAAGTTTTCAAATGATCGTTATATATACCGAGCAAGAAAAAATGACACCTCCGTGTGGTGCCTGCCGACAGGTTATTGCTGAGTTTTTTGAACAATCAGCACCTGTGATAGCGTTTAACCACAAAGATAAACAACAAGTGTGGAGTGTCGCAGAGCTTTTACCTGATGCTTTTACGCCAAAATATTTATTGGACATTTAAGGATATCCATCAATGATATTACCCCAAGAAATTATTCGCACTAAGCGCGATGGTAAAATCCTTAATCAAAGCCAAATTCACGATTTTGTTAATGGTTTAGTTGATGGTAGCTTTTCTGACAGCCAAGTCGGTGCAATGGCGATGGCAATTTTTCAGCAAGGATTATCGGTTGAAGAAAAAGTAACGCTCACCACCGCGATGATGAACTCGGGTGATGTGCTCTCTTGGGAGGGCTATGATGCCCCCATCGTTGATAAACACTCTACGGGTGGCGTAGGTGATAAAGTCAGCTTTATGTTAGCGGCGATTGTTTCTGCGTGTGGCGCTTATGTGCCGATGATCTCAGGGAGAGGGTTAGGGCATACCGGAGGTACATCAGATAAATTAGAAAGTATTGCCGGTTTTAATGTAGAACCAACAATTAGCGAGTTTAAGCGTATTGTTAAAGAAGTGGGCGTAGCCATTATTTCTCAAACAGATAATTTAGCGCCAGCAGATAAACGCCTTTATGGTATTCGTGATGTCACTGCGACAGTTGAATCTATTCCACTGATAACCGCTTCAATTTTATCTAAAAAACTTGCAGCAGGTCTTGATACTTTAGTGATGGATGTCAAAGTGGGTAATGGCGCGATGATGTCATCTCTTGAAGATGCTAAAGCACTTGCCGATAGTATTTCTAGTGTCGCCAATGGTGCAGGGGTTAAGACTCAAGCGATCATTACTGACATGAATCAGGTATTAGGCACCAGTGCCGGTAATGCCATTGAAATGTATGAAACCGCTAAATATCTGACGGGTAAACAACGCGAACCTCGTTTACATAAAGTCGTTAAAACCTTAGCCTGTGCGATGCTTGTGAATTCGGGCTTAGCCAGCGACGAGCAAACCGCTTACCTTAAAATTGATAAAGCCCTTCATTCAGGTCAAGCAGCTGAAATATTTGAGCGCATGATAGCGGCGTTAGGTGGGCCAAAAGATTTTGTTGAAAACCCATGGGGCTCAATGAATAAAGCGGCCATTATTATGGAAGTTAAAGCAAGTCAACATGGCTATTTAGCTCAAATGGACACTCGAGATATTGGTATGTCAGTGGTGGGATTAGGCGGCGGAAGAACGGCGCCAAAACAAAAAGTTAACCACAGTGTTGGCTTCGATAGAATTTTACCGCTTGGGGTTCAGGTCAATAGTGGTGAAGTCATCGCTCGTGTACACGCCAAAGATGAAAATTCAGCGCTGTTAGCCGCAGAGCAATTTAAACAAGCGATCACTTATTCTGAAGATAGCCCTGAATTACCACCGGTTATTTATTAAATAAAGCCGTTATAGACAATGCCGATATAGGTAATATCTTGCTAACTAATCACTTATTAAAAAAGTGATTAGTTTAACCAAGTCGCATTAATTACAGCGTACCAAAGATTTTATCTCCGGCATCGCCCAGACCCGGTAAAATATAACCTTGTTCGTTAAGTTTCTCATCTATTACACCAATCGTTAACATGACATCCGGATGAGCATCCTCAAGCAATTTTATACCTTCAGGCGCAGCGACCAAAAATAGTGCAATGATTGTTTTACATCCCGACGCCTTTAATAAATCTATGGTTGCTAATGCTGTGCCGCCAGTCGCTAGCATGGGATCAATAATAATTGCTGTTCTACTTTCTATATCAGAGATAATATTCTCGTAGTAACTTTCTGGCGCTAATGTGTCTTCATTACGCTGTATACCGACAACACTTATTTTTGCACACGGCAGTATTGACAGTGAGCCTTCAAGCATACCTAAACCAGCACGTAGAATTGGTACCAGAGTGGGTTGTTTATCAGCAAGAGTTGGCACTGAAATTTCACCAGACCAACAAGTTAATGGGATATTTTTAATACTAAGGTTTTGAGTCGCCTCAACCGTTAATAACATTGATATCTCTTTGGTTAACTCTCGAAAGGCTTTAACTGAAATATTATTATCGCGTAGTAAACTGACTTTGTGTTTAACCAGAGGATGAGAGCTTTCAAAAACTGACATGGAATATTCCTTGTTTTTATAAAGATATAGAGGAAGTTTAGCTGAACATATTGTTAGCAATAAGTACTTTAAGCTAGATATTTACCAGACCAATTGCTTAAAATGGGCTCTGCATAATGGCTCATATCGTTCATTGCCGCCCACTTCTACTTGTTGACCTACTTTTACGGGTACACCATTTTCATCTTGTCTGATAACAAAATTAGCTTTGCGTCCACAATGGCAAATTGTTTTTAACTCGACTAACTTATCGGCCCAAGCAAGTAGGGCAGCACTGCCTGAAAAAGTTTCACCAAGAAAGTCAGTTCTTATTCCGTAGGCTAACACGGGAATATGTAAGAGATCGACAACATCCGTTAACTGCTTAACTTGTTCGGTTGACAAAAACTGTGCTTCATCAATCAGTACACAATCAATTTTAGCGGCTTGATGTTTATCTTTTATTTCCGTAAACATATTGATGCTATCATCAAATAAGAAAGCATCTGCGTCTATACCTAAACGTGAAGCGACTTTGCCTTTAGCAAATCTGTCATCAATTTGCGCCGTATAAATTGCGGTAGTTAAGCCGCGTTCTCGATAATTATAAGACGATTGCAGCAAATGAGTAGATTTACCCGCATTCATTGATGAATAATAAAAATACAGTTGTGCCATGAGTTACTTCTTTATTAAAGGAGATCAGTAGTTAGTTGCTGAGGTATTTTCTGTGCTGTGTCCTAGTGTGTCAAGTAAACTGTTAAGTAAGCTACTTGCACCAAAGCGAAAGTGGTTATTATCAGCCCACTCACTGCCTAAGATACTATCGGCTAAAGCAAGATAAACTGCTGCATCTTCTGCGTTTTTAACACCACCGGCGGGTTTAAAACCGACATTGATATTTTTGTTTTTTATCACTTCAAGCATAATTTTTGCGGCTTCTGGTGTTGCATTTACCGCTACTTTCCCTGTTGAGGTTTTGATAAAGTCAGCACCGGCATTAATAGCAATTTCACTGGCTTGTTCAATCAAAGCGGGTGATTTAAGCTCACCCGTTTCAATAATTATCTTCAACTTAGCAAATTCACCACAAGCTTGTTTACATACTTTGACCATATCAAAACCAATCGCTTCATTACCTGCCATCAGAGCTCGGTAAGGAAAAACCAAATCGACTTCGTCGGCGCCGTATGCGACCGCGGCTTGTGTTTCGGCTAATGCGATATCTATATCATCATTACCGTGCGGGAAATTAGTAACGGTAGCAATTTTTATCTGTGGTGTTTGTTGTGCTTTTAACGTCTTTTTTGCCAAAGGTACAAAGCGAGGAAAAATACAGATAGCAGCAGTGACGCCACCAATAGAATTTGCCTGTCGACACAAGGTTATAATTTCTTCTTCTGTTTCACTGTCGGTTAAACTTGTTAAATCAATTAACGAAAGTGCGCGTTGAGCGATGGCTTTAAGGTCAGACATAACGTTTATTTTCCTATCAATTATTTATAAAGAAATGAATACGCCAGCAATAGCTGCGCTCATTAAATTAGCTAAGGTCGCCGCTAACATAGCGTGCATGCCAAGCCGCGCGATATCACGTCGGCGACTAGGTGCCATTGAACCAATACCACCTAACAAGATTGCGATGGAAGATAAGTTAGCAAAGCCACACAATGCAAAGGTGACGATGGCTTGGGTTACCGGTGAAAGTGTATCTTTAATTTCAACGAAATTAACATAAGCAAAAAATTCATTGACCACAACTTTTTGGCCAATAAAACTACCCGCTTGTAGCATTTCATTAACCGGTACACCAATAATGAAAGCGAAAGGAGCAAACACGTAGCCTAAAATAAGTTCGATGGTAATATTATCGTAGCCAAACAAACCACTAATACCACCAACAATCGTATTAAGAAGAGCAATTAAAGCAATAAATGCTAATAACATCGCACCCACGTTTACCGCTAGTTTTAATCCAGATGCCGCGCCAGATGCGGCTGCATCAATAACATTAGCAGGCTTTTCATCGCCTTCGTCAAAGTCTACGGAGTCTTGAACAATTTTTTCAGGCTCTGTTTCAGGGCAAATGATTTTAGCCATCAGTAAGCCACCCGGTGCCGCCATAAACGACGCCGCTATTAGGTATTTAAGCTCTATGCCTAAACCCGCATAACCCGCCATAATAGAACCAGCAACAGAGGCTAAGCCACCAACCATAATGGCAAATAGTTCAGACTGGGTCATTTTAGCTATGTAAGGTCGAACAACTAAGGGCGCTTCTGTTTGACCAACAAAGATATTGGCAGTCGCTGATAGTGACTCGGGTTTACTGGTTTTTAACAGTTTTTGTAAACTACCACCAATAATTTTAATAACCCACTGCATAATACCCAGATAATAAAGTACGGCGATTAATGAAGAAAAGAAAATAATATTAGGTAAAACACGCACAGCAAAGACAAAGCCAACACCATTCTCGTACATAGCATCTGTGCCTAAGCCACCAAAGAGGAAGTTAATACCGACCTTGGCACTATCAATAACACTTTGAACACTTGAAGTAATCGTGGTCAATACGTCTTTGCCAAAGGGGACATATAAAACAAACGCACCAAGTAATAGTTGCAGCAAAAATGCAAAACCTACCGTACGAAAATTAATGTCCTTTCTACTTTTAGAAATTCCATAGGCAATGGCTAATAAAACAAATATGCCTATTACCCCTCTAAATGCGGCAAAATCCATACATACCCCTTAATATTTTTTATTGTTATTGTTATTGTTATTTTTGTAGTGGTAATTTTGACAGTTGACGAATTTTTGCTTTAAGTACTTCTATCGCCATTCTGTTTTTTCCGCCTCGTGTGATCACTATATCAGCCCAAGCTTTAGAGGGTTCAATAAATTGATAATACATAGGTCTAACCGTTTCTAAGTATTGATTAGTTACCGACTCAACACTTCTATTTCGCTCGGTTAAATCACGTTTGATTCGTCGAACTAAACAAATATCAAGTGGCGTGTCCATGTAGACTTTTATATCAAACTGATCTCTCAGTGCTTTGTTTGAAAGCAGTAAAATACCTTCAACAAGCACAATCTTCGTTGGGGTAAATACCCGTGTTTCATTTAAACGTGTATGCGTTTTATAACAGTAAATAGGCACGTCGATAGATTTATTTTCAGTGATGTTTTTTAAGTGCTCAGTTAACAAGTCATGTTCAAAGGCACTGGGATTATCATAGTTTGTTTGTTCACGTTCAGACATCGACAAATGAGATTGATCGCGATAGTAGGCATCTTCACTTAGAATAGAAATACCGTCTTCACCTAATTCATCGATAAGTTCGTCGTGAATAGTATGCGCAAAAAGGGTTTTACCCGATGCAGAAGGACCTGTGATTGTAATGATTGTCGGTTTATTTGCGTTCAATTGTTTATGCCTGTCGATAATTCAGCTTCAGAAATGGTTTTAATCCTATCATTAGTGATAATGTGATAGTAATTAACGCTAATTTTGTACTTTTACGGTTAAATGATCAAAAATACGTTACTTTATTCACGTATATTTTAAAGCATCATTTACCCCATTTTCAAAAGATGGTAAATTAGCACAACTTGACCATGTGGTCATGTTTTATTCTGCTATTTATGAATATATATTGAAAAAATGATCATAAAGGAAATGCTATGGCCCGCGCAATAGTTTTAGTAATAGACAGTTTTGGTATCGGTTACTCTGCTGATGCAGCTGAGTTTGGTGATGTAGGCGCAAATACCCTTGCTAACCTCGCTAAAGCATATTATGCAGAGACAGGCAAAGCGATAAACTTACCTAATTTGGCAAGTTTAGGCTTATTTAAAGCTTGCCATGAGGCGTCAAATACCGATTTTCCACAGCAAGGCGGTGAACCTCAAAAAGGGGCTTATGGCTACGCACAAGAGATAAGCACAGGTAAAGATACCCCAAGTGGTCATTGGGAAATGGCAGGTGTGCCGGTTCTCTTTGACTGGGGATATTTCACCAATAAAGAAAAAGCCTTTCCGGTTGACCTAATAGATAAAGTTAACAAAGCCACTGGCTTTAGCGATATGTTAGGCAATTGTCATGCCTCAGGTACGGTTATCTTAGAAAAGTTAGGACAAGAGCATATCAAAACTGGCTTACCTATTTGTTATACCTCAGCAGATAGTGTTTTTCAGGTTGCCGCTCATGAAGAACATTTTGGTCTAGACAATCTTTATAAGTATTGCGAAACAGTAAGAGCAGAACTTGAAGGCCTTAATATAGGGCGAGTTATTGCCAGACCTTTTATCGGTGACAACCCAGACAATTTTGCTCGAACAGGTAACCGCCGCGATTATTCGGTATTACCACCAGCACCAACCGTACTAGATAAAATATTTGATGCCGGTACGCATGTGATCAGTGTTGGTAAAATTGCTGACATTTTTGCCCATCAAGGTATTAGCGAAAAAACCAAAGCAACGGGCTTAGATGCTTTGCTCGATGCCAGTATCAAACATATTAATAGTGCAGCAGATAATTCGTTAATATTTACTAATTTGGTTAATTTCGACCAAGATTTTGGCCATAGACGTAACCCGGTCGGCTATGCACAAGAACTTGAAGCCTTCGATCTACGCATTCCTGAAGTACTCAATGCGATGAGCGATAACGATGTGCTGTTTTTAACCGCTGACCATGGATGTGATCCAACGTGGCCAGGTAGCGACCATACCCGTGAGTATGTGCCAGTATTGGCTTATCATCACAATATTGCTTCGGTAAATTTAGGTAAACGAACAACCTTTGCTGATTTAGGGCAAACCATAGCTGAAATGTTTAATGTTGATAAAATGGATTACGGCACCAGCTTTCTAACTGAGCTTAACTTTAACAATTAGTAGCGAAGTGGCTTTGATTCAAAGCTGTTATACGTGTAAATAATGCTTATAAAAAAAGGGGTTAGCAAAAATGCTAACCCCTTTTTTTATGTTCAGGATGAACGAATATAACGTTATAGGATACTTTCTAAGGTTAATTCCATCATGTCTTTAAAGGTGGTTTCGCGCTCATCTGCGGTAGTTTGTTCACCGGTTTTAATATGATCGCTTACGGTTAATACCGTTAAAGCTTTTTTACCGTATTCTGCTGCAACGCCATAAAGGCCAGCAGCTTCCATTTCTACCGCTAAAACCCCATACTTTTCCATAGTGGCAAACATTTCAGGCTGCGGAGTATAAAATAAATCAGCCGTGAAAATATTACCAACACGGACAGGTTTATTTAAACGCTCAGCCGTATCTACAACACTTTTTAACAATGAAAAATCTGCACATGCGGCAAAATCAACGCCATGAAAACGCTGTCTGTTAACGTTAGAGTCGGTACTTGCTGCCATACCAATAACAATATCACGTACTTTAATGTCATCACGAACAGCGCCACAAGACCCAATACGAATAATACTTTCAACGCCGTAGTCTTTGTACAGTTCAGTCGCGTATATTGAAACGCTAGGGATCCCCATTCCAGAACCCATTACTGAGATAGGCTTGCCTTTATAGGTGCCCGTGTAGCCAAACATGTTTCGAACACGTGTAACGCATTTAACATTTTCTAAAAAATTATCGGCAATATATTTAGCGCGAAGTGGGTCGCCCGGCATTAATACAGTTTTTGCAAAGTCGCCTGCTTGAGCTTCAATATGTGGAGTTGGCATAAGAGTTATCCTTTAGTTTTTAAGTGTAACTCAGTAAGTTTCTAGCCAGACCTGATGGGATCAAACTGCTATCAAGGATTTTTTACTGAAAAATGTTTATGGCGACTATTTAAAATCGCCTAAAAGTTAATGTGGTTATAATAATACTAAGTACTGTAACGATCAATTACCTATTAATCATTAAGGTTAACAACAACCAATAAAATTTATAATCGCAGTGTGATTGATAGCAATATTATCTTTACGCTATAGTTTTAACTGGCGTAATGTTTGTTTTTCATCATGGCTTAAAAAACTCATTTCAATGGCATTGCTTTGTAATTGCGTTATTTGTGCTTCACTGAGTTTAAGTAAGTTACTGGCAAGGTTAAATTCATCTTCAAGCTCAATATTCTCAACCGCAGGGTCATCAGTATTTAAACAAACATTAAGGCCATTTGCTAAAAAGGTTTTTACGGGGTGCTGACTTAAATCTTTTATCGTACCTGTTTGATAATTTGACGTCAGGCAAGACTCAAGACCAATGTTATGTTTAAGCATGTAGTCCATTAGCTTTTGATCTTTTACACAAGCGACGCCATGACCAATTCTTGTGGCTCCCAGTTTTTCTATAGCATGCCAAACGCTTTCTGGTCCGGCCGCTTCACCCGCATGCACGGTTACTTGTAAACCCGCATGCGATGCTTTCTTGAAATGACTTTCAAAAAGACTACCAGGAAAATTATACTCGTCTCCCGCTAAATCAAGTGCAACAATATTATCTTTATGGGCTAAAAGGGCGTTAAGCTCAGTTTCACAATTGTCTACTCCAAAAGTACGGCTCAAAATACCAATTAAATTTATTTTGGTCGGATACTTTTTACGGCCTTGGTTAACGCCTTCAATAATCGCTTCCACAACACCTTCAATAGGGAGTTTGTGGGTCATTGCCATATAAAAAGGTGAAAAACGTAATTCGGCATAATCAATATTAGCCAGATAAGCATCTTCAACATTTTCATAACCGATGCGAATAACATCATCTAATGAAGAGAGAACTTGCACGCCCCAATCTAACTTCTTTAAAAAAGCGAGCAGGTCGGCTTCATTGTCCGTAATTTTAATATGAGGTAAAAAGTCTTCGAAATTAGTTTCAGGTAAGGCAATATTATTTTTCTGAGCTAATTGCCAAACAGTTTGAGGTCGAATGTTTCCGTCTAAATGTCGGTGAAGGTCTATAAGTGGCAGTTGCTTATTATACATGTGGGTCTATTGTCCTGATAATATAAAGTGTTGCTAGTTAACACTAGCAACGGTTTATGTCTGTGGTCTATTCTAGCTTAAAATCCTTATTAAATGTTTAAAGCTGTACTTTAACCGAAATAGGGCAATGGTCTGTTAATGTATTAGCAAGCTCCCGAGTATATTTTTCTTTGAAAACTAATTGTTCAAAAGAGTTTTCGACATACATGTTTTTTGCGCTAGGGTTAAAAACAATATGGTCGATATAATCTTTGTAGTAGCCGCCCCAACAAGCAGACTCTTTAGTCATTGTTGGTGTCCAAAGCGCTTCATTGCCTTCATCGTCAAGGGCTTGCCATAAACCTTGGTCTTCGGCATATTGATGACTTACATCTTGTGAGAATCTGCGATTAAAATCGCCAAGTACAATAAAGGCTTCATTATCTTTAGCTCGTTCATCTACCCAACGTTCAAGTGGGTCTATTTGCATACTTAATGTAGTGCAGGCTTCTTTTAGTCTTAATTCTTTATCTGTACTACTTGGCATCGCTGCAAGATATTTACTATCAAGTGGCAAAGCAAAACAACCAGACTTTAAATGTACGGCAAGTAACCTAATTTGTTTACCATCTCGAGATAGGGTTAAGTCCATACCATGTCTGACACGGGTAACATTTAATGCTTTATATTCTTTGGCAACCACTGTTAAGCCCGCTGATTTTTTAACGGCTACACCAACACGCTGTACCCAATCTTTAGTTGAAAAATAAAAATCGTATTCGTTACCAAAGACCATTTTTGCCCAATTTTCATCTTCAACTTCTTGTAAAGCAATCACATCGGCATCAAGTTGTTTAGCATAGACGGCTAATTGCTGATAATCATCTGATTTTCGTTTATTATACTCATGAGAACCTAACCAAGCGATATTCCATGAAGCTACTTTTAGTTCTTGAGAGTAACTTGGTGAAACATACATTAAGCTAAATAGTAAACTAGCAGTTGTTAATATTGTTTTTTGCATTAATACTTCTCTTAGTTAAACTCAAGTTTTTTGAGCACAGGTAAATAATAAACGTTAATTCACTGAATAATTTACTTAACCATTCGGTCAAGAATTGATATAATTCGCCACATTACACTACTTTTACAGTAAGAAACAACCACTATGAATAAAAAATTTATTACCGCACAAGAATTACTAGAAGATTCTTTTAGACTGGCCGCAAAAGTCTTTGAAGATGGTTTTCGTCCACAATTTATCATAGGCATATGGCGTGGTGGAGCACCTGTTGGTATTGCTGTTCAGGAGTATTTTGATTTTAAAAATATTGACACAGATCATATCGCTGTCCGTACTTCTTCTTACTACGGCATTAACCAACAAAGTAAAGAAATTAAAGTGCATGGTTTGCATTACATTATCGAAAATGCCAATGCAACTGATGGCTTATTGATTGTTGATGATGTTTTTGATTCAGGCCGCAGTATTGATGCATTAATAAAACAACTTAAAAAATTAGCGCGTAATAATATGCCAACAGATGTTCGCATTGCTTGTCCTTGGTATAAGCCAACCAATAATGTGGTTGACATCAAACCAGACTACTATGTTCACGAGTCTGATGAATGGTTGGTATTTCCACATGAATTGTCAGGATTAACACAAGAAGAAATTGCTGAAGGTAAGTCTGACCTTACCAATATATTACACCTTTTAAAATAATTACAGGTTGAGTTGTTAATGAAGCTGCTACCCTTTATAGCTATCTATCTCTCTGCTTTTACTGTGCTTGCTGATGATAACATTCATCAGCAAGTGACTTTAAAGGGAAAGTGGCTGGTAGAAGCTGATCAGCAAGTTATGTTTGACCCACAAACCTCCGCGTTAAAGCTATGGCGCGGCAAGTTACTGACTCTCTCTGATGGTTCAGCTGATAAGTCTCAGCAGAAACAATTACATATAATTGAGCCCACGAGTGGCTTAGTTGAAAAAAATTCATTGCTCATGACCATGTCTAGCCAGGTAAAGTCCAGCTGCTTTTCCTCGTATCTAGCAGGTGAGCCAGATTTTGAAGCTTTAGCGGTTGACCCTAACAATGATAAAGTTTTCATTATAGTGACCGAAGATGCCCGTAATGGCGATGAACTTTCATCGGCATGTCAACAGCGCTATCAAAATACCGGTTCGACAACATTCCCGACACTTATTGTGAGATTAGCGCTTGATGATAATAATATATTATCAATGACGCACGTTAGACCCTTACAATTTGACGCAAGTTATAACGTCGGTGACTTTTCTAATGATGGTATCGAGGGACTAGCTTTTGGTCAGGACAACACTTTATACCTTGGTTTGGAAAAAGACAGTCAGGGTTTAGCGCGTATTTTTTCGTTGGTATTAGGCGAAAATTTTTGGGCGACTGATGAATTTGCTCCGGTAATTGATACTGAAGTTCTATTACCGACATTTAGTCAGGGTGGGCACCCTATAAATGGTATGGACTATCTTTCGAAGGATAATCACCCTGGTTATATCGTTGCTGCAGCTAGGAATGATGATCAATTATGGATTATCGATTTGGCAAAGAAACAACCAACAAAAATTATTGCTATGAATTTTTTAGCGCCAGTGAGTGCTGAAAATGATGAATGCAGTGATTGGGAGCCTATTGGTAACACCTCATTAGAAGGCGTTGCAGTAGCGAAAAATAAAATTTGGCTAATCAATGATCCATGGAAAGCGCATTACATAGAAAATGCAAAATGTCCGTCAAATTATGATAAGTACAAAACTTTTTCGCCCTTATTGTTTTCGCTAGCCATTGATAAAGGTTGGTTAGAATAAATAATCGCTATATATACAACATAGTTATTTGTAATTATAGCCATATTGTTTACGAAGCTTACTTGAAAGTTTATAATGCTCAGGTTAACCAGTGGTACAGCCACTGGTTTTTTATGTCTGTACTTACTCAGGCAAATAGATCGCGAATAAATAGTCATAAATTTTTAATACGCTTTAGCGTTCTCGCGGAATAATTAATAGTAATAGAGTGATGAATAATGCCAATAAGTGGTGTTTTCACTTTATTAGGCAATTAGCAATAGGAAAGTAAATGAGCTCAGATTCAACAAAAATAATTTATACGATTACCGATGAAGCGCCTGCATTGGCGACTCACTCTTTATTACCAATTATTCAGGCATTTACGGCTTCTTCTGGTATTAACGTTGAAACGCGTGATATTTCACTTGCGGCCCGTGTATTAGCGAACTTTCCAAAATACTTAACAGCAGAACAACGTGTAAGTGATGCTTTATCAGAATTAGGCATGTTAGCTAAAACACCAGAAGCTAACATCATTAAATTACCTAATGTTTCAGCTTCAATACCACAACTAGAAGCCGTTATTAAAGAGCTTCAAGCTAAAGGTTATAACTTACCAAACTACCCGGCTGAACCACAAAATGAAGCAGAGCAATCTATTAAGCTTACTTACGCAAAAGTTTTAGGCTCTGCGGTTAATCCTGTTCTACGTGAAGGTAACTCAGACCGTCGTGCGCCTAGCTCGGTTAAACAATATGCACGCAAAAATCCACATTCTATGGGTGCTTGGTCAAAAGATTCTAAATCACACGTTGCTCATATGTCAGCGGGTGACTTTTACGGTAGTGAAAAATCAACCACTATTAATGGCGAAACCAATGTAAAGATTGAATTCGTTAGCGAAAATGGTGCGGTCACTTTATTAAAAGAGCACTTACCGTTATTAGACAAAGAAATTATCGATGCGGCAGTAATGAGCAAAGCGGCATTAATTGAATTCTATGAAACACAAACAGCTAAAGCTAAAGAAGAGGGCGTTTTACTTTCTCTTCACTTAAAAGCAACCATGATGAAAGTTTCAGATCCAATCATGTTCGGCTATGCAGTAAAAGTTTTCTATAAAGATGTTTTTGACAAACATGCTGCTATTTTCGAACAACTTGGTGTGGATGCTGATAATGGTATTGGCGATGTTTATGCAAAAATATCTCGTTTACCAAGCGAAAAACAAAAAGAAATTGAAGCTGATTTAGCCGCTGTTTATACCACACGTCCAGAAGTTGCGATGGTTGATTCAGACAAAGGTATTACTAATTTTCATGTACCAAGCGATGTAATTATTGATGCTTCAATGCCTGCGGCTTTAAGAGCTTCTGGTATGATGTGGGATCGTGATGGCAATCAAAAAGATACTAAGTTTATGATCCCTGATCGTAACTACGCCGGTGTTTTTTCAGCGGTTGTCGATTTTTGTCGTGAAAATGGTGCATTCAACCCAACAACAATGGGCACAGTGCCGAACGTAGGTCTAATGGCGCAAAAAGCTGAAGAATACGGTTCACATGACAAAACCTTTACCATGACAGGTAAAGGTACGGTTCGAGTAGTTAATGACAACGGCGAAACCTTGTTAGAACATAACGTTGCTCAAGGTGATATTTGGAGAATGTGTCAGGTTAAAGATGCGCCTATTCAAGATTGGGTTAAGCTTGCTGTTACACGTGCTAAAGCAACTAACGTACCGACAGTATTTTGGTTAGATGAAAATCGTGGCCATGATGCAGAGATGATTAAAAAGGTAAATACCTATCTAGCTGACCATGATACAACAGGTTTAGATATTCAGATTTTAGAACCCGTTAAAGCCTGTGAGTTTACTTTAGCGCGAACCGCTAAGAGTGAAGATACTATTTCAGTAACCGGTAACGTTTTACGTGATTACTTAACTGATTTATTTCCAATTTTAGAATTAGGCACCAGCGCTAAAATGCTGTCAATTGTGCCACTAATGAATGGCGGTGGATTATTTGAAACAGGCGCGGGCGGTTCAGCACCTAAGCATGTTCAACAATTTGAAAAAGAAAACCATTTACGTTGGGATTCTTTGGGTGAATTTTTAGCCCTTGCTGCTTCTTTAGAACATGTAAGCGTTCATACCAAGAATAACAAAGCGCAAGTACTTGCTGATACGCTAGATTCAGCTACAGGTAAGTTCCTCGATGAAAACAAATCGCCTTCACGTAGAGTGGGTGAATTAGATAACCGTGGTAGCCATTTTTATCTTGCTATGTACTGGGCACAAGCACTTGCTGAACAAACAAATGATGAAGAGTTAAAAGCGAGTTTTACTGCTATTGCTCAAGCATTAACTAAGCAAGAAGCTAAAATTATTGCTGAATTAAATGCCGCTCAAGGTCCATCAATGAACATCAACGGTTATTATTATGCTGATGTTGACCTAGCGCGTAAAGCGATGCGTCCAAGCGAAACGTTTAATACTATATTATCTAGCTTACTGTAACGTAACATTCGTTAAGTTATAAAGATAAAAAAGGCTGAGTATCTTCATTGATACTCAGCCTTTTTATTGAATGCTAATAATGATAATTAGTCTTACTTAGATATTTTCACTCTAATTCTATTACTACCAATTCTAGTTTCGTGCAGTGCTTTAATCGCTTTTTTAGCTTCTGCTTCATTAGGCATTGCCACAAACGCGAAACCTTTAGATTTTCCCGTTTCTTGGTCTAAAACTAAAGTACATTCGGTGACACCACCATGAGCTGAAAATAAAATCCGAATTTCTTGTTCGGTTGTAGAGCGAGATAAGTTACGTACTAATAGTTTCATCAACAATCCTAAAAAATAATATTAAAAGTAATTATCTCAAGATAGTTAACTTTCACCAAGCTATTTTATTTCATTAGCGGGTATTAATACCTTTCAAACGCATAATTTAAACGGTTGTTTAAATTATTCACCTCGGTTATAGTCAATATCATCTATTATGTATTAGTGTTGAAGGTCTTTTTCATTTATTTTTAACATTCAAGTAAAGATAACCTATACTAAAATAAGCAGTTTTATCCATAATTCAAACAATATAGCTTTAAAGTTAATACCTGTTAACGTTATTGTGCTAAAGAAGAGGAATCATATATGTCTACGAACGTAACAATCCCGACTGAAGGTCAAGCCATTACCTGTGAAAATGGGCAGCTATGTGTCCCGAATAATCCTATTATCCCTTTTATTGAAGGTGATGGTATTGGCATCGATGTAACACCGCCAATGATTAAAGTTGTTAATGCTGCTGTTGAAAAAGCTTATAACAGTGACCGTAAGATCCACTGGATGGAAGTTTATGCCGGTGAAAAGGCAACCCAAGTTTACGATTCAGAAACATGGTTACCTGATGAAACATTAGAAATGTTTAAGCAGTTTAAAGTTGGTATAAAAGGGCCGTTAACTACGCCTGTAGGTGGTGGCATGCGTTCATTAAACGTAGCACTTAGACAAATATTAGATCTATATGTTTGCCAACGCCCAGTACAATGGTTTACCGGTGTACCCAGCCCGGTTAAAAAGCCAAGCGAAGTAGACATGGTTATTTTTCGAGAAAATTCAGAAGATATCTATGCTGGTATTGAGTATAAAGCGGGTTCTGATCAAGCCAAGAAAATGATTAAGTTTTTAACCGATGAAATGGGCGCAACAAAAATTCGTTTCACCGAGAACTGTGGTATAGGTATTAAGCCGGTATCTAAAGAAGGTACCGAACGCTTAGTGAGAAAAGCCATTCAGTATGCTATTGATCACGACAGAGAGTCGGTAACTTTAGTACACAAAGGTAATATCATGAAGTATACCGAGGGCGCCTTTAAAGAATGGGGTTACCAATTAGCACGTGATGAATTTGGTGCTGACTTTATTGCGGGTGGTCCTTGGTGTTCATTTGTAAACCCAAAAACGGGTAAAGAGATCATCATTAAAGATGTTATTGCTGATGCAATGCTACAGCAAATTTTATTAAGACCCGCAGAATACAGTGTTATCGCAACATTGAATTTAAACGGTGACTATATATCTGACGCATTAGCAGCACAAGTTGGCGGCATTGGTATTGCACCAGGCGCGAACATGAATGATGATATTGCTATTTTTGAAGCAACGCATGGCACAGCACCAAAATATGCGGGTTTGAACAAGGTTAATCCAGGCTCTGTTATTTTGTCTGCAGAAATGATGTTGAGACATATGGGTTGGGTTGAAGCCGCTGATTTATTACTTAAAGGTATGTCAGGAGCTATTAACGCTAAAACAGTCACTTACGATTTTGAACGTTTGATGGATGGTGCAACACTCGTTACATGTTCAGAGTTTGGTGATTGTATTATTGACCATATGTAATATTAACGACATTAAGTTATAGAAAGAGGATCAGTCGGACACTATTCGACTGGTCTTTTTTAATGATAATTATTGTAATATTTACCCTAGAAAAAGCTTTAATAGTTTATAACCAAAATCTGTAATGGAACCGTGATGCACAAAGGACAATTAACAAGTTGGAAAGATAATAAAGGCTTTGGCTTCATTCAATCGAGTGAACTGACTAAAGATACCTTTATCCATATATCATCATTAAAAGAGATGAGTAGAAAACCTAAAGTAGGTGATTTAATTTATTTTGAAGTAGAAAAGCAAGCTAACGGTAAAAGCAAAGCCGTTAATTGTCGTATTGAAGGTGTTGAAGCTAAAGTTATACAAGCACATAAACCTCGTATTTATAGAAATACTTCAGCCGTTAAGAGTAAGCTTGTTTTAATATTAGTACTAATAGGTATTGGTGCTTTTGCATTTCAACGACTAGGCTTAGCGCCTTAACATTTAACACGATAAACAACGTTCGTAATTTATCGCGTTGCTAGACGATGAGTTTATGGAATGAATAAGAGGTGATTAAAATTATAATAGCAGATCAGAAGTTTTTTATTCTACGAGTAATTACGGGGAGCACTTCTCTATATTCCACATAGCTCACTATGTCCGATACTCTTCAGTATTGGACATAGTACGTATAATGGTTTAGACTGCCTTTATACGTACTATCTACTTGGTTTTCAAAATAATGTTGTTAAATAAACCTGTTCCTTTATATCCACCATACATTGATTTGTGTGATTTTGATTTTGATGACTACCCAGAGTTAGATAAAATATTCTCATCAAATGAACCTTGGTGGCTTGAACAATTTGATTGGGGGAAAATTTTCCTTACTTATATTGGTAGAAATAAATCTACACACACTTATGACCGATTTAGAAATGACGTTGAACGTTTTCTTTTATGGTCATTTATTGAAAAGAAGAAACCAATAGACCAATTACGTAAATCAGACTTACTTGAATATGCTGACTTTTGTTGGCAGCCACCAGTTACTTGGATTGGTACATCAAATCAAGAACGTTTCAAAATATCCAATGGTTATTCTTTGGCTAATGAGCTTTGGTTCCCATATAAAATCCAAGCACCTAAAAGTCTAAAATCTGAATATATCATCGATAAGAAAAAATATCGTCCATCACAACAAACACTTTCATCAATGTTTACCGCAATTATCGTTTTCTACAACTATTTAATGGCTGAGGATTTTTGCATTGGTAATCCCGCACAAATAGCTAAAAAAGATTGCCGACATTTTATAATCGACTCTCAAGTTAAAGAAGTTAAACGTTTAACCGCTAGCCAATGGCAATATGTTTTAGATACAGCCATTGAAATGGCTGATGAAAACCCACTATTTGAACGAAATTTATTTGTTATATCTGCATTAAAAACTCTTTTTTTAAGAATTTCGGAACTATCAGAACGTGCAAATTGGTCACCTACAATGGGACACTTTTGGCAAGATGATGATGAAAATTGGTGGCTTAAAGTCTTTGGAAAAAGCCGTAAATTACGTGATATCACGGTTCCTCTTGATTTCTTACCTTTTTTAGAGCGTTACCGCTCTTCACGAGGTTTATTAGGCTTGCCATCCAGTAATGAAAATTCAATTCTTGTTGAGAAAGTTCGTGGCCAAGGTGGTATGACATCTCGACATTTACGCCGTTTAGTTCAAAGTGTTTTCGATCAAGCACATGAAAATATGCGCAGATCCGAAGGTGAAAATAAGGCATTAAAATTGAAAGAAGCTTCTGCCCATTGGTTAAGGCATACCGGTGCAAGTATGGAAATTGAACGTGGGCGCCCTCTTAAAGATATTTCAGAAGATCTGGGTCATGCAAGCATGGCAACAACCGATACGGTATATGTTCAAAGTGAAAATAAAAAACGTGCTGAAAGTGGTAAAAAACGACGGGTTAATTAATCCTACACTCATTTATTTGTATAACTTACAGCCAACTTAATAAATGAATGTAGACCTTAATATCGCGTTAATATTTTCTATTTAATGGCAACAGCTTTTAACGCTAATGCGGGATCTAAACGCATATTAAACCAATTAATACGCCAATCTAAATGAGGACCTGTAGTTCTGCCACTAGAGCCAACGGCAGCAACAACTTGTCCTTTTTTAACTTCGTCACCGGTTTTAACGTAAGATTTACTTAAATGTAAAAAACTAGAAGTAATACCATGACCGTGATCTATTATCATAGTGCCACCTGAATAAAACATATCAGATACGAACATTACCACAGTGCCTGCTGCGGGAGCTTTGACTGGATCGCCGGTTTTTCCTGCGTAATCTAAACCATAATGAGGACGTTTAGGTACACCATTAAAAACCCGTTGGCTACCATAAACACCCGTAATAATGCCTGTTATTGGTGCAATAAAACCTTTTGCAAAATCAGTTTTAGTACTTAAGGTTTGTCTGGCTGTACTCACTTGCGCGCCATCTTGCTTAGAACGAGTAACAGCTTTTGGATTGGGGTTCATTATTTTTTTGGCAATACCTTCAATACGTTGAATATCGTATTGACGCTTTAACGGTGTTAAAGTCTTTAATTCTTTTTCACCATTTGGCTGAGTGATCATTAATTGATGCGTTTTATCATCATCGCGGCTAAATCCAAAAACATAATCGCCATACTCAGATAAAGGCAGTACTTTTCCATCAAAGGTAACAACATTATCATTAGCTGTTTTACCTATAACTAAAGCGCCCTGCTTTATTTCTCCGGAAAGCTTAATATCAGCAAACGAGTGCTGATTAAAAAAAACACCGATTAAACATAAGGTTATAAGCTTAGTGTTTTTAGTATTAAGCATTTGCAATCGCGCCTTTACCAACACCTTCAAAGGCAACAACCGTTACCTCACGTTGATTATCAGCAACTAATTGTCTGGCAATAAAGTCGGCTAAAAGCTCAACGGTTGAGTCACAATCGACAACGTCTAATACCGTATTCTCAACCGCGATGTCAAAGCGACCTTGTGGCGCGGTATAAGAAAAGAAATGGTGATCGGGCGTCAAATTATGTTGAGCAAAATTTGACAGTTCAATATCTGCTTTTGCAACACGGTCAACATCTGAAGCAATATAAATATCTTGCCAACGTAAGCACCATGCTTTTTCTAATGCAGCTACCCGTTGACCTTTTTGTAAGATATGAATAGTAGAACGGTGACCATGAGCAATACGCTGACAATTTCCGTCATGTAATTTTAAACCATGGGTGTAATGGTAAAAATCGCCACTTATATTCTCTGGTCGAAGGGTTAGCTTAAGACCTTGAACATTTTGTGGTAATTGCTCAAGAATTATTGCGGTTAAATGCTCAGTAACAGATGCTACATCAATCGTATCGCTAGTAATTTTAGCAAAAGCACATTTTGGTGACTGCAAATAGTAACTGGCCCGCTCACTAATAAAATCAACGTATTCATGGTTTTCCTGATGTAATGAATCAGTAACAGTCATACATTCGTTTTTCATCGGTAATAATAATTTATGATCAACAGCATCATCTATAATTGCTTTAATTTGCTTTTTAACCACAGCAAAGTCAAGCACCATGCTCATTTCATTGAGAGCACCATCAAGGAGTACATCAACGATCCAACTCTCGCCGACAATGCCACGTTCCTGGCAACAGTATGAAAAATCAATGACCGTTAAATCATTTACAAATAATTGCATTATTACTTCCTATTTAAATCTAGTCTTTTACTTGCCAAGCAATAGTATCGTTAGCACGGATTGGCACAACAACATCATGACCAAACGAAATCGTCGCTGGTACATGCCATTGGGCTTTTTCTAAAGTTATTTTATCGCTATTAACGGGTAAATTATAAAATGCTGGCCCATGTAAACTCGCAAAGCCCTCTAATTTATCCAAGGCCCCTGCTGCTTCAAATGCTTCAGCATAGAGCTCAATTGCTGCATGTGCCGTATAAGATCCTGCACAACCACAAGCCGATTCTTTGGCATGTTGTGGGTGAGGAGCAGAATCAGTTCCTAAGAAAAACTTACGACTCCCTCCAGTTGCTGCAGCAATTAATGCTTGTTGATGAATATTACGTTTCAAAATAGGTAGACAGTAGTAATGAGGTTTAATCCCGCCAACTAACATATCGTTACGATTAAATAATAAATGGTGAACGGTAATGGTCGCCGCAACGTTATCACCTGCTTGCTCAACAAATTCAACCGCATTTTTAGTGGTTATATGTTCTAAAACTATTTTTAATTCCGTATATTTTGCTACTAAGGGCGTTAAAATAGTTTCAATAAATATCGCTTCACGATCAAATATATCAATATGGCTGTCAGTCACTTCGCCGTGGACCAATAAAAGCATGCCCACTTCTTGCATTGCTGCAAGTACATCAGCGATGTTATCAATACTCGTCACACCAGAAGAAGAATTTGTCGTTGCTCCAGCAGGATACAACTTAGCCGCAAAAACAAGACCCGTTGCTTTAGCGTCGTATATTTCTTGTACGGTTGTTTTATCAGTTAAATAAAGCACCATTAATGGTTGAAATGGCGTACTTTGTTTTGAGCCGTTTATATTAGCAGCCATAATGCGTTGATGATATTGCGTCGCTAATTCAGCATTGGTAACGGGAGGAACTAAGTTTGGCATAATAATAGCGCGGCCAAAGTAACGGCTAATATCTGGAACTGTGGTCGTTAAAGCATCGCCATCGCGTAAATGTACATGCCAATCGTCTGGGCGAGTAATGGTTAATGTTGTCATTTTTATACCTATAAATTAGTTAACTAACTTTAAAATTCTGTATTTTCAGATTGATGAGCGTCTTGCTCTTTCTTATCAGCTGTTTGCAATAACGCTAATAATTGATCTTTTAAATTTGGGGGGACTTTATAAATAGTAATACTTTCATTTGCCGCATTGTAAACAACGTCTTCACCAAAGTGGCTGCGTTCAAAGCTCAAGCTAATACCATTACCATACCCTGAGTACTTAGTGACTTTATTAACAACCGTTTGATCATGTGGAAAAGATTCTTCCAACGGATAAGATTGCTCTTGGCAAAATTGATGAAAATCTTGAGTAGCGCCCTCTTGCTTGATCACTTGCCCTATTTCTTGAATGGAGACATCCTGAGCAGCGCTTTTTTGTTCTTTACAGTAACTCAATAATTCTTTGCGGGTATTCTGTTTTTCTGTCGCATCAAGTTGATTAACAGCAACATAATCTTCAACAGCCTGCACTAACGTTTGTGTCTGTTCTTTGGAATTTAAGCCTTCTTCACAACCTAAAAAGTCTAAAAAGAAATCAGAAACAACACGACCCGCTCTACCTTTGATAAACGAAACATACTTATTACCTTGCTGGTTTTCTTTATAATCAAATAAATCGATACGCGCTGCTAATTGCATACGCGCGGTATCAAGGTGTTTGTCAGCAGAAATATTCAATTCGCCATCAACAGAATAATGTTCAGAAACGGGGATCACTGTAGCTAGTAAATAACGACCGCCCATATACTCATAGTGGCAAACAACTAAGTAGCCGGTTTCAGCCAGGTTATATTTTTCCAATTCATTTTTTAATAAATTAGCCGCCTGACTACTAAAAGCATAAAAACTTTGTGATTCACCTAAATAGCTTTCCATAATATCAACAAAACGAGCAGTATCTCCTGCTGCAGGCATAGTGGTAAAATGTCCGTAGGCTTTACTCGCTTTAGCATTATAGATTTTATGAAGTCCATCAACAAAATTTTCAATCTTATTGCTGATTTCGATAGATTCTGGCCCTAAACGCAGCACAACTTCACCGGTTTCTTCTTTTTTGGTTAAAAAATGTAGGGCAATGTTTGAAATAATTAAGCTCATAGTTAAAGGCCAGTTTTATATTGTTCAGGCATTTGATAAACTTGTACCAATCTATCAAATAACCTATTAAGTATTTAAGATGCCTATTGTATCCAAGTATTCGAATGAACGTGTAGAAAAAATTATCCAAGATTTACATAATGTTTTAGTTAATGAGTCTGCAACCCCTGATCTAGCGCTAATGTGCTTAGGAAATACCTTAACAGAAATTATTAATAAAAATATTCCTGAAGCAAAAAGAGCTGATATAGTAACCAATTTCACCAATGCTTTAAAAAAGTCAGTCCTATAATTACCCCTATATTCATAAAATATAGAACTGATAAACTACAATAATAAGAGAATGATAATTAACTATGGTTGCATTTGATTCAAAAACGTATAGCAAGCGCCTGTTACACCTGATCAGTTGGAGCCATTGGTTCACTTTTTTTAATATAATTGCCGCCATTGGATTATCATCCTTTTATATTTTTAGTGAAGGAGGTCCCGAGACATTCCTTGGACAATTTTATTTAATCACCACGTGGTTTAGTCATATGGGTTTTTTAACCTTTATGACTTTTGTTTTAATATTATTCCCGATCACCTTAATATTTCCACATACCCGTTTTATTCGAGCGACAGCCTCGGTAGTCTTTACCCTGCAATTGTTAATATTACTGCTTGATGCTTATATATATAACAGTTTGGGTTACCATCTAAATGCTTCTTCAAGCGCACAAATTGTTGATCTAATTAGCACGCAAATACAACATAACAGCCGTATTTTTTGGTTTGTTAGTATCGTATTAACCTTGTTTATTTTAGCGTTCGAATTAATTATAAGTAATTATGCGTGGAAACATTTAAGAGACTTACAGAAAGTCGTCTTCGCAAAGTTTGTTGTTATCGGTTTAGTTTGTTCTTTTTTCTTTAGCCACTTATTACATATTTGGGCTGATGCGAACTTAGAATATGATATTTTAAGACAAGACACAGTATTACCTTTGTCATACCCATCGACGGCTAAAACATTACTCACAAAATACGGTATGTTTGACCGTGAAGCATATATAGAAAGAACAACAAGCCCACTAGCCTTTACCAATGCTATTCCTCAATACCCACTGCTCAATGAAGCCTGTGTTTCACAAACACCAATACAAAAATCAGTATTTATGGTGGTTAACGATGTCAGCTTAACAGATAAACAGATCAAGCAATTTAAGCAGAGAAACACCCAAAACCAGTTAACGCTCGAACATCATATAGATAACGCCTTACACAAAAACGCGTGGTTTAACTTGTTTTACAGCTTGCCAAGTATTTACCAAGAAGGCTTGGAAGAACAAAAGGCGATCCCTTTACTCTTTCAATTATTAGACAGAAATAAGTTGGCAAGTTCATACACAATGATCCATGGCTATGACAAGATAAATAAAGAGCTAGTACTAGAATCACAAGGTTTTGAACCTTTATTTAATCAGCAAACGATACTTGATAATATTTCATCACTAGTCTTTGCTGATAAGCTTAATAGCTTACCTGTAGGTTTACATTTATTTTATTTTGCTGACAGTAATACTTACCAATTTGAATTGTTTATGGATGCATTGCTGCTAGCACAAAAAACAAAACAAACTAAAGATATTATTTGGATCACTTCCGTTGGTAACAAGACCAAGGCGACCAGTTTATCTATTAAACCTTCGTTACTCATTTTGCCTGAAAGTGAAAGTAAGACAGTGAGCCATTTAACCAGTCACATGGATATTCAACCAACCTTAATACAGGAATGGTTAAACTGTGACATTAATGAAAAAACCTATAGTAATGGCAAAAATGTTCTGCAGTTATCCAAAGACCGTATTATTGCCAATACCATGGACGATGGCATGATGGTATTTAGTAAAGACAAATCAGTGTTTATTGATCAAAATGGTAATTTCCAAAGCTACTCTCGACAATTAGCGGCCCCTATAATGGTAAACTCTGATTTTCCATTAATGATTGACGGGGTTAACTTTATTAAGCAGTTTAGTAAGCAGGCAGAGAAATTGAACAATAAATAAACTAACAGATTGATTTTCTATATTTTATATTGCAATCAGTATTTAAACCATTATTATACAGGCAGTAAACAGATTAACCCTCTTAATGTTTACTTATTCGGGGTATAGCGCAGCTTGGTAGCGCGTGCGTCTGGGGGACGTGAGGTCGCAAGTTCGAATCTTGCTACTCCGACCACATTTATAAATCAAGACGTCCTAGGGCGTCTTTTTTTATGCCTAAAGATCAATCCAAACCACTAAACAGCAAAATTATAACGCTTTTTACAAACCTATATTGTGTTATAAAATCCCACCGCTAATGTAACACTCCAAGTAACACTATCTATTACTCATGATTATGATGTTTTTAGAAAGATCTGATTGTTTAATTATTATAATATTGATGTGTCATAGCAAAATAGCATAACCGTTAGGCAATACTTAAGTTAAGGCCGCAAAAGACAAAAATTATAATTTTGCTGATACTTTAGCCTTACAAATGACACCAAGAAAAGATAATGGATAAAAGAGATCACAGTATTACTTTAGCTACGCTCTCTTTTTACCGTGTTAGAAATATACAAACCTCTCAACATCGTGAACGCCTGTTCCCCACATAGGTGAGTTTATGAAAAAACAGAACCGTCCTTTGCTATTTTAATCTTTTCTCTTACATATGTTTCAAATCCTGAAAGTTCTCAATTTTAATGTTTCTTAATTCTTCTACAAAGTGCGCTGCTTTGTATTTAACTGCTTCTCGCTGATAATGTTTCGCGCAGTTTTCTGGAATAAGAAAAAATTCTTCATCCTCATCCCAATCAAAGGCTTCTACGTAGTCGATTTCTATACTTCCTGACCCATCTTCTGAGTAACAAGCAAAGGCGACATCATACTATTTTGTTTCAGGCTGCTTGCTAAAGACAGACTCTAAATCGTCGATGATATGCTGAACTTTCATTTAGCTTCCTAGACACAATGACTCCCCACAAGGTGCTAGCCTCTAAATGTGGGTTAGTTTTACAAACCAGAGCCATAATATATGTGTCAACATTATCAAACAGAGGCTAGCATGATAAAACATAACATACTTTTCATTGGCTTAGATACCCATAAAACATTTACTGAAGTCGCTTATATTGAAGACCAACGTGGCGCTAAATCAACTCATCTAGGTAAAATACTCAGTAATAAAGCCGCCTTTAAAAAACTCGCACGACAATTACAATCAAAATATCCAGATGCCACACTTCATTTTGTTTACGAAGCAGGTCCTTGTGGCTATTGGATTTACCGCTTTCTCACCAGCCTTAATCATTGTTGCTATGTCATCGCACCTTCTCTTATCCCTAAAAAACCAGGAGATAAAATCAAAACCGATAAACGTGATGCGCTCAAACTTGCAAAGCTGCTCAAGTCTGAAGACTTAACATCTATCTATGTCCCTGAGCCCGAAGATGAAGCCGTACGGGACTTATCTCGGGCACGAGAAACAGGCATGAAAGACTTAAAGGATGCTAAATATCAACTTAAAGCATTGTTATTACGTAACAACATTAACAGCAAAATAAAAGATAACTGGTCATTACAACATTTGCGTTGGCTCGCTGAATTAGTATTACCTCATCCTTGTCAGCAAATTGTTTTGCAAGAAGCGGTTTTAACCATTAATGAACGACTAAAACGCTTAAAAAGGCTGGATAATGAATTAACACATCAAGTGAAAAACTGGCGGTTTTATCCTGTAGTTAAAGCGATACAGGCGCTCCGTGGTGTGAGGTTATTAGTCGCCACAGGAGTGATTGCCGAACTAGGTGACTTATCACGGTTCGACCATCCCAGAAAATTAATGAGTTACCTTGGTCTTGTACCAAGTGAACATTCAAGTGGCGATAAACGCCATTTAGGTGCTATTACCAAATGCGGTAACAGCCGTGCAAGACGACTACTGGTCGAAGGTGCACATTCGTATAAACACAACGCCAATATTTCAAAAGAAATGCAATTAAGACAAGAAGGCTTAAGCAAAGAAATTATTGATATGGCTTGGCAAGCTCAACTGAGGTTGTGCCGCCGCTATCAACGACTCATGCATAAAGGCAAACATCGTAATGTGGTCGTTACGGCCATCGCCAGAGAAATGATCGCTTATATTTGGGCTATTTCTCGCGAGGTAGTGCTACCAAAAATTGATGTGAAGCTAAGAATATCGACAGTACCTGCATGAATAAAAGTTTTGAGTTAGCGCATGGGATCAAGCATCGGGTGTGGCACAATCACCGACGGCGTTAGGACGGCAATAGCCTAACGGCTATTGAACCGCGAACATAGACTGAAGACAGGTGCCACGACGAAATGAGTAAGGTAGGCGCTGCTAGCAAACAAGTTAGTAATTCACGAATATCAGCATGATAACCGACGAAATTACTTGCTTCATTCTATGCGTTAACTCACTTAATACTAAAAGTGAATACAATGATTCTGAAATTAATGAACAAGGATCAGTGTATTTAACTTGACGTGGGGAGTCATACCAACGCCCAATTAACGGGCTAAAAATAGTTGGTTAAAATTAGCAACGAAGGAGCAAAAGCCAACTACTTTTCTCCTTGTTTAACAGCATGTTATAGCTAAACTTCACGTTTAGGGCAATTTTCCAAGTACTTAGTCTCAGTTGGGTTTCTACTAGTCGAAAAATCCATACGGACAGAAGTTAAAACTGGCGTATTATTTTTATTTTTCTCTGTTGCTTGCCACTTCCATTTAACTAGCGCGGCGGCGGCATTATTATCAAATACACCTTTAGGATATGATGAGCGAATCTTATACCCTTTAGCTTTTCCATTTTGATCAATGCCAACGATCAAATCAACACAACCTGATATATTATTTCTTGCAGCTGAAACTGGGTATCTTGGATCAATTCTTTTTGCAACACTCCAATATTCTTCAACGAGTTTAACTTGTTCTTTACCTGATAAGTCAAGGTAATCAATTTTAGTTTCTTCAACTTTAGTTGTTGAAGTACAGGAAACCACAAAAAGTGCAAGTGGCAGTAATAGATATGATTTATTCAAAGCTTTCTCCTTTAGCTCTAACGCCGCAATAAGCGGCTAAAAATGGTTGGCTATAATGTGAACGAAGTGAAACAGCCAGCTGTTTTTTGTCCATTTAATTGCCTTGTTATATATTTTATACCATAATCTAATATATATTGGTACAAACAAGGGTTTCATTATGGCTAAAAATACTAGCGTCACACTAGGCGATCACTTTGATCAGTTTATTAACCAACAACTTAACACAGGTCGTTACGGTTCAGCGAGTGAAATTGTTCGAGCTGGGTTAAGAGCTTTAGAAGATCAAGAGACTAAACTATTAAATTTACGCAATATGCTTATTCAAGGTGAACAAAGCGGTATAGCTGATTACAGTTATGATTCTTTATTAACAGAATTAGATAACGAAAATCACTAATGAAAAAATTAGTATTATCCGCTAAAGCGAAATCAGATTTAATTAAAATAGCTCTATACACTCAACTTACATGGGGAACCACGCAACGAAATGATTATTTAAAAATATTAGATAGCACATTTCGATTATTAGCTGAGGAGCCAGAGTTAGGAATAAACTGTGATTACATCAGAGAGGGTTACAGTAAATATCCTCAAGCTAGCCACGTAATTTATTACAAAGAACATAAAGTAAATCAAATATTAATTGTACGTGTGCTGCATAAAAGTATGGATGTTAACTCTGCTATCTAGAAAAATATAGACACAATGACCCCCCACAAGGTGCTAGCCTCTAAATGTGGGTTAGTTTTACAAACCAGAGCCATAATATATGTGTCAACATTATCAAACAGAGGCTAGCATGATAAAACATAACATACTTTTCATTGGCTTAGATACCCATAAAACATTTACTGAAGTCGCTTATATTGAAGACCAACGTGGCGCTAAATCAACTCATCTAAGCACAGTCTTTTTGAATAGTGTGTGGACGATACATTGCCCGTTCTTTTGTTTCTCTCTCTTTATTTGGATCCTCTATACAGACAACAGATTCGATAATAGCGAGGTAATCCAACGGTAGCTTTGTTTCTTTTGCCCCAACAATGACGTGATTTAGGTACCAAGTATATGGTTTTAATGAAGGGTCTATTTTAATTGCGCAATAAATTAGTGCTTCGAACGTTTTTCCCTGTTCATTTATTACGGATACTGTTTTTTCATTATACCCAGACCCTAAACTTTCCGCTCTATCTAAAATGGGTTTCTCATTTTCATCTATCTCAAAAAGAGCGCCTACGACCACGTCATCACTATTATTCGTATAAAAAGAGTCGCATTTACCTGATCCATCTTTGCCACTCATATTAAAACGCAACTGATGATTTTTAAGACTTACTGTGTCAATTTTTTGGGCACTTGGCACCCTTTGTTGAAGTCTTATAAGGGACATGTTTGAACCATATGCAAAATACTTCATCAAAACTCCTCTGCGATTAATACCTGATCAACAGGCAAATAATTATTGGTTAAAAATATAGAACACAAACATTTAACTATTTATTGTTTGAAATTCTATGACATCGGCTTAAAGGGTAACAAAAAAACATTAGCTTTTACATGTTCGTATTGCTTATATGTTTACGCTTGGGATGGCTTAACCGTTAGTATGGAGCTTAACTCAAATAAGTCATTTTGATTTTTCATATAAACTACTCGAAAAATCAAAGCATACATTACCCCAGCACTTAGTTTATATAAGATGTTTATTAATCTAAGGGTAATGCGATAACAAATTGTGTAGATTCATCAACCGTACTAAAACAGGTAACTTTACCGTTCAAACTTTGAGTGACTAGGTTATAGAGAATACTTAGCCCTAGACCAGAACCTTTTTGCCGTTGCGTTGTATAAAAAGGTTCAAACACCTTTTCTATCTTTCCCACTTCAATACCACAACCATTATCTTGCACAGTAAGCATTAGCATTTCATTTTGTACTTTAAAACTGATTTTTATTTGACCATTAATTATTTCTTTAAATGCATGAGTTAAGGCGTTATCAATCAAAATAGTTACTATTTGTGCAATCGTACCTGGTGATGTTAAAAGGGGTAAGGTTTCATCTCCTGATAAAAATATTTTTATATTCTTTTCACTAACCCGAGACGACAATGTCGAAATAATATCATTTAAATATTTAAAGAAATTAATTGTGCGTTTTTCGTCATTTGATTGGTCAACGGCTATCCTCTGAAAATTCCTTAGCAATTCAGAGGCCCGCTCTAAATTACGTAAAATTATATCGCTACTACCAATCAAGCTGTTACATTGATTAACAAACGCTGTTCTTCTAATTTTTCCACTTTCCACCGCTTTTTTAATCAGTTGCGCGCTATGTTCTAAATTACTAGCCCCCGTTACAGCAATACCAAGAGGCGTATTAATCTCATGGGCAACACCGGCAACTAAATTACCTAAGGCCGCCATTTTTTCAGACTCAACAAGCTGGTCTTGTGTTGACTTTAATGACTCAAATGCTACGGCTAATTTTTTGTAAGTTTGACTTAGCTCTTTCGTACGCTCTTCAACTTTTTCTTCTAATTCATCTCGAGCTTTACCGAAATCGGCGAAAAGCCCCACCGCTTGCGGTGAGGGATGGATAGCCGAGATTGCATAGCAATCTAATGCGGCCTATCTTGCTGCTCGATTGTATTGCTTAAGAACCTCTATCGGCGCTCCGCCGACAGAGCATGCATAATAACCAGAGCTCCAAAGTGCATTCTACCTCCAAGCTACCTGATTTAACTGCGGAAACCACAACTTCATCTCTCGACCTGTAATACTTTTTAAAACATTAACTAATCGTGAAATTGAAATAGAAGGCAGGTAAGAGATAATCATGTGAACATGATCTGACTCCCCATTAAACTCAACCAATTCTGACTTTAGTTTTAAACATTCTCTTTTTATTATAAAGTTCATTTTATATAACATCTCGCTCGTAAACTTCCGCTCACGATATTTAGTAACAAATATAATGTGAGCTTGAATTAAATACGAAGAATGAGCGCTCTTTTTATATTTCATACAGACACTTATTGACACTGGTTATTTATACAGTATAGTCGTCATTATGAGTTTAATCAGCGTTTCGAAATTTAATATCGGTCAGACAACACCTTTGCAAACAGAGTTGCGAAGAGAGTCAGCTCGCCTTTGGAACGATATGGTTAAACTGCACAAATTCATCCGAAAACGCCGATGGAAGTGGCCTTTTAGAGGTGATTTTGAAAAGCACTTTAAAAGTAAGTACCGACTTCATAGCCAGACAAACCAGGCGCTTATTAAAAAGTTCTTTGCTAACATCGAAACAACCTCAGAGAATCGAAAAGCTGGCGATAAAAAAGCTCGTTATCCGTACCGTGACAGGAAGCACTTCCAGGTAGTAATGTACAAGGCTTCGGCGATAAAAAGAAAAGGTAACCGCGTCATTCTTTCAAACGGACTTGGAGTTAAAAAACTCATCGTTCGCATTCCAAAAGATATACCCATTGGTAAAATCACAGGGGCGGAGCTTAGTTTTCGGGAGCTTAGGCTCACGATAAAGCAAGATATCAAAACCATTAAGTCCGCTGGCAGCAACGTAGTTGCTGCTGACTTAGGTGTAATTCATCTTGCAGCGATGACCGATGGCGAAACGTCGGAGATCATAGTTGGTCGCGGTCTTCGCTCGTTAATTCAGTATAGAAACAAGAAGCTCGCTGAATTCTCAAGACTGCTTTCAAAATGCAAGAAAGGGTCTAGACGGAGCCGAAAATTACGAGTAGCAAAAGCTAAAATGCTGTTCAGAAATGACAATCAGCAGCGCAATTTTCTCCATCATGCATCCAAGCAAATGATTGATTATTGCGTGAAACAACAAGCAGGTATGCTTGTTGTGGGCGATTGCATCAATATGAGTAAGAATGCTCGGAAAAAGAAGAAAGGCTCAAGACGTTCAAATCAAATGAACAGCAACAATCCCCTTGGGCAGCTACTCACCTATCTTAAATACAAAGGTAAATTCCAAGGTGTAGAGCTTGATAAAATAGGAGAGCAGTACACCACTCAGACTTGCCCGAAATGCGGTCATAGACACAAACCTTCGGGGCGCAATTACCAGTGTAAAAATCCAGAATGTGATTTCATTGGAGTGCGGGATTTGGTCGGTTCGGCCAACATTAAAAATAAATTCGAGAACGGTAGAATAGAAAAAGGATACCTTCTCCCGCCACTTGTGGCAAAGTATCGCAGACCTGTAAAAGTCCCTGTAATAAGGCTGAACTGCGTAGTCCATCTGACAGATGGCATGTTGCTTGATAACACCCTTGATGCGGCTCAGGCACTTTCGAGTGCAGGTGGTAAAACACCGTCTGAGCTATTTCACGTGGCCTGATCAAGAATCCTCACCGCTTGCGGTGCAGGAGCTGTCAATTAACTCGACCTGCATATTTTTTAATTCAGAAATGTCATCGTAAGTACCAACGATACCAATAACTTCATTAAACTCATTAATAATCGGTCGTTTAGAGGTGCGTAACCAGATGGTTTTTCCATTAGCATGGGTTTGAGGTTCTTCTGAAGCGATTAAATGCTCTCTTGAGGTCATTGTATGAGCGTCATCTGACCTATACAGCTCTGCCTGTTCAGGAAATATATCAAAATCAGTCACTCCAACAATGTCAGAAGGCGAATTAAGATGGGCATCATTTGAAAAAGCTTTATTACTTCCTAAATAAACAGATTCTCTGTTTTTCCAAAAAACACGCTGTGGCATTAGGTTCAATACGGTTTGAAGCGTGTTGATTTGTGTACCTTTTTGCCTATTTGTATGGTCGGCAGAAAAAACATAATGAATAAATTGATAGAGCGGGCTAGATGTTTTAATCACGGTATTAGGCGTATTCGCTTGATAGCTAATTACACCTATAAGCTCATCATCCACGGTAAAGGGTAACACAAAGCAATTATCGTCTTGAGAATCGCTAAAATCTGTTTTGTTTAAGAAACTAACAGTGACTTGGCTTTTACTTTGTTTTATTTCTTGTAATTGACGATTTAATAAACAAATAGTGTCGGGTAATTCGCTTTGATTTACATTAACAACGACACGCTCTTCACTTGGCTCATTATTTTGCGTGTTCAAACAGTAACTATTGTAATGTGACTTTTTATTTTGAATATCTTTGTAAACTACGGTAAAAATAAAGAATGGACTGTTCAAGAGCACTGACAGCTTTTTCATCGCGAAAGAGAAATGCTCTGTATTGGTGAAATTAGTTTCTGAATCTAATGATAATAAACGTATAAACTCTAATTGTTGTTCACTATTAGTCACTTAGGTGCCCTTTCTTAGTTATACCCCTATTAAATATATATGATGATTGAAATTAAGCATAATTATTTATTATTTACTGATGTAAAAATAAACAGCAGGATAAACTGCCATTAGGTAAGCTATACCTAACGCCCTTTTATTTAATAAGTGTTTATATCCCTATCTAGGTTTGGTGCGAACACCGGGTATGGTATCGGTTAATACCGATACCTCCACTAAGCAATTACTCTCTATTTTTAATATAAAGCCTGATACCAAAGGTGGTTAGGGTTGCTAATAGTAATAAACCTAAAACGCCAAAAACTAAATTTACATTTTTAAATGGCGTCCATTGAAGGTAATGAATTTTATAAAGTCTGTTAATTAACTTAGTATCATCGCCCTTCTGGCTTAATCTTAAGCTTACCCAATCAAGATTTATTTCAACACCTGTGCTAGTTTTTGCATTTGTTCCATCAATAGAAATAATGTCGCCATAACGCTCTTTATTTTCTGAAAGCGCATCATCAATAAGGCGTTTATATTCTAACTTAGTTGGCAACCCTTTAACTTGAAGCGTAACAGGGTCTAAATGTTCCGTTTTTCCTTGCGATTTAACCAATAAATGATGCCCTAAAATAGTTTTGATGAGTTTAACTTCACTCCAATTTTCTTTTGGATCAACTAATAACTGTGTTGCTAGGGGATAAGTTTTTAATGATAATTGTTCATAAGCCCCTTTGTAGCCGGGTTTAATAAAAAATATGACCCCGGTAATTGTCCAACCAAACATTGGTAATATGAGGATTAAACCTATGAATCTATGTATTTTTCTACTTGTCATTTTATCTATCTTATTGTTGGAGACTGAAATCTTAATTGCATAATAACAGCAATAACCCGCTCATTAGTAAAATGCAATGAGATGGAGTTAAGCGCTACAATTAATGAATGCTACTTATTAGTAGGTTTGTTATGTATAGGTTTAATAAGTGGCTGTGAAAAACGCAACAGTAACAGTAAGCCTATAATTGCCGCTGCAAAGAAAAGGTACTCACCAAAAGTGCAGTTATCTTGCTGTATTTCTCGATGTTACTTTTTTAATCTAGCCATTTTAGCCTCATTGAGACTGACTGTTTTGATACACGGTTGACATTATTCATTAATGGTTATTATTTTAGGTCGGTAAAGTGAGCCCAAAATGCCCCCAAAGAGATTTTTATAGATCGCTTCTATCTCTTCTTTGGAGATACTGCCACCATGTATTAGCATTTCAAGTACCTCACCTGGCTCTTTAACAAGGTAACCAGAAGAACTAAAGCCATTATTTAAATAGAATGCTTTTCGTTTTACTCGTTGTGAATAATTTTGTTGTTGTACTTGAAGTTCTTCAATATTTAATACAACTCTGTTTTCATGCTTCTCTTTCAATGCGTCTAATACCTTACTCCCATAACCAGACGAACGCTGATCCTCTGCTATAGCAAAGAAATGAACAAAGACAATATCTTTATACTCGGTAAGATAGATTAAACCAATCCAGTTATTATTTTCATAAAGAACGCTAAAGCCGTCCTTCCCTTTTCTTAATATGAAGCGAAGCAACCAAGAAGGAACACGCCTTACTGTCGTAAAAGCCTCTTTATAAAGCTCAATAACATTTCTATAATTAACGTCATATTTAGAAAGTGGGCTGAATTTTATGCTCATAGTATTACTCATATCCTTTGAATCTATTGATTAGCAGTCAGGGCTTTTGTACCTTAGCCGTATATGTTTTTAAAGTGCTTGTGCTTTTACTAACATCGTTAGATATTTAACCACTCCATGGCTAAGCCAATATAAATACGCACAACCAAAAGTAACGCGTTACCTTTAAGTTATTGATATAGTTGTTACTTATTAAATCACTTTATAAAAAGCATAACATTGAGGATTAACATCCATTTTAGGTTTCACTGCTTAACATGGCTTTAAGCAATGAAAATTTAGTCCATTTATCGCTAATTGACGTCGGATCAATAGCGATAAATTTTTACTACTAGGCTACCTAAATAATAAGTTAGGTCTACAAATTGAAAAAAAACTTCTAGTTACTGCGCGTTAATCGCGGCGCTCATTGATTGCTCAGCAACTTGCTCTAACCACTTAAGATCGACAGTTTGGTGGGCTTCACAAATAAACCAAGGTTCACGTGAATCCGGCTCTAACATAACGCCATTGTCGATTAAGTTAAGCGCGAATTGCGTATAAAGATCACTGTTAGTTTTTTTCCAATCACGATAATTTTGTGGTACTTCACTACCAAAATGTACGCCAAACATTGCATCGGGTCCTGCAAAACAATGTTCAATATCAAATTTTGTAAACACTCTTGAGAGTAACGCTTGAATTTTTTGACCTACTGTCGCAATCGTTTCAAGTGCATCGGTTTCTTTAAGCACGGTTAATGTCGCTTTAGCTGCGCTCAGTGCCACCATATTAGCGGTATAAGTGCCGCCGTGAGTTACCCCGTCTTTTGCAAATGATATAGCATCCATAACATTAGCTTTACCACCAAAAGCAGCAATCGGGTAACCGTTGCCCATAGCCTTTGCATACGTGGTTAAATCAGCATAGATACCATATAAGGCTTGTGCTCCGCCCTTGGCAACACGAAAACCCGTTTTGACTTCGTCCATAATGAGCAAAGAACCATTGGTATCACAAGTGTCACGCAACTTTTGCATATAGGCTTGCGTTGAGGCAATCGAACCACAGTTACCCATGATAGGTTCAATCAATATAGCCGCAATATCATGACCATGTTCAGCGAAAACAGTATCGATAGCTTTAAAATCGTTAAGCGGTACACTTACTTGATGTTCACGCGTACTTTGTGGGATACCTGCGCCAAAAGGTATAATTTCAGGCGCGTTTTCATCAGTGATTTCCCAGTTATCTACATCAGATTTCCACATCACTTCATCATGCAGTCCATGAAAGCCACCTTCAACCACGACTATTTTATTACGTTTTGTAAATCCACGAGCGGTGCGCACTGCGCCAATAACCGCTTCGGTACCTGAATTAGCAAAGCGCATTTTATCGATATTAGGGCAAAGTGACTTCACCAATTCAACCACATCAGAATCAAGACCGGTAGAGAAACCCGAAATGGTGCCAACGCTAGTGATCGCGTTAATCACTTCATTGTCTACGCGTTCGTCACGATAACCAAGAATAATTGGGCCATAGGCTAAACGAAAATCAACAAACGTTTGTTGATCACAATCGGTGATGGTACAGCCTTTCATGCTGCTTAAAAATACGGTGTTTTCTTCACCCCAATAACGGTAGCTGTCTGCAACCCCTAACGGCATATTTTCGTGGGCTCTTTTTAGCATAGCATTGCTTTGGGGCTTAAGTGGTTTAGTCATGATCGCTCTTTATATCACTGAATGTTTTAAACATTAATTAACGTAAATTTTATCGGGTGATAATACAGGGATAGCGCAATTTCAGGAAGAGTAAATCTTTTAATTAGTCAGGTATTCGTCTTTTAAAGGGGTAAATTAGCTAATAAAGTCATGGTCATTGGGTATAACCAAGCCTAAAAACTACAGTTGCTGTTTATCCATAACACTAAAAAAAGCCTCAGTGATAACCACTGAGGCTTAGATAATAAGTCGATAGCTCATTGAACTACCTACAATAAACGTTACTTAATCCAATACAATTATAAGCTGAAGGTATGAGATACAGATAACACGACACGGGTATCAGCCAAATCAATGTTCATATTTGTATCTTCAAGAGCAAGATCAACATCAAAGCCGTTCCAATTGGTCATATATTCAACGCGGTAATGGTTGTAAGCATCTTTAGCGTTCCACGACCATTTATCTTTATTCGCTGATATTGAACGATCAAAACTTACCTTAATATTATGACCCGGTTTAACTTCAAACGTATGAGCAACCATAGCAATATAATGATTAACATCAAGACCAAAATAATCCCAGCTATACCAAAAGTTTACTTCACTGTTACCCATTGATGAACTGTAGCCAAATTTTGCATAAGCTTCAGGATAGTTGTATGTATCTGACACGTTATCGCCGTGGTACGTATAGTAAGCAATACCTGCATCTAGTCCTATTTTTTCGTTAAGTTGAAAATATTGACCAACATAGGCATCCCACTCAATGTTAGTGTCTTCATAGCGACCAAAGTCAACGTTTGACGCCCAAGTTCCAGCATAAAAGCCGCTATCATCTGCATAATCCAAACTCGCTTGTAATGCTGGATCGTTGCCTGTTTGGCTAACACCGTTAAAGGTATAATCAGAGGCTATGTTAACCGTTGCAGACACATCAGCTAGTGCGGTAGAAGATAATGTTATTAGACAACTTGCGGCTATAGCTATAATACTTTTATTCATTTAGTTTCTCTTTTTATTTAGTATTCAAATACAAAATGGTCGGTGCTATTCGACTAATTCGATTTTAGTAAAATCAATTTTATTTTCTTTCGGTGAACGCTCAATTTCGCTAACGGCTTTAAACTTGTTAAACAGGATATAACCAAAGCAAGTAAAAAAGAGTCCAATAACGACTGCGCCAACCCATTGGATTTGCAAGAAATCTAATTTAAATAACAGGGTAAGTAAACTAAGAGCAATTAAATTGCCGAAGAAATATTTCACTCTGCCCAGCCTTGCAACACTCAAGTTCAAATTATCTGTATAGAGACGGATCAATGAATCAAGTGAGTTAATAACGAAGGTTATGCCAACAAATGCCATCGCGATATTATAGAAACCAGCGGTCTCTAGCCCATTTGCACTGTAGTAATACAGTACTGAGAACCATATGGCGATTGGAATAGAAGGAAAAACCAACATCGCTGCCAATACTTGATAAGTACGAAGACCTCCAACAAAACGAGAAGTAAACTGGCCAATCATAATGCTCCAAGCAAACCACCAATAAAGGTAAAATTCATGGTAATCATTAAGAGGCAAAGCAAATTCGTGGATATTACCAAAATAACCGCCAATCATCGCGATAGTGTTGACAAACTCCCCAATACTTGAGGTTTCTGAAAGAAAAGCCCCACCCCACATTAGACCAATCAATGCCAAAAATAACCATGTAGTTGCCAAACTTAATATTTTTACGTAACGAATATTAGTACTTGAATAAACCGCTGCAGCTATGACTAAAAATACAATCAAATAGAAGCTACTAACAATAGATTCACCATCGCCAAGTTCTGGCATATACCAAGGTAAATTGGTTAATAATAAATAGGCGGTAAAAGCACAGGTACCAATAATAACTACGTTATTTACCAGTTTAACCAGTGGGATTTCAAAAAAACGAACACGAGGTTCAATCACACAAAAATAGAAACAAGTTAGAAAGTAAAATCCCCAGATAAGAAATGCCCAGTAGCCAAACTCTATGGCCAACGGGTTAGTAAATCCATATTCGGGGTTGGTTGCTAAATCAGCATATCCGGCAAATTCGGTTAACGGAAACATGATCAAGCCAACATCTAGCCCAGAGGTAAACAAAATAGCAATAAAGGTAAATGTTTTAACCGGTGTTACACCGACACAGCGAATATTGCCCCACCGATATAATACAAAGGCGATGGCGGTAAAGGTAAATAACAGCCCAGCTGTTAACCATGTAGTCATAGTTCTCTCCTGAGCAAGGTATTAATTAATATAAACAAGTAGTACTCCTCTTTGAGGTTTATAAAAGTACACGGCAAATTTAAGCTGAAGATTTCAATTGTCGCCATCATGAAAATATCTTGATGGCGAAAATTAAGATCTAACCGTGTACTGACGATTAACGTTAGTTAATTTTTAGATTTGGCTTTAGTGCGCAGTTGCTATTAATTTTGCACTAAGCTAACAGGGGCGTTTGATGGCGATAAAACTTCTCGGCCACGAATAATATCGGCGGAACGTTCGGCGACCATTATGGTTGGTGCATTTAAATTACCGTTAGGAATAGTTGGAAATATTGACGAATCAACAACCCTTAACCCTTCAATACCATGTACTCGGGTTTGGGGATCTACAACCGACAATGCATCTGTGCCCATTTTGCATGAACATGACGGATGATAAGCACTTTCAACAAATTGACGAACAAAAGTGTCAATTTCGTCATCACTTTGGATACCAATGCCTGGCTGTATTTCTTCACCTCGATATTTATCTAATGCGCTTTGATTGATAATGTCTCTGGTTAGGCGAACACAGGCACGAAAACCTTCGCGGTCTTCTTCGTGCTCAAGGTAATTAAAGCGTATTTGCGGGTGTGCTTTAGGATCATTCGACAAAGCCTTAATAAAACCTCTACTTTTTGGTTTATTATGACCAACATGCACTTGAAAACCATGACCTGCAAAGGCCTCTTTGCCGTCATAACGCATCGCTGCAGGTAAAAAGTGATATTGTATATCTGGCCATTCTACGCTTGGTTTAGAGCGAATAAATCCACAAGATTCAAAGTGATTAGTTGAACCTAATCCTTTCTTTGTTAGGATCCAACGAACACCAATCTGCAATTTACTCCACCAATCTAATTTGCCATTTAAGGTGATCGGCTGCTTACATTTAAATTGGAAGTAAAACTCAAGATGATCTTGCAAGTTTTCACCAACGCCAGGTAAGTCATGTATCAATTCAATACCGGCATCTTCAAGGACAGCTTTAGGACCAATACCTGATAGTTGCAGTATATGTGGCGAGCCAACAGGACCTGCTGATAAAACAACATCTTTATTAGCTACAACGTCAACTATTTTTCCGTTGCGTTCATAACGTACGCCAACTGCTTTTTTGCCATTAAGTAATACTTTATGTACTAAAGCATGAGTTATCACGGTTAAATTTGCACGTGCCATTGCTGGTCGTAAATAGGCATTAGCAGTTGAACTGCGCACTCCCTTTTTTACCGTCATGTGCATTGGCCCAAAGCCTTCTTGCTGAGTACCATTATAGTCACTGGTTGCACTATATCCGGCCTCAACACCTGCATCAACAAAGGCCTTATATAATGGGTTTTTCATTTGGTTGCCATTATTAACGCCCAGTGGTCCAGTTTTTCCACGATATTCATCACCGGCAAATGCCCATGTTTCTGCTTTTTTGAAATACGGTAAACAATGAGCGTAATCCCAGTTTTGGGCGCCGTTGTCTTGCCATTCATCAAAATCACGTGCGTGTCCACGAACATATACCATGCCATTGATTGAAGACGAGCCGCCTAATACTTTACCACGAGGGCAATGCATACGTCGGCCATCAAGATTAGGCTCTGGCTCTGTTTCAAACTGCCATGCATATTTCTTGGTATTCATCGGAATAGATAAAGCAGTAGGCATTTGAATAAAAATGCTTTTGTCACTGCCACCAGTCTCAAGTAACAAGACTTTACTCTTGCTGTCTTCACTTAAACGGTTCGCTAATACACAACCAGCAGAGCCGGCACCGACTATAATGTAATCATAATTATCACTGTTCATTTAACACTCAACTTTATTACTTTGGTTGCCAACATTTAATTTTGGCAACTATTCAAGGCTTAAGGACGCTAACTAAGCTTTAACTTTATTAAAACGGGCTGTCTAATGGCTGTAACCCAACATACACCGCTTTTATTTGCGTGTAATAATCGAGTGTTAGCAGACCATTTTCACGGCCAACGCCAGATTGCTTATAACCGCCAACAGGCATTTGGGCCGGAGAAGCACCAAAACTATTTATCCAACAAATTCCTGCTTCCATCTGATGGGTCACTCGGTGAGCCCGAGTAATATCTTGTGTAAACACACCTGCGGCTAAACCAAAGTCAGTCGCATTTGCGCGTTTTATTACCTCATCTTCGTCATCGAATGTTAATACAGACATCACTGGCCCAAAAATCTCTTCGCGGCAAATAGTCATTTGATCAGTACAGTCGGTAAAAATAGTAGGAGCGACAAAATAACCACCCGGTGCATTGTCTGGTTGAAGGGTTTTCCCGCCATGTAATAAGGTTGCCCCTTCACTAACGCCAAGCTTGATGTATTTCATCACTAGATTTAAATGCTTTAAAGAAATCAGTGCACCAAAATTAGTCTCTTCTACCATAGGGTCACCTGCAATTATATTTTGGCTAGTGCGCTGAAGTAACTTTTCAATAAAAACGGGATAAATAGATTTTTGAACGAATACGCGTGTACCATTGGTACAAACTTCGCCTTGAGTATAAAAATTACCTAACATTGCTGCAGAAACCGCATTATCGACATCAGCATCATCAAAAATAATTAATGGCGACTTACCACCAAGTTCCATGGTGACATCTTTAAGCGTAGTAGCGGCTGCTGCCATCACTTTTTTACCGGTACCGACTTCTCCGGTAAAAGACACTTTGGCAATTTCTGTATGATGAGACAACCATGCACCTACCTCACCTGCCCCTTGAACGACATTAAATACGCCATTAGGAATACCTGCCTCTGTAAATATCTCTGCAAGTTTTAAAGCGCCTAAAGGTGTTTCTTCTGATGGTTTAAAAATCATTGAATTACCACAGGCAAGCGCTGGTGCTGCTTTCCAACAAGCTATCTGTAGTGGGTAATTCCAAGCACCGATACCTGCGCAAATACCTAATGGCTCGCGTCGTGTGTAATAAAAATCGCCATCTACCGACTGTTGATTACCTTCAACACCTGGTGCTAACCCAGCAAAGAATTCAATCGAATCTGCACCTGATGCTACATCAACGACTGAGGCTTCTTGCCATGGTTTACCTGTATCAAGTACTTCTACTTTAGCCAATTCATCGTTACGTTCACGTAATAAGGCAACCGCTTTAAGTAAAATACGACTTCGCTCAATTGCACTCATTGCAGACCAAGTAGCAAATCCACGTTGCGAGCTTGCAATTGCCTGCTGTTTAATTTTTTCGTCAGCAACTTCCACTTTGTAGATAACTTTCCCTGTTGCTGGGTTAATGACTTCAAATGTTTCGCCACTATCATTTGCCATGTAGGCACCATCGATAAAGTTTTTATAACATACTAATGACAAGATACTTCTCCATACTGCTTAAGCAGATCGACTATAAATTTTTTACAAAATTGCTCGGCTTGCCTGAACTCTTCTTCAGGGCTTGGGCTTAATGCACTACGTAACCAAAAACCATCTATCATAGCTGCTGCCTGCTTAGTGGCGATGAGTGCTAAGTCGTCATTTAATAATTGACGAAAAGAAAAAAGTAGATTGCTGTGCAAGCGCTTGCTGTTGATATTTTGTAGCCTTGCCAATCCTGGTTCATGCATTGATTGCGCCCAGAAACTAAGCCAAGTTTTTGTTGCGGGTTTAGAACGTTGCAATTGAGTGAAATTAGCCTCAATAATCATCATAAGTCGATCGGCTGGCTCAAGATGTTGACCTCTAACACGTTCGAGTAGCGCTAACTTCAATTGTTCAAGTAAGTGTTTAACGGTTGCTTCTACTAATTGCTGCTTGCCACCAAAGTAATGACTAATAATACCTGACGATAAGCCAGCGATCCGACTGATCGTTATTATTGTGGTGTTTTGTAAACCAAATTGTGCGACGGAATCTAAGGTAGCATCAATTAACTGTTGTTTACGTAAGGGCTTCATTCCAATTTTAGGCACTGACTTCTCGAATATTATTTTTAATTGAACGTTCAATTAATTATAATTCTAACGGTTCTGAATGAAATTATCAAGTTACTGTTATCATTCTAAAATGAAGATAAGTCTATAAAATCATTTTAAATCAATATAGTAAGCTATATATATGGGTATAAATATACTTTAAAACTTATAATAATGGTTAGTATACGAACTATATTTTAGGTTATAAATTGATGAGCGAGTGTAAATAAACCGCTATTATTTAGTCAGCGCTAATAAATAAGGTGAGATTAATTGGCTGTTTTTAATGAAATTTTAAAAGTTTAACGTCAGAGTACTTGAATTTTCGCTGGGTCTTACATCAACCCACTGTTAACGAATATCATCAGTGATCGTACTTTAGGTGACTTACTCGTTTAAGCAAAGGAGAATGCCGCAATATGACGCGAATGTAGAACGCTTAATTCAAGCATTTGTTATTAACATCATGCATTGCGGCTGTAGAAATTATTGATCTAGTTTGGTGTGTTACTTACCCTCTAGAAAGGCTAAACATTGGGCATTGTTACCTCGAAAGATCACCCTTTCGGCCTTGAGACCTAACTGATATTGATACATAGGATCATAGTATTCTTCAAGTAATGGCTTTAACCAATCTAAATGATAGTGCGTTAGACCCTTTTGCTGTTCAGTGAATGCCTTAGTTTGAAGTATCTGTAGTTGTGCATATCGTTCTGTACCTAAACGTTTACGTACTTTGAATAAGCCGTGTGCTAAATATTCACTAAAGGCAATAAAACCTTGCTCTACACCATAAGCTGTTTGATATTGCGCCGTCATCTTTATAATATATTCTTGGAATATATGTTCAAGACGGTAGTCCAAACTTTCTTCAATGACCACAATTGGCGCTAATGTCATTGCTTGTCGCAAACTTTCAGGTAAATGTACGCTACCAATTAATCGCCCTTCATCCTCTAAGATCAACGGTTTATCTAAACTATAATTACCGGTAATGTATAATTCAGCCAATTTATTTTCAAAGTCTATCTGGCTGGGTTGTGCGGTAACAAAACCACCAAAACTTGAACCGCGATGACCCGCAACCCCCTCTAAATCAAGACTATTGCTACAATGAGCAAGAAAAGGCGTTTTACCGCTGCCGGTATTACCAGCTAAAATAGTTAATGGATGTAGAGCAAGTTGCTCTAGCTCGCTGAGTAAAAATTGACGAAGTGCTTTGTAACCCCCGATAAGCAAAGGGTAATTAACACCTGATTCTTTTAACCAACGCTGCACCGTTTGAGAGCGCAAACCACCACGAAAACAATATAAATAACCTTGCGGGTTTTGCTGAACAAAGCTTTGCCATTGTGCCAAGCGATTATCTTTACTTTGTCCACAAACGAGTTCATTACCAAGGTTAATGGCGGCCGCTTGCCCTTTTTTTTTGTAGCAGAGCCCTACTTCCGCTCGTTCATCATTATTCATTAGCGGAAAGTTAACAGACTGGTTAAAAGCGCCTTTTTCAAATTCAATCGGTGCGCGAACATCCATCAAAGGAATTTTATTGCGAATAATAGTGCGAAAGTCGCTGCTGTCTAGTCGCTCTGCGGCAGCGGTGTGTATAGTCATTACAACAAACTCACTGTAGGCGAAGTTGCCGCCACTAGTTCACCAATAGGTTGTAGATTCAAGCCATTTTCTTGGCATAAAGCTTCAAAGGCTAACTTACCTGATGGCTGAACAGCAACCAATAAACCACCGCTAGTTTGTGGATCACATAAAAGTGTTTTTTGTTTAGGAGTTAACGGGCCAACATGTTCCCCATAACTGGTAAAATTACGTTCACAGCCACCCGGTATACAGCCTTGGTCAATGTAGTCATTAACATAGTCAATGCAGGGTATTTGCTTAAAATCGATAATAGCAGCAACATTGCTACCCTGACACATTTCTAAAAGATGTCCTAGAAGTGCGAAACCGGTGACATCTGTCATTGCCGTGACAGTTTCTAGAGCTGCAAATTTTTGACCGATAATGTTTAAAGCTTTCATTTCTTGTGGCGCTAGATGTGCATGTTCAGCTAATAATTTACCTTGCTTTTCAGCGGTAGTCATAATGCCAATACCTAACGGCTTAGTGAGATACAATAAATCGCCAACACCTGCGGTGTTATTACGTTTTATCTGCTCATTATTGATTAAACCGGTTACAGCTAAACCAAAAATGGGCTCAGGTGCATCAATAGAATGTCCACCCGCTAAGGGGATCCCAGCTTCAGCACAAATAGCTCTAGCGCCATCAAGTACTTGTTGGGCAATTTCAGGCGCTAAAATATTGACTGGCCAACCTAAAATAGCAATTGCCATTATCGGCTTACCACCCATAGCATAAATATCACTGATGGCATTACACGCTGCGATTTTACCAAAATCAGTGGGATCATCAACAATCGGCATAAAGAAATCGGTAGTTGAAATAACGCCTTGGCCATTGCCTATATCAAAAACGGCTGCATCATCTTTAGTGCTATTACCCACCAATAGTTCTTTGTGTTCAGGCAATACCAGTGAAGATTTAAGCATTACATCGAGTACTGATGGAGAGATTTTGCAGCCACAACCGGCGCCGTGTGAGTATTGGGTCAAGCGAATTGGTGTCATAAGGATTCAATAAAGTAAAAGCAATAGGCTAATTTACAGTAATATTGGCACCGTTACACCTGTGTATTACGATATAGCTGTTGATGTGAGGATAAATATTGAAATTACGGTTAATATTTGACTGGTTGGAGAATGTTATAATAACAAAATAGGCATTATTGCCTATTTTGTTTAATAGGTTTCTTATTAGCTAAGCTGCCCTCACTTTACTTAATCCATTCAATTAAGATTAAGAAATAAGGCAGGCTTGCAACGCTATATTATTTACGCGCAACTATATGCACAGCACTCGTTGAACGCTCTAAAAATGCCCCTTCACAATAAGCAAAGTAATATAACCATAGACGTTTAAATGTCTCATCATAACCAAACTGAGTAAGATCAGACCAAGAAACTAAAAACTTTTCACGCCAATGTGCTAGTGTTTGCGCATAATCTAGACCAATATCATCAAGCTGTTCAACAACAAGACTACTATGTTTGGTAATATTATCTGAGAGTACATTTACCGAAGGTAAAAAACCACCTGGAAAAATATAACGCTGAATAAAGTCTACGTTGCTTCTATAGTAATCAAAACGTTGGTCGGCGATAGTGATTGACTGTATAAGTAATTTACCACCATTTTTCAATAAATCATTACATTGTTTAAAGAAGCTAGGTAAAAATTCATAGCCTACGGCTTCAATCATCTCAATTGAAACGACTTTATCAAATGACCCTGTTAAATCGCGATAATCTTGTTTGAGTAAAGTGATCTTATCTTGCAACCCTAACTTCTCAATACGCGACTGGGCATAATTAAATTGCGCGTCAGAAATAGTTGTTGTCGTTACTTTACAGCCATAATTTTGTGCTGCATATATAGCTAAACCGCCCCAACCTGTTCCTATTTCTAGTAAATGATCGCTCTCACACAAAGATAAACGCTGACAAATCGTTTCAAGTTTATGGAGTTGAGCTTCGTCTAATGTGGCATTTTTGGTCGGATAAATTGCAGACGAATACATCATTTCTGGATCAAGAAAACGCGTATATAATTCGTTACCAAGGTCATAGTGAGCAAGAATATTTTTCTTTGACCCTGATTGAGTATTTCTATTCTGCCAATGCGTTATGCTGTTCTTAAACTTGTTTAACCATGACTTTTTTGACTCAAGGCTATCAGTTTCTTGTTGTGCTTTAGCAAAAATTCTAATTACATTAGTAAGATTAGGACTGCTCCATTTTCCTTCGATATAGGCTTCGGATACACCGATACTGCCACCTTTAACAAAATCACGGTAAACACTTATATCATGTATATTGATCTTTCCTTTGAGCGGCGAGCTTCCTGGTGCTTCAGGGAAAATGTTATGCTCTGTTCCTTCCACCACTTCTAATTGGCCATATGATAACTTCGAAAAGACAGAATGAACCATGTCACGACAACGCTTATCTATCCAATTCGCTGTCTGCAAAGTTCTAACACCTTCAATTTGTTCCATTTGGTACTCCTTAATCTTATTTTACAATCTATATATTAATTTGATTTTTGATAGCCAATAAAGGGTATCCGTTTAACGAACAACCTTACTGCTTGCCAGTAGATGCCCCAAACAACTTTTACTGTCATTACAGGAAGTTGACACCAGATTGCCAACAAACTTTTCTTAGTAAATGGCTTCTTTTTCATAACAAGACTGGCATCGAATAATTTACTTACTTCGCCTGTCTCTTCATTAATTGTTTTGTTTTCAATTTTAACCAGTAGCTTATCGTGTTCAGATGACGGCGGCTTTACATGCCAAAAATATGTCATTGCCATATCCATAAAGGGTGAAACCTGAAACTCTTTTTTACTGGTGTTAGCCGTTTTTTTATTGAGTAAATTAACTAGATAAAAATGTCTTTCATTCCAAGGGGTATTGCTAACCTCTGCTAACATTTGAGTACATTCATTTTTTTCGTTATAACAAAAATAAAAATTAGCTGGGCTAAAATATATACCAAAACATCTAACTTGTACCAACATGACAATTTTAGCTATCTCATTGTGTCCATCTAATAGAACAACTTTTTGTTTTATACGATCCTTAAGAGAGGATAGTTCACCCTTGACATAATCTTTTTCAACAAAGCGTAAAGGATGAAACCACGAAAAACCAAAAATCCCCATACTGTTACTATTATTTTCTACATCATCAACGTCTATCGCGAGCATATACAAAGAGTAATCAAAACTATGCGCCTTAGGACTAAAGCGACGGTGAATTATATTACCTTGATAAATATTGCTTTTGTTGAATAATTCAGACATTTTTAGCCTTTAACAGTAGCTGCTATATAACATTCAAACTTATTAGCCACTTCCACAGCACTTCTAACACCATCTTCATGAAAGCCATTATGCCAGTAAGCTCCGGCAAAGTGCGTATGATCGACACCACAAATGAGTGATCTGCTTTTTTGAGCGGTGATTGAATCAGCAGAAAAAATAGGATGGTGATAGGTAAATTCTCTTAATATTTTTTTCGGATCAATATCTTCTTTCTGGTTTAATGTCACACAAAAGGTATGCTGACTTTCTATGCCTTGCAAAATATTCATATTGTAAGTAACACTTGCTGCCTTAGAGCGATCTTGACTGAGCTGGTAATTCCAACTTGCCCACGCTTTCTCGCGATCAGGTAAAAGTGTTTTGTCGGTATGTAAAATCACAGAATTGGCACTGTAAGGCATAGCAGATAGGATGCTATTTTCATTATCAGTTGCATCATTTAACAAGGCAAGGGCTTCATCTGAATGACAGGCAATAACAACTTCATCAAAGGTCTCACTAGCGCGCTCGTTAAAGTGCAAGTGAACTTTGTCGTTGCTACGCGTAATCCCTGAAATATCAGCATTAAGTATTATATTATCTTTAAATGGCGCACATAATGGCGTTAAGTAACTTCTAGAGCCTTTTGGTATAACGTACCATTGAGGCCTGTCAGCGATATTAAGTAAACCATGGTTATGGAAAAATTGTACAAAAAACTTAAATTCAACATCTTCCATTTGCGCTAATGAACTTGACCAAATAGCAGCAGCCATGGGTAAAATGTAATGCTCAGCAAAAAATGCGCTGAAATTATTATCAGTTAAAAATTTACCTAATGTTAACCCTTCCTGATAATCATTGTGCTGATAAATACTTTTACAAAGTTTATTGAAGCGTAATATTTCTTTAACCAGAAACCAGAACTTTGGATTAAATATATTTCTTCTTTGCGCAAATAAAGTATCTAAGTTATGGCCATTGTATTCCAGTCCTGTTTGACAGTTGTGAACAGAAAAACTCATCTCAGTAGCTTGTTTACCAATACCAATCTCTGACAATAAAGCCAAGTAATTAGGGTAAGTTTTATTGTTAAAAACAATAAAACCTGTATCTATGGCAAAAGTTTCATTCGCAATTTCAACGTCTACTGTGGCGGTATGACCACCGATTTTGTCATTTTTTTCAAAGACAGTTACCTGGTGCTTTTTTGAGAGTAAATAAGCCGCGGTTAAACCAGAGATACCAGAGCCAATAATAGCAATGTGCTTCATGCTTTTTATTTCCTTAAAATAATTGATTGCCAAAGAGATGCAGGTAAAAAAGAGAATAACTTTAAGGTCAACGTAAGCCTTTTTGGAAAGTGCAAATAATTAGCTCGGCGGTTAACACCTTTAAAAATTCGTGCAGCGGCTTCTTCACTAGATAATAGAAACGGCATATCGAAGGTGTTTTTTTCTGTTAGAGGCGTCTTGATAAATCCAGGATGTACCAATGTTACACCAATATTTTCAGCCACCAGATCAAGTCGTAAACTATTCGCTAAATAATCCATACCTGCTTTTGAGGCACCATATGCTTCACTTCTTGGGAAAGGAACGATTGTTGCGCTTGAACTAACAAATACCACCTGCCCACCTTTATTGGTGAGCGGTAAGAAAAATTCTAAAAGAGCACCTAGTGAGGATAAATTTGTTGCAATAATATCACTAAATAGTTTGCCGTCGAAATGCTTAGCATCGTCGATGTAACGGCAGTCGCCTGCATTTAATATCATGATATCGATTTCTTTGATATCAACAGCAGCAGACTCTATCTGGGCAGGTTTGGTCATATCGAATACCAATGTTTTAAAAGCCTTACTGCACAGCTTATCTAATTTACTTTTATCACGTCCACAAGCAATAACATTGTCACCCTGCGCTAAATATTTTTCATATAAAGCGTGGCCAATACCTGAAGTGGCGCCTGTGATTAAAACAGTACGAATTGCCATTACTTTGCCGCCTTTTGCTTAATTAATTTTATTAGCTTACCTAAAACAGGTAATTGTTCATAAAGCATTGCGCCAAGGTCTAAGTAATCTCGGTGGTAAATGACTTTATCTTCATAACCTTTAATATGGGAGTGGCCTATTACATTGATAAGTTTACCTTTATTCAACTTGGGGTGTTGATATGACATCGTCCAATAAATAGCAGCTTGATCTTTTTCAGCAATAATATTAGTAATAACAAAATCACAAGTCGATAGATTTTGATATAAATTTTGAAAATATTCAAATAAGTTATCAAAGCCTTTAAGCTCATGAATGGGGTCAATAAAAATAACATCACGATGATAAATCTTTGACAGAAGATCTAGGTTGTCGGTAGAAAGAGTTTGATAAACGTTAACAAAGTTATTTAACCAAAACGGCGAAGTGGTTGATGTATCCTGTGGGGCATTATTTTGCATTGCTGTTACCGTAATGGCATTAGCTAATCATAGAAAGTTTGATTAGCTAAAATTATAAGTAAGCCAGTTATACCTTATAGAAAGCGAGAGCTTTTAACCTAGCTTCTTTATGGTCAACAACTGGTGGCCAGTAAATATTTTTTTTGTTTTTTTCTATAAACAAATGCGGAAAGTGAATATTTTTATCTGGAACACTTCCCAACTCTGGTAAATACTTACGGATGAAAATGCCTTTTGGATCAAAACGTTCACTTTGTCTTATCGGGTTGAAAATTCTAAAGTATGGCTGTGCATCACAACCGGTACTTGCTGCCCATTGCCAGCCACCATTATTAGAGGCTAAATCACCATCGATTAGCTGACTCATAAAATACTTTTCACCAAGACGCCAGTCGATTAATAGATGCTTAGTCAAGAAACTTGCGACAACCATACGAAGTCGATTATGCATCCAACCCGTTTGATTGAGTTGTCTCATGGCGGCATCTACTAGTGGATATCCTGTTTTACCCTGACACCAAGCATCAAACAAACCTTTATCATAATGCCAATGAACGCCTTGGTACTTCTCATTAAAGCACTGGTGTTTAGAAAGCCTTTGTTCATGAAACATTAAATTTCTATAAAATTCACGCCATATGATTTCATTTAACCATGAAAATTCTTGACTATCTGAAGCGATTAATATGTCTGGGTAGGCGTTAATTAAAGTTCTTAATATATACCTGGGACTAATGACACCAGCGGCTAAATAAGGTGACAATCCCGAGGTGCCCTTAATGGAAGGGATATCTCTTTGATCGTGATAATCAGATATTTTTTCATTAAAGAAAGTAGGAAGTACATGTTTTTCAATGTCACCAACAAGTGGCCAACCAGAAGATATACTTGCATCAGAAAGAGTATCTGCTGACGATACTTTAGCGGTACTAGTTGCTATTTTACCTAAATAATCAAAGCTATGTTGCTTAACATAAGTCAACCAGGCACGTTTAAAAGGAGTAAAAACCTTATACATCTGGTTAGATAAATTAAGAACTTTTCCCTTAGGCACAATAACATCAGCTTCAAATAAACTGAGCTTTATACCCAGTGCAACAATAGCTTTATCACGTTTTTGTTCATTAAATTCGACTTCACTGTTGGCAACAATCTCATTGATATTTTCTTTTTCACAACGAGCTTGTAAGTATGAAACCTGATCTTCAAAGGTAGCGGCGTCAACTAATTCTAACTCAATACCAGCTGACAAAAGCTCTTCGCGAAGTGCTATGGCATGGCGTTTTATAAAATCAATCTTTATAGCAGACCAATCATGCTGCTGCCATTGTTGTTCAGAGATGAAAAAAACGGCTTTAAGGGGAGCATTATCTTGATTGTTTTTTAAAAAATACTGTAATGCGGGATTATCATGACTTCTAAGATCATTGCGAAACCAAAGTAACAAATTTTATTCCTTTATCATTGACTGAAAGTAATTTTGCCCGTTTAACAAATTTTATAATCATTGCTAATGGTTAAACAGCCAACGACTGATGCTTTATTTTATAATGAATACAAGACTTTATAAAATAAACATCTGCCGTTTGACTGATGCTCTATTTTGTAAAGCAAATGACTTAAATTTGATAAGCATTAATATGAATATCTTAACCTTAGTGCGTCAGGATAAGGTGCTAAATAAGATTGATTTGTTAAATAATCTTTAGGGTATTGTAATAGGTAATGCTTGATTAACGTTAAAGGAACAACTAATGGCACAAGTCCTTCACGATAAGCATCTATCTGATCACACAGCTCTTGTCGTTCATTAGCTTTTAGATGCTGTGAAAAATATCCTTGAATATGGGCAAGAGTATTTGCGTGTTTTTTACGAGTCGCTTTTATTTTTAGTGCAGTCATTAGCCCTAAAATATATTCGTCAGCCATATCAGCAAGCGGCATATCTGCTCTCGCTAACAATCGACCTAGATCTTTGTAAGCAATTAAATCATGACTCATTACTGTGTACTTATATTTACTGTGAAATGTTGTTAATTTGTGTTTAGTTAGCCCTGTAGCAATGAGATTTTGCCAATGCTTGTAAGCAAATACACGAGCGACAAAGTTTTCACGGAGCACCATATCGTTTAAGCGACCATTTTCTTCACAAGGCAGTAGTGGGTTAGCTTCCATAATAACTTTAGCAAACGCACCTATGCCGTTAGAAGGTAACGCGTGACCCTCTGGATTATAAACTTTAACCCTTTCCATACCACAACTTGGGCTTTTAGCACAAAAGATATAGCCACTTAAATCTTTAGTCGCTTTGGCGACTTTTTCACCGTAAAGCTGAAGTGCTTGTGTAACATCACCACTGCCATCAGGACGAGATACATGAATGACATCGTCCTTTTTTATTAAACGAATTGTCGGCCTTGGAATAGGTAAACCTATTGCGACTTCAGGACAAAAAGATTTATACGTTACGTGATTACTAAATTCTTTTATACAAAAAGTAGAAGGTTTGTTACTTGCATCAAAGCGAACTTTCTCGCCAAGCAAACAAGCACTAATGCCAATAAGTAAATCTTCTTTGTCGACTGAATGAATCATATTTTTCCCTAAAAATTTTAGAACATCTGCTTAATTAATAGATAAAGGAACCTATTGGATTCAGTAATTTATTAATGCCCTGTGTAAAGTGCATAGCGTCATTAGCTACAGTATAACAAAGACAACCATTGCTTGAAATTGGATTATGAAGATGCTCACCATCAAGCATAATAAAGTCACCTTTTACATATTCACCCTTTTCATCATGAAAAGAACCTTCTAATAATAACGTTAACTCAAAACCTTTGTGGGTATGTTGAGGAACAGAGCCGGTTGGCTCCATGTGCAACAAATTAGTATGAATTTCATTTTCATCAAGCTGTACACGTTTTCTTGCTAGTTTACCTATATGTGCTGTTTTTCCCAACATCATATTATTCAATACGCTAGGTAATTGATAAGACTTATCTTTAAAACTGATTGTTTTTGTTTCAACGGGTTGCATAACATCAACCGCATCAGAATCTGTGATGCCATTAATCATGTCATCAAAATTTATCGCTAAAATACCTTCAGAAACTAAATCGCCACCACTGTGAGTAGTATTTGTAGTTGACTCATCAAAATTCAATTCTGCTACCTGGTCAGTTAACAGTGATATTTTCTGTTGACAAGTTGAACACATACTAGCGTGAATGGAGATACCTGCGGACAAAGAAGCCGGTAAATCACCATTAACAAACGACTGTATTAACTCAAATTTTGGGTGATGTTTAATCATGATTTTCTCCTAACTGCACTTTGAGTTTTGCTAAAGCTAAACGCAAACGAGATTTTATAGTACCTAGAGGTAGATTTAGATGGTTCGCTAGTTGTTCTTGAGACATTTCCATAAAATAGAAACCTTTAACAACTTGCTGTTGCGCTTCTGGTAATTTCTCAATTACTGATAAAAGCTCTTTATTTTCAAGATGATCATCAAATGATTCATCTTCACTTACTTGGCTTTCTGCTAATGGCCAAATGTCATCACTGAGGTTGTCTTCTTTATTGCCCTTAATCTTACGTAACATATCAAAAGTTACATTTCGCATGACTGTATAAACCCAAGTCGTAGCAGCTCCTTTGTCTTTATCAAATAGATGGGCTTTGCGCCAAATATTACTCATGGTCTCTTGAACCACTTCGCTTGCTTGTGCTTCATTAGGGAATTTACCCCGGGCAATTCGTTGAATTTTAGGTGCAAAAAAATGAAACAAATCGGTGAATGCTTTTTTATCTCTTGTGCTTGCAACGTCGTTAAGCCACTGACAAAGCTGAGGATGATTAATTTTTTCTGTCATGTTACTAGATTTAACATTTGTCACTGTGCTTAGCAAGTTAGTTTGCATCACTTCTATCACCGTTTTATTATATTTAAATGCTTATACGGATAAAAATGAATAAAGATCACTAATAACTAAATATATTTATATTTATTTATCTATAACAGATTGAACCAATTCTTTTGCCGCTTGAAAATCATGGTCAATAATAAATGTAGCTTTAATGTCTAAATCTATTGGTAGCAGCTCTAGCCATCTTGCAATAACCCAAGTTGGACGAGTGATTTCTTTTTGCTGATATAAATCATCTAAGTCCGGATTGTTCGTGAACACGTTTGCTAAAGACTCTGACAACTCAGAGAGTGAAGTATCGACTGAAGATTGTGACCAATGATGAATTTGCTTTACATCACCAAAATACAATTTATCGCTATCTAAGGTTAACGTATTAATTTCTACTAATGATTTACATTTGACATCAATTTCTAATATTCCGTCATTTCCTTGATCAAAATTAATAATTTCGACCCAACTTCCCCACAGTGAATTGGTAATATCATTATTGCTATTCTTTGACCATATAACGAAGCCACCATTTTTAGAAGCAATACCCACCATTTTTAAATAGCGGGCTTCAAATATTCTTAATTTGGTGATTCCCTCAGGTAGAAGGAATATAGGCAAAGGAAAAACAGGTAAATTGATTGTAGTTATTTTCATATATTTATTACTTCTATTATCTTATTAATATATACGTTTATGGACACAAAATGATCACAATTACATTAAAATCACATAAGCAGAGGTGTAAAAACATCTATCTATGTGGTCTATGCATCTAAAGTAAACTACATTCAGTTAAGCCACTATGCTTTGATCTGAGCCGATAGAGATTACTTGTTCATTATTACCGTCATGGTTTGTCATACGTTAAAAAACAAGCAATCGATCACATAAAGATAAGTAACAGGCAAAAAAAAGCCCCATAGGCTGGGGCGTAAAAATATGCATATAAATAGGTTATGCATCAAAGGGTAAAACTATTTCTTAGTCAGAGTCACTATGTCATGTCGATAAAGATTAACTGTTATCGTCATATTTAGTTATACGTTATTGGCCAGATAATCGATCACTTAAAAGTAAATAATAAGCAAAAAAAAGCCCCATAGGCTGGGGCGTAAAAATATGCATATAAATAAGTTATGCATTAAAGGGTAAAACTATGTCTTAGTCAGAGTCACTATGTCGATAAAGATTAACTGTTATCGTCATGTTCGGTTATACGTTAATGGCCAGATAATCGATCACTTAAAAGTAAATAATAAGCAAAAAAAGCCCCATAGGCTGGGGCATAAAATCAACTCATTAGAAAATGTAATACGACCTATTAATCAAGAATTACGGTATCGATACCAACAGATATTTTGGTGTTAGATAATATTGCATCTATTCCTGTAGCCTGAAGTGCTGCGACTAATGTAGTAAAACTGCCAATACTAATAGCAGCATCAACAATGGTTATTTTTTCTTTTTGTGTCTCTGTTGTTTTATCATCATTACAAGCTTGTAGAAAAAACATATTTATAATGGCTACTGTTAATACTTTAAAATATTTCACTTTGCTTCCCTTATAAGCTTATTGAGTTAATTTCATTTCAAATTACGCATAAAAAAAGACAAAGTTCACAATATTTTGATAAAATATTAAAACAATTTTGAATGATCTTATAAGATTAATACTACGTATTAATTTAGTTATTCTAATCATTGGATGTACCTATGAATTATCTTATTACCGGTGGAACTGGCCTCATTGGCCAAGCATTGATTAAATCTATAAATACCGAAACAAACAAGATTACGGTGTTAACTCGAAATATAAAATCAGCAAGTTCAGTCATAAATAAAAAAGTCCAGTTTATTGATAAACTCTTACTTACCAACATAGAAAGTACTGATATTGTTATTAATTTAGCCGGCGAGCCTATTGCTGATAAGCGTTGGTCACAAGAGCAAAAAGATAGAATTTGTCAAAGCAGATGGGATATTACTGAAGAAATAGCACAGTTAATTTCTATTGCAGAAAAACCACCAAGTTTGCTTATTTCTGGCAGTGCAATTGGTATATATGGTCGACAAAACAGTCAAGCCATTGATGAAACCTTTAAAGATTTTCATCAAGAATTTACTCATGAAGTCTGTGCAAAGTGGGAAGAAAAAGCCTTACTTGCTTGTTCAGCAAAGACTAGGGTTGCTCTATTACGTACCGGGATAGTATTAGATAAGAGTTCTGGAGCCTTAGCTAAAATGTTATTACCGTTCAAATTAGGTGTTGGCGGGAAGATAAGTAAGGGCGATCAAATTATGTCTTGGGTGCACATTGACGATATGGTCTCTGCAATATTACATATAATTGATAATGACAACTTGTCAGGACCAATAAACATGACATCTCCTAATGCGGTAACCAATGAAGTATTTTCAAAAGCTTTATCAAAATCACTTCATCGTCCTAGCCTTTTCACTACGCCAGCCCCACTACTTAAACTTATTTTTGGTGAAATGGCAGAGTTGTTGCTGTATGGACAAAATGTGGTACCACAAAAACTATTAAATAGCGGTTTCGTTTTTAAACATAATAAAATTGAAGCCGCTTTAACTGACCTACTACAATAACTTAATTAGACTGACAGCTTTGGTTTGTTGTTTCCTTATCAAAAAACAATGTTATTTCAGCAACCTGAACACCAAATTTAGACATAGCAGTTTTGTTAAAGACCTTATTTTCATCTAACTGATACATCCAATCATCCATAGCAACTTCCATTATGTCACCATCAAGGTTTAACGATAATGTATATTGAAACTGAAAAGCAAAACCTTGATGCTTGCCAATAGCCTCACCGACAACATCTTCTGCACCGCCAACATAACTTCCATCAGATAGTTTAGTCAATTGCCAATTACGATAGCTTATTTCACCGTCATCAAAGTAAAATTTTTCTGCAAGTATCCCCTGATTTTCTTGCCAACTTCCTTCAATTTCGACACAAAAACGTCTTTTAACTTCATTGGTATAATCTTGAACTATTCCCCAAGCAATAACCTTACCATCAAAGTAAGATTTTATATCAAATGGCTTAGCTACTGGTTTGTATTCCTCTAACTCTACCGAACAGCTAGAAATAAATAAGCTTGTGGTAATAAAAGCTAGAGTTCTTATATATTTATTCATCTTTGTTAATTCCTAATAATTCAAGCCTAAGCTTAGGTTCACTGGTATTTTTTGATAACCATATATCGAGAAAAAGTTGACTAAATTCTTGCTGTTCAATTTCACCAATAAGATCGTTATTAAAATAAAAAGTACTCTTATTATTACTGACATATAAAGACAAACTATCGCCCTCTTTAATATCAGGCCATATTTTTTCAAGCATAGGTACATAGCGTTCAAAGTTTTTTCTTGGCACACCTAAATGCTGCCATTGTTCGACTGTTCGTTCAATTAAGTCTTTACTTGAAATGTCAGTCAAATAGTTAATCTGGTATAACAATTTTTCATCCGTTAACTCAATAGGATATTTTCCAGAAGTTGTCAGTAATTTACTTTTGTACAAGTCCCAAAAAAGCACAGAAAAAGTTGTTTGACCAACAGGTATATAAACCTGCTCTGTAAGAATATTATTTAATGTGTCTGGCTTGATATCATCAGTTGCTAACACTTGAACGGTAATAAATTGTTGTAACATGGTGATAACGATCAATCGAGCATAAAATTTAAGCATGATTTACCTCTTGGGTAATAATTTTTGATTTCAAATAAAAAAACAAAATAAACAATGTCCCCCATACCAACGCTAAAAGGGTATAAGTTGTAAGCATAGAATAACCAAAATCAACCGCTGATAATTTATAACCAGCAATATAACTTAATGGTGATATTAATCCTCCTATCACTAATTGCAGGACCTTAGAAGAAGCCAAAAATTGTAAGCTATGACAAATGGTGGCGGCAAAACTAGCCCACAACATCATCAGCCAAAAAGGAATATGAGCTTTTTCAATAAAAATGAAAATATTGAGCTGCTGTAATAATGAGTCAACACCAATACCAATGACGCTGACCAACAAGATTAACAACAATTCTTTATAATTCTTAGATTGAAAAAACAAGTGGGCAAGTAGAAGCATAAAGGCGAATGGAATAAAATTATTTCCCCAATAAACCAAGCCAAACCATGAAACATTAAAACCAATTAAATTAATCAACATATATTTATCAAATCAACCTTTTTTTCTATATACGTATCAATAAGAGAATAAGATCTATCCACCTAGGTTTAGCACAACTTATATGGAATATTTGTTCTTATATAAGCTAGCGGTACCACCATTGCTAAAATTAAACGGAAATACATTTTTGCTTTGATAGTATAAGTTTTATATCGCATAAGTAACATTGTGAAACCTATGATGATTACACTAGAGGTTATTAGCGTTGCAATGTTCTGTGCTAACAGTTTAGAGAGCTGTACCTACAAAAGCCAATAGGGTAAAAATGCCCGTTAGCAAAATAAAAGTATCGCTATATACTTTATACCCAAAGATCATTCTGAGCGGTAAGCTCTCCTGGTGAATCTCCGGTATTAACGACACCAGAAGGTTCTATAAGCATTATTTTACATTCATCTTTTGCATGAGGTTTATGTTCAACGCCTTTTGGCACAACATACATTTCACCCGCAAGAAGGTCCACTTTGCCATCCCTAAACTCAATACTCATAGCACCTTCTATAACAAGGAAAACTTCGTCGGTGTCTGGATGCGAGTGCCAAGTAAATTCATTTTGAATTTTAGCCAATTTAAATTGATAGTCATTCATTTGGGCAACCACTCTTGGTGACCATTGATCAGAAAAATGAGTGAACTTATTCAATAAATTTATCGGTGTTTTTAACATGAGATTCCTTAAAGGGAGAGTGATTTTTAATGTCCACTGAGCGATAGCGTAAAGCGCCCTTAATTGTCTAAAACGCTACACTGTAATTGTTCCCGTTAAGTATTGCACCGCTTTACCCGAGATATAAACTTTATCTCCTTCTATGCGGCACATCAGTTTTCCTCCTCGCTTAGAAGCTTGGTAAGCGATGAGGTCGGGGTTGTTTAACTTTTTAGACCCTGGTATGAGAGTGTTAGTCTAAGTTTAGGTTTCCAACTTAACAATAACGCTACACTGTAATTGTTCCCGTTAAGTATTTCACCGCTTTACCAGAGATATAAACTTTATCCCCTTCTATGCGACACATCAGTTTTCCTCCTCGCTTAGAAGCTTGGTAAGCGATGAGGTCGGTTTTGTTTAACTTTTTAGACCCTGATATGGGAGTGTTAATCTAAGTTTTCCACTAAAAATAACGCTACACTGCAATTGTTCCCGTTAAGTATTTCACCGCTTTACCAGAGATATAAACTTTATCTCCTTCTATGCGGCACATCAGTTTTCCTCCTCGCTTAGAAGCTTGGTAAGCGATGAGGTCGGGTTTGTTTAACTTTTTAGACCCTGGTATGAGAGTGTTAGTCTAAGTTTAGGTTTCCAACTTAACAATAACGCTACACTGTAATTGTTCCCGTTAAGTATTTCACCGCTTTACCAGAGATATAAACTTTATCTCCTTCTATGCGGCACATCAGTTTTCCTCCTCGCTTAGAAGCTTGGTAAGCGGTGAGGTCGGTTTTGTTTAACTTTTTAGACCAATAAGGCGTTAATCCAGTATGAATTGAGCCCGTTACTGGGTCTTCATCACCACCATTTGCAGGCCAGAAGTAACGAGAGACAAAATCAAACTCTGTTGATGTTGATGTCACCACTACATCATAAGGAGCAAGCTGCTTTAATTCGTCACTATTGGCGATAACAGCGAGCACATCACTTTCATTTTTGTAAATAACAAAATACGCTTGGTCATTTAATAAAACGTCGATGGGATTAATCGACAAACCATTTAATAACGCCGCAGGAATTTCATTTACGACTGTAGGCTCTTTATTAGGGAAACACATTTGTATAAGGCCATCGGGGGTTTTTGTAACTGACAGATCACCCACGGCCTTTGCGAAAAAGTTAATTTCTTTAATTGTGTTATCTTTAGCAAAAATAACAAATGAAGCCGCTAGCGTGGCATGCCCACAGAAATCAATTTCGGTTATCGGTGAAAACCACCGTATTTCATACGCTTGATTATTAATTCGTTTAACAAAGGCAGTTTCTGAAAGGTTATTTTCGATAGCAATAGACTGCATAAGCTCTGTAGTCAGCCAGTCTGAGGTTATAATGACAGCCGCGGGGTTGCCTTTAAACGTCTCATCAGTGAATGCATCTATAACATTTATCTGTAGTTCCATTAAAAATAATACTCCAGTGTGATCAATTTATCAGTGTTTTTTATCAATAATTGAGGCTTATTGAATAAAGCGATGGTTGCTGTTCTCGTTGGGTTCTCTCTGTTTACAACGTGCGCAGTATAGTACTGCGCACTTAATTTTATATGCTAAAAATTTTAGCGTTATGCGTTTTAGTTACACATCTAAAAACTAACCGTATTGATATCAACTGCTTTTACCTTACCGTATTTTTTTGCTTTTTCACCAATGATGTCAGCCTTACCTATAATGACTAACTGTAAGTTTTCTCTTGGAAAAACAGTTTTAACAATCTCATTTGCTTTGATGACATTTAGCGCATCAACATTTTTTTGAAAATCGTTAATAAAAGTATTATCAAGCTGTTGAACCCACATAGTAGCCAGTAAACCAGCCAGTTGACGGCTTGTTTCATATTTTGGAGGGAATTGCCCTTTAACATAAGCTTTAGCAGATTCTAAGGTATCTTTATCAATACCCTGCTCCCATAACCTGTCATAGGTTTTTAGCGCTAAATCGATGGCTTCAAAGGTTGTTTCATTTTTAGTGAAAGTAGATATAACAAACGTACCCTCGGTTGAGTAGCTATTAAATTGACTTCTCGCGCCATACGTTAAACCCGAATTAACACGTAATGCGTCATTTAACCACGAGGTAAATCTACCACCCAATATAGTATTGATCACTTTTATGGCAACCATATCAGGATGATTAGACGCTATGCCTTTACCACCTATGATAAAAGTACTTTCGTTAGCATCACTTTTATTAACAACCAATACGTTTGATTCTGCAGGTGCTTTAAAGCTCTTTAAATTAGGAGCACTTATATTTTTAGATGCCCAGTCTGAAAATAAGTCATTAATCTTTTTTTCCATACTTTTGCTATTAAAGTCGCCAACAACAATAAGTGCACTATTATTTGCTGAGTAGAACGCCTGGTAAAAAGTTTCTATTTGTTTAATAGAAAGCTTTTCGATGGTTGAAATATTGCCATCAACAGGGTTTCCTAATAAATGTTGTTGAAAATATAGCTGGTTAAATGCTCCGCCGATAATTTGCCCAGGTTGTTCCCTACTTTGTTTTAGATTTTCGAGGTGACGTTTTTTCTCTTTAACAAATTCTTCATTGTCAAAGCTTGGCGCTAATAAAATATCTCTAAATACTGGCAACAATCCATCAATATCTTTACTGGCAATAGATAAGCTTAACGTAGAGGACTCCATACCAACGCTGTTGCTAAAGTTAGCCCCGTGAAAATCAAATAAATCTTCAATTTCTTTTTTTGATAATTTATCGCTGCCAAAACCAAGCGCTGTCCCCGTAAAGTTCGCTAAGCCATAATTGTCACCGTCATTAACTGCGCCAGCTTTAGTCACCACTTTAATATCGACTAAAGGGACTTCATGTTGTTCCATCAAATAAACGGTTAAGCCGTTTTTCAATGTCAGCTTTTGATAATCGGGTAAAGTAAATTCAGCGAATACTGGATGACTTAATATCATGATAAAGCTGCAAATAAATAAAAGGGAATGTTTCATCTATAAATCTCCTTCGCTGCTGTCTTGTTCAGCGGCTAAAATGCCAACCGTGCGGTTAGACTTTATTAAATAGGTACTCGCGACACGCTTAATGTCTTCAACTGACACTTTGTTCATGTCTGAAATTGCCGTAAACATTTTCGAATAATCATCAAAAAATAACGCATATGTCCCTAACGTATTTGCTTTACCATTGATTGTGGAAAGCGTGCGATAAAAATCTACCTGAGCAATGTTTTTGGTTTTAGTGAGCTCATGCTCAGTAACACTATTAACAATAATATTATTAATTTCTGCCACCATCGCTTGCTCAAGCACACTCGCTTTTACCGTACTGATCGCGGTAGCGAAAACATAGAATAGATTGGGATCAAATGAATCCGGCATATAAGTAAAAACGCTTGTTGCTATTTGTTTATCGTCGACCAGACTTCTAGACAAACGAGAACTTTGGCCATCGCCCAAAATAGAGGCAAGCATTTTCAATGGATAATAATCTGCATGGCGAGTTTCTGGTACGTGAAAAGCAAATAATACATTGGCAGAGGTTGAAGACTCCTTTTGCACGTAAGTTCGGCGTTCACCGAGTTGCTTAGGCTCAACGGTATGTACTTTTCTTGGGCTTGATTGTGCACTGATCGGTGCAAAATGTTTATTTGCGAGTTTTTTTACTTGCGCTAAGGTGACATCACCACTGATAACCACAACAGCATTGTTCGGTGCATAATATGTTTTGTGGTAGGCTTTGAGATCTTCAATCGACCAATTATCTATGTCTGACTGATGACCGATAACCCCCCAACTGTAGGGATGTGCTCGAAAAGCGACGCCTTTTACTTCTTCATGCAGTTTACTGAAACTTGAATTTTCTAACCGAGTTGACCTTTCAGAGGTCACTACGCCACGTTCACTCTCTACCATAGCTTCATCAATAGCGAGGTTTTCAATACGATCGGCTTCTAAACTGAAAATTGTTTCTATTGCACTAACCGGGAACCAATTAGTATAAGCGGTAATGTTTTCGGAAGTGTAAGCGTTATTAGCTCCACCAGCAGCTTCCATTAAACGGTCAAACTGTTTAGGGCCGTATTTTTTTGCACCATTAAACATCATGTGCTCAAAAAAATGTGAAAGCCCTGTTATGCCAGGATATTCGTTTCTAGAGCCTACTTTCCAGAATAAATACATGTTGGCATTAGGGATAGAATGATCTTCTAATACGATGATGGTCATACCGTTGTCTAAGGTAAAAGACTTAACATCTTCAAGCGTAGTTAAGGCACTTGCAGACAAGCTTACCAAAGCACAACAAAGTGCTAGGATTAATTTTTTCATGTTATTTTCACTATAAACTTTAATTGTCATTGATTGTATTGAGAAAAAATAAATGTGCAAGCAACAAAGACGCGTCAAACGAAATTTGTTAATAAAATGTTGATTTTTACATTGATGATGACAGATTGATGTCATTTACTGGTATAATTAATCATCCAAAAGATAACTGATATAGTGATTAATTTTAATGAAATATTCCCTTGAGAAAGTAAAAAACCGCTAATCTTTCAATGAGCGGTTTTTCTATTTTGACGAGATAAATATAGGCACGGGTTTACTTGCGCTGTATCATTTTTCTTTAAAGTAAATGCCAGCGCTGTGTTTTACTGTAAGCAACACTTTTTATATTTTTTGCCACTACCACAAGGACATGGATCGTTACGTCCAGCCATAGCTAATGAACTCACCGGTACGCTGTTCTCTAAAATTGTTTTTTCGTCATAAAGGATATTAGCTAATAAACCACCTTCAGCCATTAACGACTCAAATATATCATGGCCTTCACTTGGAAGTGTATCGATTAGCTCATCTTCAGAGTCATCATCAATCCATGCCTTTAACGTATCAACGACACTAAACTCTGCCTGAATAATACCAGACTCTATCAGCTTAGGTGCATCTCCCCTGTGCCAGGCCTTTACCTCAGATTTTTTAAAGCGGTCTTCGTCAAATAAGTCTTTATCACATAATTCTACAAACTGATGTTTGAAATTATCAAGTTGATATTCAATACAAGAATCGGCTAATGCACTCATTAAAAAACTACTGATTGGATTAGGTAAAGCCAAAAAGGCTGCTAGCCAGCGAGTTACATGTTCACTTAATTCCGTCTTATCAATGACACCCACTTCGTATTGAGCAAACACCGCTTCAATAGCAGAAGCTTTGCAGTACATCGCTTGATGACCATCAACAATGTAATCAGACAATACTTGTGTATTACCATCTGCCACATTATAAAATAAGGTTGGCGTTAATTCAGTAAGAGCATCTCCAAACACCCCTTCAAGGGGAGTTAAAAAGGAATCACTGCGCGAGAATAACTGCAGACATTTTGACAACGCGGGAACATATTTTAATTCTGCTAGTAATAAGGTGCCGAAAAATAAAATCGCCTGTTGCTCATCGGTAAGCGAAGTATCATCGGTAATAAATTGATCGATGAGTCGCTCTAAATCAGGATAAAACACTGACCAATTCATTTTAACTGCTTCTAGCGCTTCAACAGGTAGTTCGTTGCCATGTGCAGTAGCGATTACCAATAAAGCTTGTTCTAAATTCATGTAAGTTCCGCGTTAAATAATCAATAATGGGTGGCAAATGCCAAATGTTACATAATAAACACTTCCTATTGCCGTTACCAATGAAAGCACTAGATCTAATCAAATTTTCATTTGATATTTCAAATAGATCTAGTTTTGTTGCAACGAGCTATTATTTTTCGTCTAGTTGCTTACTGAGTTCACTTCGCCAATAGCCCTGTTGACCAAGCGCTTTCCAAGCCCATTTTATCCAACTTAAAAAAGCAAAACTAAGCCAAATAACCCAAACCAACATAATACCTTTATAAAAAATGGTTGAGATACTCACCACCGATACTTGGGGTAACAAACCACTCGATTTATCTGAAAACCATTGCAGGTGGTTACCGTATGAATAATTACCTTCAATACCCATACTAGGCGAACTCAACAGGCTGGCCGGAACCACAAGTAAAAGCGACACGATGGCGACAATCGATAACAGATACAATAAAACCTGCGATGCATTATATGAAAGTCGATTAATATTTTTTGGTCGATAAGTACTAGCAGTGATAGCAGCAAACCACAGCGCCATTAGCATTAACACTCCCCAATTACTTAAACTTAAGCCAAAGCCTAAGATTATCCAGCTCACGGTATTTAAGGGTGAAAAATTCACTCTTGAGACGAGTAAAGCTAATAAAATAAAAGCTAACAACTCCCCCCAATAAAGTACCGCTGGCCCCAGTAGAGGACCTTTAGCAGAAAGTATCCAGCGCTGACTACTCAAATTAATAATACTGGTAATGTTACTTATTGGCGCATTTAAGTTTATTTTTGGCGCAGAAAACAACATTTCTTCTTCAACACTGGCACGCATCAGTATCTGGACATTATGTTTACCAGGCAGTACTGGAATTGCCAGTTTATCGGCTTCTAATTGAAGATTAATCAGTTTGTTATCCGTTCTAATTTCTTTTAACTGATAACTTCGCGGCAATTCAATAATATGCTCGCCACCACGTGTACTTCGATAATCAAAAGATAAACTTAGCGTTGATGTACGTGTGCCTTGCTCAATGGTGTAATTCACTGAATCAATGGCTAACACTTCACCTTTTACTGGAACAGGTCGGGTAATGGTGAGATCGAGGCTTTCTCCGGGATATGGATAGAAAGAGTATCGATAATAATCATTATTGTCTTGGTCTTCTAGAATTATTGGTAATCCAGAAAGATTTGCATGCCACGCAGGACTAACAATCACTCGCCATAGCTCAATTAACGGCTGTTCAGGCTTAGCGTGCAAACGAAGGTCTTGTTGTTGAGCAACGATAGAAGTCCAGGTAAAAAAGTTAACTCCTGCGGGTAAAGTAACTGCCACTTGATTATCTTCAACAATAACCTCTGCGCTGGTAATATTTTCACCGGCTATTAAAGGAACCTTAATATTTATTGAACCGCTATTCGGCGCTATTCGTTCAACCTTAGTGCGTATCGTCCATAATTGGTCAACAGTCAGTTCTCTAGTCACTTTAACAAAGGGCTGTGTACTATAACGAGTTGAAATTTGCTGATTTTCGTTTTCCTTTTTATCGGTATTGGTTGCTAAGAAGGCCAAGGTATTGCCCGTTAACCGGTCAGCTTGGCGACCAACAATTTCCCAAGTGACTGAAGAGGATATATTAACGTGCTTAGGCTTATCTTTAAATTCAAGTTGGAATTCATCAACGGGAGCCACCTGCCCCCACAAGGTGATGGTAGATAATCCTTGGGCAATAGGAATATATATCCAACCTTTATAGTTAACTAAGCTTTCAATTTTATTTTCATCTGAAGTCTCACCTAGTAATAATTTTTCTGGTCGCCAAAATTCAGACTTAGGTAAAGCTAACGCAGTTGCAGTATTAGCATGAACAGATAACACCAAGGTTAATTCTTTCTCATCAATGCTAACGTGTAATCTATTGATAGCAACACAATCAGGCACGCACGATGGCGCTTCTGTCAGCCTCACCTTAAGTTCATCTAAGAGCTTTTGATTGGGGAAATCGGCGGCTTCAACATTAGGTATATAACTCGGCATTAAGAACAATAAAGCCAACATACTCGCGACTGCTGGAGGTTTAATTTTAGTGTATGCCTCGCTAATGACTTCTTTTAATATTAAAAACAGCCAAATCAAGGTCAACAATATACCCAGTATCTTAATGAACCTATAGATGGTTTTTGATAAAACAATCACCTCGAACGTTTGATCTTTAGCAACAGGACTATTCCAATTAATTTGATAGCTATTCCACTGCCAACTTGGAATACCAGAGCCAGCTTGCATTAACGCATCAGATTGATAACGCTCCATCATTAATTCAGCCATTTTCACTTGACTACCTGACACTATGATTCTTTCAACAGGTGCACTCATTAGATCTGCTGAGGAGATAACATCACTGCGCTTTCTGCTCATCTGTGCTTCTTTGTTTTTTACAACTACTCGTTCTCTATAACTGTCTGCACTTGATTCTCGTGACTCCAGCTGAGGGTGTATCACGGTTCGTAATTGGGTTGCAGAAAATAATAATATCGCGCCAATAGCAACCGTTATACTGATCCCCCAATAAGCCTTAACTAAGACTTTCATGCGTTCAAAGGGTTGATGCTTTTTAATAACGATCGCCAAAAGTAAATTAAGAATGGCGATCACAGGCGCGTTTATTTCTTGATATATAAAAAGCAGCATTACCGCAGTGGCAATACCTGCGGTGACATTAATCAATCGACTCGCCATTAAAGAAGATAATAAAACAATAAAACTTGCCCAAATTGACCAACTTGACCACCAACTGTTTGACACGGTATCGGCTCCAAACACGGCAAACAATTTATTGCCTGGAGGCAGATTTAGCTTCAATGATACCCGCTCAAAATCGTTGTTCCAACCGCTAACAGGTAGTTGTTTGGCTGAGTTGATAATACCTCTTGCTTCAATTTTCACCTGTGGATAACGGTTTTCGATGCCCCTTTCATTGGGTTCTTTGGTGGTAATTAATACTGAGCCATCTTGGTCTTCTGCAGACTCTAATAAATAAGGAGATTTCATACTTAAACGCCAATCATTGATCATTGCGCCATTAATATCATCATTAAAGGTGTAAGTTGAATGATCAAATGAAAGCCATAAGGTGCGTTTCAAGTTAAGTTGATTTTCTAAATGTAAGGGCTTTCCTCTATGTTGAATATCATAACGCAGTGAATCGTCGTTATTAACTAAATAACTCGGTAGCTCATACCAAGCATTGGGCATATTTGCTTGACTACTATCAACCATTTTTGCACCTTCAACTTTACCCAGTCGCAAGTTTTCATGCCCTTCAAAAACCCAAATTTCTTCTTTTGGCCAATGATGAGATTGTTCAGGTTTTTGCCACGTTAATAAAGTAGCGGGTGCATAAGCTAGCACCTTTATTTCCCAACTGCCTGGTTTCACTTTAGCGTGCAAGATACCGTCACCATCTAAAAATGAGGAAACAGGTGATTCAATGCCAATCAGTTCAAACCCTTCAGGCAGTACCTTGCCGAGTTTTACTTCTCTCATTTGACCTGACACATTGATACTCATGAAGGTTTCAAGCTTTATATAAGCGCCGTCTGCAATTCGTCTTGCAACCGTTATATCAAGAGAGTCTTGTTGCTCTTGGCTCGTTTCAAACTTTTGTAACCATAGCTCATTATTTTCTATTTTAGGAAAGGCGATGACTTGGTTATTAATTGTCATTTTAACGAAGGCGTATTGTTCAGGGATAGCGATACTTTGCGGTATTTTTGACCATTCAAATTGACCTGCTATAACATAAGTACCTTTGCCTAATTCAATAGCGGGTTTGCCTTTATAACTAAATACAGGAAAGTCTTTGTTATTAACCTTTACCGCAAGTGGCCAGTTATTAACATTTCCGGGTAAAGGGATAATACTTTTCGTTAATACCTGCCATGATTGTTTAAACGTTGCTGAACTGTCTGTTACATCTATTACCAGCGTACTTGGCCAAGCACAAATATGATTCTGCTTTTCAGCAAAGTTAGTATTATTGATGAAAGGACAAGATAGATTTTCGTGCCCTTTCAATACCCAAGACACCCAAGGTGTTAAAGGCTCAGGGATAGTGTCTTTGGCAAAAAGTGAGCACGACATTAATAATAGTAGTAGGCAAGAAAAAACACTGTAGGTCAATTTTGTATTTTTCACTTATATCTCCTTGTGACGTTTTTCTTTTATTTTGCCCTTAAGCTAATGAACAAAGCAACTCTCTTTTTATTTTTAAAAGGTAATGCACTTCTTGATATAACGTCACAATGTGGCCATCAAAGACCAGCAGTGCACGTAGCTAAAAGTGGCCTTTGTGGTCATCTAAACTTGACCAATCCACCTGTATGGTCGGGCGGGTGAATATGCGCCCATACAGGTAACATATTGCGGCATAAATGTAACCTGATTCAATCTGCTACTGCTATTAGAACGGAGCCTGTCGGCACGTTTAATGTTATTTTTTTCATAGGCTTTAGAATCTATTCCTCCTCCATGCCAGTAATGCATGCAGCGCCATCGTGCATCAGGCTATGCACATAGCGTCTTAAAACGCATTTTTTGCATATTGAAGGTGACAAGTGTCAGCCTATTGTTCAAGATGGCTTTTACATTCATGGTGTTTACCGGCCAGGGATATTCGGTGATTTATCTAATCACCAAATGCCATGAATTCCTCCTGATTTTCCAACTATCCTTATGATTGATATATTATTATCTTGGATGTTCCAGTCACTTATCCCATTAATTATATTGTTAAATATCTGGGAAAGCATCCTGAGTCATCTGACATATTAGTTTGATCATAAAACAGGACAGCTAGATTTTCCAGACTCGATATCGTTATGCTGGCTAAGTGGTAAAACTAAAGTGAAACAAGTGCCAACATTTTCAGTGCTTTCGACCGACAAACTTCCTCCATGTTGTTGAATAATTTCATAACTGATCGATAAGCCAAGCCCGGTGCCTTCGCCTGCTTCTTTAGTAGTGAAAAATGGTTCAAAAATTTTAGTTATATGGCCTGTTGCAATACCTTTCCCATTATCATAAATTTTGAGTACACAATTATTATCAACAATAGCGCTACAGATGCGGATATTACCAAAATAATCATCACATTTGTTTGGTGAATTAGCTTTTATGGCTTGACCAGCATTAATTAATAAATTCATTATCACCTGATTAATTTTGGAGGGGAAACAAAATACTTCAGGATTATTTGTAAATACTAATTCAAAATGGGTAACATCCTTATATTCGGTTTTAACCAATTCAACTGTGCTCTCTATGCATTGATTAATTGGGATGACTTCCATTTCGTCTTTATCTGAGCGAGAAAATTCACTTAATCCACTGACGATTTTTTTGATCCGCTGCGCACCTTCACCAATAATATCGAGATGTTCATGTAAAGAGATGAATTTGTGTTCAAACGCGGAAAGAACTTCCTCATCGGCATCGTCACCGGCTAAATCATATATAAATTGCTTAAAGCGTGTTAAGTCAACATCCATATTTTGACAGCTACCATAAACAAAATTGGTTGGGTTGTTAATTTCGTGGGAGATGCCTGCGCTGAGTGTACCTAGAGAGGACATCCTTTCTTGAATTGCAATTGTTTTTTGCGCATTTTTAAGCTCAGCGGTTCGTTCATTAACTGCTAGTTCTAGGTCAATGCTACGTTGTGTTAATATTTTTGTTTGTTGTTGAGTACGATAACGTATAAAGCTAAAAATTAGTAAACTAAAAATTAAGATAAAAATGGTTTTAGCCCATAAAGTCAAATACCAAGGTGGTAGGACAATAATTTTAATTTTTGCACCACCTTCATTCCAAAAGCCATGATTATTACTACCTTTGACTTTAAATATATATTCGCCCGCGGGAATATTACTGTAATTAGCATGCCGGCGTTTTGCATTGGTCGTTATCCATTCGTTATCAAAGCCCTCAAGCATATATTTATATTTATTTTTTAATGGCGCGGTATAATCCAGAGAGGCAAAATCAAAAGCAAAGTTACCTTGTTGATGGTTTAGCGTAATACTGTTAGTAAAATTAATATTTTTAGTCAGTAAATTGTAATGTTTATTATCTTGTTTAAATAGCTGTATTTCGTCTTCATGCTCAATGTTAACTACTTTGTTATTTACGTAAAATCGAGTTAAGACTACTTCGGGAATACGGGTATTTAACTTAATATCTTTTGGTGAAAAATATACAACACCTTCTGGGCCACAATAATATATATCACCATTTTTAGCTTGATCTGCACAGTTTATCCATTGTTTTACACTTGATATACCATCTATAGAGCTGAAATTATAGAAACGTTCACGGTCAATATAAAATACTGAAATTCCAAATTCGGTATGTAACCACAAGCGGTTATTGTCATTTAAGTCTGCGTGAGAAGCGCTAATATTATTGTTATTCAATCCTTGTCGATGATCATAAATATCACCAATAAAGATCAACTCACCACTTTTAATAGTAACTAAACTTCCCTTAAGCAGACCTGTTGTCAAGGTTGATAGCCAAATAGCACCATCCTGAGTTTCTGTGATAGAAGTAATTGATGTGAAATATTTATTTTCACCATTTTTTAATCGTATTTTTATATTTTCAAAACTTAATTTTTGATCTTTATTTTGCTTGTTTCCTGTCTCGGTTAAATAAAATAAACGACCATCTCCGCTACCTATTAATAAATGATCCTTTGTTTCTCCAATGGCGTTTATATATACTGAAAGTATTGTTTGAGCATTATTATCCAGTATAGGAACACGAACAAAAGTGTCTTTAAGATCATCGTATAAATTAATTCCCGCCTGATTACCTACCCATATACGTTGATCTGAATCTTCAATAATAACGCGATTACGCCAGTTGCTACTTAAACTATTTGGCTTTTCTTTATCATATTTATAATGAGTTTTGTAATGCTTATTAGCAGACACTTTATAGACGCCATTATTATATAATCCTAGCCAAATGCGCCCTTGTGAATCTTCTTTAAAGCCTACTACACCACCTTCATCTAAATAAAATATACTGTTTTTGTCCGGTTTGGCATTTTTATCTAAAAGTTGATAATTAATAAAGCAATGTGGTGCACAGCTCTTTGAATTGACTAATATTGATTCGTTACTTTTGTTTTTACTCTTTTTATCTTTAAATTCCTTAGACAAACCGGTACCAATACCACTGAGCCATAAATTTTGTTGATTATCAAAATCTGCCGTAACCACTGCTTTACTTTGCAACATGTTTTTATTTTTAGTATTAATAGGGATGGTTTTGAACCATGTACTATTGGTGTTAACTGTTTGAATAGTAAATGGAATAGATAGATACAAAATACCTTGTTGATTAATAAAAATGTTATAAATAAGATTTGTAGCTAAGCTTGTCAGATCTTCTGCGTTGTGTTGATACAAATAAAAAACTTGCTGCGTTGCACTGAATAAGCCTAATCCAGATTTAGTCGCAAACCAAATATCACCGTTATTATCTTGCTTAATGTCTTCAACATTACGAAGAGAATGATTAATAAACCTTGGCGTAATACTGTTATCATTTGCTAAATTCAATAATCCTTTTGACATATCAGTAATATTTAAACTAAACACCCCTTGATCACTAGTACCTATCCATAATGTTTGATCACTATCAGCCAATAAACTAACGACACTCATCGATTTTGAGTTATTTAAAGGTAATTTTAACTCTTTGAAAAGTGAGCTTATTTTATTAAAAGCCACAGTAGAACTGTTCAGCTGTGAAATATTGACAAAATGTAACCCTAGATCACTACCAACCCAAAGATTTTGTTGTTTATCAATGACAAGACGGTTAACGACACTGTTAGTAAATGGTGCATTGGTAAATGATAGTATTTCAAAGTCATCTGTTGTTGCTTCTATACCTTCTTTTTTAGGAGTAATTTGAGTGAGTCCAACATCACTACCAACCCAAATATTATGAAATTTATCTTCGACAATAGTTTCTATAGCATTCCCCGAAAATTCATAAGCAACTTTATTATGATTAGCAGTAGGCAAGGAAAAGTGAATAAATTTTTCTGTGACGGGATCAAAACGTGATAGTCCAGCATGCTTATAGCCTAACCAAATATTGCCCTGACTATCTAAAAATAAGGTATTGATTGCATTACTTAATATTGAATTTTGTTGTTTATTCTGTACATAATGTTGCATCTCAATACCATCAAACTTATAAAACCCGCTATCTGATGCTATCCATAACATGCCCTGTTTATCTTCAATAAAATCCATTGCCACAATGTTTTCATCGATGAGTAGGTCTTGAAATTTCAATTGAGGCTTTAGATTGCCTCCATAAGCCATTGAATTACTAATAAATAAAAAGTAAAGCAAGACAAAAACCATAGCTAATATGTTGAGGAAATAAGCCAATATTCTGCGTTGAATATTAGATGGTTTATAAATAGAAAAAATATTGAAATATGGAGGTAATAGCATAACTAAACAAGGCTCACGGCTGATTTACATTACTTGATGGTTAAAGTGATATTACTGACTAAATTAATCGTGTTATTTTGAGTTAATATTTCATCTAGATCTAGCAGTTTTGTGATTTCATTCTCATTGATATTATTGTTTAGATGACTCAGTCCAACCCATGCATCTCTGCCATTATTTTTAGCTAGATAAAGTGCTTTATCTGTAAGTTTCACTACCTGTTGCCAACTTAACGCATTTGGTTGTTCGGTAATATAAGGATATTGAACATAACCTATTGAACAAGTTACAGAAAAGTTTGTGTATGAGTTAACAACAAATACATATTGCTTAATGGTTTTACGTAATCGCTCTGCTAGTATTTGTGCATCCGTTTGATTTATGTCTCTTACAACAATTAAAAATTCTTCTCCCCCCAAGCGTATAAATATGTCGGAACTACGGAATAAAGTTTCTAGTAAGGGTTTAATGCTTTTAAGAACTTCATCTCCAAATTCGTGACCATATGTATCATTTACTGATTTAAAATTATCTAAGTCGAGCATAAAAAAAGTGAGTTGTTCATTATGAGGCAAAGGTTTTGTGGTGTCTTTTTGCCAATTTTGAAATGCTTTTAAAGACAGAGCGACTTTAGCATCAATATGTTTATCTAAATAGCGACGATTTTTCAATTGAGTTAACGGATCGGTTAAGCTAATGTCTTCTAGCTTTTTATAAGCTTGTTCAAGTTCGATATTTTTATCAGCAAGCTCTTTCGTTCTTTCTGCTACGATGTACTCAAGGGATAATAAATGCGTATCATGCTTTTGTTGTAACTCAAAGTTTTCAAGTGCGCGTTCTATAGTCCATAGAAAATCGGCGCGTTCAAAGGGTTTAATAATAAATTTATAAATATTGGCTTTATTGATAGACCCGATGAAAGATTCGACATCGGTATAACCACTAACAATAATTCGCACAGATTTAGGAATTATTTTAGCTAACTGACTTAGCAATTCAACTCCACTCATATGTGGCATGCGCTGATCGCTGATCACCATACTGATGCTTTCGGGATTAGGATGTTTCTGAACAAGCTCAATCGCTTCAACCCCATTGCTAGCCTCTAAAACGATAAATTCATATTGAAGAATAGAAGTAATAACTTTGCGGTTTGCAACTTCGTCATCAACAACTAAAATGGCATGTTTTTTTATTGCTTGCTCTTGCGCTTGAATATTACGAAGCTTGTGAGTGCTAAATAATTGCAAAAAACTCTTCTTATTTATCTGACTTCATACGACAAAGAGTAAAGGGGGTGCGGCTCTTTAAACTGAGAAGCTATGAATATATTTGATAACTTAACATAGCAAATTTTAAACTCGTTCCCAATAAATATTTGTAACCTTATTGATTTTAAATAGATAAAAAACATAGGCCCCCAAAATAACAAAGAACGCAATCAAAGCCTAATCAACAAGCATAAAATGATGGATATATCCTAACCATTTGGTTTTAAAAAGCTTTCATCAAATTACCGCTCTACCCCAACCAAAATTGGCACAAATCAACCTAATGTCATTAATTGAAAATGTGATGACCTTATTTAAAAGTCAAGCAAGTAAAGACAACATTACTTTGAGCTTAGAAGTTCAATCAAGCTGTTTATTAATGGCAGATACTGCGTAAATTAAATACTAATTAAGCCACCCACAATAACTTGTTTGTTTTTTGAACAATAAACTACACTTAATGTACCCTCTTATAAGTGTGGTGATTGTTATGCCCAAGCCTCGTTCACAACAAATCAGTTTATCTGATACGCCGTATTATCATATTTGCAGTCAAACCGTTCGAAAAGCCTTTTTATGTGGTATTGATAAAGAAACCGGTGTCAGTTATGAGCACAGGCGTAATTGGATTGAACAACGTATTTTTACATTATCTCAGGTCTTTGCTATTGATATTTGTGCTCACGCTGTCATGAATAATCACTTACATTTAGTCCTTCATGTTGATAGTGAACAAGTTAACAACTGGACGACGTTCGAGGTACTGTCTCGTTGGCATACGTTGTTTAAAGGCACCCTGTTAACCCGTCAATATCAGCGACAGCAATCATTAACGACATTCGAAATAGAAATGGTTGAAGAAACAGCACAGGTCTATAAACAGCGCTTAATCGATATCAGTTGGTTTATGCGGGCATTAAACGAGCCTATTGCTCGACAGGCCAATAAAGAAGATAAATGCACAGGGCACTTTTGGGAAGGACGCTTTAAATCACAAGCCCTGCTCGATGAAGGGGCATTACTTGCTTGTATGGCTTATGTAGATTTAAATCCAGTGCGTGCAGGCATTGCCTCAACACCTGAGCAATCGAGCTTTACCAGTATTCAACTGCGTATCAAAGCAGCCATCATGGGAGAGCAACCGACAACCTTATTACCTTTTACTGGCCATGAACAGCAAGCTAAAACCTCCGGTATCCGCTTTAACTTGAAGGACTATTTAACCCTTGTAGATGAAACAGGTCGCGTAATAAGAGCAGACAAACGAGGCGCTATCGAAACTAGAGCCGCAAATATACTGTCAAGACTTCACATCAGCGATGAAAGTTGGCTCAAACTCACCACAAACTTTGAAGGTATATTCACTGGTGCGGTCGGCACCGCAGAGCATTTGTGTGAATTTACTGAGCACGTGGGGTTAAAGCGAGCACACGGTAAAGCAAATGCTCAAGCTTGTTTGAATAGCGCGTAAACATAGCTACATTCAAAAAAAGCAAGAAAAATACAGCTACCTTGGGGGAGAAGTAAAGCTTGCCTGAAATTCACTCATTTAGTCAACATCTATAAAAATCGATATACAAAGGCTTACAAGATGGAGTACATGCATTGTTGTTGACCAATGGATAGCGTGTTTCAGAGTATTATTATTGTGTAGAATTATCATGGGTGGCATAGTAATTTGATGTAGAATTAGCATGGGTGGCATAGTAATTTGTATCCAAGTCGGCGAACTGTCGTCTATTACTTAAAACTTCTCAGAATATGCTAAGGACAGCAGAGCTTTCTTGCTCTCAGTGTTTTTGGAGTGCTTATAATCCCTCATCAACTTTTAGGTTATGAACAAAGTTTTTGGATGGATTTGTGTCTCAGTTATCCGTTTTTGGCCTGAGAATATGATTCTTCAAATGCTAAAAAGTAAGAAAGCAGAAAGCCATCATAGAGAGGTAATAATGTTATTCATCATTACGACTATAATGAGTTTGCAGATTTTGCTCATGTTCAAGACTAAAAGGCACTGAGGGATCGAACGTTGGTGCATCTTTCACTTGCTGCTGCGTCATATCAGCATAAATTTTTGTGGTAGGCCAACTCACCTCTTTAATCCATTTAGGCGCAATCAAAACCAAATGACCCAACCACCAATTACTGGTGTTAATAATTAAATAACGAATAGCCCAAGTGTCAATATCTATTAACATACCTTGCAAGTGACCCAATTCACCGTCTATTGCATCAAGGTGATAACCCACCACTGCATGACTACTGCGTAGATGATGATCATTATCCCGTGATAGTGCAGCCTTGATGTCTGCGGATATCTCTGGGTTATCTAAGTTATCTGGCTTTGGCGCGACACTATAATAACCAAGTGCCATCATGTTAGGACTCGGTTCACTTCCCCAAATACCTGTGTTACCCCAGTAATGTTCGTAACCATAATATGCCATATGATCGACCTCATGCTGCCTAGAGACCGGTTTTTCGCTATCTATTTCAGGACTTTTTTTTACCTGTTCTCTTGTGATTGTGACAGTAAGCTTCTTATGCTCCTGATTAAACTCTTTGATTGATATGGGGGAAAGCAATATTTTTTTGCTTGATAACCAAGACCCCGTTTCGACCACCAAATATCGGATCACCCAATGCTTATCATCAAAATAAAGATCTTTGGTCAATCCAATATCTCCATCAGAGGCCTGAATGGTGATATTTTTAAATCATTAATTGTATGTAACATTATGTATTTACTCCAGATTAAAGATTAAAAACAATAAATAATTGCTTTGTTAATAGAGTTATGATTTGTCAGTTTGCATCAAATATCCTATTCAATCTGTTCGGTGTTGCACCGAACGAGGGTGAATACTAGCTTAATCTAGCTCTATCTATAAATTTTATGATGAACGACTATTTTCACCTTCAAACAAAGCCTTTTATTTATTATTTTTAAGGAGTTAATGATGACCTCTTCAACTAAAAACACACACTCGATAATTAATCGATGTCAATTTGTCCGCGGTTTAGCATTAACCTCAGTAGCAGATGCCGTTGCAACAAAAATTCCATCAGCCTTTGCCAGCAATGATTATATCTCGCAAGGCTCGGCTAAGTTTAATCCAAAACATCCCATGTTAACGGGAACTGAGTTTGATTTAACCATTTCCGAAACGACTGTTAATATTACTGGCAATCCCGCTTTCTTCCGATGATGCATCTATGGGAATTGGATCTGGATTATCATCTGCTGAACTAGGGTTGCGTTTACGCTATGAATTTTCTAAAAGATTTGCGCCCTATATCGGGCTTAAGTTTAATCAAGGCTTTGGTAAAACGGCCGACTACCTAATCGCCGAAGGCGGTAAGAAATCTTACACCAGCCTGATGGCAGGTTTAAGATTCTGTTTTTAATTCAAGGTATTATTCCAATAATACCGTCAGGCTTATTTATAAATAAGCCTGAGACTATGCAAATAGGCAGAACACTACGAGAGTATTACTTGCGACTCCCCAGCGCTCTAAAGAGGATTCAATTGAAGATACGCGATTTTTTACTACAAAGACTAAGCATGACCTCCGGCTCAATAACTGCGGCTCATACTCCTTTTACACTCGCGCAAACAGTAGGCCAAATGGTTTTTTAAAACCAACTTTTTACCTTAATGACTTTAGAGTATAGGTAAAGAAAAACGTCATTTTTTATAAAGTGACGATACATAGTAAATCCGTCAGGATAAAAATATCGAAGTTATCATCTCATCTTAAAAAATCAAACGAATAAGGATAAGAAATGAATAGTAATACAGATATTAACAACCGTCCCGATTACGATCATGTCATCCAAGATATCGCAGATTATGTCATGAATTTTGAAGTCACCAGTGAAAAAGCGCTCGATACCGCGCGTAACTGTTTAATGGACACCCTCGGTTGCGGATTGCTAGCGCTGCGCTTTCCTGAATGTACAAAACACCTTGGTCCTATAGTACAAGGCACCCTTGTGCCTAAAGGCTCGCGAGTGCCGGGAACATCGTTGTCGCTCGACCCGATTAAAGCCGCTTGGGACATAGGTTGTATTATCCGCTGGCTCGATTACAACGACACTTGGTTGGCTGCTGAATGGGGACATCCATCGGATAATTTAGGCGGCATTTTGGCAGTGGCTGATCATTTATCTCAGGTCAGGCTATCGAAGGGCGAACAGCCTTTTACCATGCGAGAAGTGCTTGAAGCCATTATCATGGCGCATGAAGTTCAAGGCGTAATAGCGCTAGAAAATTCTTTTAATCGCGTTGGTTTGTGCCATGTATTATTAGTTCGAGTGGCCTCAACGGCGGTCATCACAAAAATGATGGGCGGCAATAGAGAACAAATCATGGCGGCGATCTCGCAAGCTTGGGTCGATGGCTCTGCGCTGCGCACCTATCGTCACGCACCCAATGCGGGTTCTCGTAAATCTTGGGCCGCGGGCGACGCGACCTCAAGAGCTGTGCGTTTGGCCGACATGTCGATGCGCGGTGAAATGGGCATTCCAAGCGTATTAACCGCTCCGCAGTGGGGCTTTTACGACGTCTCTTTTTCGAAGACGAATAAAGACCAAGCACTTAAACCAGAGGCTGAACGTCAGTTTTCGTTTTCTCAAGAGTATGGTTCTTACGTGATGGAAAACATTTTGTTTAAGATTTCTTTCCCCGCAGAGTTCCATGCGCAAACTGCCGCGGAAGCTTCGGTTATCCTGCATCCTGAGGTGAAAAGTCGCTTAGCGGATATTAAGAAAATCGTCATTCGCACCCACGAATCGGCCATTCGCATTATTTCTAAAACAGGTGCACTTGCTAATGCTGCAGATCGTGACCACTGTTTGCAGTATATGGTTGCGGTGCCGCTGGCGTTTGGAGGGCTAACCGCCGAACATTACGAAGACGACTTTCATGCCGCGCATCCCATTATTGATGAACTGCGAGACAAAATGGAGGTTGTCGAAGATAAACGCTTTACCGCAGAGTATTTAGAAGCAGATAAACGCGCTATCGCTAACGCCATTCAAATTTTTTTCAACGATGGCAGCAGCACAGAAGAAGTGCTAGTGGAATACCCTGTGGGACATCGTCGCCGTCGCCAAGAAGGGATCCCGCTATTGGAGCAAAAGTTCAAAGCGAACTTAGCGACGCGGTTTCCGAGCCATCAATGCAAAACTATTTTCACACTGTTTAAAGATCAAGCCACGCTTGAGTCCAAAGCAGTAAACCGTTTTATGGACTTGTTTGTTATTGCTTCAGTTTAAGCCCTAGCTGATCAGAACCGCGGCATTGCAAAAGATACATTCATATTGCTAACCGCAAACGATAACTTTAAAACAAGAAATTAACGAAACGTAACTAACAGGGTCTAACATAATGGATCAAAATAAACACAGTATAGCGAATTTCGCAGCCTTGAAAACTGCCATAGTAAATAGTGAAGAGGAGTTGCTAAAAGAATTATTATCAAAAATACCAATGCAAGAACTTGAAATGCGATTACTTGCGCCACAAAGTCTGTTTGAAAAAATTGTTTAGCGCTATAAACCCTTTCTTATAATTTCTAACTTTCAAAAAGAAAAAAACCGCTAATCTTTCGATTAGCGGTTTTTCATTGTTTGGTGGTGAGAGTGGATTTGAACTCTACTCGAAGGTTTAGTGCTATAAACCCTTATTTAAAATTTATAACTATCAAAAAGCAAAAAACCGCTAATCTTTCGATTAGCGGTTTTTCTTTGTTTGGCGGTGAGATAGAGATTTGAACTCTAGTATTCACTTCAAAAACAAAAGTAAGCCATTGATTAACAAAATTTAATTATCTAAAAAATCAAAATCAGATTTGTTAATTGGTTATATCAATTGACTATAGCTAAAAAGTAAAAATATGCCAAGTAAATATTTATGTGAATAACTAGAATTAGATAATGTTCACTTTATTTCTCTCGACATACCTTCTTACCCTTTCTATATATTCGAACGAATCACTAAATTAAATACCTCGAGTAACCTTAGTGGTGATGCCTGATAAATCATGACTATTACAGAACATAATAACTTATATCTATTGGTGGATAATTACATCAATTTTGCCACCCAATTACATAAGAACTGCTAGTCATTATCATCCCACACTGCCATCGAATAACATTTACAATGACCACTGAATAACATTAGGTTTGCAACTAAGAGGTTAAGATAATTTGTGCACTAAACGCAAGCTTCAAGTGACTAAATTAATACTTCGGCTACTAGCCAAGGCTGTGTGAAAACTCTCAGCTTACAATTTTATACAACACTATGTAAATTCAAAGGTAGTTTGACACCAAACTTACTACAGATTTAAATCTACAGAGCCCTTTTTCGTTGATATTTCCAACTTACGCAAGTTCAAAATTGTTTTCACACAGCCTGAGCCAATAGCTGACCTTAGGTTTATACCTGTATTTGAAACTTGTGCACCTAAAATAAAGCCTGTTAAAACAAGTAGGATTACACTTTATAATTTTTTTAATTTGAATTGAGAACGAATATAAATTAGTGGATATGCAAGAACAAGACAGCAAACAAAAATAATATGTATTAAAAGTAAGCCACCTACAATTGATGTACCAGAACTTTTTTGCATATCAATAAACATCAAGATAACTACTGAAACTAAACTTGCATAAAAGCTAGCTAATAAATGATGCTTCTATTAAACCTCTGTAGCAATATAGACACAATGACCCCCCACAAGGTGCTAGCCTCTAAATGTGGGTTAGTTTTACAAACCAGAGCCATAATATATGTGTCAACATTATCAAACAGAGGCTAGCATGATAAAACATAACATACTTTTCATTGGCTTAGATACCCATAAAACATTTACTGAAGTCGCTTATATTGAAGACCAACGTGGCGCTAAATCAACTCATCTAGGTAAAATACTCAGTAATAAAGCCGCCTTTAAAAAACTTGCACGACAATTACAATCAAAATATCCAGATGCCACACTTCATTTTGTTTACGAAGCAGGTCCTTGTGGCTATTGGATTTACCGCTTTCTCACCAGCCTTAATCATTGTTGCTATGTCATCGCACCTTCTCTTATCCCTAAAAAACCAGGAGATAAAATCAAAACCGATAAACGTGATGCGCTCAAACTTGCAAAGCTGCTCAAGTCTGAAGACTTAACATCTATCTATGTCCCTGAGCCCGAAGATGAAGCCGTACGGGACTTATCTCGGGCACGAGAAACAGGCATGAAAGACTTAAAGGATGCTAAATATCAACTTAAAGCATTGTTATTACGTAACAACATTAACAGCAAAATAAAAGATAACTGGTCATTACAACATTTGCGTTGGCTCGCTGAATTAGTATTACCTCATCCTTGTCAGCAAATTGTTTTGCAAGAAGCGGTTTTAACCATTAATGAACGACTAAAACGCTTAAAAAGGCTGGATAATGAATTAACACATCAAGTGAAAAACTGGCGGTTTTATCCTGTAGTTAAAGCGATACAGGCGCTCCGTGGTGTGAGGTTATTAGTCGCCACAGGAGTGATTGCCGAACTAGGTGACTTATCACGGTTCGACCATCCTAGAAAATTAATGAGTTACCTTGGTCTTGTACCAAGCGAACATTCAAGTGGCGATAAACGCCATTTAGGTGCTATTACCAAATGCGGTAACAGCCGTGCAAGACGACTACTGGTCGAAGGTGCACATTCGTATAAACACAACGCCAATATTTCAAAAGAAATGCAATTAAGACAAGAAGGCTTAAGCAAAGAAATTATTGATATGGCTTGGCAAGCTCAACTGAGGTTGTGCCGCCGCTATCAACGACTCATGCATAAAGGCAAACATCGTAATGTGGTCGTTACGGCCATCGCCAGAGAAATGATCGCTTATATTTGGGCTATTTCTCGCGAGGTAGTGCTACCAAAAATTGATGTGAAGCTAAGAATATCGAGAGTACCTGCATGAATAAAAGTTTTGAGTTAGCGCATGGGATCAAGCATCGGGTGTGGCACAATCACCGACGGCGTTAGGACGGCAATAGCCTAACGGCTATTGAACCGCGAACATAGACTGAAGACAGGTGCCACGACGAAATGAGTAAGGTAGGCGCTGCTAGCAAACAAGTTAGTAATCCACGAATATCAGCATGATAACCGACGAAATTACTTGCTTCATTCTATGCGTTAACTCACTTAATACTAAAAGTGAATACAATGGTTCTGAAATTAATGAACAAGGATCAGTGTATTTAACTTGACGTGGGGAGTCATACCAACGCCACGTTAAGCGGCAAAAATTTGTTGGCTAAAATTGTGAACGGAGTGAAACAGCCAACTGTTTAGCGTACGTTTGAGTAACTTATTATGTGTGTTTATCGAACAAATTTACAACAGCACCACTTTCCAGTACAACTAATATCCGATCAAAATTATCTTTTTCAGTTATGTTAGCGATAGCATTTTGATACATTAATATCTGTTCATTATCATCTGAATTAAACTTATTTGCATAAAAATCATAGAGTGCAAGCCAGATCGTTGGCTTAACAGCACTACATTTTTTACTTTTCACACAAATACTGTTTCTTACAATACTTTGAAATCCAACATCTAATGGTTCTATCATGCTATTTAAAAAATCTTTAATATCATTACTTTGTCTCACAGGAACAGTTGAAAAAGACATAGGGAAATGTTGACCACCTTTTGAAGTATTTAGTTTTTTAAATGTTATTTTTACACTACCTTCAAGAAATATGTATTCATCATTTGAAAACCCTTGAGCTAGAATTTTTTTATCAAAAAAAAGGATAAACTTCTTCCGAATTTTTCCAACTTTTGTACCTGAGTGGCGAACGCTAATATAATAACTAACATTTTTAGGTACTTCACTCTGCTTTTGAGCAATTATTTGCTTAATAAATGTTCCATAGCTATGTGCAAAATTGGTTCTTCTGTTTAAAGAGTTTTCATCAATTTTTGTAATTTCTATCGGATAACTATTCTGGTCAATCTGTAAGATTATATCTGGTGGATCTTGTGATGGCTCACTATAAGTTACAGTTTTGTACCCTTTATTTAAATAATGGGTTACTAGTGCATCTGAGACAACGATTTCATCTTTTTTCATTTGCACAGATTCCAGCGAACCAAAATTAATACCAGCGGCTCATTAAGCATAAATTAATGGTCGGCTATAATCGCGAAGCGATGGCCAACTGTTAATTTTCCGTTGAAATGACTTAGATGAATGTATAAATACCAGCGGCAATACCAACGACGCCGGCAATTAATGTGAATATCCAATTATTTGAGATAAACTCACCAAGTGCTTTTAAAGAGCCGCCATTTAACTCCCACCAAGTAGATTTAGTTATTAAGCTGCCATCAAGCGTACGCCCTAAAAAGTTACAGAAAACATCTACTTTACGTAATGTAGATTGATGAAGCTTTACAAAATCTTTATTTTCAAAAGCTGCGGCTTCACCTGGACCGTCAAGTAAGTCTTTAGCTGTTATGAAGTTCATTTCCATTAATTTAACAATACGAGGATGGGGGGCATAACCATTGGTATAAAGAGCTACTAAGACCCTTGAAAGATCAACTTTTTTTGAATCATCCAAAATATATGGTTCACCACCGAGAATCTTAAACCTATGTTCAAGAGCTGGAAATCCGTAATTAATGTCACGCATATTCCAATGAATCCAGTAATGCGAAGAATGGTGCTTCATGTAGTCATAAAATTCTTGAAGCATTTCTTTCTCAAGCATATCGTAATTCTGCTGTATTTCAGCAAATTCAACATGCTTTAACTCAGCAATTTTATGTATAGAAAATGATGTTGTTTGTCCGCTCTCATAATTCCTAACAGCAATCTACGTAACTCTTGGTGTTTGCCCTTCGGGTCGATCATAAAAACTTTCACATGAGTAGTGAATAACTAGAACATGCTCTTCTTTTGAAGATAACTCATTAATTTTTTTACGCGCTTTATTTCGTCTTTCTAGTTTTTTTATTTCAGATGCCACTTACCTACCCTTGTATTCATCTAACAGTTTATCATGGAGACTTCTCAGTAATGTCCGTCCCATAAATTTTATTTAATTAGCATTAATATCACATAATTTCAAAGAATTAGAAACCATAAATTAATAATTTGGTTAAACCTTGGATATTACTGAGGAGTCTCAGTAATATCCAGATCTAAAAACAATGTTAATTCTTATATTTTCATGAAATTAACGTACTTAATTCACTGGTTGAGGTGAGTTACTAATACTTCTCAGTAACATGACTGAAATAATGCATTAGAAAATATATGGCTAAATGTTTTAGGCTACCGTTAGTAATGCGCACGGAGGAGTCTTTACTCTTAAATTTATTAGCGTATCAAAGTGATCATTTTTTTGACCTAGGCCTTATGTTGGTTTAAAGAGTTTATGGTGGCAAACTAAAATGTAATTGGCTGGCAAGGCTAAATGCAATTTGGTGGTACTGGTAGTATATATTTTCCAATTAGCATTTATTCAAAAATAACTGCTAACAAATCATGGCTAACTTTATTATTTTAAGCTATAAATATTTCAACTTTATTAGTGTATTACAAGTAATGTGATGATATTAACTACGACTTTTCCCCTCTCTATTTAAAAGAAGTTCAGGAAAAGCAGAGCTTGCAATACCAATTAATAAATACTCTAGAAATGTTAGTCTTGTTTCGCCAAATTCCTGTATGCTTTTTTTTCCAGGCTTTGCACCAAAAATATACTGGTTTATTAAGTTGGGGGGAAAGCTAGGGTATTCTTGGAATAAAGTACCAGCCCAGTCTAAATATTTTAATTTAGACTCTTTTAGTGGGTGTCCCGGAACAACAACAGCACTTAAATCACCAATATGGTATTGGTAATTATCTCCCCAACGTGCAAAATTACTTTTGTTGGTATTAATGTATTTGATATTTGCTGAGATGTTATTTTTTCTTCCTTGAGATTCTGTTTTTCCTATATAAAGTGGCTTTACATTCCCTTCTTCTATATAAAACATCAAGTAAATTAACCCGTCATATATGGACTTACCATTTAGTTTATCTGCAATTAGTAACTCTACTTGTTTGATTACTAATTTGATGTGTAGCGACTTCTAGTGAAGGGGTTGTTTTAAATAATGGAACACCATGTTTTACTACATTATTTTGTGAACAAAAATCATCCCATATCTTTTGATGCTTCATTATCGCTTTTCGATTAATATATATTAAAGGTTAACGTAACCAAGCTAGTTCAAAATGGCTAGTAAATTGTTTTAAAAATATAAAAGGATTTTCATGAATCAAACGGGTATCTATGAGCAACTAATAACGCAGTTAGTTGAACAAAACTTAGATCGTGAATCGTTTTATGTTGGTGAAAGATCATTGGAAGCTGCCGAAGCGGCAACATGGTTATCCCGTTTCTTAACCCGTATCATCGAAATTGCTATGGACTCTGTGCCAGGCGGTGACAATCGAATTAGCGATCAAATAAGCCTAGCAAATACCATAGTGCAATGGCTCAGTAGACATATTAAAGATGAAGAATTAATTAGTGATAACCTCTTAGATAGCCAAGGTAAAATTCTTACTGCGTTATTTGATAAATCAAACCCTATTGCTGCTGATTTGCCCAAACATGTTGAAGCTATAATGCCAATAACAGGGCTAACGCAAAGTGAATTGTTTTGTGGCAGTAATGTTGGTATTTCACTAGAAACTGAAATTAAAAGAGAGATCCAATCATCAGATAAAATCTATTGGCTAGTCTCATTCATAAAGTGGGCTGGCATTCGAATATTTAAAAATGAATTAGAGTCTTTTACCCGGAGTGGTAAGCAATTAAAAATAATAACTACATCATACATGGGCGCTACTGATGCTAAAGCAGTTGAATTTTTAGCATCACTACCTAATACCGAAGTTAAACTTAGCTACAATACTAACCGTGAAAGACTTCACGCTAAATCCTATTTATTTATGCGTAATACAGGTTTTCATACGGGTTATATTGGTTCATCGAACTTATCACATTCAGCACTAACTAGTGGCTTAGAGTGGAACCTAAAGATCACCTCTCAAGAAATACCCCATATTATTGAAAAATCCCTAAGCACGTTTGAAACCTATTGGGAATCACCTGATTTTGAACACTTTGACGGCGAAGTAGAAAGCAGGGAAAAACTAAGCAATGCACTACAAGAAGCAAAAGGCAGTTTTAACACATCAACGCCTAGCTTCTATTTTGATATCAAACCTCATTCCCATCAACAAACCATACTAGAAAAATTACAAGTTGAGCGAGACCTACATAACCGGTATCGTAATTTGGTCGTTGCGGCAACGGGAACAGGCAAAACCATAATTTCAGCTTTTGACTTTTCTCGTTTCTATAATAAAAACCCCGAAGCAAAGTTTTTGTTTATAGCCCATAGGGAAGAAATACTTAAACAGGCACTGGGTGCCTATCGTGGTGTATTAAAAAATAGTTCTTTTGGGGAATTGTGGGTAGGTAATAACAAACCAAGTAAGTATCAGCACCTATTCGCCTCTATTCAAAGCTTAAATAATCAAATTGATACATTAACCCTAAGTGAAGATTACTTTGATTATATTGTCATTGACGAAGTTCACCATATTTCTGCGAGTAGCTATCGCGCCGTATTAAAGCACTTTAGCCCTAAAATACTATTGGGATTAACTGCAACCCCTGAGCGACATGATGGTACAGATATACTAAGTGATTTCTGCAACGTTATTGCTGCGGAGATACGGTTACCAGAAGCGATAAACCAACGACACCTTTCCCCATTTCAATACTTTGCAATCGATGACGATACCGATTTAACTAAAATATCATGGTCTAAAGGCCGATATGATATTGCCGAGTTAACGCATCTATATACTTATAACGATCAACGTGTTCTTCGAATATTACAAAGCCTTGATGAGATTGTTACTGATATATCTCAAATGCGAGCATTGGCGTTCTGTGTAAGTAAAGACCACGCAAAGTTTATGGCTCAGAAATTCACGCTACACAATATTGCTTGTGATGTATTAACTAGCGATAACAGTAAAGACCGTGAAATTCAGCAGCAACGACTTAAATCAAAGCAAATTAATGTATTGTTTGTTGTCGATATATTTAATGAAGGTGTCGATATTCCAGAGTTAGACACCTTGCTGTTTTTACGACCCACTGAAAGCTTAACTATATTTCTTCAGCAACTTGGTCGAGGGCTAAGATTAACAAACGATAAAGAGTGCTGCACAGTATTAGACTTCGTAGGTAACTCACGCCCAGAGTATGACTTTTCACATAAATTTAGAGCATTAGTAGGTAAAACAAACCAGGCAATCGCGAAAGAAGTTAAGCAAGGGTTCCCTCACCTACCTTTAGGTTGTCGAATAGAGTTACAAGAAAAAACTCAAGCAATGATATTAAAGAATATTAGCCAAGCAACACTTAACAAAAATAAGTTAATTAGCTTAGTTATAAACTTTCCTCATGCTACTCACTTACCATTAACGTTGACTAACTTTTTACACATCTACCCAAATATCACACTAGAAGATATTTATAAGGTCAAATTTGGCCAGTTTGGAGGATGGTCAGTATTACTTGCTGCAAGTAAGGAGAAAGAAATCAAACCTGTTAATAAGGAGCTTTATGCTGCTTATTACCGTGCAATCAATAATAGGTTAATGAACTGTTCTTCAATTTCTTATCTACGTTTTATTAATACGCTTTGTGAGAACAATTTCTCAATTTACCCAGATAGTGTTGGAGTCGAGAAGAGAAAATCACAGCAGATTTTTGCTTTAATGTGCCATTATGATTTTTGGGACAAAACAGGTAATAATGCTGGATTTAGTGATTTAACCCAAAGCATAGCGTCTCTTAGGGATACAAAATTAGAAAGCGAGTTAAACGAAGTTATTTCTAACCTTATTGAACGACTAGAGGTTAGTGAGTTTACTATGCCAACCGTTAATAATTCTGTTGTGGATGAATCCCCACTAAAAATGCATGTTAGATACCCCAAAGAGCATATTTTAGTTGCCTTTGGTGATAGTACTTTTACAAAGAAATCATCGAGTCGTGAAGGTGTATTGAATATACCTGACGCTAACACAGAGTTGTTATTTGTAACTTTGAATAAATGTGAAAAGCAGTTTTCAGCAACCACTATGTATCATGACTATGCGATTAGCCCTACGCTGTTCCACTGGCAAACTCAAAATAGCGCTCGACCAAATTCTGGCCGAGGTTTGGGTTACATCAAACAAAAAGAAAATAAGAAAACATTCCTTTTATTTGTGCGTGAACAAGCCAAAGATGAAAACGGCAGAACGATGGGGTTTGTGAACTTTGGGCCCGTAGATTTTGTGAAATATGAAGGCAGCCAGCCAATGAATATAACTTGGAAGTTAAAACACCCCATGCCAGCATATTTGTGGCATGAGACGGCTAAGTTGGCCGTTGGTTAAGTAAGACTAAAGCAGCCATAAATTATATTTTCAATTGATAGCTGCCCCATACTTTATGCTTTACTTCTTCCGTTTAGCATTTACTTTTAATTGCTTACCCCCTAGAAGAGATTCGGTGTAGCTGAATGAGGATATTAGTTCAGCTTTTTCTAATTCATTTACTAGATTGAAATTATATGGTGTATTAGGGATGCTCGTATTTGACCTAGTAGTTACAATGTTATGGTAATCGCTACCAAGCAAGCTCAAAAGTCTGTTTTGATGATCTGGTTCTAAATTTTTAATTTGGTTGGTATAAACAGTAATCCTCTCTTCTGTGGAACTACTAGTCCTCAATAGATGTTCCAGCAGATCAGCACTTATTTTCACTTTAGAAAATTGGGGTTCATTAAAATTAGAAATAACTGCGTCTGATATTACATCAGGTGAATTTTTCAATTCTTCTAGATGTTCAATAATAATAATATTTTTTTGCTTAGCAGTGAGTTTTGATGAGATTAAGAGAATACGTAATTCATCAAAATCAAAGTTAATTTCAGCCTCTTCAAAACTAAAATTTTCAAAGTCTATTTCGGTTAAAAATGTATCAAAGTCTTGCTCTAATAATAAACACGAAAGCTTATAATCAATCTCTTTTAGCTCTTTATAATTAGATTTAGTAACGCTAATATTTCCGTTAAGGACTAGGCTATTTAATTTATCGTTTGCTATATTTTCTAGGCTAATTTCATTAAACAAATTATCAACAAATATCTGAAGCTTTTCAAACGATAGGAGGTTAATATCGTCACTTATCAGCAAATCAATGAATGTACTCTTATCTTCATCACTTAAACTCACCACAGTTTTAAGTAATTCAGAATAAACTGGAGATAAATTTAAAAAGCTAGCAAGTTGGCTCTTTACGAATATTTTTGAGCGCATAAACTTAATTACATTTTCCCAAGATGTATTTATTTTATTACTTTGGAATAGTATGCCCCACAGGCCAGTTCCTTCGGATATTTCAGATAAATTATCAATTTTAAACTTCTTATTAGCAATGATTTTTTGTTTAACTTTATTATCTATCTGAACATTATTAAGAATATTTCGATATTGAACTTTGTTACCTATTCCTATTTCGCCAGACTCGATTAAGTGAGAAACAGTGACAATGTTATTTTCAATAAGGTTAATAAAATCCATATTATCTAATTCATAGACATCAGAAAGGCTAAAGGTATTAGAAAAGGTTTTATTACTTAGGGAGTTAAGTGCTACCAATAAATTTGCTTGGTTAATGTCAAATAACTCTTCTTTGATGAGAAACTTTAAAAAATCAACATTATTAGCGCAGTCATTTATTTGTTGAAACTCAACTTGTAAGTATTTGAATAGATCTTGTATTTGAGTTATTGTATTTTTTTCCGCAGGAATAGCATTGGCAATATTTTCATTTCCATCAATATAGTCTTTAATAGCTTCAATATTATCTTCGATAAGCTCATTGTTAACGACACTTAATAGTAGCCCAACTAAAAGCTCATTTCTTTTTTCTGTTGTTATATTTTTATACGATATAATACTTAACCAAACCGTAGCCCAGTTCTCAATTATTAAAACCCCAAACTCTTTAGTATTAACAAGTTCTTGATTAGCCTCGTAGATAACCTCTATATTATTATCCTGCGGCTTTAAGACATACTCAATGACGTTAATAACTATGCTTTCGAGTCCCTTAGCTAATAAATGGTCAAGCATATTGTAATTAAAAAACGAAGAACTGCGGAACTCATCCTCGGAGAAATACTTAAGAATTTCAGTACAATTTATTAGAGCTTTATTTGGGTCAGTTTTTTCATTACTCTTAACCGCCATAACAAAATCCATATCACTTTTAGCAATATTTCCCTCGTAAAAAACAGATATATAAAGATGGTATTGTTCATCTATATACCCCCTTTCAATCAGGTGAATAAGTAATTTTTCATCATTAATGGCTTTGAATACCCTTAATCGGTCATACTGATTAATTAGCTCTGTAATAGATAAGTGTGGGATTGAAGATAACTGTTGTCTAAATTTTTTAATTTCTGAACTAGTTTTAGCCCTGTAACTTTTACTTTTATTTTCTATATTATTCTTACGGGTTTCATATGAAGGCTTAATACTATTAACTAAGTCTTTAAAGTTTATATTACTGCCATACCTATTGCCGTATATTGCTTGTAAGTTATTCTTTTCTAATAATCCTTTAAATATATCGGGATCAATCAATATATCAATGGGTTGATTATCGATAGAATTTATACCTGATACTTGGGAATTATTAAGTGCTAATAGTAAATATGCAGAATTTAACTCTTTAATGCTCTGTAAGTGCTCCTGTTCTGAATCAATTATCTTTTGTTCAAGTAAATGAACTTTATCTTGAACTGAACTTTTAAAATCGCTTTTCAAACTTTTTAAGTTATTAAAAAACGATGCTAATTTGCCATTGCCAGAATGAAGTTCAGCAAAATCATCACAATAAATATTTTTATAAATAATAAAACTGAATAGCTTTTGCAGTTCAATTTGAAGGAGATTTTTTTGAAGAATAGGTTTATATATTCCGTATTCAGCTACGATATTTTTCAACATTCGCATATCATCAACAAAAACAGCAATATCTCTTAGATAAACATCTTTAAATTCATTTTCAAAGCCAGAATCTTTTAAGAGGCGCTTTAATAAAGGAAATGAGTTTGATTTATTTGTAATGGGAATAATAGGAATTATTGCATCAAAAAACTTTGTTCTACTTGCTCCTTTAAAAACATCGTCTTTCAATGCATATATGAACCGAACGCTTTGCTTAACATCTGCACTATCATTGATTAATTTATTCAGCTCTTTAAGCTGAACAAAAATATCTGACCGTTCGAACCTGTCTAAATCTTCAAAAAAAACGACATCTGATTTTGTTTTGGAAAAATAATATATAATTTCTTCTAAATAAATATTAAATACAGAGTCATTTGAACGCTGTTCAAAAGCAACCTCTCCTTTTAATGGATTAAATTTACTCAAATCAAACTTAGGGAATATTTTGAAGGCATCTTTTATGGATAAAATAAGGATAGAAGTAACATAAATGATCAATACCAATGAAAAGCTGGTAATTATACCATTTTTTATAAACTCAGAAAAAATATGTTTTAATGAGTATTCAGGTATATAAGACATTATTGCGATGGCAATACCCAGTATTACAAAACTAATTGATGAGCTAATAGTATTAAAATAATTAGGGTGGGATTTAATTATTTTTCTAAACCTTGAATTTGGAGCACTCTCGCTGTCGGTTTTATATAAAATCTGTTGAACAATACTTTTTTCAACTTTATTTATACATGTTGTATCTCCTTCACCACCATTTTTAGGCTTATCATCGGTAAATGCACCAAGTGATATACAAGTATATTTATGATACGGATTAAGCCTCATATAAGTATTAATAAATGAGCTTTTCCCCCCAGAATAAGGCGCTGTTATTGCTATTTCTTTTACCACTTCACGATTAATTAATAATTCATTTAATCGATCAATATATTCTTCACAATTTTCAGCATTATCCGTTGGGCAGAGATCTGGAAGTTTAGATGAGTTAAAAACTGGTTTTTCACTATTAAGCTGAATTAATTTCCAACATAGATCTACAAGCGATTTTTTCAAAAAATTTGCTACTGTATTAAGCATTTGTACCCTTCTAATAATTAGATATTTTTAATCGTTCTAACAAAAACCTATGGGACGGCCATTATTTATATTTAATGGCTTCAGACTACTTTCCTATGAGATAACTAAGACATCCAAGTTGTTTATCCATAATTTAAAACATCACCACTCTCTCAACTGCTGCATTTCCTTCAACCGTCCACGTTGCATCACCAGAGCTTCAAACAAATCATCAATCGATGTGTTATCTGAATTTAACCCCGGCAGTGCAATATTCGCCTCAGCAAAAAATCGCTTTTGTTGTACAGGGATAATTTCTATTTCTGTAGAATTCGCAAAATATGGGGTACTTATTGTGTAGCCCATTGGCTGTTCGTTTATTTCAATTTTTTTGGAATTTGAGGTTTTACTTTGTTTGTTCGTTGCCGCTGAGTCATTCAACCAAGCCTCTTGCCACCAATGTTGAATGCGTTCCTTCGATTCAATCAGCTTATGCTTAGTCGGTAATCTATCGCTTTTTTGATTGTTAATCTTGCAATCTGTCGGCAGTAAATTCCAAAGATCATTATTCGGCCAACGAGCAAAAGGTATGCTGTGATCTATTTCGTAATTTTGCTTTAGAGATTTGGCTGACCATACACATTGCATTAGCTCACTGTTAGGCTGTTGCTTTTTAAGTTGCTCAAAGCGGTTACGAACTTCGGTTGTCGTACGTTTAAGCTCTAACCAGTGTAATGCTTGGTATAGGCTAAATTGTTTTTCCGGAGCAGCGTGTTCAGCATTACCCGAATAACTTGCCATTGTTTTTACCCACTCAGAAACTAATACAGGTTCTATCCAGCAAGCATATCGATTGAAAGCCATCCAAGTTGATTCTGGTAATGAAAACTCCCCCCATTGTTCGAGGGTTTGTAAATCAAGAAAAATACTATCCTTAGCTCTAACTGTTTTCTTATTAACTTCAAAAACAGTTTTTTTACTATCCGCATAAGTGATTTTCTGTGCAGGCATATCTGAAATATTGTTTACGGCATGTGATATTGTTCGATACAAAGCCTTTGCGTCATCACCAGTAAATAAATTACCAATGCGATAATCTGAAGCTGTACGGTGTGTTAACTTATGCCAACCATTTGGTTTCATGAAACCCATGTTTGGGTCATCACCCGGTCTCTGAAATATATTATGTTTATCAATTAAATCTTTGTATTGATGACACCAATAAAGCGCAACTAGTCCTACAGGTAAAATAACACGATCACCGAATGGTGAAGACTCTCGTCGTAATACAGCACCAGGGTGACCGTCAGCAATACGCAGTAAAACTCTTAGTAAGGCAAGTTTGTGAGTAGCTGATTTACCATCATTAATTGCTACGTGGCGAATAAATGGGAATGCACCCGTTCCATCATCCGGCATCTGTAATACAACCGTTTGCCAAGACACATGGTTACGACCAAGTTTGTCTTCTTCTTGTGCCGTTTCTAATTTAGTGAATAGCCCTACATCTGTTGCTAATTGCTTTAATTCACCTGCACAAACATGATGCATTTTTCGTTTCTTACATTCTTGCTCTGTTTGTCCGTGGCGTAGAGAAATAACTAACTTGCCACCAGGTTTGAGTAGATTAGCCAATTTACGAATTGAACGTGTGCGGTCACTTGGTGGAATATGCATCCACACCGCGCTGAGTAAAATTAGATCGAAGCTGATTTCTTGTTGAGTAACGTTACTTAATGCTGGTAATGAATCCTCCAGCCATTTTATATTTAAACCTTGAGTAGTTTTTTGCCCAATGATGGATAATTCTTTGGCTGGTTCGGCAGCAAGAATTTGAATATTGTTTTTTTCGTTATGGGTATTAGCGGCTAATTCGGCAAGGTGTTTAGCGTCTCTACCTGAGCCAGCACCTAAATCCAGAATACGAGCATTTGGGTTTTCTATAATAGAGGGAAGGAATTGAGACCAGCTTTGGTGTACCTCATCAAATGATTTTGAAAGGTATTGCTGTGCTAATTCTGTAGCATTGTCGTTATAAAACTGAGGGGCCAATTACATCATCCTAAATATACTTATTTTCACTAATCACTCTTCCCTGTCGATTAGGTAACATTGCCAAATCAAATAGCTTTTGTCAAAGTAAAAACGACTTAAACTTATTTAATATCAACAAATTAAATTACGGGTTTATTGTTTATGAATTCTGTATACGCTGATTGTAATCTGTTTAAAAAGGTCATTGCAGCAGAACTAAATACATAGCGGTCTTTTGCCATTTTAAATATCAAGTTCCGACTAGATAAGTAATCTAATGCTTTATCCCAATTGTCCAACCTCAGTGCTTTTAATGAACTTATCAATAAGTCATCTTGCTTCAAGGCGTCTATATCTGATTCTTTAATACCAAACATTGGGTCAGATAACTGAGCCAAATCACCAACTTTGGCGTAATAACGGCTAATAAAGAGTAAAACGGCCTGAATTTTCATAGCATTTTCATCCGATTCGTCGTTGTTACTTTCACGAATTTCTTGAGTGGAGTAGAAATCACCATCCTCATCAAACTTCAACTCGTAACCCATGTGTTTAAAGAATAAAGTAAAGTGCTTAATTTTATTAAAAACTAAAGTAAATAGGTCGTCATCAACAAAGCAGCCATGAACATCGTCGTATCGTTGTTTGTTTAATACTTTTCCTTGAGAAAATAATCGGTATATTTCGGCACTTTTTAAATAAGATACTTCTTCAAAACTGTTTATTATTGTATTTTCCATTAGAAAACCTCCTGTAAAATAACCACCCGGTAAGCGTAATATTCATTGTTGTGTTGTATATATGATTTTTTATTAGTCTTTATGAGTTGTTTACCATCTAAAATTGTTTTTCTGAAATGAACAACAGCATTTATCAAGTCTACAAAATGGTACTTAGGTAATAAATCTTTAAGTCGGTAATGTAATGTCGCAATTAAGTCTTTAGATTCACGTAATGATAAATTTTCAATTAGTTGATAAATTTTTCTTGCTCGCTCTAATCTATCTTTTGATGTAAATGAAATTAATGCTTCGCCATCAGCGCCAATAACATCATCAGTTACCATCAGTTGATCTTCTATTCTGTATGTTAAGTCCGTAAAAATGTTGTGAAAGTAAGACTCATTATTTTCGATCTTTAAACCCTTTGGGCGAGGAATTCGCTTAACGTTGTTCAGAAAGGGAGTTTCTTTAGCAAATGAGCTATCTATTTTTGTTCGATTAACCCTTCCATCCAGAGTTTCTTCATACTTCTGCTTGAATCGTTCAAAATGCCATTCCATGGCATTAAATTGGGTGAGGCTTTTTTGTGTTTTTCTAATAAACCCATTTATTTGATTAGAGACATCTTTAAGTGGGTTTATGATATTGCTAAAGCTCAAGCTATAACGAAAAATCTGATCTGAGAGTTCATGCTTACTATGTGAATCAAAAAGTACTTTGATAGAATTAATAGTAGCCAAAAGGTTGTCACCATCAACAAGCCTCACATCAGGATTAACGAACCTTTGGGTAGGTAATATGTGCCGTTCATATAAACGAGTAACGTCATCAAGAAGTTTTTGTCGGTACTCTACAAAATCAATGCCTTCTTTACTTACATCAATCGATAGCTGCTCAAGATCACTATTAATATTTTGCATTCTAACCAAGTTACGTTTTAATAAGTCGAGTAAGCTACCTAACTTTTGAAGTAACTCTTCTACAAGTTCAGTGTAGTCAGGGTCTAATGCATTAAAGCTACAATTAGTTGCTTGTAATTTAGATTGGATATGCCAAAAAGATGCAAGTTCAGACTTTAGTTTAGAATCGGTTAATTCTTGATATAACGATGTTTCGCATAACCTGAATATAGATAACACAGATTCTTGAAACATTAAGCGATTAACATTTTCAAACTGATCTTGGTCAGCAACGATATGCGAATTGGCTAGGTTTTCAGTAGCAAAGGCAAGTTTGAATCTCTGTTGCTCTTTTTTATCTAGATTCTTAATGTCTTCTAGGACTGTTAATGCCACCACCGCTTCACTGATAAAACGCTCGTTATGGCGATCCATTTCTTTAATAACGTTAAACATAATATTTGGCCTTTCTAACATTATTTTTAACGTGTTAATAGCACTAAACTGTTTCATCAGTACCTTCCAGTAGCTCTATTTGATCTTCGCTCTTATAAGTATCAAACTCACTTTCATTGAAAAAGGCTTGTGGTCCTCCCCAAACGACTCTTGAACGTTCTTTCGTATAAGGTTTCGCTGTTTTAAGCGCATCAACATCATAGTGATGTCCGATCATGTGAACAAGCTCAGCTCCTGAACTGTGTGTGCCAGCGGTAAATAGAAAGAAGCCGCTTTCTCTAATATCGTCAAGTAACCATTCATATTGATCAACATTAATATTAGCCGCCTCATCCATTATTACAGGTAGTTGAACCATACAACTGTCAGCACGCAGTTTAGCCAGTAGCATTCGTACAAGCTTTAGATTAATTAGAGCGGTTGTAGAAGTTGATTGTTGCTTTGTTTGCCAGCCATCATGACCCTCTTTTTTAACTCTATAGCTTACTTCTTTAATGATATCTGACATTACTAATTTATTACGTTCTCCATTTTTGAAAAAAGCATCGCTGAATGCTTGTAACCTAATATAGAACTGCTCAGATAATGTTTGCTCGGTAAATTGGTTATAACTTTTATGTATTTCTTTTATCAGGTTACTAAAACGACTATCAATATGAATAGAAACTTCTATTTCATTTAGATCATTTATTGAAATCCCTTTAAATGATCTATTTAACTGGCTTTCAAACCGATTAATATGCTCAAAGTTTTTACCCAAAATATCGACATAGTTACTTACGCTTTCATTATGCATCTTTGTTTTATTTCGTAAGAGTAGCCTTTGGTCTACTAGCTCATCATAGATTCTTTTTACTTCCATAAAAGTACTATGAATAACGCTTGGTAATGGACTAGGGCTAAAAAGGTCTTGATCAACTTCGACAAATTTATCCGTTGCAAATCTTTTCAAGGTATCAATTATTTTTATTCTTAATTGTTCTACTTCTAATAAATTGTTCTGTAGCTTACGTAAGTGTTCTGCTGTTATTTCTATTGCTTTTCCGATGTACTGTTTTTGCTTTTCTAGCTGCCTTTTAATTTTAGGATAAGCATGTGTTGTTCCCTGAGCCAGGTTATTTATGGTTTGTAGTTCCGTTTGTTCTTTTTCTATGGAAGCTTGTTTTAATTTTTCTGCTTCAATTAACTCAGTTAGTTCAGCCTGCCTATCGGATAGTTTACTAATTAGAGGTTGGATGTTATTAACTACACCTTGCTCGTCAATTTTTTGTTTCGAGTATATTTTTATATCGTGTTTGTTTTCTTGATAGTTAAATATTAATAACTTAACTCTATTGGCATCAGTCAATTGCCTAGTAAGATCTTTCAATTTATTTTCAATCACTAACGGGTTTTCAGTTGCTTGATTTTCTAAAGATTTTCTCTCAGATGACTTAGCTGTAACTTCAGATTGAATATTTTCTATTTCTTTTTGCAAGTTGCGTGTTGAGAATGCATTCGACTTTGGTATTACTGAGCCGAAAAAGGAATAACTATATCCCTTGTCCTCAAATAAACTTTGAAAGTTGATAATTGCATTAAATTCGTGCTCAGATAGCTGTCTTCCTGGATTAGCTAACGTTAATTTCTGGCTAAGTGAGTTTAATAAAGCTAACGAATCTGATGGAAGTTGCTGTTTAATGGCAAATTCTGAGTTTGAAATTTCTAACTCTAATTGTTGTAGGTTTTGCTGATGGCTATTTATTTGATTTTGCAATTTGATAATGCGATTACGCCTAGCGTCAGCATCATTAAGCGCTTTTATTTTTTCACTTGTATCTTTTATATCATCATCTAATATTTCTATTATCTCAGTGATATCAGTATCACCATATAGGTTTATTTCAGCCTTTGCTTTGGTAATATCCTTATTAACAGTATCAATGTCTTTTGTAAGTTTTTTAATATTTCGATTAGCTGAAAATATAATTTGACCTTGTTCAGCAATTTCGCCATTCAGTGGTTTTAATTCCTTTTGAAAATTACTAATTACCGTAGCGCTCTGCCTGGCCTTCTGATTGGCATTATTCAATGTATCATTTAGATATAGATAAAAATTTACGAAATCACTTTCAGATGACGATAGCTTACTGTAGCTGGAAAAGTCATATGTTAGCTGATTGTACTCACTGGTTTTGTTTTCGATATCAGTCAGCTTTTGTTCTTCAAGCTTTAGTTGGTCATGGGTAGACATGAAGGATTGAATATCAAAGCTTAAAGCATCAGTTGTTTCTTTCTTTTCAGACTCAATAAGGTTTGCAACAGCTTTAGCCACGGCTTTACTGGATGTTTTCATATCAAAGAGCATTAATATTAACGCACGTAGTGACTCTACATTTTCCTCTGAAGCATCATTTAGTGGAAACAAGCTATAACGCATCGCAACTTCAGATAAAATATCTCTTGCATACATTAGGTCTTTAAGTTTTTGCGGGTCTTTAACAGTAATACAATACTTGTCTTTGCTCTTTATGTTTGCAAAAACTTCTTGGGTAGATAATTTATCTACTCTAGAGCCAATTTGGTGTAAGTCTCCTTCTTCGACTTGCCAAAATAAGGACCTAATTTCGTTATAAGATAAGGTAGTGAATATTCTTTCGAATGCAAGATTATTACCTCTACTTAATATTTGGCAATGGGTATGCTTTTTACCACCAATAATTTTTTCTACTTCAATAATTAAGTGAGAGTATTTAGTAGGGAAATAGTGACCAAATGATTGGTCTTTATCATACTCATCTCCATTAGAGCTTCTAAAATTAAACTTATCTTTTGCTTTATTAAAATTCACCTCAGGTAATAAAAATAGACGAATACAGTTAAGTAAACTGGATTTACCCACATTGCCTTCACCAAGCAATATAGTATGCTTGTCTAGCTCTATTTCGGAATAACAAAATCCCGCTGAGTCTACTAAAACTAGTTTTTTGAGGACAAAATTAAACTGGTATGCCATATAGTAATTTCCTTATTCAAAAGCCAAAATGACTTCTTGTTCCATAAATGCGGTTTCTGATAACAAAAGTGAATGTAGTGTCATTAACCCTAACTCTTCTGCACTTGTTAATGCTTTTAAATACTGACTTTCTTTTTCTGGTTTTTTAATGAAATATTTTCTCAAATTTCCAGAGGTTGGTTCTAAAAACTTAGCTTTTTCACCCAGCATATTTTTCAATGCTTTAAAGATCTTTAAGCCACCAAGATCATAATCAAAAAAACACAAAGTTGATTCATATTGACTTAGGAACTCTTTATTTAACTTATTGGTCACTTGATTACCGGAACCATAAAGTAAATCAGTGTTTTTCAATGAAAGCTTTAGCCCGAAAATGAGGTTTATCTTTTCAAGCATTATTTCTCTTGCGAAAAACAGTTCAGAGTTCTCAACAATAATCACATGCTGTTTTTGCTTAAACTTACAGTTAATACCATCTATATTAATGACAATTGTGTCTGGATGAATTGAATTCGAATTTTCATGGTATGCCAACAAATAACTAGTAGATGTATTTACTTTATGTGAATCACCTAATTCTGTTGCCTCAACACGGTTATTGGGTTCTATTGTTAGTTGCTTTAGCTGTTCATTAACACGCTTACAAGATATTTCAACTAACGATAAACCGCCTTTTTGGGGCTTTATAGTTACATTGTGTTGCACATCTTCTTGTAAGCTTTCAGGTAAAAAAGTAAGAAATGTTGCAAAATTTATTGCATCACTATTTGCTATCTTAACTAAGTATTTTGCAATTCTTTTATCGTACATCAGCTATACCGTTATAAATTTTCATTAATCATCGAGGCTATTATAACCAGGAGCAATTGCTAAGTTTTCGGCACCATATAATGTTTGTCTGTTCCTTAACCACAACTGAAATTCCCCACCTGATAAAGTAGCATCATTTGTGCAATCAACATTCCATCGTCTTAGCAGATACCCGGCTAATGCGGCTCTAACATTTAATTCAAGTACCCCGTTATCCATCCCATAATCCATCGCTATTGCTGTTGGATGTTTTACATTGTTTGGGTGGGCCACTAAATGCAACGGCATCATTCGCATCCATTGATGATCTTCAAGTTTATCTTCATGCAATTCTATATTTTGTGGCTTTATTGTTACCTTGCTTATCCTTGTGAGAACAAAGTCTCTAAAGGATTTAGATTTACGATCGTACGCACGAACATGCCACCGTAATCCATTATCAATAATAGAATGGGGAACCAATTCTCGTGACGCTGATCCACTGCTTAATGAGGTATAAATAACACTGACTGATTTTTTATTGAGTATCGCTTGGATTAATTTGGCTACTATAAAAATATCAGGAACATTTAATTGACTTGGCGCTTCAACCGGAAAGTTAATATCACCAATAGCATCAAATCCATCGGTAATGTTATTGGCAAGTTTAACTAATGTTTTACGAGCATCAAGCTTGAATAGAGGTTTAAATTTCTTTGCTTGAAAATATTGCTTTGAAGGGTTGTCTAATTCCGCATTATTAGGGGCTAACTCTTTATACAATGAAATGTCACGAGTGGCATTTGCCATACCCATTTCAAATTTAGTTGTTAGGTCACTTCGACTAAAAGAACCTTTAAACATTAACAAAAAATCTATATAAGCTAATCGCTGTTTTTGAGAAAAACTTATATTCGAATCACACTCTATTTGCATTATTGAACACACCAAGTAATCATTTTGATTACCAAATCATAAGTTAATGATTAGGTTTGTCAATATAAATATGTTTAAGCATAAGAATATTACTAGAATCAAAAGTAGCTTATCAAAATGATTAGTTAAGAAACATTTGTATTCATCGCTATTCTTCTATCATTAATCGTATACATCTTCTATTTAGAACATGGAATAATTAAGCAGCGTTATCAAAAGGTTTATCTAACTTTGAGATTAAGTCACTTAATTGCTTATCCCGTACATTAGATAGCTTTGAAACCTCGTTAATAAGGAGTTTATTTTCAGTTCTTAATTCAGCTTTTTCTGTTTTTAGCTCTGAAATTTCTGTCAGTGCATCCTTAACTCTTTGCTGTACCTCTGCTAAAGAAAGGGTAAGGTTTTCTACTTCTTTGTCCTTAGAGTCCAACTGAACTGCCAAGGTTGCAACTTCAAGATTAAACTCACCTGCTAACTTTATTTGTCCTTTCGTTTCATCTTGAGACAATTTCAATGCTTGTTTACATTGTGCATACTCTAACGATATAGCAGTTAACTTACCTTCTAGATCATCAATAGTTAATGAGGCATCATGCACCTCGGCTTCTGCGTCGTGTTCTCGCTCATTGGCCAGATCAACTGCGGTTGCAACCCGCTGCTCTGCTGTTTTAACAGCCGCATTATTCAACTCTGTTGCAAGTGCTTTAAGCTTGGTCGTTGTTTCATTAACTACTGCGTTTAACGTTTCTTCAAGCTCCACAGGGAGAGTCAAAGGAGCATAATCTGCATTATTGGATTGTGAACTTAAGTAAGCTTGCCATACTTTAAGCAGCCTTTTGGGATCTCCGCTATTACCGACCATGCTACGTAGTCCAAACCCCGTTGCTCTCCTCCCTTCTTCTATTAATTTTTTACCGGCCTCAATTATTTTTTCGTCAGATACTTCTGGTCTTCTGCCTATTACTGGTTGTGCTATATCCATATTTACCTCTATTAAGTTTGTTAAGAAAGAAAGAAAGAAAGAAAGAAAGAAAGAAAGAAACTTTCTATCTGTTTAAATTTATTTAATCGTCGGGTTATCAAAATTACCAGAAACAGTCAGTCCATTTATAAGCGACTCTTCATTTATTGCCCTTGCGGCAGCACCACAAACGTTATTAAGAAGTGAAGGTTCTAGTGAAGCGAACTCTTTTAATATTTGCTCAATGAATTCTTGTGCTTTGGTATCTAACCCACGAGCACGTAACGCTGATACGGAGTATATTTTCCGGCAAATATCAGCAATAGCATTACCGCCCTTCAAATCAAGTATTTTCATTTGTTCGGTTAACTCAATTAAACGCCCTTCTTGATGTTTTAGGTCTTCATAAGATATTTGTGCTTGTGTTGCATAATGCTCAAGTAGAAATTTTGCTTCTTGAATTTGTGTCACATTTAAATGAAGCGCCGCTTGTTGCTGCTCTAAGTTATTATCCAGCGCTTTTAGCTCACTATGTTCAGCGCTTATTTTTTGTTGTAACTCATCTAATCGTTTTTTTGCTAATTCATTTGAACGGGAGTTCAGATTAAATTTTCTTAAGGCCTTAGGGAGCTTAGCTTCTCTATTCATTTGCTTACGTCGCTCAGATTTTTTCTCCGTCGCATCGGCGAATGTAGCCTGTAACCCAATTGGGTTTAATAATTTCTTATTAACATGCTCATAGAACATTCTTTGAAAATACTCACCAAAAATTTTTGTTTGTTTTAGATTAAGTTTTCCATTATTTGGCAATCTATCAGTCAACTCACCTTTATTAATGATGAATTGATTCACAACAGATATTTGTGTTTTATGTAAATCATATTGGTTGGTAACATTATTCTTACCACTCAAAAAATAGTGAGAATGTGCGCCAACGTCTTCATTAAGCTCACGCTCATCATGATGACAGACAATGCATTTAATATCGTAATCACCAAAATTCTTTGTTAGAAAATCTTTGACAACATCAATGTATTTTTCTTTTGAAATAACATCAGTGGTTATGCCCCATTTCAACGGGAACCTAAACAGTCCTTCTTGAACATAAAGACTGTTTTCATGCATAACCTTATTTACCAGTTTATTATGAGCTTCTACATACGTTTGTAGCATTTTTTCACGCTGACGTTTTCGTGTAGATTCGAGTTTGCTAAACTTATCTAACTTCGAATAAGAGATGTGCTTATCATCTGAATACGACATTATTAGACGCATAAACTCTGCTGCCTGAATATTTCCTTTTCGACTTTCAGACTCAATAGCCTTTTTAATCTTAAGCTTATATTTTCTACGGTTTTCTTGGTGTTTCTTCTTATTATGAACTGGTAATGGAGGAGCAACCTCAAACAATAATGATTGCTTATCATCCACCGTAAAGTCAGTTAATTTATGATAATCACCATTTAAATAAATAATATTTTCATCAGCTAATTCCTCTCGCCATTGCAAGCCTCTCCCCTCGGGTTGAGAAAAACGCAGTGTATGAGCCAGTGATGATTCGCATTTTTTCCGCTGTGTTGGCGTAGAATTAGAATTAAATCTACGGTGAAACATCGTTATGGCTTTCATTCAACACCTCGCTTTGTGGTGTTGGTAAAATACGGAGTCCAGAGAGCTCTCTGGCCCCAAGCTTGCGTTCTCATCTTTTGCGGAGCAAAAGTGTGACGTAAGCGCAGCGGGTTGCTATAACCGCACAGTTTCCTTGTGCGTCCAATATCGAGAAGGCTTTTGTTTCCAAGCTTTAAGCTTGGGCCCATTTCGAATACATCAATTATGCGCATCGTTTTATCTCCCACTTGCCCGCGGTACAAACACCGAAGTTACCGGCGGAGGATTTACGGTCAGAAATACCTCCCCAAGAAGACACGACTATTTTTGAGCCCGGCTTCGCTACACTGCAAAGAGTAGCTTTTTTTTCGAATACATCACACAGTGCCTCACCAAGCTGGTTAGAATAATCTGGCGCATCAGCATTCATCCACGTACCATAATGCTTTTCTATCATTTTTATAGATGTATGCCCCATCTGCTTGCGTATCCACTCCATATTTAAGCCTTCCGTTAGTGCGTGACTGGCGAAAGTATGTCTTAGCTGATTTGCGCCTCGTTTCTTAACTTCAGCTTTCAATAAGAAGCCTTTAAAAAATTTTATTGTAAATTCCTTTACATCACGAAATGGTTTTTTACTCCGACTAGATATAAAGACATGCTGAACGGATTCTTTAACTTTTGATTTGTTGTCTTTTTGCAGAACTCTGATTACACGCTTTTTTAAGTGACCTGTTATTTCAAATTGATTTTTCAATATTTCAATTGCATGTGTATTTAAGTCTACTTTTCTAATAGACTTTTTAGTTTTTGGTAACTTATATTTTCCAAGCACTACAGATTTATTTATTTGAATTTCTGCTTTATCAAAATCAACACAATTCCAAGTTAAAGCTAAAATCTCACAAATTCTGAGGCCCGTGACTACGGCTAAAAAGAGAAGGTTCTTTTCAGTTACATATTCAGTATCAGTCTTCTGTAGTGCAATAAGCTCATCTTTTGCGAAAGGACAAGGTTCTAAAATGTGTATCTCAAGCGTTTTTATATCTTGCATTGGATTAATGGCTATTACCCCATCATTAACAGCTATTTTAAATATTGTACGGAGAATTGATAAATGATCATTAATTGTCTTATTGTTCAATTTTTTATGAATTTTACCTCTCCAAACTTTTATTTCAGAATGTTTAATACTCGATATCTCACGTTTACCGAATTTTTTAATCAATCTATTAACTTTTGCTCGGTTTGAGATGTAACTGGAGTAAGCATGTTCACATCTACTTTCATCTAAATATATTTGTGCATAATCTTTAAAAGTATTCATTATAATCACCAAAGGGTAATTATGCCGCAACGCGACTTGTGATAATTCTAATAAAAAACAAAACAAATAACAAGAATAAAACGAACAAAAACATATAGTTAATATTCGCAGATGTTAATATTTATATAAATAGAGAAATAATTATAGTGTGATAAATACAATAGAGTCAGTAAGATATGATTGACGTTTTAAACATGAATTATTTTCAATATTGGTTGAAAATAATTTTGTTTTATCTGTAAAAAATCATTTATGGGTCATTATTATGCGTAGATGAGCATAATTATATTTCAGGGGATTGAAGGTTTACTCTCTAAACCTTAATTATCTATCAATATTGTTTTTAATACCGATCATCAAATATGAGAGGTTATTTTTTGAAGTTAGAATAAGTGGCAGGTATTAAACGTGTTATATACCTAGCCACTGTGTTGAAATTCGCTTATTAATTGTTGTTAACAATTTGTTTAGAACTTTAGCTTCAAAAGCATATAGCGATTACGTTAACTAAAATCTCCGTCTCTATCGTATAAATCAAGTCACTAACCGCCTGTTTATCCTTTTCTAACAAAGAAAGTGGTGTAACGTCACACAACTGAGACTTTGGTAGTGTAAGCCAACTTAATGCTATTTACTCTTCTACAAAGAGTGCTAAGAGCGACTTTTTAATATTTTGGTGATTTTTCAATAATACGTCAAAATGTTCTTTTGAATTCATAATTACGCCCACTCTTTAGATTTAAATTAAATAATAAACGTAGATGATTAGTTACACATCCACGAATATAAAAACATGAATGCTAGCCAACTCAGGTTCGAGCTAACCGAACAAAGTTTTGTGCCATTAATTGTTTATTGAACTCCTCAGCTCCAGACATATTCCACATAGGGTGTAAATATGATGACCCTTGCCATTTATCTCTCTTTGCAATCCATTTTGAAAAGCGCTCATTATGTACATTAGTGATACACAAATGATGACCAGGGAAGTTAATTTCTAAACTATTAACCAATTCCGTCATATAACCTTTCTTTTGATGTTCTTTACGAACACAAATAGCTTCCAAACAAATAATTTTTTCAAGTGGTACTCTCACACCTGAATCAATTGCTTTTCTGAAATCTTGTTCATAAAGAGCAAGCTCAACTAAACCCGGTGGAGGAAGACGAAAGTGTAGTTCTTCTACAAACTCGTCAATATAATCAAATGGAGTGACCGGATAGTTTGATTCTTCTATTCCCTTGATTACTTTTTCTATTGAAATATGAAATAAAGTCATTAATTCCTCTCTTATTTAATTGTGGTTAAAAATGGTGCTATTGAAAAATGTAAATGATTAAGTTTTTGAAGTAGCTTTTTAACTGGAAACTTTTTTCCGTATTTCCCGTAGGTAAGATTTTTATGGGTATGTCCGACTAACTGAGCAACAAGTGCTTCATCGACTTCTTGTTGCTTGAGTTCGTCGATGAACGTATGCCTAAAGCTATAAGCTGAAGGTCGATCATTAGGTAATAAATTTATTGTCGTTGATAAGCGTCCTAACTGTTGGCAATAATTCTTTGACCAGTCATTATCTTTCCCCCCTGGTTTACAGTTAAATAAAGACTTAGGTCTTTTTGATTGAACGCCATTAACAAAGTCTCCAAACCCTAATTTTAAAAGTGTTGGATGTATTGGCACTATTCGATTAGCCCACTCATTTTTCAATCGTTGTTTAGGTTTACTATCATTTACGTGAATACAAATTAAACCATCTTGTTCAATGATATCGTCTGTGTACAACTGGCATGTCTCTCCGGGTCTCAATCCTTGATAAAGTAATACTAATGTTATCCATTGAAAATATTTATCTTTCGTTTTAAAGGCGTCGCTTTGAATTAATAAATTCAATTCGCTCGTTTGCCAGCGTCTCCGCGCTGAATATGAACCAGTGCCTTCGTTATTTCGGTGAGGTATACCATCAAAAGGATTTTTGTCGATATAGTTCATTAAACTACACCACTTAAAAAATTGATAAGCGGCAGCTAAGTAGCCTTTATTGGTTTTGTGAATTCTCTTTTGACTTAACAACAAATCACGATACCTGAGTGCACTACTCGTCGTTGTTTCCGAAACTTTTTTGAGCTTACTAGACTTGATGAAATGTTGAATTCGTTGAGACAATTGCCTAATCGTTGAATCTAAAATTTTCTCTTTATTTTTAGATTCAACAAAGCTATCTAAAGCCGTATTTAGCAATACTTGTTGAACATTTGTTTGATGCGGTAGCTGATGGATAACCTTAATAGGTTGTATAGGAAAATTAAATGTAACGGGGTATTCACAGTCAAATTCTTCACGTAACCCAGTAATACGGTCATTCAAAGATGATTTGAAGTCATGAGGCATTGTTGTTTCATTAATACACTCAATCAACTCAAAAACAGCTAATGAAACAATTAAATTTCGTTTAGTGGCAACAGGCCGAACTTTAGTAAATAAAGATATTTTAATGTCAAAAGGGAAGCCTCTGTTCTTTAACTCTTTTGAAAAACAGATACGGGTAAAATAGGTGCAATTAGTGGCTCTAAATAAGTACATTGTCTCAGGCAATCCTGTTGGACTGATTTAAAAACCTTCAGACATAAAAAAAGCCGTTGAATATCAACGGCTTTCTTCATTTTTAATGTGGCGGTGAGATAGAGATTTGAACTCTAGAAGGGCTATAAACCCTTGCTGGTTTTCAAGACCAGTGCTTTCGACCACTCAGCCATCTCACCTGAATGTCTAAAAACAATTGCTTGCTTGAAGACGAGGCGAATATTAAAGTGTAGAAAAAGACTTGTAAAGCATTTATTTAACAAAAATGTTTGTTTGCTAAAAAAAACAACAAATCGCTAGCTATTTAAACAATCTTCAAGGGTGTATATGGGTAATAATAATTTTTCTGTAAACAAGTGCCGCTGTTCTTGGCTTGATACCTCAAAACCTGATTATGTAAAATACCACGATGAAGAGTGGGGAGTGCCGGTTCATGACGATAAAGTGATGTTTGAATCGCTTGTTTTAGAATCAGCACAAGCTGGCTTAAGTTGGTACACTATTCTTAAGAAACGTGAAGGTTACCGTACGTTATTTTTAGACTTTGATGTAAATAAAGTTGCAAGGTTTACTAACGACGATGTAGAACGTTTAATGCAAGATGCCTCAATAGTACGCAACAGGCTTAAAATAGTAGCGGCTATTAATAATGCACAACGATTTATTGAAATACAGCAAGAGTACGGAAGTTTTTGTCAGTTCATCTGGTCTTATGTTGATAATAAAACCCAAGTTAACAGTATAAATGATACAGAGAAATCAGTTGCTACGTCCCCTATTAGTGATAGATTAGCCAAAGACATGAAGAAGATTGGCTTTAAATTTCTAGGATCAACAACCTTATATTCACACTTACAAGCAACCGGATTGATAAATGACCACTCAAATAGCTGTTTTAGAAAATAAGTGAGTAATACCTTGGAAAATTAACAATCATCAACAAGCCACCTATGCTAGTTAATGCGGCTAAATTTTTTAGTTACAAATATTCACAAATTATTAGTAAATATCAACAAATTTAAGCAACTAAATAATAGTATTTTAAAAAACGCCATGTCATAATATGTCAAGATGTCATAAAGAAAGTTTAAGAGTACTCTTGAATTTGACTTAAATGGCCTTATCTAAAAAGTATAACTAAAGTTATCAGAGGAAGTTTTATGCAATCAAATATTGGTTTACAAGCGAGTAAAAGCTCAGCTATAGAAATTAACAAGGTACTTAAAAATACCTATATGTTGTTATCAATGACATTAGCTTTTAGTGCCGTTACTGCCGCTATTTCTATGTCGTTGAACTTGCCACACGGCGCAGCTCTTATAATGACATTAGTCGCTTTTGGCTTAATGTTTGTTGTAAACAAAAAAGCTGATTCAGCGAGTGGTATTTTTTGGATTTTCGCATTCACTGGTTTAATGGGAGCCTCTCTAGGCCCTATGCTTAACCATTACGCTGCAATGCCTGCCGGTCCTGGAATGATAATGCAAGCCTTAGGTGGTACTGCATTAATATTTTTCGCCTTATCGGGTTATGCATTAACTAGCAAAAAAGACTTCTCATTTATGGGTGGTTTTTTGATGGTCGGTTTAATTGTGGTAATAGTTGCAAGTATTGCAAATATTTTCTTTCAAATACCGGCACTTTCATTAGCAGTTAGCGCAGCTATTATCATGATTATGTCTGGTTTAATCTTATTTGATACTAGTCGTATAATTAATGGTGGTGAAACCAACTACATTCGAGCAACTATTTCTCTATACTTGAATATTTACAACATCTTCGTACATTTATTACACCTTTTAGGCGTAATGGGCGGCGATGATTAATATCGTAAGATAATAGAATGTAAGTGAGTTATTGCTTATAATATGAAACCTCGTTGATCTTACGGTCACCGAGGTTTTTTTATATTCATTTATAATCACTGTTTGCTTGTGTATGTAGGACATTTTGTGAAAAAACTCGCCTTTGTTATTACCACCCCGCCCAACAGTAACTTAACGGCTACTGCTATTAATATGGTTATCGCTGCGTTAAAGAGTGATATTAACGTTGTTGGCGTATTTTTTTATCAAGACGGTGTTTTAAATGGTAGCCAGCACCTTGCACTGCCTAATGACGAATACCAAGCCCACCGACAATGGCAACAATTACATTCTGACTATGATATTCCTTTACACTTATGTGCGACCGCAGCAGAAAAGCGTGGGCTAAGTGATGATATTAATGATGGTCAAACCGCTACTATTCATCAGGCATTTACCTTATCGGGTCTAGGTGAGTTAGTAGAATTGAATGTCAACGCTGATCGTTTAATTCAACTGTAAGGAATTTATCATGTCTCAAGCCAAAAAATCAGTTGCTATCGTTAATGCCAGTGCCCCCTTTTCAGCAGCAAATGCTAAAGATTCTCTTGATGTTGCCCTTATTTTTGGCTCTTATGAACAAGCCATTAGTTTGTATTTTCAAGGTGATGGCGTTTATCAATTAATAGCCAAACAACAACCTGAATTTATTCAACAAAAAGACTTTTTAAAAACGTTAGCGGCATTAAAGTTTTATGATATTGAAAATATTTATGTTTGCCAACATTCACTGACTCAACGTGGCTTGGCTAACGATTTTTCTATTGAAAACGTAGCCGTACTTGACCGTGCAGAGTTCTCGATATCATTACACCAACATCAATCAATATTAAGGTTTTAACCCACATGAGTATGCTTCACTTAGTGCGCACATCCGCTTTTCAAACAAGCGACTTTGAACAATGCCTTGACGTAATACAAGTAAATGACACTATCGTGCTACTTGATGATGGTTGCTATAACCTTAGTCATGATTTATGGCAACAAGCCTTAAGTAAAATAGCGCTGCCCGCGCTTTATATTGTTGAAGCGCACGCACAAGCAAGAGCTATAACAATTGATAAAGAAAAGATAAACACTTTATCACTCGATGCATTAATGACATTGATTTGTGCAACAGAAAAATCGGTAACTTGGCAGTGAGTTTACTTTTCAATGAGCAAGAAATCGCCACCGACAAGCAAGGTTATTTAGTTAACTTTAAAGACTGGCATACAGATTTAGCGCAGATAATTGCGGATAAAGACCAATTGCTATTAACGGAGCAACACTTTGAAGTTATACGCTTTGTTAGAGAGTTCTACCTGACTTACAATACGTCCCCGGCAATAAGAGCGTTAACAAAAGCGATGAAAGCAGAATTTGGCGAAGAAAAATCAAGTAGTCGGTACTTATATCGATTATTCAAAGAAGGGCCAGCAAAACAAGCAACAAAGTATGCTGGTTTACCCAAACCAGCACGCTGTATTTAAACGTTTTACTCTCCGACTATCAATATTAAACTTTAATATTGATAGTGAAACCACTGCTACCTGATGTTGGTAATGCCACGGAGTCAACACTGCCAGCCGAGGCGATAAGCTTTAGCGCCATTTCACCTTCAAGCTCTTGCTGACCTTTAGATAAGGCTGCGGTTTTTAATGCATAACCTGTAGTTATATCTGTTTGCACACTTTCAATATTATTCAATGATAACGACATAAAGCCTCTCACGTTTTAGCTATGCACATAGCAAGTTAGAACAAGTACAACATTTGTCACAAACTATATCGACTCTCTTTATCATAACTTTAGTCAATGATAACATTTACTCAAAAGCTGATAATAACGCTTCCACAGGATGACGAGTCTGCATGTTTCCTAAACGCTTTGTTTGGCTTCTACAGGAGTAGCCAGTCACTAAGACTTGTTTAGCCTCTAATTTAGCTAACTTATCTTGCCAACTCATTTCAAATAACATTTTCGAGTTTTCAAAATTTACTTGCTCATGTCCGTAAGTACCAGCCATACCACAACAGCCCACAGAGACGTTTTCAAGTGTCAAACCAAATAACTTGAATATCTCACGCCATTGCCCTTCACTACCGGCTAATGCCGTTTTCTCAGTACAATGTGCAAATAATTTATAAGGCGCCACTGGTTTATCACCCGTTAGTGATGAAAGTGCTATTTTAGTATTCTTATGTTCTATAACCGTTAATAACCATTCATGGGCTAACAGCACGTGAAAATCGCCACGCTTATCACCAAGCGTTTGTTTATATTCGTCGCGATAGCAAAGCGTTAATGAAGCATCTAAACCGACCATAGGTATATTTAACTGATGAAGTTCATTTAAAAATTCAGCGGTATTTTTAGCTGTCTTTGCAAATTTAGCTAAAAATCCTTTTACGTGCTGCGGTTTACCATTAGGTTTAAACGGTAATAATATTGGGGTAAAACCTAACTTTTCAATTAATGCCATCATAGCTTCAACGACGTTAGCATCATAAAAAGAAGTAAACGGGTCTTGAACGATCAGCACATGACTCGCTTGTTGCTCTTTATTGAGTCCTTGTAAATAAGCAAGGTCAAAGGATTGATAATTTTTTTCTCTGACTTGCTTTGCTAAGGTAGGTACAGAAAGTATCGGAGTATCAATATAACCAATCGTTGCTCGTGAAAATTTGTCGTACCATTTTTGGGATAATACCGAATTTATTAATTTCGGAGATTTGGCCATTAATGGTGTTAATGTTTCTACATTAGCGACTAAGTGATCTTTTAACGGACGGAAGTATCTTGAATGATATAAGTTAACAAAGCGTGCTCTAAAATCTGGAACATCTACTTTTACAGGGCATTGACTCGCACAAGCTTTACAGGCTAAACAGCCTTGCATCGCTTCCATCACTTCGTGAGAAAAATCTTCTTTTTGATGTGCTGAAAAACGATTTTTTATCTTATCTAATAAACGTTTTACAGACCAATGCTGAATATTTTCTTCTAAACTAAGAATGTCGACACCCTTAGCTTCTAAAAGACGTAACCACTCACGCATCAAGCCTGCTCTACCTTTCGGCGAATGCCTTCGGTCACGCGTTACCTTGCTTGAAGGACACATTGGGCTGTCTACATCATAATTGAAACACAAGCCATTGCCATTACAGTCGAGCGCTGAACTAAATGAATCTTTTACCGTTATAGGTATTTGCCGGTCATAGAAACCCCGTTTAGTGTCGTCAACCGAGACTAGTTTTTCACTCGATTCAAGTGGCGTACAAATTTTACCTGGATTCATTTTATTATGCGGGTCGAAAGCACTTTTAATTTTTCTTAGTTCAGTAAATAAATGTTCACCGAAAAATTTTGGACTGTATTCGCTGCGATAACCTTTGCCATGTTCACCCCACATTAAACCACCATATTTAGCGGTTAATGTTACGACTTTATCAGAGATTTCGCGGAGCAACTTTTCTTGTTCAGGATCGCACATATCGAGTGCTGGACGGACATGTAAAACACCCGCATCAACATGACCAAACATGCCGTAGTGCAAACCATAACTATCGAGTAATGCGCGAAACTCAACAATGTAATCCGCTAAGTTTTCGGGTGGCACAGCAGTATCTTCGGCAAAAGCTAATGGTTTTTGACTACCTGCTGTGTTGCCTAACAGGCCAACGGCTTTTTTTCGCATACCATAAAGTTTATTGATACTGCTTAAATCAGTGGTCACTTGATAGCCAATAACACCGGTATTATTGCTAATGTCGCTATCTAAACGTGCTGTTAATTGTGCAACCTGATCGGCTAACGCTTCAATACTGGTGCCGTTGTACTCAACAATATTAATACCGTCCATGACTTTGCTGTCAACATCGGTGATTAAATCACGCACCGAATGCCAGACAATATCTTGTTTGGCTAAATTTAAGACTTTTGAATCAATGGTTTCAACTGAAGTCGCTTTAGCTTCTACAAGTGCCGGTGAATGGCGCAGCGCAGAATCAAAACTGTCATATTTAATTACAATCAGTGTTTTAGCTTTTAAAATTGGCGTTAAGTTGAGTTTTGCCTCACAAACAAAGGCTAACGAACCTTCTGAACCGGTGATCAAACGAGAAATATCAACTTGGCTTAAATCATCGTTAAAAACATTTTCTAGATCATAACCTGTTAAAAAACGATTTAAACGGGGAAATTTTTCTAAAATCAAGGCTCGGTTGTCACGACATGAGGCAAGTACTTGTTTAACAATATGACCGTAACTGCTATTTTGTTGCGCGAGTTCTTCCGCTTCCTCAATGGACATCGGAGATGTTGACAGAAAGTCACCATTGGCTAAAACCGATTCTAGGGCTAAAACATGATTAGAGGTTTTGCCATAGACCAGAGAGCCTTGTCCGGAAGCATCCGTATTAATCATGCCACCAATAGTTGCACGGCTACTGGTTGATAAATCTGGAGAAAAGAAAAAACCGTGTGGACGTAAATAATCATTTAATTGATCTTTGATAACGCCCGCTTCAACACGTATCCAGTTTTCTTCAATATTAATTTCTAAAATACGGTTCATATATTTTGACAAGTCAACGACAATGCCTGGCGTTAAGCTTTGTCCATTGGTGCCAGTTCCACCGCCACGCGCACTAAACTTAATACTTTGATACTTTGGCGTTGAAGACAATTGACTGATCAATTGTACGTCTTGCTTACTTCGAGGATGTAAAACCAATTGTGGTAATTGTTGATAAATGCTGTTGTCGGTAGCAACCGCTAGCCGAGCACTATATTGGCAATTAATTTCACCGCTATATTGACTGTTACCAAGCTCCTGAGAAAACTTTTGATACAGTGGAGCGATAAGTTCTTGATGTTCTAATGAAGGTAAGCTCTGAGACATAGACGAAAAACATATTAACGATTTAAGGTTAAGCTAAGTATATCACGTCAGTTTTGAATTATGACTCAAGTTTTGTTGAAGAGTGCAAAAAGGCTAAGAACTTTTTAACTAAACTTATAGTAAAAAGAACCTAGCCTTTGTTTATTATATTGCCAGTGAGGCTATGACCTCACATTATTAATCGATAAACCACGCTATACGATTATTTATTCTTGTGGTTTTCAGCAATATACAACCAAGTCGCTAATACCGTATCTGGATTAAGCGAAACACTGTCGATACCTTCTTCAACCAACCATGCGGCAAAATCAGGGTGATCTGACGGGCCTTGGCCACAAATACCGACATATTTGCCACGCGCTTTACAAGCTTTAATCGCCATCGACAATAAGGCTTTAATGGCTGGATTGCGTTCATCAAATAAATGAGCGATTAAACCAGAGTCACGGTCTAAACCTAGTGTTAATTGCGTTAAATCGTTTGAACCGATAGAAAATCCGTCAAAATGATCTAGAAATTGATCGGCTAACAAACAGTTCGACGGTAATTCACACATCATAATAACGCGTAAACCATTCTCACCACGTTTTAGACCATTCTCAGCGAGTATTTCAATAACTTGCTCGGCTTCTTCTACCGTACGAACAAATGGGATCATGATTTCAACGTTGGTAAAATCCATGTCGTTTCGCACGCGTTTAATGGCTTCACACTCAAGTGCAAAACATTCACGGAAATCTTTAGAGATATAACGTGCTGCGCCGCGATAGCCAATCATTGGATTTTCTTCTTCCGGTTCAAACACGTCGCCGCCAACTAAGTTAGCATATTCGTTTGATTTGAAATCAGACATTCTAACGATTACTTTCTCAGGCGAATAAGCTGACGCTAAGGTTGCAATACCTTCAGTTAACTTAGCAATATAAAATTCAACTGGGCTAGCATAACCAACGATAATGTCGTTAATTTCATCTTTTAAATCGTCAGATTGCTCATCAAAATTTAACAACGCTTTTGGATGAATGCCAATCATCTTATTAATAATGAATTCTAAACGCGCTAAACCAATACCCGCATGAGGTAAACGAGCAAAACCAAAGGCTCGGTCTGGGTTACCAACATTCATCATTATTTTTAATGGAACTTCTGGCATCGAATCAACTTGAGAAGTGGTTACAGTAAAATCAAGTTTACCTTTGTAGATAAAACCGGTATCACCTTCAGCACAAGAAACGGTAATATCATCGCCATTAGCAATACGTTTTGTCGCATCACCACAACCAACAACCGCAGGAATACCCATTTCACGAGCAATAATTGCAGCATGACAAGTTCTACCACCACGATTAGTAACAATCGCAGAAGCACGCTTCATAATAGGCTCCCAATCAGGATCTGTCATATCGGTGACTAAAACATCACCGGGCTTAATTTTGTCCATTTCAGCCAGTGAAGCTAAAACCTTTGCTTCACCACTACCAATTTTGTGACCTATTGAGCGACCTTCACAAATAACATCAGCGGTTGTTTGTAATTGAAACTGTTCCATGACATTAGCGCTTTCGCGGCTACGAACTGTTTCAGGGCGCGCCTGAACGATGTAAAGCTTACCGTCTAAGCCATCTTTAGCCCATTCAATATCCATTGGACGTTGATAATGCTTTTCAATAATAACGGCTTGTTTGGCAAGTTCTTGAACTTCATCATCGGTTAATGAAAATTGATTAGACAACTTTTCTTCAATATCAACAATTTCAACTTGTTTGCCATGACTTTGATCTGTGGTGTAAATCATTTTTATGGCTTTACTACCAATATTACGACGAACAACCGACGGTCTACCTTTAGCAAGTGTAGGTTTATGAACATAAAATTCATCAGGGTTAACTGCGCCCTGCACCACCATTTCACCTAAACCGTAACTTGAGGTAATAAAGACTACATCTTCAAAGCCAGACTCAGTATCGATAGAGAACATCACACCGCTTGAAGCGATATCACTACGTACCATACGCTGAATGCCAGCAGATAAAGCAACACCTCGATGGTCATAACCTTGATGAACACGGTAAGAAATAGCACGGTCGTTAAATAAAGAAGCGTAAACATGTTTGATCGCTATCATCACAGCGTCAAAACCACGTACGTTTAAGAAAGTTTCTTGTTGTCCCGCAAAAGAAGCATCGGGCATATCTTCTGCCGTTGCTGAAGAACGAACAGCAAATGAAGCATCGTCAGCAAAACCATCGGCTAAGGTGGTGTAGGCTTTTGCTATATCTTGCTGCATTTCAGGTAGAAATGGTGTTTCTATGATCCAATTACGGATTGTTTCACCTGATTTTGATAATGCGGCTAGGTCATCAACATCTAAATTATCAAGCAACTGATATATTTTGTCGTTGATGCCACTTTGTTCTAAGAATTCATTAAATGCGAAGGAAGTCGTAGCAAAACCACCTGGGACTTGCACGCCTACGTTTGAAAGGTTTGAGATCATTTCACCAAGTGATGCATTTTTTCCGCCAACGCGGTCAACATCATTCATTCCTAAAACTTCATACCAAAGTACATTTTCTTGCACGACATCTTCTCCAAAAAAAAAGAAACAAAAATAAATAGATTTATGAGTTATATCAGTATATTTATAGCTTAAGACATTTTACACTGCGAACTTTATAAACTGAAATGTTATTTGAAACATTTCAGTATAAGTTACAGTTATACCCATTTGATTAATTGAATGACCTAGTTTTTATCAGAAAAATGGGTAAATACCCTGTATAAAATTTATTAAGTCATTAAGCTACTTATTAATTTTATCTGGCAGTAGTCATTTATTTTAACTATAAAAAATCTTAGTTAATTTTATTCGCTGGGTATTAAAGATAATAAAGAGGTTTTTAAATGCGCGCTGCTTTTTATATTTCTGATGGCACAGCCATTACATCAGAGGTTTTTGGTCATGCTTTGTTGTCACTTTTCCCAATGGAATTTGATCACGACACTATCTCATTTGTTGAAACTGTTGAAAAAGCAGAAGCAGCAAAAATAAAAATTAATAAAGCCGCTAAACGTACCGGTATGCCACCGTTAGTTTTTCATACCTTTGTTAATAACGACATTAGAAAAATTATTGATAGTTGTGATGGCGTTATTTATAACTTCCTAGAGCATTTTGTCGCGCCACTTGAGAAAGAACTGCAACTAGACGCTAAGCCTACCGCTCATCGCACGCACAGTATTCACGAAAATAGTTATGATTACCGTATTGATGCGGTTAATTATTCACTGGCTAATGATGACGGTTCAAATGTTACCAATTATGAGCATGCCGACGTTATTCTCGTCGGTGTATCGCGCTCGGGTAAAACACCAACCTCGTTATACCTCGCACTACAATATGGTATTAAAGCGGCGAACTACCCTTTTACTGATGATGATATGGACGACCTGACTTTACCTGACTTTTTAAAACCTCATAAAAAGAAACTGTTTGGCTTAACTATCGACGCGCAACGCTTAATTGATATTCGCGGTGAAAGATTAGCGAACAGTAAATACTCATCAGCACGACAGTGTCGAATGGAAGTTAGAGAAGTGGAAAAACTGTATAAAAAAGAAAAAATTCCCTTCCTTAACAGCACAAAGTTTTCCGTAGAAGAAATATCAGCAAAAATCCTAAATGAAACAGGCTTACAACGCTATAAATATTAACTTAGTTCAAATTAATCTTTCAAAATACAGAAAGCATTTCACATAAGCCGCTAATTTGGTTATGTTAGCGCGATAAATTATATTGCGCTGGCTTTTTTATTGCGCATTAACGCCTTCAAATAAAAAAATTAGATTACCATGACTATTAAAACGGATGAATTTAGAACCACGCTAATTGAAAACCTTGTTTCTCCTGAAGAATTAGCACAGCAAATCCCACTAGATGATGAAACAGCGAGTTTTATCATCCAAAGCAGAAAAGACATTGAAGCGATTATCACCGGTGACGACGACCGTTTACTGGTCATTATTGGCCCGTGTTCAATTCATGACACCACTGCTGCTGTTGATTACGCAGAGAAACTTAAAGTATTACATGATAAGTACCGAGATGATTTATTGATTGTCATGCGTGTTTATTTTGAAAAGCCTCGTACAACGGTTGGCTGGAAAGGCTTGATCAGTGACCCTGATTTAGATAAATCTTTTCATGTAGCCAAAGGCTTAAACCTAGCTCGCTCATTATTAATGGATATTAATAAACTCGGTTTACCTGCGGGCACTGAATTTTTAGATATGGTGACCGGCCAATATATTTCAGACTTAATAAGCTGGGGAGCTATTGGTGCTAGAACAACTGAAAGCCAAGTTCACCGAGAATTAGCTTCAGCACTTTCATGTCCGGTAGGTTTTAAAAATGGCACTGACGGAAATGTACAGATTGCTGTTGACGCCATCAATGCCTCAAGTGTGCCTCATGTTTTATACTCACCTAATAAAAGTGGTCAAATGTGTATTTATCAAACGCATGGTAACCCATTTGCTCATGTTATTTTACGTGGCGGTAAAGAGCCGAACTATCACGCAGAAAACATTAGTAAGACCGGTGAAGTATTAGCTAAAGCTGGCTTAGAAAATCGTATTATGATCGATTGTAGCCATGGTAATAGTTTTAAAGACCATAACAAACAAATTGACGTTGCTCGCTCTTTAAGAGCTCAAATGGAGCAAGGTGACAAGGCTATATTTGGTGTCATGGTTGAAAGCTTCTTAGTTGAGGGTAATCAAAAAGTCGTTGATGTTAACAAACTCACCTACGGACAAAGTATCACTGATGCCTGTATTAACTTAGACACCAGTGTCAGTTTGTTAGATGAGTTATCGGCGGCTGTTCAAGCTAAACGTTCAACTCAACGTTAAATTTGTCTATAAGGTATATTTCAACGCTTAAATAAAAAAGCCGCTGAGGATAACTCCCCAGCGGCTTTTTTATATTCAACAAAATTTATCTAAATGAAACGAAACCAAACACCGTAACGTAAAGTGTTTGGTTAGCTCCGTTTGTTGCTAATGCTCAACCAATTCTTTCTTTTGAATATAACTGAGTACTAATTTATCTTTTTTGACACCAACTTTCGCCACGCCACCGTGTGTTAGATCACCAAACAATAATTCATTAGCTAATGGTTTCTTTAAGTGCTCTTGTATTAGACGTGACATAGGTCGAGCGCCCATCGATTTATCATAACCGTTAACAGCCAACCATTTTCTAGCGTCTTTCGTTAATTCTAATGAAACGCCTTTTTGATCAAGTAGTGCTTGTAGTTCAACAATAAATTTATCAACCACTTGTTGAATAACAACTTCATCTAAATGGTTGAACCAGACAATATTGTCTAAACGATTTCTAAATTCAGGTGAGAAGGTTTTATTAATTTCACCCATTGCATCAATTGACTGATCTTGTTGTTTAAAACCAATAGATTGGCGAGTTATTTCATGAGCTCCCGCATTGGTTGTTAACACTAAAACAATATTTCTAAAATCAGCTTTACGACCGTTATTATCAGTTAATGTTCCGTGGTCCATGACCTGCAATAAAATGTTATAAACATCTTCATGCGCTTTTTCAATCTCATCTAACAAGACCACAGAATGAGGGTGCTTAATAACTGCATCCGTTAATAAACCGCCTTGCTCATAACCCACATAACCTGGAGGAGCACCTATTAAGCGGCTTACCGCATGTTTCTCCATGTACTCTGACATGTCGTAGCGTAATAGTTCGACACCTAAAGATTTAGCCAATTGTTGTGTTACTTCTGTTTTACCCACCCCAGTTGGCCCGGCAAATAAGAACGAACCAACAGGTTTGTGTTCATTGCCTAAACCAGCACGAGATAAGCGAATTACTGAAGTCAGTTCATCAATAGCGTGATCTTGTCCAAAAACAACCATTTTCAAATTACGGTCTAATGTCTTAAGACTATCTTTTTCTGATGATGAAACTGACTTTTCAGGGATCCTCGCCATTTTGGCAACAATAGATTCTATATCACTGTCGTTAATTACTTTTTTACGCTTAGAAGCAGCAACTAGTTGTTGTTTTGCACCTGCTTCATCAATAACATCAATGGCTTTATCGGGAAGAAAACGCTCATTGATATATTTAGCTGACAATTGTGCGGCTGCACGCAAGGCTTTATTGGTATAACGAATACCGTGATGTGATTCGTATTTTTCTTTTAAACCATGCAATATCTTAGTGGTGTCGTCAACACTTGGCTCAACAACATCTATTTTTTGAAAACGGCGCGCTAATGCACGATCTTTTTCAAAAACACTTTGGTATTCTTGATAGGTCGTTGAACCCATGCAACGGAGTTTTCCTGATGATAATAATGGTTTTATTAAATTAGAAGCGTCCATCATGCCACCTGAAGCAGCACCCGCACCAATTATCGTATGAATTTCATCGATAAATAGAATGGCATTGCCCTCTTCTTCTAACTCTTTTAATAAGCCTTTAAAACGTTTTTCAAAATCACCACGGTATTTGGTGCCTGCTAATAAAGCGCCCATATCAAGCGAGTAAATAGTGGTTTCAGCTAAGAATTCAGGTACATCATCAGAAATAACTAAATTGGCAAGTCCTTCGGCAATAGCCGTTTTACCCACACCTGCTTCACCAACAAATAAAGGGTTATTCTTACGGCGACGACTTAGCACCTGTAAAGTCCGTTCTAATTCGCTATCGCGACCAATTAACGGATCAATATTCCCTTTTCTCGCTTCTTCGTTAAGATTAGTAGCAAAGTTTTCAATAGTACGGGGTTCTTCGACGTGTGGTTCTTCGGTAGATTGCGGAGAATCCGTCTGTTCTATTTTAGAAATTCCATGAGAAATAAAATTGACAATATCTAAACGGCTAATGTCTGATTTTTTCAGAAAATAAGCTGCTTGAGATTCTTGTTCACTGAAAATAGCAACCAGGACATTGGATCCGTTAACTTCACTTTTTCCAGAAGATTGCACATGAAAAACAGCTCGTTGTAATACACGCTGAAAACCTAACGTTGGTTGAGTTTCACGTTCAATTTCCCCTTCTGGGATCACTGGCGTTGTTTCGGCTATAAAATCTAATAACTCTTTACGTATTTTTCCCATATCGGCAGCACAAGCTTTAAGTGCTTCGATTGATGAAGGGTTATCTAATAAGGCTAATAATAAATGCTCAACCGTCATAAATTCATGACGGGAGTCCTTGGCTTGACGGAAAGCCATATTTAATGATATTTCTAAATCTTTGTTCAGCATAGACTACTCCACTTTAAACCATGCGAATTCACGCTTTTTCCATTGTACATTGCAATGGGTGCTCATTTTCTAATGCGTATTGATTAACTTGTTCAACTTTTGTTTCTGCTATTTCAGCAGTAAAAGTACCGCATCGCCCCTTTCCTTTATAATGAATCTCTAACATTACGTCGGTCGCCTTATCTGAGTTCATATTAAAAAATCGACACAGCACATCTATGACAAAATCCATCGGCGTATAATCATCGTTAAGTAACACAACAGTATACATAGGGGGCTTTTCAAATTGCTCTACAAGTTCGTCTTCAAGGACTTCTTGATTATCTAGTAACTCTTTCCACTTGCTCATAATTTTATATTAGTCTGTACCTAGTGATTTTGCTTTAACATTTAAAAAAATAAATATTCAATTAACTGATAAATTTAACTTGATTATTTATGTAACTTGTCTACTGTTTACTTTAGTGATTATTTTTTAATCATTAATACATTTATGTTAATGCTTTTATGCAAGCATACCTAATTACCGATGTAGAAGGAAGTTGAAGTATGGCTCACGGGACAGTGAAGTGGTTTAATAATGCAAAAGGGTTTGGTTTTATTCGTCCAGAGGATGGTGGTGAAGATATTTTCGCGCATTATTCAACAATCCAAATGGAAGGATACCGTACATTAAAAGCTGGTCAAGACGTTGATTATGAACTAAATGCAGGCCCAAAAGGTCATCATGCTGCTAGTATTACACCTGATGAAATTGAAGCTATGGGTGAAGAATAATTTTCTATTGCGCTACAATAATCGAATAAAATACCTGTTTGCTCATCTAGCAACCAGGTATTTTTTTATCAGTGCTTGTAACTAATTGAAATAGAGATACCCAAGAGAAACATAGGCAGCATAAAACAACAGTAAAAAGATGGATTTTAGTTTGCCTATTGAATGACCAAACAATAAGAATACGGTCAATACCAACGTAATAAATAACAAAGCCCACTGATCAAACTCGGCAAATCTTCCTTGGAACGAAATGGGTGAAATTAAAGAAGAAACACCAAGAATGCCCAGAATATTAAAAATGTTACTGCCAACAACATTTGCAACAGCTACATCCATGTGTTTTCTTAATACCGCCATTACCGAAATAGTAAATTCGGGCAGAGATGTACCTACAGCAACTAAAGTGAGCCCTATAAGCGCGTCAGAAACTCCTAAGGCTTTGGCAATAATCGTTGCTCCATTAACAAACCATTGTGCGCCTAGCATCAGAAAACCTAAACCGAATGCTATCGATAATATCACCAACCATGTTTTGTGAGGTTTAGTGTGTAGCTCTTTTCCTTCAGCTTGGTGGAGTTTATGTGAAGCCGTATTATGATTTTTCTCTTTGTAAATGGTAAAACCTAAATAAGCCAGAAGCGCACTAATCATCACCACACCAGAAATAATAGAGAAAGAACCCGTTAGCCCTATTAACATCAGTAAACAAACAGCACCTAGCATCACTATCGCATCACGTTTAAGGGCAGACTGTTTAAACGCCAAAGGGGCTATTAATCCACAAGTACCAATAATAAGACCAATATTGCCTATATTACTCCCCATGATGTTCCCTAATGCCACAGCTGAATTGTTATTCATGATGGCATTTACTGAAACGATTAATTCTGGCATGGAGGTGCCAAAACCAACAATGACTAAACCACTTAAAAAAGGAGAAACGTTAAGTTTGTTCGCCGCAGACATGGCCCCACGTATCAAAAGTTCACCGCCAATGATTAACATTAACAGTCCTACAATCATCATTATATAATTCATTAATTTGCCTGAAGATATCCAACAAAAACATTTTCTATATTATATCTTTAAAATACCAAAAAGATGACAGTTTTTTGTAGGCTTTGTTGAAGTTAACTTCTATAATTGTAAATATTATGATCAATAAAAATATTAAGACTTAAATCTTGTTTTACTTCATATCCAGCCTGTTATTATCAGGCTTTTGGTTTTTACTTACTGATGGTGATCTTGCTTCATTGCTTGTTGGTGTTGTTTTTATCCCAATGAGCATTTTTGTATCTGCCAAATTGTCAGAAAAAACCGACAGTGCTAATCGCACTTTTTACATCAACATTGCTAAAGTCCCTAAATTCATTTGGTTTTTCATTTATCAATCGATAAAGGGCGGAACCGACACAGCAGTGCGAGTATTATCTGTTGACATGAAATTACAGCCTGAATTTATTCACTATTCAATTAAGCATTTACCGGCTGGTTCACCAATGAACTTATTTATGAACGTGGTTAGCTTATTGCCAGGTTCGGTAAGTGTTATTAGAGAGCCTTCACGTGTACTGGTTCATGTGCTAACAGTTACCAGCAGTTCATTAGAAGATATATATCAATGTGAACTCGCTATTTGTGAACTTTATCATTTAGATATTTCTCCACATGAAAATTATTCATCGACGAAAATAGCGAGTAAGTAATGACTTTTTTTTACACTATCGTGGTTATCCTATTGTTAATCTGCTTAATCGTTGGGCTACTCAGAGTATTAATTGGCCCCGATAACGCCAACCGTATGTTAGCGGCACAATTATTTGGCACCATAGGCACAACAATCGTTCTTGTCTTTTCGGTATTACAAAATAACGAAGTTATCACTAACGTTGCTTTAGTCTTTACCTTATTAGCATCGATTACCGTCATTGCCTTTTTAAAATTAGCAGAACAGCCGATTGACAACGTGAGCCCATCAGAGAGTCATAAACATGATAGCTAATATATTTACCATTATAATGTTGTCATTGGGATGCCTGTTTTTTATTGCTGGGACGATAGGATTATTACGTTTTCCTGACGTATTTTGTCGCCTACATGCACTGACTAAATCTGATAATTTAGGCGTAGGTTTAATCACCTTAGGGTTACTACCACAAGTTAATAGTGTTTCTATGGCAATAAAAATCATCTTGGTATGGGCATTATTATTACTGACAAGTGCGACGAGCTGTCATTTAGTGGCCCGCCATGAACGCAGAAGACAAATGGTGGAAAATGATGGTAATCAGCACAACAACGGGAACAATAACAAATGAATAGTGAATTATGGATTGATATCTTATTGTGTCTTTGTGTTTTAGTTATTGCCGGCTCAATGTTCTTAGTCAAACAGTCGTTCACCGCCATTGTCTTATTTATTAGTCTTGGACTGGTGATCACCCTTTGCTGGATCCAGTTGAATGCTATTGATGTTGCTATCGCTGAAGCGGCCATTGGCGCAGGTTTAACGGGAGCAATGTTGCTAGCGTCATGGCGCAAACTATCAATAGATAAGCCCACAGATAAAAAGGGTCGAGGTGATTTTTGATAAAATTTTTAGCCAAAAATAGTGATGTTATTGAAAAAACGCTCATTATTATTTTAGTCACCCTGTTTACTGCATTTTTCATTTTTGCTTTATTTAACCAGGCACCACATGATAATGAACTACAAGCGTTAGCGTTAACTTCGCTTGATAAAACGGGTGTAACGAATATCGTTACCGCTGTGCTGTTAAATTATCGTGCTTACGATACTTTTATTGAATTTGCTGTTTTTTTAGTGGTGGCGATAGCCGTGCTACCCTACATACTAGACACCCCTGTTTTGACCTTTACCCTTCAGGAAGAATCGCAAGTCTTACTAATCGCCAAGGTCTTTATCCCCTTAACCATTATTATGGCTGGTTATTTACTGTGGATTGGTTCAACACAGCCCGGTGGCGCTTTTCAAGCTTCGGCTTTGCTAGCTGGCTGTATAGTTTTATTATCATTAGCAAATGTACAAGTTATCGATTTTACTAAATTACGCTATCGTTTGTTAATGTCGTTAGGGCTAATCGCTTTTATTGCTGTGATACTACTCCTTTATTTACAGTCTCATGCTTTTCTCACGTTTCCTGTTGAGTTAGCCGGTGCCAGTATTTTAGTGATAGAATTTTTTGCAACTTTTGCGATCGCCTTAATATTATTTCTTTGTTTTGAATCGATTAACAAAGGGCATGCGTAATGGAATTATCCCAAACTAATTTATACACCCTTTGCTCAATTGTATTGTTCGCTATTGGCTTGCTAGGTTTTTTATTGAACAGCGACTTTATTCGTAAATTATTGGGCTTAAATGTTATTGGTATTGCTATTTTTATGTTGCTACTTGCTATTGCGCATACCTACCCTAATGCTATTGACCCTGTTCCTCATGCCATGGTGTTAACAGGAATAATAGTTGCTGCCGCTGGTACTGCTTTAGGTCTTAACTTAGCCTCTAAAATAGCCAAGTTCGCACGACTCGTACAAAAAGAAGAAGCGGCTACACAATCAGAGTCGGTCTATGAAAATAGTAGCAATGATACTCAAGGTCGAGGTTAATTTGATTAATAATTTCATTACAACTTTTTCATTACCGGCATTAATGATACTACCTATGGTTATTGCTATTATTTGCTTTGTGGCAGGTAATACGAAATTAAGCCGGCTAATCAGTGTTATTAGCTCGATAACGTTAGTGGTTATCTGTGCTCTACAAGCGGGTTACGTTTTACAACAAGCCGTAGCCATTGAGTTAATTATTGGTGGCTGGCAGCCACCACTGGGCATAAGATTATCAATTAACGAATTTAGCGCCATTATGCTGTTAATGACCTCGACAATAGGTTTAGCTATCACATTTTACAGCACACAATATTTTGATGATAACGAAAAAGAAGTCCGCTTCTGGCCTTTATGGTGGTTTTTAATCACCGCCTTAAATGGTATTTTTATCTCGTCTGATATTTTTAATACTTATATTATGCTCGAGCTCTTGGGGCTTTCTGCAGTAAGTTTAATTGCTATTCAAGGCACGCAACAAGCACTACAAGCATCATTTCAATACCTATTAGTTGGCCTGTTTGGTTCGTTAATGTATTTATTGGGTGTGGCTATTATTTATCGTACTTATGGCGTTCTCGACAATCAACTGATTGCTAATTTAGTGGAAAGTAATAGCAGTATGCAGTTAGCGTTAGCCCTTATTACCTTGGGTATGATGATGAAGTGCGCTTTATTTCCATTACACTTTTGGCTACCTTCAGCACATTCCAATGCTTCTGCACCAGTAAGTGCAATGTTGTCTGCTTTAGTGGTTAAAGCCGCATTTTTTATCCTTTTCACCTTTTGGTTTAAAATTCTTGCGCCAGTGGTTACATTTACTGCGGTGACTATAATGGGTATATTTGGCGCCATGGCGGTCATTTACGGCTCATATCGGGCTTTTACTTCACCCAGATTAAAGCAATTAATTGCCTACTCTACGGTTGCACAAATTGGTTATTTATTTCTCGCATTTCCGTTAATGTTTACCACGCCTGATTTAGCGCGAACTGCAGTCATTTATTTTATTGTTGCCCATGGCTGTGCAAAAGCCGCGATGTTTTTAGCTGCTGGCGTTATTCAAAAAGCGATGGGGCATGATCAATTATCACAACTGCAGGGCATAGCTTCACAGCTTCCCATTAGTATTTTTGTTTTTGCGGTAACCAGTGCTAGTTTAATTGGGCTGCCGCCAAGCGGAGGTTTTATTGCTAAATGGTTATTATTAAATAATGCCGTAGAAGCTCAACAATGGTGGTGGGTATTAACCCTCTTTATTGGTGGCCTATTAGCGAGTGCTTATCTATTTAGAGTACTCAACTTGGCATTTACCACACCGACTCAGGAAAACTCACTTACCGTTTTGGCTATCAGTGAAAGTAAGCTTTTAGGGGCAGTTGGACTCTCTGTTATTACCATCATTATTGGTTTAAATGCGATGTGGTTAACTAACCTAATTACCGGTAGTTACTAATGATTAATGTTGTAAATGAGCTTCAAGGAAAATTAGTATGTTAAACGACTGGCTACCGCTTATTATTTTAATCGTTGCCTTTAGTACCGGCATTTTGATGATGCTCATCAATGAGAAAAATGAAAAACTCAGAACATCTGTTAATTTAACGAGTGCTGCAATTAATATTATCTTAATTGGCATAATGCTTTTGGGCGTTTCTCAAGGCGCAGTATTTGAAACAAGATTACCGCTATTACCAGATATTAACTTAGTACTCAAAGCTGACGCTCTGTCTTTAGCCTTTGTGACACTATCGGGCGTGTTATGGTTTTTTACCACTATTTATGCCGTGGGTTACTTTAAGAAAGGAAAACACAAAAGTCGATTTTTTGGCTTTTTCAGTCTCTGTGTTTTTTCAACATTAGGGGTCGCTTTAGCGGGTAATTTAATTACTTTTTTAATTTTTTATGAGCTGCTTACCTTAGCGACATACCCATTAATTGTCCATAAAGGTAATGACGATTCGTTAAAGTCTGGTAAAACCTATTTACGTTATACGATGATCGGTGGCGCTATCTTAATGGTTGCTGTTGTCTGGTTAAAGTCTATCGCGGGTGCTTTAGATTTTTCAACGCCAGATATTTTACTTAATACCCCCAATATTGACCCAACCACCATCACTATTATTTTTGTCATGCTGATGATAGGTTTAGGGGTTAAAGCGGCATTATTTCCATTGCATGGTTGGTTACCTCGTGCAATGGCGGCACCCGCACCGGTGAGTTCATTACTGCATGCTGTAGCGGTTGTAAAAGCGGGAGCTTTTGGCATTATACGTGTGGTTTATGATGTTTATGGCGTCGACCTAGCAAGTTCCTTAGGTGTTTTACAAGTCCTATTGGTCTTTGCATGTTTTACCATTATTTATGGTTCGGTAAGGGCTATTTATCAAGATGATATAAAAAAGCGTCTTGCCTATTCAACGGTTAGTCAGGTGTCATATATAACGCTAGGCATTGCACTGGCCGGTCCTATTGCTGCCGTTGGCGCTATTATGCATTTAGTGCATCAAGGGCTAATGAAAATCACTATGTTCTTTTGTGCTGGTCTGCTAGCTGAAACACATCATATTTATAAAGTTAGTCAGTTAAATGGCATTGCTAAAAAAATGCCAATCACTATGACTGCTTTTACCATCGCAATTTTAGGCATGATTGGTATACCGCCAATCGCGGGCTTTGTTTCTAAGTGGTACTTGGGTGTTGGCGCAATTGAAACAGGTAATGCTTGGGTAATAGCAGTGCTAGCGGGTAGTAGTTTATTAAACGCAATTTATTTCTTACCATTGGTTTATCGCGCCTGGTTCCTTTCCCCATCACAAGAAAGCCAAGATAGCGAGCACACCAGTTTACCAAGACAATTATCCACACCGGCATATGCTACGCAACACGCAGAATTAGCTACAGAGCCACATATTGAGCATCAAAACCATGTAGAGAACAAACCAACGTTTGAAGCACATTGGATGATGCTTTTACCACCGGTTGTTACCATAACTTTTGCTATTTTGGCGGGACTATTCGCTAATAGTCAATACAGTGCATTAAGCTGGTCAAAGCTGATCGCAACCTCGGAATCTATTGGTTTTAATCAAACAACAACTTTTTTGCAATCGTCGATTTTACCTCAGCAAATGTCAAGCTGGTTAATTTGGTCTATTATATTACCGCTGATATTAGCCGCATTAATTATCATACGCCCCAAAGCTATCCAACTTACCTATTTAATGCCACTTTGCGCCATTCCTGCTATTTATTTGGGCTTACAACCTGAATATTATTTTCAAAGCATACCGTTCTTATTTTTTGGTAGTGAACTTTCACTTGATAAGCTAAGCCAAGGTTTTCTATTGCTGGCGGGGCTATTATGGTTACTAAGCTCAACGTATGCTTTATTTTATCCTCATTTGGGTAATAATAAATCTAACTTTATGGCGTTATTTTGTGTCGCCATGGCGAGTAGTTTTGGTTTAGTACTGAGCACAGACATGTTCGGATTTTTGACCTTTTTTACTTTTATGAGTTTGTCGTCTTATGTGCTCATTATTAGAGATAAAACAGTCGCAGCGATATCAGCCGCTAATGTCTATATAAAGTGGGTCATTATCGGTGAAGTTGCTATTTTTAGTGCTTTTTGTATTCTCAATTATATGGACTTAACTCAACACACTGTTAGCCCAATGTTATTACAATTTATGGGACTGATGCTGATTGTTGGTTTTGGCATAAAAATTGGCTTATTTGGTTTCCATTCTTGGTTACCTCTTGCACACCCCGTAGCTGCAGTGCCCGCTAGTGCCTTATTAAGTGGCTTTATGGTAAAAGCTGGGATGATTGGTTGGCTTAAGTTTTTCCCTTTTCAACAAGATGAGCTGGCCACATTCTCTGACTTAGGTTTACTGACTATTGGCATTGGTGGCGTTGGCGCTTTTTATGCGGCAATAAAGGGCATGAGTCAAAAAGATCCTAAAGCGGTACTTGCCTATTCTACGGTAAGCCAAATGGGCATATTATCTGCCTGTTTTGGTGTAATATTAGTCTTTCCAGCACTTAGAGATGCAATGACCACGGCTATTATTTTTTATGCTATTCATCACGGGTTAGCTAAGTCGGCTTTGTTTTTATCTGTGGGAATTACGCCACTATTAAATAAACAAAGTAATACGTCAGCCTATTTACGTGGTATGACTTATATCACCATGATATTACCCGCGTTATCCTTGGTTGGGGCAGCATTTACCAGTGGATTTTTCGCTAAAAATGAAGTCAAAACTTTGTTGAGTGATTTACCTTATTTTAAATATGCGATTATTGTCAGTGCATTATTTACCGGACTATTAATGTGCCGTTTTATCCATATGGCTTACTACAAAGGTCAGAAAAATAGCGTCCATGACAGTAAACCTCAATACCCATTACTAGTCGTTTGCCTAGTTAACACCCTACTAGTACTGTTAGCGCCTTGGTATTTACTTAATGAAAAGTACACCTTAACCAGCTTATTATCACTAGTGACCCTAAACAGCTTTATCTCATCGTTAATCCCAATATTTCTAGCCGTTATTGTCTATAAATTACTGGTGACCTTTAAGCTAAACGGACGGGTAATTTTCAGCCTCGAGGCATTCAAGCTAATAGCGATAAATAAGCCTTTCTCAACAAACGAAAAACCAATAGCAAATATTGAGCAAGAGAAAGCTGTTGACCTAGGCTTAATGGCTCAACTGAAGTCTTTTATTAATAAAAGGCTCACACCTCAGGAAGTCATGCCACTGAATATGCAGTCAACCTATGTGTCAGTCGTTTTAATCGGTGTTTGTATTTTATTATTAGTGGCCTTTAGTGTTTAAATGAAATGTGCCATTGTCTAATGAAAGATAAACCGCGATATTTACAGTAATTCAGTTACAATGCAGTTCTTTAGTCTATTAACTAAACACGACTAATAAATGGTTATGTTATTGGAGAACCAAATTGACGATAGAGCATGGTGATAACACAATAATTTTAAAAGAAAATATTATACATATAACGTTGAAAGGCTCTTTTAATGAGTATGGTGCTGAAGAAGTCTCGCAAAAGACATCAGCAATAATCAAGTCGCTCAATCAAAGTAAATTTCTGATATTTGTTGATCTTTCAAACTTGGATGGTGCTACGCCAGACGCATTTAATATCTCTAATAAGTTTAATGAGTGGCTCAATGGCCAAAATATGGTAGCAAAAGCTATCGTTATTACTTCGCAGGTAATAAAAAGTATTGACCAACAATGGGTGCCCTCCAAAGCGGTTCAAAATATAGAGTATTTTGATAATGAAGACGATGCATTAGTTTGGTTAAACAAACAGATTTAATACAAGCTCCTTGTTTAGTTTTTAATTTTCATTTGAAAAATCAAGATAAGTTGTAACTGAGTTCTCATACTCTAGAATAAATATTTTAGTGATAACGACAGATTTACATTATCATCACCTTCAATTAAGTGTTCTGATACAAAGTCTTGGGTATCTGGATAAACAATTTTCTCCCCAAGTAAGTTTTTTACTGTAAAGAACAACGAATATCGCTCGGTCTTATAATTATAATTTGCATTAAGTAAATATGAGGCTGGCGCTTTATTTCGTTTGCTGATTGTGCGTAATGAAAACCCCAAAGTTTGTCGCGTATCCCAAGGATATGATAGACCTATAGCTGTGGTAAACCTGGGGACAATTGCAGCTAATTTATCATCAGATATTTCCCTGTTTCCTTGGTGGCTATAAGAAAAATTAGCAAATAACGTATAGCTTTTTAAAACACGTTGATAATCCAATTCAATACCACTTCGATCAAAACTGCCTGAATTAAAAAAACTGACCAGATTGTTACTGAAACCTCTTTGAATAAAATCATCTGCTTTCAACAAATAAGCGTTAGCAACAAACAACGTATTATCTTTTTCATACGAATAAGCCAGATCGGTAGTTTTCACAAGTTCAGCTCTTAAATTAGGATTGCCTTCTATCGTGCCCGGAATATTAATAAATAATTGGGTAAAATTAGGTGAGTTAAAACCAACCGAGTAAAGCAGTTTTATTGATTGATGATTATCAATTTGGTAAACCGTTGAAACTCGCGGGGTGACTCTATCACCACTTTTGCTATTATTTGTGTAGCGGCCGCCAATGAGAAACCGCCATTGCTGGTATTGGTAATCTATTTGACCAAATAATGCATTTTCTTCAACTGCTTGTGATTCAATTAACCTTAATATATTGCGGTTAGTAGCGACACTATATAAATTGTAATTTTCAATGCGACGCTTTTCAAACTCCATACCGCTATTTAGCGTTAAATGATTATTCCAATGATAATCAAAAGTGACTCCAGTTCGCCAACGGGTATTGTTGTCACCATTATTATCAAAGCGAAACCCTCCGTCATTGCCCAAACTAAGTACATTTCGTGAGACGAATTGTAAATAAAATTGATTATATTCACTGTAAACTTGCATATTGGCGTGTTCAAACTGCCAACTTTTATCCATATGCAATAAATATCCCTTATGCTCTCTTTGTGTCGCGATGCTTAAAGGGGTTGGTTCGTCAGTATCATTGGTCATTGAGTCGAACGTTTGAAAGTTGATATTAAAGTTATAATAGCGAAAGCGTGCTAGCACAGAGGTCATTTCTTCTGTTATAACAATATGATCAAAATCTGGTGTACCCTTTGGAAATGAAGGGGGTTGCGGCGTACCCTCGAAGTAACTGGTAAAACCGTTATCTTTTTGAGACTCAACCCCTAGTGAAAAATGAGAATCATCATTAAAAGCGTGAAAGTAATAACCGCCAACATTGAGTTTTTGATTAGAGTCATAATTTACCGCTAGGCTGTTGCCCGCTTTTTGTTTAGTGACAATTTTAATAACACCTGCAGAAGCATTGGTACCATAATAAATAGCACCAGGTCCCCTTATAACTTCGACATGGCTAATAGCCTCGATGGGAATACCTAAGAGCGGTATTTCAGAATGTGATGGCATCCAATAAGGAACATCATCCACTAAAAAGAGGATTTTTTGGTTAAAGGCTTCCACTATACCTCTGATCATTACGGGCGTGCCCCCCGCTCGGTTTTCTTGGAGAACAAAGCCAGGGATAAACGACAACATATCTTTTAGGCTTTTAATACCCATCAAGGTTAAATCATTTTGATCATAGCGGGAAACTATAGCAGGAGTTTGAATAATCCGTTCAGAAGTATAAGAAGCAACATCAACCCTCACGTTTAACAGCTCTGCTAGTGACAGTTCAAAAATAGATGGTTGTTTTTCAAAGCTTGTTTCAGCAGAGCTTATGCCTGTAAATAAGAATAATGATATCAAGCCAACCCGTTGACAAAAATTAATGACTAAAGCAGGACCACTTATCCGTATTATCATCTGAAGTGTCTCTAAGTTTACTTTACTTGAAAGCTTAGAGGGTTTACCTAAAAAAACCAAGCTGATTAAGGTATATAAACCTAAATAAAATGGGTTACCCTAGCGAAAAGCATAAAGTGAAACCAATGATTTAATTGAAAATTACCACGCTAGTTTATGTTATGCCCCATGTAGGATATTAGCAGCAAGCTAATATCCTACATGGCTAAGTGATTTTATCAATCTCAGCTAGGGGTTCTTCCGGATTATAGCGTCAAACCAAATAGTACACAGTAGATTGGTGTATAAAACTTTAAAAGAAATAAAGTCATGAGAAATAAAATTGCTGTTATGATTATTAGTGTATTGATTATAAAAATAATTAATACCAATACAGGTGTATTTATTAGTTCAACATCACAATTTTCGTTACTCCCTTTAATTCAACAGACTAAAGCATTTAACTCTGGAATTTATCAAATAGGTAACGGATTAATTATTGATTTTATAGCGAAACGTAAAAATCCCCATAAGAATAGAAAAAATAAATATATCAAGCGATGTCCAAATAAAAAAAGTGGCTGTGTTCATGTATCAACTAAGAAATCAAATCAACAACAAGGTAATAAAACGGCTTAACGATTAAACTCATAGTATTTGAAAATTTCCATAAGTAGTTCCCTGCATTTATTCATTCGACAAGCCCCATTTTAACTCAATGAATTATTATGACTTTCATTAATTTGTAGGTATTAATTTTATCAAGCCTGACCGATATATAAGTCACCCTTATTATTTCATCACTCCCCTTTAAGCCAGTTAAAGTCATTGCTAAGTAGTTTTATCACAGTGACCTAGGGGTTCTTCCCGATTATAACGCTCAAAAAAATTATGCACAGTAGCTAAGTTAATGAAATTAAAATCATTCAAAATTATAATCATTCAAAAGGTATAAGAAAATGAAAAAGACACTTTTGGCACTATCGGTTAGTGTACTTGCTGCGACCACATTTAATGTTAATGCTGATGCGCTTATTGGCTCAAAATTACAAACCTTGTTACCCACTTTAGTTCAAAGTACTAAAGTGATTGTTTCAACTCACCATTACAATGAACTCGATAATGTTATGGCAACTTTAAACGTTCCTTATTTAGCGTTAAAAGTATTACCTATGGCAGGAACTTCTTTAACTCGAAGCCAAATCAATAGCTTAGCTAAAGACTCACGGGTTAAGAGTATTTATTTTGATGCGCCTTTAGAATATTACAACTATAACTCTGGCGAAATTACCAGTGGTCATCTAGTACATGACGATTATGGTGTTTATGGTGAAGGTTCAACGATTGCAGTACTAGATTCAGGTGTTGATGCAACACACCCTGATTTATTACTCGGTGAAAAAACTATCCAAAATGTTAAAATTGCTGGTGATCTTGATTTTGCTGGTGGTAAGAACTTATTTTTAGAAGGTGTGCCAAATTCGGATACGAGTTCAGGACACGGTACACATGTTGGCGGCACTGTTGCCGGTAGCGGTGATGCATCAAGAGATGATGAACGTAGAAGTTTTTACCAGGCAGGCATCGCCCCAAAAGCAACTTTGGTGGGTCTAGGAGCTGGTGAAGCGATTTCAATTCTTTATGCTATTGCTGGCTTTGATTATGCAATCGCTAATAGCGAACGTTATAGCATAGATGTAATAACTAACAGTTGGGGTGGAGGTGACGGCGCAAGCTTTGATCCAAATAATCCAACCAATCAAGCTTCTTATCAAGCTTACAAAAAAGGCATCGTAGTGACATTTGCCGCTTCTAATAGTGGCCCAGATGACAACACCCTTAATCAATATGCAATTGCTCCATGGGTTATTAACGTTGCTGCTGGCACAACAGACCGTCAATTAGCTGATTTTTCAAGCCGAGGCGTTGAAGGTGACTGGATTAAAACACCTGATATTACTGCGCCAGGTAGCGCGATTGTATCAACACGAGCACTTAACACGCCATTGGGCGCTGCAGGTCCTATAATCGACCCTGCTCATCCAGAATATCACCTGTACTACGCAAGTATGAGTGGTACGTCAATGGCAACACCATTTGTTGCTGGTGTGGTCGGTTTATTGTTGGAAGTGAATCCACTGTTATCACCCGATCAAGTTGAACAAATTTTAAAAGACAGCGCAGATGAAATGCCGGGTTATAAAGTTCATCAAGTGGGTGCGGGTCATATTAACGTAAAAGCAGCTGTAGATTTGGCCAGAGTTACTATCGGCGAAAGAGCAGACTTTATCAACGGACAAACTGGCTGGTCAAGCCAAGGCGTTTGGTCTGAAGTTTCTGAAACTGATAACAATATTAATTACAAAAAACGTTGGGCTGTAAAAAATAGTACCTTATCGTCAGATGGCACTTTTAAGCAAACACGACGTAGAAACGCGCAAATTAGCTTTGATTTCATTGGTGATAGTGTTCAATTAAAATATATAACTAATAATAGAAACGGTCATGCCGAATTATTTCTTGATGGTAAAAGCCAAGGTTTATTAGATTATTATTCACCTCAACGTCAAGTTAAAACCGTTGCATTTAGAGATTTATCTACCGATAGTGTTCATAGCATAAGTCTTAAACGCGTTAACGGTACAGTTTCATTTGACGGTATTTTACTCGACGGTCAATTAGTCGACTCAGCTGCAGTCATTATAGAAACTGACAGTACCTTTGCCGGTTCAGTTGGCCCATCATATGAAAATATGGAAGTATCAGACCATGATATACAGCTGACAGACAACGTTTCTATGCTTAATGCTGTGTTAACCTGGTCAGGTGTTGCAGATTTAGATTTTGACTTGCTTAACGAAGCGGGTGAAGTTGTCGCTAACAGCGCCTCTTTAGATAACCCTGAAGAAATTAACTTTCGCCCAACTAGCGGTGGACTTTATACGCTACGCGTTAATGGTTATATTTCAGTAGCTACTGACTATACGATTGCAGTAACAACATCAAAACTTGAAACTAATGATTAATTATTTAGTTTAAGTATTAAGCCGCTAGATTAACCTAGCGGCTTTTTTTATGGCTAATTTTTATTTATTTTCTCTATTTTTTTCAACCTAGTCAGTAATCATCAATGCTACTTTCTCGTTTAGCGTTTCTTGCACAAATAAGACAGTAGAGTCACTACCTTTAACGCTCACTAAAGCCAAAAAAGCGATACGTTGTAATGTACTAGATGAGTATCAAAAAGGTTTATTAACACGAACGTAAAGATGAATGTTAACAATTAATAGCGTAATACCGTCGATATCCAATAAAATGAGCGTTAAGACCTTTAATTTGATTATAACTTCAGCTGACAAAAGTTTACGGATTTTTATCACTAACACCAATTAAATAACGGTTAAAAAAAGCGCTAACCATGACGATTAGCGCTTTTATAATCAAAGATTAAAACCCTAAATTAAGATTATTTTTTTAAAGACCTCGTCATTAATCCCATCAGCCCTAACGCAAATATTGCTAATATGGACGGCTCAGGAACATCGGTTACTGATGCTGATACTTGACCCAAGGCATCAGCGTTAACAGGCGTTGCTACAGCGAAAAAATCTAATGGGTCACTCACGGTAAATTAATTTACCACTACCGAAAAATCGGTCGTCCCTGCCTCTATTGCCAGCAATGTGAACTTTCGCAATAAAAATAACCACTTAATGGAGTAAAATTAATAAATCCAATAGCTACGCCATTTCCAACTTGACTCCACAACATAGCAATAGTTGAAAGAGTAATTATTCCGGCGTTAGCATTTCCACCAAACGTTGCACTCAAGATTAACTACTAGTGAAAATGCATCTGGTGCCCGTTTTGTATACCAGACTTTGTAAAAAATTGCGTACCAAAGCCACTTTATCGATTTCATCAAAAATTAGTAGTGAAAATAATAAATTGCAACGATCATTTTCAATAATAGAGAGCAATATAGGGTGTTTAAATAAAAACAAAGAAAGTGCAGCTTGTTTAACTTAACAATTCTGCTTAAAAGTAGTAGCCACTTGACCATCAGGATGGATAATTAAATAATGGATGCACTATTTTTTCAATACGTATATTTGTACCTTCTCTTCTCGTTGATTCCTCACTAATAAGATATTTTTTGGTGGGTGGCAAAACACTTTTAGCAAAAAAAAGACAAAAAAAAGCCCACTTATATCACTAAGTGGGCTATTACTTTTTTTAGTAAATGATTAAAGTGTCGCTGTTGTACCCATCATTGGCGCAGCAGTTACTGACTTCACATCGTCAGGTTCAACGACCATAATCGTGCCATTAGCTGGGTTTACTACAAACTCAACTAATTCCACAGAACCTACAGCAGACTCAGCAGTACTTGCTTCGGTACTCGCATCTGATTCATTTAGTACCATTTGGTCTAGCACAATAGTAAATTGAGTTGGACCATTGGCATAACCTTTAACACGCAAGGTGTAGCTTTCGCCACCAACAACCGTACTACCTACCTGCTCTGAAGGGCCTAAGTTACCTGAAGTAACCATGACATTACCTTCACTGTCGAGCATTGAGAAATCCAAATCTGGATAGGCTCCACCCACTTCAGTATCTGCTGTTAAGGTTGCAACAATACTTTGTGCACTTGTCTGTGCTGTAAAGACCACATCAACATAATCAACACCGTCAGCAACTTCTACGTCTGTAGTGCCAATAGCAACTAAGCCTTTATGCTCAGAGATATTATGATAAACCACGGTACGATCAGCACTTGGTGATTTATCAACAGGTGCTTGACTACCATTAGCCGCTTGTGATGGCATTAGTACTTTAGCGAACACTTCAGCCGTAAAGGTAAACTGTTCAAACCTTGGGTTGTTAAATACATAAGTACGAGCAGAAGAATCCATTCCTGGTGCTAAAGATTCGTTATACGTAAACGTTGCGGTATCTCCATCTTGGCCAGTACCCCCATTATCAGCATTATCCAAAGTCACTCTAGTGTTATTAATCGAAACAATATTAAAGTTGATAGGGCCAAATAAATCCACGTCACCTGTATTTGTTAACGTATAATCAATACTAACCTGACCATCAGGTACTAAATAATTACTGAATTTATATTCAATGTTATCAGTAATATCCGTTGTTTTTAACTGAGTCATCGCCGTACCTGACAATTTAGAAAAACCAACTTGACCCGAAGCGTTAACTTCAATAGCACGAACAACATATTGATAATCATAAGCATCAATACCTTGACCAGCGCCACGACCAAAGCCTTGACCTTTATCACTGTAACTAGCATTTGATACAAACTCTACATGGGTATAGCCATTGTTTTCTATATCGCCGTCGACATATTCACGACCCGGTACACCAGCGAATAAACGAGCTGGACTGCCACCTTTACGCTTTAATATTTGATAGCCAATGGCATTATCTACTTCATTCCAAGTCACTTCAATCGTGTCTGGTGTGGTAATCGTTGCAACAATATTTTGTGGTGCAGCTGGTGCTTCTTGATCCGCAGTAAATTCACTTACCGCTGTTGAAATCATCTGCACACCACCTAATGGAGCTGAAGCGTTTAATCCCAATTCACGAGCGGCAAATACACGTTCAATAATAGCATGATGTTGACCTAGAGATTTAGCATCAACAGAGTCAGTTGGATATAGCATAGCGTCAGCTGTTAATGCCGCATCTCGCGCTTTAACAAAGGTATCTGGCGCACTAACACCTAAAACATACATAGAGCCAAGGAAAATACGTTCCCAAGTTTCTTTACCTAAACTGGTTAACTGTGTTGCTTCACCCGTTGTTGGATCTGGGCGAGCAAAGTCATTAGCTGGATACATCTCTAGCATAATTTCTCGTAAGTCCCACATCGCGCCGGCATATATTTCGCCATCTCTGTGTACTTCAAAGTCGTCACCGCGTGTGCCTAATTGTGAATAACGTAATTGGCTTTGGCCACTTCGAATATATTCAAAAGAATCAGGATCTGTACCATTTTCGCGTAATAAGTCTCTTAACCCACAACCTGCAACTGGGTAACTACCTAAATCAGGTGTTTCACCTATAGTATAAGCCCATAAATCGGCTTGCCCTTCGTTCAAGGCGCCACCTTCAGGGCTACCTTCAAAGCCAGCAATAGGTGTGATAGTCGCATGCGTACCTTCGTGCATTGGTACACTAAAATCTATTGCTAAGTTGTTAAAGTAATAACCATGACCATAAAATGTTGGGTTAACAACCACTTCCTGACCACCAATTTCTTGTGTAAGGGGTATAGCAAAAGCATTATCTAAGTTTACTATTTTATTTAAAAGCTCAGGATCACTAAAGTCTATATCTTGAGCTTCTAGTGCCATAAACACGTTAGGTATATGAACGACACCTACTAAAGGCGTTGACTCATTAGGGTATTGATCAGGAAAACTACCACTGCCAAACCCTCTAGCATGAACATCGTCACCATCTTTGTGCAAATAGTCTAAATATTCCATTAAGTTAGTGATATATATAAATTGACTAATACCGTCGAATTGCTGTGCAGGCTCAGCAGTATGATCTTTTTCATTAACGCGGCCATAAAGAGGTGCAGCGTCTTGGTCAAAATAATAAGTGCCTAAAGCCGCTTGAGCGAATGGCAATTTGCTCGATGAAGCATTAAGAATAAGTGCATTAGTACCCGTTAATACACTGCCAACACCTGTTACTCGGTTAGTTTCATCAAATTTTCTTAATTTAATGCGCAATAACCCTTCAGGTGTGCCCGTTAAACCGCCATCTGCATCAACAATTTCACAAGAGTCTTGTAATTCTTTAGTGATCGGTGGGAAAGTCGGAAAATAATCAGCAAATTGATCGGTTGGTTGTGGCTCTTCGGCCGTGCGAACTTGATCTTCGCGGTAAACTATCTCACCGGTTTGTGCATCAACCATGTATTTAAATACGCCAAAAGGATTCGTTGAGTAGTAATAAAACTGCCAAACTAAACTATGGCTATCAGCCGTTTGCACTATGCGCAGCTCTGGTATCGGTGTTTTAAACACACCTAGCTCTGCTGCTATTAATTCATAGGCCGGGGTTAGTATTGACATAGCCTCTGCGGGGATATTCTTTTGAAATTGTACAAGATTACGCGTTGCCATTAACACCGCATCATCAGCAGATAATCCCGGTTGACCCGCTACGGTAAGGGCTTTTTGATAAGGACCCATAATGGCGCGAACGTTGTTGTTACCATCAATAACAACACCTAAACCATTGCCATCAACAAGAATACCATCGACAACTTGATCGAAACGAACAACTTGTCCACCTAATGCCGCTTTAGAGCGATTACGATTATATTTCAGTTGGTCATTGCTTAAACCTTCAAAAATTTGCTGATTGTCGGTAATGAAATTACGCGCCATATTCTCAACAGAGGTACCCGCCGTTTTAACGGTCATGCCGGTAATAGCATCAACAGTCCCTGTCGCTTGATTGATATTTACCTGTGCGTTTGGATTAGCTGCTTGAAAGTGACTGATGGCTTGAGCCTGATCAGCGCTTAAACTCATTAAGGTATTTAGGCCAGTATCTTGAATTTGATTAATGTTTGGTACACCAGCAACGTCAAAATTTAAGATTTTATTGGCAGTATTACTACCAGTAATGATACCGCTTGTTGATGCATGAACTTGACTAGATATAACGCTTAGCGGAACAGTCAATGCAAAAGCAATGGCACTTGATATTAATGTATTCTTCATTGTAATCACCTTTTATTATTTGTGACCTTGAGCATGATAATTAAACATATAAGTCAACATCATTCGCTTTCATGGACACTTTATGGGTAAGAAAATTATTTACTTAGCTAGGGTGCCCATTTCTCAGACAAAAAATAATCAGGTATTCCCCTCTTTTACGCTAGGTATTAACCCCCAGTGTTATTACTGCTTATCTATGTAGAAGAACAAGGTAAAATAAAAACTCACTTAAAGCATTGAAATATAAACTTAAAAAAACAAAGACTTTAAATTTGTATTTTTATTTAAATAAACTTGGAATAAATATCTCACATCATCCGTTATCTAAGTGTCATTAACATAAACAAACCTTAGAGGAAGCAAACATGACTTCATTAAATAAAATTGCAAAAGTATTGGTAGTAAGCGGATTAAGTTGTTGGGTAAGTGTTGCACAAGCAAACACTATTCAAATTAATCAAGACGCCCAAGTTAATCAGAATACTCAATTATCTCAAGGAATTGATAGCACTGATAATTCAGCACAAATGTCGGCACATTCAGACAGTTCCGCAACGAGTAATACACAAGTTACGGCTAATAACACAGACAACAATCCGCAAGCCTCTGCTCCAAGTGAACCAGCGCAAAGCGAACCAACAGAGCAGCAAGTCAGTAATGGCATTAATGCAACAAGCGCTAAAGCTTTTGATAGCAATAATCAGATGATTACAACCCTAACAAATAATATGGGAAGCACTGTCAATATAACCGCTGGTGTTGCGGCCACGTTGAGCCAATCACTGAACCAATCACTGAACCAATCACTTACCCAAGTTAGCACAACAGAGCTTCCAGAAAATGATATTCCCCAAGAGAATGAAACGACACCTGATGAAGACTTAGCTGAATCTGAAGAGGTTGCTAGGGCGTCCAACCTTGATAGCCAAACGTCTTTTGCTAATACGTCGCAGCTGTCGCAGAGTTTATCGCAAGGCATGTTTGAAAATATGTCAGGAGGCTTACAAAATGCTAATGCGTTAGATACCGCCACCTCTTTAACTGGTACCTCGCAACTGTCGCAGAGTTTGTCAGGAGATTTGCAAAACATTGCCGCTGCAGATGCAGCAGCACAAACCACACAAGTATTAGAGCAAAGTATTAATGCCAATATTGTTAATTCAATTACCAGCGACACGCAAAGTGTTATCACTCAAGACGTGAATAGCCAAATTAGTCGTGTAGTTACTGAGCAGGTTAACGCTGAGATTGCTGCAGCAACTGCCGCTGAAGTGGTAAGCACTTTGGCAAGCGACTTAGCTATTGGCTTGTAATTTTACTGACTAACTTGTTAAATGCGCCAGTGACCCTGGCGCATCCTATTTGAGGAAATTAAGATGAAATATATGTTGAGCAGTTTAGGGTGCATCCTTAGTATGCAAGTGATGGCAGCAACGCCAGAGACATTTACTTTTAGTGGTGAGGCTTCCTTGGCTTTAATAAACAACTCAGCGCTTAGCGTCGATGAGCTTGATGAAGTTTCCTCACAGGGTGACAGTGGCATTCAAAAAACGGCTGCGGTTACTGGCTTGTGGACGTTTAATAATAAAGCAAAGTTAACGTCATCATATCGATATAATGACCAAGATTATCATCAGTTAGATTCTTTTGATCTTGCCTTACATCAAGTCAGTATTGATGGGACCTATAAATGGCAGGAAAAAGATTTAGGACTACGTTATGATGGTGCTAAAGCTAAATTAGCTGGCGAGACATATTTAACCTTTCAACAAGCCAGTATTTACTTGGGAACTTTTCTTCAACCCCAAACATTTTTACGCACTAGCCTTAAAATAAAGCGTAAAGACTTTGCAGTTATAACTCGCCGAAATGCCAACACTTTTGCTGTAAGTACTGAATTGTTTCACTTTATCAACGACGGTCGCACTATGCTAATGCTAGGACTTAGCGCAGATAAAGAAAAGGCAAAAGACTCACAGTTTAATTATGGTGGCTATGGGGTTAACACTAAGTTATCTCAAAAATTTGAATTATTTGGCTTAGCTCACAAAGCAACTATCGGTTGGCGTTTTCAATCGAAAGATTTTCAAGCAGTTAGCAATAATGATATCCCTAGTCAGCGTGAATCAAAAGCAGATGAACATAGGCATATATTTCACGGACAGTGGCAGTTAAACGTTAACGAACATTTAGTGGTTATTGGTAACGTTGAATATGGCGACTACCGTTCAGAGCTTGATAGCCAAACATACACTCAAACCCTTTCGACCTTGGCGATTAAAGCGCAATTTTAACGGCTTATTATCGCGCCGACACCATAAATAGGGTCCTTACCGCGAGGACCTAAATCTATTGTTGATTCATTGAGCCCTTCTAGTAATTGATTTCTATTGACGCCAATTTTTGCGATTAAACAGGCTAAAGCTGCGGTTACGTAAGGTGCGGCAATCGATGTGCCTGACTCCCGCCCCACCCGCTGACCACTTTGTGCCGTTAAGACATTAACCCCTAAGGCAGAGTAATCGATATAATCACCGCGATTTGACCAACGGTAAGGTTGTTGAAATTGATCAATAGCACTCACCGCAATAACCTCTTTATAAGCCGCTGGAAACATCGGTGGAGCCGCCGGTCCTTCATTACCCGCTGCAGCAATAATTAAAGCGCCCTTTGCCATGGCCGAAGTAAGCACAGCCTGCAAAATTTTATTATCTGGGCCCGCTAAACTCATATTAATCACTTTTACGTCTTGTTCTATTAGCCAATTTATTCCCGCTATCATCGCTGACAAAGTTGCCCCCTGAACATAATCTGACTGCTGGTAAAATACTTCTGCCGAGTAAATTTGCCCCTGTGGTAAAAGCGGTACCAACTGCTCTGTCTTGCCAACCAATAAACTTGCGATCACGGTACCGTGTTGAACTGAGGCAGCTAATTCAGCAGGCAAAAATGACTTTGCGGTAATATTTGCCTGCTTAAAAGCATCATGGTTGGTGTCTATTGCACTATCAACTAGGCCAACTTTTACCTTTAGCTGACAAGCATTAAGTGGGCTTTGAGTTTTTAGCTTTTCACCAACTACTTTTTTATCCGTAAGCTGACGGGCTTGACTTTGTGTTTGATAAATATGATTTCTAACCAAACTCAGTGACGCTTTGGCAGAAAGTATATTTATTAAGGCTTTCTTTGAGTCTAGAGCTTGTGGCACATTAAAACGTAACAATGTCATGCCCAAACCAGAATAACGAGACTCGTTAATTATCACCGCACCCTGGCCAATTAAGCGTGCCTTATTAAGGTCGTCGGCTAGGAGTATCCATTGCCCCTTCACGGCTCGCCATCCCTGTTCTACCTCAACATCAAACCAAAGGTGTTTTCCTGTGACTGTTTCTATTGATAATGAATCAGGTAAAGCCGTTAGTGGCTCAGTGGTCAATTTATCAATCTTGGGCAAGCTACTTAACGCAAATGGCGCTAGTATACGCGGTACTTTTATTTGCTGGCTAATATCGCCTAAATTGCGATCTACTAAGGTTATATTTCCTAATACATTACCGCTAGTAAGTTGTTGTGCTGGGAGCGATGTACTAAGAATTGAAATAAATATGGCGGTAAATGGTAAGGTTTTCATGTTAGTCTTCAGCCTAAAAAATAAGTGTGTCGTTAATAAAACGTTTCAACTAAAAATAAATTTCCTTTTATGGAATAAATATTTTTTAGATACGTCTACTTAGTAGAGAGGAGTAAAAAATGAATAAACCTATAGAAAATATACTACCAATGCTAAGACGCTTTGCCTACTCTTTAACGGGTAATCCTGCTGATGCAGATGATTTAGTTCAAACCACGCTAGAAAAAATACTCAATAAAGGTGTGCCTAGTGGAGTAGACGAAACTAGGTGGGCATTTAAGGTTTGTCGCAATGTTTGGATTGACGAATATCGGTCACGAAAAGTTAGGCAGAATGCGGTACTCAAACCAGAGCTTCAAGAGCCGCAAACAGCTAATGAACACCAACAATTTGACAACAAAGAAACGCTGGCACACGTTAATAAAGCGATGAGTACCTTGCCTGACGATCAACGGGCAATTTTATCTTTAGTGGCCGTTCAAGGCATGTCATATAAAGAAGTGGCTTCTTCTATGGAGATCCCTGTTGGTACAGTGATGAGTCGGCTATCTCGAGCTCGGGTTGCACTAATGGATATGATGAAACCCTATCAAGTAGGAGCAGGCTTATGAAAATAAACAATGAAATATTGAGTGCATTTTTAGACGCCGAACTGAGCGAAGAAGCAATGGAAGAGGTCCGTTGTGCGCTAGAGACTGACGACGATTTAGTGATGCGTTTAGCTGACTTATCACAAGTTGATCACTGGGTTGACGAAAATGCTGCCATTATTGATAGCACTACAATGCCTGATGGTATATTACTTTTAGCACAAACCTTAGATAAAAAAATAGCAGAAAATAAAGAAAACCAGACGCCTGAAAATGTTGTTAGCTTGTCACGCTGGAAAAGTGTTAACCAACAGATTAAAAAACATTACGCCTTAGCGGCAGGTATTTCGATGATATTTGGTGTAGGAACAATAACCCTAATGCAGTCAGAGCAAACAACTGCGATTACTGCAGAGATATCACAAGTGTTAGATAAGGCAAAAAGTGGCAAAATGTCGTCAACAAAGCAAGGTGATAAGGTAATGGCTAATTTAAGTTTCACTAATCATGCGGGTAATTTTTGTCGTCAGTTTCAGCACATTAATTTACAAGCGGCCAGTATCAACATTGCCTGTAAAGAAAATAAGCAGTGGCAGCTTAAAATCACCAAAAACGTAGCGTTTTCCCAAGATATGGAAAATTACCGTGTTGCCAGTAACAAGGCACAACTAGACAGCGCTATAGATGAGATGATCAAAGGACAAGCAATGGATAGCGCTCAAGAACAACGAGCAATAAACAATAACTGGCAAACAAATAAACAATAACCGAGGTACATTATGAAATCATTTATTCCCTTTTTATTCGTAACTTTATTAATATCAGCTTGTGCTTCTCAACCTGACTACCGCCCTGCAACTAAAGGGTCATCAGGTTATAGTGAGCAAAAAATTACCAGTGATAGGTATCGTGTACAATTTAAAATCATCTCTAACAGTGTCGCTGATGCAGCTGATTATGCGCTATTAAGATCCGCGGAGCTCACTCAAAAGCAAGGTTTTGATTGGTTTGTCGTGACCAATAAAGAAACTTTTGTTGAGTCTCAAAAAGTAGAGGTTGCCTCTGCGTTTGGTTTATCGCATCAACAGCGCATTGAACGCCGTTGTGGCCTATTCAACTGTGAAACCTACCAACGTCCACATAGTGAAATAGGAATTGCCTTTAATAGCGGCAATAACCGTAAAGAAGTGCATAGTATTTTAGAGATTCGAATGGGCAAAGGCATTATGCCTAATGAATCGACTTATAGCGCCGTTGATGTGATTGAAAACTTGTCACAAAAACTGGATAAGCATTAGAAAAAACATGTGATAATAGCTAATGTAAACGCTAGCAATAATCACATAACTTGAGGTAGCTGTTAATCTACCTATTAAACCCGGTAACATGAATGTTACCGGGTTTTTCAATAACTAAAGGGTAAATATTCAAGGCCCCATCACTGTAAATAGCATAAGACACCTCTTTTGAATGAATTAATACCCATGCAAATAAACCACTTACCTAACAATAAAAAACATAGCACTCATATTAACGTTAAATTAATGTGACCTGCAAAAGAATCGAATGCTAGAATACACAATAATTCAAATTAATCGGATCAGTTATGAAATATGTTGTATTGGTTATAATTATTGCCTTGGTAATTTTCTTTATTTCAAAAAGTTCAAATGATAAAAAAGCCGCGGTTGAAAATATAGCGATAGCTAACCAGTTCTTAGCTACAAATAAAACCCTTGAAAATGTTGTTGAAACAGCTTCAGGTTTGCAATATCTAGTATTGGAAAAAGGTGATGGATTAAAGCACCCAAGTGCCAGTTCAAAAGTGAAAGTGCATTATCATGGCTCTTTACTCGATGGCAGTGTATTTGACAGCTCAGTTGATCGCGGTGAACCCATTAGTTTTGGCTTAAACCAAGTGATACCTGGCTGGACTGAAGGTCTTCAATTAATGGTTGTTGGTGATAAATTTAAGTTTTTTATTCCATCTAGCTTAGGCTATGGCAATAAATCTGCAGGAAAAATAACCCCCGGTTCGTTACTTATTTTTGAAGTGACACTACTCGACATTCAGTAAATAAAATATCTAAAACAGCAATAATAGAAATATCATTGCTGTTTTATTTAGTCAGATGATTAGGTCTTGCCAGCATATAATAGCCACTATATTTTGTATTGATAACAGCGAACATACGGCTGTTAACTACTCACCTTTGCACTGTAAACTGAATAGAACAATGCTAATAGCAAGCAAATAACAGCAGGAATTAATAAAGCATTAAACTTAAACATACTGAAAAAATAAGCACCGAATCCCCCACCAACAATAAATCCCGTTATTATCAGTAGAAACAATACCGCCTTTCTTTTATCAAAGAGTTCGCCTCGAAGTCTTGAACCTAACATAAGACCAAGATCGGTAAATAACCCAGTTACATGTGTTGTTCGAACAACAGCGCCACTATAGGTTGTCACTAGTGCATTTTGAAGCCCACATGCAGCTGAAGCTAAATAATGGCCAAATAGTGATCCCTTGGATAAGAAATACATTGATGCGAAAATAATGATTGCCTCCAAGATAAGCAGTCGACTGTAATTACGACCCAACTTTAACGAACCACTATTTAGGAAATAGCCTGATATGGCAGAGCCTACTAAGAAGCTAAGCAGAATTAAAACCAAATGAAGCGTATTAGAAAAACTTGAGTTTAAAACACCTACGCCAAGCAGTGTTGCTGTTCCAGATAAGTGTGAAATAGATTGGTGATTAAATCCTAAAAGTCCAACAGCGTTAATAAAGCCCGCAACCAGTGCTAAAACAAACGAGCCATACTCTACCCACCGAGGTAATTTTGATATCACGATAATCCTTTAATCACAAATGCCACGTTAAGCGCCGATTTGAGTGACTTATAGTTCTTGTGTAAGTGCGGCACTTATAGCGATAGTAAATAACAATATTAAAGCAGCAAGTCCTTTAATTACACCTTTTATACGTTTATATGAGAATTCATTATTCCTTTTATCGTAATGATCGATAATTTCAATCAAAAGATATAAAGCACCTAACAAAAGAGCAGCAAAAGAAAAATATACTGCATTACCTTGAAAGGTAACTTCACCTCTTCCTAGGGGGAGATAAAGAGTACCGCTGTAGACGCCATAAGTGCCATAGCAAAGTAAAAAAATAATAAGTATTTTTTTAGCTACCCGCTGTGGTAAAGGGATATCATTTGGAACATAGTTTTCACTATTTTCTGACTGCTTTTCCCCACGACGCATACATTAGATCCCTGATAAGTTGGCTTATAAACTAAATATATATTTTATCGCAAAATAAATAATACTCATGTGCGTTAACATTAAAATCTAGTTCATCTTTAAATAACAGGGATTTTCAAATCAAAACACCCCATACAAAATCCCACGCTATTTCTCGTTTAGTATCGCAGGCAATCGTGTCTTAATTATAATCTTTCTGGAAAATTACAAAAAATACCATCGATATTTAATTCTTTTACTTTGGCAATGTCATCATAGTCATTAACCGTATAAACATAAACTTGTAACCCTTTTTGATGTGCGTCATCAACAAAGTCCTGATTGATAAAATCTAGACTTAAGTTGATGGATTGAGCATTAAGTTCAACGGCACAATCAGCATAAGAAAGAGGAACGCCTTCAAGCAAAACACCGATGGGTATTTGAGGATACAAATGTTTAAATTTATTTAATTCATGATGATCAAATGAAGAAACCATAAAATCAAGCTCAGACCAGCCCTTTTCTTTTATGTATTTATCTATTACCTGATACGTTGCAATTGCGGTACTTCTTCCCTTTAATTCTATATTTACTATCACGCTTTTATCAACAAGATCCAAGACTTCTTCAAGTGTTGGTATAAGTTCACCTTTTCCCGCGTCTAGTTGTCTTAGCTCAACAAAGGTTTTATCTTCAGTATAGCCTATACCATTAGTTGTTCTGTCTACTTTATCGTCATGTATAACAACAAGTTCACCTGTTTTACATACATATACATCTAATTCGATCGCATCAACATTTAACGCTAATGCTTTTTTAAAAGACCTTAGCGTGTTTTCAGGTTCATGACCCATTGCGCCACGATGTCCTATTTTTAGTATCTTTTTATCCAAAATTTATTTCTCTTTATTTTCTATAGTAAAATCATTAACACGACCATATCAATACGCATAGCGCTCATTAACAGCCAACAGCTATAAAAACAGTTCTAGCAATTTAGAAGGCATACCTAGCTTTTTAGTGCTTTTTTTAATGGTGTTAAATGAGACTCATAATTACGCCATTGTTCAAGACCACTTTGATAAATAGGTTGTCGAACTTGCTCAGAGCTAGGCGTGCGAACAGCGCGTTTATTTGTATGAAAATCAATACAAGCCTGCTCAAAAGGCAGTCCACAATAGTCTAATATGCGCCTAACTTGGCTTTCAAGATCGGCAACCACATCTTCATACTGCACACGTAAAATCTTACCGGGTAATTCTTTGTCCCAATGGTCCATCAACTCAACATAACTTCGATAATAATGTCCAATGTCTTCAAGATCATAGGAAAACTGCTGCCCCTCACCAAACAATTGTTTGAAACCACTAAAACAACAGGACAAAGCATCACGTCTCGCATCGATAATTTTCGCATTAGGCAAGATCAGATTGATAAGCGCAATATGCCGGAAATTGTTTGGCATTTTATCGATAAAGAACATTGCTCCTTGGCGATGATGCCGAGTCTCTTCAATATACAGCTCGCCCATTTTAGTGAGGTCAGCAGCAGTAATATTGCTTAGAATACTCGGGTATTTGGGGGTGTCACGCGTGGCTTGTCGACCATTTAAGCGATGTGCTAGACCGATAATGTTGGCCAATTCCATTGTCCCATCGACCTGTGAGTGTGAAGAGAGTATTTGTTCTAAAAGTGTCGACCCCGCTCTGGGTAGTCCAACAATAAATATAGGATCTGCAGCAGAGCAACCGGTTTGTTTATGGCGATTGAAAAACGCAGCGTCAAAATTATTTTTCTGAAATTCAAACGATAACTCGAGAGATTTGCTGTCAAATTTGTCTTGCTCGCTCTTGAGTTTGTTGCCGCGATGGTAAAAAGAGAAGGCTTCGTCAAAGAGCTCACTGTCTTCTAAATCTTTGCCAAGCGCAAAGCAAAAATGAATTTTATCATTTATCGATGTAGTCGCGCTTGCTTCTTGAACCCTCATTTGCTGACGTTCATCAGAGGTAAATCGGTAAGTTTTTAAATTGGCCAAACTCCAGAAAGCATCACCAAAGTCAGGTTTGAGATCGTAGCTTTTACGGTAAGCTTGGATCGCGTCTTCAACACGCCCCATCGTTTTTAATGCATGGCCGAGAGTTAAATAGATAGAATAATTAGCTGCGTTGCTATCCAATACACTTTCAAAGGTACTTATAGCTGCTTCAAAATCTCCAGTGGCTTGTTGCGCATTGCCGAGACCAATTTTAAACGTTGCATTTTCCGGGTCTGAATCTAATAGAATTTTTGCTTGCTCAAGTGCCTTATTAAATTTTTGTCGTTTATGCAGAACATGAACATAGTCAAGGCGTGCTCTTTTGTAATTTGGTTCAAATTCAAGGCAGCTGGCTAATAAGAATTCCGCGTCATCAAGAATTTGAAACTTTGTTCCTAACTCAGCCAATAAGCGCATAGCTTCTGGTTGATGGGGATTGTCTTTGAGAAAATGACGACAGAGCCATTCAGCGCGATGTAATTGCTTTTGATATATTAAGCTAGAAACAGAAACTAATGCTGGCGGCAAACTGGAGAGCCAATCAGCACGTTTTTTTGCTTCCTGATGCATCGGATAACCAGGTTGGTCTGCTAAAGCGCGCCAACTTCCAAACAAAGCTGGATTTAAGGCGACTGCTTTTTCAAAGGATGCTATCGCTTGGCTAGTGTTCGCCATTGCTTTGTGAGTATAACCTTGCTCTTGATGCGCCCGGCCATGGTCCGGTTGTTTTATAAGAATTTGATCAAGACTTGCCATAGCCAGATTATATTTTTGTTGTTTACGCTGACAGACTGCAAGACAATAAACACCTTCAATATGCCCTGGATTTTCCTCAAGCATATCTTCTAGGTTCTTAGCTGCTTGGCTTAAGTGGCCTTTTTGAATCAAAAGTTGACACTGTTTAATAACTTGGTCTGGTTGGAGGTTTTTCAATTGATTTGGCAAAATAATGTCTCGGTAAATATCAAGAGATGGTTGATATTGTCTATAAATATACAAAAAAAATGGGTCGACGTTATTAAACGCCGACCCTATCTTATCTTAAAATACTTTAAAATAATGTAAAATGCTAATAATCATAGCTTATTCTGAAGCCAACTGTGCGAGGTCTCGTTGGTGAAACCCTAAAGACATTATCAGCTGAACCCGCAGCAACTTGTCCAAGAGAATCGGTAGCATTGTCAATAAAGAGTGTTGCTTTCCAGTCATCTTTTCCAATAGAGGCAGATAGGTTAACTTGATTATAAGACGGTAACTCAACACGATCAGCAGCAACTAAGCTATTAAAACGTGAGTCTGTCCATTTAAATACGCCTTGAAAAACAGCAGCAAAGTCGCCGATATTTTGATAGTAACGCGCGCCAACCACACCTTCATTTTCTGGTGCGTAAGGGAGATTAGACCCTACTGGTGTTATATTAACTAAGGTGTTTGGAATATCAGTCAACTCTGAATCAATGTAACTAAATGAGCCAAAAAGGTCGACATTATCGGTCGCAGCCCAGTTAAGTTCAAATTCAACACCATTGATATCAGCAGAACCAACATTATCAAAGAATGAGCTATTAGCGATACTAAGATCAAGAACGCCTTGCTGCATGTCACTGAAATCAACATTGTATATCGCGCCATTAAAACGCAAAGTATTATTAAGCCAAGTTGTTTTCCAGCCTAATTCAACACTAACAACATCATCGGTATCAAAAGTAGCAGGAATGCCACCAGTGCCAACTGCACGATTGAATCCACCGCCTCTAAAGCCTTCAGAATACGTAGCATAAAACATCGCGTCAGCATTCATTTCCCAGCGTATATTGGCTTTGTAAATCGTTCCCGATATCGTTGCAGGCGATAAACCAGCCAGTCTTGAATCAACATTGGTTCCGGCATCTGCCTCTGGTCCAGATGCTCTTTGACCGAAAGGAGATTGTCCCATCAAGCCCATTTCAATATTATAGTGACGTGCACCAACTGTTACGGTTACCTCTTCAGTAACGTCGTAAGCAAGCTCACCAAATACAGACATTTCTTCACGGTCTGATTGATAATCATTGAAATAAGTTACGCCCGGCGGTCGAGCACTGCCATCGGTGTTAGTGAAAGCACCCGGTATTGGGAAGTTTGGTGAAAATCCAGCGGCGATAGAACCCGCATAAGTAAAGTCAGTTAACGTATTAAGTTGCTGATCATCATAGAAAACACCACCAATCGCTCTAAAACGGTCTTCCGCATTGGTTGCAACACGAATTTCGTGCACAACGCGTTCTGTTTCAAACTGCTCAGAAGTAGTCATCACAGGACTAAAGCATTCATCATAACCTGGGTAACTACAAATGTAGTAAGGAACATATGGTCCTATTTCTATATAAGCAGTATAGTCAGTATTACCTTGGAACGTGCGGTTGGTGAACGAGCCGTTATAAATAACTTCAAGGCCGCCAAGCATTCCATTCAATGTCCACTGTGTTAGGTCAACTTTATCATCACCAGCCGTCGGCGAAAAAGTGGCTGTATTTAAGTCGTCTTCAGTGCTGATAGACGGATCATATTCAAAAGAACCTTCAGTATCTAACTGTTGGTTTGTGTGCTGTACTAACAAATCCCATTCGTCGTTGATTTGCCATAAGCCACTAATTCTGACGCCACGGTGTGTCGCTTCATTGTAATCATCTTTTGCAAGTGTAGAGTTACTGACTACTTGTCGAGATGAAGGAACGCTGCCACCCAGTGCTGGATTAGTTAATGGTAATTGCGTTGTAGACAGCGCATTATCAATAAACCCACCATCAGTAGAATTATAAGCTGCAATTCGTATGGCAAACTCATCTTCTATAATAGGAAGATTGACATAACCTTCAGTTTTATTACTGATGCCACCACTCTTGGTCGATGACATACCTACCTCGCCACCGGCTCTAAATTCGTTCAATTCCGGTTTGTTGGTAATAAGGCGAACGGTACCTGCCTGTGAACTAGCACCAAACAATGTGCCTTGAGGACCTTTTAACACTTCGATACGTTGCAGATCAACCGCATATAAATCTATATTACGACCTGGAGTAGTGATTGGAGTTTCATCAAGGTAAAAAGCAACGCTTGGCTCGCCCCCTATGCCTGCAAGTCTAACATCAGCACGACCGGCGGATACACCACGGATATAGGTTTCTTGCTTACCAGGACCTTGACCTTCAGAGCTAACACCCGGTAGTAATGCAATATAATCTTCAAAGCTGTCAATACCCAGTTGCTGAAGTTGTGCTCCACTAATGGCTTGAACAGCAAGCGGCACTGCTTGTTGGTTTTCTGAACGGCGAGTTGAAGTAACCGTTATAGTTTCGATCTGGCGCTCAGTCTCAACTTTTTTGTCTTCTGCTTTACTCTTTTCCTGAGCTTGAACGGCACTACTACTCAATGCAAGAGCGATTGCCATGGTCAATACGGTTTTAACTGGTCGGTTTTTATGATACATAAGTACCCTCGTTGATTATTTTCTGTGACTTAGCAGATACTAAGTAAATTAATAGATCAATATCGAAGCAAAACGCTTATCAAGTGACAGCCTTTTGCTTCTTTGTGACAAACCGTCAAAAGTTTTCGCAAACAGCTGTGTCGTTAAAATAGCCTGTAATATAACTTAATGATTAATATCACAGAAATTTTTGAGTTGTAGCATACTACAATATCGGAAAGATTACTGAATATAGCTAAAATAAACAGCAAACTTCGGTGAAAAGATGGTATTTTGAAGAAGTAACGTTTAGAACGACTCACGGGGTTTATTTAAGCTTGTGTCGATAAACTCTTAAAGGGTTAAAGAGTTTATCGCATTAAATACCTTACTTGACGACACTTTCCCCTGACTTTGCCGCTTTATATTCCGCATGCATAAATGCCCAAACAGATATAATACCCACAGCTGAAATCAATATAAGCATATTCATAAAGCTAGACCAACCACCCGCACTATCAGCTAACCTGCCGCCAATAAAAGCAAATGTTGCACTGGCCGCAAAACCAAAAGCATCAATAAAACTCACCAATTTTGCACTGTGGGGTCCACCATATTCGATAGAGAATATTGACATAGGTAGGTAATAAGCGGGAGAAATTGAAAAGGCGAATAAGAAAATTGCGCTCAAAGCGACAATGTAATTCACTTCAACACTCAAATCAAACCAAGATAAATACTTCAGGGTCAGGATACTCAATAAACTCAGAGTCATTGCTATCGTTAATACGGTGCGAATACCTTTCTTTGAAAATCGGTCGTAAAATGCTATCGAAGCTAACAATCCAGCCAAAGAACCTACGGGGAAGATAGTAGAAGCCATTGCTGCTTGTGAAGGAGATAATTGATAGGTTTCCATAAGATAAACGGCAACAAAGTCTAAAAAGGCCATCATACAAGTAAGCATCATTAGCATTAGCACCACGAGCCAAACTCTTGGACTTTTAATAAATGCCAACATACCTGCACCCATACTCGTATCTTGAAGTGGGTGGTTATATTTGTTATCAACTGCCTGCTTTGCTGCTTTGGCTAGCGCTATACCTTCGGCACTGGTATCAGTATGATCACTTTCAATTTCTCTAAAAAAGTTGGGGTTTTCTGGTTTTTCTTGTAGAAAAAAATAACAACCAATAAAAACAACCAGTCCAAAAGCCGCAGCGATGAAAGCGACTGAACGCCAATCCATAAAGCTTAATAACCAACCAAAGAATAAAGTCGCTAACACAACACTGAATCTAGAACTGGTAGAAATAATACTCCAAACTCGCCCGTAATGATGAGGGTGATACCATTCTCCAACCAGTTTGGTCATCGCTGGCCAACCTGAAGATTTTGTACAGTACAATAGGAATGAAAAAACAGTAAAAGCCATTACATTAGGAGAGAGTCCAAAAGCAATAACAAAGAGCGCCGTTAGAAAAATGCCAATCAAAAAAGTAAAGCGCCCACCTATAATATCAGCAAGGGGTCCCCAAATGAGCTTGCCAACCAATGCACCTAAAGTACCATAAGCAGCAAAATCACCCAGATTAGTTTTTGTTAAGGCTAAGGTTTCATCGGCAAGCAAGGCAGGACTAAGAATAGTGACCATTTGACGACAAATCATCATGGCGGCATAGCCAAGATACATGGCGATAATAATATTTAATTGCTGTGGGGGTCGGTTAGACATAATTTCTCTGTGAACAGTTGTAATATAGTTAACGGGACTCCTATAAAACACTGGCTCTGTTGGGTTAATGATTATGGATTCGATGATACTATGTTATTCAGTAATTTACGTCAAATACGCCAAAAAAAATTGGCCCTATACCAAACTAACAGTAATTACAGATGTACTACTTTCAAATAAAGTGACGAGATTTTTATTCAAAAAAACTATATAGACGATGTGAATGATGACTTGTTATAAAGGGGAGGATTTTAACTAACTAAGAAGTTTAAAAAAGGTGGTACCCGGAGACGGACTTGAACCGTCACACTCTATGTTCAAGTAAAGTGACGAGATTTTTATTCAAGAGAAAAAATCTAAACGATGTAAATGATGACTTGTAATAATGGGGAGGATTTTAACTAGCTAGGAAGTTCAGAAAAAAGGTGGTACCCGGAGACGGACTTGAACCGTCACACTCTATGAGCGAGGGATTTTAAATACCTTGTGTTAACGTAACGGTGAGATGTTTACTGACTGATTTAATTGAGTTTACATTATTTATGCATGACATCAATAACATTATCCCTAGCTAAAGCAGCCTAAATCATTGTATAAAATCGGTACAAAGTACCAATAAAAAAAAACGATTTGAATTGAGATCATATTATGGTGCGTTTCAACAAATAAATTGCAACAAGCTGATCGTATTAAAGACGCTAAAAATTGCGACCCTGTCAAACACTAACAATCAACTTTATGCGCCACAGTCAACTTAAATAAAGCCAATTGGCTTCGCTATAGGTTGTTTATAAGCTGACTCTTGTTGTAATAATGCTAAGACGGTATCTTCATCAAACTTTCCTAATAACGAGCATTTTCTGGCGACTACAGCAAAATCTCCTGGTGTTAAGTTGTTGAGTTTCAATAACTGCTCCCTAGCTACTTTACTACTGTAATAAACAAACTGTTTAAACATTTTTAACGTTTGAGCTGGTAATAAATAATCAAGTTTTATCTTGAAGTCAAACCGTCTTGCTACCGCATAATCTAATTTTTGATTAAAGTTGGTGGTTGCGATAAAAACGCCCTCAAATGTTTCCATTTGAGTAAGCATTTCATTAACCATTGACGACTCCCAGTTTTGACTATGACCTTCTCTTGAATTTAAAAAACTATCAACTTCATCGAGTAACAAAATGGCATTTTTGTCTGTGGCTTCTTCAAAGGCTGCGGCAATATTTTTTTCTGTTTCACCAACATAAGGTCCTAACAAATCAGAGCCTCGTTTCATTATTAAGGATAAGCCTAAATCTTTAGATAAAAATTTCGCATAAGCGGATTTACCCGTACCTGGAGGTCCATATAATAATATACGAGACTCACCTAACCGATTAATTCCCTTTTGAACAACTTTTAAGTCATGCCCTATACTATTGGTTAACGACAAGTCATATTCTAATAGCTTATTTACAGGCTGAATTTGTAATTTTTTATAGCCTCCCGCATTTAAATAACCGTTTAATAATACGGTTATTTGTTCTTGGGCATCACTAGCAGTTAAGTAAAAGGTTTTAGTTACCTTTATCGCTTTCTCAATATGAGCGATAGATAAGCTTTTGTGTTGACATATATGAGCAATAAATTCGCTAGACAAGCGTAATCCTCTACTAAGTTGTCTGACTTTACGTTCATAACTCTCAGCTTCCGGTGATGTAACTTCAAGCACCATATCAAAACGACGTATGTACGCATCTTCCAGAGAATAAGGTCGATTGGTTACCCAAATAGTAGGTATTGGTGTGTTTTCAAGCAACTTATTAACTTGATGCTTACGTAGATTACGGCCTGATAGTGGATTTTCATGGAAAAAATCATCACACTCATCAACAAACAGAATAATGTTTTTTAGTTGCCCACATATTGTTTGGGTTCTTTCAATTTCATTTACCATCGTTTTCGATATATTGTCTTGAGAATATTCATCATTGCTGTGGCTTATATCGAATAAATCACAATTTAATGCCTTAGCTAACGTTTTCACAAGTTCCGTTTTACCTACGCCTGGCTGACCATGTAGTAAAATGTTTACCCCCTGCTTTTTAAATGATATCGCATCGTCTAAATATTGATACAGCGGTATAAATTGTTCAACAGCAAAATCTTTCGGTTTTAGCTTCGTTTCATAGTCAAGTTGATAACAATGTCTAATTAGTGCCTCAACAGAACTTAATGTTTTTATTGTTTTAATCGCTTCTAGATATTTGTTAGGAAGCTCAATTCTTGATAGAAATATATTTACATTAATATGGCTATATTGGGCAGAATGAATACTTTCATCATTATTAGTTAACAAGCTACTGATACTATTCTCATCCCTATGTGTACCTGTAGCAATGCTTTGAATATCAGCATCGGTTACACCAATTGCTCTAAGTAATACAAATGTGGCCGTCGCGTCATCTTGATACTCAGATGCTAATTCATCAGCAATATCGTTAAATGGTTCACTCATTAATTTAAGATATGAAAATAAATACAACCTAAAATATAATCGTGGGTTATTGGTTTGTTTGGCAAGGGTATTAAGATTTTGATAGTAATTTTGACCGAATAATTGCTTGGCATTTACTTGTGAAACTTGTTTTTCTATCCACAAAAAATATTGTTTACTTAATATTTCCCTAGATGTTAATAAACGTTTTGGCATTCCTAGCTGTAATAGCGCTTTCTTTAATACACAATCGTCAATTAAATCATTTATAGAGGTATTAATAACGGCGCATTCTTGCAGTACTTTTTGCAAGAAACACAATACTAAAAAGTTACATTGATCATATCGATGAACTTCATTTAACTTAGACGTAGTTTTTAGAGCTTTTTTCATAATAGCCATAGTTTATCTCTTTTAATACATAAAGATGGAAGGACAAAAGAACACAAGTTCAATACACGTTATATCCCAAATCACCTCTCGATAACATGGCAATTTTTGACATTATTATTTGACACTTGGCTCGGTTTTTTACGATAAAACACTGTGAATTCAAGTGGTTAAAAACCAAAGGGGAGGACACTTGTTTCTAGGGAGTCGGCTTCAACTTAAGTGATTGATATTAAAGCGATTTGATTATATAAATCTTTTTTCTTTATTTGCCCTTTTAACAACATTTTAATTCTAAACTAATTCATAGAATACAATATCATCACTTACTACCTGAGCGTTTTATATGGATATCATGTTAAAATTCAGTGAGTTAAATCAACATAAAGTTAATCGCACTAGTTAAAAAATGAAATTTAAACATTTGAGTTGGAAAGGTATTATATTTATAAAAAAAAAATATTTTTTTCGCGTTAAAGAACTCCCTCCCCCGTTGCTTAGATATAACTTAACTAGATTAAGAGTTTGGTAAGGTTTTGTTTTCCGATAATGAGCGGTAAGCTATGGATTACCCATACATTACTGGGCACAAATTTAGGCTCTAGGCAATTAATGAGAAAACTGCGTAAAACAAAAAAAAAGGTTTTATGTTGATCGTGATAAAGTTATTCGCTTGATTGAAGGATAAACTTGGTTGAGTGTTAAACAACGAATTGCTTATAAAGCGACCTCCATCATACGTAAATACAACCACAGTACTGCGGACAACATTATTGCCCCATAATTTAACCCACGCACAGCTCCCCAATCAAATTTGGGCAGAAGGTTTACATGTAGGAACGCGGGACAAGGCTGGATGTATCTTAGCTATTGTTATGGATTTATATTTTTCCTTATTATTCGATAGGAGGGTTATTCATATACGTATGTCAGTAGATTTGGTATAGCGAGCCATGTTACTAGTGTTAAACATAATACAACTAAATAACGAGCTATCCATTATCCAGCAATAAAAATATATTATTGCCACAATGAGTACCCGAGCTGCTTGTTGGGACATGTGTAGATAAAAAACCAAATGGCTGTTAAACCTTTATTATTTAACACGCCAAGGTATGATAGAAAAAATGTTGAAGCTTATATCTGGTATTACGACTAGAGCAGACTACATACATCAAATAAAATGTTAATTGCACTCCAATTGAGTTTGAGCAGACCACAGTGAATGTGTTTTATGCGACTTGACCAGAACAGATTAACTAGTTAGGAGTTGTTGGCCACAAGCTGATTGCTATATTCTAAAAACTCTACTGCGATATTATGTGCCGAAGAACTAATGATTCTTTCGATATTCAGGGAAAACGTACAGTAATCAAGCATTGCATGGTGATTAGGGCATAGACAAATCATATTTCCTTCAATATCAGGTCCCACATGTTCACCACCAAGTGGTTTTAAATGATGAGTCTCCGCGTAAGGCTTACCATTAGGTAATAAAAACGTAAAATCACAGATTTGGCATTTATAATCATTTTTTTCTTTTACTGTGCGCGCAAGCTTACTGTCTCTGATAAATCGACTAACAGTGTAATCCTGCTTGTCAGGAGCTTCATGATCAATGGCTATTGGATTTATTTTAGATTTGTAATCCCTTAAAGCCCAACGTCCACGTCCTTTACCATTGACACTAAAAAACAAATCGGCTCGTGTAGGTGACCAGTTATCTGAGTCACTAGAATAGCTTTCAACTGTGTTGCGTACGGTGGCCTTCCAACTTGGAGTCAAGTCACCCTTTTTTAATTTTTCAACTTCATCATATAAATCACTATAATCCGACTCACCACCTAAATTTTCCATAGCTTGAACGACATAATCAATCCAACTCATTATTATTTCCTGATCTCTACTATCTTGAATTACCTCAGTAGATTGTTTATTAGCTGGTTTATTTCCTTGTGGTAAATTTTCTCTATCTTGAGTGGCTAAAGTATTAGTAATAAAATCAATGAGTTTTAGTTCTAACTCTTTTTTGGTCGAACTAAAAGACAATCCAAGCTTTGATAGCAAAACACCACCTTCTTTACTTCTTAATATAGGGATGTCCGCAGCATTATTAAACGAGCGATTTAATATAGAAGCTCGCTCATTTGTTATTTTAATCGGTTTTTTTTCTATACCTAACACATTCCAAATAGCAAATTTAACATCCCAAAGGTAGGAGTCTTCTGACACTTTGAGAATCGATAGTAATTTAGACAACTCACCATTTGTAGATTCCCCCTTTCTTTTAGAGCATTTAAAACGCAAATTGATTACGTCATCATTAAACGACTCATTAAACGTACCTTCCACATCATCGAACATATTCTTAACACCTATGTAATTTTATATAACAATTAAGCATTTATCTTTTGTTGAAGCATAATGGATAAATGTCCTGTTGGACTGAGCCGCTAAGTACAGTCCATATATTTTTTGAGTCTATTCAATGTAGGGAAGATTCCATAGAACGTTGCATTTTCAACCGCTTCCTTACGCTATTTGGCTCAACTAATTCACTTCAGTTTACCGATATGAACATATTTTTCAACGTATTATTAATTACATAGAAAATTTTACTAGCTCGTTCGCTCTGCTCTTATTATCCCAATTTCCATAATTGATATGAGGTTATTTTCAAAGCATTATTCCTTTTATAAAATTTATTTAGTTGTATGACCACATTTTTTGCATATATGGAACTTACCTACCTGATAAGTATTAGAATACTGATTACATCCAAAACACATCGATATCTTGTTTTTAATATTTACCCTAGTCGATGTTGGTTTACGTTCTTCACTTGATCTTTTGTATAGTGAATAAGTACCTGTTAACCCATTTGATGATGGATGACTTCTTTTATAATCAAATAAAGGCTTATTCCTCTCTTCCTCAGCCTTTATTTTTCGCTCTTTTTGTTCTTGATGAATTAATTCTTTTTTTCGATCAATTTCATCTAACAATTCCAGTTCAGCTTTATCTGTATCGAAATAAAAAAGCTTGAGATTCACATCATCAAAAATAAGTTCCTTAATTGATACTATTTCACTTTCCCACTCGTGTTCAATTATTAAAGCCCCGTCCGCAATGTACGGTTTCCGGTAATAACACCTAAAGTACAACTCATTGTGCTGCTGACATAGTGCTCTACATTCATCATCTAGAACCAGTGCGTTACTTTTATTTGCATACGCTATATCTAACTCTGTAAAACGCTTCCCTTCAAAATTTAAGAATACCCATGCGATATAGGCATTCCTTTCTTTATAAAATTTTTCTCTATCGATGATGACATCAATAAATGTCGTGGAAACTTGCAACTCAAATACTATTTTGACTTTATTAATGGTATAAAAGGCACTTACATCCGGTCTACGCCACTCTTTAGCTACCCCTCTAGTATTTTCTTCCCTAAATGTTTTTTCCATTTTGACATCATCAAATGAGATATCTTTTTTTAAGGTGTCGTGAATGAATATTTTATTAGTTTTGTGAGCCAGTCCTTCTTTTTGACCATTAAACTTCATTGCTAAAATTTGCTCAACGGTAAGTTTACAACCTGTTTTTATTGGACATATCTCAGAATCTTTAAAATGTCTAAAATGTATTTTTTGCTTTTTAGTCCCTGCAATGATTAATGGTTGAAAACAAATAGGACACAAGAGTGTTCTTTCTGCTGTCTTTGGTCTTAACTGACGTCTCAACTCAAACAGTGGTTTTTCATCCCAACTTAGAAACTCCTCAGCATCACCTACCCTATCCTCTTCAGGTATAAATACTTGATCCATGTTTCTTTTATTAACTATCACTTCAATTCCTTACTGAATTTCAATAATAAAATGATACATCACTAATCAATTGAGTAGTACTTGTTAATTAATACATGATAAAATCATTAGGTTAATCAATTATGGATTGGTATTATTTTGAAATTAGGAAGCATGGTGTTTATCGACTTACTGTTAATGTACCGAGGTTACTTAGGTAGAAATGATCTCACTAATATACTTGGTATGGCGCCAGCTTCAGCTACTAGAGCTTTTGCTAGTTATCGAAGTAAATATCCTGACAATATTACCTATGATGTAAGTAAAACAAGGTATTCAATTACACCTGACTTTTCACCTGCATTTGAACATAACATAGCTGATGCCATAGACTTAGTACTCAAGGGTAATGTTGTATTAAGAAAAGTATTAGATATAGATCAGAATCATGTTTATGTGAAAGGAGCTACTTTTCCTTCATCTGATGTTGTAGCAGAATTAACCAGAGCATTTCACTTAAAGCACTGTGTTGATGTAGATTACGCTTCTTCATCTACCGAAGGGAGTAAGAGAATATTTTCACCTAATTCATTTTTCGATGCTGGTGGTATTTGGTATGTGCGTGGCGTTAACTTGATGAAAAAAGAGTACCGCACCTATAAGCTATGCCGATTTACTCGCGCAGAATCAATTGATACTACCTACGTTTCCAATGATAAAGATGAGGAATGGCATAGTAATATTACGTTAACAATTGCTCCCCATACAAAGCACCCACATCCTGATGCTCTACGATTAGACTTAGGCTTAGTTGATAAGCCAGTAATCAATATAACAACTAATAAAGTTTTGGCTGGGTTCACATTATCTAAGATGCGAGTGGATAGCTCAAAAGATGCGTTACTCGATTGTAAAATGTTTAACCTTCAGCTTATGAATCGTCATGAACTAACCGACATTAAATCCATGGATTTTGCTCCTGGGTACAATTTATAGCTAACAAAAGATAGTTAAAAGGTGCGTTTTAAAAAGTAAACCCTCGTCACTTTATTCATAGCATGTGACAGCTGCTTGCGACGATTAGCCCTTCCGTTTGCTTATCTATTTAAAAAACCATCGCAAGGGTATATGGGTATATGGGTATACACATATAACAGTGTTTTTTATTTGTTAATAATTAACGTTCTTTTAGATCCCAGAGAATTCTATCACTTGGCTGATAAATCAATCCTGTACCTTCCATTCTCAATGCGCCCTTAAAACAGCCCTTCTTGTCTGATGTTCCTGAACCAAGTAAATGAAAATATAAATGAGGGCACTGAGGTTTTATTACCTCCAACCCTGCCTTTATCGTATTCCAAAGAGCATTAGGTTCCTTTTTATCTTCTTGGACTTCATTCACTTGTGATTCAACTGATTGATACGGGAGAACATCATCAAGCATTGCTTTTAACTTATATTGTATTTCATCCTCGTCCTCTCCTTCTCGTTCAAGATCATCTTTATAATTGAATAATCCTTTAATATTTAATTTGTATGTATCGTCTTTTGAATAGCTACTTAAGATATTGGCTAATTTTTTAATTTCACCTTCTAATTCGGAGGTTAGTTCAAGACTTAAATAATCATCATTCCAAAATGACATTAATTTTTTACGTATTTGACTTATAACACCTTTAACTTTGGCTATAGGAATACTAGTTTCCGGTATCAGATGATTTGATTCGTCATTTAGATCGTTATTTGAGTGCCTCGACAGCGCCTCTCCTTCTTTATTATTTGAGATTATTCCTCTGATGAAAACAGCATCGATTGAGCTTGGTTGTGCTAAATTTTGATTAGTATGTAGAAAAATAACTTTTAACGCGTGCAACGCAAGGCTTTGCTTAACCTTTACGTTTTTATCTTCACCAAAATTAATAATATATTTATTACCCGATCTATTTAGCCTTGCTGTTTTAGGCAGTGTAAAATGTCTATATATCAACGGCATGATAAATTCTTCAAAACTTTCAGCTTCAATTTGAACGTTAGCTAGCCAGAACTGATGATAAGGCGGTATTTCATCTTGGCCAGTAAAATATTCTGATACAACGTGTCTTGAAAAATATAGTTTATGTGAATCACCAAAATGAATGGCATTGTAATCGTAGTGCGGCAACAGGTTTCTTTGCCAATGCGCTTTGCTAATAACTTGTGGAAGTTGAGTTGGCTTTTCTTTTAACTTTAATTCATCTTTAAATTTAATAATCGCAGGGTAATAATAAGCGGAGAATGTTCCTGACTGTAGTAAATCTAATAACTTATAGTGACATTTAGCCAATAATTTATCATGTGCTGTCATTGGTATATTCGGTATGACTCCTTGCTGCTTATTAGCTTGTCTTAGTTGTTCCATTTCTGCGAGTTTTTTACTAGCTTCTGGTGACGATAAGTATTTAAGAAGTTCTAGATCCTCTTTTGATATTTCATCTGCTGACAATGCTGATTTCGTTATTTTCTCTGGCTTGAATGACTCACCTTTTGGATAAATATCTGTGTGAGCTAAACGAGATATTTGGCTTTCAACTTCGTAACTTAACCAAGCTTCTACGCCTTCGCCTAATGACTCACTTTTACTTTGACATACAAGCCCATTCTCAGGTGTTAAGAGCATTCCTCCGTCGACGGCATTCGTTAAGTTAATTGATTCTGAGATACCTTGGTATAACGACCCTTCAAAATAATCATGCCCTAGTGTGTTTACTAATTTGGAGTAGTTAATTGGTTTTAGTGGTGATTTGAGATCATAAAAATTCCAATCACCCAATTTTATCTTACTCCTTTTAATTGTAAGTTTGCTTTTAGGCTTTTTTTCTTCAGGCGAGGCTTGTTCAAGCGCTTCTTGCTCTTTTTCTAGCACCCATAACATTGCACTAAAAGCTTTACCGATAGGAATTGTTTTCATTAATAAGCTAACTCATAACCACTTGATGAAACACAACTTATCATTTTTTTCACTGAATTTCATGCATGACCTTTAGGTATCCACTAAAGGTAGTATAAAATATGTACGAGGTTGTTAAGTTTTCAAATACGCTGATCAATAAGCGAGAGTTTATTGATAAAGAAGTTTTATTAAAAGATACGGAAGTTCCAGGATTGCTTTGTCGTATAGGTAAACGAAGTAAAACCTATTACTTACGCTATTCACAAAAGAATACAGGCAAGGTTAAAACTAAAAAAATGGGTAATGCTTTATTGCACTTAGTTAGTGATATTCGAAAAAAAGCATTGAAGCAACTGCTTCGTAATGAAGACGGTTTTGGCGCTGATTTTGAAACAATTAATGATATTATTGATGGTCCATTCTTAACTGATGCACGCATTAACAAGAAGAACATTAAGCCTGAGCTATCAAAATTAGAGAAGCATATAAGACCTTATTTTGGGCACTTAGAATTCGACCGAATAACACAGCCGCTAATAAATCAGTTTATTGAAGAAAAACTTGAGAGATTAAGTCACTCTTCAGTTGATAGATTAAGCGCTATAGCACGTAAAATAGGTCGCTTTGCTGTTGATTCTGGTTCTCACCCTGTTAATGTTTTTAGAAATTGGAAGCAATTTAATAGAGATAATACACGCACTCAAACCATGAGACCTGAGCAATTAAAACCTTTTATTGCTTGTTGTTTGCAAGATAAAAATAAAGTTCAGCAAGACGTTCTTATGCTGTGCGCTACTGCTGGTGGCCGTATTGGTGAGATAAAACGTATACGAGTATCAGAGGTTAATATTGAAAATGGCACCATTATCTTACCTCATACCAAATCTGGTAAAAAGCAAACGTTAATACTCAATTCGTTTGCAATAGAGATAGTTAATCGCCGTATAGCAGAAACCACAAACGAGTGGCTTTTCCCATCTAATCGTAAGTTTGGCTCACCTATCCATTACCCACGCGGCTGTTGGGCACGAGTACAGGCGCGGATGCTTGAGCTAGGACATGACATCAGTGACCTAAGAAACCATGACCTGAGGCGGGTTTTCGGATCTGTTGCAGCAAAAAATAGCGACGTACTAACAACCTCCAAGTTACTTCACCATGGCTCTGTAGGTGTCACAATGCGATATATTTCATACCAAGATGATGACTTACGCGATACATCCGAAGCTGTAGCTAACGCTTACAGATAACTTACAGATATAGCTTACAAGCGGTTATTTACTTCGGTAGATAACCGCTTTTTTATTGGTCGTCTGCGCAGCAGACGACCTTCCCTTAGCTTTGCTGAGGGCAACAATGATTTTTATTTTTATTTTTATTTTTATTTTTATTTTTATTTTTATTTTTATTTTTATTTTTTAAAAATAATCAGCAACTTAACAAAAATACACCTACTTATTTATCATTTATATTTCTTAGAAAGTATAAATTTTCACTAAATTTCACACTATAGAGATAAGAGCAACAAAGCTCTTAATAACTGACCTAATTATTAGGTTTTATTTAAATGTAATGTGCTTACACGTTGCAGCCGAGCATAAAGCTCATAACTTTTATTAAGGTGAAAACATGGCTAAGAAAATATTCTTTCCTAACGGCGATTTTGCTAGGGATTCTATGATTGGCGTTGGTACGCTTACTTCTAAAGGGGTGATGGTTAAAGACAATAACTCATCGATGCTAAGTAACATCATTGAACCCGATGAAGTAAAGCGGTTTCTCATTCGAGAAGAGATTGAGAAAATTGTTGATGCGTGTGATGCAGGTAGGTTCTATCAACCGGACTGGAACAAGTTACTTAAAGATGACGATTTATAAGTAATTTTTATTACTAACAAAAAGCCCTAGTAGTCACTACTAGGCCTTTTTTTCATTTAACCCTCCATTTTTCAATTATATAAAGAGAAAAATAATATGTCACAAAATTCATTAACCCCTAAATATCATGAGCAAGAAGCTTTTGATGATTCTTATACTTCAGACTTGAATGTTCATCGTCTCACCGTACAAGAAATTAACGAATCTATTGGTTCATTAGATGATGTAGTCACCGCTGAGGGTGGTACTTTATATATGAGCATGAGTAGTGCTTGGCAGCGTCGACCCGACCGAGAAGCTAATCATATTCTTTGTTATACGGCTTCCGTCTATACAAAAGATAGAGGCGAGGATGCTAAAGAGCGTTCATACATAATTTACACCGATGGCCCAAAACGTTCTCAGCGTATGTCTTTAAATAAGCTATTTGGACATGTCATTCACCAAGCTAAACAAGATAAAATGGTGGATGTGTGGCCTAAAAAAGTAGTCGTGTTTTGCCACTTTATGCGAGGTGATATCGTAAATTTCAGTGATTTTTGGAATACTGATAATAAGCATAGTGTAGAGGGATTACGGGATACTGTGCTAAGTTTAGGACTGCCCAAAAGTATCATTAAGCAGGTCGGTATCGACGACAATACCGATATAATGTTTATTGGTTCTAACCGACGTGTTAAGCGCAAAACGTTATTACTTCGGGATAAAGCAAGAAAGCCTCGTCAAGTCCAGTTCAAGTTTATTGATACTACACTGTTATCACCGCTTAATAATGGCTCCCAAAAGGATACTGCTAGGTTAACTGGATTGGACGAACCAATAATTCCGCAGGGGCAAAGCACTACTGACATGCTTAAATTTAAGAATGATCTGCCTCGAGAGTTTGAAGCTTATGTGTTAGCTGAAGCCAAAATTGCACTCCACTTTGGCTTACATATGATGAAGACCATCAAGCAAGAGTTCGATCAAGATACTCTGCCCTCAACACTTGGCAGCCTTGGGGTAAAGCTTGTTAAACAAAGCTTCGAAGACGAAGACCATTTTCAGCGTGTTTTTGGTTTATCGCACCAAAAAGTGCCTTACTACAACCAAAAGACTAATAGAGTGCAAACTCGTGATGAGACTATTATAGACCCCGTTGTAGATACGTTTTATAAGCTTGCGACTAGCTCTTTCAAAGGAGCACATAACGTTGCTTATTCTATTGGCGCAACGAAAAATGAGGTAGCTACGGATCTTGATTTAACCGGAGCTTATTCCATGGGCCTATTAGATTTATGTGAGCCTGATTATGATAGGGCTGTTACAACAAAAGATCCTAACGACTTTAAAGGTCACGTATTAGGTTTTGCTTACGCTGAAATTGAATTCCCTGAAAGTGTTCGTTATCCAACGATTGCTTTTAGGGCTGGTACTAATGGCCTGTACTTTACGCACAAAGGCACCTGTTATGTCACTGCCGCTGAGATAGATTTAGCGTTGCGACTTGGTGCTAAGGTCGATATTAAGACAGGCTGTGTTATCCCTTGGAAAAATGATAAACGATTCTTTGAACCTGTGATCAAAGAACTTAGGGCTAAGCGTAAAAGTTTTCCTAAAAAGTCCACTGAAAATGAGATGTACAAACTCATAATGAACAGTATCTATGGTAAAACAGGGCAAGGTTTATCGGGTGCTACAGGCTTTAATACCTCGTCTGGTGAGAGCAAGAAGATCCCACCAAGTGATATTACTAACCCGTTTATTGCTAGTCATATAACGGGATTGCTTAGGGCTGTCATTGGTGAGTTGCTTAATAACTTACCTGATGATGTAAAGTTAATAAACGCCATTACTGACGGCTTTTTATCGACTATCGATATAAAAGATCCTAATAATATTCAGCCTCACGAAGTTGATACCTCCGGTGAGTTGTGTCAGCGATTCCAAGCATTAGTACATCGTGTTGATCCTGGTGCTCACATGTTAGAAGTTAAAAGTAAATCTAACCAATTGATATGCGGCAAAACACGACTTCATTTTACTACAGAGCCTCACCCTGATTGGTCTGAGACTAAAGACCAAGTACTTGCTAAAGGTAGTATTAGTATACCTAAAGAGCACTTATCAGACCCACACACCTTTATGGCTGAGACTTATTTAAATAGGTATCCCGGGCAGAAAATGACTAACACGCATCTGATTTCTACACGCCAACAATGGTTAACCGAAAGTGATTTAATTAGCTACAAGCGCGAAATCACCTTAAACATGGAGTTCGACTTTAAACGTAAACCTGTTAATCCGAGAATGGTCAGTACGCCTTATGGTATGTGTTTAAGCTTTGATACTGAGTCATGGGAGACAGTAGAGCAAGGACTTATAGCTAGAGGTATATTCGACCAGTGGCGTAGGGATAACAGCTTAAATACTGTAGAGAAGTTCCATGAATTTGATGATTACTATCAATTACAGTTTGCTAAGAAGAGCTCAGGGTTAAGACGGATGAGTTCTGATAGCTGTGGTGATATTTTCATTAAGTTATTCATTCGTGCTTATAAGCAAGGTAAGTGTAACTTAACAAAGGCTGGTACTGATAAGTCCTTGAGTGAGTGGCTTATGAGTAATGGCTATTCTAAAGGTGTTTGTAACTTTTCAAATGCTAAAAAAGCTGAGTTCTTTCCTCATTGTCTACCTTACACCGACAGCGTCATGCAGGCAGTTAAGCTTGTATTGACGAAGTTTCCTGATTTATCACTAGCACTTTTCTTCACTGTTGATGCGATGATTAAAGTTGATAGCGAGTTAGGTGGTTCCTAAATAGGTACATAAGTTATATGTGTTCTTTTATTAACTGAAATAACACACCTTTCAAGCTTATATTAAGCATTAGAAGAATGCTCTTCACCCTGACCATTAATATTAACCTGACGAGAATATATAAGCCTGAGCACATAGTGTTCAGGCTTTTTTATTGCCGGTTATCTATGCCCTTAATTATGGAAGACCTTTATGCAATTACTTAATTACTTACCCTCTGCCCAAGACCTATTACTGCCCTCACCTGTGATTAATAAACTCATTACTTTATTAATTGAGCCTTTTGGTGCTAAGGAAACTGCTTTAGCTTTTTGGGCAGAAGGCCAAACACGTTTACTAATAATCACTAAAGCTTCTGACCTACAAACAATCAAAACTTCATTAAGTCCATCCGTGCTACGGCAAGTTGATGATGCCTTTAGTAACCCTGAGTTTATCGAAGACTTACCTGAGCAGTATGCCTTATCACTCACAGTTTTCAGTGATGAAGGTCATGGTTTATATGTGCTCAGGCCGAGCGAGTTAACTTTTGAAGTACATTGATTAGCAACGAGACTGATATGGATACGAGCAAATTAATTCACATTATTTGTAATGCTGACTTACCAATACATCTTAGGGCTGATGCGGAGAAAGTCCTTCTTTTACTGCACGGCTTACCTTCAAACTACTAACTACCTACTACTAACTACGAAAAGCGAGAGTACATATGAACACCGAAACAACAAGCGAACCTACTAAAGTAACTAATGGCTTACAGCCTGACGTTAATAAAGCGGATAAAAACGATGATGCAATAAGTGATTATGTCGTATTACTTACTGGAGAAGCGCCAAAACTATCAGCAAAGTCTGCAGGCTCCATTGGCTTTGAAATAGGCCAACACATTGAGAGTAAGCAGAAGTATATTAGACTAACCACTAATTCAAGCGCAGGCTTGTACAGTAAGAAGTGGTTTAGCCTTTCGGCCTTCATTGATTTATTGAGTAACCGTAAAGACGAGAAGCCTTTTAAAACTTCATTGTTTAAGGCTATTGTGGCTGGAGGCTCAAGTAATACGGTTTCCTTTATCGCGGCTACAATGCGCAGTAAAAGTGTTGGTTTAATTGCAGCAAGTCCTAACAATCTATATTTACATGTTGTGAGTGATGATTTCGATAAACGTGTTACTGAGCTTAATAAGTTAACGCCACCATCAACTGATAAATTAACTGATAAAGCAACTGATAAAGCAACCACACCAAAAACCCCAGTAAAGCCTAACAAGTAAACCCATCTACAAAAAAAAATAAAGTGAGATATAAATGAAACTACTCTTTAACAGGGATCAGTGCTTTGCTATGCCCGAAGCCTTCTTCGCCCTGCTAAACAATGAAGTAATTAAAAACGGAGTAAGCCCGGAAGTAACTACTATCATTCTTAATTTTAATGACCCAACCTATTCGGCCACTAACGGTGGATTTCACGCTGTAGAGGTAATGATAACCAAGGCTAATAATCTTTGGGAGTTGGCTTACGTGACAGACCTTGCTTATCACGGCGCACCCTACCATGAATTAGTGAAAGAGATAGACGTTTGCTTTACCACTAAGCGTGTTTATCACCTATATGGCGGTTGGCTTGGTGACAAAGAAAGTGCTGAGTTAGCAACGTTATTTATTGATAATTTTATTGATAATTTTATTGAATATTATGCAATGGGAGTTTATACCGTTGAAATCAAAAAAAACTAGTACAAATACAAATAATAAGTCACATGTAGAAGTTATTCCTAAACCTTCTAATTCAGCACTTAATGGAGCTTTGACTGGAGTTATGATCGGCGCACGCTTTGGTCCACAGGGTGCAATTGTCGGTTCAATAATCGGTGGTGTGGTTGGATTTATCGTTGATGAAGTAAATGGTTAAGACTTTCTAGCCCACTTAATTAAAATCAGTTTAAATTAGTATAAACAACTGATTTTTTTGGTTTAATCTTAAATTATGTCCCCACAAAACCCCTACTTCATCCCCACTTTTTCTTAACAAGTAATTATAAAAATCTACTTAGGAAGAATTTATGAAAATATTATTCTGTTCACTTAAAGGTGGTGTGGGTAAAAGCTCATTAGCTGCTAATCTAGCCACTTATATTAATTCTGCTTATGTTACTAATGACATAGTAGTCCCTAATAAAACAAAGGCTTATCAGATACCTCACTCAACTAAACGTATACCCTTTGAATTTCAACACTTAAAGAATGTTGTTTTTGATTTAGGTGCAATGAGTACTAATATCGATCCTAAAGTATCTCATGCAGCTAGATTCTGTAATGTTTGTGTGATCCCTACTTTAATGGATGAACGAAGTGTACAAGCAACAATTGAAACGTATAAATTGCTTGAGCCTAGTGGAATACCTATTGTCATTATTATTAATAATTTCACCAAGCAAAAGAAACACGACGAGGTACGAGAATATTTGATCGAAGTGCTTGATTACCCTCCAATATATTCAATACGGACAACCACGCTATTTGAGAGAGTAGCGACTCATGGTGAGCAGTGGTATAAACAGGTCCATCAAGAAATGGGGGAGCATCAGCTTAATAAGTCTCGACGAATTCATGAACGAGTTTATGACGCGATTATTGCTTATGGTGGTTTTTTATGAAAATACAAACCTTAAAAGAAATTGAACATTCGATAGGTGGTAGAACTAAATCTGATAATAGAAAAGTCAGATTAACATTCTACTTGAACCCTAGCGAAGCTAGAATTCTTAAAGATTATGCCAGTAATAATGACCAATCAATCAGCGAGATTGTAAGGCTGTCATTAAAGAAATGGATCAATAAATAAAATTAATTATATGAAGTGGCTTTTGCTACTTCATTTTTATTTTATTATTTTATTATTTTATTATTTTATTATTTTTTATAAATTGAGTGGTCAATGGTTACTGCTGCCACATTGCTAACCTAAATTAGTCCTTAGAATTAGACTAGTTTATGCTCCCTTAGATACGATATAGTCAACATCAATAGCTATTTGAGCTGTTTTCAGTGATCAGAGGAAGTAGATTTACCTTTAACCTGACGGACAACTAAACCACCTTTGCGGACATTAGGTAACTCCTAAAAAATACCGTACTTCGGTTTAGTTTTAGTACCGGAAACGCACATCTAATAAGACAGCTTAGGTGAATTTTGATTTAGCTGCTTGTTGAATTATTTAGTTTTGGCATTCGTCATTGATTCATTTAATGCGTCAAGTCTATCCCATACTTATAAAATTAATTTCAGTAAAAAGTAACCTTCTCTAGAACCTATTTTTTTATAAATCAAAAAATTCGATCAACTATATACAATTGACCAAAGAATGTTATACGCCTTGCCACGTCACAACTCTCATATGAAACAGCATCGTTCCACCCATCATACTCTCCAGCCTCATAAACTATTCGAAGACTACCTGCCCAAATAGTTAGTATCACCCCGATCCAAACCAACTTCTTTTTTAAATTATTCAAGTAGTAACCTCATTCTCTGACAATTCACACAATTTAGACTCAACAGAGCACTTAGACACAATGACTTACAAGGTGCTAGCCTCTCAACGTGAGTAGTCATTGTGTCTACATTTGTACTGCTAATAGCCCACTACCAGAAGAACTGAAAGGATTGTCTTCCAATCCTGCGGCTAGATGCAACTCTTTAATAACTTGTTGAATATCATTTAATGCAACTTTTGCGTTTTTTAATGTTGCAAAATCTTTCCATGTAGGACCAACTGAAAAATGATTAATATTTCCCAATTCAACTTCAATTTCCATTTGAATCTCATCTGTCGACGTTTTGCCATGAGCCATGGTATCTCTAAATTTAAAAACACTCACCACTGATTTGTAAGGTCTTTTATTAAAATCAGGGGTAATTCCAAGCTCATCACAAAACTTTTTATACTTCTTTAATTTGGGTAGTTTTCGTTCTACCTTGCTCCAATCATCGTGTCTAAGACTACCTAAGTGATTAAAATAAGCTTCTAGAGTAAATGCAGAAAAAATAATACAACTTATTACATTATATAACTGTCCTTCCTCAGAATATTCTGCCAGTTCAAGCATATGAGTCGCACCAATATTCATATAGGCAAATGTAATTGTTTCAAATCCCCCCCTTACAGAAGTTTTCATACCCTCCCCTTATATACATAAACCTTCATCTTGATAGTCAACAAAGCCACCAGGCTGTGTGATAACTCTCAGCTTACAATTTTTATGCAACGCTACGTAAATTCAAAGGTAGTTTGACGCCAAACTTATTACAGATTTAAATCTACAGAGCATTTTTTCGTTGATATTTCCGAATTACGCAAGTTCAAAATAATTTTTTCACAGCCTGCCACCATAAAAGACATTAGGTAGTAAGCGCTAAATAATGTTTAGGATTAGATTTTGTCTTTGTTAAACAGATGTTATGTGCGATTAAAACTAATTTAACTCAAAAAAAATAAAGTGTACTATAAGTTTTCACACTTTATTTCATATTCTGGGAACTTTTCTATAATACTTCCAATCACAACAACGCCACTGCCATATTTTGAAGATACTATTAAAGTATATGACTTTGACTTTTTCAATAGCTCATCAACTTTAAAATATGAATACTGCAATTTATTGAAAAGTTTGTTTCCCTTACGCACCTTCCGTGTGTTTTGATCAAAAGTTAGTTCATAATCATAAGCAACTTCACCCGTATCTATGTCGATTTTATATGAAGTAAAAATATTATAAATATTCTCTCCCTCGGTAAATCGTACATTTGTAAAACCAACATAATCCTCCTCTTTAACTTCCTCTAAGGGAATAAAAGGCACTGTAAACACAATATGATTTTGAAGAAATGTTCCCCTTCTGCAAGCTAAAAATACAGGGTAAGAATCCGTCTTACTATTGGTGAAAAGCATCACTGTATCTTTCATATATTCAGACTGATGTATCACTGCTTCATTTGCTAAAGCATTTAACGAACACATAGACAAAAAAACAAGTAAAAAACATTTTATTTTAAGCACTTCTAATATTTCCTATTGCGCTGAATAAATATTAATAGTTCATGTAAAAAAAAAACTAAGTGACTAACTACAGAATACTTGTCATGGGATAGTACATAATAACTTATTATGGAGGCGTAATTCATATAATAAACCTGTATTTATAAATCCTTGTTTATGCCAGAACACTCTTTTATCATTCTTTCTTTAGCGTCCATATAGCCTTTAGTACTGAATACAATAGTGTGCTTGTCATTCGATACAATTATTTTGTTGGAGTTGAGGTATTCAGTAATATTAGCTAATGGTATTTGCAATTCATAATTATCATCAAATTCGCCTTCTAAAAAAACAAATTCGTGTTCAACACCGTTAACACTGAGGTTAATTTTACCTTTACTATTATATTCTAGCCCAAGGTTTTGTATCGTTTTCCCCGCTAAACTTAAATAATGTGTATTAACCGAATCATTGTATGTTCCAACAGAACAATAAAAATATAGATTAGAGCTGTAATCAGAACTAAACGTATGAATTGTGTTCCTAAAATGCCCATCGCCTTTTCTTTTTGAGAACATAAAGTCGTTAAAAACCTTAAAACTACCGCCTTGACGTGTAATATTTCTAGTTTTATATAATGCATTAGTGGCTTCAGCTATGCAGCTACCAGTAAAGTATGATTCACTTTTATTCATAAACTTCTCTTTTTGAGCCACGCATGGATCATAACATTCATTTACTATAGCTTTTGATAGTGAACCAACTTCGCTAATACCATCATCGAACTCAATTGCGCTTTTGGTTATGCAGCTTGAGGATTTGTTTAATATAGATAACCTCTGAATATCAGAGAGTTTACTTATGCAAGAGAAGTAGACGCTACCTTTAGGGTAATTTCCTAGTATATAAGGGCCGGGATTGGTTTTAGTAGATATAACATCTATTTGTTCATTCCTAATATTGCAGAAATGTACAGCTATTTTCTCAGCCTCCTGAACTAAAGGTAAATTATTTAATGGAAAAGTACCTTCCTCTCTTTCTACTAAATAGGTGTTTTTTGAAACCAGAGTTGGACCATAAGTTTTAGTGGCCGAACAGCCCATTAGTAAAAAATTTCCAAATAAAAATAGTAAAACTAAATTGCGCATATAAATCTCACGAGTGATTGCTTTGTAAAATCTATCTTCTTGACCATTTTTATGGCACCACTACATAACGCATTGCCTGAATAAATGAATATTTTAAGGTTAGTGAATTGGAAAATAGAATAAAAATAGCAAGATACAGTTGAATTATATCTTGCTATCAAAAAAAGTAACTTAAAAGTGAGCTTTGATATCAATAGTTAATAAATTTGCATCATCTGCAATTTGATACCCTGCGCCAATTGAAACTGTTTCGTTCAGGTAAAAAGCAGCAGCTATACCAAAAGCTGTTTCAGATTCACCATCTAGACTATCGCGGGTTGCTTGAACAACGACTTCAAAATTATCAGACAACATTGATTTTACGCCAGCACCTAAAGAGTATCCATTTTCATCCTCAGAGGTATTGTCATATTCTATCTCTGCATTTAAGTAAGAAACTTGACCGAATAAGTCAGTGGTTTCATTAAGGCCGTGACGAATACCTAAACCCAAATTCCAGGTTGATAGATCTATATCTTCATCATAAACTTCTTCTGAAACTAAGCGATATTTTCCGTGAAAATATACATTATCATTGATTAACTTTGAGCCTAAAAAGGTGAAGCCTGTTGGTTCAAAATCAGAATCCTTGATGTCAACGCTAACATAGCCCACACCAATGTTGTTCCAACTTGGAGATTTGGCCATTGATAATGTAGATACTGTCAGTGTTGTAAAAAGAAGAGTGGTTAAAGCTAAAGATTTGTTTTTCATTAAAAATTCCTTGTAGTGTTTAATGCAGGCATGAGCAAAGCTTTTAGCTTCCATGCCAGCACTAAATTTAACAGATCGCAGCCTCATTGCAAAGAGAACTTTTGGTTTAATTAGTAAAGACAACACGTTATGTGTAGTCAGGTGTAATAGATAAGCATATAACTTTCTTGATTCACAAAAAGATATCGTGCCCAATTCAATTACATATTGTCATGCTTCAACAAAATTGGGAGGCATAGTATATTTTGGTTGTTTTCTTAATGACCACTTAAACCCACAAAATAAAGTTAGCTTTAACCTATTTATGATGAATGACCATATTGGTGGCTAAGCGCACTATTTATTGCGGATAATTCAAGGCGAAATTAGGTCTTCTGTGTGGCATGACCTGAACTGAATTGATGATTACTCTACTTCCGCTTTTGGCTCAGCCTGTGTGAAACTCCCGAAGGAAAACTTTTATGCAACGCTACGTAAATTAATAGGTAGCTTTACATCAAATATAATACAGAATTTAATCTAAAGAGCTTTTTTCCGTTGGTTTTAACCAATTACTCAAGTTTGAAATAGTTTTTACACAGGCTGGGCTAAGAGCCAAAGAATTAATTCAGTCACTCAAGGCTTCCGCTTAGTACTCCTTGACTGAACTAAATCTTTGAGCCTATAATTTTTCGTGGGATGCTTTATCCCTCGTAATTTAGACACTGAAAAAAAATAAAACCCTCATTACGCCACTAATTTACTGGTGTAATGAAAGTATTAATTTTAACTGTTCCGTTAATTAAGTATCTCCTGTCCATAGACGTAACTTAACGCTGCTTTTTAATTTTCAGTCTAAATCAAAATGAAATTAAATCACTAACCGTCTGCCCTACCAACCTTTGCCGTTGCTCCGACACCTTAGAATATCTTTGCGAACTGGCAATATTGGCGTGGCCTAGCTGGATCATGACATCATACAAATCTCGACCGCTTGAAATTAAGGCGGTAGCCACGCTGTGGCGGCACGTATGAAAACAAACTTCTTTACGATTTATCCCCGCTTTCTTAAGTACTACATCGTAAGCCCACCTTGGTTCTGAAATGTGCTTACCTGTGATCAAACTTGAAAATATATACGGGTTACTTTCACGTTTGGGTAATTCACAAATAAGCTTCATCATTTCGTCGCTAAGATAGATTTCTCGGCTTTTACCTGATTTTGTCATAGGAACATAGAGTTTTCGTTTACCTTTATCTAAATGCTTCCACTGCGCTGTCAGCAATTCCATTTTACGCACACCAGAATACAGAAGTAGAGCAATAAACCGACCAGCAAATGGATTCGGGTATTTAACAGCTTGCTGAATGATTTTTTTCATTTCTCCTACAGTGAAGTACCTTGTTCTTGTATTATCTTCCTTAAGCAATTTTATTTTGTTAGCCTGATTAATTTCAATAATCCCCCAAGCAATAGCTTGTTGCCCCATAGTTTTAAGCAAGGCTAATGTTCGATTACACGTTGATGGTGCAAATATTTTTGTGAAACCCTCACCGGATAACATATCCATTTGTAGGCGTTGTACATCTAAAGCTGTTACTTCATCGTAATACTTATTACCGAAACGTTTACTGACATAATCTGTGTATCTTTGAAGATCATGCTTCCATGACCGTTTATTTTGTTTGATATAAGGTAAATAACTGTCATTGAAATAATCATTTAAGGTTGGCATTAACTTTTGATTTTCACGTTCTTGCTTAGGGTCAACACCTGATGCAACTTGCGTTAAGTGTTTTCTAGCTATACTACGGGCATCGTTAACATTGATATCTGGAAATTTGCCGATTGTTAATGAGCGTTTTTTAGATTTTATCTGATAGCGAACTAAATACCTTTTGCTTCCTGTCTTACCAACTAATAGCTTAAGGTTTGATATTTCAGTATCAGTATATTCTTGATCAGTTGATCTAGAATCAATGTCATTAGCAGGTAAAGCTTTTAGTTTTGAATTTGTAAACTTGAATCGAGTTTGGTTATGTACTGGCATTATTAAATTCTCCGCGATTATTTAATGGATCCAATAATTTAATATATGCTCAGAGTTTATTTACTTTCGGACATAGTTCAGTGTATTTAAACCGGATATAGACCATAGGGAATGGTACTTAACACTACGAGTAGATTGTTTTAATAACGAAATGAATAGCAATTTTTTAATAATAAGTGCCTGCGTATAGACAGGAAACTGAATTGTAAGATTAGATGGACAGTATCGCGACAGGAAATTGCTAGGGTTATGTACGTAAAATTAAGTTTTATATGTTAAATGTAGTAGTGTTTCGATGCGTATAAAGTTAATAAAAAGCTAAAATAAGGACGAATAATTGATTATTTTCAATGAAGATGAAACTGAGTGATTTGTGGTATAACTTATTGATTAACAGAGGATATACAGAATAAAAAGGTGGTACCCGGAGACGGACTTGAACCGTCACACTCTAAGAGCGAGGGATTTTAAATCCCTTGTGTCTACCAATTCCACCACCCGGGCATCGGATAATTCTTTTTAAAGTAGAGATTGGCTCCCTACTAACTCTTAACTTACTAAGAGATTTAACTAATTAAATTCTTTAACTTATCTACACATTAAATTTAAACAACTAACGAGACGCTACATCTTTTGTTGTCAGCTAAATCACAACATCTTAGCTATATTTATTGTATAAATATATGCATTATAAATGTGATGTAAATTAATTACATACATTATTGATACAGGTTTAATTACTACTATTTAAATTACTGAACAGAAAGTACAGTATAAAGGTGGTACCCGGAGACGGACTTGAACCGTCACACTCTATGAGCGAGGGATTTTAAATCCCTTGTGTCTACCAATTCCACCACCCGGGCATCGGATAATTCTTTTTAAAGTAGAGATTGGCTCCCTACTAACTCTTAATTACTAAGAGATTCCTACTATCTAGCTTAACACTAAATATTGGAGCGGCTAACGAGACTCGAACTCGTGACATTCACGTTGGCAACGTGATGCTCTACCAGCTGAGCTACAGCCGCTTCGTAGATTAAGTAATATAATATCATTACTTAAGGTTTTCTTTTCTTTAATAAAATTTGGAGCGGCTAACGAGACTCGAACTCGTGACATTCACGTTGGCAACGTGATGCTCTACCAGCTGAGCTACAGCCGCTTCGTAACTTGTTATTACAAACAAGGTTTAAATTTTATCTGCATGCGCCAACACACACCATCTAACTATCCACTTTACTTCATTAAAAGAAGTGGTACCCGGAGACGGACTTGAACCGTCACACTCTATGAGCGAGGGATTTTAAATCCCTTGTGTCTACCAATTCCACCACCCGGGCATCGGATAATTATTTTTTATAGTAGTGATTGGTTCCCTACTTCTTAGTATTTAAACTAAGTCCTTCATACATCCAACACTTATAAATAAGTAATGGAGGCGGGTCCCGGAGTCGAACCGAGGTCCACGGATTTGCAATCCGCTGCATAGCCATTCTGCCAACCCGCCGAATCCTTTGAATAGATAACAATTAAAAAAAATCATTATAAATCAAACTTGGAGCGGCTAACGAGACTCGAACTCGTGACATTCACGTTGGCAACGTGATGCTCTACCAGCTGAGCTACAGCCGCTTCATCTGCTGACTCCCTGTCAACTTGGGACGCATTCTACATTGAAATTATTTGGAGTCAACAGTTTAATTTCAATTTTGTTTTGACTGCTCAAAAAGCGGCTAATTTGACGTTTTTTTAACTAAATATATCATTTTCTAGCTATTTTGTTTCGCTAACTCTGGCCAAGCTACTTTAAAATAGGCCAGCATTGACCAAAAAGTAAGCACTGTGGCTATCGCATAAAAGCTGTAAGCGATAAACATTAATATTTCATGTGGAAAATTAAACAGAATTAATGGAATATCATAATCAGGTTGCCAAATTAATCCCATAATACCTAGCATTTGCGCAGCTGTTTTATATTTTCCCATTTGAGAAACAGCAATTTCATCGCGTTTACCGCGTGAAGACATAAATTCACGCAAGGCACTAATAAAAATTTCACGAGCAATCATTAATATTGCTGAAATTGAAATCCACCACAGTTGATAATCTTGAATAAGTAGCACTAAAGCAGCAACAACCATTAATTTATCAGCTACTGGGTCAATAAAGGCGCCAAATGCTGAAGATTGGTTTAATTTACGTGCTAGATAGCCATCAAGAGCATCACTAATAGCAGCAAGCCAGAATACGGCAAATGCGCCGAAATGATTCCATGAGACTGGTAAATAAAATACCACTAAAAAAACAGGTATTAATACTATCCGAAACATGGTGATTTGATTTGGAATGGTCCACATAAATTTATTTTACTACTAAAGCAACAAGCGTTACCGCATTCTACACATTACAGGCAGAGACGTAAATTTTTATCAAAAAATAGCAATAATAAGTGTAGACAACAAAGGTGGGTTTATTACAGGAAGACGTTTAACTTATTTATCATGTAAGGCGTTATATATTGTATCGGCTAAAACAGCACTAATACCAGGCACCTTTTCTAGTATTGACCTATCGGCTTGCATAACTTCTTGGAGCCCGCCTAAATATTTTAATAAGGCTTGACGTTTTTTCGCGCCAATTCCTTCAATAGATTCCAGTGTCGATTTTTTGCTGGCTTTTTGACGCTTGGCTCGATGTCCTGTAATGGCAAAGCGATGTGATTCATCACGAATATGCTGTACTAAGTGTAAAGCTGGTGAGGTCGATGGTAATGAAATTAGCTGATGACTACCTGCTAAGATTAGCGTTTCAAGTCCAGGCTTACGCCCTTCTCCTTTAGCGACACCAACTAATAGTGGGATTTTTTCTAAAGCGGTATCTGTTTGCCATTGAGCAAAAAATGCTTCTGCTTTTGATAATTGTCCTTTACCGCCATCAATAAAAACAATGTCAGGCATATTTTCCATGGTAGTCACTTTGCCATAACGTTTGTTAAGCGCAAACGCCATCGCCGCATAATCATCTCCCGGTGTAATGCCATAGACATTATAACGACGATAATCACTTTTTAAAGGCCCTTCTTGATTGAACACCACATTGGATGCCACGGTTTGTTGCCCCATGGTATGACTAATATCAAAACACTCAATTCGGTTAATGCCATTATCAAGTTCAAAAACTTCATTTAACGCCGAAAAACGTGCTTGCATTGAAGCTTTATGACTATTCTTAGTGACTAATGCATTTTGCGCATTGGTACAGGCCAACTTTAAATATTGGGCACGTTCGCTGCGAACACTCGTTGATATTTTAACATTGCGCTCAGCTTGCTCACTCAAAAGCTTAGTAAGCTCTTCAATGTGTTCAAAACTTTCACTGATCACTATTTCTTTAGGTATAGCAGCACTTTTCAAGTCTTGCCCTAAGTAATGCTGGCTTATAAAGGCTTGGTAAACGTCTGCTTGTTCCGTGTCAGCAGGAATACTAGGGAAATAGCTTTTGCTACCCAGTATCTTTTGATCACGTATAAATAAAACGTGTACACAAACCTGTGATTTCTCAATATAGATACCGATAACATCAAGTTCAGCGACAATACCACTGACAAACTGTTGCTTTTGAACTTGTCGTAATGTAGCGATTTGATCTCGGTACTTAGCAGCAGCCTCAAAGTCTAATGTGTGGCTAGCTTGTTCCATTTCAACCACTAAACTATCAATAACCGTTGAGCTTTTTCCTCGTAAAAATAGTTTAGCTAAGTCAACTTGTTGCTGGTAATCAACCGCTGATATTTTATCGACACAGGGTGCAGAGCAACGATTTAATTGATACTGCAAACAAGGACGACTGCGCGCACGATAATAACTATCTTCACATTGACGAACCGGAAATAACTTTTGCATTAAACGAAGGCTTTCCCAAACAGCACCAACAGTTGGATATGGACCAAAGTATTCTCCTTTAACTTTTTTACCGCCTCGGTGAACACCTAACTTAGGATGTTTATGGTCTGTTATTAGTAAATAGGGGTAAGACTTATCATCTCGTAATAAAATATTATATTTAGGGAGGTATTTTTTAATGTAGTTGTTTTCAAGAATTAACGCTTCGCCCTCAGTATGAGTAACGGTAACGTCAATCGCCATAATATGGCTGACTAATACTTTGGTTTTGGTGCTGCCGACACCTTTACGAAAGTAACTGGCAAGGCGTTTTCTAAGCTGTTTAGCTTTTCCTACATAGATAACCGTTTGGTGTTTATCGTACATCCGATAAACACCCGCTTGCTCAGAAACGGAAGAAAGAAAAGCTTGGTGATCAAAAAGAGATTGAGAAATTGACAAGGTTTATAATGTTTCTGTTTTGATCATACCATGACGAATAGCGAGATGAGTAAGTTCTACATCATTACCAACGTTTAACTTTTCAAACATTCTGTATCGGTAACTGTTAATCGTTTTAGTACTTAAAATGAGTTGTTCTGAAATATGGGGGACTTTTTCGCCACGGGTGATCATCAACATAATTTGAAGTTCACGTTCAGACAAGGTATTGAATGGATTTTCTTCATTCGATTTAAACTGACTTAATGCCATTTGTTGAGCAATATCTGGCGTAATGTAACGTTGACCACTGTTTACTGCTCGAATGGCGTTAACCATTTCATCAGCACCAGCACCTTTAGTTAAATAACCTGCTGCGCCAATTTGCATGACCTTGGTAGGAATAGGGTCTTCTGAATACACCGTTAACACGATAACTTTTATGTCAGGTGAATAACGAATTATTTTTTTAGTCGCTTCTAAACCACCTATCCCCGGCATGTTCATGTCCATTAACACAACATCGGGTTGACTTTTACGACAAAATTGTACGGCTTCTTCTCCAGTTTCGGCCTCACCTATGACTTTAAGTCCTTTTACGTCGTCTAGAATTCTACGTATTCCTGTACGAACTAACTCATGATCATCGACCAATAAAACATTTATCAACGGAGGTTCACCTTAATTTACAATTTTTATTATCTTGGAGAATACTGTAAGAAATATTCCTTATATGATTAGAGCATATAGGGTATTAGCAAGCAGTACAATTGAATTCAACCATCTTACATTGAAAAAGTGCAGCATAGTTATAGCACTGCTTTATTAACCTACTGTTAGGCTAATTTTTAACTAGAGATCATGCTTCTTTAGCCAGTTATTTAACAAACCAATTTGACCATTTTTATAAGCAGCATAAGTCAATCTAACCGCATTACTTAAAATGACGCTGTCCGTCCATTTCGTCTGTTCGGCTATGAGTTCGTAACAATTCTGTGCTTCTGGAGACAAATAGCCACGCATTTCTTTTTTACCATTCTCTTTTTGTCGTTCGCGATAGCGCTTTTGTTTCTCTGCGTTACTAAATGCTTTTTTATTCTCTTTCATCAGTGAGTTACCAAATTATTTAAAATAAGAACAAGGTTATGCGTAACCAAATAATATATAAAAAAATGATAATAATCTAACTTTATATTAATAAAACTCAAATAAAGCACTGCTCGGAGTTGTTTAGTGTACAGGTGTTCGCTAAAGTAGCGAATAATTTAATTACTGAAAATAAAGTGACCTCATGTTAGATCAAAATTCATACTCTAAAGAAGACTTAGTAAAAGCAGGAACTGGCGAAATGTTTGGCGAAGGAAATAGTCAATTACCTTCAGACAATATGTTGATGATGGACCGAATTATTTCTATCACTGAAGATGGTGGTGAATATGGTAAAGGTGAGATTATTGCTGAACTTGATATTAGCCCAGACCTTTGGTTTTTTGATTGTCACTTTAAAGGTGACCCTGTTATGCCTGGTTGTTTAGGCTTAGATGCTATGTGGCAACTCGTTGGTTTCTTCCTTGGTTGGTCAGGTGGTCCAGGTCGCGGTAGAGCGTTGGGTGTAGGTGAAGTTAAATTTACAGGTCAAATTTTACCGACCAACAAAAAAGTGACTTATAAAATCACTTTAAAGCGTGTCATCAAACGCAAATTGTTTATGGGTATTGCCGATGGTGAAGTCTTAGTTGATGGCAAAGTTATCTATACCGCTAAAGATTTAAAAGTAGGCTTATTTACTGACACTACTTCATTTTAGCCTTGTTTTATCTAAGACTTACCTAATAATATAACCGTACCTTACGTTATTTAAGCTAAAGCCTACTTTTAGACAGTAGGCTTTTTTATTTTATTAATTCCTGCCTTTATTTGCGATATTCTGCTAAATTAACCTCATTAACTTACCTTGCTATTCTTAAAATCACCCTTATGACCAAGTTACCCTCAAGTGTTTATAACATTACCAAATTAGTCTTTATCCTAATGATTTCACTGGTGTTAGTTTTTATTCTTAACAGTGTATGGCAGTTTATCAGTCATATTGATGAACTTTCTTTTAGTGAAGACTCTCCTTTAGTAACAAGTGATTTTAGCTACGCTATTGACCGCGACAATAGTTTAAATATCAAAACTCTCGTTAAAAGCAAAGAGGCCGAAGCGCGATTCACTCCCTCGTTAGCTAATGACATTCCCTACGCATTAGGTCTTCAATCCTATTGGGTAAAAATTAATATTAATAACAACACCCCAAACACTCAAAGTGTTGTATTGCATGCCGATAACAGCATGCTAGCCTTCTTTGATGTTTATAAAGTCAATGCTATGTTAGAAAGCGTGACTCAAATCGCTCAGCAAAAGGCAACAATTGAACAAGACACCTTATTAGATGTATTTCCTCATGTAGCTTTTGATCTACTTGCAAAAAGCACGATGCAAGTTATTGTGCATGTAAAAAGTAATGGCCCACCAAATGTACCTTTGACCCTCTACAACAAAGACAACTTTAATAAGCGTATCGATTATTCGCAAATTGTTTATGGAATATTTATTGGCATTATTCTTTTAATGGCAATATATAACCTTGTTTTATATTTTGCGATAAAAGATAAGGTGTATTTGGTATATATTGGCTATTTATTATCTTCTTTTACCGTTTTAGCTGGACTAACTGGTTACGGGTATCTCATTTTCTCTAAAGATGTTCAGTATTTTATTCATCAGTATTTATTATTCATCAATTATTATTTGATATTTTTCCTACTTCTTTTCTCCTTATACTTTTTACGTTATGACCAAACAAAAAGCACCCTCTATAAAGTTGGAATGATATCAGGTGGGCTATTAATAGTTGTCGCTTTCTATTCACTGACCTTAGACCAAATTGCACAAACCAAACTGTTTTTTTCAATTCAGCCATTCTTTTACCTATTTTCATTATTTATCATTTTTAGAAGATTATCTAAAGACTTTGCCTGGGCACGCTTTTATTTCATTTCATGGGTACCTTTCCTAGCTGGGGCGGCCATTCAACCACTCGTGTTATTAAATTATGTTGATTCAACATTCATAACACGTAATGCATTTTTATTTGCGGTGATGATTGAAATTACTTTTATGGCTTTTGCACTCGCTGAGCGGATGCGCAGAAACGATCAAGATAGAATTAATGACATCTGTTACCATGACTTTACTAAATTACCCCGTAAGTCTATGCTTGAAAACGCGATGAACGAAATGAAAATTTCGGGTAAAAACGATTTTTGTGTATTAATAATTAAACCAGAACATATCGAACAAATATCACTTTATATTGATGATAAAGCTAACGCGGCTTTATTTAAACGGCTAAGTCGTCGCTTAAGCTCATTGTTCATTCATAATGATGCTATCGTAGAATTATCTTCTAACCACGAAAAAATTTGTTTCTTAGAAAATAACTGTCTGGCTATTATCGTTAATAACGAGAAAAACCAGCAAGACTTGCCTGTTTTGATCAAATCAATACAACAGCTTACCTCTGAGACATTTCAAATAGATGACCTTAAGTTACCCTTGTCAGCAGTCATTGGTGTCGCTAACTACCCAGAACATGGCAGTGCTAACTACTTATTGATTAATCATGCCCAATTAGCGGTAAACGATGCGCAACTTGTCTATGGCCGTTGGGCTTATTATCAAAGCGAAAAATCAGATCACACCAGTTACTTACTCAAACTTGCCACCGATTTAAAAGAAGCCATAGAGAATGACACATTAGCTATATACCATCAACCACAAATCGACCTTAAAACCTTACGCGTTTGCAGTAGCGAGTGTCTAATTCGTTGGGAACATCCTCGTGAAGGTTTCATCTCACCTGACATTTTTATTCCTTTAGCCGAAGATTTAGGCCTCATTAATCAGCTAACATTATGGGTTATTAAGCGCGCTTTAGCACAGCATCAACAAATTTTAGTCAATAATAATCATATGGTCTCAATTAACATTAGTGGTAAAGATATTGCTCATGAGCACTTTTTTACTAATGCCCTGAGTATTATAGAAGAAAGTGGCATAGCCGCTGACAAAATAATTTTAGAGTTAACTGAATCGGCGTCAATTAGCCATAACAAGCAATCTCTTGAGTTAATCCAAAAATTAGGCGATTTAGGTTTTACTATTAGTATTGATGACTTTGGCACAGGGTATTCATCCATGGCGCAAATTAGCCATCTTCCTTTTCAAGAGCTCAAGGTTGACCGACTATTTGTTGAGAATGTTAATGGTGATCACAAACGTAAAACCATTGCTGAAGCTACCGTTAAAATGGCAAAGGGTTTAGGGTTAGAAGTTGTTGCTGAAGGTATTAATAGCCAAGAAGATGAAGACACATTACGTAGTTTTGGCTGCGATATTGGGCAAGGCTATTACTACGCAAAACCAATGCCCATTGATGATTACCTTGACTGGTTGGTTTCACAAAACAATGGCCGAACACAAAAGCGTATCGACCTTGATGGTGAGTTCATTCCTGCTGATAAAATCTAGAATAATCTATTTTCTAAAGTTTTACCGTTAGTTAATTGTGAATATTGCCATTTGTGTTGATGACAAAGCTTTAATATTTGTAAATCTAACGGTTCGCTTTCAGGAGAAACGAGACCGGTAGTGATTAAAAACTCATTATTTTGCGTCTGTTCAATATGCTGAACATCGGCAACGCCAGCCATTAAAGGTAAAAAGTTATCGTACGCCTTCCTCATTCTAATCGTTAAGAAACCTTGCTGCTCTTCGCTTTGCAAGTTTTGATGTTGTTTTAATTGTCCCTTCTCTATATACAAGACTTGGCTACATAACCGCTCTAGTTCACTCAAATCATGAGAACTTAAAATAAAGGTAATCTCTGATGATAATGAAGCAACGAGCTGACGAACTTCTCGTGCATTTATGGGATCAAGTCCCGCTGTCGCTTCATCCAACATAACTATTTCTGGCGAGCCAATTAACGTTTGGGCAATAGCAACACGTTTACGCATACCATGTGATAACTCATCAGGCTTGGCTTTTAGCGTGTCAGCTAAGCCAACAAGCTCTAACGTTCTTTGTGCTTCTTTTTGTGCATTCTTGCGAGTTAGACCTTGCAGTTGAGCATAAAAGGTTAATTGATGTGCAATAGAAAAACGTGGGTCAAATTGAGCATCTTGTGGTAAAGCCGCTAATTTGCCGAATAAGTTGGCGTCTCCAGCCATCAATCCTGCAATAGTGATAGTCCCGCTACTGGGCAACAGATAACCACATAAAAGGCTAAATAAAGTTGTTTTACCTGCACCATTGGGTCCAACTAAAGCAATGGGTTGCCCTTTTTCTATACTGAATGATACTTTGTCTAAAGCTAGATGATCGCCAAATGATTTTGAAAGATTATCAACTTGAATTAATGGCGCAGATTGGCTATTAAGTAAACTCATATTGATGCCCTCTTTAGTAGTTTATCCGCAACAAATAACAAGACAATCGTTTGTAATATAGGAATTAAATAATGGTAAAAATCGAGTCCATCTAATGAAACTACACTGCTAATTTGTGTACCTGGAAAAATAAAGTTAAGAAATAGTCCACTGTCTAATTGAAATTGAATAAAACCTATCACTAGTGCTCCTATGGTATAAAACAAAATACCAGCAACAATAGTCATTTTTGCTGAGGATAAAATACTATTAAAAAATGACATCAGAGCAATGAAAGGTAAAATTATAATTGCTAATTCAATAAACAAAACTGCAGCTTGTTTTAAAGCCGGTAAAAACAAAGCATTATCACGAACAGTGGCTAAAATAACACATGCCACTAACGTTAGTAATATAAGGCTAACAAGTGTAAGGAATTGACCTAAAAATCGTCCTAGCAATATTTCACTACGCGAGGCTCTTAAGGTAATAAAACGAAGCGTTCCGCGAGCACGGTCGGAACATGTTTGATCACTACTGACTAAAAAAGTGAATATTGGAAATGAATAAACTGCGACTAACCAATAAATAGAAAATTCAGCAACGGGCCATTTCAACAAAGCACTTACTCCCAATGAGCCAAATAAAGCACTTGCTGCCACCTTAAATCCATCGGAAAAAACCAGTTCAGTGGCTGAGCTGATCACATAAGTCAAAAGTATGAACCAAACAGCACAAAATGCCGTTAAGGCGATCAAGCCATTTTTAGTATTAAAAATACGCTTCAATTCAAATTGAGTGAGAATAGATAGTCTATGGATGTTCAACAAATTAACGCCTGCTAGTGATTATTTTTCAATACCATAAAGGCACAGCTAACAAAATGCGAGTGTTATTTTGTTTCAAACAGTGGCAATAACATCAGCGCTCGGCATTGAGTTTACAAATAAAAAAGCCAATCAAAATTGATTGGCTTTACTAATACACTTAAAGAAGAGGGAAAATAAACTTAAGCTCTACGAGTAACGACTGACTCACTCAGTTGTGCCAACAAGACTTCTGTATCAGACCAGCCAATACAAGCATCGGTAATACTTTGACCATATGTCGCCACTTCTCCGTCAATCAGGTCTTGGCGACCTTCTACTAAGTGACTTTCAACCATGACACCGAAAATATTGTCATTCCCGCCACTAATTTGCTGACAAACATCATCGCAAACGAGCATTTGATTTTTAAACTTTTTACTGCTGTTAGCATGACTGAAGTCAATCATGATCTTAGTATTAAGTGAAGACTTGTCTAATTGCTCAGTCACAACTTTTACACTGTCTGCGTCAAAATTTGTCGATTTACCGCCTCGTAAAATAATATGACAATCTTTATTGCCCGTTGTTTGTACAATAGCAGAATGACCATATTTAGTGACCGACAAAAAATGATGAGAAGCACTTGCCGCGCCAATTGCATCTATAGCCACTTTAATGGTGCCATCTGTACCATTTTTAAATCCGACAGGACAAGATAAGCCTGAAGCGAGTTCTCGATGAACTTGGCTTTCAGTAGTACGAGCCCCGATTGCTCCCCAACACATAAAATCAGCCATATACTGTGGCGTTATCATGTCTAAAAACTCACCCGCTGTCGGCATCCCCATATCATTGAGGTCGAGTAATAATTTACGGCCAATACGAAGGCCGTCATTAAGCTTAAAAGTATTATCCATGTAAGGGTCATTAATTAAGCCCTTCCAACCCACCGTTGTTCTGGGCTTTTCAAAATAAACTCGCATAACAATTTCAAGCGTGTCTTCATACTTTTTACGCAGTTTAACTAGTCGCTGGCCATATTCTAATGCTGCATCGGTGTCATGTATTGAACAAGGACCAATGACAACGAGCAAACGATCATCTTTATTATTAAAAATGTTACTAATGGCTTTACGTGCAGAAAATACCGACTTAGATGCTTCTTGAGAAGCTGGAAATCGCTCAATAAGTGCGATTGGAGGTAATAATTCTTTGATTTTACTGATGCGAACGTCGTCGGTTTGGTAGAACATAGTCATTTCTCTTTACTTCAATGCTAAAAAGTACAGTTATTGCACCGCTTAGAATTTATTTTCATTGTGTATGTCTAACTCGCTGGCTAGACTCCTAGATGGGTAACCCATCAACAACTTAGCAGTGTTAATCGGACAATACCAATAGAAAATGCCTTAAAAACAATATATCGATAATGTTGGCAACAATGGTGATTTTTCGACAATAATCAACGCGACTTTAGTCAATTTATTTTACCTCTGCACTTGAAAAACAAATATTTTGCCACACATACACCATATTAATAATTAATTTACTTTTCTTATGTGGCGTACTTTTTCGATAACCCTGTTTTTATTTGTCTTAGCTGCCACGGCTAATGCTTTACCTATTGAAAATTCAGCTAATAGCGATTTAACTTTTTCTAGTCTATCGACCATTGGAAAAAGTCACTCGCACCCGACATCAAACTTTTCGGTATTAATAGATAATATTGCCCCCGATGATGTGGTTAACTTACCGCGCTTAAATCTAATTTCCGCCTCTTTATTTATTAATGAAATACAAACCACGCCAAACTATCTTCTCGTTACTGAGTTTTTTACGCTAAAACTCTCTGCAAGTTTATTTAAAAATCTTGCAAACCCTCCTGCTAAACTTAATTGGTATGAACAACTCAGTCATCGTTCAAACTCTAATCGACTTGCTGGTTGGAAAGATGGCAATACGCTATACACAGCACGCCTGACTTATCATTCATAGATTCATCATCTAACCATTATTAACTTATTTTTCCTTTTTCCCGTCACTGCTTTAACAGTGACCCTTGTTGCATGCGCTTTTCTAAAATTTAGAGAGTAAAGGTAGCAAAATTTCGAGATTTTATGATGAATTCACCTAGAAAAAAGCCATATCGTTACTTTACATGGCAAAACCTATTAATTATTTTCACCTTAGTTTTTTTATTAGTAAATGCCCTACCCAACATCTATAAAGATAAAGTCACAATTGTCCTCTCACCTATTAATGCGAACGTGCAACAACTAACGACTAGTGAGCTTAAAGGTTTATTGAATAAGAACAACTTAACCGTTGATAAAATTCATACTATTGATAAGACAACGTCAATAACACTCAGTAATACAGCCGACATAGCGTCAGTTAACACACGTTTATCTAATGAGTTTAATCATTATCGTGTTGAGACCTCGGTGATAAGTGGCGTACCCTCATGGTTGCAATCATTCGACGCTAAGCCAATAAAATTAGGCTTAGATTTAAGTGGTGGAGTATTATTTGTACTTGATGTCGATACAAAACAAGCTTTATTTGACCGTCTTAAAAACATCGCATTAGCAATAAAAACCCTAGCTATGGAAGAACGTATTCGAGGCGTTAGTGTTGTTCAACATAAGATTGATCTTACTAGAGATGCGGACAATCAAAACCTTTCGGTGAATTTTTCTAACGCTGACAAAAGTAAAATGGCTATACTTTTCACTAAAATAAAAGCAGCCTACCCTGATTTATCTCAACAAAAAAATCAAAATGACCAAGTGATCTTGTCATACTCCTCGCAAAAAACAGCTCAATTTCGCCAAGAAACTATGCAGCAAACATTAAAAACGATGCGTGGAAGAATAGCTGAGCTGGGTATAACCGAAGCGGTTACACTTCAACAAGGTAAAAACCATATTCGTATTGAATTGCCTGGTGTTCATGATCCCGAGGAAGCAAAACGTATTATAGGTGCCACGGCATCACTTGATTTTTATCAGCTTGCCGAAAACTCAAATGCAGCAGGTATATTACGCATGGCGGACGAACATGGCAGAACGTTTACCTTAAACAGTCAGGTAGTTTTTTCAGGTAGTAATATCGAAAATGCTCGCGCAGGACAAGATCAAATGAGCATGCCTTTAGTCAACCTCACCTTAGATGCCTTAGGTGGTAAGAAGATGTCGCAATTTTCTAAGCAAAATATTGGTAATGCTATGGTGACGGTGTTTTCTGAGTTTTATCGAGATGCTGATGATCAAATGGTTAAAAAAAGTAAAATAATTAATGTTGCCACCATTCAACAACACTTAGGTTCACAGTTTAGTATTACCAACATGCCCAGCCAACATGCGGCACAAGAACTGTCATTATTATTGCGAGCAGGTTCGCTAACAGCGCCAGTAACTATAGTAAAACAGCGCACCATTGAAGCGACACTCGGCGAAAATAATATCAAAAATGGTATAAAAGCACTGAGTATAGGCATGGGGTTTACTTTGTTATTCATGGTTTTTTGGTATAGAACTTTGGGGCTTATCGCTAATGTAGCGTTAACATTAAACTTAGTAAGCTTACTAGGGTTGATGTCGTTACTCCCTGGGGCCGTACTAACACTTCCGGGTATTGCTGGTTTAGTATTGACGGTTGGTATGGCTGTAGATACCAATGTACTTATCTTTGAGCGGATAAAAGAAGAGTTAAAGCGTGGACATAAAGTGCTCTCAGCTGTTGAGCAAGGCTATAAAAGTGCATTTTCAACGATTCTTGATGCCAATGTAACCACCATGATCACTGGTATTATTTTATACACTATAGGCAACGGCCCAGTAAAAGGTTTTGCCCTTATTTTGTGTTTAGGTATTTTAACCAGTATGTTCACCGGCGTTTTTGTTTCTAAAAGTTTAACAAACCTTGTCATTCGAAAAAATAAAGCTCAATTATTAGGTGTTAATGTATGAAAAATTTTAAAATAAATAGCACGTCTAAATTAAGTATTTTTCGCCTAGTGGGTTGTTTTATAGCTATGATTTTTGTTGTTATAGCGCTAGTAGGACTATTTAATAAAGGTTTAGCACTCGGTTTAGATTTTACCGGTGGTTACTTAACTGAATTTTCAACCGAGAAATCACTCAGTCAACAGAATATGAATAACTTACTCAGTAACTATCTTCCAGAAAGTTTTAAACTGACCTCTGCAGAGCAAGGGACTCATTGGAGTGTTCAACAAGCAGATAATAACGTCAGTTTACAAGATAAGGCATGGCTATCTGATTTTGCTGACAAAAATCAACTAAACATTAGCCCTCAAGATGCTATTTACATTGGCAGCCAAGTCGGAGAAGACTTAATTAACCAAGGTGGCTTAGCACTATTAACCGCAATCATTGTTATCTTAATGTATTTGTCTTTTAGATTTGAATGGCGTTTAGCCGCGGGGGCTGTTATTGCGCTTTTTCATGATGTACTTATTGTACTCGGGCTTTTTGCATGGTTTGGTATCCCCTTTGATTTAACAATATTAGCGAGTTTATTAGCTATTGTAGGGTACTCGTTAAATGACTCTATTATTGTCGGTGACAAAATTAGAGAAATAATGAAATCTACCCATGACACCACAATAGATGAAGTGATCAATCAAGCTATTAAATCAACCTTAGTGCGAACGATGATCACCTCAGGAACAACCTTAGTGACTATTATGGCTGTATGGGGTTTTGCCGGGGAGTCTTTAGCGGGGTTTTCTATTGCGCTATTTTCAGGGATTTTAGTGGGCACTTTCTCTTCTATTGTAATTGCGGCAACAGTGCCACAATTACTCGGGCTAACCGCTGATTATTATCAACAAAAAGAACTAGAGGTTTGTCCTTTACCCTAATGTAAACGGTTTGAGAGGAAATTGGCAACACTAGGATATTTGCACTTAAGTCCATATCCTAGTGTTAAAAATTACTGTCTTTAAAGTTGGTTACTGTTCAAAAATTGAAGCCAGTCTGACTTTATAAAGATTATTGGTTGACCCATAAAACTCAATAGTCTGTTCAAATACAAAACCAAGCTTTTTTAATAATACGTTAGAGGGAGTATTTTCTAGTGAGGTGATCGCGACAACATTTGCCGCATAATTATTGTCATAAGCAACTTTTAATACGGCTAATGAGGCTTCTCGAGCAAAGCCTTGCGAACAATATTCAGGTAACAAGGCATAACCTAAGTCAGGGAATTCCAATTCAGGCCGCTTTAACAAACCACAGAGTCCAATCGGTGTGTTATCACTTTTCAAAGCGACTAAATTTAGCCCAAAACCCTGTTCGCTATAGCTTGCTAGTGGACCATTTACTAAGTAGGCAATTGCATCTTTAGTCTCTCTAACCCCTTTGTCACCAATGTTTTTAATAAAAGCATCATCATTCAATAATTGCAGAACAAATTCATGGTCCTGCTCATTCAGGTGCCTAATGGTTAACCTTTGTGTTGTGCATAGCAGCATGTAAATTCCAAACTTTTAACGCGTAAAGCCTAAGCTTTATTTTTTAATAAAATACTGTCTAAGATTTATTTTCTAAGGCAGTGTTCAATCTATCAAAGCCTCGAGCAAGGTCGGCAATTAAGTCATCAACATCCTCTAAACCTATATGCAGGCGAATTAATGGATATTCATAATTCCACTTTGTCGCTGTTCGCAAACGCCCAACATTGGTATTACCCAAAATTAAACTTTCAAAACCGCCCCACGAATAGCCCATTTTAAAATGTTCCATACCATCAAGTAAGGCATTAAGTGATTGCTTATCACCGCGGGTTAACACAAATGAAAACAAACCGTTAGCACCAGTAAAGTCACGCTTAAAATATTCATGGCCCGGACACGATTCGAATGCAGGATGAAGAATAACATCAACTTCTTCGCGTGTTGCTAACCAATTAGCCACTTTTAGCGCACTAATTTGATGTTGTTTTAAACGCACACCTAAGGTACGAATGCCACGCATTGCCAAATATAGATCATCAGGCGACGTACATTGCCCCATTAAGTAACTGTTTTCACGCAGTTGTGGCCAATACTCTTGTGTTGCTATTGCCGTACCTAACATCACATCTGAATGACCAACGATATATTTAGTCGCTGCTTGAATCGAAATATCGACACCATAATCAAAAGGTTGAAAATTAACCCCTGCAGCCCAAGTATTATCGAGCATAACCATACAGCCATGCTGGTGAGCAACTTCAGCTATACCGGGAACATCTTGAACTTCCATGGTAATAGAGCCAGGAGATTCTAAGAAAATAAGTCGGGTGTTTTCTTTAATAAGTCCGGCTATATCTCGGCCAATAGTTGGATCGTAATAAGTCGTTTCAACGCCAATATTGACCAATATTTTATCGCAAAAATCACGCGTGGGTTCATAAGCCGTATCAACCATAAGGATATGGTCACCGGTTTTAACAAACGAAAGAATAGCATTAGTGATCGCCGCAGTACCCGATGGATAAATGGCACAACCAGCGCCGCCTTCGAGATCAGTCATAGCATCGGCGAAAGCAAAAGCCGTTGAAGTGCCTCTTCTACCATAGAAGAGTACTTGATTACCACGATTTGCTGTTGCGTGATTCATTTCTTTAACTGTATTAAAAACAACGGTTGATGCACGTTCTACTGGGGGATTAACAACGCCACGTGTCCATTTTGATTTTCGTCCCGCATTGACTATTTTGGTATCGTTGATCATGATCTTTCATCCTAAAACATAAAATTCATTTAGCCATCTAAATAGCTAACTCAATAAAGTCACCTTATGATCTTTCCAAGCATGATGCACGATTTATTTATATTAATTAAAACAGCAGAGGCTATTGAAACAAGTTCAATTGATCGCTGGTTAATTTTTCGAAACTACTCCCGACAAAAGGTAAAATAGCATCAGCAACGGTCGCTAATTGCCGATCGATATAAAACTGGTAATCGAGTGGCGCGTTAACATAACCTTTTGCTTGCGGTCCAGAAGTCGTGATCAAGTATTCTATCCAACCACGTTGCTGATATTTTAGCGGTTGCTTATTTATCTTGTTTATATCATCAGCTAAACGTGCCGCTTTCACATGTGGAGGCACGTTTTTAACGTAATGATCTAACTGCCTACGAATGCGTTTACGATACACCAGTAAATGATCTAATTGTCCTGCTGATGTTTGAGTAACAATATTGCGTACATAGTCAGCAAAAGGTTCGCCATTAAATATTTTTAAATACAACTCTCGTTGAAAAGTTTTAGCCAGTTCAGTCCAATCGGTGCGGACGCTTTCTAAGCCTTTAAAAATCAATTCTGATGAGCCATTTTTTTCTACAATGCCAGCATAACGCTTCTTAGTACCGACATCTTGCCCTCTGATGGTTGGCATCAAAAATTGGCTAAAATGTGTTTCAAATTCAATTTCAAGTTGGCTTTCTATCGCAAATTCTTTTTTAAGCGTTGCTTGCCACCTAAGATTAATTTTATCTTGTAAGGTTTTACCCAGCTTTTGACATTGCTGGTGACTAAAATCATCGTCAACACTAACAAAAATAGAATCGGTATCACCATAAATAACTTGATAACCATCATCTTCTAGCCACATTTTAGTGGTGATTAATAATTCATGGCTTCGTTTAGTGATTGAGCCCGATAAACGTGGATCAAAAAATCGACATCCCGTAGAGCCTAAGACCCCGTAAAACGAATTCATAATAATTTTTATCGCTTGCGACAATGCCGCATTTTTATCTTTTTTAGCAATATCACGCTCTAACCACAGCTCATTAATAATTTCAGGTAAAAAATGCTTATCTCTAGAGAAATAAGCACCATCAAAACCTTTGATACTAGTCTCTGGTGATTGTAAACCTTCAATTAGGCCCATAGGATCAATATTAAAACTTCGAATAATAGAGGGGTAAAGACTTTTAAAATCAAGTACTAAAACATTTTTATATAAACCCGGAATAGAGTCCATCACATAACCACCAGGAGAAATTAGCCCTTGCAAGCCATCGCCCATATTGGGCGCAATATAACCACTACGGTGTAATTTAGGTAAATATAAATTGGTAAACGCTGCCACAGAGCCGCCAATACGGTCTATAGATAAACCAGTTAGTTTGGCGCGCAAACGCGTGAATTCTAGTAATAGAGATTGTTCAAATATCAGGGTAACTAAATGGCAATCTTCAAGGTTATAAGCGGCTAAAGCTAGCTTGTCATTGGTAAAGTTGTCGTTAATCTCTTGCATTCTATTGTCAACATCATCAACTTTTTTCCCTTTACCTAATAAGGCATTGGCAACAAAATCAAGCGAAAAACTTGGAAAGTTATAAGTCGCGTTTTTTAGTAAATCAATACCATCAAGGACCACTCTGCCAGCGACATCAATAAATTTTTGCTCATTTTGACTACCACCTGCCGAACGTGTTCGCCAGCGAGGTGACTTGTCATTGCGGCCGATATTAAAAGGGATGTTATAAATATCACAGCGTTTTTGTAGCAAATTAAAATCAAAGTTAATCACGTTCCAACCAATAAAAATGTCGGGGTCGTAGATTTTTATCCAAGCGATCAGCTCAGCTAGCAGCGCTTGTTCATTGTCAAGCCAAACGATGTGCTCTGCGATTTCTGTCGCCTCAGCGTCGGATAACTTGGACTGCGTTATTTTTGCTAAAAACTTGTTTTGATCACCGATCATCAAAACACATTTTATCGGCTTACCATCAGACATTTTATGAGAATGTAAGCCAATAGAATAAAGCTCCCCTGCCATTGAACACTCAATATCAAGTGATACCATAGTTAAAGCAATATCATCAAGTAACTGAGTCTTATCCGTTGCACGGCATTTGTCACTATAAAAGGTAGCAAAGTTAGTCTGTGAAAACTGTTTGGCAGATTCGGTTATCGATGAAGCTGTTAACCGAGGGATAAATTCAATACCAGCGGTAATAAAGCGCTCCATTAAAAAGCGTTCATCGGGGCGAAAATCGTCTTCATAACATTTTATTTGGGCTTTTTTTAAAACATCCCGTGCGCGATAGAATTCACGCATCGTTGAAAAATAAAAGCCACTGACGAGTTGTTGATTAAAGGTTTTAAGCGCAAGCGGGGTAACTTTAGCCGTTACTATTCGCTGCTCCGACAGGAGACTTTGCGCGCGTAGTTGCTGCGTTTGTTCAACAAAAAATAATGCCTGTTGATTTTGCACAATAACATTAACAGCACCTTGAAGGGTTTTAACCCATAAAGACAATTCGATACCTTGTTTGGTATCATAGGCTTGACGGGTTAATAAAAAGCCATAATTCAAGCTAGGCGTTAATTTTTCTACAGTTAATGACATTAATTATTTTAATTCGTTGCGGATAACGATAAACTGTTAATATATACAGCAGTATATACTCATCCTATTTGAAGATACAGGATTCAGCCTATTTAACTGGAATGAGTATATAACCTAATGAACCCTAAATGGCTAACAGCATGCTAAGCGATAAAATTAAAGTAGCAATTCGCACATCGTATAAAACCATTGGTGAAAATTTAGAAAACTTTCATCCAAGAAAACAGCAAACTTTTTTGATTGCCGAAATAGCTAAAACTCTTGCGGGAGAATACGATAAAGCGCGAAAAATTATTACCATAGAAGCCGGCACCGGTACGGGTAAATCCTTGGCTTATTCATTAGGCGCTATTCCGTTAGCGATGTCACGTCAAAAAAAGGTCTGTATTTCTACTGCAACAGTTGCGCTACAAGAACAATTAGTGGATAAAGATTTACCCTTCTTAAAGAAACATTCAGGCTTAGATTTTAATTTCACCTTAGTCAAAGGTCGCCAGCGCTATGTTTGTCGGCAAAAATTAGCGCTTGCTGTCAGTCAAGACGATTCACCTCAGGCCGGTTTCACCTTTGCGCAAAAACCTAATGCCATGGATATAAAGCTATTACATCATTTACATAAAGCGTTGACGGATAATAAATGGCAAGGCGATCTAGATTCTTGGGCTGACCCTATCCCTCATCATTTATGGCAACAAATTCAATGTGACAAACACAGTTGTTTAAAACATTTAGCCGATCACACCCATTGCCCTTTTCATAAAGCTCGAGAAACCATGGAGTCTGCCGATGTGTTGGTCATTAACCATAGTTTATTACTGGCTGATTTAGAGCTTGGTGGAGGTGTTATTTTACCCTCGCCAGAAGACACTTTTTACATTATTGACGAAGCACATCATCTGCCTAAAGTAACCCGTGATCATTCAAGTGCGAATGTTGCCATTAAAGGTGCCATTGATTGGCTAACTAAGTTAAAAGAAACCGGCGATAAGATGGCAAAATTAATAAAGTCGACTTCGGCCATTTCACCCTCGTTAAAGTTAGGGGACGATTGCCAAGATTTATTAATGGAAATGCAAAAAGTAGCGAGCTTTATCGAAAACAATCAGGCGTTATATTTCAATGAAAAAGCTAAAGAAAATAGCCGTTTCTCTCGTGATGACGAGGCGGCATTATATCGTTTTGAAAACGGAATCGTTCCACCGAACTTAAAAAACTCAGCTAAAGATTTAGCAGAGCTCAGTAAAAAATGTTTAGGACATTGCAACAAGCTATATAACTTATTGATGGAGTCAGTGAAAGACGGGGAGTGTAAAATGTTTGTTGCCGAGCCCTTACTTGCAGAAGCTGGTTTTATGATCCAACGGTTAGAAAATTTCAACTCACTATGGAAAATGTATGCCAAAACAGACAGTGAGAAAGGCGCTCCAATGGCAAGGTGGTTCGAAAAACTGACAGGGAAACGTAGTGACTTTTTAGTGTCGGCTTCCCCTATTGAAGTTGGCTTTACCCTTGAAGATATTCTCTGGTCAAAATGTGAAGGGGCGGTATTATGTTCAGCCACTATTTTAGCATTGAATTCGTTTGAGCATTTTCGACGCCAGGTCGGTTTACAAATTAATGATGGCACCCAATATCAAAAAGTCGACTCTCCGTTTGATTATCAAAACAATGCGCAACTAGTCATCGCTAAAATGAAAAATGAGCCAAGTAGCCCTCAGTTCACCGATGAATTAATTAATGAGTTACCGGCGTTAATTAAGCAAGAAAAAGCCTGTTTAGTGCTATTTTCTTCGTATTGGCAAATGGAGCAAGTAGCTAAATCCTTACGAGAGCAGCACAAAATGGAGATTCTAGTTCAGGGTGAGCAGTCACGTCAGCATATTATAGAGGCCCATAGAAAACGCTGTGATGAAGATAAAACCAGTATAATTTTTGGCACACAAAGTTTTTCTGAGGGTCTAGATTTACCCGGTAAATATTTAACGAATTTGATTATTACCAAATTACCCTTCTCTGTTCCAACATCACCCGTTGAAGAAGCACAAGCTGAATACATTACCGCTAAAGGCGGCAATCCTTTTATGTCGATTTCAGTGCCAGAAACATCCAAAAAACTGATTCAAGCGACAGGAAGATTACTGCGAAATGAGAAAGATACCGGTATCATTACTTTAATGGATAAACGTTTAGTGACCAAGCGCTATGGTAAGCAATTACTTGATTCTTTACCGCCCTATCAAATTATTTCAAAAGGATAAGCTTTGACTAACCTCACTAAGCGTGCAAAAGCGTCAAACTCAACTAATCGTCGATTATCTAAGAGTCGCGCATTAAAAGATGTTAAGCCTCGCCCTGCCCCAGCAGATCGAGTGTTAGTACTTTTCAATAAACCCTTTGATGTACTGTCACAATTTACGGATGATCAGCAGCGTAAAACCTTAAAAGATTTTATTCCGATTAAAGACGTTTATGCCGCTGGGCGTTTAGACCGCGACAGTGAAGGCTTATTGTTGCTGACCAATGACGGGAAATTGCAGCACAAACTGGCTAACCCAACCGAAAAAACTGAAAAAACCTATTGGGCACAAGTCGAGGGTGTACCACAGCAAGCTGATTTACAAAAACTTCGAAAGGGTGTAGAACTAAAAGATGGCCAAACGTTACCAGCGAAAGTAAAAGTGATCAATGAACCAGACCTTTGGCCACGTAATCCGCCGATACGCGATCGAGCGAATATTCCCACGACATGGCTCAGTATCGCGATTACCGAAGGAAAGAACCGGCAGGTCCGCAGAATGACCGCGGCTATTAATTTTCCAACGCTACGACTTATCCGTTACAGCATTGGTCAATACAGCCTTGACGGTATCGAAAATGGCCATTACCAACAACTTAAAAGTGAATAAGAATATGACACTAGCGGTTAACACTGCCGGTAATGACCATGGCGAAGATCAATTTAAGCCCAATGCTACCGTGGCAGCTATTATTGTTCATCAAAATAAGTTTTTATTGGTTGAAGAAATTGAAAAAGGTAAAAAAGTCTTTAACCAACCTGCTGGACATTTAGAGGCGAATGAGAACTTAATTAGTGCCATTGAACGAGAAGTTCTTGAAGAAACAGGCTTAACACTTTCGCCGAATTACGTTTCAGGTATTTATTATTTTTATCGCCCGGATATTAATCTTTATTACCTTCGATTTTGTTTTGTTATCGAACTTGATGAATTTCTACAAAGTATCCCTCAAGATGATGAGATTATTGCCACCCATTGGCTGTCATTTGATGAAATAAAAGCAAAATCTGCACAATTACGCAGCACGCTGGTCTTGGAATGTATTGAGGATTACTTAGCTGTTTTGAAAAATGGAAAAAAAATATCATTATCTTCATTAAAATCCAATCTTTAATCTATGCCCCTAAATCCTGACATGCTATAATTTTTCGCCTTTTTCTCTAGATTTGTAGTTTTAATGTCATCACAAGTATCATCGAGCGCTGAAAACCAAAACACCGCGCCTATAAGTAAAGCACCACACGACACCAAAGTAATTGTTGGTATGTCTGGCGGTGTTGACTCCTCTGTTTCTGCACACTTATTGATTGAACAAGGTTATCAAGTTGAAGGCCTGTTCATGAAAAATTGGGAAGAAGACGATACCGATGAATACTGTGCAGCGGCACAAGACCTCGAAGATGCACAACTTGTTTGTGACAAACTCGGCATAAAGTTACACACCATTAATTTCGCAACAGAATACTGGGATAATGTTTTTGAGTATTTCTTAGCTGAATATAAAGCAGGTCGCACGCCGAACCCTGATATTATGTGTAACAAAGAAATCAAATTTAAGGCCTTCTTAGAGTTTGCTTGTGAAGACTTAGATGCCGACTATATTGCCACCGGACACTATGTTCAGCGTGAGTTTATTGATGGTCAGTGGGCTATGTTACGCGGGTTAGACAGTAATAAAGATCAAAGTTACTTTTTATATACGCTAAGCGATGAGCAAGTGGGACGGACATTATTCCCTGTGGGTAATATCGAAAAGCCTGCAGTACGCGCCATTGCCGAACAGGCTGACTTAATCACTCATAATAAAAAAGACAGCACGGGTATTTGTTTTATTGGTGAGCGTAAATTCAAAGATTTTTTAGGTCAATATTTACCCGCGCAGCCAGGAAAAATTGAATCCGCTGAAGGCGATGTCATTGGTGAGCACGACGGTTTAATGTACCACACGCTAGGTCAGCGCAAAGGCCTTCGCATAGGCGGTTTAGCTAATGCCGGAGAAGAGCCTTGGTACGTTGTTGAAAAAGATTTATTGCGCAATGTTTTAATTGTTGGTCAAGGTCATAACCACCCTCGTCTATTTTCTAAAGGTTTAATCGGTAATCAATTGCATTTAGTGAATCGTAAACCTCTTGATACGCCAATAAAATGTACCGTTAAAACCCGCTATCGCCAAGATGATGTCCCTTGTCATCTATCTCCGATGAGCGATGGTGAATATTTAGTCATGTTTGATGAAGCACAAAGTTCAGTAACGCCGGGACAATCTGTAGTTTTTTATCAAGATAATATTTGTCTTGGCGGCGGTATCATCAACACACTTATCCGTTAAGTTATAACGAAAATTAGTTGAGCAGTTAATAGTTATGAACAGTATAAATGAACAAACCCTAACACTTGCCGCGGTTTGTCAAGTCGCTTATTGGGTACAAAAAACATCTCGTAGTGGCCAAATAGACGAAGACGAACTCGCTTTATTACTTAATAGTGTCATGATCACATCGCCTAAAAACACCATGGAAGTTTACGGTGGTGAAATGAGTCATTTAAAAATAGGATTAACAACACTAGTTAACCATTTAGGCAATAAATCAACTAACAAAGATCCTGAAATCACCCGTTATGTGGTGAGCTTACTGGGTTTAGAGCGTCGTTTAAGTAAATATAGCGATAAAATGAATGCGCTCGGTGAACGAATTAGCCAAAGCCAACGTCAATTAGTACATTATGGCATTACCAGTGAAACACTCGTTTCGAGCTTAGCGTCAATTTATAGCGATTTGATCAGCCCGCTCGGAACACCTATCCAGGTAGCAGGCGAACCCGCTATATTAAAGCAATCAGTCAATCAACATAAGATACGTGCCTTGTTATTAGCCGGTATTCGCTCAAGTGTTTTATGGCGACAGGTCGGTGGACAACGCCGAAGTATTTTATTTTCACGTTCAAAATTGGTTGAATGTGCCGAGCAGCTGCTCAAAGCTTGTTAAACAAATTCAAAATTAGTTTTTAACCTTACTTTAAATATTAGGAAAACCCTATGGAACTTTCAGCGTTAAGTGCAATATCTCCAGTAGATGGTCGTTATGGCAGCAAAGTTAAGTCATTACGCCCTATATTCAGTGAATTTGGTTTAATAAAATACCGTGTTACCGTTGAAGTTCGTTGGTTACAAAAACTTGCAGCAACGACAGAAATTGCAGAAGTTCCGGCTTTTAGTAATGACGCTACGGCAACATTAAATGCGATTGTCGATAACTTCAGTGAAGTAGACGCACAGCGTATTAAAGACATTGAAGCGACCACTAATCATGATGTAAAAGCGGTTGAGTATTTCTTAAAAGAAAAAATTGCTGATCATGCTGAATTAAACGCAGTCACTGAGTTTATTCATTTTGCTTGTACATCTGAAGATATTAACAACCTTTCGCACGGTTTAATGTTAAATGACTGTCGTACCGACGTTTTATTACCAGAAATGGATAAAATATTAGCGGCAATTAAAGCACTAGCCATTGAATACAAAACCATTCCAATGATGTGTCGTACTCACGGTCAACCTGCTTCTCCAAGTACTTTGGGTAAAGAAATGGCCAACGTTTATATTCGTCTTAAACGTCAACGTGCCCAAATTGCTGATGTTGAATTATTAGGTAAGATTAATGGTGCTGTTGGTAATTACAATGCACACCTATCAGCTTACCCTGAAGTTAATTGGCATGAATTTGCTAATGAATTTGTTACTTCATTAGGTTTATCGTTTAATCCCTTTACGACTCAAATTGAACCACATGATTACATTGCCGAATTATTTGATGCCATTGCCCGCTTTAACACCATCTTAATCGATTTTGATCGTGATATTTGGGGTTACATCGCGATGGGTCACTTTAAGCAAAAAACCATTGCCGGTGAAATTGGTTCGTCAACAATGCCACATAAAGTTAACCCAATTGACTTTGAAAATTCTGAAGGTAACTTAGGCATTGCTAATGCATTATTTACCCACTTGGCGCAAAAATTACCTATTTCTCGCTGGCAACGTGACTTAACTGATTCAACGGTTTTACGTAACTTAGGTGTTGGTTTTGCTCATGCGATGATAGCTTACGGCGCTACATTAAAAGGTATTAGTAAGTTACAAGTAAATGAAGCAAATCTAGCGGCTGAATTAGACAGCAACTGGGAAGTTTTAGCTGAACCCGTACAAACAGTAATGCGTCGTTATGGTATCGAAAAGCCATACGAAAAATTAAAAGAGCTAACTCGCGGTAAACGCGTTAATGGCGACTCAATGCGCGCTTTCATTATGACGCTTGAATTACCTGATGCGGCTAAAGCACAGTTATGTGAAATGACACCCGCAAGTTACATAGGTCGCGCAGTAGAGTTTATTAACGAATTAGACTAGTTTTATCTAAACGTATGCTAATAAAAAGGAACCTCGCGGTTCCTTTTTATGTTCAGGATGAACGGTATAACGTGATGGCATGGATGCCAATGAACGTATATGTTCAGGATAAACGGAAACCTATATGTCTTGGCTTTTTAGCAACGCCTTGATTTATGATGGGATTAGTGCCGTTATGCACGCCAATTAACCGTAGTAAAATAGAGAGTAACACGCAATGCAAAAAATCCATTGGGGCGAACTAACGCCTGAGCAGTTTTTAAAAGAATATTGGCAAAAAAAACCGTTATTAATAAAAGGTGCGTTCAAAGACTTCACCGACCCAATTGATGCCAACGAACTTGCTGGCCTCGCGATGGAAAGCGAAATTGAATCGCGTATTATTGCCTGTAATAATGGTGACTGGCAAGTAGAGCAAGGTCCTTTTGATTCATTCGATAAGTTTGGCGAACAGAACTGGACGCTACTGGTGCAGGCGGTAAATAATTGGTCTCGCGATACCCAATCATTGCTAGCAGCCGTTAATTTTATTCCACAATGGCGTATTGATGATGTAATGGTTAGCTTTTCAACACCCAATGGCGGTGTTGGTGCTCATTTAGACCAGTACGATGTCTTTATTGTGCAAGGTGAAGGAAAGCGTCGCTGGCAAGTTGGTGCGCCTGATAGTTCACTAAAACAGCTATTACCTCACCCTGATTTAAAACAAGTCTCTAGTTTTGTTGCTGTTATCGACGAAATAACCGAAGCAGGTGATTTACTTTATATTCCACCAAATCATCCACACAATGGCGTGTCATTAGAGAACTCGATGAATTTTTCTATTGGTTTTCAGGCACCGAACAATCAGGAATTATGGTCTGGTTTTGCTGATAAATTAATAGATGAAAACCTTGGAGAAGCACGTTTTCCTGATAATGAACGTACACTAACCAGTCATCCCGAACAACTTGAACAAATGGATATCGAAAAGTTAAAGGCGTTCATGAAAGCACAACTTGATGACGATAAGTTATTTACTCCTTTTATCGGCAAATATCTTACACAGAACCACCATGCCTTAGAGATATTAATGCCGGTCACGCCTATCGACAGCGAACAACTTTCCGATATTCTGGCTGAAGCAGAAAACACCTTAGTGCCTGTTTCCGGGATAAAAAGCTTAATTGTACCTTTTCAACATCAGGAACAAGCGCCCAACGAAACAAGCTTTTTATATATTAATGGTGAAAGCTTTTTAATTGATAAAGAAACAATCACATTAGCGACATACCTAACAAAACAGCAAACTTTGACCACTCAAACAGCAAAAAGTTTACTAACAAATTTGAAAAATGAACAATTATTGACTAATGTTCTAAATATGGGCTTTTGGTATATTGAATAACAACGCGTGGAATAGTTATAATGTCGTTCAGTGTCAGTAGAGTAAATTGGGAACAAGCGGCATCACTATTAAGAGATGTCCGCGAAAAAGTTTTTATTTGTGAATGGCGTATTCCACGAAAAATAGAGTTTGACCGAAAAGATCACTATGCATTTCATGTCTTAGTTTGTGATGATATTACTCAAGAGCCCGTTGCAACGGGCCGTATATTATCTACGGGTGAAATTTCTCGCATCGCAGTATTGATGTCTTTTAGAAAAAGAAACATCGACAGAGATGTTGTCAAAGGTTTACTGGCTATTGCTAAAGATCTCAAACTTGATGAAGTATTTATTTATAGTCCACTTGATGATGTTGAATATTTTAGAAAATTTAACTTTATCAGTGCTGGCGCAGTATTTATGGAAGCAGGTATGCCAAGACAGCGTATGACCTGTGCTGTTGAGAATATAAAAAAATCTACCCGCTTCGCTTTTAATCACTAGTTTATTAATTCCTACTCTCCTAATAAGCCACTCTTCTTATCCTTTTGCCGCTATTATTAAATTTTGTGCTTTATTCTATACATTTACCCTAACATAGTGACCGTTATATTTTGATCTGACGGCTAGCGCAACATTAGGCTAAGTGGTATTGTGCGCATCGAAACAATACAACTCTTATTACAGAAGTAAAAAGAATATTAACAAAACTTTTTACGTGGAGATTTAGAAGTGGCAATTTTTGATTTAGTAGATTTCGACAATCATGAACAAGTTGTTTATTGCAGCGATGATGCAACAGGCTTAAAAGCTATCATAGCAGTACACAGTACTGCACTTGGACCGGCAGCAGGTGGCTGTCGTTTTTGGGATTATGTAAATGATGAAGCAGCATTAAAAGATGTTTTACGTTTATCAAAAGGCATGACCTACAAAAATGCTATGGCTGGGTTAAAACTTGGCGGTGGTAAAGGGGTTATTATTGGTAACCCTAGACACTTAAAGTCAGACGATTTATTCAAAGCTTATGGCAAAGCCGTTAATAATCTAGGTGGCCGTTATTACACCGCTGAAGATGTAAATATTACTACTGGTGATATGGCTATTGTTAATCAAGTTACCGACTATGTTTCGGGTCTTGAAGGAAAAAGTGGTAATCCAGGCCCCTTCACTGCGCTAGGTACATTTTTAGGTATTAAAGCAGCGGTTAAGTTTAAATTAGGATCTGATGATTTAACCGGTATTAAAGTCGCTGTTCAAGGGCTTGGTAGTGTTGGTTATTCACTTTGTGAGCGACTTCATGCTGCGGGTGCGAAATTAATCGTCACTGATATTAACCAAGAAATTTTAGATAAAGCCGTTGCCGAGTTAGATGCGACAGTTGTTAGCTTAGACGATATTTACAAACAAGATGTTGAAGTATTTTCACCTTGTGCGTTAGGCGCGTCGATTAATGACGATAGCATTGCAGAACTTAAAGCGGTGATCATTGCCGGCTGTGCTAATAACCAACTTGCAGAAAGTCGCCATGACCAAGTCCTTTTAGACAAGGGTATTTTGTATGCTCCTGACTACGTCATTAACGCTGGGGGAATTATAAATGTTGCCCTTGAAATTTATCCTGAAGCTTATTGTGCTGATAAGGCGACAAGTTTGGTAGAAAATATTTATCACACACTAATGAATGTTTTTGTAACAGCGAACGAGAAAAACTTACCAACAGGTAAAGTAGCTGATGAAATGGCGAGAGCTATAATAGCTAACGCTGGAAAATAATTTTCCCGTGTAAACTAAAAAGCCGCACTATATAAATAAAGTGCGGCTTTTTTTTCGCTATAAATTGTTGGCATCAACTCACACCAACAATGTTATCAACTTATAGACTAATTAACGGGTAATGTTGGTACCTGAATACCTGACATTTCTAGCATGACTCTAACTACCTGGCAGCTGTAACCAAATTCATTGTCATACCATACATACAATACAGCGCGATCGCCATCAACAATCGTTGCTTGAGAGTCAACAACTCCAGCGTATCGAGAGCCAACCAAGTCAGTAGAGACGATTTCAGTTGAAGCCGTATAATCTACTTGATTTTGTAACTTAGAATTTAACGAAATATTACGTAAGTAATCGTTTAACGCTTCTTTATCCGTTGATTTTTTCAAATTCAAATTCATGATAGCCATTGAAACGTTTGGTGTTGGTACACGAATCGCGTTACCCGTTAACAAACCTTTCAATTCAGGTAATGCTTTAGCAACCGCTTTAGCAGCACCCGTTGTGCTAATAACCATATTTAATGGTGCACTACGACCGCGGCGAGGAGCTGGATGGTAGTTATCAATTAAATTTTGATCGTTCGTATATGAATGAACCGTTTCAACGTGGCCATTCTTAATACCGAACTCATCGTTAATGGCTTTTAACACTGGTGTAATAGCGTTAGTGGTACAACTCGCTGCAGAAACAATTTTGTCATCCGCTAAAATCATATCTTGATTCACGCCATAAACGATATTTTTAATATCACCTTTAGCGGGTGCTGTTAACAATACCTTAGCAACACCTTTTGATTGCAAATGTTGCCCTAGACCTTCTTCGTCACTCCATACACCGGTGTTATCAACAACTAAAGCGTCATTAATACCATATTGGGTATAGTCGATTTCGCTAGGATTTTTTGCGTAAATGACTTGAATAAATGCGCCATTAGCTTTAATGACACTATTTTCTTCATCGATAGTAATACTACCGTTAAAAGCACCATGCACTGAATCACGACGTAATAGGCTGGCACGTTTTGCTAAATCACCTTTACCACTTGGGCGAATAACAATAGCACGTAGATTTAATGTTGAGCAGGGTCCTGCGCGTTCAATTAACAGACGCGCTAATAAGCGACCGATACGACCAAAACCATAAAGAACAACATCTTTAGACTTTTGTGGGTCAGTATTTTTATTAATTGATACTAATTCTTTTTCTAAAAACTGCTCAATTGACAGACCATTAGCTTTACCTAGAAATAAATAACGGTAGGCCAATTTACCGACATCAATACGTGCTGGTGCTAAATCCATGTGTCTTAATGCATCAATAAAAGGAAAGCTTTCACGTAAACGTAATTTACTGTCTTCATGTAGCGCAACAGATTTATGTGCTTTAATGATATCAATTGCAGAAGCATTAACTAATGGACGACCATAAATAGATACTTCGAGACCTTTGTTTCTGAAAAGTTGCCCTATAATAGGTTGCATATTTTCAGCAAATGTTTGGCGTTCTTGCCAGCTAGCTTGGTATTGTTCCTCAAGATGAGAAGTCATTGCGTAAACCTTTTTATTTCAGTCAATTGAACGATGAGTTATTATTAATATTAGCACTAATAACAATAATAATTAATTGCGGCACTATTGTAATCGAACCTGAAAACTTTCGCCACTAGTTACAGATAATATCACGCTCAAATATGGGACAAAAATGAAGACAATAATAGCCTACTTCTCACTAATTTTTTTATTAACCGCTTGTGATAGCAAGCCAAACTTTGCTGAACTTTGTGAAAGTAATTCTGAAATCTGTAATGAATTTCAAGAAGACTCATGGTGTAAACGAGAACGTATTATGGTGGGTTTTTCTAATTTAGAGGAAAAATTGGCTAGTTCAGATCTACATAAATATCATCAACTCATTGCTTACGAAGATTATGCACAATGTATGGTTCATGCCTCAAAAATTGAGCATATTAAATTAAAACATAAACAAACGATGAGAGTTGATAACGCAATTCAAGCACAGAATCGTATCAAAGAAATATCAAAAGAAACAATAACCTCAGATCACCCTCACCTGCTCTACTATCACTGGTCGAGATATATCAACGAAGAATCTTTAAATAAATTTTTAGCACAAGAAGGGACAAAAGCCCTTGAAAATTCAAGGTCGCAATATAACTTAGCGACGCATTATACAAAAACAGATCCTAAAAAGACCTTAACGTTACTTTATCGAGCTTTGCAATTATACCAGCCAGATCAGAAAATAAATGCAGAAATCTTTCAGTCAATAGCAACGATATTTATAGAAAAGCAAGATGTTAAAAAAGCTTATCTTTGGTTAAGAATTTTACGTTTACATTCGCCAGAAAATAAAGAAGTGACTGAAAAGTCTTTAAATAATTATGTTGTAGGTTATAAATTAAATAAAACATTATTAGATAAAATTGCCAATATAACCTTAGATAAAATTGAAGCAGGAACCTTTGAGTCACCAAAGGTTTAGGTTTAATCAAGAGATTAAACCTTGTCTTTTTAAAGTGCGCTAAACTGTAAACTTAATGAATTAACACAATAGCGTTTACCGGTGGGTTGTGGGCCGTCATCAAATACATGACCCAGATGAGAGTCACACGTACTGCAAGTGATTTCTGTACGCATCATTCCAAGGCTGTCATCTTCAATGTAGGCGACATTTGGGCTAATAGCGGCAGAAAAGCTTGGCCAACCGCAACCCGATTGAAATTTATCTGTTGAAGAAAACAGCTCCTTTTCACAACAGGCACAATGATAAACACCGGCTAGCCAATGATCGTTATACTCGCCACTGAACGGTTGCTCTGTGGCAGCCAAGCGACATACTTGAAAAGCCTCGGGTGTTAACTTATCTTGATAAGGGTCTTTAGACATATATTTTCACCTTTTTATTTTGAATGACCAAATTCGATCATTTTGCGCTCAGGGTTTGACCATTCAACATGAAATTTCTTTCCTGGCGCTTGATCAACCCGTTCAAAAGTATGTGCACCAAAAAAATCTCTTTGTGCCTGTAATAAATTTGCAGGAAGAACCGCGGTACGCATCGCATCATAATAGGTCAACGATGAACTTATTGCACTGGTTGAAATTCCCATTAAAGCGGTTTCTGCAACAGTTTTACGCCAATTTAATTGATGAGCATTTAATTGTTCCACAAAGAATGCATCTAGCATTAAATTTTCTAACTTCGCATTACGTTTAAAAGCATCGGTAATAGATTGTAAAAATGCTGCACGAATAATACAACCCGCTCGCCATATTTTTGCAATACTGGCAAAATCAAGCTCCCAACCATGCTCTTGCTCCGCTTGCTTCATTAATTGAAAACCTTGGGCGTAAGCACAAATTTTCGCACAGTAAATCGCATCATGTAAGCGAGCAATAAACGCTGTTTTTTCTTGTGCATTTAAGGTCTTAGCTTCAGGGCCGTTAAGCAGACTTGAACTCTGCACTCTTAAATCTTTAAATGAAGAGATGGAACGTGCGTATACCGCTTGGGCAATAGTGGGAGCGGGTGTACCTAATTCTAAACTGCTCATCGCAGTCCACAAACCTGTACCTTTCTGCCCCGCTTTATCGAGAATTAAATCCACTAGCGGGATGTTATCTTCGGTCACCTTATGGCGAAGTACCTCGACAGATATTTCCATTAAATAACTGTCTAGAGGACCTTGGTTCCATTGTTCAAAAATATCAGCAATCTCATCTGTTGATAAATTTAAACCCGCACGTAAAGTATGATAAGCCTCACAGATAATCTGCATATCCGCATATTCAATACCATTATGAACCATTTTTACATAATGACCCGCACCGGCTGGGCCAATATAGGCGGCACAAGGTTCACCTTTTTTAATGGTTTCTCCTGGCTTAGTCCGCTCTAAAGGTTTGCCTGTTTCGGCGTCAACCTTAGCTGATATGGCTTCCCAGATAGGTTTGATGCGAGTCCATGCATAAGGAGAACCACTGGGCATTAAAGCAGGCCCAAATCTAGCGCCGACTTCACCGCCAGAGACAGCTGAAGAAAATAAAATGAAATTACTCTTATACTTTTTCTCACGAGCAACGGTATCAACCCACAGACTATTACCCGTATCAATAATAATATCGTCAGGTTGAATACCAGCGCCAATCAAACTCTCAGAGACTTGATCAACAGGAGCACCAGCAGGTACAGAAAGTACAATAAGATGGGGAGTTTTTAATCGCGATAATAATTCTGTATATGATGAGCAACCGTGAACACGTTGCTTATTTTCACCATTTTCCAATTTATCTTGGGCAATAACGCCAAGCACTTTTTCATTATCTAAATCAAAAGCAGCAATACTGTAACCGTTGTCGGCTAAGTTTAGCACCAAATTTTTACCCATTACACCAAGGCCAATAAAGCCGATGTCACACAAACTATTGTCTTGTGTCATAGTAGAAAGTCCATAAATACTGAGAAATACAATGGCATTTATTCTACCATGAACAAAACTAAGCCACTAGCAATTAAAGCCGACCCGATTCGTAATAAAACGTCTTTTTTATCAATAAAAGGCCAAATACGACAAGTATCGCTTGTATAAATCTCAAAATGATGTAATTTTACTACATTATTTTCATTTGGAATTTTAACATGACTATTAAAGTTGGCATCAATGGTTTTGGCCGTATCGGTCGTTTTGTATTTAGAGCTGCTGCGCAGAGAAGCGACATTGAAATTGTCGGTATTAATGATTTAATCGACATTGACTACATGGCTTACATGCTTAAGTATGACTCAACGCATGGTCGTTTTAACGGTACGGTAGAAGTTAAAGATGGTCAGTTGATTGTTAATGATAAAGTTATTCGCGTTAGCGCTATCCGTAACCCCGAAGAACTTAAATGGGATGAAATAGATGTTGATGTTGTTGTTGAATCAACCGGTTTATTTCTAACTGATGAGACAGCACGAAAGCATTTGATCGCAGGAGCTAAAAAAGTTGTACTTTCTGCCCCTTCCAAAGATGACACCCCAATGTTTGTCTGTGGTGTAAACCTCAATGAGTATAAAGGCGAAGATATTGTATCAAACGCTTCATGTACCACTAATTGCCTAGCACCTATTGCTAAGGTTCTTAATGATAATTGGGGAATTGAAAGTGGTTTAATGACGACGGTTCATGCAACTACAGCAACACAAAAAACTGTTGATAGCCCTTCAGCTAAAGATTGGCGTGGTGGCCGTGGTGCAGGACAAAATATAATCCCTTCATCTACGGGTGCTGCAAAAGCGGTTGGTAAAGTTATCCCTGAATTAAATGGCAAACTCACTGGTATGGCCTTTCGTGTACCAACACCAAATGTATCTGTTGTAGACCTGACTGTTAATTTAAAAAGTAGCGCAACCTATCAAGAAATTTGCGATGCGATGAAATCAGCAGCTCATGGTGATTTGCAAGGCATATTAGGCTATACCGAAGATCAAGTAGTTTCTAATGATTTCATTGGCGAAACGTGTACGTCAGTCTTTGATGCGGGTGCGGGTATAGCACTAACCGATAAGTTTGTAAAAATCGTTTCTTGGTACGACAATGAAATTGGTTATTCAAACAAGGTACTTGATTTAGTGGCTTACGTCAGCGCTTATAAAAATTAATCATCTTTAGAATAAAAGTTATATCAAAAAAGCCAAATATCTTTATTTGGCTTTTTTATTGAGATAAATGTTAGTCAAAGCCCCTTACTTGAACAACCTTAACTAGTCGATTTACGGCTCTCACCTGTAAGCCCCCCTATAAAGATGTTATTTAGCTATCGACTGCCTTTACTTGCTTATAAAAGGATATATGAGGATTGATGTCAGGCGGACAAGAAGTCGTATATATAAAAAAGGCTGGAGCACTATCAATAGCGCTTCAGCCTTTTTGGTATTCACTTTACGCGTTATTTTACATGAGCAAGTGCTTGTTTAGCTAATTCAGTAATTTTAGCCCAATCTTTATTTTTAATTATTTCGTCGGTAACCAACCAAGAGCCACCACAACAAGCAACGTTTGATAAGGCTAAGTAGTCCTTAACATTACTTAAATTGATACCACCTGTTGGACAAAAGCGAATGTCAGGGAATGGTCCGCCCATAGATTGAATCGCTTTAACACCACCAGAAGCTTCTGCGGGGAAAAACTTCAAATGGTCATAGCCAAAGTCAATTCCGTCCATCATTTCTGAAATTGATGAAATTCCTGGTATAAGAGCAATATTACCTTCATTACCCGCTTTTAATAAATCTTTTGTTAAGCCAGGACTTATTGCAAACTTAGCCCCTGCTTCTTGACAGCGTTGTAGCATTTCACGATTTGTTACTGTACCTGCGCCAACACAAGCTTCAGGTAACTCTTGCGCGATAATTTTAATCACATCAAGTGCCGCTGGTGTGCGCAAAGTTACTTCTAATACTTTTATGCCTGCAGCGAGTAAGGCTTTAGCAATAGGTAAGGCATCTTCAACATCTTTAATAACAAGAACAGGCACAATAGGCCCCATAGCGAAAATTTCTTTTGGCGATAACTGCCAATTATTTGTTATGGTCATGATTTAGATGTGTCCTTTCATTGAAGATAATTGTTGACGAATATAGGCAGACGCCCCTATCAAACCGGGTTGATTTTCGGTGATCACATACGTCGGAATATTATTAATAAAACTAGATAGTCGGCCTTTTGTATCAAAACGCTGCCTAAAATTGCTGTTTTTGATGAAATCTATAAAACGAGGCACAATGCCACCGGCAATATATACACCACCAAAACAACCTAACGTTAAGGCTAAGTTACCGGCAAAGCTGCCTAAAGTATTACAAAATTGATGTAAGGCTTTTTCACATAGTGGACATGAGCCATCTATCGCTTTAGCGGAGATTTGTTCAGCTGATAAATTACTCTTGGGCAAGTTATCAATTGACAAAAAGGCTTGATAAATTTGCTCTAAGCCTCTGCCACAAAGTAATTGCTCATAGGATATTCTATGTTGTTTAGTTTCAAGTAAATAACTTAATATTTTAATTTCATCAGCATCGACAGGAGCAAAGTCGACATGGCCTCCTTCTCCCCCTAAGCAACACCAACCGTCTCTGGTCGGTACTAAATTAGCAACACCTAGTCCGGTACCAGGACCACAAATAGAAATAGGCTTGTCTGCAATTGCGACCCCTTCACCAATTTGCACTTTCTGTGCTTGTGTTAGCAAAGGTACTGCATGGGCTATTGCGGTATAGTCATTTATTAAAAATAACTGACTAATATTCAATGCGTTTTTCAAGGATGATTGAGAAAATGTCCATGGCAAGTTAGTCATGGTAATTTGATCTGTTTCAACCGGACAAGCAATGGCTAAACACGCATTGATTGTTTTACCTGCAGCGTTATGTAACGCTAAATAAACGCTAATAACATCGGCTAAGCTATCATATTGGTCGCACTGATAAGTTTTAATATCTGAGATTTGACCATCGTCATTAACGAGGCCAAACCTGATATTAGTACCGCCAATGTCAGCGACTAAGTTAAGTATTGACTCACTCACGAAGCTTTACCATCAATATCAGTTTCATCAAATAATGAACAAGCACCGGTTTCAGCGGTACTTAAATTACGACGCATAAAACCAAAAAGCTCTCGGCCCATGCCTTGATGATGACCATTGACTTGAAAAATAGCGTTGTCACGTTGGGCAAGCTCTGCTTCGTCAACCAATAAGGTTAATTCTCCAGTTTCGCCGTCAACTAAAATCATATCACCGGTTTTCACTTTCGCGATCAAACCGCCATCTAGGGCTTCTGGGCATAAATGAATAGCAGCAGGTACTTTACCTGAGGCGCCAGACATACGGCCATCAGTTACCATAGCGACCTTAAAACCTTTGTCTTGAAGAACGCCAAGTGGTGGTGTTAGCTTATGTAATTCAGGCATACCGCGCGCTTTAGGTCCCTGAAATCTAACCACAGCAACAAAATCTTTTTCTAATTCACCCGCATCAAATGCCGCTTGTAATTCATGTTGATCTTCAAAAACGACGGCAGGTGCTTTAATAACAAAACTACCTTCACGCAATGAAGATGTTTTAATAACAGAGACACCTAGGTTACCCTTAAGAACGCGTAAACCGCCAGTAGCTTTGAACGGGCTTGCAACGGTTGCAATAATACTATCGTCGAGAGATTTTTCAACACAGTCAACCCACTTAAGTTCACCGCTTTCGAGTACAGGTTTTTTAGTGTAGCGCGTTAAACCGCGGCCACAGATAGTTTCAACATCTTCAAAAACTAAACCGCCTTCAATCAATTCTCTAAAGAGTAGTGCCATACCACCGGCTTCTTGAAATTGATTTATATCTGCTTCGCCGTTCGGGTAGATACGTGTTAATAGTGGTACCGCTTCAGATAAATCATTAAAGTCTTGGAAGTTAATGATAATACCCGCTGCTTTTGCAAACGCAATAATATGCATGGTTAAGTTCGTTGAACCGCCCGTCGCAAGTAAGGCAACAATTGCATTAACAATTGAACGCTCATCAACCATTCTGCCAATCGGCATATAGTTGCCCGACTGTTGCGTTAAACGAGTTGCTTGACGTGCCGCTGCTTTTGTTAATTCTTCACGAAGCTGCGTATTCGGTGCGATAAATGATGCGCCAGGTAAATGAAGTCCCATGACTTCAACAACCAGTTGATTTGAATTGGCTGTGCCAAAGAAAGTACAAGTACCCGCAGAGTGATAAGAGGCAGATTCAGCCTCAAGAAGCTCTTCTTCGTTGGCTTCACCTTTAGCATATTGCTGGCGAACACGTGCTTTTTCTTTGTTTGGTAAGCCTGAAGGCATAGGGCCCGCAGGAATAAATACCGTGGGTAAATGTCCAAAAGTCATACTGGCAATCAACAAGCCCGGTACGATTTTATCACAGATGCCCATCATTAATGCGCCATCAAACATATTATGCGATAAGCCAACCGCTGCAGACATTGCAATAACATCTCTGCTCATTAGGCTTAAATCCATACCCGGTTGGCCTTGAGTAACACCGTCACACATAGCAGGTACACCGGCTGCAAATTGTGCAACACCACCCGCATCTCTCACTGCTGCTTTAATAATCGCAGGATAAGTTTCATAGGGCTGATGAGCAGATAACATATCATTATAAGCTGAAACAATAGCGATGTCTGAGTGATGTATACCACGTAATGAGGCCTTGTCTTCTTTACCACAAGCAGCAAAACCATGAGCTAAGTTACCACACGACAAACCGGCACGATGTACTGTTTGCGAGCTTTCAGCTTCTATCTTAGCTAAATATTTAGCTCTACTGCCTTTACTACGCTCAATAATTTCATTGGTAATAGCGACGATTTTTTCATTCATTTTAATAGTCATATGTTACTCCGCCCAATACACTTGTGTATTGATATCTGGGTTTTGTAAAAATGCCCTTATTGGCATTTCTGTTTGATTGTTACTTGAAAGTGCTTTTTCTAAAACGACCTTTTTCCCGGCACCACAAACATGCAAAATAATATTTTTACTCTGCGCTAAATAAGCATAAGTAAAAGTTATACGGTCGTTAGGAGCTGTTTTGGGGACAACCTTCATTAGGGCATCTGTATTATCAAGCGCAAGTGCTGATGATATTTGCTCGCTACAAGGGAATAAAGAAGCCGTATGACCGTCTTCACCCATGCCAAGAATAAGCACATCTAAAGGCAATAACTGGCTTTTAGCGTCAGTATTTAATTGCACTAGAGTTGATTGATCACATTCACCCTCTTTTTTAAGGTGAAAAAATTGTGCAGCGGCTGCTTTATTTTTTAACAGGTTTTCATGTACCAAACGGGTATTACTTGCCTCAGACTCAAACTCAACCCAACGTTCGTCCGCTAACGTTACGGTTACGTTTTGCCAATCAATATCTTTAGTCGATAAAGCCGTAAAAAAACCTTTGGGTGTAGACCCGCCAGAAACAGCCAAACTTGCTTTACCTTTCTGACTCAAAGCGTTTGATAAAAGTTCAGCGACATTATTGGCTAAGGCATTATCTAAATCTGTTCGCTGAGCGAAATCGTTTAATTGGTACATAGTTATTTCCTGAAATTCACGTTATCTCTAAAATTTATTTATTCAACCCACTGGCGATCATCACGAGCGATCATAGAAAGAGAGGCAACGGGTCCCCAAGTTCCAGCAGGATAAGCTTTAGGTGCTTCATTACTTGTCTTCCAGGCTTCGATAATACTATCAGCCCAAGTCCAAGCCGCTTCGACTTCATCACGACTAACAAATAACGATTGATTACCGTTGATAACTTCTAGCATCAATCGTTCGTATGCATCGACAACACGCTGATTTTCATAAGTTTCTGAAAAACTCAAATCAAGCTTATTTTCTTGAATATGCATTTGTGAAGCAATACCTGGAATTTTATTCATCATCTGTAATTCAACGCCTTCGTCAGGCTGTAAACGAATCGTTAATTTATTTGCCGGTAGATCAGCATGGCTATCTTTAAAGATATTATGCGCTTGAGGTTTAAATTGCACCACTATCTCACTGTGCTTAGCAGGCATTCTTTTACCCGTACGAAGGTAAAAAGGCACGCCAGCCCAACGCCAATTATCAATTTCCGCTTTTATAGCAACAAAAGTTTCGGTATCACTTTTTTGATTGGCATCTTCTTCATTTAAGTAACCCGGCACTGGTAAACCATTTAAGTAACCATCGGCGTACTGACCGCGAACTGTTTTTTCTTTCACATTCAAGCGATTAATGGGCGCGAGAGCTTTAACTGCCTTTAACTTTTCAACACGAATACTTTCTGCACTTAAATCAGCAGGAGGCTCCATCGCTAAGAGTGATAAAATTTGTAATAAATGGTTTTGTATCATGTCGCGCATTTGCCCTGCGTCGTCATAAAAACCCCATCGTCCTTCAATTCCAACACTTTCAGCAACCGTTATCTGTACATGGTCAATACTATTACGGTCCCAGTTATTGGTAAAAAGTGAATTGGCAAAACGCAGTACTAATAGATTCAGTACGGTTTCTTTTCCTAGATAGTGATCGATACGATAAATTTGGTTTTCATTGAAATAACGAGAAACTTGATCGTTAATAACTTTTGATGATGCAAGGCAGTTGCCAATCGGTTTTTCCATCACAACACGGTCAGCGTCAGTAATAAGTTTAGCTGACTTTAAACCGTCGGTAATATCACCATAAATAGCAGGAGGCGTTGAAAAATAATAAACACGTGTATCATGGCCACCTTTTAACGTTGCAGCTAAGTTACTATAAGAGACAGTGTCTTTAAAATCTAACTGTTGATAAACCATACGGCTAATAAAACGAGCAAGTACTTCTTCGTTTAAGCCTTCTTTGACAAACTCAGTAAGATTCTCAATAACAAAAGCCGTAAATTCTTCTACCGAATGGTCTTGTCTGGCGACACCTAAAATTCGACTTTCTAAATTTAATAAGCCGGCTTGGTCTAATTGATATAAAGCGGGTAATAATTTGCGACGAGACAAGTCACCAAGTGCACCAAAAATAACAATTTCACTGGCAGACTGAAGATCAGAACTTTTCATAAACAATATCTCTTTTTTTGGCTTTCTTTATTGAACACTGATAATAACTAAAATTACCTCATCAATAAACCTAGCACATATTGTAACTAAACTACATTTATCCATAATTTAACGGGTATATTGGCATCAGTAAAGAACTTTTTGTAATTAAATTACATTTTAGGTATTATGAATAAATAAAAGCTTTACGCGGCAATTTTACTCAAAGTTCATTGTTGGTTAGTGGTTATTCGTATGAAACATTAATTAAAGGTTTGCTAAAAATTGCCAATATGTTTTATATTAGCTGTAATTATGAAATAAATTTTCATTATTCTCGTCATTTAGACAGAAAATTAATTACAATTATTGTAAAAAGTAGGATTGACCGACATGAATATATTAGAAAAGATCGCCGACGAATTAGATACTTTCAGTAAATCTGAACGTAAGGTGGCAGAGGTAATATTGTCTTCTCCGGGTACCGTTATTCATGCCAGTATCGCTGCCTTAGCTAAACAAGCAAATATCAGTGAGCCTACTGTTAATAGGTTTTGTCGTCGTTTAGATACTAAAGGTTATCCCGATTTTAAACTTCATTTAGCCCAAAGTTTAGCCAACGGTACCCCTTATGTTAATAGGCATGTTGATGAAAACGATACGGCTGATGAATATACAGATAAAATTTTTGAATCAACCATGGCTAATCTTGAATTAGCCCGTAAAAGTTTAGATGCAAATGTGATCAACCGATCTGTTGATGTGTTAACACAAGCGAACAAAATATCATTTTTTGGCTTGGGCGCTTCCGCAGTTGTTGCTCATGATGCTTTAAATAAATTCTTTCGCTTTAATGTGCCAGTAGTTTATTTCGATGACATATTAATGCAACGTATGAGTGCTATAAATAGTCGCCAAGGTGATGTTGTTGTTGTAATTTCTCATACGGGGCGAACCAAGTCATTGGTTGAGGTCGCCAGTTTAGCAAAAGAAAATGATGCCATTGTTATCGGAATAACAACGGCGGGTAGTCCTCTGGCAAAAGAATGTAATATCGTTTTATCTGTTGATGTTGCTGAAGACACCGATTTATATATGCCTATGTCATCACGTATCGCTCAACTTGCATTGATTGATGTATTAGCAACAGGCTTTACCCTGAGACGTGGTACAAAATTTAGAGAAAACTTAAAGAAAGTTAAAGACAGTTTACGTAGCTCTCGTTTTGAGCGCAAAGACTAAACAGCATTATCGATGGCGACTAACACTGATTTGTTTATCGTCAAAATCAAACAATATTATAATAAGGATTAAGATGCCTAGAAGAACTAAAATTGTAGCGACCTTAGGGCCAGCCACTGACGACAGAGCCGTATTAAAAGAAGTATTAGCCGCTGGTGTAAATGTGGTTCGTTTAAACTTCTCTCATGGTATTCCACAAGATCATATTGACCGTGCCAACAATGTTCGCGAAATAGCTAAAGAATTGGGTATATATGTTGGTATCTTAGGTGATTTACAAGGCCCTAAAATACGCGTATCAACGTTTAAAAATGGTCCAATTAAATTAGCCATTGGTGATAAATTTGAACTTGACGCAGAATTGCCAAAAGGTGAAGGCTGCCAAGAGAAAGTGGGTATCGATTACAAAAAATTACCACAAGATGTCGTCCCTGGCGATATTCTTTTACTTGACGATGGTCGTGTACAATTAAAAGTTTTAAGTACACAAGGGCAATCAGTTTTCACCGAAGTAACGGTGGGTGGACCTTTATCAAACAATAAAGGTATTAATCGTCAAGGCGGTGGCTTAACAGCACCAGCATTAACAGCTAAAGATAAAGAAGATATTAAATTAGCCGCAAAAATTAATGTCGACTTCTTAGCGGTTTCTTTTCCTCGTGATGCTGCAGATATGCGTGAAGCACGTTTATTAGCGCAAGAAGCTGGTTGTGATGCACGCTTAGTGTCTAAAATTGAACGTGCAGAAGCAGTAAATGATGATAAAGTGCTTGATGAAATTATTCTAGCCTCTGACGTTGTCATGGTTGCTCGTGGTGATTTAGGTGTTGAAATTGGCGATGCTGCATTAGTCGGTAAGCAAAAACATATAATCGCTCGTAGTCGTCAGTTAAACCGTGTTGTTATTACCGCAACACAAATGATGGAGACCATGATTGAAAACCCTATGCCGACCCGTGCTGAAGTTATGGATGTTGCAAATGCCGTGCTTGATGGTACTGATGCAGTCATGCTCAGTGCTGAAACTGCTGCAGGTAAATACCCAGTAGAAACAGTAAAAGCGATGGCATCAGTATGTATCGGCGCCGAAGAGCATCGTTCAGTAAATATTTCAAACCACCGTAATGAACTCACTTTTTCTGAGATTTCAGAAACAATCGCAATGTCAGCCATGTATGCAGCTAATCACCTTGTGGGTGTTAAAGCTATTATATCATTGACTGAATCTGGACATACCAGCAAAATCATGTCTCGTATTACTTCAGGTTTGCCTATTTATTCTTTATCTCGTCATCAGAAAACATTAAATAAAACCGCTATTTATCGTGGTGTTTATCCTGTTGAATTTGACTCTACACATTTTCCTGATGAAGAATTATCTAATGCGGTACTCAATAAAGTCTTAACTAAAGCAGACTTAAAAGTTGACGACATAGTGATATTCACCCACGGTGATATGATGGAAACGGTTGGCGCAACTAATACGATGAAAGTATTAACAGTAACAAAAAAACATCTCAGCTAATCAATTGCTGTGACCCATTAAGGTAAAGCTTCAAGCGGTTACCTTAAGCTGGCAAGCAAAAAAGTTTAGATCCAAAAAGGTAGCTCAATAGCTACCTTTTTTTATGTGCAAAAGATAATCAAGGTAAATAATGACGGATGCAAAAAACTTCCTTAGAATAGATTTTACTAGATAAGGTTAAAAACTATTATGACGATAAAAAATATTGCAGTATTAACCAGTGGTGGCGATGCTCCCGGCATGAATGCGGCGATACGTGCGGTCGTACTTGCTGCGCATCACTATGCATTGCCCACGATTGGTTTTTTTTCTGGTTATAACGGTTTAATTGAAGCAAGTTCGACATTGCTAACACCTGCAAGTGTTAATGGCATTATCCACCGAGGAGGCACTATTTTAAAAAGTGCTCGCTGCCCCGCCATGCTCACTGAGCAAGGTTTAAAATCAGCCGCAGCAACCCTTAGAAAAGAACAAATAGACGCCTTAATCGTTATTGGCGGCGATGGCTCTTTTAACGGCTTACTGGCGTTAAATAAATATTGGTCAGGAGCTATTATAGGTATTCCAGGGACCATAGATAATGATATTGATGGTACAGATTTCACCATCGGCTTTTCTACTGCAGTCAATACCGGTATTGAAGCGATAGATAAAATACGTGACACGGCAGAAGCTTTTGAGCGAATTTTTATTGTTGAAGTCATGGGCAGGCGAAGTGGACACATCACTTTTAATGTCGGTATCGCCAGTGCAGCTGAGCAAATATTATCTTTTGAGAATTTTTCTCAAGCCGACGAGCAAGAAAAACTCAGTCATTTAGCTAAAGAAATCAAACAAGCACAGCACAATAGGCATGCCAGTTATATTATAGTTATTGCTGAGAACTTATGGCCCGGTGGCGCTGTACAGCTCGCTAAGCAATTAAAACAGACCGCAAACATTGACTGTACTGCATGTATACTTGGCTATATTCAACGAGGTGGTTCACCGGTAGCTAAAGACCGAATTTTAGCAACAAAAATGGGGGTTGCTGCAGTACAAGCGCTAATAGCAGGAAAGAGTAACGTTATGATTGGCGAACGTAATAATCAATTACTCACAGTCCCTCTGGACATAGCCGTTCAACATAAAGAAAAAGTCAGTGAAAGCTTAGTTTCAGCACAAGAAAATATTCTCGCCTTAACGGCGCAGTAACTGCCTAAAAAAAGCTTAAGCAACAGTCATAAGCTTTTAAGGTATCTATCAAGTCGCTGAGCTGAAATGACTTAAATACCGAGTTCTTTACACCATTGACAAGCGGCAACAAACTCTTGCTGAATATAGGTTTCGTCAAGTGAATACATTTCAATTAATTGCGTTATATTCTCACCATTACCCCTGATGTACTTAACCGTAAAATCAAGTAATTCGCCGAGTAAACCTGAGTGGTCAACTAGCGCGTTTTCAATTGGAATGGCGAGTGGCATTGTTTTAACGATTTCGTTAATCGGCATACGCAAAATAATTTCAATAGCACTTAATAAGCCGGTAATAAAAGCAAAATCACTGATCTCTTTAAAGGCACCTTCTTTGGCTAATGCCGTCATTAATTTTGCAGTAATGAGCGCCTGCTTAGAGATTTCATCGGTCTTGTCGGTGGTCAATTTAGATAAAGCAAGGATAGTCACAAACTGTTTAAGTTTATCTTCACCTAAATAGGCCGCGGCTTGTTTTAATGAAGTAATTTCAATACGAGTTGATGTTGCTACGTTATTAACCATTTTTAACAAGCCAACAGTTAAGTTAACATCATGACTGATAATCGTGGCAATGTTGTCAAAATCTAATGGTGAATGAAATGTTTCACTGATCAAATGCAGCATTTGTGTTTTGATTGGCGCAAGTGTTTGCCCCTCGACTATCTCAGGTTCGTGATAAAAGTACCCTTGATAGTAATCAAATCCTACTTCTGCTAAAGCTTGTAATTGAAAGTTAGTTTCAACTTTTTCTGCGGCAAGTTTAATGTTGTGATCTTTTAAACGCTCGATAACTTTATGTAGACGTTTCGGGTTAACTTTATCGGTATCAACTTTAATAATTGATATATATGGAAATAAAACATCCCACTTTTCATCAAGATCATATTCAGTTAACGCAACTTTATAACCTTTATCAAAATAAAACTTAACAATTTTAAACAAGCGTTCCGTTGGTACTTTATGGCCAACAAGTTCGATAACAATAGATTTTTTATCAAACATCAGCGGATATTTATTAATCAGACATTTTTCAGTAAAATTAATAAAAGCAAGTTTTCCCATACTGATAGAGCGAATGTCACCTTGTAGGTGATTTTGAATAATTAATTTTGAGCTAGCAACATCTGAATCAATGTCAGGAAATTGGTTATCTGCGCTATCTCTAAAGAGCAGCTCATAACCAATCGTGACATGGTTTCTATCAAGTATCGCTTGTCTTGCTATATAAGTGTTATACATATATCAGAGCTAAAATTTTATTAATTATTATTAACTTAAACATACCCTATTTTTCTTTGAATTGAAAAGTAATTAAGCCGCTAAGCCGTTATTTTATTGTCATTATTATTAGAAGCATTTATACGCTACTCAAATAAGCGAATGAAATCGGTAACCTATATACGGTTGATTAATTTCAGCTCTTTATTTAAGCCTAAATGGTGCGGTTAATAAAGCCTGCGCTAAAGGGATATCTTGATAGTGATTTTCACGAATATTATGAATAAATTTCAGCGTCTTAAAAGCATCAAACCAAACGACTAGCTGTTTATTAAACTGCTTTTCACTATTATTTATTTGTTTTTCAACAAAAGCTTCAAAACCTATTTGATTTAATGCGGTAACTATTGGCTCAGATAACGGTTCTAACCATGCGATTAAATCGCCGCGATAGTGCCATAAATTTGCAAAAGCAGACAATACAGCTTTGAGCAATGTAAATACTTGAGGATGGTAATAACAATAATCGAGGTGACTTGCTTGTAAATCAAGAATTTTTTGCACGGCAGGTCCAGTCCCAAAAGGCACCCGTTGAGACGTTCTGGCTTCAAGCGTGACTGTTACCTCTTCAATAAATTCAACAGCACCTAACTTAGCCAATTTGTTTATTAAATAAAAATCTTCTCCTGCACTGCGCTTTGGGAAACCACGAGCCTGAACATATACTTCCGCTTTAAACGCTAAAATACTCCCAATAGTAAAAAAGGCATAAGGTGAATCGGCATAATGTAAGCCCGCAACATAATAGCGTAAAGCGCTTTCATAAAGAAAATTAGCCTGATGAATGCTTTTATCTTCACTGCTATGCTTAAAGTTAAAACAGCAAACTACGGTATTTTTATCACGTGTATGTAAAGCGTTAAAATAATCATCGGGTAAGTAAGCATCGGCATCACTAGAACAGATCCAAGTTTGTCTGATCCGGTTTACTGAAATTAAATAAGCACTGAGATCAGTGCCTATTTTACGTGCCAGCCCTACGCCTTGCTCTTTATCGATAGCACGGGTAAAACGGTCAACCACTAGCAGCCATGTTTGACTTTGTGCTACCTTAATTAGGGTTAGGTTATCGTATTGCCAGCAGTTATCACCACAAGAAAGTGCATATTGATAAAGTGCTTTTTGTTGATTTATCTCTTTATAATTAGCCACTGAGTTATCTTCGCGTAAAGATTCAGTAACCGACCCGGCGATTGATTCGGTAATATGCTCGGTAATAGGTTCGTTAATGACCAGTACCATAAGTACCGGAGATTTTGAAAGTGGTGAAGCTAAAAAACGCTCAATAAAAGCGCTTGTTTCTTGATAAGCAGGAATAACCACAACATGGTCAACAGTAAACTCATCAGGTAACCCTGATTCATATTGAGTTAGTACCGCAACTTCACTTTCAGCATAGCGACTAAAATATTGGTTAAACACTTTTGACATCAGCTTACCCGTTAACCATTTATCGTTAAATAATTAATGCAGAGCCGCTCTAAAGGGAAGTTTTGCACAAATTTCAGCTTCTAATGTCAGTACTTCTTCTAAACGTATATTAACTTCGTCTTTATCAAAATATTCATAAGCGAGTTCGATAAACAAATTTTTATGCTTTTCTTCAGACTTTGCAATCGCGTCATATAAGACTTTGTCTTTACCTTCAGGCAATGCTTGGGCAATAAGCGAAAAACGTTCGTATCCTCGCGCCTCAATCACACCAGCAACGATTAATCTGTCCATAAAAAATACTTCTGCGCCATTACGAAAGGCTTTACGAATTTGCGTAATGTAAGGGTCTTTGGTGTCTGCGCCGAGCTGAATGCCACGCGCATTGATTAATTTTAACACTTGTTTAAAATGAATGAGCTCTTCTATCGCTAAGTCAGCCATAGCTTTAACCATATTTTTTCTATCGGGATAATGAGAGATCATTGACATCGCCATACCTGACGCTTTTTTTTCTGCGGTTGCATGATCAAGTAAAAAAGCATTGAAATCAGCAAGAGCAACTTGCGCCCATTCTTTTGGTGTATGGTATTTAAGTTCAAACATAAAACTACTTATTATTGAAAGAGGAAATTTGCCCGCTATTTTATAGGAAAATAGCGGGCGAACAAACATAAATGTTCACTTGTTTGTCAAAGTCGCGTTATGACTTACTTACTTAACTTTTTCAATCGTAAGCTCACTAATACCAGTAATAATAACCAGTAAATACTGCCACTACTTGATTGCTCAGGATCGGTTTTCTTGGCAACTTCAGCATTAGGCACTACGGCAACACCACCTGGGTCGTCGATAATACCGTTAACCAAACCATCCGCATCGTTTGCACCGCCATCTTCAATCAATAAGCGTACACATTGATGCCCTTCAGTTAAACCTGTCTGGTATAAAGCACTCTGTGGCGGTGGACATACATCGTTATCTGCTGGACTAGACGCTAAGGTATTTTTGCTGTTTTCAACAAAGTTTTGCCAACCACTGTCACGATTAAATTTCCGGTAAAGCGCATTTTGTGGAATACCATCATTTAACGGAATAACCACAGCAGCAGAGGCACCAAACGGAGTCACCTGATGAATTTCAAAGTCAAAGTAATCACTACGATGATCATAGGTATCCGTTGCGACTAAACCGGTTGCATCCATCTCTTGTTGTGTCATTTGCACGCCATCTGAAAACTGCTGTAACGCATATTTACCTAAGCGTAATTTTAAGCCTGGCTCAGTTTCCATTAATTTAGTTTGACCGGCATTAACATGTAATGGCTGCAAATAATCAATATCGTTATTATCTAAAAATGCCGGAACACCATCGTTATCGTCATCAGCATAACCTTCAATATTATCTGCGATACCATCACTGTCCGTATCACTACCATCGAGTCGAGCTAAAATGCTATTAACCGGAATACTAAGGCGATGAGTTTGTGACAATTCGCCACTGCCATTATCAGTAACACTGACTTCTACCGTAATTAATCCTCTTATTTCTTCAGGTAAAACAAAGTTGTCGGGTTGCAAATAGACCTTTAATTGACTGGCACTTATTTCGGCATTGATATACTCAGGCAATAACCAATTAATGATGTGTGAATCATTTGGATTAGCATCATTTATCTGTAGTTCTATGGTCACTTCACCTTGGTCTTTACTGATACTAGAAACCGCTATGTTATTTTGCGTCATGCGCAACTCTGTCACCGGTACAATGTTGGTTTCAGTAATAACAATGGTGTGGCTTTTATTAACACCGGCATTGATTTCATTGCCAAAACTGAGCACAAGCTGTTCATCACTTTCTGCTTGAAAGTCTTTATTAATCAAGATATCAATAAAGCCTGACGTGCCCTCGCTAATAACAATTTTATTGTCTGTTATCTTATAATCAAGGGCATCTACATTACCAGAAATAGCAAAAGGTAATTCAATAGGATAAGCAGGCGCTTTGCCTGATAAGACAACTTCAACCCGAGCCGTAGCACCCTCACCTATTGTTTGCGTCGCACTAAAGTTCACTAACGGATAAACATTAAGCACTTGTGGGGTGGTTGAAACATTACCAGCCTCATCAACCGCTCGCCATATAATATTGTACAAGCCTGAGGTAATATATTTTTGGCCGCGCTCAAAACCCACCGGTGTTAATGCACAACAGTTAGCGCCATCACGACCATCTTCAACATAAACGTCGGTTAACTGCACCAATTGTGTTTGTGTTAGCGCAGTAAAGGTATGTTCCGCATCAAGGTGAACTGCTTGTGGGACCGTTATCACTGGCGCATAATCGTCAATTAATGGATTGGTGTTGTTACGCTCTTCCTCAACATTTACCGTGCCGTCTGAATCTGTATCAATTAGTGCATCAGCATCGTTAAATGGGTTAAAACCATATTGAAGCTCAAAGACATCACTCATGCCGTCATTATCGTCATCAGGATCGGCATTATTACCTAAACCATCAACATCAAAATCTAGTGATTCTGTCGGGTTTAAAGGAAGTGCATCGATATAATCAAGTACGCCATCACCATCATCATCTATATCGTTTACGTTACCAATACCATCACCATCGGTATCCACACTTTCTATCGGATCGAGTGGGAAAGCATCGTCGATATCAAGCACACCGTCATTATCATCGTCACTATCGCTATTATTTCCAATACCGTCATTATCACTGTCACGTGATTCATTCGGGTCAAAGGGAAATAAATCAACGTTATCTAGGACACCATCATTATCGTCGTCAGTATCAAGTACATCACCAATACCATCGCCATCAGTGTCAAATATTTCTCCTGGATCAAACGGAAAAGCATCATCAGTATCAAGGATACTATCGTTGTCATCATCGGCATCAGCGTTATCGCCTAGACCATCACCATCTGAGTCTTGCCATTCAGTTGCATCTAATGGATATAAATCATTACTATCAAGATAACTGTCATTATCGTCATCGGTATCTGCATTATTACCTATGCCGTCATTATCGGTATCAAGTTTTTCATTAGCATCTAATGGAAAAGCATCTAGGCTATCAACTAAACCATCGTTGTCATCGTCACTGTCACTATTGTTACCAACAAGATCTCCATCGGTATCTTGCCACTCGTTCGGATCTAAAGGAAAAGGGTCGTTAGCATCGGGTTCACTATCACCATCATCATTGATATCAGCATTATTACCTGTGCCATCACCGTCGGTATCTAAATATTCGCTCACATCTAATGGAAAGGCATCAGCATTATCAGCAAAACCGTCACCATCATCATCTGGATCAGCGTTGTTACCAATACCATCGCCGTCAGTATCTATGCTTTCAGCCGCATTTAACGGAAATAAATCGATGTTATCTACAACACCATCATTGTCGTCATCATCATCGTTAGTTTCATTGGCTAAACCGTCACCATCCGTATCTGTTCTTGCTAACGGATCGGTTGGTCCGGGATCAACCGCATTGACAATACCATCGCCATCAATATCTGGATCGCTATTATCGCCGATAAAGTCGCCATCCAAATCATTCCATTCAGTTGCATCAAAAGGAAAAAGATCTATCGCATCAGGAATACCATCACCGACACCGGTAAAATCGTGCGTGTCATCATCAAGATCGGTATTATCAGCAACACCATCACCATCGGTATCTGTGGTTGCTAAGGGTAAAAGTGAGTTTGCCAGTGTTTCATTTACATCTAATATTCCATCGTTATCATCATCGGTATCGGTATTATTTCCTACGCCATCACCATCAGTATCAAGCCACTCACTTGCATCTAATGGAAATCTATCGACACCATCAGCTACATTGTCGCCGTCATCATCGGTATCAGCAACATTACCTATTCCATCACCGTCAGTATCAATATATTCGCTAGGGTCTAATGGAAAGACATCATCTAAACCATCGATAATACCATTGCCGTTAATGTCATCTAAAACGCCATCATTATCATCGTCGGCATCAGAGTTATTACCTATGCCATCAAAATCAGTATCTACTGACTCATTAACATTAAGCGGAAAAGGGTCACTGCTGTCTAAAACACCATCACCATCGTCGTCTGTATCGGCATTATTGCCTGTACCGTCACCATCAGTATCAACAAATTCAGTGCTATCAAGCGGAAAAGCATCATTTACATTTAAATGGCCATCGCCATCAATATCTGTATCACCATTATCGCCAACACCGTCACTGTCGGTGTCTAACCATTCACTCGCATTTAGCGGAAAATCATCGTTTATATCAAGGAAACCATCACCAACACCCGTACCATCGTGGGTGTCATCATCGGTATCAATATTATTATCGATACCATCACCATCGGTATCAAACCATCTTGAGGCATCATTGGGCCATACATCAATACCATTTGCGTAACTGTCACCATCACTATCATTATCAGCATTATCACCTATACCGTCGCTATCGGTATCAAGTGTTTCAGAATCATCGAGGGGAAACGCGTCATTGACATCTAAAATGCCATCGCCGTCATCATCGGTATCGGTATTATTACCTATGCCATCAAAATCAGTATCAAGCTGTTCAGTAGCATCAAGCGGAAAAGCATCATAGCGATCAATGATACCGTCACCATCATCATCAGTATCAGCGTTATTACCGATAGTATCACTGTCGGTATCATCCCACTCTGCAGGGTTAAGTGGGTATACATCGACTACATCAACAACCCCGTCACCATCATCATCAAGGTCAACCGTATTACAAAGTGTATCTCCATCGGTATTTAACCATTCGAAAGCGTTCTCGATAGCAGGATCATAAATATCGATAACAGCATCACCATCACGATTATTATCAAGGGGATTACCAACAGCATCAAAATCAGGGACACCATCTCCGTCATCATCAGGGTCTTTATTATTACCGACGCCATTTAAATCGGTGTCATACCATTCTGTAGCATCGCTTGGAAACAAGTCATAAGCACCGCCAATATTAACCGTATCATCATATCCATCGCCGTCGGCGTCAAGAAAAGGCGTAGGCAGAAGACATTGCACGGCTGCATGAGCAGAGAAGTTGATCATAATCGCTGATATAAGTAAAACAGCTTTTAAACGAATTCTTAATGGCATAAACATCCCCACCAATAGCAATATATTTTAAACTTACAGGTGTAAGTTATTACGTCTTGAAATTAACAAGACCACCTATTTAATGGTGATCATTATTAATATCTTCTTTAAACTTTAGCAAATATCATCAACAAAGACCTTAAATGCTAGGCTAGACAACTTTTTCTTTCCAACTTAATAATCTAAGCCTCGTCCAAAACGATAACTTAGACCAACATAAACAGATGTTATAGAACCAAATTCAGAAAAATTAGGTTGATGTTTAACACCTAGGTTTAATGCAGTATTTTTATTCAACTTATAATGGGCAACAACGCCTAGTACCATATTTATATCATTTTCTTGCGAAGGGTATATTTCCACTGTATCTGAACTGTTTGGGTCGGTATAGGTAAGTTTATTTTCAGTGAGCGCTAGTGAAGCACCCAGTTGATATTCAATCGTTAATTTTTTGAAAAAGGCATTATAGCTTTGTATCTTATGACGATAACTAACAAGCCCATCAATGGTATTAATTTTAAAAAAACGTTCGTCGGTTATGGTGAAAGGTAAATCATATTTTACTTTTTCTAAGTTATTATAAGAAGCAGTCCAATAGAAATTTCCGCCTTTAGTAAAGCTGTCTGCTAAAGAAAAACTATAACCTTGGCTGTTAGCGTCTTGACCTTTGTGAATGTTACCTGCTACTTCTAAAGCATTAACATTGTATGAAAAAAGACTTGAAGCAATAAAAATACCGCCAACGGCAAAAGTTTTCCGCAGCTTACTTAAATTTTTAACCATTATATTTCTTCCCAAATGAGAGTGTTGCAATATTAAATTTTCTTGTTCGTTGTTATCTATATTAATTTTCACTATTGATACCACCATCAAAAATTTGACTCTTTATTGCATTCATATCAAATGCATAATCTATTTTATAAATATGCAATTTTTAAACCATAAAAATTTTAAAATATAAACAAATATATGCTAATGTTATTTTTTGTGAATATATATTTAAGCGATAAGTTAGCTATGTTTAGAGTGATTAATAATATTATTGACCGCTGTTTCTTCACTGTAACATTTATAGTAGGTGTGCAATTACCGGCATTTATCATTCAATATAAACATCGCCTGTCCGGACACTTATCTGAAGCAAAACTGCACCTAGTAGAATTTCAAAACATTGCAGATCTGCACTACCAAGGTAATTTATCAGCGATGATAACGAAGTATCAAGCTAATTCTGAGCCGTCAATAGTCAATACTGCCGAAATTATTGACCAATTAGTCATACGGGTTGAGTATTTACAGTCTCAACTTAGCGTGATAACTAACGACGTTTATATTGAACGGATTTATAACTTTATTGTTTATGCCGATAAAGTCATTATTAAAGATACCTTAACTGATTTTTCACTGACTATCCCACTGGAAATAAATGCACTCAGTACTGGAGCGGTCATCGCTATTGCTGGTTTAATAGCGAAGGAAATAATTGTTTCTTTGCTCAAGTTACTAGCTAAAAAGATGTCACCAAGTCATCAAAAAAGTTCACACTAAAGCAAGATAGTTAAGCGCTACTCTAGATCACGCAGAGAGACAGATTGATACCCTAACTAAACGATATAAATAAAGGCTATCCTTGCCACCCATACTTGGCTCTATCTTATCTATCCCTGCTTTCTCGCAAGCATAAAAAAAGGTTGCCGTAGCAACCTTCTATAAACATCATCTCATCTATTATTGAATACATAGAAAAGCATGCTCTAACGTTATACGTTATTAATTAGCCGTTACCGTTTTCAACGCGACTCTTTAATTTTTGTCCAGGACGGAAAGTAACAACTTTACGAGCAGAAATTGGAATATCTTCACCCGTTTTAGGGTTACGACCTGGGCGTTCGCTTTTAACACGAAGATCGAAGTTACCAAAACCTGAAAGCTTAACTTGTTCGCCACTTTCTAACGTTTCGCGTATTTCTTCAAAAAACACCTCAACCATATCTTTTGCGTCGCGTTTGCTCAGCCCAACTTTCTCGAATAAATGTTCTGCTACTTCTGCTTTAGTAAGCGCCATTACCTAATTCCTCAGTGATGCATTTAGCTCAGTTTCTAATGTGTCTACGACACGTTCAACGACTTCATTAATGTCTTTTTCTTCGAGGGTTTTATCACAATCCTGTAAAGTCATCGCTATCGCTAAGCTCTTAAACCCTTCTTCAATACCATTTCCTCGGTATACGTCAAACAAGTTTAGATCAACTAAATAATTTCCGCCAACCTTTTCAATAAGTTGTAAGACATTATTTGCATTAATTTGCTCTTCAACGATCACTGCTATGTCACGTCTATTGGCAGGAAAGCGAGATATATCACCAGCTTCAGGGATTTGTTGTGTTGAAATTTCAGACAATAATAGCTCAAAAATAAATGTACGACCGTTTAGTCCTAATTTTCTTTCTAATTCAGGATGTAAGGTACCAACATGTCCCACTAGCACACCATTCTTATGGATTGCGGCGGTTTGGCCAGGATGAAGTGCGACTATTTCATCTTTTGAAAACTGATATAACGAAGCATCGCCCGTAAGAGCCAGTAAGGCTTCTACGTCTGATTTAATATCAAAAAAATCACTTGCAGACTTTTCCATATCCCAATGTTCTTCATTACGCTGGCCGGTCACAACACCTGCAAACATTTGTTCTTGTCGAACACCGTTTTCTGCGGCTTCATCTGGAACAAAACGTAAACCTGTTTCAAATAAACGGATGCGAGATTGCTGGCGGTTCTGGTTGTAAATAACCGATTGCAATAAGCCTGTCCACATACTTAAACGCATCACCGACATTTCAGAAGAAATGGGATGCGGTAAAGTCATCACCGCTTGTTCAGGGTGAATAAGCGCTTGAACTTTTGGGTCAACAAAACTATAAGTTATTGCTTCTTGATATCCACGATTAACCATAACGTTGCGTAAACGTTTCAACGGAATGAACTTTTCTTTTTGTTCGCGCATCGCCAACGTTGCTTTAGGCGACACATTTGGAATATTGTTGTAACCAAAAATACGCGCAACTTCTTCAATTAAGTCGACTTCAACTTTAATATCAAAACGATATGCTGGTACCACTACGGTCCAAATATCATTTACAAAGGCAATGTCGAAACCTAAACGCGTTAAAATTTCAGTCACTTTAGCATCTTCAATATGATGACCAATGCGTCCATCAAGTTTTTCGCGGCGTAAGGTTACTGTTTTTTCTTTTGGTAAATGTTCATCACTTAATGCTTCAACGATAGGTCCTGCTTGGCCACCGACAATAGCTAATAATAAGGTCGTTGCACGTTCCATAGCACTACGCTGCAATTCAGGGTCAATACCACGTTCGTAACGATGTGATGAATCAGTATGTAAACCATATTGGCGGGCTTTACCTAAAATAGCCAAAGGAGCAAAGAAAGCACTTTCTAAGAAAATATCAGTTGATTTTTCTTCTTCATCGGATTTAACACCCGATTCTTTTCCGCCAAAAATGCCAGCCATCGCTAAGGCTTTACTTTCATCAGCAATCACTAATGTTTCGCTCGAAAGCGTCACTTCATTACCGTCAAGTAAAACAAGTTTTTCACCTGATGTAGCAAAACGAACATTAATACCACCATCGATTTTTGATAAATCAAAAGCGTGCATCGGATGCCCTTGCTCAAGCAACACGTAATTAGTTACATCGACAACGGGGTCAATTGAGCGTGTTCCACAACGGCGTAATTTTTCTACCATCCATAACGGTGTTTTAGCGGTTACATCTATATTTTTAATCACTCGTCCTAAATAACGTGGACAAGCTTGTGGTGCAGATAAAGTGATGTCACGCACATCATCAATTGTTGCAACAACAGCAACAATTTCAGGTTCAGTAATGTTAACACTATTTAACACCCCAACTTCGCGTGCTAAACCTTTAAGGCCTAGACAATCACCACGGTTAGCAGTTAAATCAACATCGATGGTAACGTCATTTAAGTCTAAGTATTCACGAACACACATACCGATTGGAGCATCGGAGGCAAGCTCCATAATACCGTCAGCACTTTCAGACAAGCCAATTTCTGACTCGCTACACAACATGCCATGAGAAGGCACGCCACGCAATTTAGCTTTTTTAATTTTAAAGTCACCCGGTAAAACTGCGCCAACCGTTGCAACAGCAACTTTGAGGCCTAAACGACAGTTTTTAGCGCCACAAACGATGTCAACTAACTCGCCATCATTAAACTCGCTACCTAGGTTTATTTTTGTTACTTGTAATTTGTCTGCGTCAGGGTGAGGCCCACATTCAACAACTTCACCAATTAATACACCGGTAAATTCACCCGCAACAGGTTCTACAGCGTCAACTTCTAAGCCGGCCATAGTTATTTGGTGAGCTAACTCACTCGATGAAATAGCAGGATTAACCCACTCACGTAACCAAGATTCACTAAATTTCATTGTTGGCTTTCCTACTTGAACTGTTTTAAGAAGCGAAGATCATTTTCGAAGAATGAACGTAAATCGTTTACACCGTAGCGCAACATGGTTAAGCGTTCAACGCCCATACCAAAAGCAAAACCTGTGTATACTTCAGGGTCAATACCTACTGATTTTAAAACGTTAGGATGAACCATACCGCAACCTAAAACTTCTAACCATTTACCATTTTTGCCCATAATATCGACTTCTGCTGAAGGTTCAGTAAAAGGGAAATAAGAAGGACGGAAACGAATTTCAACTTCTTCTTCAAAAAAGTGATGTAAGAAGTCGTGTAAAATACCTTTAAGATGCGTAAAGCTAACATCTTTATCAACCATTAAGCCTTCAACTTGGTGGAACATTGGCGTATGCGTTTGATCGTAATCATTACGATAAACTTTGCCCGGAGATATAATACGTAAAGGCGGCTGCTCTTTTTCCATAGTACGAATTTGTACACCAGAAGTCTGTGTACGTAAAACTAACTTAGGATTGAAGTAAAAAGTGTCATGGTCTTGACGTGCAGGATGGTGCTCTGGAATATTCAGTGCATCAAAATTATGAAAATCGTCTTCAACTTCAGGACCTTCTTTAACAGAAAAACCTAAATCACCAAAAAAGCTTTCTATACGCTCAATAGTACGTGTTACTGGGTGTAAACCACCTAGGTCATTACTTCGCCCTGGCAATGTTACATCAATAGACTCAGCAGCTAACTGTTTAGCAATAACCTCTGCACGTAATAACTCACCACGTTCGGTTAATAATTTTTGTACTTGCTGCTTAGCAATATTGATCACTTGCCCTGCTTTAGGCTTTTCTTCTTTAGGTAATTTACTTAAGCCCTTCATTTGCTCAGTGAACAAACCTTTCTTACCTAAAAAATTAACGCGAACTTGATCAAGCTCTACTGGATCTTTTGCTGCAGAAATAGCTTGTTCTGCCTGCAATATTATATCGTCTAAATTCATGAGTTCCTCTAAAACGGCTCTAAAACCGTTCAGTAAATTTGAAGGTTTTGGCTAGACTGATGGTATTAATATAAATGGTGTATGATTTTACACAAAAATCAATTGATTATGTAGTGAAAAGAGTGCTTTTACTGAAAAAACAGCTCAGATAAGAAAAAGGCCTCTATTTCAATAAAGGCCTGGCTGTTTTTTGACGTCTAAATCACAAAATTTAACTACAAATTATACCCTGATTCATCATGTTCAATTAAATCAAGGCCCGTTATTTCCTGTTCTTTATCAACCCTTAAGCCTTTAGTCATCAAGGAAACAAGCTTAAACAACACGTAAGAGACAACCGCCGTATAAACAATAACAGCGCCAATTCCCACTAATTGAACACTGACCTGCCCTAACATCGTGGTGATACCCTCTGCATAACCATAGCCACTAAAAGCGCCTAGCTCTGTAGAAGAAAACACACCCGCTAATAAAGTGCCTAAAATACCCCCGACACCATGCACGGGAAAAACATCTAAAGAATCGTCAATTTTTAACTTTTGTTTAATATAGACCGTTGAATAAAAACAAATAAAACCCGCAGAAATCCCTATAACGAGTGCGCCACCTGGGCCAACAAAACCTGATGCAGGTGTTATTGTCCCTAACCCGGCAACCATGCCCGTTACCGCGCCTAAGACACTCGCTTTACCAAATTTTTTCCATTCAATAGCCGCCCAAGTCAGTGCACCTGCTGAAGCGGATAAATGCGTGACTAACATGGCCATTGCTGCGTCACCATTGGCGGCTAAGGCACTACCACCATTAAAACCAAACCAACCTACCCAAAGCAAACCTGCCCCCGTAATAGTCATGGTTAAGTTATGTGGCAACATAGGCGTTCGAGGGAAACCATATCGAGGACCTAAAACAACAGCAGCAACCAATGCGGCAACACCACAGGTAATATGCACCACAATACCACCGGCAAAATCATAAATGCCCATTTGGCCTAACCAACCGCCGCCCCAAACCCAATGAGTTACCGGAGCATAAACCGCTAGCAACCATAAGCCACTAAAGATTAAGACTGCAGAAAACTTCATTCTTTCTGCATAAGCGCCAATAATAAGTGCTGGAGTAATAACCGCAAACGTCATTTGAAATAAAGCAAACAAGCTTTCTGGAATATCACCAACAAGGGTTTCTTTGGTTATTCCCATCATAAGTACTTTGCTAAAATCACCTATCCACGCATTACCTTCACCAAAGGCTAAGCTATAACCGACCACAAACCAAAGTATCGAAGAAAGAGCAGCAATTGAAAAACACTGCATAAGAATAGAAAGAATATTTTTACGTCGAACTAATCCACCGTAAAATAAAGCGAGTCCGGGTAAGGTCATCATTAAAACTAGAGCGGTTGATGTAAGGATCCACGCCGTATTTGCGCCGTTCAATTCGCCATTGCTGGCAAAACTTGGCAATGCGACCGCGGACAAAAGTAAAACAAAAAGTGTTAATACTTTATTCATCGTTATGCTTGAGTGCAACTGTTTAAATAGCTTCATTATCTGTTTCACCTGTTCTGATCCTAACAATATGTTCGATGTTAGTGACAAATATCTTACCGTCACCTATTTTTCCTGTTTGCGCTGTTTCAAGAATAGTGTCGATAACACGCTCAACCATTTCATCCTTAACAGCGAGCTCAAGTTTCATTTTTGGTAAAAAATCGACAACATATTCTGCACCACGGTAAAGTTCAGTATGACCTTTTTGTCGGCCAAAACCATTAACTTCACTTAACGTTAATCCTTCTAGACCTATCTCACTGAGTGCTTCACGAACATCATCGAGTTTAAAAGGTTTGATTATTGCGGTTATCAACTTCATTTGTTCACCTTTAGTGCATATTATTTAAGATTGTTTATATAAATTTATTTAAGCACCATTTGTGCCCAAAGAGACAATCAACTAAAAAACAATAAGTTAAAAAATAATAATTAATATTACACCGCTCAAATGCACCAAAATGTTGCACACAAACACAACCCAAACACCATATTGGTGCGCAGATTATGACCATTAGTCAGATTCTATGTTTTAGAAAAGGTATAAAGGGCAAAATTAAAAGTTTAGTATTAGCAAAGGCTAGAGATGATAAATAACGCACAAAAAAAAACCCTACGGGTGTAGGGCTTTTAAGCAGAGACAATAACGACTTAATCGATTAGCTGATACTGCTCGCGTAAAATATCAATAATTTCAGCTTTAGGGTTAGCAGACAAAACAATTTTTTGACCGGTAATTTTCTCAGCGATCGCTGTGTATGTTTGTGACACATCCATTAACACGGATGCCGGTAACTCATTGTTACGAGCTAAGGCTAAGCGCTCGTCCATGCGATTTTTATTTAATAAAATATCAGCATCAGGGAAATGTGCTAAAAGTAATTGGCGGAAACCTTCTTTAGAGTTTTCAACCACTTTACCGGCACGATATTGCTCGCCATCCCAAATACGTGAAGAATCAGGCGTACCCACTTCGTCCATATAAATTAACTTGTCGTTGCCCGCTTTGTCTTTTACATAGCCAAATTCAAACTTAGTATCTACAAAGATTTGGTCAAGCTTTGCCAACGCATCAGAAATAACGTCAAAACCTTCCGTTAATAATTTTTCGTATAAAGTAATATCATCAGGCGTTTTAAAATTAAAGGCTTCAAAATTATCTTCAATATTTTTGCGAGTAATATTAACATCATCAATCGCAGGAACGCCCGGAATGCCTTCTAAAATACCTTTTGTTGAAGGTGTTTGTAGAAGTTCAGGTAGCTTTGAATCTTTCAATAATCCTTCAGCTAATTCGATACCACAAAAATCACGTTCACCTTTTACGTATGAACGCCACATAGAACCGGTAATATACTGACGACAGATAGCTTCAATCATTACAGGTTTAGCTTTTTGTACGATCCAAACAAACGGATGTGGAATATCAAGAATATGACTATCGGCTAGACCTTGATCTTTAAATAATTTAAACCAATGATTTGATATAGCATTCAGTGATGCACCTTTTCCAGGTACACCTTGCATACCACCTTCGCCTTGCCAGATACATTCAAAAGCAGAAATACGATCACTAATAACCATAATGGCTAAAGGTGTGTCGTCGGCAACATCATAGCCTTTCTCTTGAATTAGTCGCTTACTATCCGCGTCAGTTAACCAATAAACACTGCGCACTTTACCGCTGTGAACTGGTGCATCGGTACGAATAGGTAAATCATTATTTACCGCTAAAATTTGATCTGCAAGACTCATCGGTTTAAACCTTAATTATCAAGTTAATATTAATTGTAGCGAATAATATCTTTGCGCGTTATCCCAAAAGATAAAATAGTATTCGGTATAATTAATAAAAACATTTTAATACATTATAACCAAGGTGTTTAGTTTAATTTCCAAAGTAAAGAACGGAGCTAATAACTATTAGTAAGTACTTTAAAACGCAGAAAGTGAGCTAAAGAACAAGTTAGTATGATTAAAAAAAGAAAAGGACGCCTAATGGCGTCCTTATCTCAAAGCTTTTTCAAGTTCTATGCAGCTAAAGCAGCTTTCGCTTTTTCAACTAAGAATGTGAATGTTGCTTTGTCGTATACTGCAATATCAGCTAGGATCTTACGATCGATTTCAATAGCAGCCTTTTTAAGACCATTAATGAAAACACTGTAAGATAAACCGTTTATGCGAGCTGCTGCATTTATACGAGTGATCCAAAGCTGACGGAATTGACGTTTACGTTGACGACGATCGCGGTAAGCGTACTGACCTGCTTTAGTTACTGCTTGATAAGCAACACGGTAAACACGGCTACGTGCTCCGTAATAACCTTTAGCTTGCTTTAGAACCTTCTTGTGACGTGCACGAGCTTGTACACCACGTTTTACTCTAGCCATTCTATATCTCTCCTATTAACCGTGACGTAAAAGTTTTTTAACTGACTTAATGTCAGCCGCCGAAATCATGCACTTAGCACGAAGATGACGTTTAACTTTAGTACGACGCTTAGTCAAGATATGACGAAGGCCAGCTTGTTTGAACTTGTAGCCAGAGGCTGTTTTTTTAAAGCGCTTCGCAGCACCTTTGTTAGTTTTCATTTTAGGCATGAATATTACTCCGCATTCATGTTTGTGCTATTACACATAAACATTGCCATTGAAATTTAGCAACTTAGGCGAAAAACTTAACGCGTTTATTTAAGGATAAACAAAAATAAACGTTAGTTTTTACTTTCAGGCCTAAAGTTACCCGTTAAAATCAATAATGGTGAACTTATTTTAATTTACATCAAACTAAGTTACTTGAAATACCGGTTATTGATTATTTTTTAGGTGCTAGTACCATCACCATTTGTCTTCCTTCCGCACGACGCGGGAAGAATTCAAGTACAGTTAACTCTTCTAAATCGTTTTTAACGCGAGTTAGTAGTTGTAAACCGAGTTCTTGGTGAGCCATTTCACGACCACGGAAACGTAAAGTTACTTTAACTTTATCGCCACCCTCTAAAAAGCGCTTCAGGTTGCGTAGTTTTACCTGATAGTCGCCTTCATCTGTTCCAGGACGGAATTTAATTTCCTTAACCTGTATCTGTTTCTGGTTTTTGCGTTGTTCTTTTTGTTCTTTAGCTTTTTCATAGATAAACTTACCGTAATCCATAACACGGAGTACAGGAGGTTTAGCCGTAGGGCTTATTTCAACAAGATCAACACCAGCTTCGTCAGCTTGATCCATTGCTTCATCTAATGTGACGATGCCACCAGGCTCTCCGTCAAATCTAATCAAACGAACTTCATTATCAGCAATACCTGTAATTAACTCATTTAAACGATGTGCTGGCTCTTTTTGCCCGCCTCGTTGTCCACCTTTAATAGCCATGTTCCTCCAAAGAACTTTGTTCCGAGTAGCTGGTGTTATTTTTAACTTAACAACTACTCAGATTAATAAAATATTTTGATGTATGTTATAAACGTTATTATAAGTAATTTCAACGCTAACTGCGAGAGTTAACTTCTTCACTTAGTTTAGAAATAAAGTCATCAACAGACATTTTGCCTAAATCTTCACCACTTCGCGTTCGAATAGCGATTTCGCCTGCTTCCATTTCTTTGTCACCAACAACTAACAAATATGGAACACGCTTCAAAGTGTGCTCGCGGATTTTAAAGCCTATCTTCTCATTTCTCAAGTCTAGTTTTACTCTAAATCCACTTTCTTTTAGTTTTTTAACAACTTTTTCACAATATTGACCCTGTTTGTCGGTAATATTCATCACAGTTGCATGAATTGGAGATAACCAGGTCGGAAACTTCCCGGTAAACTCTTCAATCAAAATTCCAATAAAACGCTCAAGTGAACCTAAAATAGCACGATGAATCATCACTGGGATGTATCTTTCGTTGTCTTCACCAACATAAGTTGCGCCTAAACGCTCTGGTAAAGCAAAATCGAGTTGCACTGTACCACATTGCCAAGCACGACCTAAACAATCCATTAAGGTAAATTCAATCTTAGGACCATAAAATGCTCCTTCGCCTGGCAAATATTCAAATTTGATGTCGCTGTCGGTTAATGCTTGTGCAAGACCCGCTTCAGCTTTGTCCCAAATTTCATCACTACCAATGCGATTTTCAGGACGCGTTGATAATTTAACAACAACATCTTCAAAACCAAATGAACCATAGACATCGTATACCATCTCGATACATTTTTTTACTTCGGCTTGAACTTGTGACTCCATACAGAAAATATGAGCATCATCTTGAGTAAAACCACGAACGCGCATTAAGCCATGTAATGAACCTGATGGCTCATTACGATGACAACAACCAAACTCAGCGATACGTAAAGGTAAATCGCGGTACGATTTCAAACCTTGGTTGAATATCTGTACATGACCTGGACAGTTCATTGGTTTTATCGCGTATTCACGCTTTTCAGACTCAGTGGTGAACATGCCGTCGGCATATTTTTCCCAATGACCTGATTTTTCCCAAAGGCTTCTGTCCATCATCATCGGCGCTTTAACTTCGTCATAATCATATTCGTGTAATTTTTCACGAATAAATTTCTCTAACTCAGTGTAAATTGTCCAACCATCGTTATGCCAAAACACCATGCCTGGTGCTTCTTCTTGCCAATGAAATAAATCTAATGTTTTACCAATTTTACGGTGATCGCGCTTTTCAGCTTCTGCTAAACGAACGATATACGCTTTAAGTTGCTTTTTATCAGCCCAAGCTGTGCCGTAAATACGTTGCAACATTTTGTTGTCAGAATTACCGCGCCAATAAGCACCAGCAACTTTCATCAATTTAAAATGATGACAATGACGCATACTAGGTACATGAGGACCACGACACATATCAATGTATTCTTGGTGATGATATAAAGCAGGCGTATCAGTTTTCTCGATGTTTTCATCAAGAATCTGTAATTTGTAGGTTTCACCACGCTCAGTAAACGCATCGTAAGCGTCTTGCCATGAACCTGTTTTCTTAACAACTTCATAACCGGTGCGTGCTAGTTCAGTCATACGTTTTTCAAGTTTGACTAAATCGTCTTCAGTAATTGACTCTTCAAGGTCAATATCATAATAAAAGCCGTTATCAATCGTTGGTCCAATCGCCATTTTAACATTTGGGTATAACTGCTTAATAGCATGCCCTAGTAAATGCGCACAAGAATGACGAATAATCTCAAGAGCTTCGTTATCTTTATTAGTGATAAGTTGTAAAGAAGCATCTTGGGTAATTAATTCACAAGCATCAACAAGATTTCCGTCGATACGACCCGCGATGGTTGCTTTAGCAAGACCAGGTCCTATGTCTAAGGCAACATCCATTACCGATACTGCATTGTCGAATGAACGTTTTGAACCGTCAGGGAGAGTGATAACAGGCATTAATTTTCCTTTATTTCAGTGGCGTCACACACAAAGTGACGCTTGAATATATTTTTAATAATATAAACTATTTCTTTTGGGAAATATTTGAGGTCGCAAATATAGGGGAATTCCCCTTTATTTGCAATATAAAGACAGACTTATCTTTTTGCCATCATTGCCAGCGCCATCGCTTCTGCGACTTTAATACCATCAATACCCGCTGATAATATACCACCTGCATAACCAGCACCTTCACCAGCCGGATAAAGACCTTCGACATTAATGCTTTGCAGTGACTCTCTATCACGGGTAATTTGAATGGTTGATGATGTTCTTGTCTCAACAGCCGTTAATGTCGCATCATTCATTGAAAAACCTTTTATCTTACGTTCAAAGGCAGGTAATGCTTCACGAATAGCGGCAATAGCGTAATCAGGTAAGGTTTCACTTAAGTCGCAATATTTAACGCCGGGCTTGTATGAAGGGCTAACTTCGCCATGCTCACCGCTTTTACGTCCAGCAAGAAAATCACCAACCAACTGCACTGGCGCATCATAATTTTCTCCACCGAGTTTAAAGGCTGTTTCTTCTAAACGGCGTTGAAATTCAATACCCGATAATACGTCTGAAGGATCATCTTTATTAGCAAAGTCGCTAGGCTCAATACCAACAACAATTGCGCTATTGGCATTACGCTCATGACGCGAGTATTGGCTCATACCATTAGTGACTAAGCGCCCTTCTTCTGATGCCGCTGCAACTACAGTTCCGCCAGGACACATACAGAAGCTGTAAACACTTCGACCATTATTACAATGGTGTACTAATTTATAATCTGCAGCGCCTAATATTTCATTACCGGCATTGTCACCAAAACGTGCATCATCAATAACTGATTGCTCATGTTCTATGCGAAAGCCAACTGAAAAAGGTTTAGCTTTTACCGAGACTTTATTTTTAACAAGCATCTCAAAGGTGTCACGAGCGCTATGACCTACGGCTAAAGCAACATAATTGGTATCAATACGTTCGCCACTGGCCAGTGTTAAGCCATTAATACGTTTGTGTCCATCAGTACCTTGCTCTTCGTCAAAATGAAATTCGTCAACGCGTTGTTCAAAACGAATTTCACCACCAAGCGCAATAATTTTAGCGCGCATTTGCTCAATCATAGTAACGAGCTTAAAGGTACCAATATGCGGTTTACTCACAAATAAAATTTCTTCAGGCGCGCCTGCATCAACAAATTCATGCAGCACTTTACGGCTATAATGTTTCTTGTCTTTAACTTGGCTGTAGAGTTTACCATCAGAAAAAGTACCTGCACCACCCTCACCAAATTGTACATTAGATTCAGTATTGAGTATTTTTTTGCGCCAAAAGCCAAAGGTATCTTTGGTGCGTTGACGTACTTCTTTACCGCGCTCTAAAATAATCGGCTTAAATCCCATTTGAGCAAGTACTAATCCGATAAATAAGCCACATGGACCAAAGCCAATAACAACAGGTCGTTGTGATAAGACTTCTGGCGCTTGGGCAACAAAATTGTAGCTCATGTCAGGGCTTACTTTTACTTGGCTGTCTTTAGCAAATTTTTCAAGTAATTCTTCATTAAGGCGAGTGTCTACATCAAGCGTATAAATCAACACTATTTTTGCTTTTTTACGTGCGTCATATCCGCGCTTATGAACCGTAAAATCAATTAGCTGATCTTCAGAAATTGATAATGTATCTAGAATAGCCAGTTTTATATCAGCTTCTTCATGATCAAGCGGCAGTTGGATATTTGTTAAACGCAACATAGTGAGCGGTTCCAAAAAGAGAAAAGGGAATTTTTCGGCATTTTACCTGAACATACCTCTCAGTTAAATCAACAATTGAAATTATTGCTAAGCTAGGTATGATCAGCTCGAAAATATTTCATCTCATCAAAAGAGTACGTTATGGCATTTGTAGTTACCGACAATTGTATAAAATGTAAATATACCGACTGTGTAGCAGTATGCCCAGTGGATGCATTTTATGAAGGTCCTAATTTTTTAGTCATCAGTCCTGAAGACTGTATTGATTGTGACTTATGTCCGGTTGAATGCCCTGCAGGCGCCATATATCAAGAAGATGACGTTCCTGAAGATCAAAAAGAATTTATCGAACTCAATGCTGAGTTAGCTAAAGTATGGCCGAGAATAACCGAAGTAAAACCCGCACCTGGCGATGCACAAGAATGGGATGGCGTACCCAATAAAATAGCTCACTTAATTATTGAAAATTAAAATCAGCTCAGCAAAATAAACACATTGCTCAATTATTAACTATACTCACACCAACAGGGTCAATGAATAATTGGTGCATTATGTGGCAATCTATTGAGCAAGCAATCAAAACTGAAACCGGTGAGCAATTCACAATTGAAAAAAAACGCCTTATTTCAACAAGTGAAAGCAATTTAGCTTACCAACTAAGCAATAAGCAACATCATTACTTTATTAAAATTAAAGATAAAAATCACTTCAACCATTTTGAATCAGAAGCTTACGCCCTAAATCAAATACGTTCTCTTAAACAAATCACTTGCCCTGAAGTTATAGCATTAGGAAGCACCCTTGATAAAAGCTTTATTGTGCTTGATTACATTCCATTTTCACACGCTACCGAAAAACATTGGTATAATTTAGGTGCACAGCTCGCCTTGATGCATAAAGGTTCGTCACATGGACAATTTGGTTGGCAACACGACAATTATATTGGCGACACTTTACAGCCGAACAACTGGCGTAGTAATTGGAAAACCTTCTTCTCAGAACAACGAGTTGCTTGGCAATTACAATTACTGAGCGAAAAATCAATAACACTGGGTAACATTGACCATATTACTGATATTTGCCACGACGCATTAAATCATCACGATGTTAAACCTTGCCTAGTTCATGGTGACTTATGGATGGGTAACTTAGGCTTCACGGACTCTTTGTCAGTCATTTATGATCCTGCTTGCTATTATGGTGACCGAGAAGTCGATATTGCGATGACCGAACTCTTTGGCCAACTACCTTATGATTTTTATCAGGGTTACCAAGATATTTTCCCCCTTGAAAAAGGCTATGAGCAACGAAAGCTCATTTATAATTTTTATCATATCCTAAATCATGCAAATCTATTTGGTGGTATCTATATTGATCAATCGAGAGCTTTGTTATCTCGAATTTTATCATTACATTAATGTTAAAATAAAATTGATTGCACACAGTAAGTTAAATAATTTAGACAACTTTATTTTTGATTTTGTTAGCGATTTTTACAAATATGAACATACTTAATCATCAGTAACCAAAAGAATCTAGGAGGCAAAATGTCCCAGGAATCAAGCTTACAAGCGATAAAAGACAAACGTATTAGCTGCCCTCATTGTGGTCATCACTTACATTTAGCTTTAGATACATCGGCTGGTGATCAAGATTATTACGAAGAGTGCCCTTCTTGTTGTCGAGATATTCACTTAAATATGCATATTGATGAATACCGCCAAAAAATTCAATTAGCGATAGACAGTGATGACGAACAAGTTTTTTAGTAATTATTACTCTTGTTTTCGCTTCACCATTGTTTTTTATAAAGGCTAAATTCACTAGAGAAACATTGCACAACTGCTTTAAACCTATATCATTCTCATCTTGATCATTTTTCTTCTTAAAATGATGGTTTTATAAGCACTCTTCCCTAATGAATATTACTGACTTTAGAAAAAACACCAAAAGCCTAATGAAATTGGCTTATCCTATTTTGATCGCTCAACTTGTGCAAACCCTAATGGGATTTGCAGACACGGTGATGGCTGGTCGAGTGAGTGCAACCGACATGGCTGCAGTAGCGGTTGCTAGCAGTGTTTGGTTACCCTTAATACTAACTATATATGGTTTAGTCATGGCACTTGCTGCCATAGTATCGCAACTTGCTGGAGCAAAAAAATTCCATTACGTTGCCAAAGCGACCTATCAAACCGCATGGATAGCATTAACCTTAGGTCTGTTGTTGATCGTTTTATATTATGCGATCACCCCCTTAGTCATTGAACAAATCCCACTAGAAAGTCATTTAAAACAATTACTTTTTGACTACTTAGGCTATATCGTTTGGGGTGGTCCGGGTTTTTGTTTATATCTTGTCTTAAGAAACTACTCTGAAGGTTTGTCGCATACCAAACCAACAATGATCATCAGTATCATAGGTTTGTTAATTAATATTCCGGCTAATTATATTTTTATCTACGGTGAGTTTGGCATGCCTGCATTAGGTGGTGCCGGTTGTGGTATCGCCACAGCTATCGTTTATTGGGTTATGTTTGTCTCGATGTTCATTTATTGTTACGTATCAAAAAAATTAAAACATGCCTCATTATTTGAACGTTTTTACTGGCCAAATTGGCTAGAAATAAAAGAAATACTGACGATCGGTTTTCCTATTGCAATGTCATTACTGTTTGAGGTGAGTTTATTTGCCGTAGTCGCAATTATTCTGGTGCCCTTTGGCGCAGAGGTTGTTGCAAGCCATCAAATAGCCATTAACTTTTCAGGCTTAGTATTTATGGTGCCATTAAGTTTAGCTATGGCCGTGACTATACAAGTGGGTTATGCCGTTGGTAATAATGATTTAGCTAACGCGAAAGAAATATGCAATTATTCACTGATATTGTCACTTGTTATTGCAGTTGGTACTGCACTATTAACGATTGCTTTACGCTACCCCATCGCAGAAATATATACGCTAGATAGAAAAGTGATTGAGTTAGCCGCTAGCTTAATGTTTTTAGCTTCTTTATTTCAGTTTTCCGATGCAATACAAGTTATTTCTGCGGGAGCATTGCGAGGCTATAAAGATACGCAGTCTATTTTATACATTACTTTCTTTTCATATTGGGTCATTGGCTTAAGTTTAGGGCTAATTTTAGGGTTAACCAACTGGATAATTGACCCGATTGGTCCTTATGGTTTTTGGATAGGTATAATTTTTGGCTTAACAACTGCAGCCGTATTATTAGCTTGGCGACTCAGTATCATTCAAAAAAGAGTCGAAATGGCGCATTAATAAGCAAACAGTTAATTATTTAAATTGAAATACATAAAACTACTTGCAACTAACATTTCATATCGATAATATGACGCCCGTTGGTTAAAGCAACTAACAATTGCTCGCTTAGCTCAGTTGGTTAGAGTACTTGCATGACATGCAAGGTGTCACTGGTTCGAGTCCAGTAGCGAGCACCAAATTAAAGAACGGGATTACAGCGATGTAATCCCGTTTTTGCTTTAATAAACAAATTGTTACGGCTAATCTAAATAACTATCTCTTATTGATTTGTAGATGGTATCTAAAGAAATTCCCTTCAACAAGTGACCAATTTACTACGGACAGATCCTAAACTAAGTGAGTCTGATGATATAAGGTCTTTAGGGGATAAATTACATGATGATTCCGTGCGACCCAAGAAGTAACGCCTCGGTACACATGAAGGTGTTGCAAGCTCATATATACTCGCTGATTCAAAAAATTACATATTGCGAATTTATCGATAGATTGTAGCAATTAATGTAACAAAATAAATTGTAAATAATCGTCCTGTTATATAACAATGTAATTAGACTTTAATTGACTTTTTTACACCTCTTAACCGTAAATCTACACATCTATTAAACCCATCAACAGTTATCAGAGACTATAAAGACCTTAAGTATGTTCTACTTTAGGATGGTGTTTCCTATTAAGAGGGGTTGTTCTAATCGATTATGTCAGGAAGCTACAAAGCGGTCTTAATTTTTGTTTAATTTATCATAGCCAAAGGTCTGCTTGGCCATTGCCGACATTCATCATAAAATGAATACTAGCTCAGTACCAACAGGGCATTTTATTCTGAAGTGGCTATTTATTATTAAGTTATATTATTCCCGCTAACGATAGTTGCTCTTTTACAGCATCAATCCTAGTGTTGATGACCTCTTTGAAAGACTTGCCATCAATATTTAAAGCAAAATAATAAGTTTCTTTCTTGGTTTCAATAAACCCTACATACCAGCCTAGGGCCTTATCTTGAGCGACTCCACCAGCTCCCGTTTTGGTATATAGTTTATAATCTTCGGTAGATTCAGCTAACATGATGTCTTTCAACTGCATCAATGAACTTTTCGATACTGCTAACTTATGATTATATACGCGTTGAAGGAAGTCGACTTGCTCTTTAGCACTTATTTTTATACTTTTATTCAACCAAAAATTATCAATACCTGATGATATATCTTGATTACCATATTGAAAATCAGCTAAGTATTGACTCATTCTCTTTTTATTAATTTTACTTGCTGTATCTTGATAGATAGGAACTGCCGAATACTTATAAGCCTCCCTTAAAGAAATAGGTGCTTCATACCAAGTTTTAGGCCACCACTTTTGAATTGGATAATCCGCTATATCAAAAGTAAGCTCTACTTCAGTATTTTTAATGACGCCTGTATCTAAAGCTATAAGGGAATGTGGAATTTTGAATGTTGACCAAGGTGTCATTCGCTTAACAGCTCTTTCGGGATTTATAATACTGTATTCACCAGACTGTTCACTTTTTAGAACAAAGGTGCATGAGCTATGACATAAAGAATTAGCATGAGTTGCTATCGAAAAACTAAACCCTAGTAAAGAAATTAATAACTTTTTAAATTTTATCATTTTTGTCCAATATAATTATTATGGTTTCAATATGAACTGTTTATTACCAAGCTTAAATCAAGCCACTTCAAATGGTTACGTCAACTATGGGTATTTCAAAACACATAGATTTGACCGAACCAATAATTCTCTCATTACTGACAAAATGGCACAACAGCGGACATAGACGGTTAGCTATTACAGCAATCTTGTCCTTCTTGGATTGGTGGGCATTTAGCAGTTCCATAAGAACAGAAAACGCAACAATCACCTTTTAAGGGCTTTAATAATGCTTTGCATGATTCACATTCATAGAACCACTGACAGGCATTGGTTGGCATTTTTTCTGTTTTATTATGTCCGCACTCTGGACAAGTTATTGTTGAGTTTAATTTTATACTTTGCATATTATCTCCTTTATAGGTTTTACAATATCTAATACTGACATTACGACCATTAAACTTATGCCAAAGTAGAATAAATAGGTGCTCCAACCATATTGCCAAAGAGGATATAGTGTTAGTAAAACAGCTGTAGGACCAAGAATACTTAAAGCACCTCTTAAATGGCTTTTATTGCGATACCAATTATATATATTTACGAGTAACGCAAGGGTAGCGAAAATAGGTAGTAAAGTATTTACTGCAACGCCTTCAAAAAACGAAAGAAATCCCAAACCAAATACGGATACCAACGAGCCTAATGCAGGAAAACAGGCAGTACAACTAAGGGCTGCTATCAAAACCCCACCAGAGCCAACTTTATCGAGTAATTTGTTTATCATATAGAATCATTCCTAAGTAATTTATCATCACGATAAACCCCGTATACAGATACGGAGTCAACAATTACTTTAATGAGTCAATAATAGGGCAAGAATATTGGTCTTGATTGGTTTTACATGAATTTGTCATTTTACTAATAACGCTCTCTAGACGCTGTAAATCAAATATTTTATTTCGAATTATATCCAATTTTTGCAAACCTAGGCTTTCTACTTGGGCGCAGTTATTTTCCATAGACATTAGTGAGGATATCTCTTTTAATGTAAAGCCAAGAGCTTTTGCTTTAGCGATAAACCTAAGCTTGTCTTCAATAGCACTACTATATAAACGATAACCATTTTCTGGCTTAATAGGTTGAGAAATAAGTCCTTTTTTTTCATAAAACCTTATGGTCTCAATATTTATATCTAACTCTTTGGCGAGCTTGCCAATTGTCTTCATACCTATAGTCACTTATAAAGTTAAATGATTTCACAATCTGAGAAATGAAGTATATTAAATCATTGCTTATCGTTCAATTAAGTCATTATTGCTAATAACGCTGAGTGTCTTTTTTGAGCCTTGAACTAGACGTTAGCTATAACTACTTGCTAATTTCCGCTTTAACGCACCAAGGGGACATTAGAACCTACAAATATTAGGCTAAAACTAAATTGGTTTGGACTTTTGTTTAACCGTCACTTATGCCGATTTGAAGACCTAAGGTGTTAGAAACATACCTAAAGTTTTGGGACAGTAAGCGCTCGTAAATTGAGAACATAATCACTATTCCTAGCAGTCACAATGAGCCGAAAGCCGACATTTTTTAGGTTTATTTCAATTCAATAATTAGCCCACAGTGTCATCAAAACAGACATTCTGAACTTCCCTAACCTTGCTAGAAAACAAATGAGTTACATCGTAACCTCAACTAGAGGTGTTTATAAGCAAAGTCAAGGAAGTCCACTAGGGTATTTGAACAAAACAATAACGTTTCTTTTCCCTCAATTTACATCTGCTATAATTATATTTCGCTCTAAAGGTTGGGTGTTTTATGAAATTTTGTGCTTTTGTTATATTATTATCGTTTTTCTCACTATCAACGTTTTCAAAATCAATAACGTTAAGTCGAGGGGAAGATGCTGTATTACAAAATTTTTCTGAATTAATACTTCAAAAAGCATATCAAAAAATAGGTATTGAATTAAAGGTAATACATGTACCCATTGCTAGATCTTTGGTCTTGGCAAACAATGGCATAATAGATGGTGATGTCTCAAGAATTTCAAAAATTGAAAATCAATATGGCAACTTAATAAAAATTCCAGTACCAATTAATCATATTGATATCAGAATGTTTACTTATAATAAAAAGCTATTGGAGAATAAAAATAACATAAATGGTTTTTATCGGATGGGATGTGTTCGAGGATATTAGGCGACAATTAGCTTGGCCGGGTCGCGACAATTAGGTTGACCGGTTTTGGTACACTTTAGATATATCAAATTCAATAGAGAAAGATATGTCTGGAAAACCCATAACCAAGCAACAGGTTAATTTATATATGTCTTATCGTAAGGATCATAAACAAACAGCAGCCGCTGCCCAATCTGGTATGTCAGAGCGTACAGCTCGGCGTATCGAATCCGGCCAGCATTCAACCACACATCTCCCTAGGGTTTATCGAACACGCAAAGATCCATTTAATGGTGCGTTTGAAGAGCATCTAGTGCCATTGCTCAAAGCAGATCCTGAACTTCAACCCATAACTTTATTAGATCAGCTCGATACACTCATGCCAGGTAAATTTGGTCACAATCATTTACGTACGTTACAACGTCGAGTCAAAAAGTGGTTGGCAACTGAAGGGCCAGAGCAAGAAGTTATCTTTCGTCAAAAGTACATGCCAGGGTTTATGGGGATATCTGATTACACTTGGATGAACAAACTTGAAATATCTATTGCAGGCCAAGCATTTTCTCATAAGCTTTTTCATTACAAGTTAGTGTTCAGTGGCTGGACGTATGCTCAACTTGTCTTTGGTGGTGAAAGTTTCGAATCACTCTCTACAGGTTTACAAAATGCATTTTGGCGCAGTGGTGGTGTACCACAGACACACCGAACCGATAGCTTAAGTGCTGCATTCAATAATCATTATGAACAGGAAGCGTTAACTGAACGCTATCAAAAGCTATGTGCTCACTATAGCGTTGTTGCGACGCGTAACAATAAAGGTGTAGCTCATGAAAATGGTGCGATTGAAGTGGCACATAGCCATTTAAAACGAAAAGTAGATCAGCAATTACGACTACGTGGCAGTCGTGATTTCGCGACAATTACCGAGTACCAATCGTTTCTTGATGTAATTGTCGCCAAAATTAATCGCCAATGCAAAACTCGATTTGATGAAGAGCGCAAGCACTTAAATGATTTGCCTAAACGTCGTACCAACGACTTCTGCGAACAATACGTTAAAGTTACCTCTAGCAGCACCATCAGTGTTAAACGTGTGACGTATACCGTACCTTCTAGATTAATTAGTCATCGATTACTTGTACACATTTATGATACTCGGCTGGATTTATTTCTTGGTCATGAAAAAACGTTATCCCTGTCTAGAGTCTATGCTCAAGGACACTTAAGATCACGAGCAGTAGATTATAAACATGTGATCCACTCACTTGCGAAAAAGCCCAATGCGTTCAAATACTCGCAGTTACGAGAAGATTTGATCCCAGAAGGTGACTTCAGTTTGTTGTGGCAGCAGTTAACAGCAGAGCATGTTAGCGATAAAGACTGTCGTTATATGGTTGAATTATTGTTACTCGCTCATAACTATAATTGCGAGCATGCCCTTGGTCGTTATGTCTTGAAAAACCACGAGCAAGGTAAGTTTATATCTATTGATATGTGCCGTAAATTGTTTGCCCCTAGCACGCTCGTCATACCAAACATTGTCAGTCATCAACATCAAATAAGTGATTACGATATATTGCTTGGAGGGTTACATGGCTAATATTCTAAGCTTACCAATATTACTGAAAGAGCTGCGCTTAAGTGCGATAGCCAAAGAATGGGAAGTCCTTGCCCAAAAGGCTGTTTCACAGGAGTGGGAGCCTGAATTATTCCTTGCCGAGCTATGTGAACTTGAAGCTAATCATCGTCATGAAAGTCGATTAAAACGGTTACTTAAAGAGAGTAAATTACCCGTAGGTAAACAACTACATCAATATAAATTTGACGAAATAGAAGGTATTACGTCACTGCAAATGAAACAAAAAGTTAATCAGATTGACTGGCTTAGACAAGGCCATAATATCTTATTGTTTGGTGCTAGTGGTTTAGGGAAAACTCACTTAGCGTGTGCTATTGGTTACTCATTACTTGAAAAAGCAGTGCGCGTTAAATTCAGCACTAGTACAGCTATTGTTCAAGAACTCCAACGTGCAAAAGAAACGTTGGGCTTAACTGATGCCCTAAGAAAACTCGATAAATATGAGCTGTTGATATTAGATGATATCGGCTATGTGAAAAAGACTGATAGTGAAAGTCAGGTGTTGTTTGAACTGATTGCACATCGTTATGAACGAGGCAGTTTGTTGATCACATCGAATCAAGCATTCAGTGAGTGGGATAGTATATTTGGTGACAACATGATGACTGTTGCTGCTATCGACAGACTTGTTCACCACAGTGATATCTATCAAATAAAAGGAGAAAGTTACCGAAAAAAACAAGCTATGCAACTAAATTCAAATACCGGCCAAGTTAATTGACGCCAACCGGACAAGTTAGTTGACGTCTAATACGAGGACTTATTCTTGTGGAAAAAATATCAACAACAATGAAAGTGGACTGCTATAAAGTTAATGGTCACAAAGAAGGTATTAATATGTTAAATAAAAATAGAATTGACGTGTTACTTTTACCTCTAACGATAGGTGCCTATTTTAAGAGCGTCGATTCTAAATTTTCTACCAGCCATTACAGTGAATCACTAGGCCGTGAACCGTTGTTTCATTATCTCCATAAAAAACATCACAAATTGGTTCCTAAACTGACTTTAATATTGCAACAAATGAATATTGATATTTATGAAAAAACTTATAGAGACTCCTTGAAAGAAACTCTTCCCCCGATGGTAATTCAAGTGTTCTAATAAATTAACTATATCTTTAGTGTGTATTGATAAATAGTAAGCTGATAAAATAGTGATACCCTATATAGTTACAATTAATATTTTTATTAAAATAAAATCTACAATTTCTTTATGTTCAGCTTATTGAGATGTCTGAGTAATATTCGCCAAACCAATCTAAATTTATATGACGATTTCACCTAAATCACCTTAAAAGTAATATTCTACTTCATCCAAACTATAAAAGGTTCATGACTGTTTTTTCTTACTAATTTTGACGCGAAAAATTATAAATTATTTCAGGTGTCCGCCTACAATGATTAGCAGATCACCACGCATAAAAGCTCGAAGTTGATCAATGGCAATAGTCAATGATGGTTTGCCATTGTTCTTGGCTAAGCGTAATTCTCATGTTTATCTCCTAAATTAAGTGGGGAGATAACATGCCCGATATCAAACGCTAACAGCAGGTGCCGTTAGCTATAAGGTTACATATAATGTATTGCCTTATCAGTATAGACTTTGCTTTGCTTAATAATGATATTTGGTTTATAACTACAGTAAGAATATTAATAAATCGCCCCAATTGATGACTAATAAATCCATAAAAAACAAATCGATTCGTCTTAGAATAATCTTTTTAATTATTTTGGTTTTTACTCTTGTATTAGTGTTTTTTTCATATTTTTTAAAAGATTTTATTACTGGAGTTGAACAAGATTTAGGTAAAAAAATGGTGCTTCAACATGCCATTATCAACAAAGAAAAAGCCCTCAGTCATTTTACACAAAACTTAAATCTAGTTAAACGTTCCTTGCTCAATAATACATATCAAGACTGGATGAAAAATAACGATAATGAAAAATTTAAAACAAAAGCGATTCAGTCTGTTAAAAAAGACTGTCAAGTTATAGATTGCTATGGCTGGTTTATCCTTTCAATTGCCCCCCTTACTAGTATTGATTGGAATAAAGAGAGCAATACCATAAAAACGGTTCCGCTGAAATTAGAAGAAAATTCTTGGCTACCAAAAAAGCTAAAAGAAAATAATGAGTTTTATGTCGATGCTGATATTAATACTATTGATGGAAACACCTATGTTTTTTTTGATTATATAGTAAGAGAAAATGATCAAGTCATTGGAACGGTTGGAAGCTACGCATTAGTCTCAACTATTACTAATCAATTACTCAGTACCTCTAACCAAGATATTTTAGATGTACTTATTGATAATCATGGTGTATTTCGTACTAGTTTGAATGAAAATACCAGTCGTTATCATCCCTCTCTTTCAAAGTTTTTGTCCAACAAAGAATGGCATCAAGTCATCGGGGATGATCTAGATAAAAGCAGCTTAATAAAACTAAAAAATAATACTAATAGTCATTTGGTAAAAACGATTGATATCAGAATTAATGAAGTTAATTATATAGCCGCTATTGTGTATATCGAGGAAATAGAATGGTATGCAATGAGTTTATTTTCAAAAGAAGCAATGGAAGGAAGTATTGTTATTCTGCCTCTCTTTTTAGTTGGCACCCTACTTCTTTTTAGCGTTATTGCACTTACACTTTATTTTTTGAACAAGCTGGTTTTTAAACGACTTATCGTGATGAACAAATCAGTTAATAACATTGCATTAGGTAATTATAAAGACTTAATTAAAGATTGTCGTTCGGATGAATTAGGTACTTTAGCTCAAGGGATAAACACCATGAGCCAAGAAATTTCAAAGAATCTATCAAAGATAAAGTCTCAGAATAATGCGCTAAATGATGCTATTGATAAAGCAAATGCAGCAAATAATGCAAAATCTATTTTTCTATCAAACATGAGCCATGAAATAAGAACCCCTATGAATGCAGTGTTAGGTTTTGCTGAAATAGGAAGAAACACCAAAGTTTTATTTGAAAAAGATGATTCACTTGAACAAATACAACGTTCAGGTGAACACTTACTGCAAATAATTAATGACGTATTAGACTTTTCTAAAATAGGATCCAAGCAACTTGAGTTGGAAAAAATCTCATTTAGCTTTAGTGCTATTCTTAAAAAAATAACACAAATTTGTAAGTCGGATATTGATAAAAAAAATATATCATTAAATTTCCTATTAGATGATTCGATTCCTAGCCACTTAATTGGTGATCCACTAAAAATAGAACAAATCATCATTAATTTGGTTAGTAATGCTATAAAATTTACGGAACATGGCAGTATTGATATTAACACTCGTCTAAAAAGACAAAACGAAAATAACGTTATCATAGAGTTAAGTGTTAAAGATACAGGAATAGGTATAACGCCAGAACAACAAAAAAACTTATTTATAGCTTTTTCTCAAGCCGATAATTCAATCACTAGAAAGTTTGGTGGCACAGGATTAGGATTAGCGATAAGTAAGCAATTAGTCGAAATGATGGGGGGGGAAATCACACTAAAAAGTGAACGAGATAAAGGCACTGAATTCACATTCACCATACCTTTGACATACTCTACTGAAAAGTTAGAGAAAAAAATAGAAGAATCAGCTGATTTTGATTTAGTAAAATTAAAAGCAGCTTTGTATGGAAAAAAAATCTTGCTAGTTGAAGACAATAGAATCAACCAAATTGTAGCTAAAAAAACACTAGAGCCATTAAGTATTTCAATTGATATAGCAGAGAATGGCTTACAAGCAGTAGAAAAAATGAAAAACAATACTTATTCTTTAGTGTTAATGGATATACAAATGCCTGAGTTAGACGGACTACAAGCAACAGAACAAATTAGAATGTTTGATAATGATACTGTAATTATTGGTATGTCAGCTCATGCTAGTATCCAAGATACTGAAAAAGCGATTAAATCAGGAATGAATGATTATATGACTAAACCCATTAAGCAAAAAACAGTTTTTTTGATGATATCAGAATATATCTTTTAGTTCTTCAGGTAACTAACACCAAATAAGTCTATGCCTTTAGAAGCAAAATTTAGGAGATAGGGTAATATGTTTCTTAAACGTTCATGATGATGGTAACTAGTCTATTTTTAGATGTGATTTAAGTAGTGTTATCGGTACTCCTCATAAAAAACATTAATTAAGCCACCCATAATAACTTGTTTGTTTTTTCAATAATAAACTACACTTAAGTTACCCTCTTATAAGTGTGGTGATTATTATGCCCAAGCCTCGTTCACAACAAATTAGTTTATCTGATACGCCGTATTATCATATTTGCAGTCAAACCGTTCGAAAAGCCTTTTTATGTGGTGTTGATAAAGAAACTGGTGTCAGTTATGAGCACAGGCGTCATTGGATTGAACAACGTATTTTTAAATTATCTCAAGTCTTTGCTATTGATATTTGTGCTCACGCTGTCATGAATAATCACTTACATTTAGTCCTTCATGTTGATAGTGAACAAGTTAACAACTGGACGACGTTCGAGGTACTGTCCCGTTGGCATACGTTGTTTAAAGGCACCCTGTTAACCCGTCAATATCAGCGACAGCAATCATTAACGACATTCGAAATAGAAATAGTTGAAGAAACAGCACAGGTCTATAAACAGCGCTTAATCGATATCAGTTGGTTTATGCGGGCATTAAACGAGCCTATTGCTCGACAAGCCAATAAAGAAGATGAATGCACGGGGCACTTTTGGGAAGGACGCTTTAAATCACAAGCCCTGCTCGATGAAGGGGCATTACTTGCTTGTATGGCTTATGTAGATTTAAATCCAGTGCGTGCTGGCATTGCCCCAACACCTGAGCAATCGAATTTTACCAGTATTCAACTGCGCATCAAGGCAGCCATCATGGGAGAGCAACCGACAAGGTTATTACCTTTTACGGGCCATGAACAGCAAGAGAAAACCTCAGGTATCCGCTTTAGCTTGAAGGACTATTTAACCCTTGTAGATGAAACAGGTCGCGTAATAAGAGCAGACAAACGAGGCGCTATCGATAACAAAACCGCAAATATACTGTCAAGACTTCACATCAGCGATAAAAGCTGGCTAAAACTCACCACAAACTTTGAAGGTATATTCACTGGCGCGGTCGGCACCGCAGAGCATTTGTGTGAATTTACTGAGCACGTGGGGTTAAAGCGAGCACACGGTAAAGCAAATGCCCAAGCTTGTTTGAATAGCGCGTAAACTTAACTACATGCAAAAACAGCACTAAGACCACAAGAAAACACGGCTACCTTGGGGGAAAAGTAAACTTGCCTGAAATTCACTCATTTAGTCAACATCTATAAAAATCGATAGGCAAAGGCTTACAAGATGAAATACATGCATTGTTGTTGGCCAATGGATAGCATTGTTTCAGAGCATTATTATTGTGCAGCATTATCATGGCTGGCATAGTAATTCTCACTGTTGCACATGCTTTCGGGAATTAGTCGGCGCAACCTGAAATGGAAATTACTGGTCGTTGACCTTTATTAGCTTGCTTATAGGTCAGCTTACAAAGTGTATTATCTGCTTTTATAGCATCAGCAAGCATACCTTCTGTATCACTCAAAAATGTAAAAATAACTGGTGATGAACCAGTTAACTCCCAATCAGCGCCTTCAGTGAAATCTAGAACTAATCTTATGTTTGTCTGTGTATTGGAAGGATACCCCCAATGAATCTTTATTCCTGATGATAGTTCTGCATCTTGCAAATTACCAAGTCCTTCAACTATGGCCTTAGCGTTAACTAGCGTGCTAGCTGACACTAAGGCGCCCTTTAATTCATCCATTGCGGATTGTTGAGCATCACTTCGTATGCTTATAAATTTAGGAACAGCTACCGCTGACAAAACCCCTAAGATAACAATAACCACTACAAGTTCAATCAGAGTGAAACCAGATTGATTTTTCATATAGATTAATTCCAAAAAATTAAAGAAGTACTATTAATGACAGCCTGAAAGTTGTGTATAAGAGACCTTTCAGTAGAGGCACGAAAAAAGATCGCTTCTAACAAGTTTTTAATCGTAACGAGGCTTTATAATTTTCAGCCTACTTATTTAAATAAAAATAAAATAACTTATATTTACTTGAAGTTAATTCTCTTATCCTATCTTTTATAGCTGTTTGATTCAATTGAATCATAAATGTGGATATGAGGTAATAAAGAATTATCATAGGTGTCTTGATAACTTTTCTCTCTATGAAGACCCTAATCTTTTCCAGCTTTTAGGTCAACTCTAGGGGTGCCACAAGGGGTCGTTCACCGTTATGATTTAAACTGTTCTAATCCTTTTCATTCTTTCATACTATTGCGTATGCGTAGGGTTATTTTTGAAAGTCTAGGGCTATTAAAAATTTCTTCGCTAAACTCTTCAAAACAAGTTTTTAAAGATTCTGTATTTTTGGAACCTTCAAAATCCAGTAGCAACCATTGTATTCCACAATTTTTAAGCATGCTGGTTTGTTGCCTAGGCGAAATATAATCAAATAACCAATTATTAAAACTTCTATTGCTTCTTGAAAAGTTATAAATGCAAATACAATACAGCATCACCAGTACATACCTAATAATAAACATAACTACCTACTATCGCTCTCGATATATATGGGATGATACTGCCTAACTCATCTAAGAGATAAAAAATAAAATTTTCATGGGTGTCTTGATAACTTTATTATCCTATCTTTTATAGCTGTTTGATTCAATTGAATCATAAATGTGGATATGGGGTAATAAAGAATTATCATGGGTGTCTTGATAACTTAGTAATTCGTCCTAATCCGGTCCTTCCTTTACAAAGCATTATCATGGGTGGCATAGTAATTCGTTAAATGTCAATTTCCTTGCGCCACAAGCGGCGCAAAATTAAACCCGCAGAGATTAAAATAAAGATAGAATGAATCACCTTTTATAAAGGTCCCATTCTTTCTGTTCTAAGAAAAATCTGAGATAAGCTAATTGTTTTTTGACTTTTAAGGCCTCAGGCCGAACCTTTTGAATACAGCTGATGACCTTTTCAATTGGCCAGCCGTGGCAAGTTAACATCATTGCCGCGACTAATCTGGTCCTTCCCTTACCACCTTTACAGTGAATTGTTACACAGCCACCATTATCAATGGTGGCTAATATTAGTGCTTGATATTGCTTCCATTTATCTTCAAATGCTTTATTTGTCACCTCATCATCGACCATAGGTAATTGTATCCAAGTAATATCATATTGTTTGCATAAATCTGGCAGTAACTCTATATGGTTTCTTGTCATCTCTTCATCAAACATCAGAGTCAATAAGACCATTGCACCGGTTTGCTTTAAGTTTTTATTGATACTTCGAGTTCAACTCCCTGAGTTCCAGGGCATGGTGTTAAAATAATTCGTGCACCATTTTCTATATCTATCGAGTAGTAAGGATGTTTATTCATAATAATTATTTTGAGTATTGTCAGCTATAATTCTACCTACTGCGATTCTTTACTTCCTCGTAATGCATCATAAGATTCCAGGTAGAGCTATCGTGAGCGAGATCGATAGAGTTATTGTGAAGCTCACTTTCTATTCTACTGGCTAAACCTTTACCTAGCTCAACTCCCCATTGGTCAAAAGAGCATATTTGCAAAATAATGCCTTGAACAAATATTTTATGTTCGTAAATCGCAATTAAACTACCGAGCGTAAAGGGCGAAATCTTATTCATTAATAAAGTATTGGTTGGCCGGTTACCCTTGTGAACTTTATGGGGTGCGACTTTATCGATGTAGCTAGGTGTACGTCCTTTGGCTATTAAATCGTCCCTAACTTGTTGTTCATTAACACCTTGCATTAGCGCTTGAGTTTGCGCGAAAAAATTAGACATGAGGGATTCATGGTGCCCTTCAATAGGCGTGACACTTTCTACAGAACCAATAAAGTCGGCTGGAACAATATTATTACTTTGATGTAAATATTGATAAAAAGCATGTTGCCCATTAATGCCTAATTCTCCCCATATTGACGGAACGGTTGGATAAGAGATCGCTTCACCATCCCAGTTAACCGATTTACCATTACTCTCCATCTCAGCTTGTTGAAGATAAGCAGATAGCATATGTAAGGATTGGTCGTAAGGTAAAATGGCTTGAGATTGCGCGCCTAAAAAAGTGCAATTCCATATACTTAATAATGCTAATATTACCGGAATATTCTTTTCTATTGGCGTATTACAAAAATGGCAATCCATTTCATAAGCGCCATCTAATAGCGCTTTGAAATGATCAAAACCAAGATTGATCGCAATAGGAAGGCCGATAGCAGACCATAATGAAAATCGTCCGCCAACCCAATCCCACATATTAAAGATGTTTGCTGCTGATATGCCATATTTCATGGCGTTTTCTTTATTGGCAGTAACGGCGATAAAATGTTTTTCAATCACGGAATGATCAAATGAAGACGCCGTTAGCCACTTTATCGCTGTTTTAGCGTTTAACATGGTTTCTGTCGTGGTAAATGTTTTACTCGACACAATAAATAGCACTTTTTCTGGATTTAATGGCCGCAGTACTTCAGCTATTTGAGTACCATCAACATTCGACACATAATGGACGTTAACGCAGTTATCACTAAACCTTTTTAATGCCTCAGTCACCATTTGAGGTCCCAAATTAGAACCACCAACGCCAATATTTACTATATCGGTGATACGCTCGCCCGAATATCCTCGCCATAAACCTTGACGAATATCATCACTAAATTTTTTAACTTGTTCTAGTGTTTTTTCAATATCTTCTGAAATGTTTTTACCATCTACCCAAAGTGGTTTTTTAGAACGATCCCTTAATGCTGTATGCAAAACAGCACGATCTTCAGTTTTGTTAATACGTTCACCACTGAACATTTTTTCACGCCATTTTTCAACTTCACACTCTTTAGCTAGTTCGGTTAATAGCGTAATAGTTTCTTCTGTGATCGCATTTTTAGAATAATCTAATAGTATAGAAGGCAGTTTTATTGAAAACTTACGAAATCGCTGACTATCTTTTGCGAATAAGTCCTTCATATGCTGATTTTTCATTAGTTGTGCATGTTGGGTTAATTGCTGCCAACTATTAAGATTTTCTCTAGATTGCATGTCGGTCCTAGGTAAGTAAGAGTAAGTTATGTCGAATATTAGATATCAGTTAAGTGTGGTAATGCCGTGAAGGCCCCTTTTTTCTGACAGGTAAAAGCACCACAATTAGCGCCAAATAGCACCGCAACAGAAACGTATTCACGTTGCTCAATAATTTCATATAATGTATCGATACTTTCATCATTTTCCACAGATTTGGCGAGTGAAAATAGAAAACCTGAAATAAAGCTATCACCGGCGCCAGTAGTATCAACGGGAGATACTTTAGGTACTTTAAGCATTATTGAAAAACTAGCGCAAGTTACTTGAACAGGGTTTGGACCATCAGTGATGACAATAAGTTTAGCGCCAAGTAATAGTAAATATTGTACATAAACATCGACATCAACTTGCTTTATTTTTGCTAAGTATTCGGCTTCGTCTTTACTCAATTTGACTATATCGCTTTCTTCGATACAGGCTTCAACTCGGGACATCAATAGGGATAATTCTTGCCAAAGTTGTTGGCGTAAATTTACATCAAAGCTAATTAATACCTTATTTCTTTTCGCATTTTTTATCGCATAAAGCGTATCGCTATACATTGGCTGGCTAGTTAAGGTGTTTGAACAAAAGTGAAAAAAACCCATGTTTTGCCAGTTGATTTTATCAACTTGAGAGATGCCATATTGCATGTCGGCTGTATTATGACGATAGAAATTAAATGTTCTCTCACCACAAGAGTCTAAGCTAACTAATACTAAAGCGGTATTTGCGCCTACTATTCTTTTAACGAAATCGGTATTAACGCCTTCATTTTCTAATGCTTGCATGAGCATGTTACCAAAATTGTCTTCGCTAACACCTCCAGCAAAGTATCCTGCTCCACCTAACTTAGCATAAGCTACTGCGACATTGGCAGGCGCACCTCCAGCTAACGGAATGTAACTTGGGTCATTGACTGACGTTGGCAGAAAATCGACTAACACTTCGCCATAACTGATTAAAGAAAACATAGATTTACCTTGAAAAAAAGCCCATATTAAATGGGCTAGTTAATACTTATAATATTATAATTTAGGATTAAAATTCGTATTTAAACGTAAGAGTCGTTGAACGACCTTGTATTGATCTTGCACGGATAATAGTTTTGGCAGAAGCAGCTGTAGCATCTTCTGCTTCGGTGATCCCCACAGTTTCAAAAACGTTGTTAATATTTAAGGAAACACTAAATGCGTCAGAAAGACGGTATTGAGCAAAGGCATTTACTTGAACATAACCGTCTAAAATAAGTGCGTTAGGATCAGTTTGGTCAAAGTTATCTTGAGCAAATGAATCTGAAGTACCAATAACGTTAACACCCGCTGAACCTTCATTGAAGTTATAACGACCTGTTATAGAGTAAACAACATCGGCTTGTCTTCTTGGCGTATTACCAACAACGCTTGGGTTAACAAAATCTTTAGTTATTTCAGAATCAGTCCACGTTAAGTTAGCACGTACATCAAAATTACCAACATAGTAAGTCGATTCAATTTCGATACCTTTTGATTCATATTCACGGTCAAAAAATCGTTGACTAGTTGCTTCAAAATTTTGCTCTTGCGTTTGTGCAAAGAACGCTGTCGCAAAGACAGACAAGTTATCTTGACGGAATTTAACACCCAATTCCAATTGATCTACTTCATCATAAATATCTTCATCTTTTGCAACACCAGTAGCATCTATTTTACCAAAAGCCAAGCGGTCTGCGTTAGCGGTAGCCCCCTTGCTGATACGACCAAATGCAGCTAAGTCGTCATTAATTTGAATATTAGCGCCTAAAGAGTAAGACACGTAGCTCCAATCATAATTTACATTGTTAGCATCGGCGTTGTTTACATTTGAAACACTCGTTTCGATTTGATGAATACTGCCGTTACCGTTCATGTCAACTGTCGATTGAGCAGCGCCTGCGAAAGTCCCCGTTGCTGTTCCACTGTCAAAGCGAACACTACCGTCTACATTGATGTTATCAAAACTTGTGCTAAACGCTGCGTATGGAGCAGAAACTTCATATTGTAGATCGTAATTACGCGTACAACAGTTACCCCAAGCTGGAACACCGTATCCAATAACACCATTGTCAGAAAATTCAGTACCGTCAGCGGCAGTTACATCAACAAGCGCAGCATCTTGGCCTTTCACTTCATATAAGTAAGAATTCCATAACCACGATTGTTGAATGGTTTGAGATGAGTTATATAAACCAAATGTAAAACTCGTATCATTCATTATTTTTGTTAATTTAAAATCGTTAACCATAAAATCAAGGTTAGTCATTTCGACATCAAATGAGTGAATACGCATGAGGTTATCAGCAGTATAAGCATTACCTGCTTGTGGACCATTTGCATAAGTTAATGTTGCACCAGCACCCGCTATACTGTCAGCTAAGCCTTGACTTCCTTGAATACTTTCAGGGAATGGACCAGTAAAGCTACCTTTAGTGCGAGAAATTCTCATTCTGTTTTCAACAGACCAGTCATTGCCTAAATCAAATACAGCTTCAAAACCAAGCGCATCAACTTTCGGACTCATGCCATTACGCATATCAGCAAGACGTCCATTTCCAGCACCATCTGTTGTGATCATAGAGGTGTGATATGGAGTGTGAGGAGTTCCAGTTGAAGCATCAAACCCTTCAACTGAAGAACCATCAGCATAAACAGGCATAGGTAAATAAGCGGTTGTTGTATCATCTAAATGTTTGAAATAAAGTCTTACGTAACCAGCATCGAACTCTTTAGTTATATTAGCTTTAATTTGGCCGCCTTTATTACCCGTATAACCAGTATCACGTACACCTTCACCTTGACGGTAGAACCCCCCAAGATGGAAATAGGTAGAGTCGTTAATGTCGCCACCAAATTCAAAATCTGTGCGAGTAGAGTCGTAATCTAAACCGATTGTTGTAGCTACACTACCTCCTTCAGTTTTACCATTTTTGCTAACGATATTGATTATGCCGCCAGGAGCATTTGTAGCAAGTGTAGATGCAGAGCCACCACGAATAGCATCAATAGAAGCCATTGTAGAATCTATGCGTAAGAAAATATCTGTGTTACCAAAAGCGATATCACCAAATTGTAGAATAGGTAAACCATCTTCTTGAATTTGCATGAATTTAGCGCCACCTGCTGCTACAGGAAGACCGCGAACCGCAAGGTTAGCGTTACCGTCGCCACCTGATGCTTCAGCACGAACCCCGGGGATATTTCTAAATGCCTCTGCACTACTTCTTGGTGCTGCTACTTCTATTTGATCACCAGAGATAGTACTTACTGAAACGCTTGATGCCATCACTGTTGTGCCTTTACCCGTGGCACCTGTTACTACGATTCGCTCAAAATCGATGCCTTTTTTATTTTCTACTTTCGTTTTGGTTGTTTCCGCTGCACTTAAGCTCGAGCATATAGCCATGGCTAATGTACTTAATATTAATTTTTTATATGTTGTATGTTTCATTTACTTCCCCAAGTTTTTTTATAGTATGTTTTATATTTTAAAATATTTCTGCTAAAACGACCAACTTAATCGATTAAGTTGATTATTGTGTAAGATGCAATCATTTTGCAAGTTATTTTTTATATTCAATTTTGTTTTTTTATTAATCTACTGATAAATAATAAGATTTAGTTTTGAGGATTATGCTGAGTGGGATCTGCTATCAGGTTATAAATAGCAGCTAACGCTAGAATAGCTGAAAAGAATGTTGCTAAGTAAAAGCCATAAGATACATGACCAAACAGATCACTGATAATGCCCATAAGAAGTGGAGATACTGCGGCAGAAACAGCGGTAAAAAACAGAATAACTCCAGCAACAGCACCATGTTTTGATGGGTGAAAACAACTGATCCCTTTAGAATTAAGGGTCGGATATATCATCGACATAAATAAACCTGAAAGTGGCAATAGTACAACTGCTGCTTCAACACCCATTATTGCCGTGCCTAAATAACACAAAAATACGGCTAACGAGAACCAACACATCACTGTTTGCCAGTTAAAATGTTTTAGCATCCATACTCCTAAAAATCGCCCCCCCGCTCTTAAAGCAAAGAAAATAGTGAGTGAGTATGTAGCCAGCCAAACCAGAGAGCCTGTATAATCAGCCAAGAGTGTTGGCATCCAAACGTAGATGGCAACTTCTGTGGCAACATATAACGCTATTGCCAATGAAAATCCCATCGCATAAGGGTCTTTCATTACCTTAAGTGAGCTTTTTAAATTTATTTTCCCTTCCGTACTTGGTTTGCTAACTGGGTATTTAGTTTTCATTGCGGCCAAGCATAGTAGTGCGCATAACACACCAGCACTTATGTATAAGTACTTCCAAGATATACCAGCAACGAGTAAGTAACTTACAATCGCAGGACCTACCATAGCACCTATACCAAAAAATCCTTCTACCTTGTTCATCGTCGACGTATGATCTTTATTTGACGAAGAGATGTCACCAATAAGCGCTAACGCACCTGTTTTAAATAAACCAATAGCGATGCCAATTAGAGCGAGTAATGATAAAAAATACAGGAAAGAACTACCTAAGGAAAATAAAAAGCATGCGATAGAGAAAATTGCCAACCCAATAACAATCGTTGCTTTTCGCCCCCATTTATCGGCCAAGTATCCTAAGAACAAACCACTCAATGCAATGAAAATCATGGGCACATAATGAAATGCACTCGCTTGTGTTAAATTTAATTGATAGGTTTCTATTAATTGTGGAATGATAACCCCTACTGCATCCGAGGTCATCGCAAAAACAAAAAACATCATATATGTCAGAAGTTTAATTCTATTTACCGACGCATCTTCAGATAGTTGTGGGCCTAGTGTTAAGTTATTCGTTTGGTTCATTATTCTTCCCCAGTTAATAAAACTTTTTATGTTAATGATAGCTAAAAAAAATTATCGCTATTTAGTTATTTTGTCTTAGCATCTTAAAGAAAAATTAAATTATTCTTGATTAATACTATATTGTATATAAAGATAGAACTTAATCGATTAAGATGCAACTTAAAATTAAATGGTAAACTTATGAAAAATAATGTTCAGCTAATCACCTACATTGATAGACTCACTGGAGCAGATACCCAGTCATTAACCAACTTGTTAAATGAGCAACTTTCAGATTTGTTTTCCGGTGTTCATTTGTTACCCTTTTATTATCCAATAGATGGTAGTGATGCTGGTTTCGACCCTATAGATCATACCCAAGTCGATAGCAGGCTTGGCAATTGGGATGATATAAAAGAGCTGGGTAAAAATCATGAGTTGATGGCTGATCTTATCGTAAATCATATGTCAGCCCAATCTGAAGAATTTAAAGATGTATTAAAAAACGGTAGAAAATCCCCATTTTGGGAACTATTTTTAACCAAAGAAAAAGTTTTCCCGAACGGTTTAAATACTACACAACAAGAAAAAATATATCGACCTAGGCCTGGTAGTTGTTTTACTCATTTTTCATTACCTAATAATGAAAGCGCAGATTTTTGGACTACCTTTACAGACAATCAAATAGATATAGATGTGACATCTGAGATAGGGAAAGCCTATTTAAAACGTATTTTAACAACATTTTCTGAAAATAATATTAAAATGATCCGTTTAGATGCCGCAGGTTACGCACTGAAAAAAGCAGGAACAAGTTGTTTCATGCTTGACGAAACTTTTGAATTTATTGATGAGCTAAGTAGTATCGCTAATAAACTGGGGATTGAAACCCTTGTAGAGATCCATTCCTATTATCAAACTCAAATAGAAATAGCTAAACGCGTTGACCGAGTTTATGATTTTGCATTACCTCCTCTGGTTTTACACAGTATTTTTAGTCAGAACTTCACCGCATTAGCTAAGTGGCTAGACATATCACCAAGAAATTGTATTACTGTGTTGGATACTCATGATGGCATTGGTATTATTGATGTTGGCCCAATGAATGGTAAGGCTGGTTTGTTGGATGATGTTGAAATCGATAACCTTGTTGAAACAATTCATTTTAATAGTGCTGGCGAAAGTAAAAAGGCAACGGGAGCTGCGGCAAGTAATGTAGATATATATCAAGTAAATTGTACATACTATGATGCACTTGGGCAAAATGATTTTGATTATTTAGTTGCCAGAGCGATTCAATTCTTCTCACCAGGCATACCACAGGTGTATTACGCTGGTTTACTGGCTGAAGGTAATGATATTACATTATTATCTAAAACAAATGTTGGCCGAGACATAAATCGCCCTTATCTAAATAATGAGCGCATTGAACAAGCATTAAATAAGCCTTATACCAAAGCAATAATTAGTCTCATTAAATTACGTAATAACACTGAAGCTTTTAATGGTGAATTTACCGTTAGTAGTAATGTTTCAACATTAGAAATGAAGTGGCAAAAAGATGATGACAGTACAACGCTAATCGTCGATTTAGCTGACAGACACGCACAAATTGAGATCATAGAAAACAATAGCACACGCATTATTAGTTTAAATATGTTGCTTAATTTAAGCTGAAAGCTCATGAATTAATATTCAGTTTATAATAGAACTAAGTATACTATGGCGAACATTATAAACTGCTGAAATTTTAAGGTAATCAAAAAGGTCATCATGACAGATAAAAAAGTTTGGACGCTTAAAAGTGTTGCTAAAGAACTTGGTGTTTCAAATGCAACAGTCTCTAATGCATTTAACAGACCCGATCAACTCTCTAAAAAGCGTAGAGATGATATTCTTGAGTCATGTGAAAAAATGGGTTATTCAGGACCTAACAAAGCGGCTCAATCGTTAAGAAATGGTCGCTTTAATATCGTTGCTTTGGTGCTACCTGACAGTGTTGAATACATGATAACAGATCCGGTGGCGAGTAATTTTGTAAAAGGTGTTTCATCGGTTTTAGAAAAAAGTAAAGTCAATTTGTTATTGTTTTCTGGCACTTCTGAGAATATCAACGCGGTATCTGATTTTGTTGATGGCTTTATTTGTTACGGTAGTCCACGTAATACAAAGTTAATTGACCAATTAAGAACGACAACAAAAAAAGTTGTTACCGCAGATTTTGATATAGATCGTAAAGCATCTGTAGGTATTGACAATGAACAAGCCGCTTATGAAATAGCGAAACTTGCAATAAAGTCAACAGATGACGCCATAGCTATTCTTGGCTTGAGATTACTCGATTCTAATGTAACTTGTCGTGTTTACGATTTACCAAGTTCAGACTTTAAATGTTCAATTGCTCATCAACGCTTAAGTGGTTATCAAAGAGCAATCAAGGAGTTAGATGTTAACCTCAGAGCTGATAGAGTGTGGAACATACCTGAAAGTAAGCATCATTCTGCCTTAATTGCTGCTAGAGAAGCGTTAACATCAACGCCTCGGCCAAATGTTTTACTTTGTATGAGTGATCTTATTGCTTTAGCTGCCATAAAAGAAATTAACGCTATGGGACTTAATATTCCTGAAGATATAAGAGTGGTTGGTTTTGACGGTATCGATGAAGCTCTTCGTTCTACTCCGCCCTTAACAACAGTGCATCAAAATAGTGAAAAAAAGGGTGTCAAAGCTGCAGAACTTTTTATCAATAGAGCGACTGATTCTGTATTAATTCCTTTTCATATAGAGCATGGAGGGAGTTGTTAAACTCAAGGGCACCTTTTATAACCGTTAATGACTATAATCAGATAACTAATCAATTATTTTTAGCTATATCGCATTTTTATGGTGAAAGTCATTCTTAGCTCTATCTCGCATAGGTCGAAAGTGCCGTAGACCTAACGCCATGCAAAAATGTTAGGCAAAATTTCAGTTGTAAATTGATGTGAGTTTTTAAGTTAAATTGCAGTAATCAGCTTGAAACTGACCTTAGGAACATTAGCAAGTTTACTTCCGGTTAGCTTACCAAGAAGTCATTAAAACTGATTTCTTAATTGCTCATTGTAAGCTGGGCTAACGTTTGGGACACATGAACCGTAGCTTTACCAGGTTTTATCCCCTAAAATATTAATGGCACTTCTTGAAGTAACTGTAAATGGAATTTCCCCCAATGAAAAATTTGCGATTTATTTTCAATTTGGAGGAAATTTAAAAAAATTAAAGTGCTGTAGACTTTCTTTTTGGGCGCTCACTCGATGGTTTTGTAACAGATTCAGATGCAATAACCGGTGCTTTACTTCTTGCTCTTTTTTTCTTTTTTGAATTCTGACTTACTGAAACGACAGAATTGATAAACTCTGCTGATTTCTTAGTCGGGTTATAAGCGACCTCAATAATTTTACCGTTATATTCGATAATATCGCCGCGGCGAATTTTTTTACGCTTTTGAACGGAAACTTCATTATTTACTAAAACATTACCTTCACTGATCATGGTTTTAGCTTCACCGCCGCCACCAACCATATTGGCAATTTTGAGTAATTTACATAGTTCTATAGGTTCAACACAAATGTCGATAATAGTGTGTTCAGACATGAAATACGCCTAATAATTTTAAATAATAATATCGTCGAATTCTAACATATATAACCGCTATTGAATAAGAATTATATTAAGGACACTGGGCATTGTTAAGCTAGCATAGCCAGTAAATACTTAATGTAGCAATACCTTAAAATTTACCTATTCCCTTTTAATCCACTATCGGGTTATACATCAAAAAAACTCTTCCTTATTAACAATTAATACTACTGAGTTAGTTAGTGAATAACGAATTTAGCTAAATGCACTACTTAAAAGTGATTTAGTCCATCGACTGCTAAAGCATTTAATACAATGCTTTAGAGAAAAATCCAACGGATACATAAGTACCGTTGGACTTTTATAGGTTTGAAATTAAAGATTAACTATTTAATCAATTTTTAAATCATGCTTACCGTGATTTTTTTTTGTGCGTAAATAATTGTTATTATCATCTTTTAAATGCAAACTCGTATTCACTTGTTCGACAATATTAAAATAATCTTTTAAAGCATTTATTTTTTTAGGATTATTAGTGATCAAACGTAAATCTGTAACGGCTAAGGCTTGCAGCATAGTCACTGCATCTTCAAAACTACGGGCATCTTCTGCAAAACCTAAGTGCTTATTAGCTTGATAGGTATCCATGCCTTGGCTTTGTAATACGTAGGCATCTAATTTATTGTATAAACCAATGCCGCGACCTTCTTGGCGAAGGTAAAGAATAATTCCGCCCTGCTCTTTCATCAAGTTGATAGTTTCATCTAACTGCTCTCCGCAATCACAACGTGAAGAGTGGAATACATCTCCGGTTAAACATTCTGAATGCATACGAACTAGTGGTACTTGCTGATCTTTATCGGCCTGTTGAAAAATTAACGCTATGTGCTCATGGTTTTCATCAAACATTGTAAAGGTCGCGATTTCTGCGTCGATATCACTGTGTAATCCAACTTTTAGATTAATTCTTGCACGTATTTTATTCATGGGTTTCTTTATTAAATTAGCAAAGGCGCTGTTATTAGCCCCTTAAATATTACCACTCGTTACATTCATATTGAGATATTTATCTAGCTTTCAAGTGTTAATCAACTTTTTGGCTTAAATAGTCCAATCTGTTAGGAATTCACTGCGTATATTAACAATAATCGATTAATACGGCTAATAAGTTAACCTTGAAATATTTACTATAACGAAGTGTAGAAGTCATTACTGCTGTTAAATATTGAGATAACCGTGGGATTTAAAAGGTAACGATTGAATTTTGAACGAACAGACTCACTTTAGTCATCTGTTTTTCTTATTCCACTGTAAACCCTAATATGCGCTTGGTATACTAAGCATCTGTGAGTTACTTTGAAGTAACATCGATAATTTATAGTTGAACGTTTCGTTATTTAATTTTAAATAATATGACGTTCATTTAAACCGTTAAAGCGTTCCGCTAAATAGATAAGAGTATTCCTTGTGATAATGACCCTCAGACCCTTTATTTTAGTATTAATAAGTGGCTTCTTGTTAATGCTAGGCTATGGACTCAGTAATATTTTATTGCCTGTGCGCATGCAGAGCGATGGAATGAGCATGAACAATATTGGTTTAGTGTTATCGATGTTGTCTGTGGGTTTTTTGTTGGGTGCATATTATAGCCGTATGTTATTACAACGTGTTGGGCACATAAGAATATTCGCGATGTGTGGTAGCTTAACTTCCGTCGCTATTTTGCTATCAGGCCTGTATCCAGAACCATTAATGCTTGCGTGTATGAGAATTGTCACTGGCTTTTGTATTGTTTGTACCAATGCCACACTGGATAGTTGGTTAAGCCACAGCGCCACAGAAAAAAATAGAGGACGCATACTATCAATTAATCAGATGATGATAATGACGGCACTATTTTCTGGTCAGTTCTTATTAAATGTCGCTCCTATTGATGACATTACTTTATTTGTTATCTGCGGCATTTTATTTAGCTTGTCTATCACACCTATCGTGATTAGTAAGCAACAAGGACCACAAATTGAAGACAGTCAATCAATGTCTTTAATGACTGTTTTCAAGTTATCTCCTTTAGGTGTGGTCAGTTGCTTTTACTGTGGAGTCCTCTATGCGGCTTTAATTAATATGCTGCCTATTTTTGCCAGTAACAACGGTATTGCCGGTTTAGATTTATCCATATTTATGGGCACAGCCATTTCTGGGGCGATCATTTTGCAGTTCCCTATCGCCTACTTATCAGATCACTTTGACCGTCGAAAAGTTATGCTCTGTATGGTCGCAACACTCATTGTATTATGTTTATTAGTGCCTTTTCTTATTTCCTCAGATATGTTCAAACTCACCTTGTTGGCCGTAGCACTGATTACGGGATTAGTTGCCTGCCTTTATCCAATGAGTATGTCAGAGACTTTTGATAAAGTATTAAAAGAACAAATTTTATCTGCAATGAGTTCGTTATTATTGATCTATGCATTGGGCAGCATTTTAGGCCCCTACCTAGCCTCTATGGTAATGGACACTTTCGGTAGTAGTGCCTTGTTTAGTTTTATGAATGTCGTTGCGATAACACTGTTACTATTTATCAGTATTCGAATGAAACTAAGAAAAGCGTTACCGCTTGATGAACAAGAAAGCTTTGTTATGCAAACACCCAGCGGTGTAGTATCGGAACTCGATCCTCGTACACAATATGCAGAGGCACAATTTGAAACAACGCCAGAAGTAGAAGTTGCCATTAGCCTCGCAAGTAAAAACCCATCAGCGGCTGTTAACATGGTTAAAGCGCTAGTGCTTCGAGACCCCAAAAATGCTTCAAATCTAGCCGCAGCATTAAGTACTATAGACACGATAGACATTAGTAAACTTTATGCGGCAATAACCTCGGCAGCACCACAAATGAGTATTCATATTGCTCAAGCATTAACAAATGCTTGCCCTGAAAAAGCCAATCAATTGGTTGATTGGATAACCTCTGAGTACCCTGACCAATTCACTAATATTATTGTTGCTATTGCGAATACAATGCCTGACGACGGTATTAATGTCATGGAACTCGCCGCTGAAAACATGGCCGAAGACTACCCAAGTGAACTTCTAGAAATGACCAAAGAATACATGACAAATTTATCAGATTCTTTAGATGCAATGCGACCGATAGATAGAATAGCGGCTGTCTCAGAAAATACAGCGACTGAGCTTTATAATCGATTAACGGATGTTGCTCCTGATCAATCAGCAGAGCTTGCCTTTACGGTATCAGATTCACTACCTGAATCATCAAGTGATGTTGCTGAAGCCTATGTACAGAATTTAATCGACAGTGAACAAGCTGGCTCAGCACAGACCTCAGAAAACATTGAAAATGCTGCCAATAACTATGTTAACCATATGGTTGAAAGTATTCCTGAACATGCAGTAGAAATTGCCGGTACCTTTGTCGATTCTTTCCCCGAGGTTGCATCGGATATGCTTGAAATATTGCAAGAATCAGATGATATTGAAGACAGCGAGTTAACCACTTCTATTGATAAAAAACCCTCGTAAGGTTTTATAAATCGGCAGTAACAATTACGCTATAACTCAAAACCTCTAATATCATTAAAAGTAATTGGCCTAGAATGAAAATTGTTGACGTTAGCAATATAAGAATTAATGATAATTTTGTCTACTAAGCGAAAACTAGACGTTATTATTTTAACGTCAACAACTCTGACATTGTTGGCATTAGGAAATTCACTAAGCTTTATTATGTAATAATATTTTTACTAGATAACTAGTTACAACTGAAAACTCATTGGAATTATCAAATTATAAAGATAAATATAACGACCTAGCATGACCCTTTTTTTCTTAAACAAACCCTAGCTACAAAGAATAAATATCAATATTCTATTTATACAAACCTTATATCCAATCAGTGTTTTAAGTTAAATAAGCGCCTAAAAATAACAACACTTTAGTTACTTTAGTTACTTTAGTTATTTTTATTCTGTGTTATAAATCCACTTACCATGGCTGATATCGTCCAACTTTGCTTAGCTTCTAGGTATTCATATATCTCAATCGAGAAAAAGTGACTTTAAAGTACAGCAGATATCTAGGGGATTTTACTCTCTACTAAAACATGTAGACCAGGTTAGCAGTGAATATATAAATACCTTTAACACCTCGATACTTGACAGCTGTGATTACAAGTGTAATATCAACACATCGATTACAACTGTAATATTTAAATATGCCTGAAATTACTAATACAGAATTTGAAGTTTTAGAAGCTTTGTGGGCTCAACACCCTGCTACAGCAAATAGCATTATTGAACAACTTAATAAGCATAAGCCCTGGCACGATAAAACAGTAAAAACGCTGATAAATCGTCTGGTAAAAAAAGAAGCGATTGGTTTTGAAAAGCAAGAACGCCATTATCTTTATTTTCCGTTACTTGAGCGAGATGCTTATACGGAAGTTCAAAGCCAAAGTTTTATCGAACGGTTATTCAGAGGAAGAGTATCTCCATTAGTTGCTGGTTTTGCGAAAAAAAACAATTTGAAGAAAGAAGATATTGATGAATTAAAGCTTCTCATTACAAAATGGGAGCAAGACAATGATTGATAACCTCTTTACTTTATTACTGCCCTTAACATTGTTGCTAACTATATTGTTAGTTGGACATAAATGGCTAATACATTATTTAGGCGCTAGTAATACCTATTTACTATGGTTAATAGTGCCCTTAGGGCTGGTGATATATTGTTTACCACTCCCTTGGCAGCAGAGTAGCCTATCAAAAATAATTGAAATAAAACGTTACTTGATAACTCCAACTGATGAACTTAAACAAAGCCTCTCTATGTCTTGGGCTCTCTATATTTGGCTAATTATTGCGGCTGCCATGATAACTTATGGCTTGTTAACTTATCATATATTTAACAAACACCTTCAGCTCACCGCTATTAATAAGTCTATGGTGCCATTAGTGTTACCCTCAAATATATTGCTCTACCAAAGTACAGGTACTTATAGCCCGATGTTGGTGGGTTTGGTACAGCAAAAACTTATTATTCCAGAAGATTTTTTTGAGCTTTACAGTACCGAGCAACAAAAACTAATTCTTGAACATGAAATTTGTCATTTTGATCGAAATGACATTTATTGGAACCTAATTGCGCTGACTTGCTTAACGTTGTTTTGGTTTCACCCTCTTGCTTGGCTCGGCTATTTTAGGTTTCGTCAAGATCAAGAACTCTCCTGTGATCAACTCGTTCTGGCGCGCAAACCAAAAGAGAGCAGGATTAACTATAGTAAAGCACTGTTAGTGGCGGCTCAGTCGACACCTTCATTAGCATTTGCTCAACTATCATTTAAAAAATATGGAGATAAAAAAATGATCTTAGAACGAATTAACAATTTAAAAACTCGTCCAAAAAGCTCTAAATTAATACTGGCTACCGTAATATTTACCACCGTTACTCTGCTCTCAGGATTAAGTTACGCAGGAAACCAACAGGAAAGTATTGGAGATAAAGTCTCAAAGTCAGTTGAGCTTAAGCCTATTCAGCGTGTTAATCCTAGCTATCCTGAACAAGCAGCAAAAGACAATATAGAAGGTTCAGTAGTACTAACGTTTGATATAATGACAAATGGTGCGGTTGAAAATGTAGCGGTCGTAAATTCAAAGCCTGCCGGTGTATTTGACCAAGCAGCCTTAACGGCATTAAAGCAATGGAAATACTCTGTCAGTGACCACACGTTAAAAAATGCGTTAGTTCAATTAGATTTTTCAATGAATAAAGATACAAAACATGAAAGCTTAATTGAGCGTATTCAGATAACTAAGTAAAGTTAGCGTAATATTTTAAAAAGGTTACCTAGGTAGCCTTTTTACATTTAAATTAGTATACCCGATCGTAGAATTAATCACTTTTGCTGTAAATCTTTCCATAACCTTATCCATTTTTTGCTACTTGAATGCGCCTGTACCGTTAGGTACAATGAGTTGAGTTAAATTTACAGGCTAATATTGTGATAAAAGGTAAAAGAAGATCCTTCGATGAGACTTCCGCATTAAATGCTGCGATGAATGTTTTTTGGCAAAAAGGTTATGTTGGCGCATCACTCACCGATTTAACAAAAGAGATGGGGATTAACAAGCCAAGTATGTACAGTGCTTTTGGTAACAAAGAAGCCTTATTTGTTAAAGCCACACAGTGCTATATTGATACTAAAATGAAACCTCATATGGCGTTACTATTTGCACCTGATATTTCCCTAAAAAATCGTTTGAAAAATCATATGATGTCAATTGTAACTATGCAATGCAGCGATGAGCAAGCAAAAGGATGCTACTTAGTTTTATGTCAATCAGAACTGGTCAGTGGTGAGATTCCTGAGCAAGCAAAATTGATACTCAAAGATGCTGAAGTGATTCCTAAACAATTATATGTCGATTTTTTTAATCAAGACTTAGAGGCTATCGCTTTAGGGCTAAATAAAAATGCCGACGCAAACAGTTTAAGCGTATATACGCTTTTAAAAGGCACTGCCTCTATGGCTCGTTCTGGCGTACCTAAATCACAACTAGAATATACTGTAGACAGTATGCTTAAAGGTATCGGCGTTAACTAAAGAGGTCACTCTTTTTAAAAACGAAATATCAAGGCTATACACAACCAACAATAATGCGTTATTTACCATTATTTGTCTGGGCATTTAAAGTTTTACCTTCCCCCAATAAGGCACGACAAGACTTTCAGTTCACTTTTAATTACCCTTTCGTTAATCAGCATACATAAACACATTGTTTACTCTTTAGCATGGCTTAAACCTCTAGACCTTTAAATAGATAAAATTTATTTCATTAATTACGATTGACTTTAATGTACCGATCGGTACAATACAAAAATCAAGATATACCGATCGGTACATTTTTTAAATAAGCACCATAGACGTGAAGTACTTATTCACCGTGAATTTTTAATCTGATCAATAAAATAAAATTAAATTAAATTAAATTAAATTAAATTAAATTAAATTAAATTAAATTAAATTAATGATAAGGAAAGTAAAATGACAACTTTAACAATACATACGATTGAATCTGCTCCACAAGCAAGTAAGACACTTTTAGAAGGCTCAGTTAAAGCTTTTGGCATGTTACCAAATTTACATGGTGTACTCGCTAGCTCACCACAACTTCTTGAAGCATATCAAAAACTTCATGAGCTATTTACAAATACCTCATTTGATGCAGAAGAATTAACTGTTGTTTGGCAAACAATAAATGTTGAGCACGGCTGTAATTACTGTGTACCAGCACACACGGCTATTGCTCATTCAATGAAAGTTGATGCTGCAATTACTGAGGCTTTGCGTAATCAATCACCAATGCCAAACGCGAAGTTACAAGCACTTCAAGATATGACCTTGACTATTGTTCGTAATCGCGGACATGTTAGTGATACAGAATTAGCGAGTTTTAAAGAAGCTGGGTATGGCGAACAGCAAATATTAGAAATAATATTAGGCCTGTCTCAAAAAGTGATCAGTAACTATACCAATCACATTGCGAGTACGCCAACAGACGCCCCATTCAAAGAATTTGCATGGCAGAAAAATGCATAAGTAGCGCTAGGGGGAATAGCTAAGTTAATTATCCTACTGACCATTCCCCAAATAAATGCTAAATACATTAATAACGTGCTAATAATATCGATTTATTAGCACTTTTACTTATTGTTTTTTTGACAAGTTTTTAGTTTATTTTGCTCAATTTTATCGTTTTGTAATACTTGTTTCAAATCTTCGCTACGTTGTTTAACCGCTACCCCATAACTTTTATCATCACCCCATTTATCAGCCAAAATTGTCATTGACTCAGTGTCATGTTCGGCAAAAAGTTCTCCTGCTCTAGCGGATTCAACCGGATCGTTGCCAAGTAACACCAATGCTTCAATACCAAAATTAACGGCAGAGTCAAAAGTTTCTCGTTTAAGACTTGTTACCCCAAGCTGCATAATTTGATAAGCGTGTCGTCGGTCAACAGCGCGTGCCAGAATTTTTAAATGAGGATAGTGCTTATGAGCCAGTTTAATAATATCTAATGTTTTATCGGGCTCGTCTACAGCAATAACCAGCATTTTTGCATCTTGGGCCCCTGCAGCTGCTAATAAATCTTGTCGAGCGGCATCACCATAAAAAACTTTATTACCAAAACGTCTGAGTAAGTCTATTTGGCTGGCACTGTGATCAAGAATCGACAAATGATAGCCTTGAGCCGTTAATAAACGTCCTATAATTTGGCCAAAACGTCCATAACCAGCAATAATGACATTTTTTGTGGGTTCGAGGTCTTTTATCGCATCAAATTCAGGTGTGGCAGAAGTTTTCCTCGCCAATGCCTTCTCATATAGAATCAATAATAATGGTGCACAAAGCATTGATATAGCAACGATAAGTGTAATTAACTTAGTCTGTTCTGGTGTGGTAATAAGTAGATTAGTTGTTAATGAAAGTAAAACAAACGCAAATTCACCTCCTTGTGCTAAAGCTAAAGTGAACAGTATCTTTTGACTGCCTTTCATCTTAAAAAAATGTGCCAACACAAAAAGAACCAGTGCTTTAATCGTTATAAGGGCTAATACCGTTAGCGTAACGAAGGTAATTTTATCAAAAAGAAGAGGAAAGTCTATCGAAGCACCTACGGTTATAAAGAATAAACCAAGCAATAATCCTTTAAAGGGTTCAATATCAGCCTCTAATTCATGCCTAAACTCGCTTTCAGCTAGTACAACACCCGCTAAGAATGTACCTAACGCAGGAGACAAACCTATTTTTTCCATAATCAGTGCAATGGCAATAACTAATAGTAATGCCGCAATGGTAAAAATTTCACGTAACCTTGTTTCAGCAATGTAACGAAATAATGGCGATGAGATGTATTTGCCCGCTAAAATAATGGCTGCAATAACTGCAAGAGAAATCCCCACTTGACCGTAAACGGGTAAGTGAGCAATCAAACTATGGCCAGAAGACTTTGCTGCACTTAAGTCTTGAAAGGCAAGGAGTGGTAATATCGCAAGAATAGGGATTACCGCAATATCTTGGAACAGGAGTACCGAAAAAGCATTTTGCCCCGCGTCTTGCTTGATCCAACCCTTCTCTGTCAATGTCTGCAAAACAATCGCCGTTGAAGACAATGCCAACATCAACCCTATTGCTAACGATGTTTGCCAAGGCAAGCTGAATAGATAAAAACAAAGTGCAAAAATAAGCGTGGTTGTTGCTATAACTTGTAAGCCGCCTAGGCCTAAAATAGAGTGACGCAATTTCCATAGTCTGGCTGGTTGTAATTCTAGGCCAACTAAAAATAGCATCATCACAACACCAAACTCTGCAAAATGCATAACACTGGTTTGATCGCCAACCAAGCCGAGTAAGTTAGGGCTAATTAAAATTCCCGCTAACAGATAACCTAAAACAGAACCTAAGCCGAGTCTCTTTGCCACTGGCACTGCAACAAGTGCTGCAACTAAGTATATAACCGCTATTTCTAACATCTTTACATGTACTCCTTTCACTAGGGCGTTATTGAATAGTTAAACTTGAGGATTAGTCGCCTAAGTTATACGTATTTTATCAATATTTTAAAGCCGATGCGATAGTCTAGTGCAGAGTTATAGGCGAGAAGTAAAATTGTCACCTGATGTTTAATGATGACGATAACAGCACTAATAGCGTAAATAACGAGTGTATGACATCACCATAGTAACTTATCCCTCAGTCTCGACTGGAGAGACTAAAGTTGCCCGCTTATCAAAAAAACAGTGCATTATGTGAAGGAATTCAAGCGTCAATAATGCAAATATGATCATCTATGTATACCGTTAGCAACGTTATTAGACAATGTTGCTCGGCATATATTGGTTTACTTCATGGTGAAGCTCTTGTATCGCACTAACAGTAACATTTAGTTTTACTGCTAATGTTGTTTTTGATAGTGCTCAGATAAAATAAGTAATGAGCGATGATAATTAATTTTAGCGATACTTTAAAAAGTTAATGTATTGAAAAATTGGCCTATGCTTTTATTTTTCTGTTTTATTAGCAAGAAAATCACTACTTGGTTACTAAAATTAATTAAGTTTGTTCAACCAGTAACTAATTTTCTCTTCCAACAGTTTAGGGCTTATCGGTTTAGAAATATAATCATTCATACCCGATGCTAAGCATTTTTCTTTATCACCCTTCATAGTATTTGCTGTCATTGCAATAATAGGGATAGTCGAGAACAAGGCACTATCCATATTATTTCTTATATGTTCAGTGGCTTGATAGCCATCCATTTCTGGCATTTGGCAATCCATTAAAATAAGGTCATAAGGTTCTTCTGGATCTTTCTGCTCTAAGATATCAATTGCATTTACACCATTGACTGCAATATCAATAGAATAATCAAACTTTCTTAATATACCTAAAGCGACTTGTTGGTTAATTCGGTTGTCTTCAACTAACAATATTTTTGCTTTAGCGGTCTGACTTTTATTGTCTAACATATTACTTCCAAGGCTAGCTGAAACGCCAGCCGTATTTTTTAATACCTGTGTCTTGTTAAGTGTAATGTCTAGAATATTAAGTAATTCATCAATGACCACAGGTTTTAATAAATAATCTGAAGATCCTGATGTTGATGACAAAGGACCTTTAACAATCTGATCCATTGAGGTTAACATCACTATTTTAAGCTTATCAAGTGACTTAATTCTTCTAATCTCAGCGTTTAGCTCACTACCTGACATACTTGGCATTTGCATATCAATAATAGCCATAGCAAAATAATGGCTATCGTATTGCTTCAATATAGCCAATGCCTTACTACCACTGTTAGCTTGAATTACTTCAGCCCCCAAAAGACTGAGTTGTTTGCTAAGCACTTCAAGATGAGTAAGATTATCATCAGTAACTAAAATGCTAATTCCATTTAAATGAGTACCTAACTCAGTTTGCAGTTTTTCTGTGCTAGGTTTTAATTGGATATTAAAACTAAATTCGCTGCCTTGACCAAAGACACTGCTAACAGTAATACCTCCCCCCATTAATTCACATAATTGCTTTACAATAGACAAGCCTAAACCTGTACCACCATACTCTCGTGTTGTCGATACATCGACTTGAGTGAACACATCAAAAAGTATTGAACATTTATCCGCTGGTATACCGATTCCTGTATCTATGACACTGATATGTAGTTTTATATCTCCATTATCATTTAAAACTGTCTTCGCTTTAATAACAATCTCACCCGTGGGGGTAAACTTTATTGCATTGCCAACTAAGTTAGTAATGATTTGTCTTAATCTACCAGGATCACCGATGACCATTTGATGACCAACATCGGTGACATCAAGAATAATTTCTAATTTTTTATCTTTACTATTCATCGATAAAGACTGAACCAAATCGCCTAAATTCCTTAAAAGGTCAAAAGTAATCAATTCTACTTCAAGCTTACCTGCTTCTATTTTTGAAAAATCTAGAATGTCATTTAGGATATGAAGCAAGGTATCGGCACTTGAATGCGCTAGTCGAGTAAAATGAGCTTGTTCTTGACTTTGTTCGGTCGTTGATAATAAATTTAGCATGCCTAAAACACCGTTCATTGGCGTTCTAATTTCATGACTCATATTAGCCAAAAACTGTGACTTAGTCCTATTGGCTAATTCAGCTTTTAATTGTTGTTTCTTATTTTCATCGGCTAAACTTTTCAGCATCAATTCTTTTTTAACTGAACTAGACACATCTTGGATCAGAATTTCACATAAGCGTTCATTGGGAGAAGTATTGATGCTTTTAATCGATATTTGCTGCTGTATACGGTAATTGTTATCACCGATATGGCTTTTATGGAATAACGCTAAAGGTTTAGGATTAAAAGTATTAGAGAGTTTAGTGGGCAATCCTAACGTTAATGCTTCACTGCATGCATCACTTAAGCGAGAATAGTTAAAACCCTCTAGAATATCACCAAGTTTACAACCAAAACCTTTATCATCGACTATAACAGAATGATCTTTTATCCACTGATTATAGAAAACTACCTGATGGTTTTCATCAATAATGATAATACCAAGAGAAAGATCATTAACAGAACTGAACAATATATCTTTTGTTAAATTATTCATAGCAGTGCTAAGCTTCACTTTTGTTAGTAATACCAAAAACAAATTTTCGCACAGATTCTTGAAAAATCTCTAACGAGGTAATATCCATAATAAAAGAAATAAAGCCTTCAATATTATCATCGGGTAAAGAGAACTTAACTTTTATATATAAAGACCAATCATTTTCGCTGCTATATACATAAACTTTATTAATATCCCCTTGTATAAACTCCGGCATTTCAATTTTTATTGAAGATTTAAGAAAGTTAATGACCGTTCCAAAACAAGCATTTAAAATAACGTTGCCTATTTCTACTAAAGAATCTTGCTCAAGATCAGACAAAGCCTCGGGTGGAAACTTATTACCAAGTAAAGTACTCACTAATTGCAAACCACTTTCTTTGCTAAACATGAGTAATGCTTGGCCTTTAAAATCACCTTCAAACCGTTGAATTACAGCACTTATTTCTGTATCACTAGAAAATTTCAATTTGGATTTTGCTATTTTGTTAGAGACGATTTCGACTTTTGGGATAGTTAAATCAACCGGTTGAGATACCATTTTATTCAGGGAGTTGGCCGCTCTACCAATACCGATGTTAAATATTTCGGTGAGGGCATCAATTTCAAGTGGTGATAAATTATCCTTCATATGCTTCCCTAACTATTTAAAAAATGGCTAATGAGTTCTTCGGTAATTGGCTTAATTAAAAACACAACACCTGCTTGCTCAGCCTGCTGTTTTATTTCATCTTGGATATTTGCGGTTAACAAAGCGCGCTTAGGAATTGAAATTAGCTTATCTAATGCAAAAATTAATTCAATGCCTGTCATACCAGGCATATTATAATCAAAAATCGCAATATCAATTTTACTTTCCGCCGTTAATTGACTCAAGCACTGCTCACCACCTCCAGCTTCAATAATGTCGACTCCAGGTATATAAGATTTAACAATTTCTTTGAGCATCATTCGAGAAACAATACTATCGTCGACAATTAATACAACTTTACTCATTTAAATACCCAATTATTTTTAATAATCTATCTCATAAAAGCATATAAACGAATGAGTTTATTTGCAAGCTAATATGTTGAAATATAATTAGTAATTTGAGCAAGGTATAAAAAGAAGCTGTGATTTTAAAAACATAGCTCTTAAGAGGGGTGTTTTTGGTTAGAGTCAATGAGCCTAAGGTGAACGTTAAAAGCCTGTAAGTCGACGTTAAAAAGGTGGGGGGCGATTAAGTAACTTTTGTAATGCCGGCAACAATAAGGTTTGGCTACATGATAAATATTCACGTTATCAAAGTTTATAATTGGCCTATAAACGTCAATAAAATTAACCTGATGTACAAATATTAATCCGTCGAAAAAGTGAGTAACCTCTGTTTGTGTTTTCTTACATGGGCAAGAATATTGATCATCACCACTTCTTAGTTCCCTAGATCTAGGCCTTTGGTTGGCTCGTCTAAAATCAGCACCTTTGCTGGACGTAACAACCACTGTGAAATCTGTAATCGTTGTGCTTGGCCTCCCGATCATCCTGCATTTTTAGAACCTAGCCAAGTATCAATACCAAACGATAAGCTATCAATAAATGAAGTTAGCTTTACTAATTGACATACCTCAAGCATTTCTTGGTAGCTAGCATCATCTTTTGCTGGGTTTATAGGGTTTTATAGATGTTGTAGATAAGAAGCCTTATTCCGCCTACAAGGATACCTTTACCAGAAATAGATAAACCTCTTGTTAGCCAGCGGCTAAAGCAAAATATCCAACATTATTAGCACATTCGATATTTTACTCAATGTACGCATAGAGTAACTATATGCACAGCAAAGATTAACTCTTCGGACGTATAAATGGCATATGTCTATTTACATCTTTATATAATAAGTATCTAAATGGACCTGGGCCACCGGCATAGCAAGATTGCGGACAAAAAGCACGTAACCACATAAAGTCACCCGCCTCTACTTCAACCCACTCACCGTTTAAATGATAAACAGCTTTACCTTCTAAAACATATAATCCATGTTCCATCACATGTGTTTCGTCAAAAGGGATCACGCCGCCTGGTTCAAAAGTTACAATGTTTACATGCATATCATGGCGCATATCTGATTGCTCAGTAAATCTTGTGGTTTTCCATACACCACCGGTATTAGGCATTTCAATAGCTTCAACTTCATGGTCACTGGTTACAAAAGCTTCTGGTGCATCGATGCCTTCAACAACTTGATAAGCTTTGCGGATCCAATGGAATTTTACATTTTCTAAACTATTATTTTTAAGTGTCCATTTGGCACCAGCAGGTAAATAAGCATAGCCGCCTGATGTCATATGGTGGTTTGTCCCTTCGATAGTAACATCCATTTCACCTTCAACAATAAAGAGTACACCTTCAGAATTTTTATCAAGTTCTGGTTTTTCAGAGCCGCCGTTTGGTGCTACTTCTACTATGTATTGAGAAAAAGTTTCTGAAAAACCACTCAATGGACGAGCCAGCACCCACATCCTCATATTATTCCAAAAGGGTAAATAACTGATAACAATATCAGTTAACACACCTTTAGGAATAATTGCGTAAGCTTCGGTAAAAATAGCGCGGTCAGAGATCAATTGTGTTTGTGGGGGTAATCCACCTTTAGGCGCATAATATGTACTTTTATTAGACATTTTCGTTTTTCCTTGTTGTTTGGGCTTCATTAAATTCTTTCCTATAAGCGTGAAGTAAAGGCTCGGTATAACCATTGGGCTGTGTTTTTCCTTTAAAGATGAGATCTAATGCTGCTTGAAAAGCTAAACTACTGACAAAGTTAGCAGACATTGGCTGATATAAAGGGTCATGGGCATTTTGTTGATCAACAATAACCGCCATTTTTTCTAAGGAAGACCTCACTTCAGACTCAGATAAAATACCATGTATTAGCCAGTTACAAATGTGCTGACTAGAAATTCGTAATGTCGCTCTATCTTCCATTAAGCCAACATTGTTAATATCGGGGACTTTTGAGGCGCCCATGCCTAAATCAACCCAACGAACTACATAACCCAAGAGACCTTGGGCATTGTTATTAAGCTCTTTTTCAATAGCCTCTTTACTCAATTGCTCAGATTTTTTTAATAAGGGTACTGTTAATATATCATTTAAACGAGCACGAGGACTTTGCGAAACACTATTTTGTACTTTAAAGACATTCACTTGATGGTAATGTATTGCATGTAAGGTGGCCCCGGTTGGTGATGGAACCCATGCCGTATTAGCACCTGATAAAGGATGAGCAATTTTCATTTTCATCATATCAGCCATTTCATCAGGAATAGCCCACATCCCTTTACCAATTTGTGCTTTACCCGAAAAACCGCAGGCTAAACCTATATCTACATTCCAATCTTCGTAAGCTTTAATCCAGGGTTGTGCCTTCATCTCACCTTTTAACACCATAGGACCTAGTAGCATACTGGTATGTATTTCATCGCCCGTTCTATCTAAAAAACCAGTATTAATAAATACAACGCGATTTTTTACGGCTCTAATACACTCTTTCAGGTTGACTGTTGTGCGACGTTCTTCATCCATTACCCCAATTTTAATGGTATATCTGACAAGACTTAAACCGTCTTCAACAGCATTAAACAGTTTGTTAGCAAAAGCCACTTCATCAGGGCCATGCATTTTAGGCTTAACAATGTAGACACTACCCTTTCTTGAATTACGGTGAATACTATTTTTTTGTAAATCGTGTAAGGCTATTAAGGTGCTTATCATAGCGTCCATGATACCCTCTTGAATTTCGAAGCCCTTTTGATCGAGTATTGCAGCACTGGTCATTAAGTGACCAACATTTCGACAGAATAATAAGCTGCGTCCTGGCAAATTTAAGTTGCCACCGTTAAGGTCCTGATAAATTTTATCAGCTTGTAATACTCGCTGGGTTATTTTACCTGCTTTATCAATAGTTTCACTTAAGTTACCTTTCATTAGCCCTAACCAATTACGATAAACATGAATTTTTTCTTTAGCGTCTACTGCAACTACCGAATCTTCAAAGTCTTGTATTGTGGTTAATGCTGATTCTAAAGTAATATCTTTTATATTTGCAGCGTCTGTTTTACCAATAGCTGAGCTTGCATCTATTTCTATCGCCACACGTAAATTATGATGGTTAAGTAAAATTGAGCTAAGCTTATTCTTATCTCCCTGAAAGCCAATAAATTGTTCAGTATTTTTTAATAGTGAAGTACGACCATCAATTAAAGTGACTAAAAGCTTTTTATTGTCAATAGTATAAGCACATGACTGATGATGTGAGCCATTGACGAGTGGAAAGTGATCATCTAAAAACTCACGGCCGTAAGCGACTACTTTTGCTGCTCTAATAGGATTATGCGTTGCTTTTTTCTCAGCACCATCTTCACCACTAATGACATTAGTTCCATAAAGGGCATCGTATAAACTTCCCCAGCGCGCATTAGCGGCATTTAATGCAAATCTAGCGTTGGCAGCGGGAACAACAAGTTGTGGTCCAGCTTGTGAGCTGACTTCACTATCTACGTTGTTTGTGTTGATAAGAAAGTCATCACCTTCAGGGCTCAAATAGCCTATATCAAAAAGAAATTGTTTATATTCCTCAATATCAAAATTATCTTGATGCGCGAGATTCCAATCATCAAGTTGTTCCTGTAATTGAGTGCGTTTTACTAATAAGGCTCTGTTTTCAGGGCCTAATTGATGAGTTATTGTTGATAAGGATTTCCAAAAAATATCAGCAGAAATGTTTAAGCCGAGTAAAACCTCGTCTTCTATGAATTTTACTAAATCAATATCTACTTTTAGCAAGTTTTTCTGTTGATATATTGTCATTTACTTAACCACTTATTCCTTAATCATACGTTAATTGTTATGTTAATTATCTGTTGAGGTCTTCGCTGATAATTGTCTTTATCTAAAGCTGCAATGTTGATGAATGTAAACAAATTCACAACATCTGTCAATAAAGGCAGTTAATTGTAAACACTATTGTTGACAATAAAACTTTAAGTCAACTCTATTAAGGTCAAACAATATTTATGCTTAATGAAATACCTTAAGAATCACGTGTAATTTACCGAGAAGTTGACCTACAATGCGAGTAATGCACATAAAAATAAATAATAATCATTAACTTACTGGTTTAATGACTAATACTGACGGTCACAAACAAACGAGTGATTGCTTGACGACACCAAGATTGAAGTTGGAGAATACGTTATCATGTTCCATGTGGCAGACTACTTTTCAAATAAGAGGGTTAGCAAGATAAACCACCATTGTTGAATCGTATTCCAACTCATCTTGGCATTTTGACGCTAACGCAAATTACTATGTCCGTTAGCGCGAGTATGTTGGCGAGTTATTTTATGGGAGCAGACATTTTTGGTGCGTTAACTATGCCTTTTTTAGCGGTTAGAAGAACAGATCATCGTGGTTTTATGGCTAGTGAAACCTTTGTTTCAACTTACTTCTTTTGAGGGGGCATTGTAATATTTTTACCCTATGCTCAATCTGTTAACAACAACACCAGTCAAATATCTTAAATTAAGGCTCTTGGTGTTGTTGCTGTATCACTAGCTTTAGCTATTTACTCTGCTTACTACTTATTCTGCTTTATGGTTTGCTAACCAGTGCTCTGCAATATCTTGCCTTCTACACACCCAGACATCATTATATTTTCCAATATAATCTAGGAACTTAACCAGACTTGCAAAACGACCTGGTCGGCCAATAATACGGCAATGCAAACCAATAGACATCATTTTTGGCGCATCAGCCCCTTCAGCATACAAGGTATCAAAAGTATCTTTTAAGTAACAATAAAACTGTTCACCTGAATTAAAACCTTGCGGACTAGCAAAACGCATATCATTGGCATCTAAACTATAAGGGACAATTAAATGTGGCTTTTCTTTACCTTTTACATAATAAGGTAAATCATCAGCATAACTATCAGCATCATATAAAAAAGAGCCTTCTTCCATTACCAACTGTCGAGTATTTTCGCTCATGCGGCCAAGATACCAACCTTTAGGTTTTTGTCCTGTCATTTCTTTGTGAATAGCTATCGCTTTTTTTAAATGTTCACGCTCGGTTTCAATCGGTACATTTTGATAATCTATCCACCTGTATCCATGACTCGCAATTTCCCAATCTGCTTTTAACATCGCTTCAACCGCTTCAGGATTACGTTGCATTGCCATCGCGACACCAAAAACAGTTACAGGTAAGCCCCGCTGAGAAAATAAGCGATGTAATCGCCAAAAACCTGCACGGCTGCCATATTCATAAAAAGACTCCATGTTCATATGTCGTTCGTTAACAAACGGTTGTGCGCCAATGATTTCTGATAGAAAAGTTTCCGAGGCATTATCACCATGTAAAATACAATTCTCGGCTCCTTCTTCATAGTTGATCACAAATTGCACCGCCACTTTTGCCTTATTTGGCCAAGTAACCTTAGGCGCATGCTCTCCGTATCCTTTCATGTCTCGAGGATAATTATTCATATCTATTTCACTCATACTAATGTCAACTCAATAGTTTCGTTTTCTAAAGTAAGTTCATCACAATGTTTGCCGGTATCGACCCTATCAAAGACGATAACAAAATCGATCTTTTTTCTGATATTAAGGGCATGTGCCAAATTCCTGCATGAAAGTTAAAGCCTTGTTGTCCATGGGTTACAAAAACCTGTAAATTTGCACTAGAAACAGAATCACCTGCCATTTTGACTCTCTTGGAAGTGAACTTGTTAGAGGTCATATCAGCTTGAACAAGGGTGTAAACCCTTTAATTGCATCGTTATCATCAGGTTTAAAGAGGCAATAGCGAGGACCAAACTCGATATGTGTACCACAGATTCAATTAACATCACTGGCATGGGTTACATCGGCAAAAAGATAGCTATCACCCCACGTAAAGCCTGTTGCATTTGCAATAGTGAACGTTGCTTCATTGCCATCAGGGCTTGGTTTATCATGGCCTGTGTCCTATAAACTTGCTACTTTAATTGTACTAAAAGTAGCAAGTTGCGTTGTAGCCAAACTCAAACCAAGAAATAGAAACGAGGCAACACTAATTACTGTGGTTATCATATTCATTTATCTTCTCGGTTTTTGTTTTGTTGTAACTTTATTCCGTGATTATTTAGTTATATAAAGTAAAGGTAAAATTACTCTTTTGTTGTTTGACCTTGTTGGTACCACAGTGCAATTAACTTCCGCTCTGAGTCAGTAATTTTAGTTAAATTACCTATAGGCATAGCTTTAAGGACTACGGCTTGTTGATAAATTTGGGTGGCTTGCGCTTTAATTTGTTCAGGTGTGTCATAAATAAAGCCTTTAGGCGCAGCGGCAAAACCAGCTTGAGTGGGTTTGTCTGCATGACAAGATGAACAACGCTGTTGAATAATGGCTTGAACTTGAGAGAATTCTACTGGTGAGACCGTTGAATCAGTGTTCGTCACGATTGACTTAGGCGCCATAGCCCAGATAACGACGACCATAATAACTATAGCAGTAACTAACGCTCCTGTTAGTGGTTTTCCTGGCGTGTGACGCGAAACAAAGAACACCCGTATTAAAGCACCGGCCATAGAAATACCCATTAATATTAACCAGTTATATTCATGGTTATAGGTCATGGCATAGTGATTACTTATCATCACAAAGACAACAGGTAAGGTAAAATAAGTGTTATGAACAGAACGCTGTTTACCTGCTATTCCGGGGGCGGCGTCAACTTTCTCGCCTGCAATAAGCCTTTCGACCATTTTCTTTTGGCCAGGAATAATAACAAAGAATACGCTAGCGGCCATAATAGTACCTAACATGGCACCAAAGGTCATAAAAGCGCCACGACCACTAAATATGTGTGTTAATGCATAAGCGGCGGCAGAGACAAGTGCAAAAATTACAACACCTAAAACTAAATCGTTTTTAGCTAAAGCAGATTTACATAAGAAGTCGTAAATAAGGTAGCCACCAAACATAAAGCCTAAGCTAATTGCAATGGCTGTGCTTTGCGATATATCAGCAACACTTGTATCAATAAGGTAAATATCAGCGCCATACCAGTAGACAATAGCCATTAAAAAGAAACCACTGATCCACGTTGTATATGCTTCCCATTTAGACCAATGAAGATTATCGTCTAAAGGTTGATTTTTGGGACCCAACATGTATTTTTGCGAATGATAAAAACCACCACCGTGTACCGCCCATAACTCACCAAAAACACCATTTTTGGTATCTGCAGGATTTTTAGGTGTATGTAATGAATTATCTAGCATAACAAAATAAAATGATGCACCGATCCAAGCTATGCCGGTAATGATATGAAAACTTCGCACTAAAAAATTTAATACATCGAACAAATACGCTTCCAAATTTCTGACCCTTCTAAAGAATTTATATTGCATTTATAGCGCGGCTTAATTTGCCAACCTAACTATAGCTTAAGGCTTGTGTTGTGTTGTGTAATTTACATTCATTACTAAACATCAACTTAGCATATGAAACAAAAACAGCATTGTCAACAATCTTGTTTACAATTAACCATCAGTAAAAACAAGTATTTTTGCCCGTAAACTAAAGCCAAAAAATTCCAATGACTTTATGTTTTTAAAAAATATAGGTGATTTTTCTACAGGAAGGGATTGAAATTATAAGAGTTATATCTATTATTAGCGCTTCTCAGCAAGCTGCATACCACAACCTTTTAAAATGATATGTTTTATCGTTCTTTTAGCATCATCAAAGTCGCTATTAGTCAGCGGCCTATCTAAAGCAGCTTCAATCTCAACTGAAAAGTTCGCATAATGTTGAGTTGCCCCCCAAATAGTAAACAACAAATGGTAAGCTGATATTTGCTCATCTAACTTTCCTTGCGCTTGCCATGACTCAATAATGTTAGCTTTGTCAGTGATCCACTGTTTAAAATCTGTTTTCAAATATTGACTTAAATAAGGCGCGCCATGCAGTAACTCACTAGCAAAAATAATTGAAGGAGTAGGATTAGTTCTTGAATACTCTATTTTCGCATCTATGTAGCTTGCAATTGCTTTTGCTGGGTCATCATTGGGCTTTATATCAGCAAAAGCTTGATTCCATAAATTGATAATATTAGTCAACACCGCACCATAAAGCGCGAGTTTATTAGTAAAATAATAATGGATGTTGCTTCTGGGTAACATTGCCGTTTCAGCAATACGAGCAATGGACGCACCATTAAAGCCATATTTCTTAAATTCTTCTTCAGCAGCTTTTATTATTTTATTTTTGTTTAATAACCTAGCTTTTTGTTGTGTATTGACTAAATCATCATCAGTAATTTTTATTATTGCCATATTTTAACCAAATATCTCACCGTTAACGCATTAACGTTTTTTAAATATATCAACTAAATCGCTAGTAAATTCTTTTTCATCTAAATTTAAACGCGTTTCAATACTATGAATATGTTGATACATAAGTGTTGTAGCTTTTTCAACCTGACCTTTTTCCATAACGTCGATAAGCTCGAAGTGTTCAAAATGTGAGCACTTTGGCGCATCAGGGTTTTCATACAGTACGATCACTAAAGAGGTTTGCGGTATTAAGGTTGTCAGAATGCGCTCAAGCGTGGTGTTTTTTGATATCTTCGCCAGCATCAAATGAAAGTCGCCACCGAGTTGAATACCTTCAACCATATGTTCACGTTCGATATTATTTTCTTCTGATTTAACTATTTTTTTCAATAAGTCGAAGTCACTATGCGTTGCATGCTTAATGACATCTTTAACAATCTCTACTTCAATTAATTTTCGAGCTTCGAGAATATCTTTGCCTTGTTTAACGGTAGGACTTGCGATAAATGCCCCTTTGTTCGGTTGAATTTCAATGATGTGATCTTGAGAAAGTCGCAGCAAAGCACTACGAATCGTTGTTCGACCCACATTGAATATTTTCGATAAATTTTCTTCAGTGAGCCGAGTACCAGGGCGTAAACGAAACGATAATATGGCATCAAAAATTTCTTGGTATATTTCTTTATCGCTAATTTTTTTAATTTTTTCGTCAGACTTCAACTTAGCTTTCATCACAATCCTAAATACAAATTGACCACTTGGTACTAATCCTCTTAGATTATAGTATATAGAGTTTTATGTTAACTAGTCATTGAACTTCATTACAATCAATCATCTTATCGCTAATTTAAATAAATAGACACAATGACTCCCCACAAGGTGCTAGCCTCTAAATGTGGGTTAGTTTTACAAACCAGAGCCATAATATATGTGTCAACATTATCAAACAGAGGCTAGCATGATAAAACATAACATACTTTTCATTGGCTTAGATACCCATAAAACATTTACTGAAGTCGCTTATATTGAAGACCAACGTGGCGCTAAATCAACTCATCTAGGTAAAATACTCAGTAATAAAGCCGCCTTTAAAAAACTCGCACGACAATTACAATCAAAATATCCAGATGCCACACTTCATTTTGTTTACGAAGCAGGTCCTTGTGGCTATTGGATTTACCGCTTTCTCACCAGCCTTAATCATTGTTGCTATGTCATCGCACCTTCTCTTATCCCTAAAAAACCAGGAGATAAAATCAAAACCGATAAACGTGATGCGCTCAAACTTGCAAAGCTGCTCAAGTCTGAAGACTTAACATCTATCTATGTCCCTGAGCCCGAAGATGAAGCCGTACGGGACTTATCTCGGGCACGAGAAACAGGCATGAAAGACTTAAAGGATGCTAAATATCAACTTAAAGCATTGTTATTACGTAACAACATTAACAGCAAAATAAAAGATAACTGGTCATTACAACATTTGCGTTGGCTCGCTGAATTAGTATTACCTCATCCTTGTCAGCAAATTGTTTTGCAAGAAGCGGTTTTAACCATTAATGAACGACTAAAACGCTTAAAAAGGCTGGATAATGAATTAACACATCAAGTGAAAAACTGGCGGTTTTATCCTGTAGTTAAAGCGATACAGGCGCTCCGTGGTGTGAGGTTATTAGTCGCCACAGGAGTGATTGCCGAACTAGGTGACTTATCACGGTTCGACCATCCCAGAAAATTAATGAGTTACCTTGGTCTTGTACCAAGTGAACATTCAAGTGGCGATAAACGCCATTTAGGTGCTATTACCAAATGCGGTAACAGCCGTGCAAGACGACTACTGGTCGAAGGTGCACATTCGTATAAACACAACGCCAATATTTCAAAAGAAATGCAATTAAGACAAGAAGGGTTAAGCAAAGAAATTATTGATATGGCTTGGCAAGCTCAACTGAGGTTGTGCCGCCGCTATCAACGACTCATGCATAAAGGCAAACATCGTAATGTGGTCGTTACGGCCATCGCCAGAGAAATGATCGCTTATATTTGGGCTATTTCTCGAGAGGTAGTGCTACCAAAAATTGATGTGAAGCTAAGAATATCGAGAGTACCTGCATGAATAAAAGTTTTGAGTTAGCGCATGGGATCAAGCATCGGGTGTGGCACAATCACCGACGGCGTTAGGACGGCAATAGCCTAACGGCTATTGAACCGCGAACATAGACTGAAGACAGGTGCCACGACGAAATGAGTAAGGTAGGCGCTGCTAGCAAACAAGTTAGTAATCCACGAATATCAGCATGATAACCGACGAAATTACTTGCTTCATTCTATGCGTTAACTCACTTAATACTAAAAGTGAATACAATGGTTCTGAAATTAATGAACAAGGATCAGTGTATTTAACTTGACGTGGGGAGTCATACCAACGCCTAACTAGTGCTAATTTTCTTATCATTACTCAAATTGTACAAAACATCTTTATATATTCATGATTCCGCTCGACTTAATTCATTTATTTCAGTTATAGGTACTAATAAGTCATGACCTGGGCAGTTTGCTTATAGATAAGCCTAGGCGAGTTCTTTACCCGCAGCCATTAAAATGACTTGAGTGCTCGTAAATATACTTGAGCCTCAAGTCAGCAGAAAAGAGCGCTAAAACAACTGACTCACAGCTTAAACCTTTACTGTTATACTGTGATATTTCATTGACGACCTCCTTACTTAACTTCGCTTTTACAATAAATTTTTTTACCTAATAAAGATTTACGATGAGCCTGATTGTTTATGGTCTTCCTCTTTCCCTACTTGTACGTAAGTTGCGTCTTTGCCTAATTGAAAAAGCACTCGATTACCAACTGGAAATTATTTTACCTTTTAATCAACCGGATTGGTTTTGAGATAACAACCGTTTAGCTCGTATTCCAGCAATTAAGACGGCGACTTAACATTAGCCTTTTTATGATGAACGACATCTATGGTGGCTTTGTTAGCCGTTATTGGTGGGCTTTGGTTAGGTGAAACAGCTATTTTATGCCTGTTGATATCTACCTTTGAGAGCAGTTTTAATAAACGTTGATTTTAATTACCGGTATTCTTTTGTACTGACAAATTAAACGTTTTTACATCGCAGTTACTCAAGGCATCACAACCTCTTATAATAAACCTTAAGCTTGATAGGTCTTTATCTTGAAAAGACTCGCTTCCTACAGATTCGTTTCCAAAAGAGCAAGATAAGCTGTTGTCATCAATTCCACATTGAACTTCACCTGTTGCGTTTGGGCAGAGTGAGAAAGAAGCGCTACCACATTTAAGCCCAGCTATTTTATTATCGTCAGAATATACGTCGCCGTTAATCGATAAGTATAAATCTATTCTGTAGGCTGCAGAAGTGGGTGATACCCACTGAACTTCAAAGCGGGTACCTTCTGTAACCGTAACCTGTTCTCCTTCATAATAATCTATTGAATCAAAGCGAATATTTTGTAAGGTGAAGCCTTCTTCAGCAGGTGGCAATACATTAATCTCTGGTGTTTTTTTATCAGCACCGCCGCCACAAGCGCTAAGCACGATTAAAGTAGTGGTTAGTATAGTTAATAAAATATGTTTCATAAATGTCCTTATTATTACCTTAAATGTATTCCATACTTCACAGCTCAGTAGCCAAAGAAGACATTAAGCGTTTCAGTTCATTACGTCAATAACAGGCACTAAATTCATGCTAATATAACTGAGTAGCGGGAGGTGTCGGTTCGATTTGAGTTGCGTTAGCAAGTGCACTAACATGCGCGACTGTGATTGCTCCGGCGTCACGTGATAGCTCTGCAAAATGGTTAAAAAAACTGGGGCAGATTATGTTATCGATCACTCTAAATCATTAATAGCAAAAATTGAACAATTAGCTATAGGACAAGTGAAACACGTTGCTAGTTTAACCCATACCGACTCCTATTTAGATAGCTTTGTTAAACTGTTAACTTCAATGGGAAAGATAGCCTTAATTGACGATCCTAAGTCGCTTGATATCAGTAAACTTAAAGTTAAAAGTTTGTCACTGCACTGGGCGTTTATGTTTACACGTTCAATGTTCAAAACAACCGATATCAATGAGCAACATAGCTTACATAACAAAATTGCAAACTTGATTAACCAAGGGTATATCCAAACTACGGTCGGTAAAGACTTAGGAAAAATTAGCGCTACCCCCTAAGGACGAGTCGTGAATAGTATTGCGCAACGCTTAGGTAAACATTAAAAAATTTGCTTAACAGCTAATTCAGGTGGTACTAAAGGCGCAATATCATTAACATAAAAAGTGTCGCTAGAGGCTTGATTCCACCAGGTTAACCACATCCCAGTAATGTTTTCTTGCGTTAACTGACTATCAGTCAGTTCAGGTACTGTGTGGGTATTAGATTCTAACATGCCGTTTGGTGTTCTACGTTTTATCATGTTGTAAGTTAACTGCGAGACATCATCTAATCCCATGCTTCCCAATAATTCAAAGAAGCTATTTAGGGTGTGATGATGAAATGAGGTTACACGTTTACCTTTTACTTCAATATCGATAGCTTTAGAACGATTTTTATCTTGTGTGGCGACCCCCGTTGGGCACATATTGGTGTCACATTGCCTAGATTGAATACAGCCTAATGACATCATAAATGTTCGGGCCGCATTGACAATATCAGCACCGAAGGCAACCTTGTTAAGCATGTCAAAACCAGAAGCTGTTTTACCGGCTGAAATCACCCGTATCTGTTTACGTAGTCCTAATCCAACAAGTGCCTGATGAACAAAATAGGTTCCTTCCAAGCAGGTCATACCCAGTCTGTTACTAAATTCCACGGGTGCAGCGCCTGTGCCCCCTTCTGCGCCATCAACCGTAATAAAATCAAGGTATATGTTACTTTCCAACATGGCTTTGCCAAGACATAAAAATTCAGCGGGGTTACCAACACAAAGTTTGATACCAATGGGCTTACCTCCACTTAACTCTCTAAGTTGGCTAACAAATGACAGTAATTCAAATGGGCTATTGCATTCAGGGTTAATCGCCGGAGAGACACAATCTTCTTCTTTACTAACACCTCTGATCTGTGCGATTTCATCTGTTATCTTAGCTTTAGGAAGTACGCCACCATGACCAGGTTTAGCACCCTGCGACAACTTTATTTCAATCATTTTTACTTGTGCTAATTGAGCTGTTTTAGCAAACATCTTAGGATTGAATCGGCCATCTTCATTTCGACAGCCAAAAAGCCCCGTACCTATTTGCCAAACCAAGTCTCCACCATGCTTTAAATGATAAGGGCTAACACCACCTTCTCCAGTATTATGATAAAAGCCACCCGCACCTGCGCCTAGATTCATCGCTTCGATAGCTTCTGCACTTAAAGAGCCATAACTCATTGCTGATATATTTAATCTTGACGCTTTATAGGGTTTTGAACATTGTCGCCCACCGACGGTAACGTGCTTAGATTCATCCTTTATTGTTTTTGGTGCTAGCGAGTGCCATATACTTTGATAGTTAGTTTGCATTAAATCTCGTTGAGTGCCAAAGGGAATGGTGTCTGTCACCGACTTTGCACGTCGATAAACCAGATCTCTTTGTTCGCGATTAAAAGGCATTTCTTCGGTGTTATTGGCAATAAAATACTGTTGAACTTCAGTTCGAATCGATTCAAAGAAGTAACGAAAATAAGCAAGAACAGGATACAGTCTATTTAAGGTATGTTTACTTAGGGTAAGATCATATGCACCTACTATTGAATAGGTCAGGGTAAAAAACACCAAAAAACCAGGAAACCAACCACCAATAGTATAAAGTAAGATAAAGCTACTGATATTACCTAGGGTTAAAACTTGCCAGTAAAATTTTTGAGCTGAAGTCATTTTTTAAATATCCTACTATATTTCTAATTTGCTTATTTAACCCCATTAATTAATGGGACAATATTATTTTTTGATGCATGACGGTAATAAATAGGTGTAAAGTCTATAGAGACTAAAAATCTTTATCAACAATGTTCACCCTCCACCAGCTAATGTAATTTCAGGTTAGGCCTTAACGCTCTATTAACTCTACCAACAAGGACAATGAGTAAGGTTTTAAGCACACCAAAAAGTGTCACTTGGTGCATACGGTATAACCCAATATAAACCAGTCTTGCCAACTTACCTTCGATGAACATGCTACGTTGATTAATGTTTCCCATTAGACTGCCTACTGCCGTATAAGATGACAATGACACCAAGGAACCATAATCGATATATTCATAAGCGACTAAGGGCTTCAATGCTAATTTAGCAATAATATTGGTAAAGACAGTCGATGCCATTTGATGTGCTGCTTGCGCCCTAGGGGGAACTTTTATCCCTTTTAATGTCGTGCATGAAGCACAGTCGCCAAGGGCAAATATATCGGTGTCTAAGGGAGTTTGCAGGAATGGATTAACCAGTAATTGATTGTTCTTTGCGCTTTCCAAACCGCCAATAGCTTGCATAAAATCAGGTCCCTTTATGCCCGCCGCCCAAACAGTAATGCTGCTAGCGATTTCACGGCCATCTTTTGTTATTACACTGTTGGGCGTAACTTCAGTAACCGCGGTGTTAGTATTTACGGTGATACCAAGCGCCTCTAGTTCTTGTTGTGCACTTTGCGCTATACGTTCAGGAAGTGCAGCAAGGATCCGAGGCCCTGCTTCTACAATGTGAATATCTAGACTCTTTTTTGATAAATGGTCATATCCATAATTTCTCAGTAATTCAGAGGTTTTTACTATTTCTGCAGCAAGCTCTACGCCTGTAGCACCACCACCAATAATGGCAATATTGAGACTGCTGCGCGTATCGTCCCCTTTAAGTCGTAAAAAAGCATTGAGTAACTCAGTATGGAATCGCTCTGCATTTTCACAAGTATCAAGAAATGTACAGTACTGCTTTGCGCCCAATGTATTGAAGTCATTCGTTACAGACCCTAACGCAAAGACCAATAATGAGTATTTCACCTGGCGAGCAGGAAATATTAAAGCACCATCTTGATCATTTAATTGTTTTAAAAGTACATGCTTCGATTCTCGGTTGAGTCCATCAACTACACCTAGCTGAAACAAAAAACCATTACGCGCGCCATGGGATAAATAGTCAACACAATCTATATCAGCGTCAAGTGAGCCTGAAGCGACTTCATGTAAAAGTGGTTTCCAAACATGTTTTCTATTTTGATCGATTAAAATAATTTTTTGTTTGGTTTTTAGAAAATACTTGCCGAGTTTAGTGGCAAGCTCTAAACCTCCTGCACCGCCACCGATTATAACAATGGGGTCTGAAGAAATGGTCGGTTTTCGCCACCAAGGCCTGATTAACATTTTATTCGCTGATCCTTAAACTATAATGAGCCAACACCATTAAAAGCTAGCGTTATTTGTATTAGATATTCCCTACCTTAATCTATGCTTAAGTTAGCGAATATGTAATAAACTATCATGCTATCTTTATGAATGCACTAAGGGTAAAACGTGTCTTCCTGGTTTAAACGTTTAGGTCCATCTCTTGGTGTTGTGTTCTTTCTTATGGCTGCGACACGCAGTCTATTTTAAATTAGAACATTTTAAATATGCAGACTCTCTTTCAGCCTTGAGTAGTACATCTAGTTGGGTTATCGGCCTTGGTGTTATACTTACTTTGGTAAATCATTTGATCTGCAGCCTTATTAATAATAAGTAATATTTAGGCTAGAATTTACAGATCTTTTATGTTGTTAAGATAGTTTTTATAGTTAGACTTTTTATCTTCGAATAATTTCAGTAAATCTAAAGTAACAAAAACACCATGCTGTTGTTCGCTGTTAGTCGTTAAACCAAAAGAATAAGTATTGTTTATGTGAAACATAACCCCGTGAGATACCGACTTAACTGAAACTCTATCGGCATAGGTAGAGACGACTGAAAGTCCCAAAGGTATCTTTAACTGCCATTGACAGCTCCTGCACCGCAAGCGGTGAGGATTCTTGATCAGGCCACGTGAAATAGCTCAGACGGTGTTTTACCACCTGCACTCGAAAGTGCCTGAGCCGCATCAAGGGTGTTATCAAGCAACATGCCATCTGTCAGATGGACTACGCAGTTCAGCCTTATTACAGGGACTTTTACAGGTCTGCGATACTTTGCCACAAGTGGCGGGAGAAGGTATCCTTTTTCTATTCTACCGTTCTCGAATTTATTTTTAATGTTGGCCGAACCGACCAAATCCCGCACTCCAATGAAATCACATTCTGGATTTTTACACTGGTAATTGCGCCCCGAAGGTTTGTGTCTATGACCGCATTTCGGGCAAGTCTGAGTGGTGTACTGCTCTCCTATTTTATCAAGCTCTACACCTTGGAATTTACCTTTGTATTTAAGATAGGTGAGTAGCTGCCCAAGGGGATTGTTGCTGTTCATTTGATTTGAACGTCTTGAGCCTTTCTTCTTTTTCCGAGCATTCTTACTCATATTGATGCAATCGCCCACAACAAGCATACCTGCTTGTTGTTTCACGCAATAATCAATCATTTGCTTGGATGCATGATGGAGAAAATTGCGCTGCTGATTGTCATTTCTGAACAGCATTTTAGCTTTTGCTACTCGTAATTTTCGGCTCCGTCTAGACCCTTTCTTGCATTTTGAAAGCAGTCTTGAGAATTCAGCGAGCTTCTTGTTTCTATACTGAATTAACGAGCGAAGACCGCGACCAACTATGATCTCCGACGTTTCGCCATCGGTCATCGCTGCAAGATGAATTACACCTAAGTCAGCAGCAACTACGTTGCTGCCAGCGGACTTAATGATTTTGATATCTTGCTTTATCGTGAGCCTAAGCTCCCGAAAACTAAGCTCCGCCCCTGTGATTTTACCAATGGGTATATCTTTTGGAATGCGAACGATGAGTTTTTTAACTCCAAGTCCGTTTGAAAGAATGACGCGGTTACCTTTTCTTTTTATCGCCGAAGCCTTGTACATTACTACCTGGAAGTGCTTCCTGTCACGGTACGGATAACGAGCTTTTTTATCGCCAGCTTTTCGATTCTCTGAGGTTGTTTCGATGTTAGCAAAGAACTTTTTAATAAGCGCCTGGTTTGTCTGGCTATGAAGACGGTACTTACTTTTAAAGTGCTTTTCAAAATCACCTCTAAAAGGCCACTTCCATCGGCGTTTTCGGATGAATTTGTGCAGTTTAACCATATCGTTCCAAAGGCGAGCTGACTCTCTTCGCAACTCTGTTTGCAAAGGTGTTGTCTGACCGATATTAAATTTCGAAACGCTGATTAAACTCATAATGACGACTATACTGTATAAATAAACAGTGTCAATAAGTGTCTGTATGAAATATAAAAAGAGCGCTCATTCTTCGTATTTAATTCAAGCTCACATTATATTTGTTACTAAATATCGTGAGCGGAAGTTTACGAGCGAGATGTTATATAAAATGAACTTTATAATAAAAAGAGAATGTTTAAAACTAAAGTCAGAATTGGTTGAGTTTAATGGGGAGTCAGATCATGTTCACATGATTATCTCTTACCTGCCTTCTATTTCAATTTCACGATTAGTTAATGTTTTAAAAAGCATTGCAGGTCGAGAGATGAAGTTGTGGTTTCCGCAGTTAAATCAGGTAGCTTGGAGGTAGAATGCACTTTGGAGCTCTGGTTATTATGCATGCTCTGTCGGCGGAGCGCCGATCAATGTCATTAACTTAAGGTTAATTTAAATATTTACAATAGGTTACCCTGTTGCTAACCTGTCTATGAATTAAAAATAGAGAGAAATCACCAATGCACTGTTCAGTATTTAATTCAAATAGTACAAAAACTAACCAATAAAATTCATTCAACTGAATTTTTAGAAAATCACCGTAAAAAACCTACTGATTTCACTCGAAATCGCACGCTTACTTTTCCTCGTTTAATGAGTTTTATGTTGAATGCTCTCAACGCTTCAATTCAAGCTGAGCTTGTTCGTTTTTTCAATGTTATCGATGATAGTTATTTATCGACAAAATCAGTCAGCACCGCCGCTTTTTGTAAAGCAAGAATGAAGCTCTCTCATAAGGCGTTTATTGAATTAAATGATGACTTAGTTCAAGCCTACTATGAAACTGCAACCCTTGATAAATGGCAGGGCCATAGGTTGTTAGCTGTTGACGGCTCAGTCACACAATTACCTATTTCTGATGAGTTACTCAATCACTTTGGTAAAGCACGTTCACAAGCTTCTATGCCTGCCGTTCGCCTTTCTCAACTTTATGATGTTAATAATAATATTACTGTAGATTTACAGGTAGAGAGCCATTCAACAGGTGAGCGTGAAATGGCATTAAAGCATTTAAATAAAACCGAAATAGGCGACTTAGTGCTTTACGACAGAGGTTACCCTGCCGTTTGGTTTTATAAGTACCACATGCTAAAGAATGTTGATTTTTGCATGCGCATTGTTAAAAGCCCTAATATTATTAAAGCATTCTTAGGCAGTGGTGAATATAGTGATATCGTTGATTTTCCTTGCACTGAGAAGTCACTTCGTCGGTGTAGAAAAGACAATATATCTACAGAGTCCATACGTTTAAGGCTAGTGAGAGTTGATTTGCCATCGGGTGAATCAGAAGTTTTAGTTTCGTCATTAACTGACTTGAAAGCTTATCCTACTTCAATTTTTGCTGATTTATATCACCAACGCTGGGGAGTTGAAGAAGACTACAAAGTATTAAAAAGCCGCCTTAATATTGAAAATTTCTCAAGTGTTTCTGTAGAGGGCGTTTTACAAGATATACACGCAAAACTACTCACCAAAAACATTACGGCTTGTGCAATTCACGATGCAAAACAAAAGCTTGAGAACACTAAAAACAACAGGATTTATAATTATAAAATAAACTTCACCTTTGCGTTAAATCAACTCAAAGACAATATTGTACGATTCACAATGAAGCTAGCAAAGTGTCAGCTATATGAGTTGTTGATAAGTAAAATATTGAAGAGCTTGAGTGCTATTCGTCCAAACAGAAAGTTTATTAGAAAAGAACGAACCTTTGTACCCAAAAAATACCCTATGAGCTACAAACGCATGTGTTAATTCCTTAAGTTAATGACATTGGAGCGCCGATAGAGGTTCTTAAGCAATACATCGAGCAGCAAGATAGGCCGCATTAGATTGCTATGCAATCTCGGCTATCCATCCCTCACCGCAAGCGGTGGGGCTTTTCGCCGATTTCGGTAAACATTCGTTCTGATTGCATTAGAACTGTACCTGAATTTGGATCTTCTTTACCGTGGAGCATCAATATAGGCTCATTAATTTTTTCTGCATCAAAGAACGGTGACATCGATGCATAGGCTTGTTGACCTTCCCAAAAATTACGCTCTGCTCCTTGAAAGCAGAAGGGCTCGGTGGGTATTTCACTTACAAAACATCTATTCTCGCAATAATTACTTTATAATTAGGCCATAAAAATCCGATAGCACTTCAACTTAATCTTGCTTAGGTTACAATCTAGCAAGACATAAAAACCAATTAATTCGTCCTAAGGAAATTCATGAATCAGTTACTACGTGCCGACGATAAAGGTACATCACTTTTTATCATCAATAAAAATAACTATAACGACTGGTTAAGCGAGCAAACTCAGCAAAACCAAGCATGGTTAGCCAATACTAATTATAAAGCTGAAGGTTTAGCGTTATTACCTAATACTCAAGGGGGGTTGTCTCTAGCGTTATTTGTTGTTGAAGATGCCAATCACTTCTTTGCCTGCGGCGAATTAATTAAGCAACTTCCTCCTGGTCAGTATTTGTTACATGCGACAGATGAACAGCAACAAGCCATCTGTTTTTCATGGCTAATGGGCGCCTATAAGTTCGATCGTTATGTAACAAAAAACAAAAAAAATGACCCACTTCCCTGCTTAGCCGTTAATAATCAAACCATTGTCGACAGTGCCATTAAATATGCCGAAGCAACGACTTTAGTCCGTGACTTAGTCAATACGCCAGCAGCTGATATGATGCCAATAGATCTTGGTGACTGCGCGCAAAACTTGGCTGATAGGTATCACGGCCAAGTTCAGCAAATTATTGGTGATGAACTGGTCGAACAAAATTACCCAACCATACATGCCGTTGGTCGAGCGAGTGCTCATGCGCCTCGTTTAATTGACTTAACTTGGGGTAGTAGCCATCACCCAAAAGTGACGTTAGTGGGTAAAGGCGTTTGCTTTGACAGTGGAGGTCTCGACTTAAAACCCGCTGCTGGTATGCGTAATATGAAAAAAGATATGGGCGGATCTGCACATGTCCTCGGATTAGCTCAGTTAATTATGTCGCATAACCTACCGATTAATTTACGAGTACTCATTCCCGCGGTAGAAAATGCCGTGTCGAGCAATGCCATAAGACCTGGTGATGTTATTACTACACGCGCAGGTATTACCGTTGAAATTCACAACACTGATGCAGAAGGTCGATTAGTATTATGTGATGCTCTAACAGAAGCTGACACCGAACAGCCTGATTTAATTATTGATTTTGCAACCCTCACTGGCGCAATGCGTGTTGCTTTAGGCACAGAATTACCAGGATTTTTCTCAACAAGCGATGATGTTGCTGCGGGTATTACCCAAGCGGGCAGCAAAATTAGCGATCCGGTCTGGCGTATGCCGCTTTATAGCCCATACGGTGATCTACTGAAAAGTTCTATTGCTGATATGACCAATTGCGCGGCAATACCCTTTGGTGGTGCAATTACCGCGGCATTATATCTACAAGAGTTTGTTAAAAAAGAGACTGATTGGGTTCACTTTGACGTGATGGCATTTAATATCAGAGCTTTACCAGGGCGCCCCCTTGGCGGCGAAGCATTCGGTATTCGCGCCGTATTTGATTACTTACAAACCAAGTATACATAACCAATTAAGAAAAAGATCGCCATAAAAATTTATAATTGCGGTGCTTTTGCGCCGCATTTATTGATAAATGTCTATCGCTATCAAAGCTAGTTCTTATTGATGCTTTCCCCACTTTTCTGTCGGTACCTCACTTAACAAGACCTTGCTTGTTCATCAGCTGAGTACCTCACTCAACAATCAAAAAAAAGTCATAATATTCAAAATAACACTTGATCTAAATCAACAAAGGTTTAAGCTTTCAGAAATTACTGAAAGTTCAGAAGACTTAATTATGATTATGACAGCTAAAATTGAATCGTTCGTTATGCACTGTGGTGAAATGGGCAGTCGCTGGGGCTTTAACCGCACCGTAGGTCAGATGTATGGTTTATTAATTATCCACAATGACTCACTCACTGCGCTACAAATATCAGAAGCCCTCAACATTTCTCGCGGTAATGTCAGTATGGGTATTAAAGAATTACAGTCTTGGCGCTTAGTTCAAGTACAACATAAACCCAAAGATCGCAAAGAATATTACTCACCTGCTGGCTCTATTTGGGAAATGGCAATACGTGTCTTTGAAGAACGTCGTAAACGTGAGGTTGACCCTACCCTGTCACTGTTACGCGATAATCTTTTAGATGAACCCGCTAACCCTCAAGAACAATATGCTCAGCAAAAAATGCATGAGATGCATGACCTACTTGAAACGATTACCCATTGGGCGGCAGAACTACAAAGTATGAGCCCAGAAAAACTTACTACATTAATGAAACTTGGTGCAGGTGTCAGTAAAGTTATTGATATAAAAGATAAACTTTTAAATAAAAACTAAATTGTCACTTTGACTTTTTTAAAGCCAACACATTAATGTTATAAAAAATTGTCACTTTAAACGTTAAACGATAAACCCTTTGATACTACTCGTGTTTTCTAGGGTTTATGGAGTAAATCATGTTAGAAACCTTAATGCTTTCACGCATCCAGTTTGCCGCTAATATTAGCTTTCATATCCTGTTTCCAACAATAACCATCGCACTGAGCTGGTTTTTATTTTATTTCAAATTACGCTTTGACCAAACCAATGATCCTATCTGGATGCGAGCCTATCGTTTTTGGGTCAAAATATTTGCTCTTACCTTCGCAATAGGTGTGGTTACCGGTATTACTATGTCGTTTCAGTTTGGCACTAACTGGCCAAAATTTATGGAAACAGTCGGTAATATAGCGGGACCATTATTGGGTTATGAAGTACTCACGGCATTCTTTTTAGAGGCTGGTTTTTTAGGCATTATGTTATTTGGTATGAATCGAGTTTCGGCTCGAGTACATACATTATCAACGTTAATTGTCGCTTTTGGTACCAGTTTATCGTCATTTTGGATCCTAGCACTTAACTCTTGGATGCAAACGCCTCAAGGTCATGAGATGCGCGATGGTGTCGCATTTCCCGTTGACTGGTTTGCTATTATTTTCAACCCGTCATTCCCTTATAAATTGTCTCATATGTTGGTTGCCTCTGGTTTAACGGCGGCATTTTTAGTTGCGGGTATAAGTGCTTATCGCTTACTCAAGGGGATAACAAAAAAGCGCCACAATTAACGCTTAAAATAGCGTTAACAGTCGCTGCAGTGCTGGCACCAGTACAGATATTGTTAGGTGATATGCATGGTTTAAATACCTTAGAACATCAACCACAAAAAATTGCTGCCATGGAAGGTATCTGGCATACCGAAAAAGGCGCACCACTGTTGTTATTTGCACTTCCTGATGAAGAGCAAAAAACCAATCATTTTGAAATAGCCGTTCCTAAAATGGCCAGCTTTATTTTGACACACGACTTTGATGGCGAAATAAAGGGGCTAAACGAATTTGAAGGTAACCATCCCCCTGTTGCGCCGGTGTTCTTTGCTTTTAGAATCATGGTAGCTTTAGGCCTCTTCATGTTTATTGTCGCTTGGTTTAGTCGTTTTCAATTGTGGCGTAAAAAACAATTGCCCCCTTGGCTATTAAAAGTGCTGGTTGCGATGAGCTTCTCGGGTTGGGTCGCCACATTAGCGGGCTGGTATGTCACTGAGATTGGCCGTCAACCTTGGCTAGTGACAGGAATTTTAACGGTAAAAGATGCAGCGACAGATATAGCACCAGCAAATGTAGGAATAACACTTACACTTTATTTGACTTTATATGTTGTCATTATGGTTGCCTACCTACACACCCTATTTACGATGGCAGGACGAGCGATTGAACTTGAAGAATTCAGTATCGATGAACAAGTAAAATCTGTTATTCACACACCTAATAAAATAATCGAGGGATAAGTTATGTTTGAAGAAAATACCTTAGCGCTAATTTTTGTCTCATTAATGGGTCTTTCAATCTTACTTTATGCCATTTTAGATGGCTATGATTTAGGTGTCGGCATTATGCTACCGCTCGATCAAACAGACAATGCAGATACCATGATAGCTTCAATAGGCCCTTTTTGGGATGCTAACGAAACTTGGTTAGTATTAGCGATTGGTTTATTATTGATAGCCTTTCCTGCGGCGCACAGTTATATATTTAAAGAGCTCTATTTACCCACCGCGGTATTATTAATTAGTTTGGTGCTTCGTGGTGTTGCTTTTGATTTTCGTGCTAAGGCCGCCTTTGGTCATAAGCCTACGTGGAATAAAGTCTTCAAAACAGGCTCGTTACTCGCTGCTTTAAGCCAAGGTTACATGTTAGGTATGTATGTTATGGGCTTTGAAAACACTGTAGCCGCTTATTGTTTTAGTTTACTGAGTGCCTTTGGTGTTGCGGCCGCTTATAGCTATATAGGTGCTTGTTGGTTAATTATGAAAACTGAAGGTGAACTACAAATACAAGCGGTAGCTTGGGCGAAAAAATCAGGACTAATTTGTTTCCTTGGTATTATAGCTGTCTCCTTTGTTAATCCGTTAATTAATCCAGGTGTCTATGAAAAATGGTTTACTTGGCCAAATACTTTACTGATATTAACGTTACCCGCTATTTGCTTTGGGTTATTTATTTTTAGCCTAATACAATTAAAGCAACTACCTAAAGTAAATGACAAAGGCTGTTGGCGACCTTTTGTCGCGGCAGTGATTATTTTCACTCTATGTTTTTTTGGTTTAGCCTTTAGTTTTTTCCCGTACATAGTGCCTAACAAACTGACTATTTGGGAAACAGCCGCAGCACCTGAATCTTTGAGCTTTCTCTTATGGGGAACCTTCATTGTGGTACCGGTTATATTTAGTTATACCGCCTTTTCTTATCGGGTATTTTGGGGCAAGGTGCGAGAGCTCAGATATTATTAAGCGTGAATTTATCCTTAAGTAAACTAAGCACAGACACTTAATTATTGATGTTCTTCTATTAAGTATTTTTGCTAAGCGTCGTTCTTAATTAAAAACCAGCCTTGTCGCTGGTTTTTAATTAACGTCATTATACTTTGGTTATCATATTAAGCGTTAATTGGTAAACGCATTGGTCTTTTACCTAAGACCGCCAATGCATTGGCAACTGCTGGGGCAATAGTGGGTACGCCAACTTCACCAAAACCACCGGGTTCATTAGCACTTTCAAGCAACTTCACTTGAACAATCGGCGCTTCAGCCATTTTAATGATAGGGTAATCATGAAAATTGCTTTGTTTAACACCGCCACTTTCAATATCACAACGTCCATAAAGTGCCGCCGTTAATCCAAAGAGCACGCCACCTTCGACTTGAGCTATTGCTGAGTCTGGGTTGACCACCACACCACTGTCCGTCACTATCCAAACACGATGAACATGCGCTTGGTTATTTTGCAGTGAAACTTCAGCAACGGTAGCAACCATAGTGCCAAAACTTTTTTGTACAGCAACGCCCATTGCTTTACCGTCAGAGCTAACACCGTATTGCCAATTGCACAGTTGCGCCACTTCCTTTAAGCATTTGGCATGATCGTCGTTATTATCGAGTAATGCTAATCGATATTTAATGGGATCAACCTGTGCTTTTTCAGCCAATATATCGATAAAACTCTCGTTGAAAAATGCATGTTGACTATTTTCGACACTACGCCAAAAACCAATAGGCACGGGAGAAGGATGATTAGCAAACTGCACCTTAATATTATCGACGTTATAAGGTGGCATAGAAGCTGGCGCGCCACCTTCGCTGCCATAGCTTGCCGATAGCCAATAACGTGGTTTAGCGTTTTCGTCAAGCTGTGCTGAAAATTTTGCCAGAACTGCCGGTCGATAAACATCTTGTCTCGTGTCAGCCTCACGCGACCAAGTGAGTTTGATAGGAAACTTGTATTTTTTTACTAGAGTGACAACTTCATCAATCCACATTATTGGATTGTCTTCACTCATGCTAAAACCGACACGACGACCAAAGCCTCCTCCCATTGAATGGGCATGAAAAACAACATCTTCTACGTCCATATTAGCGACTTTTGCCGCATGGACACGAGCATAAAGTGGATTTTGTACACCTGCCGCAACATGAAGCTTATCACCTTCGAACCAAGCGCTCGCATTCATCGGTTCCATAGTAGCGTGTGCTAAATAAGGCACCCAAAATTCAGCTTCAACAGTTTCACCGCTACCGCCTAACACAGACGCTACATCGCCAATATTGTGAGCATCACTCAATTCTCCTTGCAAACTCTCACGTTGAAAAGTTTTAATACTTGCTGAACTTAAATCACTATTTTTATGGGATGCTGCCGTAATTTTTAACGCTTTTATCGCTTGCTCTGCTCGCCAAGGATTATTAGCGATAACAGCAACGGATAGCCCCATATTTTCAACACCCAGCACACCCCGCATCGAGGTAATTTCAGCTAAGTTATCAATAGTGGCGACATTAGCGCCAAAGACACCGCTATGTGCAATAGCTGCATAGCGCATCCCTTCCACATGGCGATCGATACCGTATTGTGTTTCAAGAAATATTTTATCCGGTAAATCATGACGAGGCATTGCCTTACCAATAAACTTACGATCACCTTTTGCACGAAGTGTGTAGTTTTCAGGAACGTCTAAAGTTGCCGCATGCTCAACCAGTTCCCCATAACTCCAGCGGCTGTCGCCATCAACAACATATCCAGCATCGGTAGTCGTATTAGTACTTGCGCCGTATTTATCGATGGCTGCGTTAATCAGCATTTGACGTGCAGCTGCGGCTGCTTCACGCATAACTTGCCAGCCAGTAAAACGAATAGAGGCGCTCCCCCCAGTCATTTGCATATTCAGTAAATCAGCTAGGCGGTTGAAAGCATTACTAGCAATATGCTCTGCCCAGGCTGGTGGCTTACCGATCATTTCACTAACAAAGCCTTCAAAAACGCCACCATTGGAAAATGCAGTGGTCGCAGGCGCAAGCTCTAGTTTGATTTGCTGCCAATCCAAGTCAAGTTCATCAGCCACTATTTGGGTTAAACCAGTACCAGCGCCTTGACCAAGCTCGGTATGCGGAGAAAGTAGTGTAACGGTATTGTCTTTGTTGATACGAAGCCACAAGTTGAGTAAGGTGTCTTTGGTGTTGCCATCTCGCTGCACACCAAGGCGATCATGCATGGCCAAATGTGTCCCTAAACCAATAACCCCTAGCGCTAATCCGCCGCCAATCGCTGCACCACCAAAAACAAACATCCGACGAGTAAGACTCATAAAGACATCTCCTTTGCTATATCAAGAATGGCAGCTTTAACTCGGCTGTAAGTTCCGCAACGACAGATATTGGTCATTGCTGTATCGATATCGTCAGAGCTTGGATTAGGAGTACTTGCTAATAATGCAGCTGCTGCCATCATCATTCCTGACTGACAATAACCACACTGAGGAACTTGGTGTTTAATCCAAGCAGCCTGTAAAGCGTGCGGAGCCTCTTTTGAGCCGAGAGTTTCAACCGTATTCACTTGCTTACCTTGGGCTGCAACCGCCGGATACATACAAGAGCGAACGGCCTGATTGTCAACGTGTACCGTGCAAGCACCACATTGTGCTATGCCACAGCCAAACTTAGTGCCGCGAAGACCTGCTTCTTCGCGGATCAACCAAAGCAAAGGCATATCGTCTTCGACATCAAATAATTGTTCGCGGCCATTAAGGTTGATCGAAATCATAGGGGTTCCTTGCTAAAATATTATAAAGAGAGATAAAAATTTCCACTAAAATCAATCGATAAGATTAATCTAAGAAATCAAAACTGACGGTTATTGTGTTTGAGTTTGCGACTATCATCGCTAAAAACTATTCTCGTCACAATAGCAGCTATTGATAATTTACAACGATGTTCTTCGCAATTAATCACTTTGAGCAGAACCTATTAAAGGTTATTCACGTTTATTGAATAAAATAAATATTATGTTGCTTTCTATTTTGAGTCAATAATTACCTTATAATCACTCAATTTCTTAGCGTGCCCCCCTAAAATTTAATGTTTAATATCGTTAGATTTCGGCTGTTTTTCTAAGGAGGGTGAATGTGACTTCGTTAAAGATAGTGCAGATAAGCTGACTTTAATTTCTAACAAAAAACACTTCAAAGCAAACGATATCGTCGCCCTTTATTAAAACGACATGTGAGAGATTTAACGATTAATTAAGTAAATACTAGATGTTGACAAGGTTAACAATAATAAAAAAAGCATCCACTATGGAATATTCATTAACGTTAGTTTTAGACAAAGCGAGGAGATTAACAGCAATGCTTACCTGATGCTTTGCGCTGACTTAAGGTGATATTAATTTTAACGGCTAACTTTTGATTGAAAAATATAGACTAAACGCTTCTTCTCTTAGGCTGAACATATTCTAAAGTAGCTAAAAATAGAGAGTAATGGCTATGCAACCTTCGCTTAGACATTATCTCGTTCAAAACTAGTTAAATCTAAACATTCATTAGCTCTATGGATAAGGCATCGTAAATACAATTGTTTATTGTTTATTTTATCTAGATAAAATTTAACTGTTAATTTAGGTTGTTGCGGGTCAATATTATTTCAACTCAAAACAGGTAGGCAGTGGTAAATAATGACCTGCGTCTTTGTTTATAAGATTTACTATATTAACTCGCTTTAAAACCAATTCTAAAACCTCCCCAATGTTTGCCATTAACAAAAATGGGTGCGGAAACATCATGCATTATTTCCCCTGTATCGCGCTTATAGGTTTGTAATAAAAATTTATCTGTGTGTTTTCCACAGCGAATACCTGTAGGGTCATTAAATAAACGTTTAGTGCGATTATTAATAGCATCTATTGCCTGATTACCGGTTAGCGGCTTTGAAAAACATTTGTTATGCGTAGGAAAATAACCATTAATATCAACAGCGCCTGCATAAATCATGTTAGAGAATTCTACTAATAAAGGTTCTTGAATAGCAGGTAAATGTTGGTCTGTGAATTTATCAAAACTGGTGGTAAATTTTTTCGGCTCGGTAAGTCCCAAAGGTTTATAATTAAAATCAAATAACTGCAGCTCTGTTATCTCATTATTTTTAATACTTTTTTCAAATAACTGACCAATTTTACTGGCTGTATACTGCGCCTGATTGCACATATTACTTATTAAAGTATCACTAGAAAAATTAGAGATATGTACAAATATCGACTCGGTGCCATTGGATAATGTTGTCGCTTGCTTTGATACAGACTTCGTTTCGTGGCTTTTATCCACTAAAAAGTCATGTAAATTTATAATAGCGGTTGAAATTTCATTAGCGGCTAAATCTTGTTCTTTTAAAGCGTGACTTATTTGATCACTCGCGCCCGATGAATCAGCCATAAGCTGATCAATGTCTTTGAAACCTTGTGATAAATCAGTCATGGTGACGACAACACTATCAGTTTTTTCAACAATTTCCGCTATTACTTGGGTTGTTTCAGTGGTTTCGTCACTAATTTGTTTAAGCATGTCAGCTATTTTTCGAGTAGCATCAGCAGTTTTTCCTGCCAGCGCTCTGACTTCATCGGCAACAACAGCAAAACCGCGACCTTGTTCGCCTGCGCGAGCAGCTTCTATCGCCGCATTTAAAGCCAGTAAGTTTGTTTGGCTTGATATGCCATCTATTACATCAGTAATACTCTGTATTTGCTGTGTTTTGCTGGCCAGTGATTCAATTTTTTTTGTGGCGATACTAACCGCATCATGAAGCTCATTGACGGTATCAATGTTGTGGCTTAACTTTGCTGAACTTGAGCTGCTAGCGGTCATTGCTAGACTCGCTTGTTCTGAGGCTAATGAAGAATTTTCGTTTATTTGCTTACTGTTAGCCGACATTTCTTCCGCTGCAGTCGCTAATCGGTCGACATCTTCACTTGATATTTCTATCGCTTGGGCCAATTGGTTTAAAAAGAAGCTTACCTCTGCAGAATTAATCGCTAACTCACTGGCGGTATTACCGATAGAATAACCTATTTTGGCAAGCGATTCGGTTGTTAAATTGTCACGTTGCTTTTTTGTTTCGTCTTTTTTTATATTTTTATAGCAGTGACTTACGCCTAAAAAAACAGCAAAAAAACTAACGACTGCTACACCAGTGAAGCGAGCAATACTGATGAAAAAGCTTTGTGGCTAGCATATGCAATTGAAGTGATCATTATGGTAATGACTAATGAAACAAGTACTGATTTCTGTAATTTATTTTCCATATGACGACTCACTATAATATTACGTTATTGATATCAGACAAGATATCAGACAATAAGAGGTAGTTAATTTGTCTTTAATAACTACATTAATACATAATTATCAACAATATGCACCGTAGACCTTAGTATTATAAATCTTATTGTATTACTAAAGTCTCACCGCTAACGTTTAGTACGTGAACTACCCCGCGACTTTCGCTTCGCTCGGATCACGGGGTTTTCTCGACAGGTTCGATAAAAGTAAATACTTCTTGAGCCTAAAAATTTTTCCCTAAAATAAAATGATACACTTGGGTCACCTAAGTAAAGACCCAAACGGCCTTTAGTGTTATTTAATCCGCTACATGTTGACAAAAATTTTATATAACTATCAAAGCCAAAGTAGCATACTAGACGATAAGCTTATGGCTTACATTACAGGGGCGTTACATAATGCATGAGTAAATAAAACTAAGCTTTTGGCTTAATTAGGTTTATTCGCCTTTAGCAATGTTATAACCTATTAAATAAGATCTTTTGTACTTTTTGTTGACCTTACCTGGATTTGATAATCTAAATATTTATGAAATATAATTTATCGCTTGTTAATCACGTTATCTGCTTTGTTATGCTATTTATTGGAACGATTGCTCCAGCATATAGTAATGAGTCGCCTTCAAAGCTCATAAATGAATACTCGGTTAAAATGCTCAACGAGGAAGATGGCTTTATTTCTTCTGAGATATATTCAATTATTCAGGATAACCAAGGGTTACTTTGGTTTGGTACCGCTGAAAATGGCGTTATGCGCTATGATGGTCGAAAAATAACCCTATTTGAATTTGATAGTATGAGTTCAAACGGTTTATCGCATAATGATGCTGGAAACCTGATGTTGGACCACGCTGGAAATATATGGATTGGCACTTGGGGAGGAGGCGCTAGCCTATATGAACCAAAAACAGGAAGCTTTAGTAATTTCATTCATGATCCGCTTCGCCTTGCTTCTATTTCATCTAATCGAATTCAATCCTTATTTCATGACCAAGAGGACAGTATTTGGTTAGGCTCATATGATAAAGGGCTAAGTCGATATTTAGGTAATAATAGCTTTGAGCATATTACAAAGACTGATGATTCACCATCAAGTTTATCCCATAATAGAATATGGGATATTGAAAACAACAATAGTAATAGCCTCTGGGTTGCCACTAGCTTTGGCTTAAATTTATATGACAAAACTAAGCAAACCTTTTCTCATTTTTTCCCTGCTCCAGAAAATAAAACACCAACAGGCGCAAATGAAATACGCAGTATTTTAAAAACGTCAAAAGACAAGCTTTATGTAGGTACTCAACAAGGTCCATTCTCCTTCGATAAAGAAAATGGTCTTTTTACACGATTAAAAACACTTGATAATCAATATTTAGATCAAGTGAATTCTATGATAGAAGACCAAGAGGGTTACGTTTGGTTTGTCACCAGCAAAGGCTTGTTTCGACAATCAAACACCGGCCCTCAAATTGAACAACTTGACCTTGGCAATAACAAGGGTCTAAGAATAATTTTCGAAGATAGCTCTAGAACCATCTGGGTCACTAGCGAAACTCACGGCATATATAAGTTAGTACCACATCGTAAATTTAAATCGATAAATAGCCCTGAACTGACCGCGCCAAATGGAATAACAACAGATGCTAATGGTGATCTTGTCATTGTATCTTCGTCATCGCAGTTATATAAGTGGCAGGTATCATCACAAAAACTAGCCACATTATCAGCACCAATATTTAGCGATGAGAATGGCTATGGCGCTAATAGACTATTAGAAAATCCCATTATATTTCTTGATGGTAATAATAGTTTATGGGTTGCACAAGATGAAGGTTTAGCTAAATTCAACTTAGACACTCAATACGTTGAGTTATTAACCTACCCTAAAACAGATCCAAACCATAAAGAGTTCAGAGAGTTACGAGCCCTTAACATGGACCAATATGGGTACCTTTGGATTGGTACTTATAAAAATGGTGTATATCGCTATAACCCTTCGACTAAAGCCTTTACTCATTTAAATGAATCTTTGGGATTATCTCACCCCGAAGTTTTGAAAATATTTAAAGATAGTGAACAAAATATGTGGGTTGGAACCGGTAATGGTGTAAATCTTTGGCAAGCAGACGAACAAAAATTCATTTCATTTCAAAGTAATAAAAAACAATCTGATAGTTTATTAGGAAATATCGTACAGGATATCCATCAAAGTAGAAATGGCAACGTTTGGATTGCTACGCAAAAAGGACTCAACTTATACCTTCCAGAAACAAAAACCTTTAAACATTTTGATAAAAGAAATGGATTACCTACCTCTTTAATCCGTGCAATTGCTGATGATAAAAGTGGTCATTTATGGCTAACGACCAATAAGGGGATCTCAAGATTAGACCCTTTATCAGGAAAAGTAACTAATTTTGACAGCTATAATGGCTTATTAGGAATGAATTATTATCCAAATAGCCTAGTAAAAGGCGCAAATGAGACATTTTTCACCAGTAGCCAACGCGGCATTGAGTATTTTAGCGCTTCAGATATAGAAACATCCAATGATGAATTCAATCTTGTTTTAACCGGCTTTAATAAAATGGGTCATCCGATAAAGCTTGATAGACCTTATTCTTATGTCACTGATATTGAACTGACTTATCATGACTACTTTTTCTCTTTTGAGTTCTCTCTTTTAGATTTTATTTCACCTAACAAAAACAAGTATGCTTATAAACTTGAAGGCTATGATGATAATTGGATTGAAGTGGGTAATAGAAATATTGCTTCATTTACTAATCTAGATGGAGGTACATATAAACTGCTTGTCAAAGCAACAAACAGCAGTGGTGAGTGGGGAGAAAAATTACTGTCTATTAACTTGTATATATCTCCACCGCCTTGGAAAACCTGGTGGGCATACAGTTTATATGTATTATTAACCTTAATTGTCATATTTATTACCATTTATTTAAGAACACGTTTACAGCAGACAGAAATAGACAGACAAAAGCAATTTGTGTTAACACTTGAAGAGCAAGTGACTGAGAAAACAGCTTCGCTAAAGAAGCAGGCTAAGGACTTAATTGCAGCATTAAAAAAATCAGAAGAAGCAACACAACTCAAATCAGAATTTTTAGCTAATATGAGTCACGAAATAAGAACACCAATGAACGGGGTTTTAGGTATGCTGGGTTTACTCATTGATAGTGACCTAACAAAAGAACAAGCCCAAAACGTAAGCATAGCCAATACCAGTGCCCACGCTTTATTGGCACTTATTAATGATATTCTTGATCTTTCAAAGATTGAAGCGGGTAAAATAGAACTTGAGTATATAGATTTTAATTTACGTAACTTAGTGGGAGAGCTTGCCGAATCTATTTCACTTGCCGCGCAAAGAAAAGGCGTTGAAATAATACTCGATTTAACAGGTATTCCCTGCTCTTTCATTAAATCAGATCCGGGACGAATACGACAAATCCTCACCAATATTTTAAGTAATGCCATAAAATTTACCGATCAAGGTCAGATAGTCATTAAAGCTAAACTCGAACCTGCCCAAAAAGATCATCACTTTATATTTAGTTGTGAAATTCAAGATACTGGCATTGGTATTCCAGCAGAAAAAATATTTTTACTGTTTGGCTCATTTAGCCAAGTTGACGCTTCTACAACCAGAAAATATGGCGGTACCGGGTTAGGATTAAGTATAACAAAAAAACTATGTAAACTGCTCAATGGTGATGTAACGGTATTGAGTAATATAGGCCATGGCAGCTGCTTTAAAGTATCATGTCTAGTACAAGAAAGTGAATTATCGACCCCCGTAGTGCCACCGATAGAAGGCTTAAGGTTAAATATTTTAATTGTCGATGATAATAAAACTAGCCGTGAGGTGTTGCGCAGGCAATTAGAGTGTTGGGGGATAAACGTCACTGAAGCTGAAAGTGCTAAAGAAGCTTTATTTCTTTGTGATGAATGTTTTTCTTCATCAAATTCAACGATATTTGATCTGGCATTAGTGGACATGGAAATGCCATCGATGAATGGAGAAGCGTTAGCTAAAATAATTCGAGCGAATAAAAGCTATGACCCAATGGCATTAGTGATGATGACGTCAATCGATGAAAAACACGACGCTAAACACTTTGCAGACTTGGGTAGTAGTACTTATTTTCCTAAACCAGCAACAACCCGCAATTTATTTAATGCTTTAGCGGTTATTAAAAATAATACCAATACATTAATAACGGCGCATAACAGTATCGACCTAGCAGCAATAAAAAAACCTAATATCGCTGAAATGAAAGGTCACTGGCCTAGAGAAATGCATGTGCTACTTGTTGAAGATAACCGGGTAAACCAAATGGTAGCGCTAGCTGTCTTAAAAAAAATCGGCTTAATCGCAGATCTAGCGACTAATGGTGTTGACGCCTTAAATAGATTAAAAGAAGCGACAGTTATTAAACCCTATACAGTTGTGATCATGGATTGCCAAATGCCAGAAATGGACGGTTATGAAGCAACAAGGAGAATAAGAGCAGGTGATGCTGGAGTAGAAAACACCGCAATTCCAATCATTGCAATGACAGCTAATGCAATGCAAGGTGACAAAGAAAAATGTATAGAAGCGGGTATGGATGATTATTTAACCAAACCAATCGAGCCAATGTTGGTGCTTGAAAAATTAAAGTTATGGCGCCATAAATAAAGATGTTATCGGGCTTGAGCTATTATTATCTTTATAGTATCGGTGTTTAACATATGGATGTGAACTCTGCCCTCGCCTTTTCTACTTTAAAAGAAGTTGCTAATGAACTATTACTGGTATCAACTTTAGACGACCTTTCAACAGACTTTACTAAAGCTCAAACCCTTCTTGAAAGTACGACCCTATTTATATTGTCAGCTATTTTAAAATATGGTTGACGTGAGCATATATACTCTATGACTTTATGCCCCAAAGTGCATAGAAACTGTAAAGTAGTGGTTAAGATGAACAAGCCACAATATACAGCCCTCATGCTTACTCCTGACTTTTTATTTATGTTTCTTTAAATAAAAAAACAAAAAAATATTTTAAATATTCTTTGTATATGTATTAAATATATAATTGATGATACTGAACCATTACGCCTTGGTAAATATTCATGTACGGCGTGATGCGCGTATTGCAAACTAAAGTAGAATGAACTTAATGAATACAATATTAATAGTTGAAGACGATGATCATATCCGCGAGATGGTACTTTATATTCTACAAAAAGAGGAATATACAGTAACAGGTGTTGCCAGTGCAGAAGCGGCGTTGTCATATTGTATGCAAGAAAAGCCCGATTTAATAATCCTTGATATTGAATTACCAGGAATCAATGGTTATCAATTTTGTGAGCGTTTACAAAAAAATATCTCTAATGAGATGCCAGTAATTATTATGTTAACCGATCAAATAGATATCAGTGATATGGAAAAGGGTCTAGCAAGTTATGCTGATGATTATATTGCTAAACCTTTTAACCCTCGCCTCCTTGTGGCACGCATAAAAGCGAATTTGAGGCGACTATCAGGGTTGACTGAACCAGTAGCAAGCGAACGACTTTCATACTTTGGCGTTGCTATTGATATAACCTCTCGGCACGTAACTTTAAATGATGAACATATACAGCTTCAGAAAATGGAATTTGATATTTTGTATTTATTAATGTCATCACCCAATAAAGTATTTTCGCGAGATGCCATTATCTCTCACAGCAAAGGAGATAATTACTATATTGCAGATCGTGCTATTGATAACCAAATATATAAGCTACGGAAAAAACTCGGTGAGGCTGGAAAACATTTAGAGACAGTATCAGGGATAGGTTACCGCTTCTCTGATTAGGTTACTTAGCAGTCAATATCGCTTGAATAGCCGTGTGTAACTCACTAAATGCAATGGGCTTGGAGATGACATCGTTAATGATCGCTAATTCTTGTGCACCCACAACTTGCTCAGGTGTTGCGGTGATAATAATCACAGGTTGTTCCGCAGCTATGGTTTGTATCTTATTTGCAAATTGTATGCCTGTCATTTCTGGCATATTCAAATCAGAAATTACCACATCAAATTTTTCTGGCTCATTACCAAAGGCAGTTAATGCTTTATTACAATTACTAAATGGTATCACTTGATAACCCAATCCTGATAACCTCCTTTTGACTAAAGTCAGCACTGACTTATCATTATCAAGTAGTAATATGCGCTTATTTTGTGTTAGTTGAGCACATCCAGTCTTTTCTTCAGCTTGTTGCCCAATAGTTCCAGGCCTTGGCAACCAAACATTAAAACAACTACCTTGATTCAACTCACTGGTAACATTGATATGTCCCGAGTAACCTTCAACAATGCTATAACATAAAGATAACCCCAGCCCAGTACCGCCAAGCTGTTTTCTGGTAGTAAAATAGGGTTCAAAAATTTGTTGCTGCTGTTGTTGACTCATGCCACAACCGCTGTCTTTTATCGTCAGACAATAGCCGGCTTGCTCTAAATAGCTTTGTTCGCAGATATCTATGACCAGTTGCCCCGGCTCTGTTGCCATCGATTGCAGGGCATTAGTACAGAGATTTAATAATACTTGATATATTTTTGTTGGATCTGCCACTATTGTGAAACACGGATGGGGATCAAATTGCTTTATTACCTTGATATTATCCGCAATGGTCGGTGCGATAGATAACAACAATTCATTTACTTCGTCTTTTAGATCAATTAATTCTTCTTGAACAGAAAGCTTTTGCTGTCCGCCAATCGCTCTTATTTGCTGGGTTAATCGTTTTGCCCGATATGAAGCCTCTAAGACTTGCCCAAGTGCAAATTGAATATCTTCTTTTTTTGGTTCTGTTTTTGCGAGTTCAGCGTAGCCAATAATTGATGTCAGTATATTGTTAAAGTCATGACCAATTCCGCTAGCTAAGGTGCCTACAGCTTCAAGTTTTTGTTTTTGGTATAACTGCTTTTCCAAATCACTTTGCTGTTGAATCAAGGCAACACCACGACGGAAAATGGCCAATAACGTTAATAACAACAACAATAATATATAGGCATAAACATCTGCATTTTGATAACTACTGTCTGTGCCTACCAAGGAACCACTCATTTGATTGACCAGTGCTTTAACCGGCTTCATGCTTTCTGTGCGCCAATAATCTAGGGCAAAAATGTCAATCAACAGTAGCACAACAATAAATTGAACTCGGCGAATATTGGCAGGATCAAAAGGTTTCTGTACATCTACGGTCACTAACATCCGTCTGATTGTAGCCAATATGGCGAGAAAAAGCATAGAAGTGAGCAATGACAAGCCAGCTTGGGTTAACCAATAAGTCTCTAGGTAGGTATCTAAACCCGGCACCATTATTTCAATAGCAAGTCCTGACACGTATGTTAAGAGTATTGAATCAGGTTCCCCACCCAGGCCAAATAGCATTTCATGCCCTAGCGGCCACCAACTAAGAAAGTCTAATCCCCAATACATCACACCAAAAAAATTAACCAACTGAATTAAAGTGACTATAGCAACAAGATAAAAAATGAGCGTGAGCACATAACGTATTTTAAAGTCAGGGAGTTTTATTAATTTCATTTAATGGCCCAAAAAATTCATCGCAGCCAAGCATACGCTAATTTTAAGTGAAGAAAAAATGACAATTAAAAAATATTAGGGTGAACACGAGTTTATATACTTCACTTCACTTTCTGACTGCCTTGATTCTTGTGTTCAAGCATCATCATGAGCAGCTTTAATTAAATTTTAAATTTACTAGCAAATAGGATGTACTGTGAAAAATTCAATAATTAACAAAACTTACCTGACAAAAGGCACTAGCTCAAAAATTGCCATAGCTTGTAGCTCACTGCTACTAGCGTTTACTGTAGTGGGCAAAGAGCCGCCAGTACCAACATATAACCTAGATACAAACTCAAAAACAAAAATTATAACTTCAATTATTAATGAATTAGAACAGGGCTATATTTTCCCTGAAAAAGCCGTAAAAACTGGGGAAATATTGCGTCGCTTCCAGAAAAAAAACAAGTATAAAACCATTAGCGATGCCAATGAGTTTGCGACAACCTTGACTGAGCAATTACAGCAAGAAACTGGCGATAAACATCTGCAAGTTGAATTCAGTAGCGAAATTATTCCTACCGACACTGACACCAAAGCACAAGCGGCTAGAGCCGCATTTGAAATGGAGATGTGGCGTGCGCATAACTTTGGCTTTGAAAAAATTGAACGAATGAAATTCAATATAGGTTATTTCAAATTAACGGCATTTGGCCCCGTCAAAGAAGTTGGCCCTTTGCTTGCCTCTGCCATGAACTTATTAAATAATACCGATAGCTTGATCATTGATCTTAGAGGTAATTTCGGCGGTAACGAACAAACGGTACAGTTGCTTGCCAGTTATCTATTAAACCAACGTACTCATTTACTCGATATGGTTAAACGCAAAGGTAATCGTATAGATCAGCATTGGAGCAGTGACTATGTTGAAGGACAACGCTTTGGAGAAGAAAAAGATGTATACATTCTAATCGACAAAAACAGTTTTTCAGCTGCCGAAGATTTCAGCTATACGATGAAAAACCTCAACCGTGCTACTTTGATCGGTGAAACTAGCGGTGGAGCGGCGAACTCTGGCGACACGGTGAGATTAGATGAGCATTTTAATCTATTTTTACCTACTGCTCGTGGCGTCAGCCCAATAACGAAAACAAATTGGGAAGGCATCGGCGTGATCCCTGATATTAAAGTCGCAGGGGAAGATGCCCTAAACAAGGCACAGGCAGTGATATTAACTAAATTGATGGCGAGTGAACAAGACCCTCGTCGAATGGAGCGAATAAAAGCTCGAATTGCTGAACTTTAATATGTTACCAAAATACCTGAGCAAATTTGGCAAGTTACACCGGCTAGTAGCTAACTAATAAATGATAGTGTCACCCGCATGAATAGCGGGTGACGTTAAAACATGGTACTTGGTGACAAATAATTTCAAAATAACAAATTCCACATCCCATAGTCAGATTCACCGTTCATTATTGTTCTCCTTGGATTCGTTTTCCTTTCTGCCAAAGGCTGTGTAAAAACTCTCAGAGTAAATTTTTTATGTGAAGCTACGAGAATTAACAGGTGGTTTTACCTCAAACATACTACAAAATATAATCTACGGAGCCTTTTTACGTTGATATTATCAAATAACTCAAGTTAGAAATAGTTTTCACACAAGCTGGCCAATCTTAATACCTTCTATATACCTTCCTTGTAGGCTTTATTTTTCTCTGTTAACGCTTGAAATGTTTCCGGTGTCTCTTCGTCAGATGAAGCTTCATCATGATGCTCATGCTTACCGTGACTGCCATGCATAAAAACGTGCATCAAAGGACAGAGTAGTAGGATGATAAATGGCAGGTACTCAAAGAAATGTTGCCGATGCTCTACAAATAAAAAGTATCAGGCCGCATCAATTACCGCCAAAGCGTCCCACCCAGTAGGTGTTGACCAAAATGAGCGCTGTTTATTACTCATGTTCGCCTCCTGAATAATCTTTCAAAGGAGAATCATTAAAAGTAAAATCGTTAACTTGCGCTGGTGTTTGTTGATAAACGCAAAACAATTCATCTACCGTCGTTATGGCGACAAGTCCTTCACTGTTGAGTGCAACATCGACTGTTTTCATGATCAACTGAGCTACTTTCTCGCATGTTCTCCTGATGTATATACTTCAAATTTTTTGCATACAACCCGTCCATCCTTTGTGTAGTTATTACAATAATTACCCCGGCCTTTAACAGAATGAATAGTGAAGCCTGTCACGCCATGATCACAGAGCGCCTTTTCGACATTATCCAATTGCATTTCATCAATAATCGCTGTAATTTTTTTAATCGTCATAAATTACTTCTATCTATCCCTATTCAACAATCAAAGTGCCTGTATACATTTTCATTGGACAATGAAATGGATACTCTCCCGATGGCATTGGAGGCAACTCTACGGATTTATTTATCTCTAACGGTAGTTCTTCACTGACTTCAACGTTTGGAAATATAACGGTAGCAGCGCATGGGCTACCGTCTTTTCTAAAGAAATGAAGCGTTGTTTTCTTGCCTGCTGCTACTTTTATCCTCGACGGTTGATAGACACCGTTATTAACGACAATCGTTATACTTTCAATGCTCGAGTCAACAGCTTTTTCAGGTTTATATAACCAAAACCACCAAACAATTAATGCGATTAGTGCTAAGCCAATTAAATTTATTATCATCATATTGAATTCTCCTTAACTCTTTATATTCGTTAATGATCTTGAGGTTTAAAAAAACGTAACCGATTAGCATTACTTACAACAGTTAACGATGAAAACGCCATAGCAGCGCCTGCGATTACGGGGTTAAGTAACAGACCAAAAAACGGGTAAAGCACACCAGCAGCAAAAGGCACCCCAGCAACGTTGTAAATGAAAGCACCAAAAAGGTTTTGTTTGATATTGCGTAAAGTCGCTTTGCTCACAGCAATAGCATCGGCTAGCCCATGTAATGAGCCTCGCATTAAGGTAATATCAGCACTTTCAATGGCAACATCTGTACCAGTTCCAATAGCAAACCCTACATTGGCCAATGCCAATGCAGGGGCATCATTGATACCATCACCTGTCATACCGACAATTTCTCCTTGCGCTTGTAACTCAGCAACTTTATTTGCTTTATCTTCAGGTAGGACTTCAGCAAACACTTCTGTAATGCCTACTTTTTTAGCAACGGCATTTGCTGTTGCTCTATTATCTCCAGTAAGCATAACTACTCGGATACCATTGGCTTGAAGTCTTTTAATCGCTTCAATAGAATCACTTTTTATGGGATCAGAAACAGCAATAATAGCGGCAAGTTTTTTATCAATGGCGAGATACATTGGGGTTTTTGCTTCCTTAGCAAGCTGCTGAGCTTGTGCGACAAAACCGTTTAGAGCCACTCCGTATTTCAACATCAACTTTTGATTACCAAAGAGCAACTTATGGTCATTAAATACAGCCTCTACTCCATGTCCGGCGATAGCATGAAAGTCAGTGACATTTTCTGGGTCGATACCTTTTTCGATGGTCGAGTCTACAATAGCTTGTGCCAATGGATGTTCTGAGCCACTCTCAATACTCGATGCAACCGTTAAGATATATTCTTCAGTGTAATTATTGTCTGCAATTACAATATCAGTAACTTTCGGAGCACCTTCAGTAATAGTGCCTGTTTTATCGAGGATCATTGCGGTAATTTTTGATGCGGTTTGCAGTGCTTCACCATTGCGAATGAGTACTCCTGCTTCGGCGGCTTTGCCAACCCCAACCATGACAGACATCGGTGTTGCTAAGCCAAGCGCACAAGGGCAAGCAATAATTAAAACCGTTGTTGCTGAGACAACAGCGAAAGCTAATGCGGGATCGGGTCCAAAATTAAGCCAGACTAATGCACTAACGATTGCGGTGATCATAATAACTGGAACAAAATAAGCAGAAATAATATCCGCTAATCGGCCAATCGGTGGTTTTGAGTTTTGTGCTCGTTTCACCATGTTGATAATTTGAGCGAGTGCAGTGTCTTTACCTACACGTGTTGCTTTAAATAAAATTGAACCTGATTTGTTTAAGGTTCCGGCAACGACTTCATCTTCTTCAAACTTTTCTACCGGCATAGGCTCACCTGTTAACATCGATTCATCAATTGACGTGTGCCCTTGAGTTACCATACCATCTACGGGAATTTTTTCTCCTGGCCGCACCCGAACAATGTCGTTAAGCAGTACTTGCTCAATGGCGATATCAATTTCCTTTTTATCCCGTACAACACGGGCTGTTTTAGCCTGTAATCCAATTAAGCGTTTTATCGCATCACTCGTCCTTCCTCGTGCTTTCACTTCCAATGCTAAGCCTAAATTAATCAAACCAATGATCATCGCCGTGGCTTCAAAATACACATGTCTTGCCATTTCAGGTAATGCCATGGGGAAAAACACCACGACCATCGAATAAATCCAAGCAGTGCCTGTTCCCAATGCAATTAGCGTATCCATGTTGGCTGTATGGTTTGTAAAAGATTTCCACGCACCCACATAAAAATGTTTACCCGCAAAGTACATAATAGCTGCACACAAAAGACCGATAAACAACCAAACACCACGCTCTAATGTGGTGTCAACGGTCATAGGTCCACCCGCAAGGCTATAAATCATCAAAGGCACACCTAAACCTAAGGCAACCCACATTTGTCTCATTAGGCGGATATAATATTTTTGATCGGCTATTTCCTTTTCATCTAATAGTTCATCATCACTTGCTTCATTGGCTGATTTAGCGTTATAGCCGATTGTTTCTATTGCCTTTATAAGAAGATCAACACTTACTTGCCCAGTAACCAAAACGGTTCGCAAGGCAAAATTCATTTCAGCGTTGTCAACATCAGGAATACTTTTCAAGGCAAGTTCTATTTTCCCAACACAGCTAGCACAACCAGCACCTTCAATAATTAGTTCTTGAGTACTTTTGTTCGCAAGAGGGTTATCAAGCTTACCAGTTAATTTATTCATTATTATCTCCATTATGATGTACATCTCCTTCTAGCCCTACACTTTCAATTAAGTGACAGATCATATGTCCCGTAGGGTCTTTATTGGGTTTGCTTTGCCATTCACTTATTGCGTTCCTTAGCTTTTCTCTTAATAACAACGCTGCTTGAAATTGCTTTTCGGTTTCTTCAAGGCGATGTTGCACAATACCTCTAACTAGAGGGCAAGCCGTATGGCCTTTATCCGCTTCAACTAAGATGTCTTTAATTTCATCCACTGAAAAACCTAACTGCCTAGCACTTAAAATAAATTTCAATCGCTGTTGAACGGTTTTACCATAAATTTTGTAGCCATTCTCAGGATTTTTAACGGGAGAAATAAGCCCAATACGGGTGTAATAACGCACCGTATCTGCCGTTGTATTCATAGTGTTCGCTAATTCCGTTACTCTCATTACACAATCCTCATTCAAAACAAAGTGGCTATTTAACGATCTAAGCTTAGCTTACACCTATGTCTAAGACACAGGTCAAGTAACAAACTAAAACAATCTATTTTTACTGGCAGTAGCTTTGAAATTTAATTCCTTTGCTACTGCCATATCATTTGGATAAACCAAAATTCTACTTGTTCAGAAAACCAATAATGGCTTTCATGTCATCCTGCGTCATAGGATATTTTGGCATAGCAGAAGCTGTGTTATTAAATTTAGGGTTAGCTAACTTTTTAAGTACAAACGCTTCACCTTTACTCAATACCACGTCATCTAAAGCTGGTCCTAATTTTCCACCTTCTCCTTTAATTTGATGACAGCCCTGACAACCCAATTGTGTAACTAATTCAGCGCCTGTTCTCTTCGGTGCGACAATTTGTGTCTGTGTATTTTGAACATCAGCCGTTAATGTGCTCGCTAGAAAAGCTTCTACTGCAAGGGTTTCTTTACCTGTCATGTGTGCTTTAGCTCTCATATGAGGCATAACCACTGACCATTCTTTTTTAGAGTACTCCTCTGCGGGACGCGCATTGTGACAGCGTCCACAGTTTTCACCGTATATTTTTGCGCCTTTGGCCACTAACGACGGATCACTTACATGCTCTGCTTGTACTGAAAAGGCACTGAGGGTTAACGTAATCAATGGTAATAATAATTTAACTAATTTCATGAGTGTTCTCCTTAAAAGCCAAACGCTAATTGTAAAAATACGCGATCATCGACTATTCCACCGTGACCTGAACCTTCATTGTCGATTGATGTGCTTTCAGCACCCAACTTCAATACCGCACTTGGTTCTAACCAGTAATTGATACCGTAATAAATACGGCTGCCCATTTTGCCAGCATCCTCTTCAAAAGCATGCCCAATACTGCCATCAAAATCTGACTCAATATCAGAGTAGCGAACGACTAACTCAATTGGGTTTAACCAAGCTTTACCTAGCTGACGTGCCTGCCAAGTACCTTGGATATACCAACCATTTTTGTCAAAATCTTTTACCCACTCTTCTCCGTGCTCTCCTTCTACTTCTGCCTCGGTCTCACCTTCGGTTTCTGCACTAGAACCAAAAATTTCACCACGTACACTGGCGTAGCTACCAACCCAGTTAAAATCAATGTTATAAGCGCTGTAGTTTAAGTCACCGTCGCTACTGTAATCACCCGAATAATAAGAAACACCTATTTCCCATTCAGGTAAAAAAGCATAAGCAACACGGCCACCAAAGGCCATACTGTCATTGTTATCGCCTTTTTAGCCTCCATTTCAACGCCACCACCATGATCTCCGGCTTCTTGACGTGGACCACTTACCGTATAAAAATCGGTAAAAATACGACCTGCATCTCCTAAGGTCCATGTATTGGCAATGTTAATACCCGTATCACCCATGATACTTGTAATGCCACCCAATGAGCCGTTGCCACCGTGACCACCATAAAGACCAGGATTACTCGCCGCCTTGTTGATCCAACTTGGGTGTAAATTTGCACCAAATTGCCCAAATGGCAGTAAAAACTTACCCGCAGTAATAATAGTATTATCATTAAAGAAGTAATGTATATTGGCATATTCAAGTTCGGTTTCTGTTTCACCTTCAGCATTGGTACTAAATTCTATTTCAGCTTCAATGTGAATTTTTTCAGAGAGTTGGAATAAAAAGATCGGAACAAAGCGTGCAACGACGTTATTCTGAATGGCATTTCCTTCTTCATCTTTCATGTTTGATTGTGCGATATAAGTCACATCGCCATAACCAGCAAGAGCCAAGCGGCCAATATCTAGAGTTGAGTTTTCTTGAGCTGTAGCAGTTGTCACCGTTGACATTAATATGGCTGCTGCGACAGCCGAATAGAGAGTTACCTGTTTCATGGTATTACCTTAATACTTTATTAAAACGTAGGGCATAGCCTCTTACGATTTGAGCATTCAAAAATAAGATTATAAAATGTAAATTGTTGAACCAAAGAGATAGCGTCTCGATGCTAGGGGGACATGAAATCACCACCACTTGGCTTTACACGTTAAAGCGAGTTAAAGAAACCAGCAGCCAAATTTAAGGCACACTGATCCTATGCTTAGGTAACTATTGGAGGTCGGTAAGGAGTAGTATGAAGTTGAGAGATAAAATTTTGTTCAGGCATAATTAAAATAGTTGTGGCTACGGGTAAATATCCAGTCAACACACAATTTTGCACAAGTGAATAGTTTGCTTGTCCTGATATATTTTGAACACAGTCACAATCAATACACTGGCAATTATCCATTGTTTTAGATCCTGACATATCATGTGCCATGATGCTCTGCTCAACCTCTTCGTGATAAATAGCTTCTTGATTATGCTCGTGAATATTTATAGCGTTTTGAGAAGTTGAGAGTACTGTTGACGTTAATGCCATTTCAGGACATATATGAATAGCTGTTGCAAATACTTGTCCGTTAACAGACAAATAAATAAATATCATTAACAACCAATTAAATCGAAATAACATCCGTTTGGCAAACCTATTACGACCTGTATTATCAATACCTAACATTATATAGTTGTGTCACTAACAGACCTTGATTAAGATCAACTTTTAACCCTATTCCCACTATTAATGTAAGGTTAATTTATAATTATGACAAAAATAAATTACACTTATTTACCTTAACGGAAATTAAACACAGAACTAATTATGTAAATGACTACCGGATTCCTTAGGTTTATAATCACGGCTAGATGAATGACTGTGTACTAACTTCCAAAAGCCGTCAACTTTTCGAAAAAGAAAGGTTTGATAGCCACTTTTGTCAAACTCACGGCCGTTCTTGTTAACTTTACCTTTTACGCGGGTATTGGCAATGGCCCAAGCGAAGCTTTTATTATTACCTTCAAAGTGAATTTCAATATCGCTAAAATGAAGTTTTAAGTATTCAAGGGCATCTTTCTCAGGTTCAACGTGATGCTCAACTAAAGAATCCAATCCAGCGTTCTGTCCACCACCTTCAATATAGCGAGCACCTTTAAAATCGAGGAAGTTTTTTCTAAAAGGTGTTCCATCTCCATTTTCCCAGCCATATTTAATGCTCGACAGTATATCGATTATGGCCTGTTTTTCCTTGTCATTATGTTGTTCATCACTATGGGCGAAACTAATAAAACTTAAGGTAAGCAGTAAAACTATTGTGATATATTTAATCATTATTATTATCCTTTTTATCCTTTTATCATTTAATTTAATTATTAATTTGACCAATGGATATGAACTATTTTCCATTCACCTTGTTGCTTTTCTAGCACCATAGTCTCCATACCTTCATACTTTAGTTCTTTTCCTTTGTAAGTCCCCATAGTTTTACTGCGTGACATCGACACAGCGCTGTTACCCATAACTTTTACATTATGCTCTAACGGTTCACTTTTCATAGCAGCAAGGTATTTCATATCTGACAACATATGATGGTGAGCGTATTCATCGGCTGAGCGTTCCACTCCACCACCTTCAAAGATTAAAACATCATCTGCCAGTAGCTTCCTCGCTGTAGTTTGATCATCGGTTTTCAGCGCTAGATGGAATTGCATAACCACTTTTCCGGCAGGTGAATCAACACCGATAAACATTTCAGTTTTTTGACCAGAATAATGTTCATTATCTTTCGCAATACTTACATTTCCCCAAAATACTACGACTAAACAGACAATCAACATGGGTATTTTAATTTTTATCATCACTTATCCCTTTTTCTTAAATTTAATTAGACATTAATCTATCGCGGTAAGTATTTGGTATTGCTCTGGTGTCAAAGTCGGTAATCGTTTTATAAAAGCAACCATTGCCCATATACGTTCATCGTCGTGTGTTTTCCCCCAAGCAGGCATGCCTGATGCCTTAATTCCATGCTTAATCACCCAAAAACTCTTACGATCAGCTTGTGCTGCATCGCCGTGTTCGTGCCCTTCATGACTTTCAGGAGAAAGTGATAAGTTAGGTGGTGCGGGATACAAGCCTACGCTCAGATCACTCTCACGCTGACCAGGCTTTAAATGGCAACTAGAGCACATAAATTCGTAGTCATTGCCTCCTGTTAATAACAGTTCAGGAGCACTTAAATCAGGTACATCAATAGCTTGAGCTGATTTTTTTATAGAGTTTTCTCTGGTTTCTTCTAAAAGCCAGTGGACCAAATCACTATGAGGCTCATCAGCCGCAACATCAACTACACCTGAATACATCACCGTAGCCGCTGCACCTATACCTAATACAGCAAATAGTAATAATGATTTAATAATTTTCATATGCTTTCCTTTAAGCAAAAAGCCACCTAACACAGACGCTAAGTGGCTATTTGAGTTAATTAATGGTTATGTTCGTTATCACCATCTTTCTTTTTCGTTTTTTGCTCAGTTTTTTTCATTTTACTGTGATCCATTTTACTATGATCCATCTTACTGTGATCCATCTTACTATGATCCATTTTATCTTTTGACTTCTCAGCCTGCTTCATACATTTTTTCATCATAGCGATAGCGACAGGATCTTTCATATCCATCTTGCTGTGATCCATTTTGCTACAATCAGCTTTTTTAGCCTTTTTGACATGCAATTTAGGATCATGTGCTGTAGCTGCCATTGATAAAGTGATGGCTGGTATTAATACCAAAGCTATTTTTGTTAAAGTTTTCATGGTTTACTCCTAGGTTAATAAATTATTAAGGGTTATTGTGTAAATTCATCAAATGCAATATTGCTTGCATCTACATTCTTTGTTTTCAGTAAATCAATGGTTGTACTCATCATGTCTGGTGGTCCACACAAATAAAATTCAACATTATTTATTTGACTGATACCTTCAATTTGTAATTTTAAAAGCTCTTGAACATAGCCTTTTGCTCCCGTCCATTCAGCCGATGGTTGCGATAACACCGGAAAATAATTAAAGTTGGCAAATTGTTTAGCTAATTGAAAGAATTCACTTTGGTACAACAAATCATCCTCCGTTCTAGCACCATAGAAAAAGTAAATATCCCTTTTAATTATGCGTCCTTTTTCAGCCTTACTTTCAAAATAAGTTAATTGTTCTTCAATCAAAGATTTGAGCGGTGCCATACCTGAGCCTGCACCGACTAGTATCATTGTTTTATTGCTAAGTGGTTTCGCACAAAAATATTCAAAGGGTCCAACCGCGTCGATTGTTTGTCCTAAAGCTAAGTTACATAAATAACTTGAACCAACACCTGGCAATATACTTCTGTTCGGCGCATTTTGAATTTTAATGGTAAAGACCAATTCTTCTGCACCACCGTCATTTTCACCTTTACCATTAGCTAAGGAATAGTTACGACTACAGGCTTTATGCTCATATTCTAAATGGTCAATGTGATGCCAATGAGGCTTTAACTTTTCCGGTAACCGTTGTGGAATAGAGACACCTTTGGCAGCCGGTATGAAAAATTGCATATGCGCTCCTGCTTTAAAAGCAAGTTTATTACCGCCTACTATTTTAAAGCGAAGCTCTTTGATAAATGGGCTGATAAACTCACTGCTCGTTAGTTCAAGTAAATGCTTTTTCGCTTTCGTGACATCAACAAGGGTTAGCCGCTCAATTTCAGTGCCATTATGCTGGCAAGCTAAACGAAAACCTTGCTGCAATTCATCAGTTGTAAATTGGGTAGAGTCTGCCGAAGTAACTCTAACCCTTTTATCAAGCAGTACTTTACACTGGCCACAGGTGCCACCGCCGCCACACGTTGACGACAAAAAAATGTCATGTTCAATTAAGCCGTCCAGTAAGTTTGTTTTAGTCGATACATCAATTTCTCCCATTGACTGGTGATGCTTATCAAACAATGCTAATTTGCGTTTTTTTCGCCCTAAGGTGACTTTATATTGACCATTAAAGGCCAATTCAATTGTCCAAATTAAACCTGTTAAAGAAAAGAATAACGTGAAGATAGCAAAAACAATGTTTTGAACATTATTAAAACTGCCTTCACTACCATAATCCATAAAATGCAGCATGAAGAAAATATCAACAAAACGCTTATCATCATTACTATGCTTAATAATACGTCCTGAGCCAGCATCTATGTAAACACTAGTATTAATGTGATCAGCATAATTTATTTGCCAAACATGGTTTTTTTCACGCGGTATATCGTCATAAGGCGGAGATAACTTAATGGCTCTTTTAATAGCTCCCTGGCCATTATAAGAAGATTGCGCCAGCTTTGTTGCTATTGCCTCATCAATGAGGACAGGCTCTCCCGTATAAGCATCAACTAAAGAATAATTGTTGATAAAGTGGCTATATAGTCCCTTTTGATGGGTTAACAAATAATAAGGTTGAGCTAACAAAGATATTTGTTTTAATGATACTGACCGCTTAGATCTAGACAGCACCAGTTGAGGCTCAACTAATCGGCTTATATCAACCTGCGCGATAGTTGGACGTTGACGAAATTGATTACCCGATGCCTTTTCATGATCCATTAGATTGAAATATAAGCCAGTACCTAACCAAATGAATAGTTGCAATCCGACCAATAACGACAACCACTTATGCAGTTTTTTAAGGAGTAACATTATTTTGCTTCTCCTGTAATTTCTTTAGCAAAACGGGCTGCGTTTGTAGTGTTTTTTGCTCGGTTTTTAAAAATAACAAAGTAACTTAATACTCCACCAAATATTGATGCCAATATCGAAAATAAGGTGAACCAAAACAATAGTTGATTACTCGGATCTTCATCTTCGTAATCCATCACATGCAAGCTAAACATTAAATCAAAGATACGCCAAAATTCATGTCGTTTACTGACAAGTTTCCCCGTCTGAGCTGAAACATAAATCGAAGGGTTGCCAAAATCATCAAAGTTAACTCGCCAAGCGGGTAAAGCTCGACGACTCAATTCAAATGGCGGATTTTCTTGAATAAGTTCAACTTCTGCCACGCCTCCTTTACCACTATAATAATGTTGAGCGGCTCGGATCGCGGATACCTCATTTAACGGAGAAAGCTGCTGGCCCGTTTGAGCATCAACGAGATATTTATTATCCCCTTGCTTAAAACGATAAACAGCTTGATCAATGAAAACCTCAACTTCTATGCTTTCGGCATCGGGGTATTGCTGACGTAGTTTTGAGAACGGATAAGTAATAGTATCTGCATCAAGTTTAGTTTGGTGATTAACCACCAAACTATCACCATGAATATAGTCAATATCAAATATCACCATATAGGCTCCTGATATTGACCAGATCAAAAACTGAAGGCCCAAAAACAACATTAACCATTTATGAAATTTACGGCTAGTTTTTAATAACTTCATATTGTTATGCCTTCTTTGCCGTACTTTTTACCGATGACGAGCGCCATAAATAATACAACGTAGGTAAAACAAGTAATGTCAAAATAACCGCACTCAACATTCCACCTACCATAGGTGCAGCAATTCTGCTCATCACTTCAGAGCCTGTACCTGTGCCATATAAAATCGGTAATAAACCAATAATGACTGTACCTGCGGTCATCATTACTGGGCGAACACGCATGCCAGCACCATATAATACCGCCTGAAAAACATCCGCTTTTATTGTGGTAATACCTTGTTCTTGATGTTTTTTAAGCATGTCTCGATAAGATTGGTTTAAATAAACCAACATAATCACGCCAATTTCTACTGCAACACCTGCTAAGGCTATAAATCCCACCCCGACAGCAACGGAAAAATTGAAACCTTCAAGGTACATTAACCAAATACTGCCTACCATCGCGAGCGGCAACGTCCCCATAATCATTGCGACTTCAATAACATTTCTAAAATTTAAGTACAGGAGAATAACAATGATGAATAAGGTAAGCGGTACCACGTAAGTCAGTTTTGCTTTTGCACGTTCCATGTATTCGTATTGCCCTGCCCAAGCAATAGAATACCCCGTTGGCAGTGATAACTTATCAGTAACCACTTTTTTGGCTGACTCAACATAAGTGCCAACATCAACGCCTTCAATATCAATAAATGCCCAACCATTTAAACGGGCATTTTCAGATTTTATGCCTGGAGGTCCATCTTCAACAAAAATATTGGCCACATCGCCAAGAGAAATGCGCTGCCTATTAGGCGTAACAATCGGTAGTAATGATAATTGCTCAGGAGAGTTTCGATAATCTTGAGGGTAACGTAAATTCACCGGATAACGCTCTAACCCTTCAATGGTTTGAGTAACATTTATGCCGCCAATAGCGGTAGCAATAACTTGTTGTATATCACTAATATTTAAACCATAACGAGCCGCTTTGGCCCGCTGAATATCCACATTAATGTAACGTCCTCCTGCGACACGCTCTGAATATACTGAGGCGGTGCCTGGCACATCTTGTAAGATATTTTCAAGTTGTTGACCAATATCTTGGATAACATTGAGTTTAGGTCCAGCTATTTTAATACCTACTGGCGTTTTAATCCCCGTTGCGAGCATATCAATACGTGTTTTTATTGGCATAACCCAAGCATTGGTTAACCCAGGAATGTTAACTAGCCCATCAAACTCTGCTTTTAAACTATCGGTGGTAATACCTTCTCGCCATTCACTTTGAGGCTTTAATTGGATAAATGTTTCGATCATCGTCAAAGGCGCCGGATCAGTCGCTGTTTCAGCACGCCCAACTTTCCCAAAGGCAGTTTCAACTTCTGGCACCGTTTTAATTAACTTATTAGTATGTTGCAATAATTGACGAGCTTCGCCAATAGAGATCCCTGGATAAGTAGTTGGCATATACATCAAATCGCCTTCATCAAGTGGAGGGATAAACTCACTACCAATTTTATCTAGTGGGTATAAACCAATAGCAAACACAGCTAGTGCAGCAACAAGTGTCACTTTAGGAAAATTTAACACCGCTTTTAGTGCAGGCATATACATGGCTGTGAGAAATCGATTCACGGGGTTTTTTTGTTCTGGAAGCACTTTACCACGAATAAAGTAGCCCATTAATACGGGTACTAAAGTAATCGCTAATGCCGCAGAAGCCGCCATGGCATAAGTTTTGGTATACGCTAATGGCGAGAACATTCGTCCTTCTTGTGCTTCTAAGGTAAACACAGGAATAAAACTAACGGTGATTATCATCAAGCTAAAAAATAATGCTGGACCTACTTCTGTAGCGGCATCGGCGACAATACGCCAACGATTATCCTTGCTCAGTGGAGTCCGTTCCATATGCTTGTGCATATTCTCTATCATCACAATAGCACCATCTACCATTGCGCCAATAGCAATAGCAATGCCCCCTAATGACATAATATTAGCGTTCAATCCTTGAGCATGCATCACAGCAAAGGCGGTTAAAATGCCAACAGGGATACTGAAAATAACCACTAAAGAAGAGCGTAAATGAAACAAGAAAACCAAACATACAAGCGCAACAACAATAAATTCTTCTACTAACTTATCGGCTAGGTTATCGACCGACCGTTCAATAAGGGCGGAGCGGTCATAAACTGTCACAATTTCTACACCATCGGGTAAACCCGCTTTAAGCTCCTCAAGTTTTGTTTTAACGCGTGCGATCACTTCTTGTGCATTCTCTCCAAAGCGCATCACAATGATGCCACCAACGGTTTCACCTTCACCATTAAGCTCGGCAATACCGCGACGCATTTGTGGTCCCGTACCAATGTCAGCAACATCTTTAAGCAATAAAGGGGTACCATTTTGGTTTACCCCTAAAGGTATATTTTCTAAATCGTCAACACCTTTCAAATAGCCTGTAGCTCTGACCATATATTCAGCTTCAGCCATTTCAACCACAGAGGCTCCAATCTCTTGATTTCCTTGCTTTATCGCTGTTTGGATCATTGAAAGCGGAATACCAAAAGCTCTTAACTTATCGGGGTCCACTTGTATTTGGTATTGTTTGACCATTCCGCCAAGGGCAGCAACTTCAGAAACCCCTTTTACCGCTTGTAATTCATATTTTAAAAACCAATCTTGAACACTACGTAATTGGCTCAAATCATGTTGGCCTGTTTTATCGACTAACGCGTAAAGATATACCCAGCCAACGCCTGTTGCATCAGGCCCGAGTTGAGGTCTAGCTTCTGTTGGTAGACTAGGTGCTACTTGACTCAAATACTCAAGTACTCGTGACCGCGCCCAATATAAATCTGTATCTTCATCAAAGATGACATAAACATAAGAGTCACCAAAGAATGAAAAACCACGTACCGTTTCAGCACCTGGTACTGACAGCATTGCAGTTGTTAATGGATAAGTCACCTGATCTTCAACCACTTGCGGGGCTTGTCCTGGGTAACTGGTTTTAATAATTACCTGAACATCTGATAAATCAGGTAAGGCATCTATTGGGGTATTCTTTACTGCATATAGCCCCACACCGACAAGAATGGCGGTGGCTAACAATACGAAAAATCGATTACCTATAGACCAACGAATGATAGAAGCTATCATAATAATTAACTCCTATATTAGTGGTTTGAGTGGTCGACAGCATCAGCACCAGAAACAGGTACTAATGGTGAAATATCATTGATGATAAAATTGCCATCTCTAATTTCAAAGGTAAATTTAACGTCCATTCCTTGGCTAAGCCCAGCCAAACTCACGCCATCATCGGTAATAAAATCTACTGTTGCCGCAGGTCTATTCCATTTTTCAATGGCAGAACGACTAATATTAATCATTCCATGATCTATCATTAATGAATTTATCTTTCCCGTCACTGTTGCAAAAGAAGTGTTAGAGCTGGCTTCAATGCTATTATCAGTCGCGTTAATGTCACCATCATCTGGCACATGGATGTTACTCACTTGATAATCACCATTTGATGTTTTAGTTATTTCCACGTGTAAGCTAAGACCTTCTTTAAGTTGTGATAAATCTACAGAGTCTGTAGAGATGAAGTCCATTGTCATTTCTGGCCAGCCCCACTCAGGGATAGGGGCATGTATTAACGTCAACATTTTATGATTGGCCATCACACTTTGTATTTGAGCTGAAACCCACACAGAAGCAGGAACTGAATCATCTATTTTTGATTCATCATGGTTCATCCGTTTAAAATCAGATGACTTGCTTGATTCTGAATCCAATAAAAATTGCGCAGAGCTAACGATTTTTTCACCATCGCTGAGTCCTTCAAGTATCTCTACACTTTCATTATCATAACGACCCACTTTAACAATCACTGACTTAAAGCTTCCCTCGCCTAAAGCGAGAACAACTCTATCTTGGGTACCAGTCCTAATAAGTGCTTCTTTAGGGATAAGTAACGCTTGTTCATCACTCGTTTGATGAATAGTTATTTGAGCAAACATATTAGGTTTAAAGTCACCGTTTTCATTTTTAAAACGTATACGTACTTTCACTGTGCGTGTTTTTTGATCAAGTGTCGGATAGATGAAGTCCACTTGTCCTTGCCAAATTTTCCCCGGTAAATAATCCAACGTCATCGTAATCGGTGCTCCTGTCTTGACTTGTCCTGCCTGTCTTTCAAAAACTTCACCTTCAATCCAAACTTCTGATAAATCAACAATTGACATAAGGGTTGAACCAGGTTTAACAAAAAAGCCTTCACGTATCTTTAAGTTTTCGACAACACCATTTTGAGGCGAATAGAAAGTAATGGTTTGTTGAACTTTTTTAGTTTCCTTCAACTTCTCAATAGCGGATTTAGGCAATTGCAATGCGGCCAATCGGTTTTCAGCAGCGCTGATTAACCTATTGTTTTTACGATCCAGTGCTAATAATAGTTCTTCTTGAGCATTAACTAACGCAGGAGAATATATATCGTATAAAGGCTGATTCTTCTTAACAGGGTCACCAACTGCCTTAACGTATAATTTTTCTATCCAACCTTCAACTCGCGGATGAATATGAACTAACTTATCCTCATCGTAGGTAACATATCCGACTGTATTTATTTCTGTATGTAATGACTTATAGCTAGCTGTTGACGTTCTAACACCTAAGTTATTCACTACATCAGGAGAAATCCGGATGGTTCCTGGGCCTTCATCAGGTCCTTTACCACCATCATCATAAACAGGTACTAAATCCATGCCCATAGGTGATTTACCAGGCTTATCTCTTTTATAATTTGCATCCATCGGTGCAACCCAATATTGCGGTTTTTTTTCTTCAGATACCGCATTTATACCTTGTTTATTCCCTGATGGAATTAACACAGTGTAGGCTCCAAAAGTTAGGATTCCCCCGATAATCATGCCTATAATGATAGGTTTAATATTATTGCTCATTATTTTTCTCCGGCACTAGCTGCATATTGGCCGCTAGAGGTGTAATTCATATTATTAGTCGTCATTGCAGTCTTAATGCTGCCAATGAAAAGGTAATTTAGTTCAAGGTTTAATTTTTGCTCTTCTACATTGAGGGTTAACTCATCTATTTCTGCATTTAAAACAGCAATACGTGAGCGTGCAACTTCCGCAAAATCACCATCATCATTGGTATATGCTGTAAGTGATGCTTCTGCTTGATCATGTATTTGAGGTAATAACTTCGATGTGTACAAGTTCTGTCTATTTTTGAGACGTAGCAATCTTCCTTTGGCGCTAGAATAAGAACCAAGTAATTGTCTAAGCAACAATAACTTTTCAGTTTTAACGGCTTCTGTTTTAAAAATGGCAGACTGCACTTCTTTATCTTGTCGATTTTCGGTAAATAGAGGAAGATCAAACGTCACTCCTACTGAAAGCAAATCAGCTCTGCTTCTCCCCATAGGATCATCGGCTCGATATCCATAACTAGCACTTACCCCCCATTCCGGCTGATATTTTTGCTCCGCAAGCTTAATACCTGTTTTAGTTGCACTCACTTTCTTTTCAATAGCAATAACAGATGGATGGCTTGTGAAATATTGAACTAGCTCTTGTGAATTTAACCAACTTTGGCTGTGAACTAATTTATTATTAAGCAAATCTATTTGTGGGATTTGATGACTAAGCTCAATGTCATGTAAAGAAAAATCACTATATAAAGTCGTTTCTCCAGAATCATTACTTGTCGAAAATTTGGTTAACCATTGAGATAACATGCCTTCAAAACGATTTTTTTGTTGGCCTAACTTTTCTAATCGGTCTTCTAATTGAGTTAGTTCAAGTTGCGCTCTAACGATATCTTGTTGACGAGTTTTTCCTAATGCCGATGAGTAACTAGCTTCTGCAATATCTGCTAGTTGTTCAAACAAAGATCTGTTTTTTTCTATTAAAGCGATACTCTGTTGCACTCGATATGCATCCAGCCATAAACTACCTACAGTGACAGCAACCTTTGCTTCTCTATCCTGACGCTGGAAGGGAAATGCTTCACTTTGAATTCGAAGTTGCTGGCTTTTAATAGTTAAGGTATCACCACGAGGGAACATTTGAGCTATTCCTATTTTAGCTTGTGTCATCCCTTCCTGACCAAAATCAAATCCATTAGTAGGTAAATTTGCTAGACCAATAGATATTTTAGGATCAGGTAATGTACTAACTGCTGTACTCATTGACTCAATAGATCTTTGTTTATGAAAATTACCCGTAAGCCAAGGGTCACTCTTCTGCGCCGATTTTATTGCCATCTCAAAAGATAAAATGCTTTCAACATTTGATAGGGGTTGTTGCGCAGCAAGGGATGGAATAAATAAAAGAGCTAATATACTTACCCCGCACTTTGTGCGTAATTTGCTATTAATACTTTGTTTAATCATTAGAACTGCTCCTCATATGACTGAACATTTGAATAAATTTCATAGCTTCCATCTGATTTCAAAAGAAGAACTTTATATGGTTGAAATTTATCCCCCATTTCCATACCAGGAGAGCCTAAAGGCATTGCAGGAACTGACAAGCCAATGACAGTATCATCATACTTTTCGTTCAAGAATTGTTGAATGAATTTTGCAGGTACATGTCCTTCAAAAGCGTAACCATCTTTAGAAATAGCGGTATGACAAGAGCGATATCGTGGCTGAATCCCTCTTTTTTCTTTAATGCTTGAAATATCATTTCTGTCATAAACTTTGGATTGAAACCCATTCTCATCAATATGACTTATCCACTTCTTGCAACAGCCACAAGTCGGACTTTTATATACGTCTAGAGCTATAGGTTGTGCTTTAGCAGTATTCGATTCTGCTCTAACTGCATCACTCTCAGAACAACTTGCGATCAATGCCACTACGAAAAATGTAGCGATGGTCTTTAAACTATATTTATTTGGAAACATAATTCCCCCAATGGGATATTGATTAATTTTTTGATTAATTAGATTATTTTTAATGTTTAGTAATGAATTTAAATAAATTCAGGGATAAAAAAAGCCTAATACAGATATTAGTTATATAAATTACCCAAATTTTGGACACACTTATTCTGTATTTAACTAAGTATTGGAGGTCTATAAAGAGATGTGGATTGTTGGCTTTGTGCCAACGATAAATACGAGGGTATTTTTGAAGATAAATCTATAATTGGGTTACTGCCAGCGTATTTCAATAATGTTGCAAGACTTGAACAACTACCAGTAAAACAGCTACATGCTTGTACGCAACAATCATCTTCTGATGTTTCAGAATCACTAGAAGAATCATTAGCCATTTTATGCTTGCTATGATCCATCATTGACATATCTTGTGATTGCTCTTGGTCATTCATAACTTTCATACTCATCATATGATAAGACATAAGAGTAGACGCCATTGCCTGACCAACAAAGGCCAAACATACTAGCAATACTAATAATGTTTTAGGAAAATTAAAAGTCACAAGTAATCAACATAATATATAATTAATTAAATATTCGCATAACAAGTGCTTTTTTACAATAAGTAAATGTTGGCGATATAAATAAAACGACATTAATGTGTAGTAGTGTCATAACCAAGGGAACTATTGCGACTTCAGAAAACCATTAATTTTTAATTAATTGTCCTGCTAAATATCAAAAAGTATATTTACCTACCTTTCAAATAAAAACTAAGGAGGCGTGTAAAGCTACCTGCTTTAGTAGACTAAAACTTCGCTTCAGAATTTACTTTTAATACTTCGCCTGACATTGTCATCAGGAAATAAATTGTTTTATTTTCTGATTTATTGTTAGCACTAACAATATAACGATTAGCTTCTGCCGCATGTAGTTTGAAATCTTCTGAGGTCAAACTCTTCCAGCTCTGGTCTAATTTTCCAACCTTGAAACCTAAATCTTTAAAAGTCAGTTTTTGGATAGCTTTAGCTGCAATTTGTGTTGCTACTTTAGGGCTTATTTTTCCGTGGTCAGTATGCGCAAATGCTGAACTTGTGGTAAATATCAATGTAATGAATAAGGCTGCTATTAAAGTTTTCATTTCGGTGTTCCCGTTATTTTAATTAAATTCAAAGTATGTTTGTTTTTATCTCTTACTTGAGGTGATTATTTAAGGCCATGCTTAGTGTATTCACCTTTTACAATAAGTTGAACAGTAACAGGTGCATTAGAAGTATTTTTCCAATACCAACCATGAGAACCAGCAAATGGTGCCGTAAAACTCCCTTTCATTTCATCCAGTGTTGCTATTGCATAACTTTCAAAATAGCCCGTGGTGTCGCCTTCTGGTTCGCCATGTAAGTCAAAATACAATGCTGAACTATCTGTTATCCATTCGTATTCAAGCTTTTGGTATTGCGCCATGATAAATTTGTATTCAACACCGCGACCAGCAGGAACAATTACTTCAATGGTTTCTGTCGCAACTATTGATTTTTCGGTTAGTTCTTGTGAAGAGAGAGAAGTAGACTGTTCGGCCTTTACGTTATGAAAAACGGTTAGCCCAAGTTTATGTCCTATGCCTGTGGGATCGATGTTGTATTCCGCAGGTAATATAATGGTTAAAAGTGTAATTGCTGCAAATACTAAACTGAACAGTGTGTATTTGAGCAATGCTGAATTCGTTAAAGTTATCGTTTGTGGCGTTGTTTGTTGCATCGTTTTATCTCTTAAATTAGGGTAAAGTTTAATAGTAAAAATTTAATAAATTAGTTAATGAAATAACCAGTCAGTTGAAAACCTACCAACATAAACCCTGCACTCATCAACAAACAATTCGTGTTTGTCGCAAAGCGAGTGAAGCTGCTATGTTTACGCCAAAAATTAATCACTAAAAGAATAAAGGCCAAGGCGGTAAACTGTCCTAATTCAACCCCAACATTAAAGGCAATTAAATTAGTAATTAAGCCGTCATCAGGAAGTTGAAATTCTTGTAATTTGGTTGCTAAGCCGAAGCCGTGAAAAAGGCCAAAAATCAGTACCGCAAGCTTTGCATTGGGTGATTTACCAAAGAGTCGATTAAAGCCACCTAAATTATCAAAGCCCTTATAAACCACCGATAGCCCAATAATGGCATCGATCAAATAAGCATTAACTTGTATGTCACTTATCACGCCAAACAATAAGGTTAAACTGTGTCCTAGCGTAAACATACTGACATACAATAAAACATCTCGACTTCTATATAAAAAGAACAGCACACCTACTAAAAACAATAAATGATCGTACCCCGTCACCATATGCTTAGCACCAATATACAAAAATGGGATAATTTGTACACCCGTGTTTTGTAGTAAAAATGCTCTTGTGCTTTCATCGACACCATGAGCAAAGGCTTCAATCGGTAACCATATGGCTAGTAAAGCGATAAAACTCAACAAGCCATATCGCTGTATAATATTAAACATTAACGGTTTCCTTTGAATGTGTTGTTTCAGGGGAGGTTTCTTCGCGATGTAGTAAACGATATAAAGCTGGAAGAACGAATAGCGTCAAGATAGTTGAGGAGATCACCCCTCCGATCACCACAGTCGCTAGTGGGCGTTGAACCTCTGAGCCTATGCCCGTATTAAGTGCCATAGGCACAAAACCTAATGAGGCAACAAGCGCGGTTGTTAACACAGGTCGAAGTCTTGTCAATGCACCTTCGATAATAGCCGTATCTAAAGCAGCTCCTTCGCGTCTAAGTTCTCGTATAAACGAAACCATAACTAGGCCATTTAAAATGGCGATCCCTGATAAAGCAATAAAGCCAACAGCGGCTGATATTGAAAAAGGAATATCTCTCAATAGTAAAGCAAAAATCCCTCCTGTTAAAGCTAATGGAACGCCAGTAAAAATAATCATGGAATCTTTAAATGAGCCTAAAGCCAAGAAAAGAAGACCAATAATCATCACCAACGTAATAGGAACCACGATAGATAGGCGCTCTGAAGCTGATTGTAATTTTTGGTAGGTGCCGCCATATTCAATCCAGTAACCCGCAGGTATTTCAACAGACTCATTGATAGATGCTTGAATATCCTTAACAAATGACCCTAAATCTCTCCCTCGAACGTTAGCGGTAACAAACACTCTACGTTTTCCATTTTCTCTATTGACTTGATTTGCACCTTCAACCAATACCAATTCAGCTAACTCCTGTAATGGAACATAACTGTTATCGAACATCTGTATTGGTAAGTAAGCCAAGGCATCAACATCGGTTCTTAGCTCATCTGGAAGACGAACTACTATGTCTGCACGTTGGTCACCTTGATAGAACTTACCCGCAATCGTACCGCCTAACGCTGTGGAAAGTTGATCTTGTAGTTGCTTCACGCTTATTCCATATTTTGCTAGCTGGGCAAGTTTCGGATTAATCGTCATTAGTGGTAAACCAGTCGTTCTTTCTACTTGAATATCAGCAATCCCCTCAACATTAATAATAGCTGTATTTATACTTTTTCCTAACGCCGCTAAAGTCTCAAAGTCATCGCCAAACACTTTGATAGCCAGCTCGGCACGAACCCCTGATAACAACTCATTAAAGCGCATTTGTATTGGTTGTAAGAACTCATATCGATTACCCGGTATAGGCTCTACTACGGCTGCTAATTCTTCTATAAATTGCGCTTTAGGTTTATTAGGATTTGGCCATTCACTGCGTGGTTTTAAAATAATAAAATTATCGGCAACACTGGGTGGTACAGCATCTGTTGCAACATCGGCTGTGCCTATTTTTGCAAAGACACGTTCAACTTCTGGCATTTGATTAATTTTTTCTTCTAAGACTTTTTGTAACGCGACAGCTTGCGATAATGACGTGCCAGGAATACGTAAGGCATGCATGGCGATATCACCTTCATCGAGGTTTGGCACAAATTCGCTACCGAGTTTATTGGCAGAAAATCCTGCTAAGCCGACAAGTCCAACAGCGAAAATCACAACAAACCAGCGAACTTTAAGCGCAAACGTTAAAGAAGGACGATAAACCGCTAAAGATGATTTAATAATGATATTTTCTTTTTCTTTTACAGGGCCTTTGAACAAAATAGCAATAGCTGCCGGAACAAAAGTTACTGATAAGAACATTGCACAACATAGGGCTATAACAACGGTTATTGCCATAGGATGAAACATTTTTCCTTCAACACCCGTAAGTGCAAAAATAGGTAAATAAACAGCAGTTATAATAAATACGCCAAATAATGCCGGACGGATGACTTCTTTAGTTGCTTCATAGACTAGTGCTAATCGTTCATTAACTGCCATGGTACGACCATTAGCAGAAGCCGAGCTGAGCTTTCTTAGACAATTCTCAACGATGATAATCGCACCATCAACAAGTAGTCCAAAATCTAACGCCCCTAAACTCATCAGATTGGCACTTACGCCTACTTGTACCATGCCCGTTACAGTCATTAACATCGCAAATGGGATAACCGCAGCAGTAAGCAATGCCGCTCTCATATTGCCTAATAATAAAAGCAACACGACAATAACTAATAGCGCCCCTTCAAATAGGTTCATTTTTACTGTATCGAGTGTCTTCTCCACTAAGGTAGTACGGTCATACACAGCAGTAACGGTAATACCGATGGGTAAACTCGCTTTAACTTCGTTTAACTTTATACCAACCGCTTTAGCAACATTTCGACTGTTTTCACCAATAAGCATGAAAACGGTACTCATCACCACTTCTCTACCATTTTGGGTTGCTGCACCTGTTCTTAACTCTTTTCCTTCTTGTACTTTAGCGACATCAGAAATTCGAATAACACTGCCTTCAGTCGTCCTAACAGGAATATTAGCGATAGCCTCTAAACTTTCTACCTGTCCGGGAATACGTAATAACCATTGAGCGCCATTTTTTTCTATAAACCCAGCGCCCTTATTATCATTATTATTTTCGATCGCTTGAATAATATCTTGCTGATTAAGGCCAAATTCCAGTAGCTTTTTAGGCTCAAAGGCAACAAGTATTTCACGTTTAAAACCACCAATAGGGTTAACTTCAACCACACCATCCACTTGCATTAACTGAGGACGAATAATCCAATCATGAACCGTTCTTAAATCTGTAGCTGTTATTAACTTCCCTTCATCATTACGTGCATTAGGCTCAGCATCCACGGTAAACATGAATATTTCACCTAACCCAGTTGCTATAGGTCCAAGTTCAGGCTCTAATCCAAAAGGTAAATCTGATTTTGCTGAGACTAAGCGTTCATTCACTAATTGTCTGGCAAAGTAAATATCAGTATCATCACTAAAAATGGCGGTTACTTGCGATAAGCCGTAACGTGAAACAGAGCGTGTACTCACTAAATTTGGTATACCTGCCAATGCGGTTTCTAATGGGTAAGTAACCCGTTGTTCCACTTCAAGCGGTGTATATCCTGGGGCTTCTGTGTTGATCATTACCTGAATGTTGGTGATATCAGGGACGGCATCGATCGGTAGCTTGGTAAAATTCCAAAGACCAAGTCCTGCGAAGGCGAGTACCGCCAACATAATAATTAAGTTTCTACGAATAGAAAATCTGAGTAAATATTCGAGCATTATTTTTCCTTTAAAAGTAAGTCTTTTAGGCGTAAACTTTTTTTACTAACCGTTGTAATTAAAAGGGAAACCTTTAGTGGTCATGTGATGCGCCAGATTTTTCAACATCGGCTTTGAGAATATAACTATTCTCAGTGACATATTCAGTGCCTAGGGATATACCGCCTAACACTTCAATTTCATCCCCCACTATGCGGCCTAATTCAAGCATTCTTACTTCATATTCATTGCCAACTTTGGCATAAACCACAGTAAAATCACGAAAGCTCTGCAATGCGTTACGCTTTACCGCCATCGCTACCTCAAATGAGCCAATTTCAATTCTTGCACTTACAAAAGAGCCTTCAGATAATAAGGAATCACTATTGTTTACTAAGACACGAAATAGCTTCGCCTGATCATTCCTAACTTTTAATACTCGGCTATCAATTTTACTTGTGTACTGTTTTTCAACACCATTAATGTTAAGCGTTGTTTTTGCGCCAATATTAATTTTGGCTAAATCCAAAGGAAAAACAGCTAGCTCAGCAACTAAGGTTTCATCATTAGTCACGTTAAGTAATATTCGGCCTTTAGATTGCTCACCAGAAGTAACGTTAACCGCACTCACAATGCCTTTTTGAGCTGATGTCACCTGATAAGATTGCAAACTTTCATTACTTTCCAGAGTGAGTAGCAATTGACCTTTCTTAATTACATCACCTAGCTTGACGTGAACTTTTTTAACCAGTCCATCGAATCGAGCGTAAACATTACTGGTAGCATCGGCTGGTAACGTTAACTTTCCAAACATTTCAATGCTGTCATGGAATGTTGATGGCCCGACAACTTCAGTACTAATTTCCATTGCCTGAGCAATTTTTTCATCAATACTTGTTCGACCTTCAAAATTGTCATATTGCCAACTGTAAGTTTTTCTCTGATATTTAGCCGTTAGAGAGACAATAAATGAGTGAGGTTCGTAGATAACCATATCACCACGAAGATACTGGCCTTCTTGAAAAAAATTAATGTCATCGACACCATCACCTAATCGGGTCAATTTTACATTTAGCTCTACTTTCGCAGGGTCGATAGCTTTTCCATTCTCAGTTGCCCACACACGAAACTCAGGGGTACTCCCGTTTCAAAAATGGATAGTTCAATGGCAAAATTATCTTTTTTCAATAGTCGTCCACGATTCGGCCCTTTCTCTGGCTCGGCTTCTTCTACCTTTTGCTCTGAAACGGCAAGGCTAGAGAAACTTGTACTTAAGCTAACAAAGCACAGTGTGCTTATTAGCGTTAATATTTTAAATGTTGATTTCATGATTATTTCTCGTTATTTTTTTCAATAGATTGAGCGTTAAAAGGTGTATTAGCGTTTTTATTAATGGCAACTAGAGACGAACCCGTTAATCGTTCTATTTCAATATTGTTTAAATGTGCATTTTGATAAGCAGCAATCAAGTCTGACTGAGCATCTAATAATTCTTTTTGAGTATTTGTCCACTCGGTATAGCTATATCGGCCAATTTTGTAAGCTTTTTCAGCTTCAACAAAAGCTTGTTCAAGCACAGGTATAAGGTTTTCAGTCATAGCATGAATGACATGTTGGCTGTGTTTCATTTGTTCAATAAGCACATACAACTGGGTATTCAATTGATGAACGAGTGCTTGTGACGCTGTTTCTAATTCAGTTTTAGACGCGTGTAACGCATTTATTTTCCCTTGATTTTGATTGCTATCACCAAAAGGAATTGAAATTCCAGCGACTAAACCAAAATCATCGGTTGTTTCGTAACGTCTTAATCCCGTTGTAAATTTCCATAGTGGTTTAGTTTCAATACGAGCAAGTTCAATCTCAGACTGGACAATTCGCTGTTTTGTAGCGAAAAGACTTACCGAAGGTAGTTGTTTTAGATGAGTAAATAATGAATCAACATCGCTGCTATTGGTTAAAGGTAAGTGAGGTAACGATAATAATGACCCAATGATGTTAGTTTCTTTATGTTGCTCACTTTGCCCCTGTCCTTTCCACTGCGCCAATAACTGATATTTACTGGTATCTACTTCATGAGTTAAATCTTCAACAACTAATTCTCGTTTAGCAACTTCTGCTTGTGATTTTAGTTTATCAACTAAAGAAGACTTTCCTGCATGTACACGTTTAGTCACTGCTTCAAATGATTTAACCGCTTGCTTTAAGCTCATATTTGAAAGCTTTAATCGCTCTTCATTGACCAATACTTGGATAAAATATCTTGCTGTTTGTGCAGCTAAATCTAACGCTTTAATTTCTCGTGAGAATGCAACAGTTGATCCCTGAATATTAGCATTTGCCACTCTGTTTTTTACTAGAGCGTTATCTAAAATCCATGAGATCGATAGTGTGGATTGCGCACTTTTAAAGCCACTATGATCACCCGTACCCATTGCATCCTCAATGGTAAGTCCAATTTCTGGTCTAACCTGAATACCAGCTTGTTGTGCATACCCCTTATAAATATCAGCTTGATTAGCAAATACTTTTAATTCTGGGTGCATATTCATTGTTTGAGATATTGCCGTAGATAAGTCAACCGATATCAGGGGGCTGTCTTCTGAGTATGCATAACCTGAGTATGCGTAACCTGAGAGTGTTGAAGTGATCATTAGTACCACAGCGCTAAATTTTACATAACGCCTTGATAAAAACCGATTGGCGGTCGGTTTTTTATTTGTGAATGAGTGAATAAATAGTTTCATTTTTAATACCTTAGAGTGAGCCTTGGAGTAAGCCTTGGAGTAAGCCTTAAATTATTATTTTAATGATCGAATAGCGTTTCAATAGCGTGATGGAGGCTATCTACTGATGTCATTGATATGACGGCTAATAGTATTATTGTGAGTAAAACCACTTTCATTGGAAAAGGTTTGAGTTGAGTATCATTGAGCAATGCTAATACTCTTTGTTCAATGGATTGACGACAAAAGTGAACGAGTAATTCACTTTTGAACTGTTCATGTATGGAATATTTAGCCGCTAACTTAGTAAATCTCACTAACGTACTAGCAACATTGTGCGCCTGTTGTTGAGTTTTTACGAAGAAAGAATCAGCCGCTTGCTCCATGGTAATTGCCATCATCGATTTCAATATTTTCTTAACATTAGGTGAAAAATAAGAAGACAATAATGAAAACACCCACTTTTTTAGCGGGTCAGCATAGTGTAAATGAGCAAGTTCATGTTGAATGATGATTTCAATGTCATCTGAATCTAGTTGCTCAATCAAGCCTGTAGATATAAAACACGATGCTTTAATTAATCCACCTGTGAATGCTGTTGGGATAGATGATTCTATTATAAAGACGTTCTCACTCTTCTTTGTCGCTAACGTGCGCAACAAAATTATCTGATAGTGATTTTTGTAAGCGACAACTAGGCTTCGAACAGCAATAGTGAGACTGAAGCCGAAAAAAGCAATCAAACTAATGCTATGCCAGCTTAAAAAATAATAAATATTAGGATGATGCCAGTGAGCTAATTCAGTTAGCCATACAAACATTGCCCCTGATTGAAAAAGAGGGCTAAATAACAGCGTTACAGATAACGCAATAATCCAAGGTGAAAGCACACATAACCAGAGTAACGATTTACGAGTAGAGACAGTGTAACGTTGAATTTTATTTTTTACCGACCAATAAGCAAGCGAAATAAAGCCATTGGCAACGATAAAAGCTAACACGGCAATCGTGAGTAGATTAAGTGCTAACGCCCAAAAACCATAAATCATTTTTCGGCCTTTGTTTTGAATTTTTTGCGCTGTTGCTCAATCATAGCTTCAAGTTTATCTAACTGATCCTCATCGAGATCAGATGAAATTGAAGAAAAAGCCGCGACAACGCTATTTTCATCTTTAACAACAAAATCATGAGTAACACTTTTAATGAGTTGGCCTATCAATTCTTGACGAGCAACTTTAGGGAAATATTGATATGCGTGGCCGTTCTTTACCCGACTTAATAGATCTTTTTTAAATAAGCGATCTAACGTGCTTTGAATAGTATTAAGAGAGCCGCCTCGATTTTTCTCGAAATAGCTATGTACCTGCTTAGCGTCAGCAGGCTGTGCCTTCCAAAGGTATTCCAATACTTGTTTTTCTAGTTCACCGAGTTGCATAGACTTTTCACTGCCCTATTTAAGTATTGTGATAATGTCACATTAAAAACCGAGAGGCAATCGGTTTTTAGATTTATTCCACTAAATCTTCTACTTTAGATAATGATTACTCATTACAGCATAGGCACAGACGTCAATCGCAAAGACTTCGATAAGAAAGTGTAACTTATCCTCTGCGGTGCTCAAAGCTTTGGCCTGACAAGGCATCTTCGCCACATAGAAAAGCGCATAGAACACAACGTGCAACACAATGATGATAGAGGGTGTCTACTAAACTGATTTGTTGTTTCCTTGGCATAGCCATAACTCACCTGTGATTTTGTCACTTGGTTATTTCAGTGCAGTACATCGGTAGGGATGATCAATTTAGGCTGGGTGTCCTATTAAAATCTTCGGTAGAGATTATCAATTAAGACTGAGTGTCCTGTTAAAATAAGTTCAGTTAATATCTTAGAGTCGCATAAGTCTATTTGTTTTTCGATGTTGGCCAAACGAAGGGAGCGGGCTTGGTGGAAGTCGTTTCTGCTACTGCTGTATTTTGGGCGAGTATCCCCCTTATTAATTTCCCCGTTTCTTTATGCTTACTACAAAATGTTTTTAAGTATAAAATTTCAACTCTACTGCGTGCCCAAGGGGTTGTACGCAGAAATTTCAAACTTGATTTAAGGCGCGGTTTATTGGTGAAACAACGAATATTAAGTAACTCACCCATCTTATCCCAACCAATTTTCTTCTCTAGTTCGGTTAGGATCTGTTCAAGTTTCACGCCGTGGAGTGGATCATTACTGTTATTCATAGTCGACTTAAATTTAAAAATAGCATTGTAACAAGTTTACTAAATATTGACAGACTTATGCGTTTAACTCAGGTAAAAGTGCAGAAAGAACTTTAAGGAAAAGTTAATATTCTCAGTGGGCTGATAACAGACAACAGACATAGATATTATTCTCAACCTAAGTTACCACCCCCTTCAAATTAACGCGTCTAGTGATTCAGTGATTTAATGCAATAAAAAAGGCTTACATTGCTGAAGCCTTTTTTATAGTATTGGTGCGATGGAGAGACTCGAACTCTCACGACCTAAGTCACTACCCCCTCAAGAATGTTCACCTAAACGAAGTAAAAACAATATATACAAAGGCTTACAAGTAAATACCTATACTATTGGTTTAAAAATAGTAGCAGTACCAGTCATTTGACATCAATCGCTTAAATCTGTATTAGCAACCAAGATAATCAATAACTTTTCTAACCATTAAGTTATTTTCTTTTGATTATTCTTTGCAGTTGTAACTTTTTAGATTAAATAATCTATGGCGGTTTCGCCCCCACACCGCCATAGAAACAAAATTTATGACAACTGTATGATCGGCAAGTTGATGTCTAATTCAAGTGTTTTTTTTCTTCTATATTTCCCCGAAAAACATCTTATGATGGTAACAAAAATCTCGTTAGTTAATGAGTTTAAAAAATAAATTTATCTTCAGAATTTAAAGCAATTAATAAATAAAAAGGTGTATCTGCTCAAAAACATTCCATTTATTGATGTGTTCGACCTTTTAAAAAATAAAAAAGCATAATATAAGATCATACATTTAAGGAGAGTTTAGTATGTCAGAAGCTATTTGGGTTAAAGCATTAAGAACAGTACCGCAAGTTGATAAAGCACAGTGGAACACTTTAAGTCTGTTCACAAGATGGTTAATTGCCTCTCGATTTTCTGTGACCATCATGACATTTAGTTCAGCAATTATTGGTGTGCTTGTCGCACTAAGTCACGGTTCAATTGATGTCGGAATGTCAATGTTATGTATATTAGGTTTAGTGCTTGCCCATGCGACCAATAATTTACTCAACGATTACACTGACTCAGTTAGAGGGGTAGATAAAGGGAATTATTTTCGCACTCAATACGGCACACATGTATTAGAAGGTGAATTGCTGACAAAAAAACAACTGATGAGTTATATCATTATTAGCGGTTTATTAGCTATATTCTGTGGTGCAGTGATCATCTATTTACGAGGAATTGAGGTGCTATGGTTAATGCTCATAGGTGCCTTTTTTGTTTTGTTTTATACTTGGCCCTTAAAGAAACTAGCGTTAGGGGAATTGTCTGTTTTACTTGTTTGGGGACCATTAATGGTTGGCGGGACATATTTCGTCGCGAGCGGCGAATGGAGTGTTGCATCTGCACTAATAGGTACATTGTATGCCTTAGCACCAACGGCGGTTATTTTCGGTAAGCATATTGACAAAATAGATATGGATAAAAGCAAAGGCATTTATTCACTCCCTGTTTTACTGGGAGAAAAAAAATCTCGTAAAGTTGCACAAATCATCATGTTAAGCCAATACGCTTTAACTGGTTACCTATATATAAATGGGTATTTGGGATTAGGCGTTTTATTACTACTACTTGCCTTACCAACGCTTATACAAACATTAAATGTCTTTAACCAAATACGTCCCAATGAAATGCCACAAGGATTTCGCCAAGAAGTATGGCCATTATGGTTTGCTCCCCATGCTTTTCAATATACCAGACGGTTTAGTTTGTTTTTTTTATTAATGTTAGTCGTTGAAAATATTCTCGTTTAGCGTAATTCACCTACAAACACCAATAAAAATCACGGTATTATAAAGGATCAGCTAAATGAGCAATGTTCAATTTTCGCTTAAAAAGCTTACAGGTAATTTCAATTCATCATTATTTTTAATGTCTACGTTAAGCTGTACGGTATCTGCGGGCGAGCCACAAGCTTTGCAAAGTGCACAAGATGCTAGTTCGCACGACAAAGACATAGAGGTAATCATTGTTACTGCGCAAAAACGTGTTGAAAACATATTGGAAGTCCCCATTTCTATCGCAAGTTTTAATAGTGAAACAATTGTGAAAACAGGTATTCGACAGTTAAATGAAATTGCTGAATTTGTGCCCAATTTAAGCATGACCACCACCAATGACTTTTCTTCCAGTATTACTATCCGTGGTGTCGGCTCATCAAGTCGAAATATTGGTTTTGATGCCAGGGTTGGGTTGTATCTTGATGGTGTTTATGTCGGACAGTCCCCTGCACATAATCAAGATTTATTAGATCTTGAGCGTATTGAAGTTCTACGTGGTCCTCAGGGGACGCTATTTGGCAAAAATAATGTCGCGGGGTCAATCAATCTAATTTCTCAAAAGCCGGAAGATGAATTCGGTAGTACTGTTGGTTTTTCCGTTGGTAATTATGATTTAAAGCAGATTACAGCCATGGTCAATGCACCGATTGGCGACAATGTAGCGACTAAATTTAGTTTTAATCAATATGAACGAGCAGGCTTTACCGAGAATGTAACAACAGGAAATTGGTTAAATGAGCAAGACAGTTACGCGTATAGAGGGCAAATAAAAGCAACACCTTTTGACAATATTGAAGTGAACTTTTCTTTTGATAGATTACATTCAGATCGTTTATCATTTGACGGTGAGCCAATTACCAACACGTTAGGGAACGCCAAAAATTCGGAATCATCAGCGCGTAATAAGGTCAGTTTTGACGTGGACCCTCATGAAAACAGAGATATTAAGGGAGAAATACTGAACATTGACTGGGACATAAATAACAATTATTCCATCAAATCAATTACTGGGCATAGAGACGTTTATGTTCAATATATTAACGATTTTGACTTTTCCACAGAGTCAGTTTCCTATTTAGATTACATTGATGACTACGACCAGTGGAGTCAAGAACTTCAGTTGATTTCTCCAGAAGGCGATTTTCAATATGTCGCTGGTTTGTATTATTATCAACAAGATGCTCACACCAGAAGATTACCAACAGTGGGTGATGAAACACTCTCTCTTTTTACGGGAGTTCCACGTAGTGCTGTTGAATTTGGTGCTTCATTAGGCGATCCTACCTCAATTTTTATGTTAGCAGCATTTCATCCTGGCAACCTTAGTACAGTAGGCGATGTTGAAACAACAAGTTACGCGGTTTTTTTTAACAGTAATTATCAATTTAATGATGACGTTACGTTGGACTTGGGGTTTCGTTATTCTCGCGAAGAAAAAAATGTTGATTGGACAATTTCGAGCATAGATCCTGTCACCAGTATTCCAGTTATTCCCATATTTGAATTAGCTAATGGTCAAGTGGTTGATAAAAGAGGTGATAATGATTTCTCTCCTTTAGTTTCGCTAAACTATCGTCTCGGCGAGCAGATCAATACTTACATAAAATACGCCACAGGTTATAAAAGCGGTGGTTACAATGTTGATTTTTTAACACAGGCACAACTTGACGCTGGGATAGAATTTGACAAAGAAACCGTTGAGAGTTACGAAATTGGCATTAAGGGGCATCTGTTTGATCAACGTGTAACCTTTAGCAGCGCGGCTTTCTATTCGACATATGATGATTATCAAATCAATCAGTTGATAAACCTTGCCGCAGGTACAACAGCATTAAGTATACGTAATGCCGCAAAGGTGGAAACGCGTGGCCTGGAATTTGATTTACAGTATCGACTGACAAGTGATTTATCGATAAATGTAGCAGTAGGTTTGCTTGATGCTGAATTTGCCAAATTTCCCGGTGGTGGTAGTAACGGGGAAGACCTCTCTGGCGCAAAGCTATCTGGTGTTTCAGATTTCACGTTCAATTTAAGTGCTCAGTATTATTATCTATTACCAGCGCTTAACGCAGAATTGTCTTTGTTACTAAGTTATAACTATCAAGATGATTACAATACCGATCTCGACGGTTTATCTCAAATAACCCTTGCCAATGGTGACGCTATTGCTATCGGACAGGTAGACGGTTTTGGCATTGTTAACGCAAGTGTGGGGATAGAGCCCTTAGGGAGTGGCGTTAGTCTCTTTTTATGGGCTCGAAATCTGGCCAGCGAAAATAGTGCTATTATTGTTGCTGAAAAGAGTTTTTTTGGCACAAGACGTAATGTCTATGTTAGTCCACGAACCTTTGGACTTACTGTAAAATATACGTTTTAATTGTTCTGAAATATTTAACCTGAATAGTATTTACTAAAGAAATTATAAAGGCTGAATTTAAAATGATAACAAAAATTAACCGATGGCCTGCAAGATTAGATTTAATACAAAGTAGCACGGGATTAATTCTCGCATTGTTTATGTGGGCGCATATGTTTTTTGTCTCTAGCATTTTAATCAGTCACGACGCTATGTACTGGGTATCCAAAATGTTTGAAGGAGAACCTATATTTGGAGAACCCTACCCTATTTTAGTTTCTATCGTGGCATTGATTATTTTTACATTTATTTTTATTCACGCTGCCTTAGCTCTGAGAAAGTTTCCAACCAAAGAAAAAGAAATTACCGCGTTGCATCTTCATTTAGCACGCTTTAAACATGGTGATACGCTCTTATGGTATGTCCAGGTATTGACTGGTTTTTTATTGTTTTTTCTCGCCAGCATTCACTTGTATCAACTTATGCTACACCCAGCAGATATTGGCCCTTACGCGTCTTCTGATAGAGTATGGTCTGGGCGGATGTGGCCCTTATACTTAATTCTATTATTTGTAGTTGAAATTCACGGTGGTATTGGTTTATATCGATTGGCAATGAAATGGGGATGGTTTGTTGGTAAAGATATAAAGAAAGGCAGAAAACGATTACAACGACTAAAATGGGCACTCACTCTATTTTTCCTGATGTTGGGTTTAACGACACTTCAAGCCTACATTAAAATTGGTTACGAACACGCCGGTAAGGTTGGTGAAAGGTATGTTCCTGCTAATAAAGTGTTACTTCAACCTTATAAAAAATTGCCAGAATAATCATGAAAATAATACACACTGACGCTTTAGTTCTAGGTGGCGGATTAGCCGGATTAAGAACCGCAATAGGTATGAAGAAACGAGGTCATGAAGTTATTTCACTTAGTTTAGTACCTCCTAAAAGATCTCATTCATCTGCCGCACAAGGCGGTATGCAAGCAAGTTTAGCAAATAGTGTAAATGGGATAGGTGACAACGAGGACTTACATTTTGTTGATACCATTAAAGGCAGTGATTGGGGGCAGATCAACAAGTGGTTCGAATGTTTGTCGATACTGCCCCAAAAGCAGTTAGAGAACTTGCTGCATGGGGTGTACCGTGGAATAGAATAGAAAAAGGTGACCAACAAAGTGTTATAGACGGCAAAAAAGTGATTTTAACCGAACCTGAAAACGCACACGGGCTAATTACGGCAAGAAACTTTGGTGGCACACAAAAGTGGCGAACTTGTTATGTTGCAGACGGTACGGGTCACTCAATGTTATATACCATGAGTAATCAGGCCATAGCTAACAACATTCCTGTTCACGAAAGAATGGAAGCCTTGTCATTAATTCATGATGGAAAACAATGTTTTGGTGCTATTGCTCGAAATCTTATTTCAGGCGAGTTAGTTGTTTATATTGCCAAGGTGACCTGCATTGCGACTGGTGGGTTTGGTCGAATCTACCGTTCCTCCACAAACGCGGTCATTAATGAAGGTATAGGTGCGGCACTCGCATTAGAAACAGGGATTGCTTCACTTGGAAATATGGAAGCAGTACAATTTCATCCAACGGCCATATTCCCTGCAGGAATTCTCGTCACGGAAGGTTGTAGGGGTGACGGCGGTTTATTGTTAGATGTTAATTTACATCGTTTTATGGCTGATTATGAACCTGAAAAGAAAGAACTCGCCTCACGTGATGTTGTTTCTCGTTGGATGGAAACTCATATAGCAAAAGGTTACGGCGTAAAATCCAGATTTGGCGAACACTTATGGCTTGATATAAGGTTACTTGGTGAACACCATATCAATACAAAATTACGAGAAGTAAAAGAAATTTGCCAGTACTTTCTCGGTATAGATCCCGTGAAAGACCTTATTCCGGTTAGGCCAGCACAACATTATTCAATGGGAGGAGTTAGAACAAACCACAAAGGACAATCTCCTAGCCTCTTAGGTTTATATTCGTGCGGTGAAGCTGCTTGTTGGGATATGCATGGATTTAATCGCTTAGGTGGTAACTCAGTCGCTGAAACGGTAGTGGCTGGTATGATTGTAGGCGAGTATATGGCTGACTTTTTAGATAGCAATGCTTGCGATATTAATATATCAACAGCACTGATAACAGATTTTTATGAAAAAGAAAAAAACAAACTTGCCGCTTTTTATCAAGAAAGTAACACAGAGAATCCATTTGAAATCATGAGTGAAATGCAAAATATCATGACAAAAAATGTCGCGATATTTAGAAATAAAACTAAGCTTGTCGAAGCCATAGAACAGCTAAAAGCATTACGTATAAGAGCTAAGAACATTCGTGTTCATTCAAATGCTAAAGGTACAAACCCAGAACTAGTTGCCGCATATCGCGTACAAAAAATGTTAAAACTATCTTTATGTACTACCTATGGCGCACTGCAAAGAGAAGAAAGTCGAGGAGCCCATAGTAGGGAAGATTTTCCTCTACGAGATGATAAAAGATGGTTAAACCGTACGTTAGCAACATGGCCTTGTGAGCAAGATGAACTTCCAACATTGCAGTATGAGCCAATCAACATAAAAGCAATGGAAATGCCACCGAGTTGGCGCGGATATGGTGCAAAAGACAGGATTGATCATCCTGATACGGCTATTAGACTTGAAGAAGTAGAAAAAATCAAAAAAGAAAATAATATCTGTAAAGATAGTATATCTAAAGGGATTGCAGCCAAAGACATTGAAGCTCAAGACATTGAAGCTCAAGACAAAGAGATTTTACAAACCAAATTGATGCCCTATAAACACTTACTTCCTGAAAAATTCAGGGGAAAAAACGCTCGATTATCGGATGAACAATGATGGCTACAAATAACGTAGATTCAAATAATATTCCTGTGATTCAAATCGATACACCACGAATATTAACATTCAATATTTTTAGGCATAATCCTGTCGATGAAAATAGCGAGGTACGCACCCAAAAATATACCGTTGAAGAAGCGCCTTCAATGACATTATTTATCGCACTCAACGAAATAAGAGAAATACAAGATCCTACATTACAATTCGATTTTGTTTGTAGGGCAGGAATTTGTGGAAGTTGCGCGATGTTAATAAACGGACAGCCTAGTTTAGCCTGTAGAACGTTAACGAAAGATCATCCCGATGTAATTAACTTAGCTCCATTACCGGGTTTTAAATTAATTGGCGATTTAAGTGTCGACACTGGTCAATGGATGCGCGGTATGTCAGAAAGACTTGAAACATGGATTCATTTACAAGAAACATCAGTAGATCTCGGTAAGATAGAAGAAAAAATGGAGCCGAAACTGGCAGAAGACATCTATAAATTAGACCGTTGCATAGAATGTGGTTGCTGCATTGCAGCATGCGGTACTGCACAAATGCGAGAAGACTTTATTGGTGGCGTTGGCTTAAATCAGATCGCCAGATATAGACTTGATCCTAGGGATGCACGAACTGACGCTGATTATTATGAAGTAATAGGAACGGAAAACGGAGTTTTTGGTTGTATGACATTACTCGGTTGTGAAGATACTTGCCCCAAAAATTTACCTTTAGCGGGGCAGATAGCATACATGAGAAGAAAAATGGCATTCGTCAAAAGCTAGAGTAATGGAGTCCTATATAATTAAACCCAATCAATCTTTAGGCATTTTGTGTGCAAGACCTTTATGACAATCAATACAAGTTTTGTCTTTCTTTTTCATATCTTCAATATCATGCTTTTTACGTGCTCTTTTACTTTGTTTTTCAAGATCCCATCGGTTTTGATCATGACATGAACGGCATTCACGTGAATCCGTCTCTTTCATTTCATCCCAAACACGCTGAGCTAAAAACCCACGTTTTTTCTCAAACTTTTCAGCTGTATTAATAGAACCTAACATCATGTGCCATACTTCACGCATTGCAACGGTTTTACGGATCATTTTGGGGACAAACTCTTTTGGTAAATGGCAATCTACACACGTTGCAACTACCCCAGATTGAGAGTTGAAATGGTGAGTTTCTTTGTATTCTTTAAACGGTTCACTCATACCATGACAAGAGACGCAAAACTCTTCTGTGCTGGTTGCAGTTAAAGACGCATTAAATCCGGCCAAGAACATAACACCAATGATAAAAAAAACTAATCCGCCTAAAGGAATACCAAAATAATACCAAGCCTTAGGAGCGTTCCACAACTTTTCTTTCCAAGATGGTTTCATAATAAATACCTACTGCTGACTTGCATAATAATGTAACAGTGCGTTAATTTGTTCTTCTGATAATTGATTGATTTTTTTCAGCATTCCCTCTTCTGTTTTACGCGTACCTGCTCGGTAATCTTTAAAGGATTGCGCTAAAAATGGCTTCCATTGCCCAGCTAAAATACCTGAGTCGTCATCAGCTGAAGTACCTCCATCCTCATGACATTTTGTACATCTGTCTTCATGAAGCTTTTCACCTGTTTTTGCTAAGGCAATATCAAAGTTTTGTTTTGCGGGAATAAACGTTTGTTCAGAATAATAGGTTGCTAGTACCTCAATATCTTCTTCTGAAAGTTCTCTAGCAATTAACAACATATCCGTTTCTGGGCGTTGAGTATCACCATGTCTGAATTTACTTTTACGTGCAATTCGGCCTTCATCAAGATAGACATCAAACATCGCTGTAATTGTTGCTTCAGAATAACCACCAATACTTGGAATATCTGAATCGCTACTGATTCCTTTTGCGCCATGACAGTCATTGCACATAATAATAGTATCTTCTATCGAGGCTGCTATTGTAATAGCAGAAGCAAAGATAAGAAGAAATATACAAAGTTTGATCTTGATCATGTTTTTTACTCCAAAAGGTATTAATTAGTTAAAAATCAAGCTACTTTTTCAATATATATACTAGTATCTATAAATAACTTTACCATTTTATCCCAAAAATAAAGTGAAATTAGATGTTTATCAAGAGTTAACACTTGAGTAATGAGATTCCCTTGACATAGATCATATTTAAATACCGTTAACACTCCGATAATAATAAAAAAGAAATTACAACCCTTATTGGAAAATAGCTATTTGAAAATTTAAACACTCTGACTCTCAATTGCTGATGGAGCTTATGATGGAAAACAATAATAAATGTAACCTGAAACAACTTTTAACCAGTTTTGCACTTGTTAGTGTACTTGCATTTTCTGGTTGTGGTGGTGATACGGGACCTACGGGAGAAACAGGTTCTGAAGGACCTGTTGGTGATACTGGAGCTGATGGTACGGCAGCAGCACCAACAACATCAAGACAAACAGCGGTGATGGACTCTGCAATTACTAATGCAACTATTGCTACAGATGGTGCATTAACCGTTGAATTTACAATCGAAGATGATGTAGGGGTTGGTTATAGTGCGCTTAAAAGCAGCCAAGTACGCTTTACCTTAGTACAATTAACGCCTATTGATGCTGTTACAGGTGAGCCTTCAAAATGGCAAAGCTATATTAATACAATCGAAAGCGCGCCAACAGATCCTAGTAACGGCCCAGGAACAGAAGATGCAGATCAAGCAACTTCTGAAAAAGCCAATGATGACGGTGGCATTTTTACCAATAATAATGACGGCACTTATAGTTATACTTTGGCAACCAATGTAATGAATGTAACCTCTCCTGTTGCCGTAACTTACAATGCCGATTATACCCATAGAATTGCTTTTCAAATAAGTGGCAGTGGTTTTCCTACAATGAATCGATCGTTCGATTGGCAACCTTCTACAGGAGCAACAACGAATATTGATAATCGTAAAATGGTAGTTGAAGGTACGTGTAATGCTTGTCATGGCGAGTTAGCGCTTCATGGTGGTGGTCGTGTAGATATGGCTTATTGTGTTACTTGTCATAATCCAGGTAGTGTTGACGCAAACAGCAGTGAAAGTGTTGACTTTAAAGTAATGATACACAAAATTCACCGTGGTGCTAACCTTCCCTCTGTTGTAAATGGTGGTGAATATGCTATTTGGGGATATCGAAATAGCAAGCATGATTACTCTGATACGCATCTTCCACAAGATATTCGTAATTGTACGAATTGCCATGATGATACCAGCGCTGAAACTCCTGATGCTATAAACTTTAAATCTCAGCCGTCTATTGAAGCATGTGGTTCATGTCATGATGATGTTAATTTTGCAACGGGCGTAGGTCATCTTGCAGGAGCTCAAGCAGACAATAGTTTATGTCAAACTTGTCATGGTACTTCTGGTTTCTCATCTGTAGAGAAGAACCATACTGATGTGATGTCAAATGTTGATATCGCACGTACAGCGATTGTAACACAAGCGAAAGCGACTCGAATTGACCTTGCAACCGGTAATGTTGAAGTAGATGTCATGATTACTTTAGAAGGTGAACCTGTTACGGCGCTACGCGATATTAGTGATGTAGATACGGCACAAGGTGCTAAATTTGGTAAGTATGGTTATGGTACTGACAATGGCGCTATTGCTATTAACTGGGACAACGGCACGGGTTATCAACTCAATCACCAAGAAGTAGTTTTTAATGACTGTATAGCTGACGGAGCTGGTTTGTTTACTTGTACAGCTACGGGGCTTTTAGCAGGTATTACCGCAACAGACGTTGTGACTGTAACACCAGTAGATGTTTTAGTGTGTATGAATGAAAAAGACGGTGCGATTGTTCGTTGTGACTCTCCTGAAACAAATACTATGAAGGTTGCTCAAATAGAGTCAACACCTTCAATTGTATTCTTCAAAGGTGATGGAACTATCACCACTGAAGGTTACGATAAAATTGGCGCAGATATAACCGCTTGTCAAAGCTGTCATGCCGACAATAAATTCCACCATGCCTCTACTGACTTAACACAATGTAAAACCTGTCATAATGCTACACGTACTGGTTATAGAGGTTTAGGTGACTTAAAACGTCATGTCCATCGCTTACATTCTGGTTTAGATAAAAATGCACTTGATGACTCTAACCCAGAACAAATAGATCACTTCCCTGGAAATATCGACAATTGTGGGCAATGTCATACAAATGATCAATTCAACTTGCCAATACAACAAAATACTCGTGCTTCTATTGCTCGTGGTGCAAGTGATAATGTTTATATAAGTCCAACTGCGGTTGTCTGTGGAAGTTGCCATCTTAATGTTAAATTAGGTTTAATTGATCCAAGATTACCAGGGTTAATAGATCCCGCTAAAGGTAGCATTGATACTAAGGGACAAGCCCTTATAGATCATATGATACAAAATGGCGGGATATTTGGCGCAGCAGCATTTGATGAGGCTAATAAAGTTGAGTCATGTGCAGTGTGTCACGCTATTGGTGCAGAATTTGGTGTCGACAAAGTACACGAAATAAAATAACTTATTACTATAGTCGCAAAGTTATTTAAGTTATAACCAATAAACACAAAGGCGAATTGCTCTTGGTTTATTAAAAATAAATAACTAAATAATAACAATAAATAAGAGTGAAATTCAATGCGAGATATTCTTAAAACCTTTTTTTCGGTCTTACTCTTTATCCCTCTCATGTCATCAACGAGTTTTGCCGAAAACAAACCCAATTCTCCCGAAAAAAATAAAGCAGAAAAAACGGTAACATCAGCCAAGCCTTTAACCGCTGATCAACTTGACATTTTACTCGTTAAAAAGTTTAAACAAGGCAAATATTCTAAAAAAGGTGCTGACAGTTGCCTTAAATGTCATGACGGAGACTCTGACAGTAATGCCATGGGTATTTTTAATAATGTTCACGGCCGTCAAGATGTTAAAAATTCGCCATTTTCACAGTTACAATGTGAAAGCTGCCATGGTCCTGCAGGCAAACACACGGCAAGAGTAAAAAAAGGCAAACTTAGAGAGCCTGTTATTACATTCGGTAACCACTCTCTTGTTGATGCCGATAAACAGAACAGTGTTTGCATGAGTTGTCATGAAGATAGACAACGTATTGCATGGCAAGGTAGTTCACATCAAAGTGAACAAGTCCCCTGTGCGTCTTGTCATCAAGTTCATGAAGGGCAAGATCCTATTTTGTTTAAGCAACAACAAAATAAATTATGTGGTAGTTGTCACAAAGAACAATTGCATGCCATCAATAAACGTTCTAGTCATCCGTTAAAATGGGGACAAATGGCTTGCTCTGATTGTCATAACCCACACGGTTCTTTTTCTGAGCATGAATTACAACGGCCTTCAATTAATCAAACCTGTTATCAGTGTCATAGTGAAAAACGTGGACCATTGCTTTGGGAACATGCCCCTGTTGCCGAAGATTGTAGTGTCTGCCATGACTCCCACGGATCTATTAATGCAAATATGCTTAAACAACGTACGCCACAAATATGCCAAGATTGTCATACACCAGCAGATCACCCTTCAACGGCGATTGCGGGTAGTCAGTTTGTTGAAAATACCCAAAGTACGTTTGCTCTTGGACAAAATTGTATGAATTGTCACAGCTTAATTCACGGCAGTAATCACCCTGCTGGTCATACTTTTCAACGCTAGTGCTAAAATTAATGTTAAGGAGAATACCAATGAACAACACCACCTATAAACTACTCCTTAATAGCATCACGCTTGCTATTTTTGTTTGTTTTTCTGCAACTAGTTTGGCAGATGGATTTCGTTTACAAGATGCTAATACCCAGAAAGTCAAAAAAGAAAAATGGCTCTGTAAATATTGTCCCGACAATACGAAATCAGTAGCAAAAATTAGCGTTAATTTGTCGAATAATTCTGAAGATAATGGGCATTTTTCTACAATAACGGGAGAACAAAAAGATGGCACTTATGCTCACCTTGACGCTGAACTATCGCAAAGATCACAAAATACACATTATCAAGTTCAAGCCAAAGGTTTAGGCAAAGATAATAGTTATGCTCATTTATCGGCTACTAAATTAAATAGCTATAAAATTTCGTTAAATTACCAGACACTTAATCAGTTTGGTCATGCTCAGGGATTAACCCCTTTTACTAATGCTGGTAATGCCTCATTGCTTCTGCCCAGTGACTGGCAGCGAGTAGCAACAACCGCTGAAATGTCTAATCAGCAATTTTCAGAATTTGACCAAAAAATAGAAAGACAAAACTGGCAGTTGGCAGCAGAAACTAACTTCACGAATAACTGGCAAGGTTACATTGATTATCAATACCAAGATAAACAAGGTTTACGCTCCACCAGTGGCAACATTCTCACCAAAACCGTTATATTACCTGAAGGAATTAACCAGCAGCATAATCAACTGGATGCTGGCAGTTATTATCAATATGACGATGTTACTTTATTAGTTAATTATTATCACAGCGACTTTAGCAATAAACGATCCGTAGTGAATTGGAATAGCCCTTATGCGGTTGTATTTGGTGGTGCCAATAATGGACAGTTATCTGGCTCACCAGATAATGAATTTGATCAAATCAGTATTTTTGGCAATTATCGCGATAATAGTTTAACCCTTCAAGCTCGATTGATTTATGGACAACTATCACAAACAGATGATTTTTTATCTTATAGTTCAAATAATCTACTGGAAGCAGATAGCTTACCTACCACTCATTTAGATGGTCAAATAAATACTTTTTCAACGCATTTAAAAGCGTTATTCAGAACCGATAACAAGTGGCGTTTAACGGCTAACTATCATTTTCAAGATCGTGATAACAAAACGCAAAGTAATTCGTATCAACACATATTAACAGACAGTGCTATTTTACCTGATTTGATTACTAATAATACCTATAGTTTTAAAAAAGAAAAACTCACATTGGAAGCGCAATATCGTTTTACCATTCAATCTCATTTATCAATGGGCTGGAAATTAAAACGACAAGAACGTGATTTTCAAGATAGAAAAAACACCAAAAATGAAAAATTCTGGTTCAAAGTTTCAACCCATTTTGCTCCTTTTAATAAAGTCTACGTAGAGCTATCCAAGCAATTTCGTGATGGCAGTAGTTATAATCGTATAGATAAAACATCACCTATTGACAGTACACTGCCAATACAAATGAAAGTGCAAAAATATTACCAAGCGGATCGTCAAAGAGAACAAGCCAAAGGACATTTATCTTTAAATCCTTTTAACAGTAGCTTAAACAGTATTTTAATGAACACCGAAGTTGCTATTGAAGTCTATTTCTCTCGTGACCAATATCAACATACTGATATTGGATTGATAGAAAGTAAACGTAATGGTGTTGATCTTTCTGTTAGCACACAATTATCGAAACGTATTTCATTAGTTGCTTATACTCATAACCAATGGCAAGAAAATATCAGCCAAGGTAGTTACTGGGACAATGATGTAGACTGGTTAAGTAACCAAGATGATAAGTCTGACAGTGTAGGAATAAATCTAGCAGCAGAAAAGTTGGCTGATGGTAAATTAACGTTAGCGGCAGATTACACCTATTCATATACAAGTGGCATTACACAAGTTAATTCATTGTCACTAAATTCTAGTGACAGTCACAAAGAACTGGTGATCAATTCTCATCATCTCAATATATATGCAGACTATAATTATTCTGACCAAGTTGATTTGCACTTAGGTTTGTTATACCAAAAATTTAGTGAAAACGATTGGCGTTCTGAATATGATATAGATCGCATAATTAACGTGCTTGGCAATGGTTTATCTAACTATGACTACGATGCTTACAGACTAACCACGGGAGTGACTTATCTGTTTTAAACTTTAACCATATAATCACATAATTTATTTTTAAAAGATAATTGACCAGGGCAAGAGCATTTAGCTTACTTCTGCAAGTAACTCAGCATTACGCTCTCCGCACAAGTTAGCATTCTTAATAAACAGCTAAATAAGTACTTACCCATCAGAACACTCTAAACAACGATCTTTAGATACTTCTCGAACATTTAGAATCACAATGCATTATTAAGATTAAGTGTATTGATTTGATGGTTTGGTTGGCATTTGAAAGTCGATAAATTGAGTGGCATATCAGATTAAAAATATAAATTTTATCAAACATCAATACGAGCATAAAATCAATGTCAGGAAAATAACCACTGAGTTTTCCAACCTGCCAGGAATAATTAGCAACCAATTAGTAACTAAACGGAAAAAGACCAATTCATCACGAATTGGCCTTTAGGTATCTGTATATATAAATTTAGTGGTGCGGTTGGGGGGACTTGAACCCCCACGACCTAAGTCACCAGCCCCTCAAGCTGGCGCGTCTACCAATTCCGCCACAACCGCGCAATACTAAATTTATATTATCTTTCTTACTAAGTTAACTTGCTCATTTTGAGGTAAATAAGCCTACTTAACTTTTAGACTAGCAGTCCCATCAAGTGTGGTGCGTCTAACAATTCCGCCACATCTGCATTTTTAAAACTTTACTTTGGAATGTCGTTATCATTCGCTTTCTTAGTCGCTGCAGGAATATCGCTATTCCCTGATGACTGACCTGGCTCTACACTTTCGCTAGGGATTGATGCATCACCTGGTATAGTTTGCTCTACAGGAGTGTTTAAGTTGTTCCACTCATCGGTAGATTTAATTCTATTTGCCGTTAAGTTACCTAACACTAAGCTGATAACAAAGAACGCTATAGCTAACCATGTAGTCGCTTTAGTTAAAAAGTTACCTGAGCCACTTGAACCAAATATTGTTGCTGAAGAGCCGGCACCAAAAGATGCGCCCATATCTGCGCCTTTACCTTGTTGGATTAAAACTAAACCAATTAAACAAATTGAAACAATTAAATAAGCAATAATTAACGATTGATACAACATTTTAAGATCCTTTGGCTGACGAGCAAATTATTTTGAATTCGTCGACTTTTAAACTAGCACCACCAATAAGACCACCGTCAATATCAGTTTGTGCAAATAATTCTTCACAGTTAGCAGCATTTACGCTACCACCGTATAATAATGGCACTTTATTCGCGATAGTATCATCAGCGTTAGCTAAAAATTGACGAATAAATAAGTGTGTTGCTTGTGCCATTTCTGGAGATGCTGTTTTGCCAGTACCAATAGCCCAAACAGGCTCGTAAGCAATAACAACATCTGTAAATTTTTCTATACCAATTTCGTCAATTACTGGCTGTAATTGTGAAGCGAGTACTGTCTCTGTTTGTTCAGCAGTTCGTTCATCTTCACTTTCACCAATACACAATATAGGTGTTAAACCAGCATCCAAAGTAGCTTTAACTTTATGAGCAACTTGTGTACTTGTTTCTTTGTAAATGCATCTTCGTTCAGAGTGCCCTACAATAACATAATTTACAGAAACTTCCTTGAGCATATCTGTGGATATTTCACCAGTATATGCTCCACTTTGATGCTCGCTTACATTTTGCGCACCTAAATGGATGTTTGCTTGTAAATTGTCACTTTTAGCACTTATTGTAAATGCTGATAGAAAAGGCGCAGGAGGACAAACAACAACGTCGACATTTTCAGCTAGCTTGACACTATTTAATCCTGAAATCATTTCTTTTATCAGCGACAAACTTCCATTCATTTTCCAGTTTGCGGCTACTATTGCTTGTCTTTTCATTTATCTTTCCTAATTAAAGCGGCGAGATATTAACTAACCTACGAACAAGATACAAGTGTTTAACTTAATATCTTGTTCATTTGCTTATTATTCAACCGTCTGACGTCTATTTTGTTAACAAGCGGCTTTAACAGCATCGGCAATGATATTTGCTAGCTCGGTAACTTCTGTTAATTCTGGTCCTTCAACCATAACCCGTATTAAAGGCTCAGTACCTGATTTACGTAATAACACGCGACCACGCCCTGAAAGTTGTTCATTGACCGTATGTACAGCAGCGACGACATTCTGCGCCGTTAACGGGTCATTGTCACCGGTAAACCTAACATTAACTAACACTTGTGGTAATTTAGTCATCCCTTGGCGGAGTTCGTGCAAGGTTTTATCACCACTACAAACAGCGGTTAATACATTTAACGCGGCGATAATACCATCACCGGTAGAAGTATTTTTTAAATTGATCACATGGCCAGAGTTTTCAGCGCCCAACTGCCAACCTTTTTTGTTGAGCATTTCGGTAACATATCGATCGCCGACTTTGCTGCGAGCAAAAGGTATCCCCATGTCCGCAAGCGCAATTTCAAGCCCCATATTACTCATCAGTGTACCAACAACACCTCCACTAATAACGCCACTTTGTAAATCGTTTGAAGCAATAACGTAGACACACTCATCACCATCAAGCACATAGCCAGTATGATCAACCATCATCAAGCGGTCGCCATCACCATCTAGTGCAATACCTAAATCAGCCTGATGTTCAACAACAGCCTTACTGATAGCGTCCATTGATGTTGCACCACACTGGTCGTTAATATTGGTACCATTTGGCGACGTACCGATTTCAATCACTTGTGCACCTAATTCACGAAACACGTTAGGTGCGATGTGGTAAGTTGCACCGTGCGCGCAATCAACAACAATTTTATAATCTTTTAAAGAATATTGGCTAGGAAAATTACTTTTACAAAACTCAATATAGCGCCCAGCAGCGTCTTCAATTCGCGTTGCTTTACCTAATTTAGCCGATTCAACACAGCCCATTTCTTTATCTAATTGTGCTTCAATAGCCAGTTCGACATCATCGGGTAACTTCTCACCATTTTGTGAGAAAAACTTAATGCCGTTGTCATAAAATGGATTATGTGATGCACTAATAACGATACCCGCTTCAGCGCGAAAAGTTTTAGTAAGGTAAGCAATCCCTGGCGTTGGCATGGGTCCCAATAAGCCAATATCGATTCCCGCAGCAGAAAAACCAGCTTCTAGGGCTGACTCAAGCATGTAGCCTGAAATTCGGGTATCTTTACCGATAAGTACTTTTTTCGTGCCTTGGGCAGCTAGTACGCGGCCAGCGGCATAACCTAATTTCATCACAAACTCAGCGGTGATTGGGTATTGTCCTACTAGGCCTCTTATGCCATCGGTTCCAAAATATCTTCTTTCTGACATTTTATTTGTCCTTTATATTTACTTTTTTAGTATATTTAATGTTGAGTTATCTATTTATGGTGGTAGCTTGTAAAACCTTTAAAGCATCGACTGTTTCTTTTACATCGTGAACACGAATAATTCTTGCCCCTTGCTGAGCGGCTATAATGGCTGTTGCTAAGCTACCTGCTAGGCGTTCATTAACCTCTCGATTAAGAAGATTACCGATCATCGACTTTCTCGACAGTCCTGCCAATACCGGCAAATCTAGGCATTGAAATTTAGCCATATTCGCCAATAAACAATAATTTTGTTCTAATGATTTACCAAAGCCAAAGCCAGGGTCTAAAATAAGACTAGAACGATTAATACCCGCTTGTGTACAGGCTAAAATTCTTTCCTGAAAGAAAGTGGTAATGTCGTCTATTAAATTGACGTAGTGAGGATTGTGCTGCATGGTTCGAGGTAAACCTTGCATATGCATTAAACAAATACCAACACCTTGGTCTTGCGCTAATACCGTTAAGCAACCTTCATTTTGCAGAGCTCGAACATCATTGATGATACCTGCCCCATAAGTGATGCCCTCAGACATCACCTCGGCTTTACTGGTATCAATAGAGACAATGATATTAAAACGCGCATTAATGGCTTTTAATACGGGAATAACACGCGCTAACTCATCTTTAACAGAAACTTCTTTTGCGCCTGGACGCGTTGATTCGCCCCCGATATCAATAATGGTGGCGCCATCGGCTATCATTTGTTCGGCTTGTCTTAATGCAGAGTCAATACGAGAGAATTGTCCGCCATCAGAAAATGAGTCTGGGGTTACATTTAAAATCCCCATCACCTGCGGGGTTTCAATATTAAGGAAATGTGTACCGCAAGGTAAATTTTTCAACAAAACTTATGCTCTTTGTGATTATTCTGTATAGAAATTTATTTTATAAAAAACAACTTACTATTAACAATAGTAAATTAGCTTTTATAAAATAAAGCCTCGTTAATCGAGGCTATATTTAAAGGCTATTAATCAGCAGAGGCGTCACTAGGTTTATCTAGATCTGGCGCTACTTCTTTTTTCTCAGCTTTATCTTCTTTAGTGTCAGAAGAGGCGTTGTCATCAGCTTTAGGCGGCTTCTTTGAATCAGAGTGATTATCCCACTCAGCCATTGGCGGACGAACTTCTCTGCGTTCCATCAAGTCATCGATTTGTCTAGCATCGATAGTTTCGTAATGCATTAACGCATCTTTCATTGTCTCTAAAATATCACGGTTCTCGTTCAATATTTTTTCTGCACGTTGATAGTTACGGTCAACAAATGCTTTGATTTCAATATCAATCGCTTGCGCAGTTTCGTCAGACATGTTCAACGATTTAGATGATGAACGACCTAAAAACACTTCACCTTCTTCTTCGGCAAATAACATTGGACCCAATTTTTGTGAGAAGCCCCACTGAGTAACCATTTTACGAGCAAGTTGAGTCGCACGTTCAATATCGTTAGATGCACCGGTAGAAACTTTCTCAAAACCGTAAATCATTTCTTCAGCAATACGACCACCGTAAAGTGACGAAATATTACTTTCTAAATGCTGTTTACTATGACTAAATCTGTCTTGTTCTGGTAAATACATAGTGACACCTAAAGCGCGGCCACGAGGAATAATACTCACCTTGTAAACGGGGTCATGATCTGGCACTAAACGACCAACGATCGCGTGCCCTGCTTCATGGTAAGCTGTCATCGCTTTTTCTTCTTCGCTCATAACCATCGAACGACGTTCAGCACCCATTAATATTTTGTCTTTCGCTTTTTCAAATTCGTCCATCGATACAGTGCGGCGAGCCGAACGTGCAGCGAATAATGCGGCTTCATTAACTAAGTTAGCTAAATCTGCACCTGACATGCCCGGTGTACCACGTGCAATAACTGATGCTTTAACATCGTCACCCAAAGGTACTTTGCGCATATGCACTTTAAGAATTTGTTCACGACCACGAATATCAGGTAGACCAACCGTTACTTGACGGTCAAAACGACCAGGACGAAGTAATGCTGGATCTAAAACGTCTGGACGGTTAGTTGCGGCAATAACGATAACGCCTTCATTACCTTCAAAACCATCCATTTCAACCAACATTTGGTTAAGTGTTTGTTCACGTTCATCGTGTCCACCACCCATACCTGCGCCACGTTGGCGACCTACCGCATCGATTTCATCGATGAAGATGATACAAGGGGCTGATTTTTTAGCTTGCTCAAACATATCACGCACACGAGATGCACCAACACCAACAAACATTTCAACAAAGTCAGAACCTGATATAGTGAAAAATGGTACTTTAGCTTCACCAGCAATAGCTTTTGCCAGCAAGGTTTTACCTGTACCCGGTTGTCCTACGAGTAAGACACCTGAAGGAATACGGCCACCAAGTTTCTGAAATTTAGTTGGCTCTTTTAAGTAATCAACAAGCTCAGAAACTTCTTCTTTCGCTTCGTCGCAACCAGCAACATCAGCAAAAGTTGTTTTTATCTGATCTTCACTTAAAAGCTTCGCTTTAGACTTACCAAAAGACATCGCCCCTTTTCCACCACCGCCTTGCATCTGACGCATGAAGAATATCCACACACCTATTAACAAAATCATTGGGAACCAAGAGATAAAAATAGTGGTTAGAAAGCTAGTTTCTTCCGGCAATTCACCAGAAGCATTAACGCCTTGTTTAACTAAATCGTTGATTAAATCACGATCGAAACCACCAGGAATAACAGTAACAAAGGCTTCACCACTACGTTTTGTGCCTTTGATAACACCATTACGATCAACATTTGCGTCACGAATCTGTCCTTGACGGACATCTTTAATGAAACGCGTGTAATCAACTTGTTGTTCAGTAGTGGTGCTCGGAGTGAATCCTTGGAATACCGACATTAAAACAACCGCTATTACCAACCATAAAATAAGATTTTTTGCCATATCGCTCAACTTAATGACCTCTTGTACTTTGAATGAACTTTTACTTAACCGTTAACTAGTACAGATAAACGGCTAGTTCTGAAATCAACCTAAACTTTTAAGTTGATGAGTCGTAATTTACTATAATTTAACGCTCGGAGCTATTTAAATCCGGTAGCAACCAAATATACTTCGCGTGAACGTGCACGTGACGAATCTGGTTTACGGGTTTTTACTGTTTTAAATGCTCCTCTTAAATCTTGCATAAATTGCTCAAATCCCGCTCCTTGAAAGACTTTAACAACAAACGCGCCATTTTTCTTTAAGACCTGATTACACATGTCTAGTGCTAATTCAACAAGATACATACTTCTTGCGGCATCGGCACCGTCATTACCGGTAAAATTAGCTGCCATGTCAGACATAACAACATCGATATCTTTGCCGCCAATACGGTTTAGTAATGCATTAAGGACCGGTTCTTCTCTGAAGTCGCCTTGTAAAAAGTCAACACCAGCAATAGGGTCCATTGCCAGGATATCACAAGCAATAATTTGCCCACTACCTCCAACGGCTTTGACCGCATATTCTGACCAACCTCCAGGTGCAGCACCTAGATCGACCACTTTCATGCCTTTTTTAATCAGCTTATCTTTAACGTTTATTTCTTCAATTTTAAAGTATGCTCTAGAACGCACACCGAGTTTCTGAGCTTTTTTTACATACTCATCATCAAAGTGTTCTTGCATCCAACGGGTACTACTATTACTTAATTTCTTTTTACTCATTAATTTAACTTAATTAATTTGTTAATAATGCAAAACGATTTAACGTTTTATTAGTATTACAGAGTAGATGGAGGTAAAATAGTATTAATTCAAGCTAACTTGTAACGAAAATTGTTAATGAGCCTAAATAAAAAACAAATACAGTATTTAAAAGGTCTTGCGCACCCATTGAAACCAGTGGTTTTATTGGGTAACAACGGCTTAACAGAGGCAGTAGTTGCCGAAATTGATTATTCATTAAATCATCATGAATTAATTAAAATTAAAATCCCAACCGATGATCGTGACAGTAAAGCATTAATTGTTGAAGCTATTTGCCGTGAAACAGCGTCAATTAAAGTTCAAGTAATTGGTAAAACATTAATTATTTATCGTCAGTCACCAGAAAAGAAAATAAGAATTCCTAAAATTTAATTTTTACATTCTTATCTAAAAGAGCTTCGGCTCTTTTTTTATGTCTAAAATTTATGAATACACGCAGACTGACATTTAAATATTACATTATTGACAGCTACATTAGAACAACCTAATATAGCTTTAACAAAGAAACAGTATTGATTCTTTTTAATCATTAAATATTAAGGCCTCTATAAATGTTGAAAACTATACCGACACTGATAGCTGAAATTAGAAAAAACATACAAACTACATCGGCTCATGATGCTTACCTAAGTGCACAAAAAGAGAAAAGCCTATTTATTGACGTACGTGAAGCGCAAGAAGTCGCTACAAGCCCAGTGATAAATTCAGTTAATATTCCGCGTGGTGTTTTAGAAATGAATATTGGTAACTGCACGACTGATGAAAACCAGCGTATATATCTTCATTGTGCAACTGGCGGCCGGGCGAGTCTTGCTGCTGAACAATTAAGTCGTTTAGGCTATAAAGATGTTTGGGCTATTATATGCCAGCATAGTGATGTTTGTTCTGCACAAGAAAAAAATTAACATCGCGCCAATAACTCTATATTTTACTTAAGAGTAAAATTTAAAAGGCTAAACAAGTGAGTTGTTTAGGCTATAAAGATGTTTGGCCTATTATATGTCAGCATAGTGATGTTTGTTCTGCACAAGAAAAAAATTAACATCGCGTCAATAACTCTATATTTTACTTAAGAGTAAAATTTAAAAGGCTAAACAAGTGAGTTGTTTAGCCTTTTTTCTATTCTCAAGGAATACTATATCGTTAATTTTGACTTATTTAACGCTAATATTTTCTCGCCAATACCTGTAACATTCAACAAGTCTTCGACCGAGATAAACTTACCATTTTCATTTCGATATTTGACAATAGCTGCCGCTTTTTTCATGCCTATGCCTTTTAATAAAGATAAGGTCTTCATATCAGCATGGTTTATATCAATACGCTCGTCAACTTGATTAACATTGGCATTGGGCTCATTACCACCGACACTGTCAGCAAAGCTTAATGACGAAAAAGTAAAGGTGAGGCAAATAAATAAGATTTTTGAAAATTTAATCATGATTATATCCTTTTATTGTAAATTCCATTACGTCTCACAAACAATAAACTGTTAATTTATTATTAACGAGACGTTAATAGGTTTAGGATAAAATTTTACTTTTGTCAATTTATAGCCATTAATAAAGTTATACTGATTGACCTTAATTAAGCGATAAATTAATCGACTGCAAAACTTGCTGTGGGTTTTCAGCTTGGGTAATGGGTCTGCCAATAACTAAATAATCAACGCCGACGGCCATTGCCTGCTCTGGAGTCATAATACGTTTTTGATCGTCACTGGCGGCACCAGCAGGTCTAATACCTGGCGTGATAAGCTTAAAGTCTTTACCTAAAGCGCTTTTCAGGCTTTGTGCTTCCTGTGCTGAACAAACAACACCATCAAGGCCAGCTTCTTTTGTCAACTTTGCTAGCAACATCACTTGCTCGGCTGGCGTTCGCGTAATACCTAAGCCGAGTAAGTCTTCTTCACTCATACTGGTTAAAACAGTGACAGCAATAAGTATTGGGGCGTTATCACCGTATTTTTCTAATGCCTGTTTAGCTTTAACCATCATTTCACGTCCGCCACTGGCATGAACATTAACCATCCACACCCCCATTTCTGCTGCAGCAGTTACCGCTTTTGCTACGGTGTTAGGAATATCGTGGAACTTTAAGTCTAAAAAGACATCGAAGCCACGGCCCGTCAGTTCTTTAACAAACGCAGGTCCAAAATGAGTAAACATTTCTTTTCCCACTTTTAAGCGACAATCCTTTGGTTGGATCTTATCAACAAATGCAAGCGCATCCGCTTTTTTATCGAAATCTAGGGCAACAACTACTTTTGCATCATTCATACTCAATCCTCAATTCTTAATTCTTAATTCTTAATTCTTAATTCTTAATTCTTAATTCTTAATTCTTAATTCTTTAATAATATTCTAATTTGACCTTCTATGATTCAAGAGCAAAGAAAAAAGCACGCAGCTGACGCTAGTCAGTGAGTACTTTAGGTGCAGCTATTGAAATGTAGAACAAAGAAGTTAGATATTATTCGCCTTCTAGGCCTCTAACTGGTTTCAATTGTTCCCAGTCATGACATGAAGGACACGCCCAATAATGTTTACTGCTATTAAAACCACAGGTTCGACAACTATAACGGGGTTTTAAATTCAAATAAGCGCCAATCAATTCTTTGATCATATCTAAATTTTCGGTGTTGTCATGCTCAGTAGAGTTAACCATTTGCATCTTAATAAAATGCTTAAAACCTTTAATGGTTGGACGCTTTTTCAAGGCAAGTAAAATAAACTCTTTCGCTTTTTCGTTGCCATATTTAGCTTCAAGATGGCTTAAGTATTTTATCAGAGCGCTCGAACCACCGGTTTCATCATAAACTTTTCTAATGAATTTAAAATATTCATCGTCTGCATCTAACTGATGATAACAATTTTGCATTTCATCAATAACATCAGGAAAGAATTCTTTATCCTGAAGATAGATGTCTTGATAACATCGGCAGGCTTCATTGAACTGTTGATGCTTTTCATAAATTTGAGCTAATAACCAATTAGCACGACAAGAATTAGCATCATAAATCAACGCCAACTCTAATAACTCTATGACTTCAATAAAGTTATCTTCTGCTAAGGCTGTTGTCGCTAATTCACAATAAAAATTAGCTAAGTTATGAAGAAGTTTTTTATCTTTAGTTTTAACAATGGCTTTTTTATGACTGATGCCTTTTGACCAATCTTTAGTAGACTGGTAAATACGCATCAAATAATCAAGGGATTTTAAGCCATAGTGTTTTGATTTAAGCAGTTTTTCAAACATGGCTTCAGCGCGGTCGTATAAGCCGGCACTAAAGAAATCTTTACCTAGTTCATAAGCCGCTTGTTGCTTATCTTTAGCGGGTAAATGTTTCTGTCTAACTAAGTGCTCATGCACTTTTAATGCGCGGTCGAGCTCACCACGGCGACGAAATAAATTGGCCATGGCAAAATGTGCTTCAACAGTATCATCTTCAACTTTAAGGGCTTCTAGTAAGTAGTCTATCGCTTTATCTTGTTGATTTGATAAGAGGTAATTTAAGCCTGTTGAATATTTTATCGACAAGGCTTGTTTAGCTGAGTGATCATTTTGTTTAACACTATTACGGCCCATGAACCAGCCATAGCCCATTGCAACAGGGAGTAATAAGAACAATAGTTCTAACATATAATTTACACTGATTCTTTAGAGGATGACTTTTTAGGTTTTATCATTCGAACAAACTTCCACAATAATGCAAAGAGTAAGCCGAGTACAAAGCCCAAAGTGGTAAATAAACTGACAGCCGCAGCAACTGATAGTTCAGTTCGGGCGATGAGATAATTCAACGTTAAGGTCTGCTCATTTTGACTACCAAAAATAAAAGCGATGACTAGTAAGCTGAACAGTAAAAACGCTGTAATATAAATACGCAAAATAAGTTACCTATGATGAAAATTAAGTTAAAAAAAACGGCATACCATTATAGCATGCCGTTTTATTGATAATTTATCAATTACGCTATTGAAAGATTTACTCTTTCACGTAACTCTTTTCCAGGTTTAAAATGAGGAACGTATTTACCTGCCAACTCAACGGATTCGCCAGTTTTAGGGTTACGTCCAACACGAGGAGCACGAAAATGTAATGAAAAACTACCAAAACCACGAATTTCAATACGCTCACCTTTTGACAAGGTTTGTGCCATCATTTCTAAGATTTCTTTAATAGATTGTTCAACATCTCTCGCTGATAAATGACTTAATTTATCGGCTAATCTTTCAATAAGTTCAGATTTGGTCATTTGACCTCCTGTGTTCACTAGGTTGAAGTTAATAGTACCTTCTCGCCAATGGATTTTAAACGAAGAGAAGTGTTATGTTTCAAACACTTCTCACCTTCAAGTGTCTAAATTAGTTTTTAGCGTTTTTAAACGCTGCAGCCATTGCACTTAAACCAGTTTCTTCAACTTGGTTTAGGTTATCCATAGCTTCACGTTCTTCTGCTTGATCTTTAGCTTTGATTGATAAGCTGATAGCACGGTTCTTACGATCCACACCCATAAACTTAGTCTCAACACTATCACCAACAGATAATTCAGTTGACGCATCTTCGATACGCTCACTAGAAATATCAGATACGCGTAGGTATCCTTCAACGCCTTCGGCTAATTCAATTTTAGCGCCTTTAGCATCTACTTCGATAACCTTACCTGTAACAATAGCACCTTTCTTAGTATCTGCAAGGTACTGATTAAACGGATCATCTTCAGTTTGCTTAACACCTAAAGAAATACGTTCGCGCTCAGGGTCAACTTGTAATACTACAGCTGAGATTTCATCACCTTTCTTGTATTCACGAACAGCTTCTTCGCCGCCAGCCCATGAAATATCAGATAAGTGAACAAGACCATCAATGCCGCCGTCAAGACCAATAAAGATACCAAAGTCAGTAATTGACTTGATCTTACCAGATACTTTGTCGCCTTTGTTGAAGTTCTTAGCGAACTCTTCCCAAGGGTTAGCAATACACTGTTTAAGGCCTAAAGAAATACGACGACGTTCTTCGTCAATTTCTAATACCATAACTTCAACCGTGTCACCTAAGTTAACAACTTTAGATGGGTGGATGTTTTTGTTAGTCCAATCCATTTCAGAAACGTGAACTAAACCTTCAACGCCTTCTTGGATTTCAACAAAACAACCGTAGTCAGTTAAGTTAGTTACACGACCAGTAAGTTTAGCGCCTTCAGGGTAACGCTTAGCAATTGCTACCCATGGATCTTCACCTAACTGCTTCATACCTAGAGATACACGAGTGCGCTCACGGTCAAATTTCAATACTTTAACTTGTATTTCGTCACCAACATTTACGATTTCACTTGGGTGCTTAACGCGCTTCCAAGCCATATCTGTAATGTGTAGTAAGCCGTCAATGCCGCCTAAGTCTACGAATGCGCCGTAGTCAGTAAGGTTCTTAACGATACCTTTAACTTCTAGGCCTTCTGCTAATGACTCTAACAATGCATCACGTTCAACGCTGCTTTCAGATTCGATAACGGCACGACGAGAAACAACAACGTTATTACGCTTTTGATCAAGCTTAATAACTTTAAATTCTAATTCTTTGCCTTCAAGGTGAGTTGTATCGCGAATTGGGCGAACATCTACTAATGAACCCGGTAAGAAAGCACGAATATCGCTAACTTCAACCGTGAAACCACCTTTAACTTTACCGTTGATAACACCGATAACAGTTTCTTTTTCTTCATATGCTTTCTCAAGCACTTGCCACGCTTCATGACGTTTAGCGTCATCACGTGAAAGAATAGTTTCACCAAAACCGTCATCTGTAGCTTTAAGAGATACGTCGACTTCATCGCCAACGCTTACATCAACTTCACCAGCGTTGTTTTTAAACTGGTTGATGTCAATAACACTTTCAGATTTAAGGCCAGCATCAACGATAACATTGTCTTTAGTAATAGCGACAATCGTACCTTTGATAATTGAACCAGGGCGTGTTTCGATTTCTTTTAAACTTTCTTCAAATAGTTGTGCGAAATTTTCAGTCATAACTTGCATATAAACTCAGTTATTAATCCAGTCAACATCAATGTTTCATGGGGTTATTTAATAGTGCCCAGTGCATCCGTACAGTAGGCTATAGGTTGATTTTGAAGCTATATAGCTTCGTTTACGTTAACTTGCCATTGGCAAATGTTAAAATCTTGGCAACCACTTCATCAATAGAAAGGTCAGTAGAATCAACAATTAACGCACCTTCTGCTGGGATAAGGGGAGCGACCGTACGGGTCTGATCTCGCTCATCTCGCTGACGTATGTCATCCAAAAGGCGCCCGATTTTAACATCAAAACCTTTCTCTTTCAACTGATTAAATCGACGTTGTGCTCGTTCTTCTGCAGAAGCGGTTAAAAAAACCTTAACTGGTGCGTTACTAAAAACGATTGTTCCCATGTCTCTTCCATCAGCGACAAGCCCAGGAGCGACTTTAAAAGCACGTTGGCGACGTAAAAGCGCTTCACGCACTCGAGGGAAGGCTGCTATTTTAGAAGCGATAGCACCGACTTCTTCTGTGCGTATGCTATTGCTAACATCTTCGCCTTCTAAAATAACTTTTCCTTCACCTTGACTGGTTATTTCAAATTGCACGTCTAAATGAGCAGCAATGGGGATCAAGGATTCTTCATCTTCGATAGTTAAATGGTGATGCAATGTCGCCACTGCAAGCACACGATAAATAGCTCCGCTGTCAAGCAAGTGCCAGCCAAGTTGCTCTGCAACTAAACGTGCGGCTGTGCCCTTACCTGCTCCACTAGGTCCATCTATAGTTATTACCGGTATTTTTTCTATCATATTTTTATCTACACTAAAGCAAGTTAAACTAAGTTAGTCACTTAATTTAAGCTTGATTGAGTGTTAGTCCCACTTGGTTTGCTAAGGTGACAAAATTAGGGAACGAAGTCGCTACATTGTCACACTCTAAAATTTGAATTTCACCAGTAGCTCGTAATGAGCTAATCGCAAAAGACATGGCAATACGGTGGTCATCATGACTATGAATAGTCCCTGATGTTAATTGCCCACCAACAATATCTATACCGTCATCATAAACAGTACAGTCAATATCTAATTCTTTTAAGCCATCAGCCATTGCTTGAATGCGATCGCTTTCTTTCACTCTTAATTCTTCCGCGCCACGTAAGCGTGTTGTACCTTCAGCACAAGCAGCCGCAATAAATATCGCTGGGAACTCATCAATGGCAAGCGGTACATCACGTTCGTTTATATCAATACCTTTTAATGGTGATGATTTAACCACAACATCAGCAACAGGCTCTCCGCCTGCCATACGCTCGTTGATGATGCTCAAATCGCCATTCATCTGCTGTAAAATATTAATCGCGCCAATACGCGTCGGATTCATACCCACATTACGAATAGTCAACTGACCTTCTTTAGCAATTAAACCCGCAACCATAAAAAATGTTGCTGATGAAATATCGCCGGGTACTTTAATGTCGCAAGCCGTTAGTTGATGGCCGCCTTCAATAGAAACCTTTTTACCCATAGGGGTATCTTCAACCTTTACCGGATAACCAAAGGCGGTCAACATGCGTTCAGTGTGATCGCGAGTAATACCAGGTTCGGTCACCGAGGTAATGCCGTCGGCATAAATACCCGCAAGTAATACACAAGATTTTACTTGTGCACTGGCCATGGGTAAGTCGTAATGAATCGCGGTTAAGGTTTGACCTTCATCAATCCCTTGTGAAATAACCGGTGGCGTACCGTTTTCGGCAGCAGAGATATTTGCACCCATTAATTTTAATGGGTCAACAACGCGTGCCATAGGACGTTTATTTAAAGAACTGTCACCAGCCATTTGCCATGCAAAATTTTGTCCGGCGAGTAATCCCGACATTAATCGGATTGTTGTCCCTGAATTACCAATATTTAAAGCTTCTTGAGGTGCGGTTAAACCACGTAAACCTTTGCCATGAATAACAACATTTTGTTGCTTGTCAGGGCCTTCTATTTTTATGCCCATCGCCTTAAATGCATTCATTGTTGCTAAACAATCGTCTCCAGGTAAGAAACCCGAAACATGCGTGGTACCTTCAGCTAAAGAGCCAAACATAATAGAGCGATGCGAACATGACTTGTCACCCGGTACAATGATATCTCCGGATACTTTTCCGGCAAGGCCTGTGGTGATAGTTAATGTTTTATTTACTTGAGACATTTTTTTTCCATTAAATTAATGTTGTTTTATGACAATTTTTTCAATCACTTTTACTAAATATAATTACTCATGTTGCTCGCCAGCACTATAAACGAGCGATGAAACAAAGATAAAACGATTACTTTGCTTGTTATTACTTGCTGTTTTTAGCGGAAAATTCTTTCATAAAAGCAACCAACGCAGTTATACCCGCTAATGGCATAGCATTATAGATACTGGCACGCATACCACCCACCATACGATGCCCCTTTAAAGCCATTAATCCCTGCGCTTCTGCTTGTTTTAAAAACTCATCATTCAAGCTTTCATCTGTCAACCAAAAGGGTACATTCATTAGACTACGATACTTTGCTTCAATATGATTTTGATAAAACGCGCTTTCATCAATATAACCATATAAAACCTCAGCTTTTTGTTTGTTTATCTTTGAAATTTCTTTAACACCGCCACGCTCTTTTAACCATTCAAACACTAAACCGGCTAAATACCATGCATAGGTTGGCGGCGTATTGTACATTGAATCGTTCTTTGCTAACACCTGATAATTCATGATTGACGGGGTTGTTAATTGAGCATTGCCTAATAAGTCATTACGTACAATAACAATAGTTAGACCAGAGGGACCAATATTTTTTTGCGCACCGGCATAGATAAGACCGAATTTTTTAACATCAATTTCATGAGACAAAATGGTTGACGACATATCAGCAACCAGTGGCACCCCATGAGTTTCTGGAATATCAAACATCTCGATACCGTCAACGGTCTCATTCGGGCAGTAGTGCACAAAGGCAGCGTTAGGGTTTAAGCCCCACTCGTTACTTGGTAATACGTGAGTTTCGCCTTTAACCTTACTGACAACATTGATCGCGTTTATTTCACCATAATGCTCAGCTTCTGCAGCGGCAGCTTTTGACCAAGAGCCAGAAATAATATAATCGGCTGATTTGCCTTTTGGTAGTAAATTTAAAGGGACCGCAGAAAATTGACCTCGACCACCACCATGACAAAACAAGACACTGTAATTTTCTGGTATTGCCATCAAATCACGTAAATCCGCTTCGGCTTTTGCTGCTACTACCAAAAACTCTTTACTGCGGTGACTCAGCTCCATCACTGAACTACCGGTATTTTGCCAATTGACAAATTCTGCTTGTGCCTTTTTCATTACCTCTACAGGTAACATCGCAGGACCGGCACAAAAGTTAAATACATGAGACATATAACACAACACCTTCTATAAAGTTTTAAATACGCTTGTCGATGCACTTGGTCAAACTATTTTAATTATTTTTATTATAAACATCAATTTGGTCAACATTCTCTTGGGTAAAATAAGACTGCTCATCAAATGGAAATATGCTCTTGTATTTGCTTAATACCGTTCGTCCTGAACATCGTCACTCATTCACATCAATGTGAATGTGCCATATAACTCTGACATACCGTTCGTCCTGAACATCGTCACTCATTCATATCCATGTACCATATAACTCTGACATACCGTTCGTCCTGAACATCGTCACTCATTCATATCCATGTACCATATAACTCTGACATACCGTTCGTCCTGAACATCGTCACTCATTCACATCCATGTACCATATAACTCTGATATACCGTTCGTCCTGAACATCGTCACTTATTCACATCCATGTACCATATAACTCTGACATACCGTTCGTCCTGAACATCGTCACTCATTCACATCCATGTACCATATAACTCTGACATACCGTTCGTCCTGAACATCGTCACTCATTCACATCCATGTGATCGTGACATACCGTTCGTCCTGAACATAAAAAGGGCGGTGATTAGCCGCCCTTTAAACTGAATTTCTAGCGCTAACTATTCGTTATCACTTTCGATGAGTTGTTCTTCATCACTGTCAGCTTCTGGCGGTACCTCTGTTGAAGTACTGTCAGTTGACGAATCTATTAACTGCTCAGAAGTTTCTTCCGCTCCTTCAAGAACGTCTTCTTCTTCTATTTCGTCAATACGTTGCAATGCAACAACATGTTCGCCTTCAACCGTTCTAATAATACGAACACCTTGAGTATTACGACCAATAACACTGACTTCATTAACACGAGTACGTACTAAAGTACCGTTATCAGTGATAAGCATTATTTCATCTAAATCTTCAACCTGAACAGCGCCAACTACTGGGCCATTTCGGTCGCTCACTTTAATAGAAACAACACCTTTAGTCGCACGACTTTTCGCTGGGTATTCAGTTAACGCGGTACGTTTACCAAAGCCATTTTCGGTTATCGTTAATATTGGACCATCATTAACTGGCACAATAAGTGACACAACCTTTTGATCACCTTCTAACTTAATACCGCGAACACCAGTACCGGTTCGTCCGATAGGCTTTAATGCCCAACGTTCTTCACCTGTTTCTGCGTCTAATTTAATTTCACCTGTTTCACTGTCACGAAGTTTCTCATTAAAACGAACAACTTTACCCGCATCCGAGAACAACATAATATCGTTGTAACCGTCGGTAATAGCAACGCCAATTAAGGTGTCATCATCACGTAGGTTAAGGGCTATAATACCGTTAGCACGTTGGTTTTTATAAGCGGTAAGTGCTGTTTTCTTAACAGTACCTGAAGCCGTTGCCATGATAATAAACTTGTCTTCTGCATATTCACGAACCGGTAATATTGCGGTAATACGTTCACCTGCATCAAGCGGTAAAATATTAACAATAGGTCGGCCACGAGCAGTACGACTCGCTAAAGGTAATTGGAACACTTTCAACCAGTAGAGTTTTCCGCGATCTGAGAAACACAAAATAGTATCGTGGGTATTGGCAATGAGTAAACGTTCAATGAAATCTTCTTCTTTCATCTTAGTCGCTGCTTTACCTTTACCGCCACGGCGCTGTGCTTGATAGTCACTTAACACTTGGTATTTAACATAACCTTCATGCGATAACGTAACCACAACATCTTCTTCTGTGATCAAGTCTTCCATGGATAAGTCATGCGAAGCATTAGTAATTTCAGTACGACGTTCATCACCAAAATCATTACGGATAGTTTCTAGCTCTTCACGAATAATTTCCATTAAACGTTCAGGCGAACCTAATATATGTAATAACTCAGCGATAATATCGAGTAATGCTTTGTATTCAGATAAGATTTTTTCGTGTTCTAAACCAGTCAACTTATGTAAGCGAAGATCTAATATCGCTTGTGCTTGTTGCATAGTTAAGAAGTATTGACCGTCTTGAATACCAAAACCAGCTTCAACCCATTCAGGGCGTGCTGCGTCATCACCAGCGGCGCTGAGCATATCAGCAACATTACCTAAATCCCAACCACGAGCGAGCAGTTTTTCTTTTGCTTCACTTGGCGTTGGTGAATTTTTAATTAATTCAATAATCGGGTCAATGTTCGCTAATGCAATCGACAAACCTTCTAGTAAATGCGCGCGTTCACGTGCTTTACGTAATTCAAAGATAGTACGACGAGTAACAACTTCACGGCGATGAAGGATAAACTCTTCAAGCATTTCTTTGATATTAAATAATTTAGGTTGTCCGTTAGTTAACGCCACCATATTTAAACCAAAAGAAACTTGCATTTGGGTAAGTTTGTACAAGTTATTTAAAACAACTTCACCGACTTCTCCACGTTTAATTTCAATAACCATGCGCATGCCGTCTTTATCAGACTCATCGCGTAGCGCTGAAATACCTTCAAGGCGTTTTTCTTTTACCAGCTCTGCCATCTTTTCGATAAGGCGCGCTTTGTTTACTTGATAAGGTAATTCATGAACAACAATCGTTTCTTTACCGGTTGTTTCATGAACTTCGATATCGGCACGGGCGCGAATTTTAATTTTACCACGACCAGTACGGTAAGCTTCTTCAATACCGGCACGACCACTGATAATACCAGCTGTTGGAAAATCAGGACCAGGTATATATTCTAATATCTCTTCAAAGGTCAAATCACTATTTTCAATCAGTGCTAAACAACCGTTTATCACTTCTGTTAAATTGTGAGGAGGTATATTGGTTGCCATACCTACCGCGATACCTGAGGTACCATTCACTAATAAATTAGGAATACGCGTTGGCATAACAACAGGTATATGTTCAGTACCGTCATAGTTAGGTACGAAATCTACCGTTTCTTTATCAAGATCGGCTAAAATAGAATGTGCTATTTTTGACATTCTGATTTCGGTATAACGCATTGCTGCTGCAGAGTCGCCGTCAACCGAACCAAAGTTACCTTGACCATCTACAAGCATGTAGCGTAATGAAAATGGTTGCGCCATACGTACTATTGTATCGTAAACGGCAGTGTCGCCATGTGGGTGGTATTTACCTATTACATCACCAACAACACGTGCTGATTTTTTGTAAGGTTTATTGAAGTCATTACCAAGTACATTCATCGCGAATAATACGCGGCGATGAACAGGTTTTAAGCCGTCTCGTACATCTGGTAATGCACGACCTACAATTACGCTCATGGCGTAATCTAGATAAGAATTTTTTAGCTCATCTTCAATATTGACAGGTACAACATTGTTTGACAAATCGGTCATAAGTCGATGGTATCCCTTAACTTAGCAAGAATTTTGAAAGTTTTTTCGAAATTATAATTATTAATTAACACAGCATACTAGCATAGTTTTAATGAGATGCCATACCGCTTTATTATCTAAAAAGCACTAAAAATGGCCGTGCTGAAAAGTCACAAATCCCCAAGTGGTTATTTATTGTTCAGCATTTTATCTACCCCAATATTATTAAGTTTTTTGTTGTTCAAAAACACGGCGTTTTACAATCGCTTTTTCGGTAATTGTTTTATCTAAAACTTTACCCAAGCCAAGTAAAAAATAAACTTCAGCGATAACAAACAATGGGCCGATAAGTAATTGATTAATATCATCGAGAAAAGCAGGTTTTGCTTTCTCATAGTGATGACCAATAAATTGAATAACCCAACCAATAACGAAAACACCGATAGCAATTAGAATATGATGTTCTGCTGTCACAACTTCATGAACACTCCACATTAAAGGGCCAAACAAAATAAACGCGAATAGTGCCAGCGGCAAAGATAACAATAGATAATAAAACAGCACAACAACCGGTAATATACCTGCCAAAGTAAAGTTAATCTGTTCAATGCCTAAATAACTATTAATAAATGTTGATTCAATTTTAAAGGAAACACTGGCCAGTAATAAGGCAATTGACCAAATAATCATCGGCACACCAATAAAGTGGCTGTTAATATTTTTTCTATTTAAATGGACACTTTTATAAGTGGATAGTTGTTCTACTACTGATTTCATTATGACCTCTTAGGGTTTATCTCATCGCGCTTGTTAAGCAATAATTTATCGCTATAGCTACTCAACATCAAGATACAATTACAATAAAACGCATTTTACGCCAAGTCGTAATATTGTTCTATTGATTCAGCTGCTGATAATAAAAAACCCTGCCGAAGCAGGGTTTTATTTATCAACATAAAGTGAACGGGTTGCCCCTTTCTTTAGATTATTTGGGTGTAGCTTGTAGATTTAATGTTATACCTGAAGCTGCTGAATAACCGTAGATATCCACATACCATACACCTTTAGCTGGGTCGGTAAAGTTACAAGCTTCATTGTTACCATTTTTATAAGGACGACAATCATAAACAGACGTTGTTGACTGTTTACCTTGTGTTACATATAAATCTGCATCACCTGAACCACCTGAAAGTGTAACCGTTAAATCGGCATAACCATCGGCTAAGTCAAGGGTGTAACGTTTCCATGCTCTTCTTGCAACAGTAACATTATTAATTGTGCTATCAATCGGATTAATCGTATTACCACCACCCGTAGTAGGTTCAGTGTAACTACCCGTTAAACTAACACCGGCAAAATCACTATAGGCTTTAAGTCTTACGTAGTAAGTGCCACCTGCTTGCGTACTTGCACACGATTCAACATTACCTGATTTATAAGGGCGACAATCGTAAACACTGTCGGTTGGCTCAGCACCAAATTTCACATATAAATCTGCATCACCACTACCACCTGTCATCGCAAAATTAATATCTGTTGCGCCAGCAGGTACTTCCATGGTGAAAACTAAATCATTACCCGTTGCAGCCGTTAACTCAGTTTTAACCTGACCATTTTCAAGGACAGTATCTGGTATTTTTCCACCACCACCGCCAGTGTCACCACCAGAGCCATCACATCCATTCGCAGTAATATAGTCGATCGCATCTTTAGTTTGGGCTAAACCATAACCAAATTTAACATCGCGACCCGCAGCACCTAAATCTTGTGCACTACTATTTAATACGTTACGAATTTCAACGTTAGTACAGCTTGGGTGATGACTCCACACCAAGGCAGCAACACCAGCAACATGAGGAGATGCCATTGAAGTGCCACTCATTTTGCCATAATTACCCGCGCCAATATTTATACTGGCGCTTAAGCCAATATTATTTTTCATCGCTGCGCCGTCCGTATCAGATACAGTAACACTTGGGATAGAAGTTGCGTTTGCGTCACCTAACGTGCCACCAAAGCTTCCCGGTGCATTGTTATAAAGAATTGCGCCTACACCTCCGCTGTCTTGACAAGCTTTAACTTTATCGTAAAACGAAATATTGCCACGTTGGATTAAACAAACACTACCTGCAGCGCCTGTATCTATAGATTCGCCTGTGGCAAAGTCATAGAGAGAGCCCGTTGCTTGACCTTGGTTTTCCATTGCATTAGCGGTATAACCGACATTAGCGACAGATACTTCAACGACTGAACCTGAACCTTCAGGATAAATAGAATAAACATCAACGCCTGGGCCAGATATCTCTACTTGGCTATTTTTTTGTGAAAAGTCAGCTAAGGCTTTATTACTGTCAACAGCAGCAACTGACATCACTGCATCGTAAGAAGCAGGAAAGCTTTCTAAATCAGTAGTTGCTGTAGCAACACCATCATTACCGGCTGCAGCTATAAGTAAAACGCCTGCATCATAGGCCGCTTGAATACCATTTTGTTCGCTGGTACTTGAACCAGAACCACCTAAGCTCATGTTAATAACGTCTGCGCCATTACTGACACAATCGTTAATAGCACTAACAAGTGTTGAAGAGTATCCCCAGCCCGCAGCATTAAATACTTTTATAATGTGCAAATTAGGATCGGTGCCAATAACACCGCGAACGCCAATACCATTATTAAGTGCGGCAATTGTTCCTGCTACGTGAGTACCGTGTGGACCACCTTGATCATACCAGTTACCTGTACCGCTATTGCTTGTGCCAGTTATTGTGCCTCCTTGTGCCCCCATGTCTTCATGAGGAAGGTCTAAACCTGAATCAATAATACATATTTTCTTACCGCCAGCGTTGGCAGAAGCAATCATATCGTCAACTTGATCGGCTTGAACCATGCCAATACCATAAGGCACCGTTTGTGCCATAAAGCGACGTGGTAAATCTTCTTCTACGTATTCGACATTATCGTCCATCGCTAAATTCATCGCTTGTGATGTAGATAGCTCAGCACTGATCATATTAACATCTGGAAATTCGGCTTTAACATTGACCCGCAATTTCTTTAATTTTTCCTTAACGGCGGCAAGACGAACAAAGGCGTTTTGGCTACCGATGAAACTAGTTGCTTGATTGCTGCTTGCTTGGTTATTAGCTGCTTGCTTGTATTTGATAATAAAGCGTTTGGGTAAAGGTGAACTGGTCACTTCAGATAATACATTATCTGCGTTTTGTATGCTAAGCGGTTGAGCAGCGTAAAGTGCTGTCGATATTGATACTGACAATATACTTGCAGTGGTCAATATTAATGATTTCTTTGTTATCTTATTCGACATCTATATTCCTACCTATTAGGTTAATTTTAATTATTATTTTGCTGGGGGAATTTCAAATGAGAGTGATACGTCATTATCGAAGCAGCAATGAACATAACATCAATGTTTCACACATTACAAGCATGTTATTAAAATGTTAAATAAAAAAGACAAGACAAAACGCCAACTACATAAAAAACAACAAGTTATAACATTAAACTATATTTTTACTGCTCGATTTTGGTAAATAAAGACTTAAATCAAGGAGGGTTAGCTGATAAAAATCAGTAATGAGTAAGATAATCGCTATAAAAAAAGTCTTAATGTGTCCTGCTTTCTCAGTCTTGGCTCGTCTGCATTAGCCTATGACATTGCCACTTTTAACGAGGATAACAAACTCAACGTTCAGTACTAGTCGAACCATTTACTTTAGTTTAGAATTACTGACAATAATTGATTAAAATAATGAAAATGTAATGTCGACAACTAACAACACTAAAGCTGTTAACGTAAATGAAGAAGAAATTGCCAAATTTGAAAAGGTTGCAAGCCAGTGGTGGGACCTTAATGGCGATTTTAAACCATTGCATCAAATAAACCCTATTCGCCGACAATTTATTTGTCAGCATGTCGGTGACATTTTTGGTAAAAAAATTATTGATGTTGGCTGTGGTGGTGGTATTTTAGCCGAGAGTTTAGCCAAACTTGGTGGCGATGTTACAGGGATTGACCTCGGCGAAGAGCCATTAAATGTAGCAAGATTGCATGCGTTGGAGAGTGGTTTAACGGTCGATTATCAAAAAATACCCGCCGAAGACAAAGCGATTGATCAACCCGAAACATTTGATGTCGTCACTTGTATGGAAATGCTTGAGCACGTACCCGATCCCGCTTCAATTATAGAAGCTTGCGCTAAAATGGTAAAACCCGGTGGTTATGTCTTCTTTTCAACCTTAAACAAATCAATAAAATCATATTTATTGGCTATTGTTGCCGCCGAAAAAGTCCTTAAAATAGTCCCGGACGGTACACACGACCACAAAAGTTTTATTCGTCCATCGACCTTAATTGGCTGGGCTGAATCATTTGATCTCAAATGCATTGATGCCGCAGGTATTCATTACAATCCGCTGACAGAGAATCACAAACTTATTTCATCACTAGATGTAAATTATATTCTTTGTTGTCAAAAAATTTAAATAAGGGAATGTCCATTGCGAACTACTAAAATTTCAGGGGTATTATTTGATCTTGACGGTACCTTATTAGATACCGCCAATGATTTAGGTGCAGCACTTAACTACGTTTTACGAAAATATAACTTAGCAGAAGTGGCTCGTGAAGATTATCGTCCAATCGCTTCTGATGGTGCATTAGGGTTATTAACACTGGGTTTTGCACAAGCTTTAAAAAACTATGACTACGAAGTGTTACGCGCGGAATTCCTCGCTTATTACCAAGAAAACATTGCGGTACATACCTGTCTTTATCCTGGCGTAGCTCAATTACTGTTGACGTTGAATGAACGAAACATTCCTTGGGGTGTGGTGACGAATAAGCCAGAAGGTTTAACAAGACTATTGTTGCCTTATTATAGTGAATTTGAAAAATGTTTATCACTGGTTGGTGGTGATACGTTCACCAACCGAAAACCACACCCAGAGCCTATCCTCAAAGCTTGTGAAGAAATATCAGTGCCGAGTGAGCAGTGTTTGTATGTCGGAGACGCTTTGCGTGATATTGAAGCCGGCAATAGTGCTCAAGCAACTACCGTGATTGCAAAATGGGGCTATATTATCGCTGGTGAAGATTGTAAAAACTGGCAAGCGGACTATCACGCTGAAAGCCCTTTAGACATCTTATCATTGCTATAATAATGTTGAGCCAAGCGCGAATAAAGTAACGGTTTAAATTCAGTGACACAGGTTCTTAACTTACTATAACCAACACGTGAACTACCCCGCGACTTCGCTTCGCTCGGATCACGGGGGTTTCTCGACAGGTTCGATAAAAAAGCCACTCAACAGTGGCTTTTTTCTTAATAAAACACCCATAATAAAGTAACGCTTGGTTAACTGTTAGTCAATATTGTCAGGGCCTACTCGCACAATTAACTTACCAAAATTCTCACCTTCTAATAAACCAATAAAAGCGTTTACTGTATTTTCTAGTCCGGTAATTAAATGCTCTTTATAGTTAATTTCACCTGCCATTAACCATTTTACCATTTGCTCGCTAAACTCATTATAACGATGACCATAATCATCAAAGACAATAAAGCCTTGCATTTTTATACGCTTAACAAGTAATGTTCCCATCAATGAAGAAAGTCTGTCAGGTCCACTGGGTAATTCTGTCGCATTGTACTGAGAAATTAAGCCACACAAAGGAATACGGGCACAGCTATTTAATAGTGGCATAACAGCGTCAAAGACTTTACCGCCAACGTTTTCAAAATAGACATCAATCCCTGATGAACAAACGGCCGCTAGTTGCTCAGCTAAGTCATCACTTTTATGATCAAGACAATGATCAAACCCTAAACTGTCAACTGCATAGGTACATTTAGTCTCACCGCCAGCAATACCGATCACTTTACAGCCTTTTAATTTAGCTATTTGACCCACTAAACTTCCAACCGCTCCTGTTGCCGCAGCAACGACCACTGTTTCACCTGCTTTTGGTTGACCGATATCCAATAACCCCATGTAAGCCGTTAGCCCAGGCATACCCAAGACACCTAAGGCATGAGACGGGTTAACCATATCATTATCAAGCTTGAGCAATTCACTACCATGAATAACGCTATAATCCTGCCAGCCACCAAAAGCGACAACCCAATCACCTTTTGTGTAATCATTGTGATTTGATTCTTCTACTCGACAAACACTACCACCCACCATCACTGCATTTAAAGCGACAGGGTCGGCATAAGACTTAGCATCATTCATTCGCCCTCGCATATAAGGGTCGAGTGAAAGAAAAACCGTACGAAGTAATACTTCGTTAGCTTGAGGGATGGGTTTATCACTAGTAACGAGATTAAAATTTTCTGCTTTTGGCGCGCCAACGGGTCTTGATGCTAGCACCATTTGGCGATTTATATCTGTTGTTTGAGTCATAAGAGTTACTCCTGTAAAGAGCCAGTAAAAGCACTAAATGTGTTGGGATAAAAAAAGGCCAATATAAGAGAAATATATCGACCTTTTATGAATGAGGGTAGCGTGTCAATTAAACAGGCTACTCATTTTTATTTTATACTTACAAGGCTTGCGTTAAAATTTCACGGCTTATTGCTAGTGTAATGTCACTGTTTTCACCCAGTGCTGTCATGCCATGTTGCTCTAATCGTTCGACAAGGGAATCAATATCAGCGCTACCAAGATCAACGTGAGATAAGCGCGTTGGTACCTGCATCTTTTCAAAAAACGCTTCGGTTAAACGAATCGCTTGATCAATACGTGCATTATCATCACCTTCAGTTATCTGCCAAACACGTGTTGCATATTGAAGTAATTTTTCACGCTTTTGCTCACGACGTACTTTCATCACGGCAGGTAAAACAATAGATAAGGTTCGAGCGTGGTCAATACCAAAGGCACCTGTTAATTCGTGGCCTATCATATGTGTTGACCAATCTTGTGGTACTCCAGCACCAATAAGACCGTTTAGTGCCATAGTGGCCGACCACATAATATTTGCTCTAACGTCTAAGTCATCTTTAGTTGCCGGGGCTAAGGCTTTGGGCCCTTCTTCAATTAAGGTTTGTAATAAACCTTCGCTGAATCTGTCTTGTACTTTGCCATTAACGCTGTAAGTTAAGTACTGTTCAATGGTATGAATAAAAGCATCAACAACACCATTACCAATTTGACGGTCTGATAATGAGAAGGTCACACTTGGGTCTAACACCGCAAATAATGGACGCACTAAAGGGCTAGAAAAAGGGAGTTTATTACCGTCTCGTGTTACCACGGAATTACCATTACTTTCTGAGCCAGTAGCAGGTAAAGTTAACACCGCGCCAATGGGTAAAGCTTTAGTGAACGTTTGCTGTTTGGCAAGAATATCCCAAGGGTCATCACCTTCATATAATGCCGCAGCGGCAATAAATTTCGCGCCATCAACAACAGAGCCTCCGCCGACAGCAAGTAAATAATCAATATTTTCAGCTTTGATGATCGTTTGCGCTTTCATTAAAGTGTCGTAAGTTGGGTTAGGTTCAATGCCTGAAAATTCAAAGTAAGTATGTTCTTTAAGCGCATCAATAACCTGCTTATAAACACCATTACCTTTGATTGAACCTCCACCGTAAACAACGAGTACTCTTGCATCTACTGGTATTTCTTTTGAAATGGTTTGAATTTCTCCCTGGCCAAAATTAATTTTAGTTGGGTTTTGAAAATTAAAATTTAACATTTATATGTCCTTAAAGGTAAAGCGTTAAATCGATTAGCTAAACAGGTTAACTAATCGAGTTGTCTGTTCTAAGTACCTATGCTGAAAGGTGAGTTAATAATTTTTCAGCGGCTAATGCCGAGCTAGCTGGGTTTTGACCGGTAATAATGAGGCCATCTTGAATTGCAAAGGCATGCCAATCTTGAGCCTTTTGGTATTCGCCGCCACGTTTAATCAATTCATCTTCTACTAAAAATGGCACAACTTCAGTTAGTTGAACCGCTTCTTCTTCACTGTTAGTAAAACCGGTTACGGCTTTGCCTTTAACAGCAAAATCACCAGAAGGTTGTTTTACATTTAACAAGGCAGCGCTTGCATGACAAACTGTTGCAACAGCTTTTCCGGCGTTAAGAAAGTTTTCAATCAAGGTAATTGAGTCAGTATTGTCGGTAAGATCCCATAATGGACCATGACCACCAGGATAAAATACTGCATCAAAGTCAGCTTCATTAACAGAAGCTAATATTAGCGTATTAGCGATTTTAGCTTGTGCTTCGCTATCTGCATCGTAACGGTCTGTCGCAGCTGTTTGAAAGTCTTCAAGTGTGCTGGTTGGGTCTATTGGTGCTTGTCCACCTTTAGGTGTTGCTAGAGTAACTTCGACACCCGCATCGATAAAGGCATAATAAGGGGCAGCAAATTCTTCAACCCAAAAACCGGTTTTTTGGCCTGTGTTACCAAGCTCATCATGTGAAGTAAGTACCATTAATATTTGTTTAGTCATTATCATTCATCCGTTTGGTTATATAAGTAAGTTTAGGTGTTCGTTTATTCTATGTAGCTAGTATATGCCTAAGAACAAACATGAACAATGCAGATAAAACTGACATCATTGTATCAATAATTGATACAATGATTAACAAAGTAAATTATTAGCTGGTTATTACCTCAATAGGTGCTGTTATGGATATCTCATTTGAACAACTCAAAAGTATGGTTGTATTCGCTCAAGTCATTGAACAAGGTAGTTTAAGTGCAGCTGCTAAACATTTAGGGTTATCAAGAGCAGTAGTAAGTTATCATTTGAAGAAGCTTGAAGCGCAGCTCGAGGTAAAGTTACTTAATCGTTCGACACGTGCGATTAATCTTACCGAAGCGGGTCAAGCCTATTATGAACGTTGTCGAGTTATTGCTGAGCAAGCCAGTGCCGCTAATCAGCAAATTGAAAATTTTAAAAATGAACCTATCGGCTTACTTAAAATAACGTGCCCGGTAAATGTTGGTTTGCAGACCGTTGTGCCAGCACTGAACGAATTTAAAAAAATTTATCCCAAAATAGCACTCGATGTGATGTTAACTGATGAGGTCGTTAATATTATGAAAGAAGGTATCGATTTAGCGATTCGCGGTGCCCCCTTACCTGACTCTGGTTTGCAAGCAACTAAACTGGCGACGCTGCAAACATGCCTTTGTGGCGCACCTGAATATTTCCTGCAATTTGGCCGCCCCACTAAACCGGCTGATTTAAGCGACCACCAATGGGTTATTTATAAATTAACCTCTGGAGTGTTAACCTTGACTAAGGGCAGTCGTTCGTTCAGTGTCACCACAAAAGGCAGTATTAGTACCAATAATGCCGCTGCACGTACTGCCTTTGTTGAAGCAGGGCATGGTCTGGGCCGTATTCCTATTTACGATGCTTGGCCAAAAATAAAAGCAGGCACTTTAGAAACAGTGCTAGATGATTATGCTTTTAGCGACATTAATGTCTTTGGTGTATTCCCTCCAGGTACAGCCAACTCCAAAAAACTGCGCTTATTACTTAACTTCTTAAAAGAGTATTTCACCAGCCAAAGTATAATAAAAAAGCAATAACCCTACTTATTAGCATATATATATCTGTGTGGACCAACCGCTATTATCACCGACTAATAACTAGCGGATAAACTTTATACAAATTGTCATATTAACGCTTAACCTAAACAGCGATATCAGCATTATTGTTCATTTAGTGCCCTTGCTGCTTAAAAAAAAGCAACGTGTTGTTTTTATTGAAAATTAAGTTTTAGCTGATAAAAGCAACTAATAAATGGGTAATTTTATTTAAAAATAAATTACCCACAAAAATTAATTAAAATAAACGTTGCGTTTTTGTTATATCAAAAATAAAAAGCACTACTAAGTTAGTCGTTACTAACTGAACTTTTACTCTAAAGAAAGTTATTAAAAACTATGCTTTTTATCACTTGCAAAAACAGCCAAACCTCATTATCTTGTGATCAGTTTTTAGAAAACCCCTATATATAGTGTATTTGTTGTTCAGATGTTTTTTTGGGCTAATTTGCATTTTAGGGAAATATAATACTGATAAGTGTTCACTTAACGTTTTCTTTAGTTGACAACGTTAGGTAAATAAAGCGACCAGCATAATTAATAAATGACAGGCTCTTCATGACTAATAATCTTTTTGTAAGTAAGCGTAACGGCAAAAAAGAACTCATCGATTTAGAAAAAATTCATCAAGTTATCACTTGGGCTGCTGAAGGCCTTGATAACGTTTCGGTGTCACAAGTTGAGTTGAAATCTCATATTCAATTCTACGACGGTATCAAGACTGCTGACATTCATGAAACTATCATTAAAGCTGCCGCTGATCTTATTTCAGAAGAGACACCTGATTATCAGTATTTATCAGCACGTTTGGCTATTTTTCATCTACGTAAAAAAGCGTACGGTCAATTTGAGCCACCTAAATTATTTACCCATGTTGTTAGTATGGTAGAAAATGGTAAATATGATGAACATCTTCTAGCTGATTACAGCGAAGCAGAGTTTGAACAAATGGAAAAATTTCTTGTTCATCCTCGCGATTTAGACTTTAGTTACGCCGCTGTCAAACAATTGGAAGGTAAATACCTTGTCCAAAACCGGGTAACGGGTGAAATTTACGAAAGTGCTCAGTTTTTATATATCTTAGTGGCCGCTTGTTTATTTGCTAAATATCCTGTTGAAACACGTTTAAAATATGTTGAAGGTTTTTATCACGCAATTTCAACCTTCAAAATATCGTTACCTACACCTATTATGGCAGGGGTACGTACGCCTACACGTCAATTTTCATCTTGTGTATTAATTGAATGTGGTGACAGTTTAGACTCAATAAACGCGGCTTCTAGCTCTATTGTTAAATATGTTTCACAACGAGCAGGTATTGGTATCAATGCTGGCCGTATTCGCGCTTTAGGTAGTTCGATACGTAATGGTGAAGCCTTTCATACCGGTTGTATTCCGTTTTTCAAGCATTTTCAAACGGCTGTTAAAAGTTGTTCACAAGGGGGGGTTCGAGGCGGCGCAGCAACGTTATTCTACCCACTTTGGCATTTAGAAGTTGAAAGTTTGTTGGTCCTTAAAAATAACCGAGGTGTTGAAGAAAATCGTGTCCGTCATTTAGATTACGGCGTGCAATTCAATAAGCTTATGTACACACGTTTAATTAAAGGTGAGTCTATTACTCTCTTTAGCCCGAGCGATGTTCCGGGGCTTTATGATGCCTTTTTTGAAGACCAAGATAAATTTGAAGCCTTGTATGTAAAATATGAAGCGGATGATTCAATTCGTAAAAAATGTATTAAAGCTATTGAGTTATTCACCTTGTTTGCTCAAGAGCGTGCCAGCACAGGTCGAATTTATTTACAGAATGTTGATCACTGTAATACACACAGCCCATTCGATCCGAAACAAGCACCGATACGCCAAAGTAATTTGTGTTTAGAGATTGCGCTACCGACACAACCAATGAATGATATTAATGATCCAAATGGCGAAATTGCCCTTTGTACTTTGTCAGCCTTTAACTTAGGCGCAATAGAAAGCTTAGATGAATTAGAAGGTTTATCAGACCTTGCAGTTCGAGCGCTTGATAGTTTACTTGATTATCAAAACTACCCAATGCCAGCTGCTTACAATGCCACTATAGGCAGAAGAACATTAGGTATAGGCGTAATAAACTACGCTTATTACTTAGCTAAAAACGGTGTGTATTATTCAAATGGCAGTGCCAACAATTTAACTCACCGTACCTTTGAAGCCATTCAATTTAATTTATTGAAAGCATCAAATGAATTAGCAAAAGAAAAAGGCGCTTGTCCTAAATTTAATGAGACACGTTTATCGCAAGGTATTTTACCGATTGATACTTATAAAAAGACCATTGACGACATTACTGGTGAGCCCCTTCATCTTGACTGGGAAACTTTGCGAGAGAGTATCAAAACACATGGCGTAAGAAATTCAACGGTTTCAGCGTTAATGCCATCTGAAACTTCATCACAAATTTCAAATGCTACAAATGGAATTGAACCACCAAGAGGTTTAATCAGTATAAAAGCTAGTAAAGATGGTGTTTTAAAACAGGTTGTACCTGAATATCAAAGATTAAAGGGTAACTATGAGTTACTTTGGAATATTCCAAGTAACGAAGGTTACTTGCAGTTAGTGGGTATCATGCAGAAGTTTATTGACCAAACCATCTCTGCAAATACTAACTATGACCCTGCACGCTTTGAAGGCGGAAAAGTACCGGTGAAGCAAATCTTAAAAGATATTTTAACCGCTTACAAATTAGGCGTTAAAACCATGTATTACCATAACACCCGTGATGGTGCGTCTGAGAATATGCTCGGATTAGAAGAAGAAGACTGTGAAGGCGGCGCATGTAAAATATAATTGTGCGCACAAAAAAAAGCTTCATTGTTTTTTAACAATGGAGCTTTGAGCACAATCAGTCATACCTATAATTTTTAAAAACAAAATTTCGATAACAGGCTGTGACTTTCATGCGTGTTATCAAGGAGTAATAGATGTCCTACACCACGTTTAATCAAGTTCCTAATAATGCGCTACTCGAGCCGATGTTTTTAGGTAACAGTGTCAATGTCTCACGATATGACCAACAACGTTTTATCGCCTTTGAAAAACTTATTGAAAAACAGTTATCGTTTTTTTGGCGTCCCGAAGAAATTGATGTATCAAAAGACAGATCTGATTGGCAAAGTTTAACGCCTTCAGAAAAGCATATTTTTATTTCCAACCTAAAATATCAAACTTTACTTGATTCTATGGCAGCACGCTCGGTAAATGCGATGTTTTTACCGCTGGTTTCATTACCAGAAGTAGAAACTTGGATAGAAACCTGGGCTTTTAGTGAAACCATTCATTCTCGCTCTTACACGCATATTTTGAGAAACTTGTTTTCAGATCCAAGTGAAATATTTGACGACATCGTTGTTAACCCAGCTATTTTAAAGCGTGCATCAAGTATTTCTAAATACTTTGATGCCGTGATAATCACCACACAACTACTCCAGTCACAAGGTGACGGCACTTATGAAGTCGATGGTGAAATGATTGAAGTGTCGACTCGCAAGCTCAAAGAGCGCTTATACTTGGCTGTTTGTTCGGTTAACGCTTTAGAAGCCATTCGCTTTTATGTCAGCTTTGCCTGTTCATTTGCTTTTGCCGAGCGTGAATTATTAGAAGGTAACGCTAAAATTATTAAGCTAATTGCTCGAGATGAAGCTTTGCATTTAACCGGTACTCAACATATTTTAAATAACTGGTTATCCGGTAGAGATGATCCTGAAATGAAAATCATTGCTCAAGAAATGAAAGAGCAAGGATTACAGATATTTCTTGATGTTGTTGAACAAGAAAAAGAATGGGCTCAGTACCTATTTAAAGACGGTTCAATGATTGGCTTAAATGCGGCAATATTAAATCAATATATTGAGTACATCAGTAATCAACGCTTAACGGCTATTGGTTTTGATGCACCCTTTGATATAAAAAGTAATCCATTACCATGGATGAATGCTTATTTAGTATCAGACAATGTTCAGGTCGCTCCACAAGAAACAGAGATATCGAGTTACTTAGTTGGTCAAGTCGACTCTTCTGTATCAAGTGATGATTTTGATGGCTTTGACCTTTAATGGTTTTAACCTTCAAATAAAGAAGCGATTATCATGCTTTCTTATCACATCATTAGCACATTTTGCGTTTAAGCCTTTTTAAATGAAAAGCGCTAATGATATGGCTATTTGCCCGCAAAAATTGTCTGAAAATAAGAAAGCTCATCGTATTTTTGTCGATAATAAAACCATTACCTTTCAAGCCAATGATAAAAGCTTACTTGACTGTTTAGAGAAGGCTAATGTGGAAGTGCATTATCATTGTCGTGACGGTTTTTGTGGGGCGTGTCGAGTGACCTTAGTTGAAGGCGAGATTAGCTACCCTCAAGGAGAGCCACTCGCTTTTATTGGCGATGGAGAAGTGCTCTCTTGCTGTTGTGTGCCAAAGAGTGACATCAAACTTATCGTTGAATAACTTAATACTAGCATTATTCACGGGTCTTTAAACATTGGAGAATCAACGTGTATAGATGTTGAGCGACAAATATACCCGTCACTCATCATCAACATCTATTAATCTTATATTTATAATTGCGCCCCTAACCTAACTTCAATACCGCCTAAAACCTTAATTAACTCTGCAGCAACCGGTTGATACAATTGTTGATAACGCGCGGTATCTTCAACACTTACCGCTTCATCTAGCGCTTTAGTCAATTCAAACAGATGCATAGCTCCTACCGAGCAAGAAACACCTTTTAAGGTATGTACTAAGTGCTTACAAGCAGTTTGGTCATCACTACTGATCGCTTGTTGAATCTTTTCTCTGTCTTTTGAATGGTCTTCATAAAACATCACCAGTATTTCAGCAAAAAGATCTTCATCTCCAAGGACATTACCAATACCTATTTCAGCATCAATACCTGGATATTCGTCTTCACTGGTCACCGGTAATTCATCGATAATACCCTCAGCGGCAACCGTAGTTGATTCTTGATGAACCTTCACTTGATTTCGACCACTGTGTTTTGCTTGATATAGGCTAAGATCAGCTTCTTTTAACAAGCCTTCTAAGTTCATTTCATCGCCCTTGCCTAATGATAAGCCAATACTCACTGTTACAGACACCTTTTCATCTTTGGTATCATCAATATGTATTTTACTATGTTCTACTCTTTCTCTTAAGCGTTCACAGGCAACAAGCGCATTCTCTGCAGAGGTATTTGCCATACATATCGCAAATTCTTCGCCGCCAACTCGACCAATAATATCATGATCTCGAAAACAATCACCGATGATATCAGCAAATTCAACGAGGACTTTATCACCGGCATCATGGCCATAATTATCGTTAACCGCTTTAAAAAAATCTATATCGAGCATCGCCACAGCAAGCGGATTATTCGTGCGTTTTGCTTGGCTAATCGCTTTACCCGCTAACTCTTCAAAAGCGCCTTTGTTACAAATGCCGGTTAAGAAGTCTGTTTTAGCCAGCGACTCTAGTTCTAAAGTTTTCTCTAAAAGCCGCAGCGAGGTTCGTATTCTAGCCAGTAACACTTTCGGAATATAAGGCTTAGTAACGTAGTCATCGGCGCCAAACTCTAGAGCGGCAACAATTTGATCTTCATCATCTGAAGCCGATAACATAATGACCGGCGTATTGAAAATAATGGGATGATTTTTTAATTTGTGTAACATCTCTAAGCCTGAGATACCCGGCATATACATATCTAATAAAATGAGGTCTATCGCTTGCTCTTCTAAAACCTCTAAGGCTTTTTCTCCAGATTCGGCGGTAAACACCTGATAACCTTCTTCACCTAAATCAAACTCTAATAGCATGAGCGTGTCTTTAGCGTCATCAACAGCGAGAATGTTATATTTTTTCTTAGTATTCATAGTTTATTCCCATTGTAAGGCTTACTCGTCATCTTTAGCTGTTAGGTGTTTTTGTAAGGTATCAATTAACAAATCATATTCCCTTGATAAATCATTCTGCAGCGACAACAATTCAACGCTATTTTTTATTCTAGCCGATTGTTCAATTTGTCGCGTTAATTTTCCAAGATTAACTCCACCTAAATTTTTTGATGAACCACTAACTTTATGTGCTAAAGCTATAATATCATCAAATAATTTATTTTCCATAGCGATAACTAACTCATTTTTAAGCGCCGGCATATCCTCAATAAATAAACTGATAAGCTGTTTACTTAATTTGTCATTATTTCTAATACGCTTTAATAAACCTGTTTTATCCCAAATGATATCTTCATTCGTCTTTGAATGACTACTTTCGGAGTTATCGCCATGGCTAGTCTGGGTTACGGGTTCTGCAATCAGGTTACTGTTATCATCAGACACGGTTTCAAAGCTATCTAGCCCAACCCATGCCGATATTTTTTTAAGTAAAATATCGGTATCTACCGGTTTACTCGCGTAATCACTCATCCCTGCCGCTAAACATGTTTCTTTATCACCTTTCATCGCATTGGCGGTCATGGCAATAATTGGAATGTTACGATGAACAACACCAGCCTTTCCTGCCCTTATTGCTCTTGTTGCCTCGTAGCCGTCCATTTCAGGCATTTGACAGTCCATAATAATAATTTGGTAGGGTGCGTCGTGTGGTGAAGAATTTAAAGCAGCCAGGGCTTCGATACCATTACCAGCAACATCAGCTGACAAACCAATATTGGCGAGCACACCTAAAATGACCACTTGGTTAATACGGTTATCTTCAACCAATAAGATACGGGTATTTTTGGCAATAACGCGATTAGCATTTGAATGTTTTAATTTATGGACGTTATGTTGGGTAACAAAGGGTTTATTGACATTCAAAGTGCCTTCTTCATCTAAAACAAGACTTAACGTAGCAAATAAATCTGCGGTGGTTGCTGGCTTGGGGAAGTACGCAGAAAAACCGAGTTGTTCAAAAAAGTTAGCATCTCCTCGATCACTCATTGACGTCATCATAATAAGTTTTGTTCTTTGCGCATGTCGATGACCCTTTAAGCGCTCACCTAGAGTAACGCCGTCCATGCCGGGCATTTGCATATCAAGAATTGCTGCATCAAAAAAATCAACCGGGTGATTATCAACCTGCTCGATAGCACAAGCGCCATTCTCTGCTTGCGTAACCTCTGCCCCCCAAATAGCTAACTGTCCTTTTAATACCGCCAAATTTGTCGCGTTATCATCAACTATAAGTATTTGCTTACCTTTTATGTCTACATGAGGCATGACTATTTGAGAGTTATCACTTTCGTTAAGTAGTATGGTAAAAGTAAACACACTGCCCTGACCTTCGGTACTTGTTACGGTAATATCCCCTGACATCAGTTGGGCTAATTGTTTAACAATGGCCAAACCTAAGCCTGTCCCCCCATATCTTCGTGTAGTAGAGGCGTCTACTTGGGTGAAAGAATCAAACAATGTAATTATTTTATTTTCAGGAATACCAATACCCGTATCTGATATGCTGCATGTTAATTGCAACTGATGTTGATGTTTCTTAATAGAGGCTTTAATGAGTACTTCACCATTCTCGGTAAATTTTATTGAATTACTGACTAAATTTGACAGTATTTGTCGCAAACGACTAGGATCACCCTTAACTAAAGATTGTTCAACACCGCAAACATCCAGTATCAATTCCAAGCCTTTCTCCTGCGCTTTTATCGCCATCGACTCAGCAAAGTCGCCAAGTTGACCTCGAATATCAAACTCAAGTATTTCAAGTTCTAGTTTTCCAGCCTCTATTTTTGAAAAGTCCAAAATATCATTAATCAAAGATAATAAAGATTGAGCACTTGAACTGGCTAATTGCAAATGATGAGCTTGTTGTTTATCGATATTACTTTGTTGAAGTAAACCTAACATCCCTAAGACGCCATTCATCGGGGTACGTATTTCATGACTCATACTTGCAAGAAACTGCGAGCGCAGCAACAGAGCGTGCTCTGCCATATCTAAAGCGTCTTGTTTTAAAGTACGTAAGTTTTTTTGCTCGGTTATATCACGATGAGTTCCCACCACTCTCAAGTTTTTTTGATCTTTATGATTAACCATTTGGCTATGTGTTTCAATATATCGAATAGTTCTATCTGGCAAAGTAATACGGTATTCAAAATTAAGTGCTATGCCTTTCTTAACTTCACGGATAAATTGTTCTTCGACAAATTTAAGATCGTCAATGTGTATGGCTGTTCGCCAAATTTTTTCTGTAGGTACTGTTGAGTCTTTATCATAGCCAAATAATTCATACATTCGACTGTCCCAAAGACTTAGCCCTGTTTGAATATCATAGTCCCAAACGCCTATTCTTGGGGCTGACAAGGCAAAATTCAAACGCCATGCCATATCTTTAGCTTCTTCAATACTACGGATACTTTCTGCTGCCAACAACTTGTTTTCAGTGATGTCACGTATTAATCCGGTAAAAACAACATCACCAGAAATATTTATTTTACTGACACTCAAATGCATAAAGAACTTTTCACCATTTTTTCTTAATGCAGTCAGTTCAAGGGTGCGGCCTTTTACTTCACTTGAGCTATGTTGTAAAAAACGTTTAAATTCGTCCACTGGGTTAATAGTATTATTTATTGGCACTAGAAATAGTGCGTTTTTACCAAGGACCTCATTGATTTGATAACCAAATATTTTTTCAGCCGCATGATTAAAAGCGAGAATATTACCTTTTTCGTCAATATTTATAACACCATCAGCGATTGAGTTTAAAATAGAATGCAGCTTTGCTAACGCATCTTCTGCCCGTATTGTTTCACTTTTTTGGACAATCGACTTTTGCTCTATTTGCATTAATAAATTTTGAAAACTTCTTGCTAAAACGCCGATTTCATCATTTTCTTGCACCGGTAACTTACCGATAACACCCTGTTCTTCATATTGGGCAACACCTTTAGTTATCAACAACAAAGCACGTGTTATCCGCTTTGACGCCATAATACAAAACACTAGACTTAATATGGCTAAGATAAAGCTAAATAATATTGCGCGGTTTTGCATATTTTCTAATGATTGCAGATAAATATTACCTTTGTTTTCAATAACTAAGTGTAACGGGTTTTCTTGGCCAAATTCGGCAAACTGAACAGTAGAGTAATAGGCTAATTTATTATCAACATCTATCTCTTTATCTTGCAAGAGCTTATCGCTAGTGAGTATTGAGGAAAAAATAACACTGAGCGACGGAAACTTTTCAATCACCTTGATGTTGTTCTTATCAACTTTTTGATCGGCTGGAAAATAAATAAAATCACCCGCTGAATTAGCAAGATAAAAAGTAACTTTTTCTAAAGCATTTTCCTTAAGCCGTTCAATAAATAATGAAAAATCAACTTCTATTGTTATTGAGCCAAAAAGTTCGTTGTCAGCCGTATAAATAGGGGTACCGATAAATAAAGAACTCTGTAAAGGCTTGCCCTGAGTATTTTTTTGATAAAATATCTCTGAAAAATACACTTCACCCTCATCTACTAATAATGCCGATTTTAATGAATCAAGCGCTATATTTTGACTAGAATGCTCAAAAGGAATGACCTTCACTTGGTCATCTTTATGGTCAACACTGACAATACTGCGAACATTATTCTGTGTTGCTAAATAACTTATATTTTTATAAATAGGTTTGTTTTTGATAAATTCTTTGAATATCCCCTGTAATTTTTTCCGCCATAACAGGTTTTGCTCATCATCAGATTTTATAGACTCCATAATACCTTGTATCGACGCGGTCTTACTGAGGAAGATTGAGTCGTTGGCACTTTCTCGATAGAAATAGGCTATTAATGGTTTTACAATTTTACTTTTAATATTGAGTTCATCAAACGCCTGCTCTTTCACCAACTGCTGACTTTCGATATAAAATACAGCGCCAACCGCAAAAGCAATAAGGAGTGATAAAGAAAAGCCAGCAAATGGAATTTTAAAGGCTAATGAGCTAAAAACTTTTCCGATGGAGAAGTTTTTACTGGTTTTAGTTAATGGCTGCGCAGTAAGATGATGTTCTTTACATGCGCCATTATTATCTTGTAAATGATTGTTTTTGATAAGTGCTACTTCTCTTTTGATGAATCTATTCATACGCCGATAAAAATAGAGCCTGAAACAATATTTTTTTGAGAAAATGCTAAATATTCAAGTGACTATCAAATAACATACTAGAACCAACGCTTATATGCAATTCTAGTAGAGCAACAACAATAACGCTGATACCTAATCCTTAGGATATTACAGAGCATTTACCCATAATATATCACTAAATTAGTAATAATTACTGGCTAAGCGGCTAACCGTCATCATATATATTCGAGCTGCAAGTTAATTATTTTCAATTAAAAAGCTTGCTAATTCTTTTGAATTAAACGGTTTTCTTAAAACAGGGTAATGCCATTTTTTATCTTCCTCAGCAATATAACCACTAATTGAAAAGATTCGAATATTGGGAAACTTTGCTTTCACTAATTCCACAGCCTCTCGACCTGAAATATCGGGTAATATCATATCGGTAATAAAAATATCAAAAGGTTGCGCAGTCGCTAAAATGTTGATTAAACCCATTTTATTGTTGGTATGTTCAGTTTTAACGCCTTCATTTTCTAAATACAAGGAAACAAACTCAGCAATACTTATCTCATCATCTAAAATAAGTACGCGCTTTCCCTTCATATTCAATTGGCTTTTAAGCGTTAAAGGAATTTTTTTCAGGGGATTTTTTAAAATCTGGCACTTAAAGACTAAAGTAAAGTGCGCCCCACCCAAACTGCCATGTCCTGAAACTCGTATTTGACCATTATGTTTATATATTGTGCTATAAACATTAGCTAAACCAATACCGTTGCCCTTATTAACTGATTTACTGCTGTAAAAGGGATCAAACACTTTAGTCAAATTACTTTGCTCAATACCTACACCACTATCTTTGACATGAATTTCTAAATTTTGCTGTTCATTAATGTTGGCCGATATTTCTATCTGTCCAATTAAGCCTCTTTCGCGGATCGCATCCTGAGAATTTAACACTAAGTTAAGCAATATATTAATAAATTCACCTTGAGGAAACTTTATTTTACAACATAGCTCATTGGTATTAATGCTAAAGTCTATGGTAGGAAGTAACAATTGCTTAAAAAGATATTGGTTATCAATAATATCTTGTATCGGGTCAAACCGAACCACTTTGATGGTAGGTTTACGCGTAAAAGCTAATAAACGCTCGGTAACGCTTTTACCTTTATCTATCGCATTCTTGACCCGCTCAATATACCTTGAAATATCACGTTCACCTTGGGCGAACTTAATCTCTAACATTTCGGTAGCACCTAAAGCAACGCCCAGTACATTATTGATGTCATGTGAAACATTACCAAAAGTATTACCCAGTAAAGCGAGTCGATTACTAATAAGTTGTTGTTGGTCTTTACGAAATTGCTCAGTAACGTTTTCAACAATCCAAATAAATATTCCTTCATCGGCTTCATAGGTTACCGATAAATCAAAAACACTATTGTATTGATCAAAACTAATATGAGTTTCTTTAAGTTGACCACACGCTTTTGCTTTTCGTTTAAACGCAAGATAGTCGGTAATACTGAAATTAATGTAATTAAAAAGCACGGCGCTACTGCGGGCAGTTTTTGGTGTTAGGTCTTGATAAACGACATTATCTTTGTCATCAATAAAGAAAACCGGTATCTTTATTGTATAATTGACCATAGCAAGCAGTTTTAATTTTTCAAAAATAGTTTCTGATTGAGTAATATCTTTAAATACGCCAAAAACACCAACAACCTCACCCACCGTATTGAGTTCAACCTCACCAAAACACTCCACTTTCACTTTGTTGCCCAGTTTATTTTTTATAGCACTTTTAAAATAGAAGTCTTGTTTATTGGCGATGGCATTATCTACATGATTTCGTACCCTAACCTGTTCTTCTACCAGATAAAAGTCTAAGGCCGAAACAACCTTTGGTTGGTAATTAGTGGCGTCTACACCATGAATTTTATAAAGTTCGGTTGACCAATACAAGGTATTCTCGATGCAATCCAGGCGCCAATACCCTGATTTATTTAGACTTTCCGACAGCGATAGATAATTATTTTTTTCTTTTAACTTCGCGACTAATTGGTGTTGCGCGGTAATATCTTTAACTGAGCCAAACATTTTATAAGCACGATCCGCCCTGTATTCGACAATTTTACCAAAAACAGTTACCCACTTCGTTGCGCCTTGCTCAGTAGTCATTAACAGCGTTAAATTTATATTGGGTATTTCACCAAGACAATGCGCTTTCACTTCTCGGTTAAGGCGGGCTAAATCTTCTTCTTTTAGCCATTTTTGACCAAAAGAGAGTGGGCCTAAGAATGCTTCTGCAGAGTAGTCCAACATAGCCATAAATTGTGCGGAATAAAGTAGCGTTCCTTCAATAATATTACACTCCCAAAAAGCTTCTTCTATGGTGTTTAATATTTTATGGGTGTGTGTTGATAACGCTGCAGATTCTATTTTATCTGCTAGATTTTCTTGCTCATTAATCGTTTTATCGTCAGAGCTATCCTTTAACAATGAATCCATAAGATAGACAGTATAACCGCCAGCAACTTCACTTGTTTTTATTGTACAATTGAGCATCTCATCTGACTTACTCAATAAAACAACATCTCTAACACCTGACATAACTCCTGATCTACCTTGGTAGTTATGACAAAACTTTAGATGCGAATTAGCAAGTTCCTTGGGCAAGAGCATTTCTAGCGGTTGCCCTTTAATTTCTGCTAAACAATAACCAGAAAAACTTTCTACCCAACGATTACAACCGGTAATAATCCCTTGATGATCTAATTGAATAACCGAAAAAGGAATACTATTGATCGATACCGTTAAATCCTCAGAGGTCGTACTCAAAATAGTTCATCCTCATCATCAAAATCAACTGTTTCCTCTTCTTGTTGTTGATTAAGGACTTCAAGTTCATCAACACTGGCTAAGGCGCCATCAAGTAAATCGGTAACTTCAAGAAAATTTATATCATCTTGTGAGTGTTTTTTTAAGGCACCGTGAACCAAGTTGGTAAGATATTGTTCTTGTTCATCTGACATCTCTAAGACATGAAAGCTCATACCTATGTTGGTGACTATCTCATTCATCACTTCCTGTTGATGGTGCTTAGATATGGCAATCATGTTTTTGGTAGTAGAAACAGCTTGCTGAATTTTGCTTTGTACCTCCACCAGTGAATTTTTATAAGTAATAAAAGCAATACGAGCACCTATGCATTCAATAACAGAGGCGAGTGCATCAATATATATATCAGTATCAATAGCGCCATCGACTAAATTTAAAATAAGGATTGAGCACAGTGGATGGTTAAAAATAGTTCTAGAACTAAAGCGATATAAACGAGGTTTAACCCTTAACAGTTTCATTACATCGATTTCTACAGGAGAACAAAAGCCATTTTTAGAACTAAAGAAAAGGGATTTTTCATTGATCGGGTAAAAAGCAATACAGCCATCTAAGTTCATTGTATAAAGAAATGAAAACACTTCATCTCTAATTTTTTCTAAAGTAAAACAATGATTAAGTCGAGATGTTAGCTGCATACAGCTGCCATATTTAGCCGCTTGTGCCATTGAAATATTAATAACTCGATCTTTTGAACTAATTTCTGTTTCAAAGCTATGAATTTTATCTTGATAAGAGATAAGTTTTTTTAGCTTTTTATCCAAAGCTAATAAAGAAATAGGTTTTGCAAGGAAATCATCGGCTCCACACTCTAAACCTTTAAGTACAGCATCTTCGGTGGCTAGGCCAGAATACAAGACAAAAGAGGTTGCGACAGTATGTTGTTCAACGTTACGTTTTATCCATTGCGACCCTTTGTCAGCACCGATATTTTCATCAACTAAGGCGATGTCAAAAAGTTGATTGTCGCTGACTAACTTATCTGCATCTTTAATATTAGTCGCGCACGTTACTTCAAAACTTTCGGTTAGTGCTTCATGAAGCAGTTCAAGGTAATCTTTGTCATCATCAATAATTAACAAACGGGGTTTAGACATAATAATTCCTTTTTTTTATGAGATTTCAACCTTAGTAAAGGCAGTTGTTAAGCACTTTTTTGAAAAACACTAGAACGATTGCGCCCTTGGTCTTTTGCTTGATATAAAGCGATATCAGCTTGTTTTATTAATTCACTTGCATTGGCTACGTGATCGGCAGCATTTGTTGTTGCAATACCGATACTTACCGTCACATAAGGAAATATCGATGAATATTCGTGTTTTATTTTTTGACTTAATAGCGCTAAGCTTAATTCTTTTGCTTTAAATCTAGCGCCCTCGACCGGCGTAAAAGGCAGCACAACAATAAACTCCTCTCCCCCATAGCGAGCTAATGAGTCAGTGACTCGGTTAAGCGTTTCATTAAGTGTATTAGCAACCTGAACTAAACACTTATCACCTTGTGGGTGACCATAGTTATCGTTATAAGGCTTAAAAAAGTCAATATCTATCATCAATATTGATAATTCCCCTTGTTGGCGCTCATTAATTTTCCAAGCACTAGCGAGGACTTCTTCTAACCCTCTTCGGTTAAGTATCTGCGTTAGCGGGTCAATACTACTGAGTATTTCTAGTTGTTTATTGGCGCGTTCAAGTGCCCCTTTCATTTTGGTAATACGTTCCATCGCTCTTAATTTTGCGCTTAAAATAACTTGTTTTATCGGCTTTGTTAAGTAATCATCAGCACCCGCATCAATACCTTGAGTTAAATACTCTTCGCTGTCGTTGGAGCTAAGAAAGATAATAGGGAACCATTTGGGGTATTCTTTTCTCATCATTTTTGTTAGCGCAAAACCGTCAACCTCGGGCATTTCTATATCCATAAGCACTAAATCAATGTTTTCTTTCTTTAATGCCGCCATCGCCTGGACATGGCCATTAGCAACGACGGCAATATGGCCGCTGTCAATGATCATGGCACTAACAACTTCTCTGATAAACTTATTATCATCCACAACTAGAATGTTCACGTTAATACCTTATTAAATTGATCATAAATTAAAATATTGATGTCTACGATGCCCAAACATAAGATGCTTCGACCACACTACCATTATCTTGGAAGTCTAAGCTGTCACACAGCTGCTCAACTAACTCAATACCACGACCGCTAAGCTCGAGTTTATTGGCTGGCTTGTTCACTCGTTGCTCATAGTATTTTTTTATATCAAATCCTTGACCACTGTCTTGTATTTTAATCATAATTCGTCCGCCATTTGGAAAGGGGTAATGGCATATTTGTAATTCAATAAAGCCATGCGCTAAATTTTTCAAACGCAATTCTCGCTCTTTGTAATATTGAGAGAAACCATCTGCACTGGCTTTTAAATTGGAGCTCAAACCTAAGACACCATGGTCAAGTGAATTAACAAATAACTCAGTGAGTATGCTGTATAAACTTTGCCAATGCTCTGCATGACCTTCTATTTCATTTATTTGACTCATAGCCATAGGAATTGGGTTTATAGAGGCTAAGCGCTTACCACTTAAGGTAAGTTGCCAATGCCATGCTGGCTCTGTTGCCAAATAGATATCGTCAAGTTGCTTAGCTGAAATATTGGTAATACCATGACTGGCAACCAGCACGTGTTCCCAACCTCCGCAAGGAATGTCAATCAATGAAATATCATCTTCTTGTGGCATAGTTTGGCAAAAGTCATTAACCGCATCAAGCACACACTCACTAACCTTATGCGTGATGACCCCCTGTTTTGCCGCCTGTTCGAATCGGTCAAAATCAAACATTTCCCCGTGTTCATTTCTCGCCTCAACAATACCATCGCTGATTAAGATCATCCGATCGGTTTCTTCAATACCAAATACGGTTAATTTACTCTCAGGTAAAAGCTTTGGAAGCACACCTATCGGGGGGTGACTTGACGATATTTGATGTTTTATTTCACCTTGTTCAGAAAACAAGTAAGCATCGGGTAAGCCCGCATTAAAAATATACACAGATTTATCATGGCTAGAGATACTGGCAAACCCAGCCGCGAGAAATAAATCTGCAGGCAGTAAATCATAAAGTTGATGGTTAATTTGATTAATAATTTCAAATAACAAAAAACCTTTTTTGGTCATCGCTCTAAAGGTTTCCGCTAAGGGAATAGCACCAATAGATGAACGCAGTCCATGGCCAGTAAAATCTCCCAACATAACATTAACGTCGCCATTAGGAGATAGAGCGGTCAGTTGTATATCACCACTAAATAACGCAGCGGGTTTTTTAATAATGCCAATGCGGTCAAGCGAGAAGTTTCTTGCCTCAATAACGCCTGACATTAACTGTTCAGCAAGCTCGGCATCTTTTTGTTGTTCTTGTTGTAAAATCTTAACTTGTGCGTATAAATCACTGATTCGTTGGATTGACTTTATTTTAGCTTTAAAAACTTCGGGTGAAAATGGCCTGACTAAGATACCGTCACCGCCAGCATCAACACACTCAATAAAAGCTTTATCTGTATCCATGCTAGTAATAAAAATCAGTGGGCACAAGCTATTATCTTGCGATAAACTTTTAATTTTTCTTGCAGCTTCATAGCCGTTCATAATGGGCATATTAATGTCCATTAACACTAAGTCAGGCTTGTACTTAACATACATAGCCACACCACGAGCACCATCATTAGCTGTAAAAACACGATAACCTTGCTCTTTTAATAAGACACTTAAGACTTTGCATTGCATTGCAGAGTCGTCAACAACTAAAGCTAATTTAACATCATTTTTTTCATCTAACACGGCTATAACCTATAATTCTATGGTGAGCAAACGGTGAAATTGCGCAATTTCTAAAATTTTATTCACTGACTCGCTTGGTTTACTAATCACGACTTTTCCTGAATAGTTTTCAGCATGATCTTTAAGTAATAAAATCATCCCTAAAGCAGAGCTATCCATATAAGTCGTTTTTGATAAACAGATAGTAAACATCGAGTTTTTTTCTTTACAGTTAACATAGGCATCTCGAAAGTGTTGATGCAGTGAGAAATCAAACCGACCTTCAATACTAATTTCTATATTTTTTTTATCTTCTGATACTTGCTTTATAACATTCATAGTCGTTCCTAATAATTTAGAATTAAAACAACTCAACATCACCTTCATCCATAGATGACTGAGATACGCTGCGCTGCTCATTTTGGTGTTGAGATTGTTCGATGAGCGATTGACATTGATGCTGTAATTTTTGTAGTGCTTGTGGAGTATTACTATTATTGATTTCAAATTCCATTAAAACTTGATTGAGAGCCGTAATAGTTTCAGTATTATTTTTAAGTGTTGCAAGGGCTTGACACGTTAAGTCTTCAAATTGTAGCGAGCGAATGCCTGTAGCGACTGTTTCTGCAATTTTTGGTGATAACCCAGCAAGTTCTTCAACAATGGCATTGGTTTGTGAAGTAGACTCACCCACATGCTCAACCATAAGACTGACTCGACTTTTAGCCTCAAGTGTTGTGGTCATATCAGCTGAAGCCATAGCTTGAACTGAGTTTCTTAGCTTTTCAATGATAATTTGTGCTAATGATATTTCTTCACGAATATTATCATTGAGGTCGGTAGAATTAACCGATAACGCCCTGACTTCATTAGCCACTACAGCAAAACCTCTACCGGCATCTCCGGCTCTCGCTGCTTCTATAGCGGCATTAAGGGCTAATAAATTAGTTTGGCTCGCTAAACTTTCTACTTGTCCCAATAAGCTAAAAATACCGTCGAGCTGTTTGCTCATTTCATCGCTAAATGACACGGCAGCTAAACTTTGCTTGCTGGTGGTCATAATCACCTGTACAAAATCATCTAAAGTCTCACTGGAGTCGTGAACAAAAGACTCTATCGTGGTGCCGTTTTCATCAACAGCACCTCGATGATTACCAATAGCGGCATTAAGCATGACTTGTTGTTCATCTGTTAAGCTTTTTAAAAATTTAAAACTATCTGCAATTCCAGTTGTAGCCTCTTGAATTAAGATACTGGCCCGGTCAACTTCGGTATCAACGATGGCTATTTGCTGGCTAAGTAAGCTAACAATTTTTGTCAGGGTTATTTTTATTTCTTTGTTATTGTTATTTTCATTAAGCTCATTGCGCCCATCAGCATCACTTGCACTTGATAATGTCAGCAATGCATGATGATTTTTATATAAGATAATCAAGACAAACGACAGTAATAATGTCAGCGCAATTGATAAGTATCTCAGTTGAAAAAATAAAAGGTCCATCAGTATTACGCCAACAATCACCAGTCCAGTTTTTAATAACAGCATGGCTTTATTTTTCATAAAACACCTCTTTTTTACTCTTTCGATCCACTGCAGCATGAGCTAAAATTTCCTTAGGTATAGTAACTAATGAGCACTCTTTTACCTGAGCATTTAATGCATGAGCACTGCCTGGCATTCCCCAAATTAAACTACTTGCCTTATCTTGGATAATAGTCATAGCGCCTGCATTTTTTAAATTTAATAAACCTTTGGCTCCATCTTGTCCCATGCCGGTTAATAATACCGCTTGAACATTATTAGCAAGTGGCAGTAAGGAATTAAACAAAACGTCAACGGCAGGCTTATGACGGTTAACATCAGATGAGTCTTCTAAAATACAAAAAAGTGCTCCGCCTTTACTTTCTACTTTTAGATGAAGATTACCTGGCGCAATATAAACATTACCCGCTTTAATCTTTTGGCCATGCCTTGCTTCTTGCACATCAACAGCACAATTTTCGTTCATCCGTTGTGCATATCTCGCACTGAATATTTTTGGAATATGTAAGGTGATAACCACAGCGGGAGAATTACTTGGCAAAGCGGTAATAATTGCTTTAATTGCTTCGGTGCCTCCTGTTGAAGCGCCAATAGCCACTAAATGATTCGAGCGCTGGCAACCTTTAAAAAGCAGTAGACCAGCCACTAGAGGTTTTGATAGCGCGCTGTTAAGTCGAAAGTTTTTATTATCAACCGTTGCGGCAAATTTTATTTTTCTCAATAAAGTCTCTTGAAAAGTAGACTTATTAGCAATCAAGGCTTCAAAACTAGGTTTTGCAATAAAATCAACAGCCCCTATTTCTAAAGCTTGTAGGGTTATATCAGCCCCTTTGGTCGTTAATGTTGATAACATCACGACCGGCATAGGGTGCAGTCGCATTAAGTTTTTCAAAAAGGTAATACCATCCATCTTTGGCATTTCAATATCTAAAGTCAGTACGTCAGGATTTAGCTTTTTGATTTGCTCTCGCGCGATCATTGGGTCTTTAGCTTCGCCAACCACTTCAATTTCAGGGTCATCTTTTAAAACCTCATTAATAACCGCTCGGATAACCGAAGAATCATCAATAATTAATACTTTAATTGGTTTCATATAACTAACATCCTAAGCTCGACTGTAACTATTAAATAACGCTAAAAAATTCTACATCACACGCTCAGCAGGAACAGGTGTTTGGTCTATAAGGATTTCAATAATCGCTAAAATAATTCTACATCACCTTCTACAGGTGTTTGGTCTATACGGTTTCTGTAAGCACTTTCACGACGCGCAATAGTATCATTATGTAAATTATCAATCGTTTTAACAAAAGCTCGGCCACTTAGCGGTTCAAACAAAACCTTGCGAGGGAAAAAAGAACCTAAATCTGAACCTTCAACGGGTATCCCTTCATCAGCAAGATATTTCATCACAAAGCTAATATTTTTTTCACCAATATCAGACATGTGTTTTAAGACTTTACCGCCACCAAATACCTTAGCGCGTAAATTTACTTTTCGACCACCGTTTTTCAAGATCATATTAATGAGGTGTTCCATTGCAAAGTTGCCATAACGCGTCGCATCAGATGCCATACCGCGTTGTCCCCAATCAACTTCATGGGCTTCTTTATCGGTTAGCGGCAGCATAAAATGATTCATGCCACCTATACCGCTATGTTCATCCCAAATGCAGGCTGAAATACAAGACCCTAACGTGGTCGCTATAGCAACATTATCTCGAGTCATATAAAATTCACCAGGAAGAATTTTAGCGATAACTTGTTGTCTTTTTGCATCCCAATAATGATTTATATGGGCAAACTCTGCTAAACATTGTTTTAAGCATTGCTTAACATAAATATTGTCTTGTCGATTTAAAACCATAATTATTTGTTCACTTATTATAGAACGGCTAAAATGCTTTTCTAAAAATGGTGCGTCCGACACTTTCAAAATGTTGTTGATATTGACCTAAATTTTCACTATGCCCTAAAATAAGTAAACCGCCCGGTGCTAACATTTCATAATAACGGGCAAATAATTCTTGCTGCGTTTTTTTATCAAAATATATAATCACATTTCGACAAAAAATGATGTCAAATGGCCCTTTCATTGGCCATTCATGTAATAGATTCAATTTTTTAAAGGTAATAAGTGCTTGTAACTGTTTACCTACCTTTACTTTACTTTCGTTAATGCCAATGCCTTTGGTAAAATATTTTTCCTTAAACTTCCTTGGAACATCTTCTATGCGGCGTTCATCATAAGTACCTTCTTTAGCAACAGCTAACACATTACTGTCAATATCTGTTGCTAATATTTTTACATCCCATTGACTTAACTGGCTTTTTATTGCTTCGAGCACCGTAATAGCAATACTGTAAGGTTCTTCTCCAGTGGAGCTTGCAGACGACCAAATTCTCAGGCGTTTATCATGCGATAGGCGATTACCGAGTAATTTAGGTAGTTCATCTTGCGTCATATAATCAAAATGATGCTGCTCACGAAAAAAACTGGTTAAATTCGTGGTAATCGCATTGATAAAGTAATCTTGCTCTTTTTCTGTATCTGCCTTTAATAAGTTGCAATAAGCCGTAAAGGAGGGAAGTTTACGCTCACGAATAATACGAGTAAGACGACGGTACACCATCTCTTTTTTACTGGCATTGAGTACAATACCAGCTGTGTCATAAACAAATTGACAAAGATAATTAAAGTTATCGCTACTTAATTGAAACGCTTTATCACGCTCTGTCATTAATCGTATGCCCTAGAACTCTTCCCACTCTTGATCCGATTCAGTTTTGGTTCGAGTCACCTTTGCCCTGGGCGCTGGTCTGGTTGGTTGTCTGCTCGCGGCTCTTGTTGGTTGTCTACTTGCCGGCTGTCTACTTGCCGGCTGTCTAGTTGCCGGCTGTCTAGTTGCCGGCTGTCTAGTTGCCGGTCTTCTACTTGTTTGTTGTGAGCGACGAACAGGGGTTTGAATCTCTTGTTCATCATCTTCGCCATTATTAAAGAAAGCAACTTGATCAAGAAGTGCTTGTGACTGTTCTTCCATTGACTTACTCGATGCTGCTGCTTCTTCAACTAATGCGGCATTTTGTTGAGTCATTTCATCCATTTGGCTAACGGCGGCACTGACTTCGCCAATACCTGCCGATTGCTCTTTACCCGCACTGTCAATATCGCTGATCATTTTACTGACTTCTTCAATAGCATTAACCAGTTCAGTAAAAGTTTGACCGGTTTCATCAACTAACTTAGTCCCTTGACCTACCGCTTCAACACTGTCGTTTATTAAACCTTTAATCTCTTTAGCGGCACCGGCTGAACGTTGCGCTAAGTTGCGAACTTCTGCAGCAACCACCGCAAAACCACGACCTTGTTCACCCGCTCTTGCCGCTTCAACTGCAGCATTTAAAGCCAACAAGTTGGTTTGAAAGGCAATTTCATCAATAACACTGATGATGTCAGCAATTTTTTTACTCGACTTATTAATATCACTCATCGCCGTGATAGCATTTTTTACTACTGCGCCACCATTACTTGCTTTGTCCATAACCGATGCTGACAACTTACTCGCTTCAGATGTGTTTTCTGCATTCTGCTGCACGGTACTGGTTAGTTCTTCCATAGCAGAAGCTGTTTCTTCAAGGCTAGAGGCTTGAGATTCTGTTCTGTGGCTAAGTTCGTTGTTTCCTTCAGCAAGTTCACGAGCTGAATCAAAAACATTGGTTGACGCGCTGCGAATATCACCAACCATATTACTCAACACATCAATAAATTCATTAATAGAAGTGCCAATAATATTAAATTCACCTACCAACTCTGTTTCAATATATTGCGTTAAGTCACCGTCAGATAAGGTCATTAACGTTTCTTTAATTTGAGCAATAGCTTGCTTTCTTCCGGTGATATCTGCGGCATATTTAACGACTTTCATGGTCTTGCCGTTTAAATCTAAAATAGGGTTGTAAGACGCTTGTATCCAAACTTCTTTCCCGCCTTTGCCTATGCGTTTATATTCGCCACTGTCGAATTCACCGCGATTAAGTTTTTGCCAAAATTGTTGATATTCAATAGTCGACTTATGAGCAGGATCAACAAATAAGCTATGGTGTTGCCCCTGTATTTCACTAAGTGTATAACCTAACGCCGATAAAAAATTGTCATTGGCGGTAATAATAGTACCGTCCATATTAAATTCAATCACCGCTTGTGATTTGCTTATCGCGGCAATTTGTCCAGAATAATCAGCACTTATTAATTTTTGTTTGGTGACGTCTGAGGCGAATTTTACCACTTTAAAAGGTTTATCATTTAAGTCTAATATAGGATTGTAAGAAGCTTGTATCCAAACTTCTTTACCACCTTTACCGATGCGTTTATATTCTTTTGAGTCGTATTCACCGCGATTTAAGCTTTCCCAAAAGAGTTTATATTCAACACTATTTTTGAGTTCTGGCTCAATAAACATGCTGTGGTGCTGGCCTTTTACTTCTTCTAGGGTATAACCGAGCGTTGATAAAAAGTTTTCATTCGCGGTGATAATAGTGCCGTCCATATTAAATTCAATCACAGCTTGCGCTTTACTTATCGCTTCAATCTGACCTAAAAAGTTTACGTGGGCTAATTTTTGTTCAGTAATGTCCGTTGCAAATTTCATCACTTTATAAGGAACCCCCTCTGTATTAAGGATAGGGTTATAAGACGCCTGTATCCAAACTTCTCTGCCGCCTTTAGCAATGCGTTTATAAGTTTTTGATTCAAACTCACCACGATTCAAGCTTTCCCAAAAATTTTGATATTCTTCACTTATTTTAAAACTATGTTCGACAAACATACTGTGATGCTTACCTTGCACTTCTTCTAAGCTATAACCTAAGGTCGATAAGAAGTTTTCATTGGCGGTAATAATAGTACCGTCCATATTAAACTCAATTAGCGCTTGAACTTTATTCAGCGCTTCTATCTGAGCTAACATGTCTGAAAATTGCAATTCTTTAGCCTGCTCAACTGAAATTTCGGTCTCTTTATCCATGGTAGTATTCTTCCCTATCGATTGAATGTTATCTTTTATTTTTATAGGATTAAGCACTAACTCAATAACAATGCTTCCTACTAAACGTTTAATTGTCGAGATCCAAGCTCTTTTGAGCGCAATTTTTAACTCTTTATCTAGTATCATTGTTAATGCTAGCAACAAGGCATTTTCAACATCTGCTTGATAATTTTTAACATCATTAGTAGTGACTGATGTATTAACTTTTTCTTCAGTCAGTTCAATTGGCTGTAATAAATTTATTTCTTGGCTTAATAAACAGATAAAGTCTTTATTAGCCCGGATTTTATCTTGCTTATCATTTTTTAATAATGTCGCTAATTCCGGTCTTAATACAAATAATTGTTGATAAAACAAATCGCCAACATCGGGTGAAAGTATCAGTACTTTTTGCCAACTTTGCTGAACTAAATTAATCTGTTTAGCTGTCATTATATTAATGCTCTTATTTATCTATATTGTCGCTTATTCAATAACGATCAACACTGCTTGCTATGTATCATTGCAGTGAACTGTTTAGGTGGTTTTCTACGTCGTAGAGTTCGTCCTGATCTAATAAACTATGACTATCCAGTAAAATAATAAGCCTGTCGTCAATTGACACTAAGCCCTGTAAAAAACAACGATCTATTTTATTACCAAAAGTAGGAGGGATCCGTATTGATTTTTTGTCAAACTTGTAAACTTCTGATACGGCGTCGACCACAACACCGACTACCATGTTTTTTTGACTATTTGGCTTTCGTAAAATAATGATCACTGTTTGTTCATTATATGCGAGCGGTTGTTGACCAAAACGCTGGCGTAAATCTATGATAGGTACAATAATGCCACGTAAGTTAATGACCCCTTTGATATAATTTGGCTTGTTCGGTAACTCGGTAACTGAACTCCACACGCGTATTTCTTGTACGCATAAAATATCAACACCATACTCTTCGCCATTTAACATAAAGGTGAGATATTCTTGCTCTTGTTCCATGGTATCTTCCTTTATTTATATTAACTGATGTTTTTCAATTTCTTGTAAAACGTTAACATTGAGTAAAGTGACAACATTTTCGCCAACATTTACTAAACCTTGTAAGTAATTTTGTGGTACACAGCCACCAAATGCTGGCGCAGGTTTTATATCGCTTGCTTCTACATTGAGCACATCTGATACGGCGTCAACCACAAAACCTATAGTGCGGGTTTTATCTTCGGTTTCCACAGTTAAAACAATCACGACCGTTGTTTCACAATAAATAGCACTACTGATATTAAATTTCATTCGTAGATCAACTATAGGTACAATAATGCCGCGCATATTTATAACCCCTTTAATATAACAAGGTGAATTAGGGATGCGGGTTGGGTTTTCCCAACTACGTATTTCTTCGACACATAAAATATCAACAGCGTATTGTTCATCTGCTAATAAAAAAGTGAGGTACTGGTCACCACTGGTAATAAAGTCGATGCCCTCTAAGGAATGCTCTCCTTCAACTGGCACCTCTGCTGCTAACATTTGAATATCCATTAAGTGTTCACTCCTGTCGATATTGACTGGGTAATTTGAGATTGAACACTTGACTGGTGTTGTTGATTTATTTGTGCTTTTGTTAACGCCATTTCAATAATACCAGGTACATCAAGAATCATAGCCACAGAACCATCACCCAGGATAGTGGCTCCTGAGACACCTTGAACTTGTTGATAATTATCATTTAAGCTCTTAATGACGACTTGCTGCTGGGCAAGTAAATCATCAACCATTAAACCAATTTTTTGTCCGTCTGCTTCAACCACAACCAACAAACAACTTTCGATATGTTCAAATTCACAAGGGATATTAAATAACTGATAAATAGGGATAACCGGTACATTATCTTCCCTGAGCCGATAAAGCAGCATGTCACCTGAAACACGATTAATAAGCTCTTTTTGTGGCTGAAGAGATTCAACAATAGTAATTAAAGGAATAATATAAACTTCCTTACCCACCCGAACTAACTGACCATCAAGTATTGCTAAAGTAAGAGGTAGGTTTATCCGAAAGGTACTCCCCTTGCCTTGTTCAGACTCGACTTGTATTCGTCCACCTAATGATTGAATATTCTTTTTTACCACATCCATACCGACGCCACGGCCAGAAATATCACTGACCTCTTTAGCTGTAGAAAATCCAGGTTCAAAAAGTAAATCAAAAACTTGGCTATCAGATAAAGTGGTTTTTTCATCAACGAGGCCTTTTTCAAGTGCCTTATTAAAAACAGCTTGGCGGTCAATGCCGCCACCATCATCACTAATTTCAATACAAATACTGCCACCTTGATGATAGGCATCAAGCACAATAGAACCCTTTTCAGGCTTACCATTAGCGAGTCTAACGTGTGCAGACTCAATACCATGATCAACGGCATTACGCACTAAATGTACCAGCGGATCGCCAATTTGTTCCATAACAGTTTTATCGAGTTCTGTTTGCTCACCTTTAAGAATAAGCTCAATTTCTTTTCCTGTTTTTTTAGACAGGTCATGTACTAATCTTGGAAAACGATTAAAAACAAAACTAATCGGTAGCATGCGAATTCGCATAACACTTTCTTGTAATTCTTTAGTATTTTGTAGTAACTGCTCCAACCCCGCATTTAGGCGCTCAACTTTTGACAAGTCAAAATCATTGCCTAACTCAGACAGCATAGATTGAGTAATAACTAATTCACCAACCAAGTTAATTAAACTGTCAACTTTATCAACGCCGACTCGAATAGAACCGAGATCATTTTTAGACTTACCTGCTGGTTTATCTGGGATGTTTTTTGGCGTAGGCTCAGGAAAGCTAGATTCGATTGGCGTTGTTATATTAGTCGCTTCATCTTGGCTTGACTGATCAATAGTATTGACTTCAATCCCCTCTTTAACTTCAACTTCAACAGCTAAGAGGTGTTCTTCTTTGGTAATAATTAATTCACATTCATCTTCAACCCATTCAAAGACTTCTTTTATTTCCGCTTCACTGGCATTTGAGCACAATGTTAACTGCCAACTTAAATAGAGTTCTTCGGCATCAATATCATTTAATGCTGGTAGGTCTTTAGCATCAGCTTCTAAAGAAATTTCTCCTAAATCAGCCAAGGCATTAAAGAGGAGTAGAGGGTCATTACCCGTTTGCACTAAATGATGCTCTGGTATAAATTTTATCTGCCACCTTGTTATATCATTGTTATTGTCCGTAGTGTCATCAACGTTTATGAGTAGTGCTTCAGTATTCACATTGCCACTTGAGGCTAATGTTTCCTCTAAGCGCGTTGAGTTTTCAGCTATTTTTTCACTATCACACTCTTGTTCATCTCTTATTGCCTCAATTAACAAGCGCATACAGTCAACAGACTCTAATAATAATTCAACGTCATCTTGTTCAATATTACGCCTGCCATCACGCATTTCATCAAGAAGTGTTTCAACCAAATGAGTGAACTCTGTGACATGATTAAAGCCAAAAGTACCAGCTCCTCCTTTAATGGAATGGGCAGCACGAAATATTGAATTAATCGTTTCATCATCACCTTGCTCTAAATTTAGCAAGCTCGACTCCATTAATTCGAGACCTTCAAAACTTTCTTCTAAAAAGCTTGGAATAAACTGTGTGAGATCTACGCTCATAATAGCTACCTAACAACCCGCTTAATGGTTGCTAATAATTTTTCAGGGTTAAAAGGTTTAACTAACCATCCGGTAGCACCAGCTGCTTTGCCACGCATTTTCATATCACCAGAACTTTCGGTCGTTAGCATTAAAATAGGAGTAAACTTAAAAGGGGGTAACTTACGTAACTCTTCGCATAAAGTAATACCGTCCATAATCGGCATATTTACGTCTGAGATCACTAAGTCAAAAGCCCCACCCTGAGCTTTACTCAAACCTTCTTGTCCGTCTCTTGCTTCAACGGTTTCATAACCGGCACTTTTTAATGTAAAACTAACCATATCGCGAATAGAGTTAGAATCATCAACAACCAAAATTTTGGTCATAGGTATTTCCTTTTTAAGGTAAATATAAACAGCAAAAGCTTAATAATATTTAGATGATATCTCAAAATTGATTCTAAGCATTTAGATATTGATTTAAAATGGCTTCATTAAGCCCTAATTGCTTAACGCTTTCTTGAATAACACGGGAGTTGGAATTCCAATTGAGTACTTTATTTTGTGCCGCGATGTAGGTGACCGCCGCTAATAATAATTGCACACCAACGGTATCTATATGGGTAACAGCACTGTCATCAAATGTTATAACATCATTTTTAGCAATTTCATCGAGTAGTTGATTTTTACAGTCATCCACTTGAGCAATGGTTAACAGAGCCGGTAATATGAACATTTAATCCCTTATAAATTCGCATAAAAATAGAATACTTAGCAACAAAGATAAACCATAAAAAATTAACTGCAAGTTTATTTTAATAGAAACCCGCCATTTTTTAGGTGTTTAGCATAAATTCATTACTTTTTTTTAAAATAAACATAAATAAAGTAAGCTTTCGTAATGAATATATTGCTTTCCCTGTTTACAATTATTATGGTTAAAAAAAGGATATGTTTTGAGAACAGCTATGCCAGAAGATAATCAAAAAGTGCCCAGCCAAATATTTCGTTGGTTTGAAAAAATGAAAACTAACTACGAGCAGAGTGTTCAAGGTGTATTAGAGCGGTTTGAAAAATATAGTCATAGCCAACAATTAAGAATTGATCTCGCTAATCAATCAAACATTGATAACTTAAAGCAGTCTCATCAAAAACATCTTGACCAACAAAATGCTCATATCAAACAATTAACTGAAGATGCGAGCTATTACAAAAAACAAATCAGTAAACAGCAACAAACCATTGAGCAACTCAATGGCCGCTATGATGCAGTGATGAGTTGTTTGTTAACTGAAAAAAGAAAAGATATAGACATTAAAGATATATTTTCTGATAACGAAGATGAAAACAGCGAGCTTATTGAAGACTTATACTTAGAAACTCACCATAACAAAGTTGTTGATAGCCCCTTTAAACACCAAGGGCAAAGTGAGTTAAATAATGAGCCAGATATAACGACTTCGCCCTTAAGCGAAAGAGGTAACGACTTGTTCGATAACGCTCTCTTAAAAAGGCAGTCTGGCGATATTGAACAAGCGTTTCAATTGTTTGAACAAGCGGCAAAGCTTGGTCATGTAAAAGCGATGGGCGCGATGGGCCGTGCTTTTTTCTTAGCTGAAGGCACAGAAGAAGATCATGGCCTTGGACTTGCCTGGCTTATTCATGCGGCAAATCAAGATCTACCGCAAGCGGTCGCCCGGGTTAAATTTTTTCAAGACAATAACCCTGAACTTTACCTGCAGGCACTTAATCTATCAGCAGACCCAATATTCCTTAAATATTAATGGCGCGATAACTTGGCTTTTATCACATGTAAAAATAGCTTCTTCAGTAATGTATATTGTATAAAATAAATAGTTCATGTCATAATAACGAAATAATATACATTATTTTTGGGACGCTAATGACACAAACAATGACTATAGGTGTAGGAGGCTCTGATGCACAAACAGAGCTAGCCAAACTTAACAATATGACTGGCGATGTTGAGCCTATTTCTTCAAACGAGTTTGAGTTACGTATCGCTAAAGCTCAGCAATTAATGAAAGACAATAATATTGAGGCAACTTACTTAGATGCTGGCACTAACCTCTATTATTTTACGGGCACAAAATGGTATGCCAGTGAACGTATGGTTGGAGCAATAATCCCACAGCAAGGCGACATTCAATACATTACCCCATTCTTTGAGGTAAATACCTTACGTCAGTATATGACCATTAAAGGTAAAGTTAATGGTTGGCAAGAACATGAAAACCCTTATCAATTATTTATTGAAACCTTAAAAAACATGGGGATTGACTCAGGCAATATTGCGCTTGACGAGTCAACCGCATTCTTCATTGCTGATGGTATTAAACAATGTGCCGACAGTAGCCTAAACCATTACCAACTGATCAATGCAAAAGCAATTACGGCTGGTTGTCGTAGTGAAAAATCGTTAGCTGAAATAGCTTTGCTACAACAGGCTAAAAATATGACGATGGCAGTACATCAAGCCGTCGCTAAAATATTATATCAGGGGATCAGTACGCAAGAAGTTACTGACTTTATCAATCAAGCCCACATAAAGGTTGGCGCCGCTGCAGGATCTTACTTTTGTATTGTGCTCTTTGGTGAAGATTCATCTTTTCCACACGGGGTAAAAAATCCAAAAACTTTAGACATTAACGATATAGTGCTTATTGATACCGGTTGTCAGTTAGAAGGATACAATTCAGATATCACCAGAACTTATGTTTTTGGTGAAGCTAACCCACGTCAGCGTCAAATGTGGCTGATTGAAAAAAATGCCCAAGCAAGTGCATTTAACGCAGCAATACTTGGCGTACCTTGTGGTGATGTTGATATTGCCGCTCGTGATTATTTAGCCAGCCAAGCAATGGGACCTGATTATCAAACACCGGGTTGTCCCCACAGAACCGGCCACGGCATAGGTTTAGACATTCATGAATGGCCTTATCTAGTTCGCAGTGATAAAACACCCCTGTCGGTAGGAATGTGTTTCTCTAATGAGCCAATGTTAGTGGTACCAGACGAATTTGGTGTTCGCCTAGAAGATCATTTTTATATGAGTGAGCATGGGGCAAAATGGTTTACTGAACCATCATATTCTATCGATGACCCGTTTGGACTAATAAAGGGCTAGTTAATTTTAATTAAAAAAAGTTAATCCTTTCAGTTAATAATTTGTAACGTTTTCGCTCATGTTTCACGTTATTAGTTCACATTAGCCAAATAATTGTTTGGCTAATGCTTAAGCATTGAGTAGAATTAACTCATAAACGAAGGTTGGTTGGAGATTTAATACTATGCACGCTCTGTTTGAATATCTCCCCCTCGTTGTTTTTTTTATTGTTTATAAATTTGTTGATATATATTGGGCAACCGGCGCTTTAATTATTCTTGGCGCTGCGCAAATAATTTACTATCTTTTCAAAAAAGAACCCATCCCTAAACGTACCTTAATATTTTTTGTCCTTATTGCGGTGTTTGGTGGGCTGACAATATTTTTACATGATGATAATTTTCTCAAATGGAAAGTCACCATCATCAATTTATTCTTTGCAATCGCACTTATGGTCAGTGATAAAATTTTTAATAAAAACATCATCAAAGACTTCCTCGATGAGTCATTAACTTTACCTGAGGATATTTGGCGTAAGTTAAACTTAGCTTGGGCGCTCTTTTTCACATTTTGCGCGATATTAAATTTATACGTCGCTTTTAATTTTGACCAAGACACTTGGGTAAACTTTAAAGTATTCGGTTTAACCGGCTTAATGTTTGTTTTTTCAATCGTCTCAATTTTATTATTATCAAAACATTTACCCGATGATGATGAAGAAAGTGACAGATCAATTGAAGAAAAGAAGTAATCACTTAACCTAAATATAACCTCAACCTTTATGGAAACGACATGTTTTATCTTATTTATTCAGAAGACGTAGAAAATAGTTTAGCTTTAAGAATGTCAGTACGTGAGCAACATTTAGCACGTTTACGAGAATTACAAGACCAAGGGCGATTATTAGTTGCGGGTCCTTGTCCGGCAATCGATAATGAAAATCCTGGTGATGCAGGTTTTACTGGTTCACTTATCGTTGCTGAATTTGATAGTTTAACCCAAGCCCAAGTATGGGCAGATAAAGACCCTTATATTGGCGCGGGTGTTTATAAAAAAGTGACCGTAAAACCTTATAAAAAAGTACTACCCGCATAAAGTTGAGCTATTATTACTTTACCTATGATCCGATGATTAACCATAAACTTATAAATATAATGAAAAGTATCATGAGCAAAAATTCTTTCTACTGTTTAGCCTTAGCCCTTTGTTTTTTATCCAATGTTAGCTACGCAAAAAAGTCTATTGATGAATGTGAGCTGACCCAAAAAACAACCTCTGGCTTATCAGGCTGTCTAGACATAGTTAAACATGCGGTAGATAGAGAGTTACAAACATGGATAAACAATCAAGTGTTCATCCTTGAAGAGTTTGCCTCTGTAACCGGAAGAAAAGCGGCATTAAACATGTTTAAACGCTCACAACGTAATTTCATTACCTTTAGAGAAAATGACTGTCGATGGCAGTACCTTGCTATTTCACCGGGAACGGGTGCGGCTTCTGCCTACAAGAAGTGTTATATTTTAGTGAGTCAAAGCCGTATTAAAGAATTAGAATCAATTAACCCCTAGCACTACTATTTCAGCCCAGTACACTGTTATATAAACAGTTGCTTGGCTGAAATATAACTCGACTTTCCACCCGCGGTAATGGTCTGAACATTGATGATTTCATGCTCGCCAAAACTTGCTTTTAGTTGCTGACTTTCAAACAATTCACTTCAATGCTCATGATAATTTATTACGTATACAAGATGTCAACGCACTGACGAACACGATTAGCTGCTAAAGATTTTTGTCATTAATAATCGATAAATTAACATATAAATCCCCGCTGCGATAACACTGAGCGACAATGCTATTGCAGCAAATAAGTCGGGTGCTTTCATTAGGCTACTCATTAGTGACTCTTGATAATAAAAAAACCATTGATGATTATCAGGAAAGACCACCGTATGCAGATAGTAAAAGACATCGGTAAAACCAAACAGTGAAAACACAGCTATAAATAAAACAGTGGGAATAATTACCGCCATATAGCGCTCTTTTTTAGCTGGCTTTGGCTGTTTGAAACGAGATACGCCAGCAATCGTAATCAGTAGTAATAAGACATTAATCACTGATATCGTACGTAATTGGTTAATTAAAACACTGACATCTTGTAAATGTACGACCTCAGGTTTGGTCAGTAAAGCGCGACGCTGGTTATCGTTATTGAGATAACTTAACCTTGCCAGACCCTCGCCGTTATTATGAATTTCATCAACTATTTCACCAAAGCTTTGTAAATGTTGCTCGCGGCTTGTCTGGGCAAAGTCCTGTTTACCTTGTGTATTCTGTGGTGCATAAGTTTTTATCGTTTGTTCAATATTTAATGGTGAGTACCAAAACTTATAAAAAAAATTAACACTTTTATTGACTTGCCAACTTAGCCCTAGCGAAAAAAGTAATAAAAAACAACAACAACATAGCCATAAGAAGGTCGCTGCGTGGCGTCTATTTAGTGGTAAAATGCGGTTCATTAAAATTCAAACTCAATAGCCGCGCGCAAAATATGATCTTTGCTTTCGCCATTCAGTCCAGTGATGAAGGCGAGTTCCCATTTCAACTGTTTTTGTCGATCAAAGCGTTGAATTCCCATGAAAGCTGGACCAATACCGACATAATCTTCACCTGAATATAACTCAATTGCGGGTTGAAATTGCGGTAGCCAGCGATAACGATACTGAGCGCGAAACTCCATTTCTATTTCATTTTTGATGTCATTGCCCCACTCGTAAATCAAAAATGCATTAATACTTAAACTGGTCCGCCCTATTTCTTTCTCAAACAACAAGCCTGAAGTCACTTCCCAACTGTCTTTATCATGTTCTTTTTCAAATTCAAAAAGCATGCCCCAATCAGCCCAATACTGACCTTGCTCCGTTAGCATCCAACGGGTTTCTATCTCGTAAGCAGATAAACCAAAATTTCCATCGCTATCGCGTTCGCCAACGATATAAAGTTCTACCATCAGATTGTCAAGTACAGACTGCCCGTAAGCAAAGCGCTGCGCTAAGTCATTGGTCTTTTCCGTTTGGTGAGACAGTAAACGCCATTCAACTTCTTTTTCATTGGGTAACACGTACGGATGATACACTTTATCAACCACTACCCCATCAGCAAAAGCAAGAACGCTGTAAAGGTTGTACAAGAGTAACGTTAAAACATAAAATATTTTTTTCATGATACAACCTGCTTAAAGAGAGGGATCCGCCAAGGTTTATGAGGAAACTGACACCAATAAAGTGCGATAAATAAAGCGCCAAAGTAAAGTCCAATTTGTAATAGCGTTGGGCTTGCATCGTAACCAAATAAAGCTTTCAAAAAATGTCCTAATTCAGACTTTTCTCTAACAATAAAATTAACATCAAAAATCATACGACTACTGGGTAAAAAATCAATTTGTAGTAATAAATCGCTGGTTTTATTAAATAATCCACAAGCAAATAAAATAAAAATAACTTCTGTGCTTCGACCATACAAACGTTCATTGAGAAACAAGCAAAAAAAGTACAATAGTATACTGATACTAATACAAATTCCTGTACCTAAAACAACGCCAATAAAAAGTGAATTAACCATATCGGTTTGCGACCAATATCCAATAAAGTAAATGAGGAAGTTAGTACCTTGTAGCATAATAACGAACGCGAGTATTACGCCAGCATACCAAGATAGCTGACTGTTATTGGCGGTGCTAACGCTGATATGTGAACGATGAATAAAATGTAAAATGAGAATGTAAACAAGAATATGTATACTCGCATAGAACCATTCAAGCCCGGTATCATCAAACATTTGGCTGATCACATCGATATAAATCCAAAGCAATAACATAAACAAAATACCCAATAGCGCACCACTTATAAGGGTAAGACCACAGAGTTGAAACTTATTTTTAATCGATAACAACAAGGCTAACACCATAAAAATAACTAAACTGTTACTCAAAAACAAAAGCACGGTATTAATTAACATTAAGCACCTCCTATTATGTTTTGAACAGTAGCGTTAATTGCTTTTTTGCGCTCAGGCAACGGGGTAACGATAATGGTCCCTTTGGCACTATTAGGATTAAACTCACCAAAAAAGTTATATTTACCCTCGGGTAATGGGCCAATAAAAATAACCGCTCTTTTATGGGGGAAAATAACTTTTTCTCGATTTAAATCAAAACTGTCAAACTCTTCAGGGGTTGAATCTCGATTATAAATAACAAGTTTAACTTTTTTGTTTGGTGGAATTTTTATAACCGATGGAAAAAACAAATGATCTTTCAATTCTACGACATACTCAGCTCGTTCAGCCCAGACACTTGGGCTAAAGATTAAAGAGATAAAGAGGCTAATAATGCTGGTTTTTTTCATAAAAATAGCAGGTGCTTTCACTTATTATCCTCCCATTCTTGTTCAAACTGATGTAAATGTAAGTCAATCGCTTGAGTCTTTTGTGGAAACGTAACTGACACGCTAAGGCCACCTAATTTCGTCGATTTTGCTAAAATAATACTCGCATGATGTAATTTAACAATATGCTGAACAATCGCTAAACCTAAGCCACATCCTACCACAGTAGAGTGATGGCTATCTCCACCCACACGATAAAAACGATCGAAAACTCGCTGGTATTCGCTGGAGTCAATACCGGGGCCAGAATCTTCAACAGTCAGGGTAAAACTGTCTTCATCAATCAACGTTCTTACCAAAATATGTCCGCCTTTAGGAGTATATTTACAGGCATTACCAATTAAATTTTTCACTAAGGTCAATAAAGCAAATTCATTAGCATAAATAATTGTGGCTTCACTTTCTAACGAAATATCATGCTGATGCTGCAATATTTCAGGGTATAAGTCGCTGATCACTTGTTGCAACAATCCTTGTAATTCAAGCTTAGTGACTGCCATGGTGAGTTGATCAGGATTAGTACGATTTAATGTTAATATTTGATCGACAACATGAGCCATTCGGTCAACACTTTGACCCAATTGCATTAACGAAGCCTGCCCGGTGCTGTCAAGGTTTTCACTTTGGGTTATTTGTAAATTGTGAACATTAATTTTGAGCACACTTAACGGCGTTCTTAATTCATGAGCGGCGTCAGAAGCAAAATAACGTTCCCTTGAAAATGCCGCCGATAAGCGCTCAAATAACAGATTTAGTGTCTGAATAACCGGTTGTAGCTCTTTTGTTGATGTCTCACTTGAAAGCTGTGATAAATCATTGATTTTCTTTTCTGACAATTCTCGGCGCAAAACAGTTAACGGTTTTAATCCTTGACGAATCGCCATAAAAATAAATAAGGCAATCAAGGGGATAACTAAAACAATAGGAGTCACAGCAGACAATATAACTTGTTCAGCCAGTGAAAATCTTTGTTCAAGCGGTTGAGCAACCAGCACTGTTAATTGACTTCTTGGGGTTTGTTCGTTTGCTGATGTTTCTATATAGACTCGCCAACGCTGTCCAATAAAATTAAGGTCGGTAAACCCTGCAGGTAGATCAGTAATTAACTGTTCTGGAGCATTATCTGTGCGTAATAATAAAGTATTATTGCTAAAGACTTGATAAGCAATATGGTTAGAAGGGACCACTGTTGCTGCACTTAATCTATTTTCCTCACTCTTATCAGAAAGAGTAGCAGAGGTCGCTAACAAGGTTTTACCGACAATAACTAATTGCTCATCAAATAGACTAGTTGCTTGTTCCATACTGGCTTTATAGCCCTGTATGGCAGCAAAAAATGTCATCAAAGTGATGATTGATAGTAAAACAAGCACTAAGTAGCGACGAATCGACATTAAGTTTTATTAACCGTATAACCAACGCCTCTGACTGTTTTTATAAATTGTTCAGGCAATTTTTTTCTTAAGTTGTGTATATGTACCTCAACAGCATTACTGGCGACTTCTTCTCCCCATTCATATAAACGCGATTCAATTTGTTCTCGAGATTGGATTCGACCGGCATTTTCCATCAATGCTTTTAATACCATGTACTCTTTTTTTGACGTTTTTAATTCTTCATCTTTAATAAGGATTTTATGCGCTGCAGTATCAATTGCCACGTCTGAGCAAATAATCAATGCCGACTTTGCCGTGCCTAAACGCCGTTCAATGACACGAAGGCGCGCTAACAATTCGCTAATTTCAAAAGGCTTTACCAGGTAATCATCTGCACCAAAGTCTAAGCCTTTAACTTTATCTTCAAGAGAATCTCTTGCAGTTAAAATAATAACAGGAATACCTAGCTTACGATCACGAGTGCGTTTAAGCACTGCCAATCCATCAATATCAGGTAAACCCAGATCAAGAATAACTAAGTCTTGATCTGGCACAGACAATGCTAAAATTGCCGCCTTACCATTATCAACATGATTAACAACGAAGCCTTCATGACGAAGTGACTGCTGTAATCCCAAAGCCAAGGGTATGTCGTCTTCAACTAACAATATACGCATGATTTTCCTATAACAATTTAAAATGACTATTGATGATTTTTATATTATCTAGCCTTTTCTAAACCAGCTTATGAATACTTTACGGTCGAAAACTATCAACAGTGAACAGAAGACTAACCATGCCATAGTTGTGAACGACTCAAGGTGTTTTATCTCACCACTATTGTCGGTTATTACAGAAATATTCGCCATAAAATAATGAAGGTTAATAGCGTTTATTCACAAAATCACCTGTTTATTCATAGGGAGGTATTTACCTTGAATATTTGGCTAATGAAAATAACAAACTTTTATTAAGGAAAGCTTAAGCGTTAACAATGGTCTGTCGCTAAAATACCCAAGCACAGCATTGGGCCAATCAATAGTGCGGGTATCTTCAATACTGTTGGCACTACTTTCGTGCATTTACTGACGTTTATTGCATTAGATCCTTCAGTAGGATCAATTAATATTAATTATAAAAAGTGCTTGAATAAACACCAAAAACGATATACTGTACACATATACAGTATATCGAGGTTTTAAGAATGAATTCAATAAATCACATTAATACCAACGCTTTAGCGTTAGAAACTACAAATGTGGCTATCACAAAACACAATTGGTGTGATGTTAGAAGTATTGCTAATACCATTGAACTATCTCAGCAGTATACTGAAATTTTCAAAAATCATGATTTAGATAACAAATGGATCCTGATGATAAACCCTGAAGAGAAGCCACTTCAGCAATTGTCTGATCAAGGAAAAATAGACCCTAAAAAAATCTTAAAAGTTAATCTTCATCACCGTAATATCTCACTAAATACCATTAAAGATGCTTTAGAAAAAGGTCACTGTTCGGCTGTTATTTTGTGTAATGCCACCTTAGATAAATCACAATTAAACCAACTCACTCAATTCGCAGAAAAAGGACAAACTCAATGCATTATTTTAACCAAGCAAACTCAAAAACGTTTAAACCAGCAACGACTAAAAAATTACGTCACTCTTTCGGATTCTTCTTTATTGTTACATTAATTGAGTTTGAAGCGATTTTGCCGTTATTAAAACAGAAAATAAAATTTTGCTCTGCTAAAATAGATCAACTACTTTTCTAAAATAATGTCGACTTTATGCAATGCCCATGTGGTTCAAATATTAGTTTTCAGCAATGCTGCTGCTTATTAATAAACCAAGAGACCTGTGCACAATCACCAGAGCAATTGATGCGCTCTCGCTATAGCGCCTATGCAACAGAGGCAGCTGATTATATTTATCAGACTTATGCTCAAGCTAGCAGAGCTTTACAATCAATCGCTGATATATCAGCATGGGCCAAAGAAACCAAATGGTTAAAACTAACCATTAATGCTGCCAGTGATTATACCGAGCTTGATGATCAAAATGCTGTAAACGCTGACAATGAAGAGCAACACTTACCAACGGTTTGCTTTTCGGCTTACTACCAACATCAAGGTGAGTATTTTCTGATGAAGGAAACATCACGCTTTGTTGTGGAAAAGGGGCAATGGCGATATTTAGATGGTGAGGTCAGTAACAATGAAGCGCTGATAGCGCCAAAAAGAAACCAAGCTTGCTTTTGCGATAGTAATAAAAAATTTAAACAATGTTGTGGCCGGTAAATTCGACAATTAACAATCAAGTTTTCCCAAAAGAAACCAGCGAGGCTTTTATCATAGCAATAAAAATTTAGACAATTCTGTGTTTGGTAAACTCAACAATTAACAATCATATCTCCTGCAAAATAAACCAGCGAGGCTTTTGTCATCGTAATAAAAAATGTAGACAATGCTGTAGCCAGTTAACTCAACAATTAACAATCAAGTCTCCTGTAAAGGAAACCAGCGAGGCTTTTGTCATCGTAATAAAAAATGTAGACAATGCTGTAGCCAGCTAACTCAACAATTAACAATCAAGTTTAAACAATGATCAGGCCAGTAAACTGAAAAAGTTAACCTTATGCTATAGCATCAAGTAACGGCGCTTTAACGATAGTGTTATGCACGGCGTTAAGCCAACCTTTAGTATCAAATGCTAACCTTGAACTGTCGATTTCTTGTAGCGTATTATTCTTTTGTTGATTAAATTTTTTCTGGCAATACAGCGAGGTATTATTTAATACTTCTTGTCTGATATGCTTTTTATCATCTCGAAAAGCAAGCGGTTTAGGCAACAAAGCATTTGATAAACGTAATTCTGCTAGGTTATTCTGCTGAATAAGTTCTGCTTGATCAAATATTGCCGTGCTGTGATTTTCATTCAGCGATAAAGGTGCTTTATCAGGAAGGTCAAACGCTTTACGTAAGCTTGCATCATTAGTCGTTTTAGTATCAACGACAGTTTTTGGCAAAGAAAATTGACTATGGCTAGGTACGTCATCACTTAACATTGCCAATAAGAGTGAAAAGTCAGCTCGTCGAGCACTGTGCACACTTACATTAAGTTGTTCACCTAATTGTAATTCGTGTACCAGAATTTGACTGTCAACTGACTCTGTAAGCAATGTACTTCAACTTTATTATTTTCTCTAAAGCTTATATCGGCAATCCTTTAATTTAGTTGAGTTTAATTTTTATTTATTTACACATTTACCTATCTATTAAAAAGTTGAAGTTAATAAGTACCTAATTCACTTCACTAGCAATTAATAATAACCTTCTCTGATAACTTCTGGTAGCATGTGGAAAAAATCAATATCGAGTCTTTTATGAAAATCATTAGCTTTAACATTAACGGCCTTCGCGCGCGTTTACACCAACTTCAAGCCATCATTGATAAGCACCAGCCTGATATTATTGGCTTACAAGAAATCAAAGTTCATAATGATGCTTTTCCCGTTGAAGCTGTTGAAGCTATGGGTTATCACGTTTATTTCCATGGTCAAAAAGCACATTATGGTGTGGCTATGTTATGTAAAAAAGCAGCCAACGTTGTTAAAATGGGCTTTGCTAGCGATACTGAAGAGTCTCAAAAACGTATGGTGATGATTGAGACTACCAATGAACAAGGTGAAAAAGTAACGGTATTAAACGGTTATTTCCCGCAAGGCGATAACATCGCGCATGAAACAAAATATCCCTATAAGCGTCAATTTTATAAAGACTTGATGACCTATTTAAATGATAACCATACCCCAGATGAGCATGTTGTCATTATCGGAGATATTAATATTTCACCCGCTGATTTAGATATTGGTATTGGAGAGCCTAACCAAAAGCGTTGGTTAAAGACCGGCAAGTGTAGCTTTCAACCCGAAGAAAGAGAATGGCTTGCAACTTTAATGGCTTGGGGATTTAAAGATACGTTTAGAGAATTGCATCCAACAAAAGCGGAACGTTATTCTTGGTTTGACTATCGTTCTAAAGGTTTTGTTGATAATCGTGGTTTACGCATTGATGTTGTTTTGGCAACGCACAAGATGGCGGCAACGTGTATCGAAGCCGATATTGATTACGAACTACGTGCTATTGAAAAACCTTCAGATCACGCGCCGATTTGGTCTACTTTTAAGTAGCTGTTGAGTAAATACTATGTTCCTTGCTCAATACGTTTGCCCCATTTGTAAAAAATCATTAGTGTTAGCTAACCAAAGCTATCGTTGTCAGAACAACCATAGCTTTGATGAAGCAAAAGAAGGTTATGTAAATTTATTGCCCGTTCAACATAAACATTCAAAAGACCCTGGTGATAACAAAGCCATGGTTAACGCACGTCGTCAATTTCTAGATAAAGGCTTTTATCAACCGCTTGCTGATGAATTACAATCTCTATATCAACAATATGGTGATTTAACAAAGCCTGTATTTGATGCTGGCTGTGGTGAAGGTTTTTACACTCAACAGTATGTAAAGCCTACCAACTGTGTATATGGTGTTGATATTGCAAAAAATGCGGTTAAAAATGCCGCTAAAAAATATAAAGATTGTCAATTTAGCGTTGCCACCTTGTCACAGTTGCCTTTTAGTGAAAACTACTTTTCTTGGATCAACTCTATTTACGCACCAATTCTTGAAGAAGAATTCACTCGGGTATTAGCTATTAATGGCTATTTAGTTACAGTAACGCCGGCAAAAAATCATTTAATAGAACTAAAAGCATTAATATACCGAACAGCGCAACAACATGATATGACTAAAAGTCCTATTGAAAATTTAACATTGATTGCACAAAAAGAAGTGAACTATGAGATGAAATTTGCTGAAGGTGAAGATATTATTAACTTATTAGCAATGACCCCTTTTGCCTTTAAAACGACTGAAGCCTTACTTAACGATTTAAAAACAAGAAATAATTTCACTTGCCAAGCTGATTTTTTGATACGTCTTTATAAAAAAACGGTCAATTAACGTTTAACTCAACCGTTAAACGTTTAAAATTTAGAATTTTGTGACTGATGACTGATGTTAAGCAGTTTAGCTAAATCAATAAAACGTGGTTTGTGCAGTGATAACTTTATCGAACCACCCGCTTCGTTGACTCTAGCAACACTTTCTTTGTACCACGAGGCGAGTGCCAGCGGTAAAAACTTATCGGCTTTGACGCCAAGCATTAACAATGCCTGTAGCGGAATACTTAAAATAAATAAGCTATAAACTAACGCTTGTGGTAATAATGTCATCGATCCTAGGTAAAGTTGCATAATAAAAGAAAACAACGCAATACCCGGTAAATAGCGAAAAGCCAAACGGCAAATTTGAACAGCTTGGTACTCGGCAAAATAATTACCTAACTCTGCTCGCTGCGGCCAAAGTCGCATATACTCTCGACCTAGCTTAATTAGTTCTACTAAACTCATATTCATAAACGACACACTATAACAACGGTTATTTAAAAGATAGCACAAAGTTGTAACTAGTTTTAATCAAGTCTACCTAAAGTTAACTTCCTTAGTTCATATCAATATTTTAACGCTATATTTGGTCTATAATCATTTCAATTAACGTATTGTAATAAAACAATTAACCACCTAATAAATGAGCATTAAATAAAACCATGAAAAAAAATCTAATTTTAGTGTTAAATTGCGGTAGTTCATCCTTAAAATTTTCTTTAATTAAACCAGAAAACGGCGAAACATTACTATCAGGACTCGCTGAGCGCTTATTATCCGAACAAGCAAGTATCAAGATTAACGTTAAGGGACAAAAAAAGCACACGGCTATACCTCATCCATTTGATCATCGAACAGCGATAATGGCTTTAGTTGACAGCTTGGTTTCACAACAATTAAATTTACAAATATGTGCCATAGGCCACCGCGTTGTCCATGGTGGTGAACACTATTGTATGCCAACGTTAATTACTGATGAAGTAAAAAACACCATCAGTAACTTGTCTCAGCTTGCCCCATTACACAACCCAGCAAATTTGATGGGTATTAACGCCGCGGAAGCTGTTTTTACTGATGTGCCGCAAGTTGCCGTTTTTGACACAGCTTTTCACCAAACGATGCCAGAAAAAGCTTATATTTATGGTATTCCCTACGCTCTCTATCAAGAGCATGGTATTCGACGCTATGGTTTTCATGGTACAAGCCATTATTTTGTTGCACAACAAGCGACTAAAACCCTCGATAAAAGCATTAATGAAAGTAATTTTATCAGTGCTCACTTAGGCAATGGTTGCAGTGTTACAGCGATTAAAAATGGTAAGAGTGTCGATACTAGCTTAGGTTTAACACCGCTTGAAGGAGTGATGATGGGCACACGTAGCGGCGATGTTGATGCGGGTATTATTTTTCACCTAATCAATCAACTTGGTTATACCACAGCGCAAGTGAGCCATTTGTTACATAAAGAAAGCGGCCTATTAGGGGTTTCGGGGTTAAGCAACGATTGTCGTGAAATAGAAGAAGCTTGGTTAAAGGATAAAAATCCGCGAGCAAAGTTAGCATTAGATATATTTTGCTACCGTGTTGCAAAGTCAATTGCTTCTTTTACTGCCAGCTTAACATCAATCGATGCCTTAATATTTACCGGCGGTATTGGCGAAAATTCGACGCTAATTAGAGCCAATATAATTGACCAATTGAGCCTACTTAATTTCTTTGTTGCAACTGATAAGAATAATGCCTGCTGCTTTGGCAAGGCGGGTAATATCGGTACAGAAAACTCTCGTCCTATTTTAGTTATTCCAACAAATGAAGAGTGGGTTATTGCCGAGCAAACCTCACAACTTTTATTTAATAACAGCTCAACTAAGGAATAAAGTCATGTCACATAGAATCATGTTGATCCCAGTAGGTTTTGGCGTTGGACTTAGCAGTGTTGTGCAAGGCTTACTTCATGCGTGTCAGCAAAAAGGTATAAATGTCGGCCATTTTAAACCAATAAGTCAACCCGCTCGTCGTTTATTAGCTCACAAAAATAATACGGTTCAAAGTAAGCTCAATACTCCAAATTTAGGGACTTCGGTATCATTAGCTTATGTTGAACAACAAATGGGCGATGGCAAGCATGATATTGTTTTAGAAAAGATTGTTGGAGATTTTAATCAATTTGAAAAACAACATGATGTGGTGATTATTGAAGGACTGATACCAACGACACGCCAACCTTACGCGGGCAGAATCAACCGAGATGTTGCTCAAGCCCTGTCAGCAGATATTGTCTTGGTGGCAGCGCCCGATAACGATAGCGCTGAAGAGTTTGAGGACCGTTTAGAAGTTAGTGCGGAAACTTTTGGCGGAATAAAAAACAAACGCCTTATTGGTTGTATTATTAATAAGATTAATAGTCCCGACAAAGATGAGTATGGATTACTGCCTCGTGAAAGTGATTTTAATAGTGAGTTCGATCTTGCTACGCTAATTAATTTATCGATATTTAAAAATCGTCATTTTGACTTGTTAGGTACTGTCTTATGGGAAATGGACTTAATCGCGCCACGGGTCATGGATATTTGCAATTATCTCAATGCTGAAGTGTTAAATGCAGGTGATATGTCGCATCGCCGTATCCGCAGTATCAGTTTTTGTGCACGCAGCGTTGGCAATTTAATGAGCCATTTGCAACCAAGTCGATTAATTGTTACTCCTGGGGACCGAACCGACATTATTATCGCCACTTGTTTGTCGGCCTTAAATGGTACAAAAGTGGGGGCATTATTATTGACTAATGGCTATAAACCCAACGAACAAGTAATGACACTTTGTCAACAAGCTTTAGACGCTGGCCTACCCGTTCTTTCTGTGCCTTGGGATACTTGGCAAACGTCTCGTCATTTAATGAACTACAACCCAGAAACCCCTGCCGATGATATTCAACGTCATGAAAAAGTAAGAGAATATATCGCTGATAACTTGTCTGCGAATTGGTTACAGCAACTGTCTGAAAATGTCGCACAAAGTAGCCAAATGTCTCCACCAGCATTTAGGCATAAGCTCACGGAACTTGCTCGTAGTGCAAATAAACTGATTGTTTTACCAGAAGGCACAGATATTAGAACCATTAAGGCTGCTGCAATATGTGTTGAACGTGGCATTGCTCGTTGTCAGTTACTGGGCGATAAAGAAAGTATTTTATTGATTGCAGAGCAACAAGGTATTCAATTACCAAGAGGACTATTAATTACCGACCCCAACTTAATTCGAGACCACTACATTGCTCCTTTAGTTGAGTTGAGAAAACATAAAGGATTAACCGAAGTGGTCGCAAAACAAGAACTACAAGACAACGTGGTCTTAGCAACAATGATGTTGCAACTCGGTGAAGTGGACGGTTTAGTCTCTGGGGCTATTAATACCACTGCAAATACGATTCGCCCTGCCCTGCAATTAATTAAAACGGCTGAAGGAAGTTCATTAGTTTCATCTGTTTTCTTTATGTTATTACCTGAGCAAGTTCTAGTATATGGTGATTGTGCAATAAACCCTGAGCCCACTGCGGAACAACTCTCTGAGATAGCGATACAATCTGCCGACTCAGCAATAAAGTTTGGCATTGACCCTAAGGTAGCCATGATAAGTTACAGCACGGGCAGTTCGGGGGTTGGTGCCGATGTAGAAAAAGTAGCAAAAGCAACCAAACTCGCGCAAGCAAAACGACCTGATTTGATCATCGATGGACCGCTGCAATATGATGCCGCCATTATGGAAAATGTTGCCAAGAAAAAAGCGCCTAACAGCCCTGTTGCGGGTAAAGCCAATGTCTTCATCTTTCCTGATTTAAATACCGGTAATACCACCTACAAAGCGGTACAACGTTCTGCACACTTAGTCAGTATTGGGCCAATGTTACAAGGCATGCGAAAACCGGTTAACGACCTTTCCCGTGGTGCTTTAGTCGATGATATCGTCTATACAATTGCCTTAACAGCCATTCAGGCAAAAGTATAGTTTACTCAGCTAAAAGGTTAGTTTATTAACCTTTTAGCTTATATTTTTATTGGCTTGAGACTGCTTTTATATACAGTTGACTATTTTAATAACTATTTATAATTCAATCAATTTTTAGCCACTAGACAAAAAACAACCAGCTAAAATTAACCTTTAAAAACATAAAGATAACCATTAAAGCAATAGTTACCCACAATGATACCCACAGCTTTTGTGGATATCATTAATAACTATTGATGAGGATTTAACAGGTTAACCAGCAAGAATACATTAACTTTTCCACGTTTGATGCTGTTTTTATAAATAACAAGTTATTATTGCCATAAAATACAATAAAATCTAAATAAACATCATATTATTTATCTATTATCAAACGAGGGGGGAGTCGCGAGACAAGATCAAGTAAACTTTCGTTATCTTATTAATATCTGCTGTTTACTGCTAAAGAAAAGCATTGACGATACTTAATCTCTTTAAGATAACTATCCTTGCTTTAACAATTAGCCAGTAAACGCTATAGTGACCTTTTTCCTAATGGTCACGTTCAATGAGCACTCTTACCCTCAAATTACTTGAAGAAACGTTTGCTATTCATAGTTTAGCCAGCGATATCGAAATACCAAAAGCGGTGTTTGATGCACCAATCTTTTTTATTGCAAAAACCTATGAAGAAACATCCATTGTATTACCTCAAAGTATCAACATTGTTAGTGATGAAGTTGAAAAAGACTGGCAAGCACTTGAAGTTGTCGGCCCATTGGATTTTACGCTAACGGGTATTTTATCAAAAATATCAACAATTTTAGCCAATGAAAAAATCAGTATTTTTGCTATATCTACTTTTGATACTGATTATATTTTAGTAAAATCAAATAATGTATCTCTAGCAACCACTGCATTGATATCTAATGATTACCAAATAATTTAGTTTAAGGGATTTTCATGACCACTATTTACGGCATAAATAATTGCGATAGTACTGTAAAAGCGACAAAATGGCTTGATAAGCAAGATATTGAGTACACTTTTTTTGATTTTAAGAAACAACCATTAACGCCTGAGTTACTCAATGAATTTCTCAGCAACAGCTCTTGGGAAGTTTTACTCAATAAACGTAGTACCACTTTTAGAAACCTACCCGAAGCGATTAAGAGCAATTTAACTGATGATGTTATTTTCCAAGCAGTTTTGGCTCAACCGACCTTACTCAAAAGACCTTTAATCGCTCACAACAACGCTTTTGAAGTGGGTTTTAAAGAGCCAGTATATAAAACACTATTTTTATCATGAGTAACTTAAAGACAGAACATGACGTTATCATGTTAGCGAAAGATTTAATTGCCCGCCCGTCAGTAACCCCTGAAGATTTTGGTTGTCAAAAAATGATGTCAGAGCGTCTAGGCGTTTTGGGATTTAACAATGAAACTATGGTTTTCGAAGATACGACCAATCTCTGGTCAAGACGCGGCACGACTGAGCCAGTATTTTGCTTTGCCGGTCATACTGATGTTGTTCCTGCAGGTAACTTAGCGCTTTGGCATACTCCCCCTTTTGAGCCAACCATTATTGATGGCATGTTGTACGGGCGTGGTGCTGCAGATATGAAAGGCAGTTTAGCCGCAATGCTAATTGCTACAGCACGCTTTGTAAATGATCATCCCGACCATAAGGGCTCAATAGCTTACCTTATTACTAGTGATGAAGAAGGGCCTTTTATCAATGGCACCACGCGTGTTATCGATACCCTTGAAGCTCGTCATGAGAAAATTAACTATTGTATTGTTGGTGAGCCAACCAGCTCAGATAGGGTCGGTGATATCGTTAAAAATGGTCGCCGCGGCTCTATCTCTGGTGAACTAATCATTCACGGTAAACAAGGCCATGTTGCCTACCCTGATCATGTAAAAAACCCTATCCATTTAGCTATGCCTGCTTTAGCCGAACTTAGTCAAATGCACTGGGATAACGGTAATGCTTATTTTCCTAAAACGAGTTTTCAGTTATCAAACATCGAGTCGGGAACTGGCGCAACTAATGTTGTACCTGGCCATTTAACCGCATGGTTTAATTTACGTTTTAGTACCGAATTAAATTTTCAAAATATCATCGATAAAATTGATGCTGTCCTTATTAAACATCAATTAACCTATGAAATTAAATGGACATTTAATGGTAAGCCGTTTATTACTGAACCTGGCACTTTGCTTGACTCTGCGGTAAAAGCTATAAAGACAGTCACCAATATTGATGCTGAATTATCAACGTCTGGTGGCACTTCAGATGGCCGTTTTATTGCCCCTACAGGTGCACAAGTGATTGAACTTGGACCGTGCAATGCCACAATTCATCAAGTCAACGAGAGTGTCAGCTGTAATGATTTAATTTTACTTACTGATATTTATTATCATACACTGGTTAATGCACTCACTGACCCAACAACCACAGCTTAACTTTAATGACTGAAATATTAACTAACAGACAATTAACTGGCCACGACAATAGCCATATTACTTGGTTAGATGAGCAGACAGGAATTCATCACCAAGCGTTAACTGCATGGCAAGCTATGTCTGATGAAGCAAAGTTGGCCGGCTTTGATCTGAAAATCGCCAGTGGATATAGAAACTTCACTCGACAATTAACTATTTGGAACCGAAAGTTTTCAGGTCAGCTCGCGATTAAAGATAAGCAAGGGGCAACCCTAGATATTAATAAAATAACGGAACAAGCAATTGTTCAGGGTATTTTATACTTTTCGGCACTTCCTGGGGCAAGCCGTCATCATTGGGGATGCGACATCGATATCTATGCTAAAAATTTATTAGCTGACGATGAAAAGCTACAGTTAGAGCCATGGGAGTTTGCTGTTGGGGGGCCTTTTTATCCATTAAACCAATGGCTAACTCAACATGCTAGTCGCTTTGGCTTTTACTTTCCTTATGATAAATTTCGCGGTGGTGTCGCTGTAGAGCCTTGGCATTTATCTTATTGGCCAATAGCGCAACATGGAGAAAGGTTATTAACTGAGAACCTGCTTAATTCGGTTCTTTTAAGCTCAGATATCTTGGGGAAAGAAGAGATTCTTCAGAACCTATCAACTATTTATCAGCAATATATTCAAAATATTGGGAGTATTCACTATGGATAATTGGTTAGTCATCGTTATTATTATTGCAGCTTTCGCCTTAATAATTGGTAATTTTAGTGTTGTTCAACAAAATGCTAATACACCGTTACGAAAGCAAGGCTTAAATGATTTACAAGAAACACTGCCGCGCAGTCATAACAAAGCCCATAAAATGCCAACTATCGTCTCAGCTGAACCGATAGAGTCAAAAGAAAAAAAGCGAACTAGCTATTTAAATCGATGAAATAGCCAAACAGTCTGTTTTAAAAAAGAGTAAATATTGATAAAAATAGGCTGACTTCAACAACTACCTTTAAAATTTCAAATACCGTTAAGATGTTAAGATACACTGTAGATAATTTACTTGTAAAAAAAACGCCGCTAAAAAATTTAGCGGCGTTTTATTTTAAATAAGCACTATTAAAGCACCTTAAAAAGCATCTCTAAAAGATAAGCCTCTTTCCATGACTGGAAAAATACGCTCTAGTACTTCAACGGGTAAAGGATTACCATCAGCATCATAGATAGTTACCGAGGTTTTACCTTGTTCATCGTTAAGTACAAATTGGTACTTAGCTGGCTCAAGATCAATAACAGGGACGTCATCACCCCATATAACTGACCAAAAGCTATTTTCAGGCTTCACAAAATCAACAAAGTATATTTTCTTACTTTCATTAAGATCTGTTATCTCAAAGCCATAATCTGTAAAAAACAATGGCATATTTGACCAAAGCATTTCAATATCAATTTCAGCAATATATGCAGGCTCTGCTTGAGCGTTTTCACCAATAGTGACAAACTTTTGATTAGCTCGCATTAAACGGTTTTCACGTTGCTGCAATCGATATTTAAAATCAACCTGAGCAACAACTTCATTAAGCATTGCCATTTCTGCGCGTTGTTTGTCAATGATGTCCATTGTTTTACTTGCGCCTTTCTTGTCGGTGCGCATGTAATCAATTAATTTAACACTTAAAGCGACACTTCGACCATGAGGTTTACTTTCAAACTGGTAGGTAAAGCGCATGCTCTCACTGCTATCTACCGTTTTAAATAACCAGTAACCAGAAACGTCTTCTTCATGGTACCAAGCCGACTCAAATACGTTGTTATCATTACCGATAGCCGTTAACTCTACACCATCACTGGCGAGTTGTTCACGCAGTGCTTCAGTGATGAAGTCTTTCAAATCAGTATCTTCTAATATTTGGTCAAACCAAATTTTAGCGTTCATTGTACCTGGAACAACACGTGAAGATGAAGCGACAGGAAGAACCAATGAAGGTGCTCTGACATCAACATCTTGGCCAATTGGCCCTTTATTATTGATGGCGTCTGAGATAAAAAACTTTGCATTGACTTCAGGCTTATTCAAACCTGTCGGAACACCTATTTGTTTAGCTTCTTTGACTTTGGCGTATTCAAAATCGCCCATAGCGCTTTTGTTATTAACACTGCCACAACCTGTTACTGCAAGACTTAACAAGGAAAAATAAAATATACGACGATTCATTAACACTCCTGAGGATACAATCTGAATCTTTAAAAGTTGGTTCTTATATCGAACTGACCATAAAAGTTAACTTTGAAACCATTAAATGTAGATTAAATATAGACAACGAAAACTTTAATCTGCTCTTTGAGTAAATTATCTGTATTAAGTTCCAATATTATCTATAGATTTTACTGATCAGCATATACAAGTATACTATCAGACAAATTAATGGGCACCATGGTACTTGGCTGTTTTTACAAACACAAGAATTCAACTCGAAAAATAACAAATAAATATATTCTCGCTTTAATAGCGGTTTTTATCTGCTTTAAATACGTTACAATAGCGACTTTTTTAAACTACTTAGGCTAACTATGTCTCAATATTTAGTACTCACAGCAATGGGTGCAGACAGAACAGGAAGTGTTAGTGAGCTTACGAAGCTAGCGAGTAAATGTGGCTGTAATATTATTGACAGTAGAATGGCGATATTTGGCCTAGAGTTTTCTTTGATTATGTTATTAAGTGGCAGTGCGAAAGCGATTAATCAAATTGAAAATAAGTTACCTGGCGTAGCAGTCAAGCTTGAATTAACCACCATGATGAAAAGAACCTCTGGTTATAAAAAAAGAGAGTTCACCCATCATTATCAAGTTGATTATGCCGGTATCGACCAACCTGGTTTATTAAAAGCGGTGACCGCATTTTTTGCCACTCGCAATATTGACTTATCATCGTTAAAATCAGAAATTGACCCCGTCACTAATCAAATGCGCGCGACCATATTAATAGCTTTAACCGAAGACACAAGTATTGCACAGCTAGAAAGCGACTACTTTGAACTCTGCGAACAAGTTGATGTGCAAGGCTGCATTAAAAAAGTGAATTCAAACCTTATATAAACTACATACAAGCAGGATACCCATGAAAACAATAACTGTTGGCGAAACCGCACCACTATTTACTTTACTTGATGAAAATAGCGATAAAGTCGCTTTAGCTGATTATATTGGTAAAAAACAAGTACTGGTCTATTTTTATCCTAAAGCCATGACCCCAGGCTGTACTGTGCAAGCACAGGGGCTAAGAGACAGTAAAAGCGAACTTGAACAATTAAATACAATAGTCTTTGGCATTAGTCCCGACGAACCGAAGAAGTTAATTAAGTTTTGTCAGCGCGATGCATTAAACTTCACGTTATTGTCAGATGTTGATCACAGTGTTGCTGACGCCTTTGGCGTATGGGGATTGAAAAAATTTATGGGTAAAGAATACGACGGCATCCATCGTTTAAGTTTTTTAATTGGCTTAAATGGCAAAATTAGTCACGTATTTAATAAATTCAAGACAAAAAACCACCATGAAGTTGTTTTAGACGTTTTAACCCTAACGACTAAAAATTAACCGTAACGGCTAGCTTATTTGTTTTAGGCTAGCCGCATAAATAGAATGCTATAATGCCTGCTCCTTTAAAATACCTTTCAGCCTATTCTTTAGATATTCAACATAAAGTACAAGCAATGATAACGGCTAAGAAGTTATCTGCGTATTTGTTAGCAAAATACCCAGTTACCCATCAAATATATAACGATAAAGCCCTGCGCAGCTATGTGATGGATATTAAAAATCAGTACTTAAAAAAATCTGAACCATTAAGCCAAATAAAGTACGACGATAAAATTCATGTTATTAATAACGCATTAGGCTTGCACACTTATGTATCAAGGGTTCAAGGCAGTAAGCTGAAAAGTAAAAATGAAATACGCATTGGCGCTTTATTTAAAAAAACGCCTGAAACATTTTTGCAAATGATCGTAGTTCACGAACTTGCCCATTTAAAAGAAAAAGATCATAACAAAAATTTCTATAAACTTTGTCAGCATATGCAAGCAGATTATCACCAAGTAGAGCTAGATTTACGCATTTACTTGACCCAAGTAGAGTTATTTGGCGATATTTACAATTAAGCTTGAAGCCTATTTTAACGCAAGCTACAGTAATGAAAATATCCTTATAATAAATGCTGATGAATATTACTCATGTAAAAAAACGTATCGTTCTTACTGGCGGCCCTGGCGGCGGTAAAACCACCGCGATTGATCTTATTCGCCGTGAATTTTCAGGAAAAATAGCGACCGTCCCCGAAGCAGCAACGATGATTTTCAGTGGCGGCATTGCTCGTTCAAATAATAATCATGTACTAAAAACACAACAAACTGCTATTTTTAATTTGCAAAAACATTTAGAAGATATTCAACGAGCGACTTTTGAGCACAGTATTATTTTATGTGACCGAGGCTCTTTAGACGGCCTAGCTTATTGGCCAGGCAATGATGATGAGTTTTTCCAAGCGATGGATAGCACACTTACTGATGAGTTAGCACGTTACGATGCGGTCATTTTTTTTGAAAGTGCAGCAAAGTCAGGTGAAAGTATCAAAAGTAATAATCCCATTCGTAATGAATCAGAAAAAGCGGCTATCATTCTTGACGATAAGCTACAGACTATTTGGTCACAACATCCTAATTTTAACTTAATTCACAGTGCTGAATCTTTTATCAATAAAGTTATGTTTGGTATCACGACCATTGAAAAAATTATCGAGCAGTATCAAAAAGACTCAGGGTAAAGTTTACCTTAAAGGACCTCTTTAGACGGTACCCTGTTCAGGATAATCACTATTTGATGGCCAAGCATTTAAAACGGCTTTAACTAAGGTTGCCAGGGGAATAGCAAAGAATATTCCCCAGAAACCCCACATGCCGCCAAATAAAATAACAGCAACAATAATCGTTACTGGATGGAGATTTACCGCCTCTGAAAATAATAATGGCACAATAATATTGCCATCAATAGCTTGAATAATACCGTAAGCTATCATTACATAACCGAATTCGCTACCGGTGCCAAATTGAAATAAAGCCACCAACAAGACAGGAAAAGTGACGATGGTAGCGCCTACATACGGCACAAGTACCGACAACCCCACTAAAACACCAAGTAATACCGCATAATTTAGACCCAGGACGATAAAAGCTATGGTCGATGCAGCACCCACAATAAGGATTTCAATCACCTTACCACGAATATAATTCATAATTTGTTGATACATCTCATCGCCTACTTTCGTCGCCATTAAACGTTCTTTGGGAAGAAATGAGGTGAAATTTGAAATTAATACTTTTTTATCTTTTAGAAAGAAGAACACCATTAACGGCACTAAAATTAAGTAAATCATCAAAGCAACAATATCAGAAATAGAATTAAGAGAAGCTTTTAAGGCAACTTGTCCCCATTCAATTAACTTATCATTGACGGCAGAAATTAATGTTTCTATTTGTCCGGCATTAATTAAATCAGGATATAACTCGGGAAGCGTTAACAAATAGGTTTGTCCCTGAGACACCATTTGCGGTACTTCTTGTAATAAATTACTACTTTGTTGCCAAATAACCGGCATTAGCCCAAGAATACCGACTAAAGAAATGCCGATAAACCCCGCTACAACAATACCCACGGCAAATGTTCTTGATAAGCCAAGACGAACTAGACGATGGACAGGTAAATCTAATAAAAAAGCGATCGCAATAGCAACAAAGACCGGCATAAGTAAGTTATTAAATAAAAAGACAAAAAGAAAGGCACACAAAAGAATAACCAATAAAGTTACTGCATTTGGATCAGAAAACTTACGCTTATACCATTGAGAAAATAATGAAACCATTTATATAACTTACCTGTTGGATGAAAGGGGTTGAGGGGCTTTACTAATAAAAAGTTCAAGGGTGTTTTTTTCAAGCCAAGACTCTTTATAGTGGTAACCTTGTTTCGTTAATAGTTTAGGAATATCTTTGATAGAGCCTTGGTCAGATATTCTCAGTAAACAAAAATCAGCATTCGACATTTTTTTTAACAATAATCGCAATTGTACTAATGGCACAGGACATTTTTCTGAACTGGCATCATATTCATAGATCATCACTACATACCACTTAAAAAATCATCAGATAACAACAATTGTCACCAATAACAGTAAACAAACCTTTTGTTTGATTATCTAATTTGCGACAATTGATTACAATGTTATTGTATTATTTATTTTGATTTGATGGCAAATAAGTACTGAGGTGAAATGAAAGAGTTACCGATAACAGCTAGTTTAAAAGAAATTACTGCCCATAAAAAGAAACTTAATTGGGGTGATGTACCTGCTATTTATCATATGGCGGCATCTTCAATTAGTGATATGGACGGGATTTTAACGCATGGTTTTGATAGTGCCTATAAACAATTATTTGATAAAAGTAATTGGAACTATGCCTTTTTAGAGGCGACTGCTGATAACGATAGCAGTGTAAAGGTTAGCCAAAAGCCAAAAATAGCGTTACGTCATTGCTATGATGAACAAAATTATGAACTTCACTGTTATCCGATAGTCAAAGGTGAACGACTCTATACACCATTATCACAAAGTGCCTTATGTCCATTTGTGCAATGGTCACCCGAAAACATGCAAATGCTATTTAGGATCAATAGTTTAATTTCCTTTATCGTTTTTACTTTTAAAAGTGGTGATCCTGCAGATTTAGCGTTAATAAAGTACTCACATAAACGTGTGCAAGAGCTAATAGCTCAACTGAGTCAATCATTTGAAATAGTCGATGTAGTGGGTTATTCCATTGCAGATTTTTGTAAAGAGTTATATCGAGGAAAACCAAACTTCACGATAGCTGATTTACTTGATACACCGGATCTAAACACGGAATAATTAATTTGCCTTATAAACGTAAGCTTAAAATAAAATCATTATTATTTACCTGCGCATTAACAACATTAGTTGCTAGCCCGTACGGCTTTTCCCAAGAAAATAATAAAAACAAACTTCCTGAAATTGGCACGGCTGGATTTAGCGTTCTATCTGTTGATAAAGAACGCCAGATAGGTAACGCGATGATGCGTCATATTCGCGCTTCTCAGCCGTTGGTCAATGACCCTGTTTTAATTGAATATATTAACGATTTAGGCAACCGTTTAGTCAAGAATGCCCAAGATGTTAATTACAGCTTCGAATTTTTTATCATTAGAAATAAAGAAATCAATGCCTTTGCCTTTTTTGGGGGGCATGTTGGCATTCATAGTGGCTTAATTACCCTCGCTGATACCGAGAGCGAATTAGCCTCGGTAATCGGTCATGAAATATCTCATGTAACCCAACGTCACTTAGCCCGTAGGCTTGAGGCTCAAAGTAGAAATCAACCGCTAACCACTGCAGCGATGATTTCAGGGGTATTACTGGCATTAGTTAATCCATCTATTGGTATGGCTGCATTAACCACAACAATGGCGGCGTCAAAGCAATCAAGTATTAATTTTACCCGTGGCAATGAGCAAGAAGCCGACCGTGTTGGCATTACCCTACTCGCACAAAGCGGTTTTGATCCGCAAGGTGCCCCCGATTTTTTTGGAAAAATGGCAGTAAAATATCGTTATACTTCAAAGCCACCAGCAATGCTATTAACTCATCCGGTGCCTGAATCTCGCATTGCCGAAGCCCGTGTACGTGCTCATGGTTTAGAAAGTCGTCCTTCAGCTCCTAGTTTAAACTTTGCGCTCGCAAAAGCGCGTATTCAAGCACGTTACGAATCAACGGCCTTAGAAAACATTGCAACTTTTGAAGATAGTATAAAAAAACAAAACTACACTTACAGAGCCGCGGCCGACTATGGCTTAGCCTTATCATTATTTGAAAATAAAGAGTATCAAGCGGCTAAAAAAATACTTGAAAGATTACTCAGCGAAGACAAAAACAATCTATTCTATGCAGATGCACTAACCGATGTTTATATTAAAACAAAAGAAGTAAATAAAGCGCTTACTATGCTCAGTGCCCTTAATTTATTGATGCCAAATAACCAAGTTGTTACCTTAAACTTTGCCAACGCTCTCGTTGAAAACAGTCAATATTCAGAAGCTGAAGTACTTTTACAAGACTACCTGTTAGTTAAACCAGGTAATTTTATCGCTTATGATATATTAACGACGGTCTATGAAAAACAAGATAAAAAAGCACTGATGCATGCGACAAAAGGCGAGATATTTGCACTTTTAGGGGCATACTCTCGTGCGGTCGACGAATTACAAACGGGCTACAATTTTACAGATAATCAACCGTTAGTCGAAAAACGTATCAAAGCACGAATATTGCAATTTCAAGATCAAGAACAAAAACTTAAAAGACTATAGTCCATATTACAGAAACGTTTAGAATAGGTACTATAACGGCCTATTCTATCGATTAACCCTTAAAATCATTTAATTTTAGCACCCATTGAGATCTAGCCATGTTAACGATTTATCACAACCCTCGCTGTTCTAAAAGCCGCCAAACCTTGGCGTTGATTGAAGAAAACAACCAAGAGGTTTGCATTGTAGAATATTTAAAAAAACCACTGGATGAAAGCACTATCCAGTCACTTTTATCACGTTTAAATGTTTCCCCTATTCAAATGATGCGCACTAAAGAAAGTGAATTTAAAGAACAAGCATTAGCGCAAGCAACCGACAAACAACTCATTGAAGCTATGGTGAACACCCCAAAACTTATTGAGCGACCAATTGTTACTACGCAAACGAAAGCCATCATTGGTCGACCTCCTGAAAACGTTCTAACACTCTTTTAATTTCAATATAAAATTTAATTCAACAAGTTAGTGAAACAATTTGCTAACCAACAGGATAGCTTTCATGACTAAGACACAAAGATTTTCAACACCAACATTTAAAAAGATAACCTTAATTGGCTATTTTTCTTTATTATTTTTTATGCCGCTTTGGCTACTCTATTTAAACCCTTCACAAGGTTTGTCGCCGATATTAAGTTTATGCTTATTCACTGTGCCACTGTTATTTCCTCTAAAGGGTTTGCTGGCAGGTAATCCTTATACCTATGCTTGGTCGAGCTTTGTCGTTATGATTTATTTCCTACACAGTTTAACCACGCTGTGGGTCTCTCCAGCAGATATAGTTTGGGCATCATTAGAGCTTATATTTGCCACGATGATGTTTATTGGTGGTAGTTATTACGCGAAATACAGGGGTCAAGAGCTAGGCTTGAGTATAAGAAAAGCTAAAGATAAAGCGTAACGCTTTAATAAAAGTTTTATAACCTAACCACCATTATAGTTAAGGGCTGAAAATGAAAAATATTCTGCGTATATTACTGCTAATACCTATTTTATTTGCTTGTAGAAATAATGGTGAGGTCACTAAAATCTTCACCGTCGACGATGAAGTGAAAATTGCTCAGGCGGTCGAATTAGTTTTACTCGCCCCCTCTAATAAGGTGACTAACATTGTTTGGACGCAGACGGCTGGCGAACCCGTGGTGTTTTTAGCCTACACCAGCAAGGTAATCGCTTTCACACCTAACACCGCAGGCACATATAGTTTTAATGTTTCATTTACACAAGAAGATGGTAGCAGAGAGTCCCTTAGCCACTCGATTAGTGTAACCAATGAACAAGGAGAGATATCTGCGCGTCTGGGTCATGCTGCGCTAGAAGGTAGTAAAGTTTCATTGCGTGCTTCGTTAACAAGTAAGCTGTTAAGCGATAGTTTAGTTTGGCAACAAACTGCCGGTCCAGAGGTCAATTTTACGGCTGAAAATACCCAGGGTGATTATGCAGTATTCTTTAATGCGCCGGAAGTTACGAGGGATACTGTAGTAGAATTCACCGTATCCTCAGGAAGCTATTCTGATAAAGTAGCGGTACTTGTTGAAAATGCTGAACCTGTCTCGACATCAGATAATACTGCTTATACTGAGCGTTTGGCTCGGGTATTCCCCTTTGTTGCAAGCTCGTCTTATGCCGATGTACTCGTCGATTGTGTTTATAGTAATAAAATTAACTTTGCGCGAACATGTGCATTTAATACCTTACCATTAATTGCACATGATACGACCACACCAACGGTTGATGACATAATGGACCGAGTGATCGTTTCTCATTATTGGATGGGAGAAAGGTTTCGAGAATTTCTTGAAAATTACGACCCCTACAATGATTTCAAAAATTTACTAAGAGCAAATACTGCCATTGTCATTTCTTATGACATCAGACCCTCATATTACTGGGTGGTTAGTGGCGCTATTCACTTGGATGCTAATTATTTTTGGTTGACCCCTGATGAGCGAGATACCATAAATCAAGCACCTGACTATAGAGCGTCCTTTGGTGGTGATCTTAATTTTGCCATGCCTTGGCGTTATGTAAAAAATAATAATTACACCACTACTTTTATATCTGAAAATGACAGGGTTACTCGACAACCTAGCGATGTTTTATACAGTTTAACGTCTTTGATGTACCACGAACTTGCCCATGCCAACGATATTTTCCCGAGCACTAGTTGGTCAGCTTTAAACCGAGACCAAACAATATTATCAGCCGCACAACAAATAGCAGATAATAGTGGCTTTAAATCTGATCAACTAAACAACACCCTTCCCTTACTGGGTGAGGAAATGTACGCCTTAGCTCAGGTACGTTTTCAGGGGGTTGACGCATCAAATACACAAAACGCTTATCAACCCAACGATATTAAAACGTTTTTTAGTGGCGAAGCTGCGCCTCAGTTTTATAATTACTCAAGTATTCGCGAAGATTACGCTATGCTTTTTGATGGTTTTATGATGAAAACTCGCTTTGATATTAGTCGAGATGTCGCTATAACTAACGCTCCTAAAATTGCGAATGAAAATTATATCGTTAATTGGGGACAGCGCGGCCGTATTGGCGATGAAAAGATTAAACCTCGGGTATTATATGCCGTAAGTCATATATTGCCGGAAGTAAGTGATATTGAAAACTTAGTGAATAATTTACCAAGTCCAATCATGATGAACGCAGGAGAAAGTTGGGCTAACAATTTAAATATAAGCCCAATTAATAAAGAACAATCAGGGTTGCAAAACGTTTCTGCTCAACCCAAAGATAGACGCTTTGTTCAGTATGAATTTTATGAAAAGCCCAGCCCTTTAAAATAAAATAGCTTTAATAAATGGGATGGTGATTTTGCGTTGTTCTCTTATTGATGCTTCGTCAAGCTCGGCTAAAGCTAAGATCAAGTGACTCATTTCACGTGATAAGTGACTCAGTAAATATTTAGCCACTTCATCACTTAATAATAAACCTCGTTGTTGCGCTCTAAATTTTAACGCAATTAACTTTTCTTCATCATCTAGGGGTTTGATTTGCTCTGTCATTCCCCAAGATAATCGAGAAACTAAATCGGCTAGGCCAAGTTTCAGTTGTGAAACACTTTGATCTCCAGTAATAATCAAGCGTTTATTATGCTCAATAACACGGTTAAATAAATCAAAGACCGCTTGTTGCCAAAGCTTGTCTCCAGCAATTAATTGCACATCATCTAAGCAAATCAAATCAATATTTTCTAAACCATCAAGTACTTCAACCGACAATTGTTTTAATTCAGAAAAAGATAAACAAACGGATGATAGACCTAATTTCTCAGCAAAAGTACAACTGGCATGAAGCAAATGTGATTTACCAACACCTGACAAGCCGAATAAGTAAAAACTATTGACGTGCGCAGACTCTACCAAATGTTGACTGGCTTTAATAAACGACTTTAACTGCTCAGTTGCCGAATAATTAGCAATACTTTGGAAACTTGAAAACGTTTCATCATCGGGTAATTGAACTGACAAGGTTAATTGAGAAGTGACTTTCACTAGGGTTTCCAATAAAAAACAGGGACAGCACCGACCACTTTTTCGGCAAGTGGGTCAACAAAAAGGTCTAATTGCTTATTCAGCTTTAATGAAGCGAGAAAGGCTTGTCCTGAACTCTTTAAAACCAATTCAAAACGGCGATTCTCCCCCGAAGCGCTGAGTAATTTCACCGATTTAACTGATGATAATTGTTCAAGAAATCGCTCTAATTCAATAAAGCTTTTTAGTGATGATATATTGGCAACATCAATAATATAATTATTATCAATATCACTATTTAAAGCATATTTTTGATAAATTATATCACTAATAAGAGAAAGCGCAGTTTTTAATAACTGGTCAGGAGCGTCACCGTAGCTGATTTCACCAAAGATTTGTCCGGTGATTGTATCACGATTGTAGCCTTGGGCATCGGCGATAAAACTCCAGTCTAGTGCGTATTGTTGGCGTTCTTTTTGGCATAAAAAGCAATCATCAACCTGTTCATCACTTTCTTGTTGAGGTAATAAACTACTGTTTGATAAACGAATTATTATAATAGATTCTGGGTTGTAGCGCAGTGATGCCATTTGTACTTGTTTGGCAAAGCGTCCCCAAACATCAAAAGTAGAGATGGTATTTACATCGGTTAAGTCCATTAACGGCATTAAAATAGGTAAGCCCCTTAACGCTGAAAATTGTTCGACACTATTAGGTAAATTGTAACTCTCTTGTGGTGTTGCATTATTGGAAAAAGACGAGTGGCTTGCATTAGAAATAGTCGTGCGGCGTAAACCATTCTCTTCAACGAGCCACAATAAAATTTGTGGTCGTAAACTTCCCCAAATAGGGGCGTTGGCATCTTCAAACAACTGATTAATTTTGCTTTCGTCAAAAGTAACTAAAAGTTCAGTCTGCTCTGCATTACGTTGATAACGGTATTTTACAACATAGCCACTGACATTTCTAAGGCCACTTTTGATGGTCGAGTTGGACAACAGCGCTTGTTGTCCCCCCACTTTTAACACGACCGCGCTCATTGCTTGTTGCAAGGCGAGTTTTCGCTCTGAGTCGGTTTGTGAGTTAACGATAACCTTTGCGTTGTATAAGTTTTTAACTTCAACAGCCAAAGCGGTTATTGAAGCAAAGAAATGACTTAAAACAACAACTAATACAATAAGATATCTAAGCATATTTTTTAAGTTGATTATTTTTATGTATAAGATCTTATCATAGTGTTAATCATTTTAAACACTAATAAAAAATAATTTATTATAAAGATTTTCACCACGCCGTTGCGCTGGTAGAATGCGCCATTAAAGTTCTTATGCTAATTAATTGAGGTTTCCCCCGTGAGCGAACAAAAACAGTCTCTAAGCTATAAAGATGCTGGCGTTGATATAGATGCAGGTAACGCCCTAGTAGAAAACATTAAAGGTGCAGTAAAACGTACAACTCGTCCTGAAGTGATGAGTGGCTTAGGTGGTTTTGGCTCAGTATGCCAATTACCAACCGGTTATAAAGAACCTGTAATGGTTGCGGGAACAGATGGCGTAGGTACAAAACTACGCTTAGCAATTGATTTAAACAAGCACGATACCGTGGGTATTGATTTAGTAGCTATGTGTGTCAATGATTTAATCGTTCAGGGCGCTGAACCTTTGTTCTTTTTGGATTATTACGCGACAGACAAACTTGATGTAGATGTTGCTTCGGCAGTTGTTGCTGGTATTGCTGATGGTTGTGTATTGTCAAACTGTGCTTTAGTTGGCGGTGAAACCGCTGAAATGCCAGGTATGTATCATAAGGGTGATTACGACATCGCTGGTTTTTGTGTCGGTATCGCTGAAAAATCACGTTTGATTGACGGTACAAAAGTAGCATCAGGCGACCAATTAATTGCTTTAGCTTCTTCTGGCGCGCATTCAAACGGCTTTTCATTAATTCGTAAAGTATTAGAAGTTAATAAGACTGATACCAACGAATTATTAAATGGTAAGTCAATCGGTGATCATTTAATTGAGCCAACTAAAATTTATGTTAAATCTGTTTTAGAATTACATAAGCAAGTTGACATCCATGCCTTATCACATATCACAGGTGGTGGTTTTTGGGAAAATATTCCTCGTGTATTACCCGAAAGTGCTCAAGCCATTATTGACGGTAACAGCTGGGAGTGGCCAGCGATCTTTAACTGGTTGCAAGATAATGGCAACATTACTACCCACGAAATGTACCGTACCTTCAACTGTGGTGTTGGGATGATCATTGTTGTACCTGCTGCTGACCTAGCAAAAAGTATTGAAATTTTATCGGCTCACGGTGAGAATGCATGGCACATTGGTGAAATCGCTGATATGCAAGCAGGCGCTGAACAAGTTGTGATTAATAAAGGTTAATTCTATGCCATCAAGTAACATGCAAGACAATAATTTAACCAGCAATATTGTTGTGCTAATCTCTGGTGGCGGCACTAATTTACAGGCGATAATAGACGCCTGTAAAGCTGCAGATTATCCAGGAAAAGTGGTTGGGGTTATTTCAAATAAAGCCGATGTATTTGGCTTAACTCGCGCTAAAAACGCTGGCATAGCCCATTGCGTTCTTTCTCATAAAGACTTTAGCAGTAGAGAAATTTACGACCAAGCGCTGATCAAGAAAATTGATTTATACCAAGCTGATGTTGTTGTTCTGGCTGGTTTTATGAGAATATTAACACCTGAGTTTGTGCAACACTACCAAGGTAAGTTAATCAATATTCATCCCTCTTTATTACCTAAGTATCAAGGTCTCCATACCCATCAACGGGCGATTGATGCCGGTGACACTGACCATGGTGTTAGTGTACATTATGTTACAGAAGAACTTGATGGTGGCCCAGTGATATTACAAGCGAAAGTACCTATTTTTGCCGGTGATACCGCTGAAGAACTTGCGCTTAGAGTTCACGAACAGGAACATAGAATTTACCCCTTAGTGGTAAAATGGTGTTGTAATCAGCGCATTTCTATGCACAATGATACAGTACTTTTTGAAGGTAAAGCGCTCCCTGCTTCTGGCTATGCGAGTGAATAAATAAAATATTAAATGATAGGTAATTAAATGCTGAATAAATTATGTTGTATTGCTCTAGTATTAGCCTCACAGAGTAGTTTAGTTTTCGCCAATGAAGCAAAGACCGCTCAAGCAGAGCAACATGTTATTCAGCCTTTTACTGCTAAATATAATTTGATACGTTCTGCTGATATTTTAGGTAGTGCGACAAGAACGTTAGAATACTTAACACCTGAACAAGCTAAATATAGTTATAAAACAGATATTGAATGGTTAATATTTTCAGATAACCGTCAAGAAGTATCGCTCGTAAAACTCGATCACCATAAGGTGACACCTCAGCAATATAATTTTCAACGAGACGGCACCGGACCTGATAAAGAATATGCTTGGCAGTTCAATATTGAGAATAATATTGCGAAAAACCTCAAAGACAATTCAGAGCTTAATATTGATTTTCCTGTCAATATTCAAGACTCACTCAGCTATCACTTGCAGAATCGTTTAAATTTAATTAAAAATCCAGAGCAAAAACTTTTTGTGTATCCGGTGATGAATCATTCGGGTAAAATTAAAAATTATGTTTACCAGTATGATGGTCAAGATGAATTAATGCTGCCTTTTGGTATGATAAAAGCGGTTAGATTAAAAAGAGAAGTCATTGAAAAGAAAAAAATCACCTACGCTTGGTTCGCCCCAGAGTTAAATTACTTGCTGGTTAAAATACAACAAATAAAATCTGACGTTGAACAGTTTGATGCACAATTGACTTCACTTGAAGAACATTAATGTTCAATCTTCAACACTTCTTGCCCTGAAGCAATAGACTCACCCAGACAAAATAAGTGCCACTGCCCTTTGGTCATTTTGTGCCAAGTTTCATTATCCGTTAATGGCTGAGTGGCAATAACCGTAACTACATCATTTTCTGTGGTTTCTTCGGTGAAATTAATAACTACCTCAGCATCAATCAAACTGGCTTTACCAAATGGCGCCCTGCGTGTTATCCAGTGTAGGTTATTTGCACAATAAGCAAATAAATACTGGCCATTGGTGATATTGACATTAAAAACACCCAACGCATTTATTTTGACACTCAACTCGGCGATAAATTTAAACAGCACCGTTGCTGCTGGTTCTTTATCCGCATACTTAAAATGAAGTTGGTCTAAGATCCAACAGAATGCGTGTTCGCTGTCGGTAGCCCCAACAGGAATGTGTAATTTAACAGGCAGTTCAACCTGGACATTCTTCAATTGTCCATTATGTGCATAAGTCCAATTTCTTCCCCACATTTGACGGGTAAAAGGATGAGTATTCTCCAAAGAAATACCGCCAGAGTTTGCTTGTCGAATATGACAAATAACCGCTTCACTTTTTATCGGATAATTGGTGACTAACTCGGCAATCGGTGATTGTGAACTTGGTAAAGGGTCTTTAAAACTTCGACAGCCTTTACCCTCATAAAAAGTAATGCCCCAACCATCCTTATGCGGCCCAGTATTTCCACCACGCTGCATTAAACCACTAAAGCTAAAGCAAATGTCAGTGGGGACGTTCGCACTCATTGCCAGTAATTCACACATAAATTAATTTCCGAATAGATAATTAACGTTATTATCCTATAAATAAGGTTACAACGATAAATATATTTGTAATTTATTGTACATAGATTTAAGCTAAATACATGGTCAGACCTCTTTATTTTTATCTTTAGGTTTTTATTTTTTAAAAGGAAAATTAATGGAACAATTTACATGGTTCATTTATGCCGTTATTTTAACCGGCTTCATGGCATACACCCGTGCTGCGCTCTCAACTTTCACCTTAAGTTTTGCCGCGTTAATGGCGGTAGGTACTATCTTTGATGCACTGTCATTTTTCAGTTGGATAATATTTGCAATCATTGCATTGCCCTTGAATATATCTGACTTTAGAAAGCAGTATATTACTCACCCTTTACTAAAAATGTTCAGATCTATCATGCCGCAAATGTCGAGAACTGAGCAAGAGGCTATCGACGCTGGTACGACATGGTTTGAAGCAGAGCTATTTCGTGGTAACCCTGATTGGAAAAAACTACATAACTATGAAACACCCCGCTTAAGCGTTGAAGAGCAAAGTTTTTTAAATGGTCCCGTAGAAGAAGTTTGTAAGATGACCGATGATTGGCAAACGACTCATGTCGATGCTGATTTATCACCAGAAGTTTGGCAGTTTTTGAAAGATAATAAATTCTTTGCAATGATTATCAAAAAGAAATATGGCGGCTTAGAGTTTTGTGCCTATGCACAGTCACGAGTTTTACAAAAATTATCAGGGGTGAGTGCCGTACTAGCAAGCACCGTTGGAGTTCCTAATTCTTTAGGCCCAGGTGAATTATTACAACTTTACGGCACAAAAGAGCAGCAAGACCATTACCTTCCTCGTTTAGCGGTTGGTGATGAAATTCCCTGCTTTGCGTTGACTAGTCCGGAAGCCGGTTCAGATGCTGGTGCGATCCCCGATGAAGGCATTATTTGTCACGGTGAGTTTGAAGGTAAAGAAGTGCTTGGTATGAGATTAACTTGGGACAAACGTTACATTACGCTAGCGCCCATTGCCACAGTACTAGGTTTGGCTTTTAAACTAAAAGACCCTGACCATTTACTGGGTGAAACGGTTGATTTAGGCATTACCTGTGCATTGATCCCTACAGACTTAGAGGGTGTTATCACTGGCCGTCGTCATTTCCCACTTAATGTTCCTTTTCAAAATGGTCCAACACAAGGTAATGGTGTCTTTGTGCCGCTTGACTATATTATTGGTGGCGCAGAAATGGCAGGTCAAGGCTGGCGCATGCTTATGGAGTGTTTGTCTGTTGGCCGTGCGATCACACTTCCTTCTAATAGTGCTGGTGGTATAAAGTCACTTGCACTTGCTACAGGTGCTTACAGTAGAATTCGTCGTCAGTTCAAGATCCCTATCGGTAAAATGGAAGGTATTGAAGAACCCCTCGCTCGCATTGGTGGCAATGCTTATTTAATGGATGCGGTAACTACCATGTCTACAGGTGCTATCGATTTAGGTGAGAAACCTTCGGTAATTTCAGCCATTATAAAATATCATTTAACTGAAAAGATGCGTATTTGTGTTAACGATGCAATGGACATTCACGGCGGTAAAGGTATTTGTATGGGCGAAGGTAACTACCTTGCTCGTGCCTATCAAGGTGCTCCGATTGCAATAACCGTTGAAGGCGCAAATATTCTGACACGTAGTTTAATTATTTACGGACAGGGAGCTATTCGTTGTCATCCTTACGTTTTAGCGGAGTTAGCCGCAGCAAACCAAACTGATGATGTTATTGCATTAAAAGAATTCGATCACGCCTTGTTTGGCCATATTGGCTTTGCCATTAGCAATGTTGTCCGCAGCCTTTGGTTTTCATTAACGGGCGCTAGAATTTTAAAGGCACCTTTTCGAGACGAAACCTCTCGTTACTATCAGTTGCTCACTCGCTTTAGTAGTAACTTAGCTATGCTATCAGACATATCGATGCTGACACTGGGTGGCGATTTGAAGCGCAAAGAGAGAATTTCGGCGCGTTTAGGTGATGTACTTAGCCATTTGTATTTGTCTTCGGCAACCTTAAAGCGTTTTAACGACGAAGGTCGTCAGCAAGATGACCTACCGCTTGTACAATGGGCACTTGAAGATAGCTTGTATGAAACACAGCAAGCTATTGACGCGTTGATCAGTAACTTTCCTAATAAGATAGTGGCACTGTTCCTAAGAGCTATGATCTTTCCAGTGGGCAAATGGTTGAAAAAACCTTCTGATATTACCGACCATAAAGTTGCACAGATATTACAAACACCTGGTAAAGCTCGAGAACGCTTAGGACAAGGTCAATATTTAAGCCGAGATCCAGAAAATGTTTTAGGTCAACTTGAGCAAACGTTAGATGACATTATTGCTTGTGAACCAATATTTAAGAAGATTTGTCAGGCTATTGGTGAAGATCTGCCTTTTTATGCCCTCGATGAAGTTGCTAAAAAAGGCTTAGCCGTTAATGTTATTAACGCTGTAGAAGCCGAGTTGTTATGCAAGGCTGAATTGGGCAGAAAAGCCGCTATCAATGTAGATGACTTTGACTCTGACGAATTAAGAGCACAGTCCGCTAGTCATTAATTTATCAACACGCCATAGAAATCGCCTACAAGGATGTAGGTTTCAATGTGTTTAAAACCGTATTATCATCATAAATGAGCCCAGCAACCGTGTTGGACTCATTTTTTTTTCGTTAATGTCTTCACAAACTTTATAATTCTAGCGCTCACCTATTACTTTTTGTAACAAAAAATGCTGAAAATTTTCCTGCCTAGATTGAAATACCATTAAAAATAAGTTAACTTTATGTTAACTAAAATTATACGACAAAATAATATGTTTTCGACTAAGGAAAGCCCCACTGTAAAAAGACGGAGCAAAGGTGAACAAACACGTTTACTGATATTACAATCAGCCATTGAAGTATTAGCAAAAAATGGAATAAAAGGCACGACTCATCGAGCCATCGCTAGTCATGCTAATATTCAACTCTCTCTTACCACCTATTATTTTAAAGATATACAAGAGTTAGTTCATCAAGCATTTACCTTGTGTTCTTCACAAATCACCACAAAAACAAGCTTAGCTTGGCAGCCTGCCGTTGAACTACTCGCCAATGTAAATAAAACAAGTTTACGTAAAATAAGTGAAAAAGAAAATTTACGTAATAAACTTGCCATAATGGCGACCCAATACTTAGTAAAAAGAATAATAGACTCACCCGTAGAGCTCGCTGTTCAACAATTACTCTTTACCGAAGTACGCGTAAACCGTAAATTAGCCCCTTTAGCTGAGATACACCGTGCGGCCTCGTTAAAACCCATTATTAAGTTATGCGAATTTTTTAATGCTCATGACCCACATATCGATGCTGATATTATTGCGACGGTCTTTACACAAATAGAATACCGCAATATCAATGTGCCTGTTGAGCAATTAGATACCGATAACATTCAAGCCATCGTTAGCCGAGTCATTGGTTATGCGATGAACTTAAAAAGTTTAGCACTTACCTCTTAACAGATAATTATCTGATTGTTTTGTAGATGAGCTGTAAATGTTGTAAATTTGTTTCTATATCTGGTCGTACCAATAAAGCTATAAGACTCAATAACAACAATAAGGTTTAAATATGCCATACCAAGCATTACTCACAAAACACAGTCAGTATTTTGATACTAATGTCACTCGAGATATTTCATGGCGTAAACAGCAACTACAAGCCATAAAAAAACTTGTTATTGAAAACGAAAAAGATATTTTACAGGCTTTACAAGATGACCTTGCAAAACCGACTCTAGAAGCTTGGATCACTGAAATATCATACATAACCAGTGATGTTGACCACACGTGCAAACACCTCAATAAATGGGCTAAACCAAGGGGCGTTAGTACCCCCATAGTGGTACAACCGGGGAAATCATTTATTAAACCCGAGCCACAAGGCACTGTATTAATTATTGGCGCGTGGAATTATCCTTTACAATTAGTATTGGCCCCTTTAATTGCCGTTATTGCTGCCGGTAATTGTGCCATCATCAAGCCTTCAGAGCTTGCTCCTGCTATTTCTGCACTTATTGGCCAACTTATTCCTAAGTATTTAGATAATAACGCCGTTAGTGTGGTTGAAGGCGGTGTTACAGAAACAACCGCATTACTTACCTTAAACTTTGATCACATTATGTATACTGGCAATGGTCAAGTCGCTCGTATTGTCATGGCCGCAGCAGCAAAGCACTTAACGCCGGTGACATTAGAGCTTGGCGGCAAAAGTCCTGTTTACGTCGATGAAAGTGCCGATTTAACAATAACAGCACAGCGTATTGCTTGGGGCAAGTGGATGAATGCAGGGCAAACCTGTATAGCGCCTGACTATTTATTAGTAAAAGAAAACCTAGTTGAGCCATTAACACTAGCGTTGAAAGCTCAAATAACCGCTATGTTTGGTGAAAACCCAAAAAATAGTGATAGCTATGGCCGTATAATTAACCAACGTCATTGTCAGCGTATAGCCGATTATTTTAATGATGGTAAAATTTTGGTTGGCGGTGAAAGCGATATTGAAAGCTGCTATATCGCGCCAACTATTATCATTAATCCTGCTTTAGATAGTCCTTTAATGACAGAAGAGATTTTTGGCGCCATTTTACCTATTGTCACTATTGAAAATTTTGATCAAGCAAAATCATTTGTCAAACAAAGAGAAAAACCACTTTCTGCTTATATCTTTAGCCGTAACAACGAGCAAGTAGCACAATGGGTAAATGAAATAAGTTCGGGGAGTCAATGTATTAACGATGTCATCATGTTTAATGCTGTACCTGATTTACCTTTTGGTGGCACTGGCCCTAGCGGTATTGGCCAATATAGTGGCAAAGCCGGTTTTGATAATTTTAGTCATCTAAAGTCAGTACTCAAACGCCCTTTTATTAAAGATATCCCGGTACGCTTCGCACCTTATTCAAAATGGAAACTTAAATTCTTACGTTTCATCCGATAAAAATCTACCTAAATGTTTCTCAGAGGATGAAAAATCTTACATCCTCTGCCACCATTTTTAATCTATCTACTCACTAAAGATAATAAAAACAAAAACGCTTTTATCTGCTCGTATCTAGTCTAGCTAGCTGGTTTAATTGCCCCAGTTAGATGATAGTGTGAATAGACATGACTAATTAGATTTTCAGACACTAAATGAGATTGAAGAATTTTTCTTATATTCACTAATGCCACACTGAAGACACTAGGCTTCAAAGCGCTAACGTCAGCTTCACTAATAAAGCGGTCATTAGCATCGAAGATAACCTTGTGACTTCTGTTAGCCCAGCCTGTGTGAAAACTAATTATTGTAAGTTTTCATTATTGAGGGTTTATATCAGCTATTTAGAAGGCTTCGCGTAGCGAAGCCGATATTTATGAATATCCATGCTTTATATTTTTTATTCGTTCAAAATTGCTGATATTGGCTCCTATTTGAAACATATTTGGGTCTTTTAAGGAAAGAGTTACCTCTTACGGCAACATCACTTCCTTCATCAACTTTTCTATTCCAAATATATTGAGCATTCTTTTTAAATTATACGCCAATACATGCAGGTTCAATTCTGTACTGACATTTTTAAACCCTCTTGTTAAAAGGTGCGTGGCTCCTGCCCACAACTTAATCGTACCAAAGGGATGTTCAACCGTTTGTTTTCGTTGAAGCATCGCATCAGGCGTTGCTTTGAGCAAGGCTTCCATTTTTTCCATATCAGCTTCATGGATCCAACGTCTCATTCTTCTTGGGTCTTTTTTAGAACGGGTACATTGGCTTCGGATAGTGCAATTTTTACAAGCCATACCATTGAAGTAAATTTTGATATCTAACCCTCCTTCTATCGCATTGAATCGATGTTGAAGCTCATTGCCCGCAGGGCAAATATAAACATCATTATCTTGATTATATTCAAACAGTGACTTGTTAAAAATTCCCTTCTTTTCTGAGCCTGATGTATCGGTTTTTGGTACAAGCGTCGATACACCTAAATCTTGAGTATCTTTAATATCTTGTCGGCTGTAATAACCCTTATCTGCCAATATTGTTGTAACACTTTTCCCTAACGCTTTAAGTGTCAGTTTGGTCATATTGCACAACTGCCCCCTATCTGTTGTATTGGTGACTTCGTGAGCAACAATTAAATGATGTTTAGTATCGACAGCGCTTTGTATGTTATAGCAAATCGCTCGTGTCATGCCCTGTGTTTTCATCAAGCGAGAATCAGGATCGACTGTTGATACTTGTTTATCAGGATGATTATTGACGGCTAATTCCATCTCTTTTAGTTCAACGAGGTGTTGTTTTAAGAAATCTAATTTAGATTCAATATTAGCAATGTATTGTGATGTGTTCTCTTGTGAATCTGACTGTTCAAGCTTCAAAAAATAATTATTAATATGCTTTTCTACTCGCTCAATATGAGACTTCATTTTACTTGGAGTGTAGTTTTTATCTTTGTTGTTGGATGCCTTAAACTTACTACCATCTATAGCAACAGTCGCTTCACTAAACATATTGAATTTATGGCACATTTGAACGAAGGTTTTACAGGTGTTTTTAATTCCACTGTGGTTATCTTTTCTAAAGTCAGCAATCGTTTTAAAGTCTGGGGATAAACGCTCCGTGAGCCACATAAGTTCAACATTACGTTGTGTTTCTCGCTCTAGACAGCGTGATGACTGAATTCGGTTTAAATAACCATAGATATAAATTTTGAGTAATATGGCGGGGTGATAACCAGGTCGGCCAGTTGCTTTAGATTGAACACCTTTGAAACCAAGGTTTTCTAAATCTAAACCATCGACAAATACATCAATTACTCTAACAGGATTTTCTTTAGCGACAAAATCTTCAAGCATTTCTGGAAAGAGGGTTGCTTGGGAGCGAGATAAACCTTTAATATGACGTGACATACAGCCAACATATAATCAATTAACCTAATGAATATTATAGCAAATATTGAGTGATATATTATCTTGTTTTGAGATTGATTGATCATAAGTATCCGGTGCTTATTCGAAAAAGTGATCAAAACGTTTTCACACAGGCTGAGCCATTACCTGACATTAGCTTTTGAGTTAAAAACGGCAGTTCAGAGATTCTAAAGCTTCATTTTCCACTTAAAGAATCCATCTATGCACAACAGAATTTATACCTAAAATTTTTACATGGCGTTAGATCTAAAATCTCCAAAGCGGACATTATAATTATTCAAGTTTCAAACGAATTTAGAGTATTAAATCTAAGGCGGTTTCGCCCCCTTTGTGCCATAGAATCCTCTAATCAGGTGGTCAGTTAACAATGCATATTCTTCATCGTCTATGCTGCCATTTAAAACCAACAACTAACAAAGTGATTCATAGATAATTTATTAAACTAAGTCAGAGTTTATTATCCCTGCTCTATTATTAAACAGCGCTCACCCAATGTTTAGATACTGAACATGTATTAACGAGAAGAATTTTTCGTTACCTAAATATAATTACAGATCAGTAAACCCACACCCAATTCATTCGTTAATTTACGCTAACTGAAGTTACCATTTCATGGGCGAGTTCTTTAATTGAGTAGCCCTTTATGGCTATCCCAGCTTGTATCACAGCCTGAGGTAATGTTGAGTCTTCGCAACTACTAGGGCTTTGCACTAAAACACGTCCACCCCTGTCTTTAATCGCCTTCAAGCCTTGTACGCCGTCATGACCTCCCCCCGTCAATATAATACCTAATGCCTGCTCCCCATAGTTATCAGCACCTGACTCCATAAGCACATCAATAGAAGGGCGAGCATGTTCAATTGCAAAATCTGTTGATAGTGCAAAATGCGCGTCTTCTACGAGTAAATGATAATCTGCTGGAGCAATAGTCACGGTTGAATGTTTGATCGGTTGTTTATCTAATGCTTCATGTACGGTCAATGACGTATGTTTTTGAAGGCTCTCAACTAGGTAGTCAAATTCAATAGATGATCGGTGAATAACAACAGCAATGGGTATCGAAAAATTATCAGGTAGTTGCGAAAAAAGCTGACCTAAAGCTTTTAAGCCGCCTAAACTTGTGCCAATAAAAATCATTTTTATTGGCATTAATCTATCCTTTGATAAATTCTGTTAGGCCCGTCTAACTCTTTATATTTATGTTCTAATGGCGTAAATTGTAAGGTTTCTTTATTGCCTAAAATTAAAATCCCAAAACGGCATAAACTGTTATGTAATAAAAGAAGTACTCTATCACGTAGCGCTTCATTAAAATAAATCATCACATTACGGCACATAATCACGTTGAACTCGTTAAATGAACCATCAATTGTAAGGTTATGCCTTGAATAGACAATAGATTCACGTAGATGAGTCGCCAAAATAACGCTATCTTGCTGAGCGCTATAGTACTCAGAGAAAGACTTTAAACCACCTGCCTTTTGATAATTATCAGTGTACTCTTGCATAACACTTAATGGAAAAATACCCGCTTTAGCTTTTTTAATAATGGATTCATTGAAATCAGTAGCATAAATTTTACTGCGTTTCGTTAGCCCTTCTTCTTCCAACAAAATACTCATTGAAAGCGGCTCTTCGCCTGAAGAACAGCCTGCATGCCAAACACGAACACTAGGATAGGTATGAAGTAAAGGGATCACTTTTTTCCTGAATACTTGATACATCTTAGGATCGCGAAACATCGCAGTTACATTGATAGACAGGTTAAGCAGGAAGCGCTCCATCATCAGTCGATCATATAATATTCTTTCTTGCAGTGCGCTAATCGACGGTAAGCTTTCTAAATTAACCAAGTTTCTAATGCGGCGTTTTAAAGATGCACGAGCGTATTGTCGAAAATCAAAACCGTAATAGCGATAAACCCCCTCACAGAGCAGATCAATTTCTATCTCCTCCAAGAGGGCAAGCCGCGCTTGCTTAGTCGTTAACTGAGCAGCGCTTAAAGATTTATCATCTGTCACTTAGTTCCTCTCTTTATAAAGCCAAACACGCACTAAAGACAAGAGCTGCTCGGTATCAATAGGCTTAACAATATAATCAGATGCACCAGCATCCAAACATTTTTGCCTATCCTCCATCATCGCTTTTGCCGTAACGGCAATAATAGGTAGTGACTTAAACTTATCTATTTCCCGGATAGCTTGCATGGTTTGGTAACCGTCCATTTCGGGCATCATAATGTCCATTAACACGATTTCTATTTCAGGATGATTTTTAAGTTTTTCTATCGCCTCTTTACCACTTTCAGCATAAAGAGTAACGCAGTCATGCGCTTCAAATACAGAGGTAAGCGTAAAGATATTACGTACATCGTCATCAACAATAAGTAACGTTCGCCCCCAAAGCTGCGGGTCGTTTTCGTGCACTTGTTGTAACATCTGACGTTTAGATTCGGGCAAATTAGACTCAACTCTATGCAAAAACAAAGCAGTTTCATCAAGTAATCTCTCAGGAGACTTAACATTTTTAATGATTATGGTCTCAGCAACAGAATTTAGCTTAGTTTCTTCTTCTTCCGTTAGCTCTTTACCCGTATAAATAATAATAGGTAGACTGATGAGTTCAGGGTCTTTCTTGATCGTTTCAATCAATGATAAGCCACTTTCATCGGGCAATATTAAGTCTAATACCATACAATGGAATTTTTGCTTTTTAAGCGCTTCTCTAGCCTCTTTAACTGTGGCTACAGCAGTTATATGTACATCACCATTACCAATTAAATCTATAATAGCAGCTCGTTGTTTCTCGTTATCTTCTACCACTAATAGCTGTTTATGCTTTTGTTTCTGAAAAGAGTCAATGTGTAAAAAAATATCTTGCATCGAGCTATCGTTTAGCGGCTTTTGTAAAAAGGAAATGGCCCCTTGCTTAAGACTACGTTGAGTAACATCATCAACAGAGACTACATGTACCGGAATATGACGTATTTTTACATCATGCTTAATACGATCAAGTACTGTCCAGCCATTCATTATAGGTAGTTTAATATCAAGAATAATAGCATCAGGGCGATATTCTTGGGCGCACAACAAGCCGGCATCGCCTGTTGTTGCTACAACACCTTTAAAGCCTTTTTCGCGAGCGTTATCTAATAATATTTTAGCAAAACTAATGTCATCTTCAATAATCAATACAACTCGATCACCCGAAGAAATCAGAATACGATCATCCTCAACTTCTGCCATGGCATCTGACACGTATCTTGGTTTCATTTCAACCGAAGTGGCATGAGTGCCATCCCCCTCATTAACCGATAAACGGGCTAAAGGGTTTTCAATCATTTTAGGTATAAGCGGTTTTTCGGTAGTACTTGGCCCGCTATAATCAGGGAACAAGTTATCATTAGTTACGGGGCTATCAGGATAAGTGTTCGGGATGTATAAGGTAAATGTGCTACCTTTACCTTCTTCACTCTGTAATACAATTTCACCTGCCAGTAAATGGGCTATTTCTCTGCTGATAGACAAGCCTAGCCCTGTGCCACCGTATTTACGACTGGTGGTGCCATCTGCCTGCTGAAATGCCTCAAAAATCACATTATGTTTATCCGCAGGAATACCTATACCACTGTCTGAAACACTAAACGCAATAACAGTAGATGCTTCGTTCAAGTTCCTATTACGTGCATTCCAACCTGTCTGTACGTATTGAATGTTAAACTTAACTTGCCCTTTGTTTGTAAATTTAATCGCATTAGACAAGAAGTTTTTAATCACTTGTTGCAAGCGTTTTTCGTCTGTCATTATTGTTTTAGGCAATGCAGGGTCTAGCTCTGTCTTAAACGTAACGCCTTTATTTTCAGCCATTTGCTGGAAGCCACGAACAGCCCAATTCTGAATCCGTTGTAAAAATATATCGCCAACTTGGACAGACATTTTACCGGCTTCTATTTTCGCCAAATCCAAAATTTCGTTAATTAATTCCAACAATTCGATACCTGAGTCATGGATTGTAGTAACTTTCTCAATTTGTTTAGCAGTCAGGTTCTTATCAATGTTTTTACGTAAGCCGTCAGACAATACCATCAAGCTATTCAATGGCGTTCTTAACTCGTGAGACATATTAGCTAAAAATTCAGATTTATATTTAGACGACACCGCTAGCTGTTGTGCTTTTTCTTCTAATTCCATTTTAGCACTTTCAACTTCATGCTTTTGATCCGCTAATACTCTAGATTTTTCTTCTAGTTCTTCGTTAGTTTGCTGTAACTCTTCTTGCTGAGTTTGTAACTTACTTTCAGACTCTTGCAAGCTTTTGGCTTGCGTTTCGAGTTTAACATTGGTGACTTTCAGTTCTTCTTGCTGTGTTTCCAGCTCTTCAGAAAGTGTCTGAGATTCTGTCAGTAATTTTTCTGTTTTTGTACTGGCAACAACCGCATTGGCAACAATGCCTAAGCTCACCATTAATTGATCTAGAAAACTAAGTTCTATCTCAGAAAACGGATGAAAGGAGCCTAGCTCTACTACACCAATCAAAGCGTTCTCAAATAACACTGGTAGCACCACAACATTCAGTGGTTCCGAATGCCCTAAGCCCGATCGTACCTGAATATAGTCTTTAGGCACGTTGTGTACCATAATGCGTTTTTTCTCAAGTGCAGCTTGTCCAACCAAGCCTTGGCCAATTTCAAACTCATTAGAAACAGACTTGCGTTCATGGTAAGCGTAACTTGCCAGCATGATAAGTTTAGGCTCATCTATCGTCGAATCGACAGTTTTATTTAATGCGTAAAACACGCCGTGTTGTACTTCAAGCACGGGGCAGACTTTCGTTATCATAACGTCCGCTAAGCTTTGTAAATTATTGTTGCCTTGCATCAATCGGCCAAAATCAGATAAATTGGTTTTTAACCAATCTTGCGAGTTATTGGTATCTGAGGTGTCTTTTAATGTTCTGATCATTTGATTCAGACCATTCTTAAGCGTTTCAACTTCACCTTTTGCCGCAACATCGATATTACCGGCTAAATCACCATCGGTTACATCCGTTACAACCGTTAAAATGGCTCGAATTTGTCGGGTTAAGTTATCGGCTAATTCATTAACGTTATCGGTCAATTCTCGCCAGACGCCCTCTGCTTTCGGCACATCAGCTTGGCCGCCTAAGTTGCCCTCGGTGCCCACTTCTTTTGCCACATAGGTCACTTGGCTAGCAAACTGCGACAAGGTTTCTGTCATTAAGTTAATGGTATTTTTAAGTTGCAATACTTCGCCTTGGGCTTCAACAGAGATTTTCTGTTCTAAATCCCCCTCTGCCACAGCAGAGATAACCCGCGCGATATCTCTTACTTGGTCTGTCAGGTTTTTCGCTAATTTATTCACGTTTAAGGTCAAGTCGCCCCATACACCTGTTACACCTTTCACTTCAGCTTGTCCGCCAAGTTTACCTTCAGTGCCTACTTCTTGTGCAACACGGGTTACTTCTGAGGCGAACTGTGCCAAGCGATCAACCATGGTATTAATCGTATCTTTCAGCTCTAAAATTTCACCTTGAGCATCTACCGTAATTTTCTGGTTTAAATCTCCTTCTGCCACCGCTGTTGCAATCGAGGTAATATTACGCACTTGGTTAGTTAAGTTGTCGGCCATGGCGTTAACATTGTTAGTTAAGTCTCGCCAAACACCTGAGACCCCTTTAATTTCGGCCTTACCACCCAATTTACCTTCGGTTCCTACTTCGCGAGCAACACGCGTAACTTCAGATGAAAATTGCGTTAAACTGTCAACCATGGTGTTGAGCGTTTCTTTAAGTTCGAGAATTTCACCTTGTGCAGTCACGGTAATTTTCTGGCTTAAATCACCATTTGCTACAGCAGTCGCAACGGTCGAAATATTACGTACTTGATTAGTCAGGTTGTCTGCCATGGTGTTTACGTTGTTCGTAAGGTCTTGCCATACACCCGCAACATCATCCACATTGGCTTTGCCACCTAATACGCCATCAGTACCTACTTCTTGAGCAACCCGGGTAACCTCTGATGAAAACTGGGAGAGTTTTTCAACCATGGTGTTAAGGGTATTCTTTAGTTCAAGTACTTCACCTTTTACTTCAACCGTTATTTTCTCGCTTAAATCACCATTAGCAACCGCCGTTGCTACCTTAGCGATATTACGTACTTGGCTGGTTAAGTTACTCGCCATACCGTTTACATTATTGGTTAACTCTTGCCAAATACCTGACACATCAAGCACTTGTGCTTGCCCACCTAATTGTCCATCGGTTCCTACTTCCCTAGCAACACGGGTTACTTCAGATGAGAATTGGCTTAAGCGATCAACCATAGTGTTAATGGTACTTTTTAATTCGAGTACTTCGCCTTGTGCGTCAACGGTAATTTTTTGTGATAAATCTCCACTTGCTACTGCTGTAGCAACCATAGCAATATTACGTACTTGCCCCGTTAAGTTATCGGCCATGGAGTTAACGTTATTCGTTAACTCTTGCCAAACACCTACAACGTCTTTAACTTCAGCTTTACCGCCTAATTTACCTTCTGTTCCAACTTCACGCGCAACTCGTGTTACCTCTGATGAGAATTGCGTTAATCTGTCTACCATTGTATTAATGGAATTTTTTAATTCTGATACTTCACCTTTTACATCAACCGTTATTTTTTGACTCAAATCACCGTTTGCTACCGCTGTTGCTACCGTAGTGATATTACGTACTTGGCTGGTTAGGTTGTCTGCCATATCGTTTACGTTTTCTGTTAATTCTCGCCAAACACCAGCTAAATCAGGTACATCGGCTCGTCCGCCTAATTCCCCATCACTGCCTACTTCACGAGCTACTCGGGTAACCTCTGAAGAAAACAGTGCTAACCGGTCTACCATGGTATTGAGCGTATTTTTAAGTTCTAACACTTCGCCTTGTGCGTCCACTGTAATTTTTCTGCTCAAATCCCCGTTGGCTACCGCAGATGCAACAGTGGCAATATTACGTACTTGGTTGGTCAAATTATCAGCCATGGTGTTTACATTATTAGTCAGTTCTTGCCATACACCTGACACATCCCTTACATCAGCATTTCCACCCAACTTACCAGACGTTCCTACATCTTGGGCAACCCTTGTTACCTCTGAAGAAAACTGTGTAAGGCGCTCTACCATGGTATTCAATGTATTTTTCAGCTCAAGTACTTCGCCTTTAGCTTCTACACTTATTCGTTGTGTCAAATCACCATTTGCCACGGCTGTGGCTACCGTTGTAATATTTCGCACCTGATTGGTTAAGTTATCTGCCATACCGTTAACGCTGCTGGTTAACTCTAGCCACACGCCAGAAACCCCTTTGATACGTGCTTGGCCACCTAATATTCCGTCGGTACCCACTTCTAAAGAAACACGTATTACTTCAGTCGAAAAAGCATTCAAAAGGCCAATCATCTGGTTGGTGGTTTTGGCCACTCTTAGAAAGTCTCCTTTAAGTGGACGGCCTTCTATTTCAAGCGACATGGGTTCAGTGAGATCGCCTTTTGCAATAGAGTTAACAACCCGACCAAATTCGCTGAAAGGCTCTGCCATTCCATCAATCGTTCCATTATAGGCATTAACCGTTTCTGCCCAATGACCCGTTGCGGCATTAATAGAAACGCGTTGGCTTAATTTACCTTCACGGCCAACAGCTTTTCCTACACGCGTGAACTCTTTGAATAATAGCTGGTTAAGTTCAATAGATTCATTTAATGCTCTGGCTATTTCACCAGCGATACCTGTTTGAGTGTCGGGTAACCGAGCTGAAAAATTACCATTACGGTATGCGCGCAATACTTTAAGGAGCGCTTTGTGATCAATAACTTCTGATTCATCTTTCCAGGCCTGTAGCGCTTTAAGGATGTCTTTTGAACTGAACTCTTGTGCATTCATTCGGTTAATTCCCAGTGTTTCTATTATGTATTAAAAAGTAAACAGCCGCTTTAATTGGTGTGCAATGCTCTGTTGCTAAAAGAATTTTTGCGAAGATGAACGGATCCAACCATCAACAAAACATCCAAACAATAGCGCAAGCTTATCAATATTTGACGTTTTTTGAATATAAGCATTGGCACCCAATGCAATACATTCGTCGTAGTCGCGCCTAGAACTTGAACCCGACATCATAATGATAGGTATCGCTTTAGTTTGGGCATTGGCTCGTAAGGTTTTCAGTAGCTCTTTGCCATCAATTCCAGGTAAGCCAATATCTAAAATGATAAGTCCTGGGGTATTACCCCTTGATTAGAGTTGACCCAATCTAACAACTCATGCCCTGTTGCTATTTGGTGATACCCACTGGTATAGCCAATTTTCTCTAACAATATGTTCATCACCCTGACATCACATACATCATCTTCACCATGAAGAATAAAAAAGTCACCATAATTTTCTTTCATTAATTTTTCCGTTTAATTATTGAATATTTTTGGGCTTATAAAGGTAGCGATATAACAAAAGATGAACCTTTACCGAGTTCAGATTCTGCGTGAATCGATCCATTGTGTTGTTCAACCACTGTTTTACAAATAGACAAACCTATACCGCTGCCTTCAAAATTCTCTTTTGTTACTAAGCGGCGGAATGGTTCAAATATTTTATCAACCTGAGTAATATCAAAACCAATGCCATTGTCTGCCACGGTGATCACATAGTTGGTTTTATCAATTGCATGGGTAATGGCAATATGTGGTGTCTCTTTATCAATATATTTACAGGCATTGCCAATCAGGTTTTGCATCAAATGAGTGAGTAATGACTTATCGCCTTTAATTTCAGGAAAATCGTCATGTTCAACCTGTATATTATTCTCTTTAATTGTAGGCTCAAAAGTACTTAAAACAGAGTCAATAATCGCCGTCATATTGACTTTGGAGAGCCGTTTTTTTTCTGATGTTACTCTGGCATAAGTAATGATGTCGTCAACCAACTCTGTCAAACCTAGCGTACTGTCTTTAATGCCTTTAATTTCTTTATGCATAGCCTCTGCGTCATTCTTTTCTAGCGCTTGCTGTAAGAACATCAGATAATTTTGAATGTGCCTAATAGGCGCTTTAATATCGTGTGAAACAATATAAGCAAACTTTTCCAATAATTCATTTGAGCGACCTAATGCTAAGGCTTGCTGTTGGAGTTGGATTTCCACCTCTTTTTGTTTAGTGAAGTCGATTAAAACACCTATCAACTTAGTCTGCTTTGTTTTTTCATCAACCGCTATTTCACCTTTACAAACCATCCAAATTTCATTGCCATCAGCTTTTATAAAGGGTAATACCTCTTGAATATTAACTTTGTTAGCATTTACTTGTTTTATAATACTTTTAACATCAGCAACATGTTCACCCAATAATTGCGCTATATCTGGGTGTTCGTCACTGTAACCCAAGCGTTGAGAAACTTTTTCAGAGAAAAAAGTAACGTCCGTATCAAAGTTCCATTCAAAGTAACCATCTGAAATAGCATCTAATGTGTTATTAAACCTATTTTGTGTTTGCTCTAACGCTGTTTGAGACGTTCTTAGCTTCGTTATATTACTAAAGGTTATAATTACACCATGAAGGTCTATATCATCTTCATTTGGCTTTCTGCTTATTGGCTTATGAGAGCTTATTCGCATGAGATAAACTAACCCATCGTCATCAACCACCTCTTTTTCAATTATCTTTCTTTCTCTAAAAACGGCTTGAACGTCTTCTCGAATCTCTTGAACAAGCCGTCCAGAGGTTCCTGAAAATGGCTTATGAAAATCATTTTCAATTAAATTAAACAACTCAGCAGCTAAAGGAGAATACTTACGTATTCTTAGGTTATGATCAAGAAATAAAATACCTAAATTGGCTGATTCTATTGTGCTTCTTTCATCAGACTCTAGCTCATCTCGTTCTATTTCTTTCTGCTGAAATTCTGCATTAACACTAAACAACTCTTCGTTTACCGATTGCAATTCTTCATTGGTACTTTGTAACTCTTCATTCGAGGCCATTAGCTCTTCATTTGAGGCTTGCAGTTCTTCATTACTACTTTCAAGCTCTTCTACAGTAACTTGTAGTGTTTCTTGCGCATAAATAAGTTCTTCTTCTAATTCTTTAACACGTAAGTCAGTATAAGCAGATGTAACCTCGTTTAGCTCTATATGTTCTGAGCTCATTACATTCAAGCTGTTGTCTTGATGCTCTGAGTTATGTGACTCTGAAAGTGAAATTATAATGTAATTTAAATCAGCCGGAGAGTCAGAAAGAACATGCATTTCAATATCAACTGCGTCAAACCCATTAAACCCTTTAATTTCTTTAGCTTTAACCGGTTTATAGGATTTTCCTATACGGTAGATCATTTGTGTTAAAACAATTTTAGCTTGCTCACCAACCAGCGCCGTAATATTTAAAGACGCGGCTCCAAACTTAAGAGACAAGTACTTACCTGCATCACCAAAGGTATGGAGGATATTTCCTTGCTCATCAATGAGTACACTAGTGGGGACATATTTTTGCAGAAGAACATCTAACGCTTTCTTACTTTTAAGGCTCATCTGAGTATTATCAAGTTCTCCACCATTACGATTAATTCTTATAGGAGCTTGAGTTCTTACTGTGAGTGGTATTGGTACATTTCCTTGATTCGTTCTCGTTTTTCTAAATAGTCTGTTCTTAGGGTCTACCTCCTCAAAATCACCAGAGTGCGAACCAATGGCTTCGCTTGACCCCATAAATAACAAGCCCTTATTCAATAATGAAAAAGACAATAAACTCAACACGCGCTGTTGCCCTGTATTATTAAAATAAATCAATAAATTTCGACATGAAACAAGGTGTGTACGAGTGAATGGAGGATCTTTTAAAAGATTATGCTGAGCAAAAATAACAGGCTTACGAATTTCTGATGTAACTTGGTACTTTCCAGACGGTAATAAAGTAAAAAAACGTTTCTTGTACTCTTCATCCAGTCTTTCTACATTTTCTTCGCTGTATATACCAGTAGCAGCAAACTGGATTGATTTATTATGAATGTCGGTGGCAAATATTTTAAAAGGCTTATTGCCATTAGGATCATTTTCCATGGCAGTAGTCATCATCATAGACATGGTATATGCCTCTTGACCTGATGCGCATGCTGATACCCAAATTCGGATCTCTGGGTCATCTTTAAACTGAGCTAATAATTTAGGTATTCTTGATTTTAATGACGAAAAAGCTTCAGGATCACGGAAAAACTCTGTTACCCCAATGAGTAAATCATAATAAAGTGATTCTAATTCCTCATGATTACTTAAAAGAATATTGATGTATTCTTTTAATGTTTTCGTTTTTTGGTAAGTGAGTCTACGTTCGAGGCGTCGAGTAATGGTTGATGGTTTATACTGCGAAAAATCTAGATCAAACCTATTATTAAGTAATATAAGAATTTCTGAAAATTCACTAACTTCAGCGTCAAAATGTCCTAGGGCTAACTGTTCAGCTACCTTTTCAGTACGCAGTGAATATTTCATAAGTGCGTCAGGCATCGATTCAGGAGGAAGAACTGAATCAACTTTATTGGTTTTAATTGCGTTTTGAGGCATTGAATCAAATTTGCAACTTTCAGGTTGTTGTGCAATGACAAACCCACCACTGTCATGTACTTTTGTAATACCTTTAGTACCATCTGAACCCGTGCCTGAAAGCACAATAGCGATGCTTTTTTCCTGATACGTTTCTGCCATTGATCTAAAAAACGTATTAATAGGTAGGTTAATAACTTCTGTGTTTTCTCTATCGGTTAAATAAAGCTTACCGTTCGCAGCAATCATTTCTTTTTTAGGAGGTAATAGGTAAATAGTATCGGCTTCAATGGCTATTTGATCTGTCGCTACTTTAATCGGGATCATGGTCTTACGTGCAAGCAATTCGTGCATCATACTTTTATAGTCTGGCGATAAATGTTGTATAACGATGAAAGCCATGCCCGTTTTAAATGGCATATTTATAAACAACGACTCTAGGGCTTCTAAGCCGCCCGCAGATGCACCAATACCAACCACATAATTTGGTATTTTGATCTCACTGAGGTTGTCACCATTTATCTCATCTAGACTGAGCATTTTCTCTTTGTCCCTCGCATGAGAGATCTCTTCGTCGCTTTTAGTCGCTTTCTGCTTATCACTTTCCATTGTTGATTTCCATCCACACTGTTTGTAGGTTTTTGAGCTTACTCGATACTTTTAATAAGGTTTCTTTTTGATCCGGAGAGTTATTCTTGTTGGCAATGAGTGCTTCAATAGGATCAATTAAGTCTACCTCGAGCTTTTTCAAATGACCTTCTATTTGCTCAATGGATTTAATACGCAACGCTTGTTGTACAATAAAATCGACTTTACGGTATAACGTTTCAGGTTCAATGGGTTTCAGTAAAAAATCCACTGCGCCATATTTATAAGCTCTAAGGGTTTCATTCTCGCTAAATATTTTTCCGGTGATCATAATAACAGGAACTTTTGTATGGGTAGGCGCATTACGGAGTGTTTTTAAAAACTCGAAACCGTCCATTTCAGGCATGCTAACGTCAAGTAATACACAGTCAATTGACTCTTTCAACATGATCAGCAAGGCTTCTCTAGCTGACGTTGCTTTAATAATACTAGCGTTGATCCCGGAAAGAACATCTTCCAGAGCGAGTAAACTTGATATTTGGTCGTCTACTGCCAATATTTTAATTGTGCTCACGTATTCCCTTATATATTTAGTCATGGTTAAGTTAAGTTGAAAACGATACTTTATATATGTGGTATATATTAAATGCTTAACATAACTGTATACCATTAACACATGATTATCATCACTAAATATTTGCAATAGTATTATTTATAACTAGACTAGGTTCATAAATTGTCGTTTTTGTCGCTTTGTGGATTAAATCTAACTTATTGATTTTTTTATTTATTTTTTTATTTTTTTAAAAGTAATAAACAACTTTAATTCGAGTAAACTAAACACAAGAAGGTTAAATCAATATTTTATGAAATTCATTCCCCTACTGTCAGGCGAGATATGGTTATTTTATTAGTAGACGATGATCAATTAGATAGAGCATTAATCATTCATACATTGAAAAAAAGTAAGTTAGATGTCGAGATTAAAGAAGCTACAACAGTTAACCAAGGAATAGCATTATTCTCAAAGCATAGATTTGATATAATTCTGTTAGATTATTCAATGCCTGATCGCGATGGTATTGAAATGATATTAGAAATTAAAAGTCAGGAGCAAGGTTCAAATACAGCCATAATGATGATGAGCTCACTTGAAAATGAAAAGATCGCGGTTAATTGCATTAAAGCAGGCGCGCAAGACTTTTTACCAAAAGATGAAATTACTGAAAAAAAATTACGGCGAGCTATACTTCATGCCACAACGCGGCATGATTTAGAAAGTAAGCTTTTGGCCACATACCAACAGGTTAAAAACTTAGCCGAAACAGACAGTCTTACTGGCTTACCCAATCGTTATTATTTTGATAAATCTCTCAAATTAGAAGTCAAAATTAATAAACGAAATGAGCATATACTTGCTTTGCTATTACTTGATATTGATAACTTTAAACTCATCAATGATAACTTTGGTCATGATGTTGGTGATATCCTCCTTCAAAAAGTGACGGCCAGAATTAACCACTGCCTTAGAGGTAATGAGCATTTTTCGCGATTAGGTGGGGATGAATTTGCAATCACCCTCAGTCATCTTATAAATAACCAACAAGCTTATATCGTGGCTCAACGTATCATTGATATAATGCAAGCACCTATAGAAATAGCCAATACGCCTATACATTGTACCGTGAGTATTGGTATAGCACTTCACCCATGTAATGCAAAAAATAGCGAAGAGTTGTTTAAATATGCTGATATCGCCATGTATCGTTCAAAGAACCAAGGAAGAAACCAAATCTGTTTTTTTGAAGATGAGATGCAGAAAAAATTTAAGCAGCGTTTACAGGTTGAACTTGATTTAAGACATGCCATTAAAAAACAGCAGTTTGAATTATATTACCAACCCGTCATAGATCCGAGAAATGAAAGTCTAACGGGTTTTGAAGCTTTGATACGGTGGAAAGTAGACGGGGTAATGCGTAATCCAGATAGCTTTATTGAAATCGCAGAAGAAACCCATCAAATTTCTGAAATTGGCCTTTGGGTTATTGAAGAAGCCATATCAACTTTATCAAAATGGAACCTTGATCGTAAAAAACCGTTAACCATGGCGATCAATATTTCAGCCGTTCAATTGGGCGATTTTACACTTGTTGACACTATAGCGACATGCTTATCTAAATATGATGTTCCTGCAAATTTAATTGAAATTGAATTAACAGAAACGGCATTATTAAATACTTCAAAAATTTCTTATGAAATATTAGCCGATATAGCAGGAGGTGGTTGCCATTTATCCTTAGATGATTTTGGCACCGGTTACTCCTCAATTTCGCATTTACGAAATCACCCTATTTCGGTGTTAAAAATAGATAAAAGCCTAATGCCTTCAAGTACTCAAGATATTAAACTTACCTCACTTGTTAGAGGTCTAGTGTCAATGGCAAGCATATTAGGTTTAAAAGTTATCGCTGAGGGTGTTGAAACTAAACAACATGCCGATCTTTGTAAGGAGCTAAATATTGAACGAGTTCAAGGCTATTTTTATTCTAAGCCTAGAACACGACTTGATATAGAAAACACCTACTTACTAGAAAGTACTCTGTGTATTAAATAGAGAATAAGCGATGAGAGAAGAATACTGTCGACAGATTATTGAGTCTTTACCTTATGCTATTATTATTACGGATCAACAAGGTCGAATAGAAGAAATAAACGCACAAACGGCGTTACTTTTTGGCTATAGTCAACAAGAGTTACATGATAAAAAAATAGACATCCTCATACCTGAAAGGTTTTGTGAGCAGCATCATAAAGACCTAGATAGCCAGAATGATTGTCCCCCTCCTCGTCAAGCGGAACTAGGAAGGAACCTTTTTGGTTTAACAAAAGAAGGGGACGAATTCCCCGTAAGAATAAATTTATCCCTATTAGAAAATAACGGCAACAATAAAATACTTACCACCATTATTGATATGTCTGAGCAATCGGATATTGTAAGAGAACTAAAACGTGTTAAGAAAGAATTAAATGATTTTGTCGATGTTGCTTCCCATGACTTAAAAGCGCCCCTTAGAGGTATTAGACAATTGTCCTCATGGATTGAGGAAGACATTACTGATTTTGCCAGTGATAATACTAAAAATAATTTAGCCTTAATGATGCAAAGAACTGCACGTTTAGAGCGTTATTTAAAAGATTTAATCATATACTCTCGAATTAGCCATGTGCTTGATGATGCACAGAACATTAATATTAAAGCGTTAGTGTTAAGTGTATTTGATTTGCAGAGCCCACCTAAAGAGGTTTCTATTGTTTGCGAAGAAACATTACCCGAAATAACGACATTTATTACACCTTTAGAAACTGTTTTTAGTCATTTAATTAACAATGCCATTAAGCACAAAAATAAAGGCCAATTAACGATTAATGTTTCTTCTCAAGAATATCCTACACATTACTCATTTTCGGTTAAAGATAATGGCCCTGGGATCCTCGAAAGAAATCATGAATACGTTTTTGATCTTTTTAAAACAATAAAACCAAGAGATGAAGTTGAGGGTAGTGGTATGGGGCTTTCTATCATCCGAAAATTACTCGACTCTCTAAACTGTGTAATAAGTGTTAGCTCAGATGGCAAAAATGGTAGCTGCTTTACTTTTACATGGCCTAAGAGATAACTTAGTTAGTCTGATTGGTATTATACCAATCGGACTAATTAATTGATCACTTAGCGAGGAATAAAAGCCTTAGAGGCAAGGCATTGATTGAAGATAATGCCTTATCTAAATCGTTTTTTTCTCCCTCTGCAACATGCATTTTGAATGGTCACGGGTATAGATGTTTACGAAGAGAGCCGATTGACAATATTTGGGTCCATTGATCTTGCAGGATTAAAATTTATTCAATTTAAAACGGATTTACTCGGGTTCACGAGTAGGTTCACTCAAAAATAATTTCAAAGTATTCATTACTTTATCTTTATCAATTGGTTTAACTAAGTAGTCATTCATGCCAGCATCTAAGCATTTCTGTTTATCACCCAGCATTGCGTTGGCGGTCATCGCTACAATTGGAATGTTTTGATATCTAGCACCAGCTGTTCCTTGGCGTATTAATGTGGTTGCTTCGTATCCATCCATTTCGGGCATTTGGCAATCCATAAAAATGAAATTGAACAAATCACTGTCTTCGCTTATGTTCAGTTTAGCTAAAGCATCTTTACCGTTTACTGCAACTACACAGTTATCAAATCCTAATTTATTCAACATCCCCACAGCGACCATTTGGTTGACACGAATATCATCAACCAGTAATAACTTAACATCTTTAGTCCAATTTAAACCAGAGAGTGGTAATTCTAGGTTTTTTTCAGCATCAATAGCCAGATTTGTTTGTACTTCTTTAGTGTCTAGTTTGTCTGAGCTGTCAAGTATTACACTTAATGCTTGATGTAAACCTGCAGTAGTCAGTGGTTTAGGAAAGTAGCCATTTAAGCCTAATTTGAGACCGTCAACTAAATCATGTTGGTTACTCATTTGTGTCATAAGTACTATTTTAAGTGACGCTAAGCTAGCATAAGATCGGAGTGTTTTGACAAAAATTAACCCTTCTAAATCTGGCATATCTCGATTGAAAATCACTAAGTCAAATTGAGGCGTGTTTTCTTGGGATATTAATAATGATAATGCTTGCGGTCCACGGGTTATTAAGTGGGTCTCAATCTGCCAACGATCTAATTGTCGTTTAATGACATTCCCACAAGACGAATTGTTTTCAACAATCAACACTCGTTTACCTTGTAAGGCTTTTAAGGGGAGTGGCGATAGTGACTCTGACGATTTTTCTAATAATAATTCACAAATAAACACACTGCCTTGGTCACCATTACTTTCAACACTGACGGTGCCTTGCATGCATAAACAAAGATTTTTAACAATTGTAAGGCCAAGTCCGGTTCCACCATATTCTCGCGTAGTAGAGCTATCTACTTGGGTAAAGGCCTGAAATAATTCGGCGTGTTTATCTTTTGCAATACCAATGCCGGTATCAGCAACTTCTATCGTTATACCCCAATAACGCTGAGAATAATGCTTTTGTTTAACACGAATAATCACCTCGCCCTGTTTAGTAAATTTAATCGCATTACCCGCTAAATTAGTTATTATTTGGCGAATACGATTTGAGTCACCTTTAACTAATGGCGCTTCAATGCCTACCAAGTCTAAAATCAGCTCTAAACCTTTCTGCTGGGCGTTTTGCACCAATGCTTCAGCCACATCCCCAACCATATTTGCTAAATTGAAACTTATATTCTCAATGATTAATTTGTTAGCATCTATTTTTGAACAGTCTAAAACATCATTAATTAACGACAATAGTGAGTTGGCACTTTGCTGAGCAATACCAATATGATGTTCTTGTTCTTGGTCTAATGTTGAGTCTTTCACTAAATCAAGCATACCGATAACGCCATTCATCGGTGTTCTTATTTCGTGACTCATGCTGGCAAAAAATTCATTTTTAGCGATTACAGCAACTTCGGCTAGCTCTTTTGCTTCAGTCAGGGCGATTTCATTTTCTACTCGGTCGGTCACATCATAATTAACGCCGATCATTGATATGGGATTATTATCATTATCAAATCTTAATATTGCCGAGGCTTTAAGGTGTCTAATGTCACCTTTTGGCGTAATCACCCTAAACTGAGTATCATACTTACGATGACTTTCCACGGCTTGTTGATATTCAGCCGTCGCTCTAGCAACATCGTCAGGATGTAAACCTTGCTCCCATGCTTCATAGGCACCGGAGAATTGATCAGGAGCCAGCCCGTAAAGCCTGAACATCCAATCATCCCACGTTAATTCATTGGTAACGAGGTTAAGTTCCCAAATGCCAATTCCTGCAGAGTCGGCTGCTAATGCCATACGCTGGCTGTGTTCTGCTATTTTATATTGCGCCGTCACTTTGTCGGTAATATCTTGGAAAGAGCCTAATATGCGAATACACTGACCTTGATTGAATTCAGCTCGACCGAGTGCAGAAACCCAAATTTTGTTATCTTTTGCTGTGATTAACTGCAGCACTTGCTCAAAAGGTTTGCCATCTTCTCTGCACTTGCTGACTAACGCTTGTATTGTATTTCTGCTTTTCCCTTCTTTATAAAAATTTATTGCGGTTGATAAATCTGGTTGGTAATCATTGGGCACTTGATGTATTTCTTTGGTCATGTCTGACCAAATAAGACGGTTATTAACCAAATCAACTTCCCAAGCGCCAATACGTGCTTGTTGTCCCATTTGTTCCATCAGCAACTGTTGGGCTAATAATTTAGTTTCAAACTTTTTGTTTTTAAGAGAATAGCGAACGGTTTTTTCAAGTAACCGTACCGTTAATTCATCTTTTATTACATAATCGTCGGCACCTTCGCGCATAGCGGCAAGATCCATTTGGTGATCATCCACGCCAGATAATATCACTATGGGTGGTGCGTTTTGATACTGCTGTTTTATTAGGGGGATTAACGAAAGACCTAGTTCCGGTCCTAAACGATTATCGATAAAATAAAAGTCAAATTGCTCGTTAGCTATTTTAGCTTGCGCAGATTGTAAATTATCAACCCAAAAAAGGCTTATACCGCCACTAATAGCTCGAATTAATAACTGTTTTAAAATAATGAAATCGGCTTTATCATCTTCAACAATAAGTACTCTCATATTAGAATATTTTTCCATTATTAATCTTGTTAGTATTGGTGTAATAACATTTACGATAAGAGGGTAAACAATATAACTTTGTGGTTCGGTATTACTTACCTTTTGGAATATTTATAAACACGTTGAGTATAGTATGATTTTATTATTGTTTAACTTTTATTTAAAGGAAAACGGTTATATCGGTAAAAAGCTTAATGAGAAGTTAGCGGCGCATGACGTTGATTTAGTCACTACCGTTCGTAAAAACATAAAACCATAAAAGCTAAAGCAATGTCTGTATTTGATAGGGCTATGTTATCAAAGAGATACATTATTGAGACGATAAATGATCAACTCAAAAACATTTCACAAATAGAACATAGTCGACATAGTAGTGAGACAGGTTTCATGTTAAATGTAATTTCAGGCATAGTGGCCTATTGCTTAAAGAAGCAAAAGCCACGTATTAAATTATCAGCGAGTGAATTTGGAGACCCTGTAACAGATTTTGTGTAACTGCCCGTTTTAAATAAAGTCCTTTAAGCGGTCTTCGAATTCAATCATAAATCGATTCAAGGCCGTTTTCCAGTTTCTTATCGGCATCGTCCATTTCTTGGATGCTGCATCTATCGCAAGATAAACGACTTTCCTCGCTGAATCATCAGACGGAAATAGCTTACGTTTTTTAATCGCCTTTCGGATAACACTGTTAAGTGATTCTATCGCATTCGTTGTGTAGATAGCTTTGCGAATGTCTTGAGGGTATTTGAATAGTGTATTTAGGTTTGACCAATGCGCACGCCAAGAGCGACTTATTTGTGGGTATTTATCATCCCAACGTAAGCAGAAGTTATCGAGTTCAAGTAGCGCCTCTTCTTCTGTCACTGATTGATAGATACGCTTTAAATCACCTGTGACAGCCTTGTAATCCTTCCAGGGCACATACTTCATCGAATTACGCACCATATGAACAATACAGAGCTGAACTTGAGTTTGAGGGAATACGGTATTAATTGCTTCAGGAAAACCTTTTAGGCCATCAACACACGCAATGAGGATGTCATTTACCCCTCGATTTTGAAGCTCTGTCAATACGTTCAACCAGAACTTAGCCCCTTCGTTTTCTGATATCCACATGCCGAGTAGCTCTTTATGACCTTCGATATTCACGCCTAAAGCCAGATAAATAGCTTTATTAATAACGTGTTTGTCTTGTCTGATTTTTACGACTAAACAGTCAAGGTAAACAATGGGGTAGACTGAATCTAAAGGCCTGGCTTGCCATTCAATGACTTGCTCGATAACAGCATTGGTGACACGAGATATCAGTGAGGGTGAGATATCTGCATCATACATTTCCTTGAACGTATCAACTATTTCCCTCGTTGTCATGCCTTTGGCATACAGGTACAAGATTTTGTCGTCCATTGAGGTAAACCGCGTTTGGTTCTTTTTGACTAATTTAGGTTCAAAGCTTCCTTCTCTATCGCGTGGTGTTTCAAGGTCAACTTGACCATCTTCAGTGCGAATAGATTTCGAGGAGTAGCCATTTCGGCTATTGTTCGTGGTGGATTGCTCATGAAGTGCATAACCAAGATGCTCTTCAAGCTCAGCGTTTAAAGCCGCTTCAACGGTTATCTTGGTTAATATTCTACGAAAGTCGGTTAAGTCTTGCTCTGACTTAATTCCTTTAGCTGCTTGTTTAGCAAATACTTCGAGTTCTTTCTTATTCATAGTCTGCCTATCCTAAACCCTATATGGGTATTAATGATAGGCAGTTACACAGATTTTGTTACAGGGTCAATTTGGATTGATGTCTGTTTAGAAAGCGTCGCTCTTAAACAGATCTCATATATGGTTTCCTCCCGTATTGCAAGGCTTAACTCATCGATAACAGGGACAGGATTGCTGTCATATATACGGTCTTTTAATGAAGATTATTTCTTCTGACCTCGATGTATTCCGCACATATTGACCTTATCAGGTTATCGGTATTTACTACCTCTGAAATCTCCAGGTTTTCAATATGCAGGTTTTACCTGTTATGTCATCGTTTCGTTCTACCCACGCAATTCTTTGAAGAGCGGTTTACTTATACTGCTGAATATTCTTCACCAGAGACGGTAATAGCCCAAGCCATTCTCGCCATTTTGTTGGCATATGCTACACATGCACGGTTATGCCCCCGTGTTTGAACTATGCGATTAATCCACTGGCTCAACTTGTCAGTTTTTGTTCCTGCCCTTGATACAACCGCTTTAGCCCCTTGAATTAATAAGCACCTGAGATAACTATTACCTCGTTTACTTATTCCTAATAAAGTATCCTTGCCACCACTACTATGTTGGCGTGGAACTATTCCTAGTGATGCGGAAACATCTCGACCCTTTCGATAATTAGCACCATTCCCAATTTCATTAAAATAGCCGCTTGATACCATTGGACCAAACCCTGGTATTGTTAGGAGTCTTTGACAAATAGCGTTATTTTTAACTGATTCAGTGATTGTTTTACCAAAAACATCAATACACTCATCTAATGAATTTAATTGTTTCTGTAACTGAGTAAGTATTACTTTAAATGCACCAGACAATTGTGTTGTTTCCTCATCCAACATTAAGACAATATTCTTGCGGACATTATTTACACCTTGGCTTAAAACTATGCCATATTCGGCTATTAATCCTCTAATTTGGTTGCATAATGCTGTCCGTTGTCTGACCGCTAACTCTCTCGCTTTATGTTGAGCTTGATTATCTTGTTGCTCTATCGATTTTATACCTACACTTTTAATATGCGGCTGCTTAGCGGCAACAGTAATTGCTAGTGCATCGTTATAATCGTTTTTATTTCCTATTAAAAAAGCTTTTACATGTTGTGGTGGAATAAGCTTTACCTCATGCCCACACTTTTTTATTTCTCTTGCCCAATAATGTGATGTTGCACAAGCTTCAAGTGCCACCAAACACGTTGGCTGTAATTGAAAAAATGTTAATACTTGTGCTCGTGATAACATTTTCTTCTTAATCAAGCTTCCTTCTTTATTGCAGCAAACAACATGAAAAAATCTTTTTGCTATATCTAACCCTATTGTTGTAATCTTCATTCGGTCTTCTCCCATTTTGATTGTGTATAACAACTTCAATCATGGCACATAGATGCCGTATTGGGAGGAGACCATCACATCAGGTTACGTAAACTAAAGATCATTTGTTAGATGCATTTACTCGGACGCTCACTACCAATCGACTTTGTTAAAGCGTTAGACTTAGGCGCCGACGGTGTTGCCGTATCAAACAGTGCTATGCAGGCTATCGGCTGTATAGCAGCGATAATGTGCAATACCAATAACTGTCCGGCTGGCATTGCTACGCAGAAAAAAGATTTACGCCAGCGATTAAATATTGAAAAATCGGCTGTGCAGCTTAAAAACTTTTTTGAAGCATCTACTGAACTAATGTCAGTTATGGCAAGAGCTTGTGGCCACGATTAATTTGAAAAATTTAATAGCAATGGCTTGGCTACTTGGCACAGGGAAATCGCACTACTTTCAGGAGTAAAGTATTCTGGGATGGGAAGTTAAAAAGCAACGGTTGAGCGCTGCTCCTTTAGTAATGCTCTCCTCCATAGGCGCTTCATGAATGATATGTCATAGTGGTCCTTTTCCTATATAGGATGGGGAGAGGAATAGGCTTCACCGCTCGTTAATAAAAGAAAGCGAGCGGAAATGGTGAAATTTCAACAGATACATAGAACAAAAAATCTAAGTCGCTTTGTGCCCCATACATCGCCATAGAATCATACAAATTTAATACCTAAAATCATATTAATCTAATGTCCGCTTTGGTATTTTCTAATCAAATTAGAATTTCTGACTTTATAGATTTCTGATGAAATTTAGAGCAATTCTATTATCTAACGCAGGACTGATTTTCATCGGTTTGAATGTCGCTAGATAAACCAAGGCTAAGGTCAGCAATCGTATCTTAGTGATCACTAGGTGGCCTGATTGTTAACAAGTCAAGCCGTCTGCTTTGGGTTTTAGCTAACCTTTCTATCTCAACCAGATAGTTCCAAATTACCAAAATCGTTGAACCATACTTATAGTCTCTTTAACGAAAGGAGCACTATTATGTATAACATCATTCCTTACACCCCAAAACCTAGCTGGAATAAAGGTAAATTAGTTGGTCAAAAACTTCCTCTTAAGCTTGAGGAAGTATGGTCTATAAGGACAAGACTTGATTTAGCAAATAACCTTCGCGAACTTACTATGTTCAATTTAGCATTAGATTGTAAATTACGAGCGTGTGATTTTATTAAACTTAAAGTCATGGATATCGCTCATGGGAAAAGTATTCAATCTAGAGCAATATTGATTCAACAGAAAACAGGTACTCCTGTTCGATTTGAAATAACTAAAAAGACCCAAGAGTCGCTTAAAGAGTGGATCGCATTAAAATCGCTTCGTTCTAATGATTATTTGTTTGGTAGTCGGATGAGAAAGGGGTGCCATCTAACAACCCGTCAATACGCAAGGATTGTCAAAACATGGGTTGCAAGTATTGGTCTCGACATTACATCGTATGGTACTCATTCGATGCGTAGAACCAAAGCATCTTTGATCTATAAAAAAACTAAAAATTTACGTGCTGTCCAAATATTACTTGGTCATACAAAACTGGAAAGTACTGTACGTTATCTTGGTATTGAGGTCGATGATGCCCTTGAATTATCTGAGTCTATAGATATCTAAACTATAAAAAATCAGGAAGAATGGACTCTTCCTTCCACGAATATCTCAAAGAACTAAACCGCTCGCCGCGGTAATGGTGACCTTGGCAAGCACCGAATTTCCCCATAACATTTCTATTCTTTCTGACTCTAAGCCTTGAGGCATGTCGCCTCACCTTAGATTGGAGAATATCTCATGAACATCAGCCCATACTTTTCAGCCCCTCTTCGTCAGCGCTTCAACGACGATATGACCATGCGAAAACTAGCAACTTCAACACAAATTGACTACTTCCGCGGGGTTAATAAACTCTGTGAATATTTACAACATCCCCCTGAAACAACCACCCAAGAAGAGTTGCGTGAGTTTCAACTTTTCATGGTCAATCACGGTGTATCGGGGATCACGGTTAACGCCACACTCACGGCATTGAAGTTTCTCTTTCAAGTCACTTTAGATAAACCTGAAGTGACTGCACGGATTTTCCCTGTAACGGTTGCGCGTAAATTACCTGTCGTGCTCAGCTTGGAAGAAACCACGCGTTTTATGGCTATGGCCACGCACCCTAAATTTAAAGCGGCATTCGCTGTCGCCTACGGTGCAGGTTTACGCGTAAGTGAAGTGGTTTCCTTAAAAGTGAGTGATATAGACAGTAAGCGTATGGCATTACGTGTCGAGCAAGGCAAAGGAAGTCGTGATCGCTATGCGCTATTATCACTCGCTTTGCTTGAGCACCTTAGAGATTGGTGGCGTTTCGCTAATCAGCAAGAACAAATGTTTGCAGGCGGCTGGTTATTTCCTGGCTTGAACCCTATCGACCATATGACGGCTCGTCATCTCAGTCGAGTGTGCAAGCAAACTGCTAATGCCGCTGAGATTGACAAAAATGTCTCTATGCACACATTACGTCATAGCTTTGCGACTCACTTACTCGAGGCTAAAGTCGATATACGTGTTATTCAAGTATTGCTCGGGCATGCTCAACTCAATACCACAGCTCGTTATACTCAGGTGGCAACGGATTTACTCAAGGATGTGATAAGTCCATTAGATACCATCACACCACAAAAAAAGAAGGTTAAGAGCGAGAAGTGAGTCGCTCATGTCACGAGAAAAGCTGGAAGTGGCGGATGTGTTTCGAGCACACGGCCAACATTGGCGTAATGAACATCAGGGGCATGTCGGTTTAGAGCAACTCAAAGTGATGTCTGCCGTTGAGCATTGTCGTAGTGAGGTACTTGGCGGTCATGTTTTGTATTGCCCTGCGTGTGAGCATGTTCAAATTGCTTATAACTCATGTCGTAATCGACATTGCCCGAAGTGCCAAGCAAGTGCAGCGAAACGCTGGCTGGAAGCGAGGCAAACTGAGCTACTACCTGTTGATTATTATCATGTGGTGTTCACTCTGCCTGAGTCTATCAGTGAATTGGCGTATTACAACAAGTCGGTGATGTATGGTTTGTTACTCAAAGCCGCCGCCAAAACGCTGTTAACGATTGGCGCTGATACCAAGCATTTAGGTGCTCGTTTAGGTGTTACTTTTGTCTTGCATACATGGGGCAGCGCTATGACACATCATCCTCATGTACATGGCATTGTACCTGGTGGTGGTTTATCACTTGATGGTAAAAAGTGGATACCGTGCAAATCAGGATTCTTCTTGCCTGTGCGCGTGTTATCACGCCTCTTTCGTCGGTTATATTGTGAGATGTTACGTGAAGCCTATGAGCAGAAGACGTTATTGTTCTTTGGTGAGTGTTTGCCTATTGAGGATGAAAAATCCTTTTTGGCGTTGCTAAATAAGCAACGTAAAGTGGAATGGGTAGTTTATGCCAAGCGGCCCTTTGCAGGACCACAAGCGGTATTGGATTATTTATCTCGCTATACCCATCGTGTCGCTATTGCGAATTCTCGATTGGTTGCTATGGACAAACAAACGGTGAGTTTCAAGTGGAAGAACTATCGTGTGAAAGAGCAAAATAGGCACCGCACTATGACGCTAACACAAGGTGAGTTTATCCGGCGTTTCTTATTGCATGTGTTACCGAGTGGCTTTCACCGTATTCGACATTATGGTTTGACAGCCAATACGGGACGTAAAAAGAACTTGGCTAAAGCACGCCAATTATTGAACGTTAACGTACCTATAGTTGAAAACGATAAAAAGGAAATTGACGAAGCAAAAGCTCATGAGCCATTACCTACCTTTGTTTGTCCATGTTGTGGCGCAGGCATGGTAGTTACTGAAGTATTGCTTCATTTATATTTACCGCGAGCACCACCTAAACAGCTAAGTTAGGTATGACAGATGAGTAAGACTAAATTATCGGTAATGGAGATAAGGGATAGCTTTGGTTTGCTTATTCCCCATCGATAAATATTAGCTATAATAAAGCGATATCAATGGAAAGTATCATGATAAAAAGTACAGTAGAACCCGATAAAATGAGTATCGACAAAGAATTCCCTCCATATTTGACTCACGAAGACCCAAAGACAATAAAGCAATCCCCATAGTACAGCGTTAACTTCCCGCGGTTTCCACTTTGAGGGCCTTTTAGACATCAGCCGCTGGTGATGAGCTATTGATAGGTTTTGTGGGCTGGCTGATATCTAAAAACCTTAACAAAGCGGTCATTATAGACCCTTCTGAATCACCCCACCAATGGATCATTAAGATACGAAACCGGACATTAACATCAATAGATATTTAAGCTGTTTAGAGTGTTCAATCTATCTTGGTCATGACAGAGAACTAAGCCACCATTGCGGTCGTTCAAGTAATTGTATTGGTATGACTTCAAAGTGCCAATTTTATACTGTCGCAAGCCATTTTTTTGCATCATCAATTGAGGACATGAATTGATGTTTTACATCCGTTTTATTATAACAATGGCTCATTTGAGCTTTTATTAAAGACTCGCCTTCAACATCTACAAAAATAATAGCACAGGCTATTAGCCCTCGTGCTCTTCTATTGTTCAAGGTTTGGATTAGAGCTTGTTCGGCTTCAGGTGTAAATAAGCTAAGTTTATGTAATATTATTATTTGGTTCCATTTCGATACTTCTAAATTTTGGATACATGATTCTAAGGCTCCTTTATATTTTATTATCAACTCCTCATTAAAAGGCCCTATTGCATCGATAAGTAAGATCTTACCTTCAATTTTTACTTTAAATAAACCATGTTCTGTAAAATTCATTTAATAACTATCCATAATTATTATTTAACTCTGATTTGCCCATATATTAACTGGCGTCTTTTCACTTTTTACAAACTGTAACAATATCAGGTTTTGAGATCAACAAGTGGTAACCGTTAGCGTTTACAAGCGAAACACCACAGACAACAATGAGCTTACAGGAGGCATAGACGACCAACCCGATTGTTCATCACCTTAACTGGCTCCTGAGCCACCATAGCGGTCATTTAGTTACGTACCTTTTTCACTTTCTTCAAATATTAGATATGAGCAATTGCTAATAACAAATAGTATTCAGTAAACCCCATTCCTCTTTAAACAAAGTTAAAAAGTTTAATAAGGTTTCTTTAAAGATAAGGGATTGTTATATTGATACTAAGTAACTCACTAAATTTAAAACGTTTATATGGAAGCTTTGCCCCTAAATACCGACATAACCCCACTGCTTAAAGACAAATACAAATTCGGTTTGGCTATTTTACCCTTTGGCTGCATGTTCGCATCTATAGGCTTAATGCTGGTGCCTGCCTTTATGGAACCAGGTGATTGGATGTTGGTAGTTTTAATGCTTGCAGGTTACATATTCGGGTGGCTGCTTAATGCATTTATTGCAAAGTATTTCTACAGTATGAGCAACAAATCCATTTGGATGATTTATATACAAGGGATGATCCCTAAGGATTGGTTTACCGATGGCGGCTGGCAAGGCTATTGCCAAAACTGCAAACTTCATGTGGAAATCTGGAAGCAAAAGCGTACCAAAGGTAAGACCTTCTTTGTAACTAAGGCCAGTTTGAGTTTTTACCTATTATACTTGCTTCTTACTTTGGTATACCCCTACTTTTTTGCCGATAGTAGCATTGATTGGCTTCATTTAGTTTGGCCAGGATTTTTATGGTTCATTGGTTTTATCGGTCTGTCTTTAATCATCTGGCATAACTCAGAAAGCTCATATAAACGTGGGCAACACTTTCTTGATTCTCAAAAAAATATGGAGGTGAGCGTTAAAGAGGCTAAAGATGTTGAAGTCAAAATGGGTATTTTAACTTATATAAGTTCAATGTTGTCTTGCTCTGTATTTATTGGTATTGGTCTAATAGTTTTGTGGCCTAATTGGACTGCATCTGACAACTATGGTTTGCCCGCTTATGATGCTTTGAGTGAATTAACAGGTAAAGCAAAAGTCTACTATGTTTACGAAAATGGTTTACAGTTTCAACTTGAAGGCAACACTATAATATACAAAGTTACTCATTATGATAAACCAAGCAAAGTTCTTGAGGCTAAGATCAACGATCAAGTCATTACAATCCGTGCAGACCATAACGATTCACATAGTCCTATGTTCTCAGATGAATCTTATCACTATGTGTTTGAATTATCGATGGATGGGCAATTACTTATGGAATACGATAAAATTTATGCTAATTTCATCGAGGTTAAGCAGCAACAGCCTTATATAGCGATCCCTTTTATATTACTAGGCTTAGGCTTCTGTTGGCTTACTCACCGACAGTTCGAACGGACTAATCGATAGGCCAAATTAATTACGTTTAATTATTGAATAAATATTTAAAATATTGATGCCTGATTTATCACTTTAAAGGGGACATTTTAAAAGGATTTTACTCCAAAAACTTAGACCGCTTTGTGGAAAATTTAGCATTCTGAGATAAAACTCCACAGGCAGCTATGAGATGCAACAGCCCATCAAAATTTCCAATCTCAATGGTTTCTTATGGCAAAAATTTTCCACACCATTTTGAACGGCCTACGTCTCCTTTTACCGTATTTAAGACCAAGTTGATCAGGCAAAAAAGGGCAGTTTGCTGACTGTCAGGATTTTTTACACGTAAAACTCGAAAAATATAATTAATATTTAAGTATCTGTAATAATTGCATATTTTATTTGGCTCGATTATTGCTAAAAGTTATATCCGATAGCTAAGACGTTCCAATTTAATTAATACCTTCTTATGTGGAAGGATGAAAGGATTTAGTAAATGAATTGTCAATTTTTAAAAGTAGTTAGTGTAAGTTTAATATTGGGTGCTTCCCTGTCTATGTCGGGTAACGCATCAGCCACCCTAATAGAGTCCATAGCAGCCCTCGATGATGGTGCTATGTATAGGGTGGTGTTTGTAACCAGCACCACAAATAGCGCTATCACAGAAGACATAAGTATGTACAACTACTTCGTTAGCAGTGCAGCCGCTAACGGCAGTGTAACGAGTTCATTGGGGTTAACATGGGCCGCGTTGGCTGGCACGAAGGAGGTCAGTGCGCAGGCTAACACGGGAATTTTTTATGACGACACCGGTCTCGTTACTATCTTTAATACGTTTGGCGAGATTGTCGCGACGTCAGGGAGCGATTTATGGGACGGCGTGTTGTCAAGCGCTATTATAGGAAGTGAAAGTGGTGCCGTGCTCTCGGTTGATGTATTAACAGGAATACGGTATAACGGGGACTCTTATGATACATATGCATTGGGAGAACATTATGGCGGATGGATGGCCGGACATAGTTCTCAAACAAATAGTAATTGGGTTGCTAATGGGGTCTCATCCCCGTTTGCTGAGTATAGTTTTTACGCAGCGTCATCGGTAGTGGAAAAAATTAGGGTTGATGTTCCCGAACCCGGAACGCTTATAATGTTGTCGTTGGGCTTAGCGGGTTTGTCATTTTCTCGATACAGAAAACAATCTTGATCGGCTTGTCATTCCCTGCAACTACACATCGTAACCAGCGGGTAATATAGTAATCAAGAGCCACGGCTCTTTTTTGAGCCGTTTGCTTTTGCTCATAAAGCTGACGAACTTTATCAACCGCATTAATTATTGTTTTCACTGCCAGTGTTAAACGTGGCAGACCAAAGCGATATCCCAAAAAATCAATTTGTTTCTCAATCCGACCAATAAATGTTTTATCGGGTGCTTGTTCCACTTTCAATGCGTTAAAATGTTGATTGACCGTTCTAATACCACATCTTAGATACCAACGTGTTTTGGCTAATACCATAATGTCATCCATATATCGGCGATAAAAACAACGTTTATCACCTGCCATTCGATCATCCAAGCCTTTCAAATAGTACGCTGCGATAACAGGTGATAATGAGCATCCTCTTGATATAACACACTGTATCGCGTTAAACGTGCCGCCTTTTTTAACACTGCGTTTTATAAATTGCACTAACATTTCCCATTAAGCCACCCATAATAACGTGTTTGTTTTTTCAACAATAAACTACACTTAATGTACCCTCTTATAAGTGTGGTGATTGTCATGCCCAAGCCTCGTTCACAACAAATCAGTTTATCTGATACGCCGTATTATCATATTTGCAGTCAAACCGTTCGTAAGGCCTTTTTATGTGGTGTTGATAAAGAAACCGGTGTTAGTTATGCGCACAGGCGTCATTGGATTGAACAGCGTATTTTTACATTATCTCAGGTCTTTGCTATTGGTATTTGTGCTCACGCTGTTATGAATAATCACTTACATTTAGTCCTTCATGTTGATAGTGAACAAGTTAACAACTGGACGACGTTCGAGGTACTGTCCCGTTGGCATACGTTGTTTAAAGGCACCCTGTTAACCCGTCAATATCAGCGACAGCAATCATTAACGACATTCGAAATAGAAATAGTTGAAAAAACAGCACAAGTCTACAAACAGCGTTTAATCGATATCAGTTGGTTTATGCGGGCATTAAACGAGCCTATTGCTCGACAAGCCAATAAAGAAGACAAATGCACAGGGCATTTTTGGGAAGGACGCTTTAAATCACAAGCCCTGCTCGATGAAGGGGCATTACTTGCTTGTATGGCTTATGTAGATTTAAATCCAGTGCGTGCGGGCATTGCCCCAACACCTGAGCAATCGCGTTTTACCAGTATTCAACGGCGTATCAAAGCCGCCATCATGGGAGAGCAACCCTCAAGGTTATTACCTTTTACGGGCCATCAACAGCAAGCTAAAACCTCCGGTATCCGCTTTAGCTTGAAGGACTATTTAACCCTTGTAGATGAAACAGGTCGGGTAATAAGAGCAGACAAACGAGGCGCTATCGATAACAAAACCGCAAATATACTGTCAAGACTTCACATCAGCGACGAAAGTTGGCTCAAACTCACCACAAACTTTGAAGGTATATTCACTGGCGCGGTCGGCACCGCAGAGCATTTGTGTGAATTTACTGAGCACGTAGGGTTAAAGCGAGCACACGGTAAAGCAAATGCCCAAGCTTGTTTGAATAGCGCGTAAACTTAACTACATGCAAAAACCGCACTAAGACAGCACTAAGACCACAAGAAAAAATACGGCTACCTTGGGGGAGAAGTAATGCTTGCCTGAAATTCACTCCTTTAATCAACATCTATAAAAGTCGATAGGCAAAAGCTTACAAGATGCAGTACATGCCTTGTTGTTGACCAATGGATGGACGTGTTTCAGAGCATTATCACTGCGTAGCATTATCATGGGTGGCATAATAACTTTATCACTGCGTAGAATTATCATGGGTGGCATAATAATTTTGTTATCACTGCGTAGAATTATCATGGGTGGCATAATAATTTTGATACTTAACCTGTTATTGTTGGCATAAATAATTTGATGCAACGAGGCCAATTTTTTATCATAAAACAAGAAAAATATTACACAGCCTGTGATGTTGAATATGCTATTGGTCAACACAATTACTTGACCACTTCAGTTGAAAACAGACTAAACTTAGATGTGCTTTCTCGAGATATAATCTTAATACTTTCCAATACGGAAAGAAATAACTTTCCAGGATGGAAAGCTTTGTGTATATTACTTTCCGATACGGAAACTAATGAGTAAAGATTATGAACAATAATAGAAAGCAAATAAATTCAGAAGAAGCTAAAGCTGCAATTAAATCTATTAAAAAATTTGAAAATTCTTCGTTACAACACGCCATACCTTCACCCTGGTTTGGGATGGCAATGTCAATAGTCGTAGGGCTTTTAGTGTTTTTAATTGGGGCGGGACTCCGTGATTACTATTTTTTTCCAATTATAGCTTTACCATTAATCATCGCTATACATCGTAGTAAAATGAAAGTATCACCTCGAGCGACAACAAGCAAAAAGACTCTCATTGCACTTGTCGGCTTAATAGGATTAATGTTTGGATTAATATTCGCTGGAATCTTTGTTCGCTCGTTATATTGCACAATGATAGGGCCAATTATTTGTAGTTTAATAGCGACCTTTACCATTTATTGGATAAGTGTTTCTGAACGTAATGAACATAAAAATAAAATTGACCAGGATATAGGTTCGTGAATATAGCACAGTTTGACAGTATTATTCATGCCCCTAATCGGCTTCAGATTTGCTCGCTGTTAGTACCTATTGAAGATGCAGAATTTCAGTTAATTCGAGACCAATTGGGAGTTAGCGATTCAGTTCTTTCAAAACACGTCAAACAACTAGAGGATGCTGGGTACGTGAAACAACGTAAAGAAAAAGTTAACGGTAGGCTACGTACATGGTTGTATTTAACTGAAGCAGGTAGAAGAGCATTTGAAGGACACGTGGCAGAATTGATGCGTATTGTTCAAGTTTCCGACTTATAAGAATTATAGTCACTTGGGAAATATTTACTTACGAAAAACTACCGATTATTCTTTTCGTGCGACAAAAGAATGTGGATTAAGCGCTTTAGTAAAACACTAATAATGTCAGCTTTTAGCTGTTAAATACTATAAATCTCCCGTGGTTTTCATCTGTCTATGTTTTGTTGCCAGACGGTGACGAGGGTAGGAAGTAGATTTAAATGTATGAAAACCTGCCTTATTTTGAATATTCGCTGCATATAACAATTCGAGTTGGTGATAAGTATGATATATGGTCAAGGTTAGAACCTACTTTGCCGAGCGATATATTTGGTTTTATTAAGCTGCTCGTAGCCACGATTATTTTCTCGGCTGTAATAGGTCCCCTGATATTTATCTTCTTATTTTAGGGGGATGTGATTTACTAAGGGACTTGTAATAAATTGATTTAATATGTCATTAGTTGATATGACTATAAACTCAATCTTTTGATTTTAGGTAACAAATCAAATTCTCTTATATTAATAAATTTCGAGTGAAACAATATAATAAAATTGCCCCTAATATGTTCATGACTTCACAATAGCCTAATGTCAGCTTTTGGCTCAGGCTGTGTGAAAATTATTTTGAACTTGTGTAATTCTATAATATCAACGAACAAAGGTTCTGTAGATTTAAATCTGTAGTGAGTTTGGTGCCAAACTACATGTAAATTTACGTAGCGTTGCATAAAAATTTTAAGCTGAGAGTTTTCACACAGTCTGGGCTAGCAGTTGACTAAAGGAACAACCGATAGCTAACTTCCCCTTTGCGGACAAAGTTATCGTAAATACTTTTCAGTCTCGACAACTCCTCAGTGAGCATCAACTCGTTGACTAAAGATCGATTTGGTTCGAAAATATCATCTACTGAAGGTGTTGATTCTAATGGTCCTACTTGTCGAGATAACCTCATTTGTAATGTCTATTCACATAGCGTTTTCTAGTAATAGCTGGATAAATAACGAGCGACGACTATTATTCGTAGTTTAACAAGTTCGAGTGCCAATCAAAATACAAGCTCAACAGATAGTCGTTCTAATGTATCCCATCTAATGATAAAAAGTAAAATAGCAACAGCCACGGTAACTTCAGAAATACCATAGTTAAAATACTTTTCGATGACATGCAGTTGCCGTAATGAAGATAAAGGGTTATCGCTATTTAGAGGTCTTTAGAGGTCTTTAGAGGTCTTTAGAGGTCTTTTAAAATGATAAAACCTTTTACAGAAAACTGTAAAAGGTTTTTATTAGTGGTTATTTTAACAGTCGGTGTTTATAAAAATGACAACAACTCTTCGTCTAACTGCATTAACGTTTTAGGGTCTGCCATCATGGTGATAGCTAACGATTTAGTTCTTGGCAACATGCGCTCAAAATAAAACTCTGCGGTTTTAATTTTTGCACGGTAGAAGTCTCTGTTCTCAACATCGGTTGCTAATTTTTCATAAGCCGCCTGTGCCATTTGTGCCCAGAAATAAGCCATAACGATGTAACCAGAATACATTAAATAGTCAACCGAAGCAGATCCAACCACATCGCGGTTTTTCTTTGCTTTTAATGACAAACTTAATGTGTTTTTCTGCCAGCCGGCAACAGCTTTGCTCAATGGCCAAATAAATTGATTCATCTGACGTTTATGAGGGTTATTTGAAATCATACTTTTGTCTTTACAAAAGCCTAAGACTTCCATGGTAAAGTGTTTTAAATACTTACCGCGATTTAATAAGATTTTACGTCCTAATAAATCAAGTGCTTGGATACCCGTTGTTCCTTCATACAAAGTAGCTATACGTGTATCACGAACAATTTGCTCCATACCCCACTCTTTGATAAAGCCATGACCACCAAATATTTGTAAGCCATGGTTTGCACTTTCTGAACCTAGTTCAGTGAGGAATGCTTTTAAAATCGGTGTAATAAAACCTAAACGGTTATCAGCTTTACGGCGTTGCTTATCATCTTTCAACATTTGGATGTCATCAACTATTTTCGCCGTATAATAAATCATAGCACGGCCACCTTCGGTGATCGCTTTTTGCGTCATTAGCATTTTACGAACATCAGGGTGAACAATAATTGGGTCAGCAACTAATTCAGGCTTTTTAGCACCGGTAAGTGAACGCATCGATAATCGTTCTTTTGCGTAAATTAACGAATTTTGATAAGCAAGTTCTGCAGCACAGATACCTTGTAAGGCTGTACCAACACGTGCGGTATTCATAAAGGTGAACATACATTCTAAACCTTTATTTTCTTTACCAATAAGTACGCCTTTTGCACCATCAAAATTTAAAACAGCGGTAGCTGAACCTTTGATACCCATTTTATCTTCAATAGAGCCACAAACAACATTGTTACTTTCGCCAATGTTACCTTGTTCATCAACTTGCATCTTAGGAACAATAAATAATGAGATCCCACGCGTACCTTTTGGTGCATTGGGTAATCTTGCTAAAACGATATGAACTATGTTTTCAGTTAAGTCATGCTCACCAGCTGAAATAAATATTTTAGTACCACTAATACTAAATGTACCATCATCGTTTAACTCAGCTTTTGTTTTAACTTGACCTAAATCTGTACCACATTGTGGCTCAGTTAAACACATAGTGCCGGTCCAAGTACCTTCGGTAAGCTTAGTTAAGTAAAGCTGCTTCTGTTCTTCAGTACCGTGTAACTGTACCGTATCCATAGCACCATGACTTAAACCAGGATACATAGCCCACGACCAGTTTGCCGTACCCATCATCTCTGACTTTACCATGCCTAGCGAAGCAGGAAGCCCTTGGCCACCATGTTCAACAGGGTGAGACAAACTCTGCCATCCACCGTCAACATATTTCTGATAAGCTTCTTTAAAGCCTGTAGGCGTGGTTACCTTACCATTATCAAAAGTACAACCTTCTTTATCGCCACTTTGATTTATTGGTAATAATTCATTTTCACAGAATTTTGCACACTCTTGGAATATCGCATCAACCAAGTCAGGTGTCGCTTCTTCAAATTCTGGATACTGCTTATAATGGTCATAATAATTAAAGACATCTTCAAATAAAAATTTCATGTCTGTGATCGGTGCTTTATAACTGAGCATGTATCTCTCCAGTGCTTTTTAAACTATTTATTTAACTTCTTTCGAATATAGCAGAAAAACAACTGGTCATACCACTGTTTTTTACTAATAAATATTTATATATTTATAAATAGAACTTAAGTGTAGAAGACAACTGTATTTATTAAAGAGAATAAGCGTGTAAAATTTTAATTAACAATAAAAGTTTGAGCTTTGCTGTATAAGAAATAAATAGCATATTAACAATAATATTAGCTCTGTGGAATGTAGTCGAAGCCGTGATAACAACAATCGCAGCAAACGTCTGCTTCGCGTATAGAAAGCGAATTAAACTGAATTGTTATAGTTTTTTGTCATTTATTTTATAAAATTTGAGGTCTTGAGGTCTTGAGGTCTTGAGGTCTTGAGGTCTTGAGGTCTTGAGGTCTTGAGGTCTTGAGGTCTTGAGGTCTTGAGGTCTTGAGGTCTTGATATTTTTCATATGGCTATAAAAAACAGTAAAAACAATGTTGGCGGAGTGGACGGGACTCGAACCCGCGACCCCCGGCGTGACAGGCCGGTATTCTAACCAACTGAACTACCACTCCGCTGTATTGCTTTCTTCAAGTTTTACTACCTAAGCAGACGGTACTTAAACCCGCATATTACCTTGAATATTGGTATAAAAGATGTCACGCCTTTTATCGTTAGGTCATTCAAACCTTATTCTCTACTTAAACAATGTTGGCGGAGTGGACGGGACTCGAACCCGCGACCCCCGGCGTGACAGGCCGGTATTCTAACCAACTGAACTACCACTCCGCTGTATTGCTTTTGAATGTTATAATAAAAGATGTCACGCCTTTTATTGTTAGGTCATTCAAACCTTATTCTCTACTTAAACAATGTTGGCGGAGTGGACGGGACTCGAACCCGCGACCCCCGGCGTGACAGGCCGGTATTCTAACCAACTGAACTACCACTCCGCTGTATTGTTTTAAACGTTTAGTAAAACTAGGTGCTTAACCTTTGATTAATTGGCGGAGTGGACGGGACTCGAACCCGCGACCCCCGGCGTGACAGGCCGGTATTCTAACCAACTGAACTACCACTCCGCTGTATAATCAACACATTCTTCAACAAGTCGTTGAATGCGGCGGAGATAATACGGTTAAGACGCAGAGCAGTCAACCACTTTTTTAATATAATTAACTGTATGCACGTTTGATGTACAATACGGAGGAATTACATTCAAAAATGGCTTTATTTAATTGGCTATTCATCATTTTTTGTTCTTTTTTCGGCGAGATATAAAGTAAAAGACTAACGCTATAAGGACGATTCCGACGTTTGCAACAGCAATAATAATATAAGTTTGCAGATCTTTTTCACTTTTAGCCCTTTCTTGTTCGACTTTAGCTTCTTGCAACTCCATGGCTAATTGTTTAGCTTTTTCTTCTGCTAGTGTAATTTTATCGGTAATAACATCCGCTTTGTCTGCAGGGAGTGATGTCATTTCACCCTTAGCATTTAGGGGCGGCATCACTAAGCCCGTTTTACTTTCTGCATTAAAGGTAAATTGTTCTAACACTAAACGGAATTCGCGGCCGTTAATTGTTTTGCCAAAAACACTTACTTGTATACGATGAACACCTGACTCGGTGTAAGCAAGTTCGTAAGTACGTAAATTGCCTTTTCCTTCCGTAATAGAGAATGGTACTTCTTGACGGTCTGGAAAAATAACTTTCCCTTGAAACAAAACACTATCCACATCTACATAAGTAGGGTCGATAGTAAAGATGACCTTGTGAGACTTCCCTACTTCCATTACGGGTTCAACAGAAATGGTAATTGGTGTCTTTTGCAAAATAATGGGTTTTTGTCGTAACTCTCGAGTAGCCATCGGCATAATAACAGAGTAAATAGGTAGCCATTCACCCGGAGCAAAAGCAAGTTCAAATTCGCCGGTAAAGACACCATCCTTGGCATACTCATCTAAGTCACGGCCATCATCACGAAACTGCGCTATTTTAATGGGTTCAGCACCGAAATTATCATACGCAGAATTATTGGTACTAAAAAAATCTACATTGAGGTTAATAACGTCACGAAAGAGTGGATCGTCAATAGCTTGTTCTCCGTTATAAAGGTGCCCTTCAATTTTTAAGGTTTCTCCCGAGAGGATAACCTCAGGTAAGGGGTCAACTTTAATAGTGACCTCAGTGACAACCATAATGTGGCTTTGCGGTAAAATATCACCAATAGCCTGCCAGGGACCGGGCATTGGATTTTTAATGGTGATTAAATCAAAAGTACGATCATCAAACCAAGTGATTTTATCTTTAGGTAAATTATTAATTTTAATTTTTGTGCCATCAGGGCGCACAAGTATGATGGGTGGCGTGCCACTTCTTCGATAAAATAACAGTGTTATTTCTTCAAGCAAGGCATCTATTTTAAAACGATTTTCAAAATAAGGAATTGCATTGGTAACATTATCTGCTTGGTAATAATCAATTTTGGTTTGTTGTCCATAACTTGGTATAGATATCAGTAGAGAGGCTACTACTAAGATAATAAAAAGTTTTGACTGACCTATTTGGGCCATATTGGTTCGCTCCCTTTTTCAGCAACAATCGCTAATCTTTCACTATGCTTAATGAGTTCATCGGCAGAAGCTTGGATAACCTTTAATTTTGTTCGTTGAGCGGGTAAACGACGAATAGCATTACTGTCACCTGATTCACTGCCTGCTGATAGATTTAACACGGACTGCTTACGCGTCATCTCTACATAAACAAACGCTAAAAGTTGAGCATCGATTAATGCACCATGATAAGTGCGGTCGACTAATTTATCGACACGATAGTAACGGGCTAAATAATCAAGAGTCTTTGGTGAACCAAATTCATCTTTTGAAACATGCAACGTATCTATAACAGTACACATATCACGAGTGTTGGGAATATTTCGCTTTAATAAAGCAAATTCATTATCCATAAAACCGATATCAAATTTAGCGTTATGAATAACAAGGCGTGCACCTTTAATAAATTCGATAAAGTCATCGGCGACTTGACTAAATAAAGGTTTATCACGAAGGAACTCATTGGTTAATCCGTGAATATTGATAACTTCCTGATCCATTTCAAATAATGGATTGATATAAACGTGAAAACTACGACCGGTTAACTGTCGGTTGATCATTTCAACACAGCCTACTTCAACAATTCGGTGCCCTTCCCTAGGATTAATACCCGTTGTTTCTGTATCTAATATAATTAATCGTTCATCTTGTTGTACGGCTTGTTCGTTATTCATTGTGATTTCATCACCTTTTTTTGGGTCAGGAAGTGGCTCTGGAAACTCAATAATATTTATTGTAAATTTTTTACTGAGATTTAACATGATTATAAGCGCTCCAACAATAATAGTTTGGGTAATTAACCATGTTAATGACAGTAAATGCCAATAAAAAAAGCCAACTGAGCAAATCATCAAATCAAAAAGTAAGGCGAAAGTGAGAATACCTTTACCATGGCGCCATGATTTTTTAACCCAGCCTTTCGCGTTTGGCCGGCGTAAGCTTAAGACAAGGACAATAAAAATACCTAACGCACCAGAGCCTAAACTTAAATAAAACAATGATGTTTCAGGGTATATCCATTGAATAATACCAACACGGTCTTTCATATTGGTTACCGACATTAGCCAAACGACATAACCCCGTAAAATAAAAATCAAGGCTAAGTAGACCCATTTTGATATTTTCAAACAATCAAAATTGTCAAAATCTTGCACCGAATAAGCAGAGTAATTATGTTTACTCATCAATATCATGACCGCGTTTTTTTGTATGCTCTATTCTTAAGTGCTCTTGTGCGGCGGTAATAGCTTTTACTGCTCGGGATCTAAATTCACGATAAAATAAAGTATAAACAACCAGTAAACTGGCAAAAATAAATAACGCAGGATGAAAAAACCAACACATTGCCGCAATAGAAAAATAATAAGAACGTAATCCATAATTATAAGAATGTGCTGCTTGGTCTTGCACTATTGCCATTTGTTTTGCATAGGCACGCAAGTTTTCATCTTCGCCTAACGCATCATAAGGCGCAGCACCAATCATGACATTTAAAAAGCCATACTGCCGCATAGACCAAGTAAATTGAAAAAATGACATAATAAAAATAAAAGCTAAGACACCTAATTTTAATTGTATCGCCGCATGATTTGGGAAATCGGCATAGGGAATTGAACCGATTACCGCTTCTAAACGTTCGACTTGAGCAAATAGAGTCAATACACCGGCTAAGACCAGTAAAGTTGTTGAAGCAAAAAAAGCAATATTTCGCTCCAAATTTGCTAACAACGCAGCTTCACCAACACGAATATCTCGCGTCATTAGCTCATTCATCCAATGAATTCTATGTTGATGTAGACATCTAGCGATACAATTAGTGTTTTTTGCTTTGACACGAGCAAACCAAGTGTAACCAATCCAACAAGTTACAAAGCATATAAAGGCAAGAATATCGAGTAAAGTAAATGGCATAATAATGAAGAATTAGATAACAGGCATTCCATTATGCAGGAGAATATTTATAGATTCGAGCTAAATTTTCTCCGATTAAGCAGGCAAAAAATGTTAGAAATAACCATTAATCGTATTCCTTATACCAGTTATCGTAATTCCTTTGACAGAAAGTCTAACTTTCTTCACCATCGCCGTTAAATCTATTACTTAAGTTTACCGTCAGTATTGAAGATAAACTTTGTACAAACACTTTCCTTTGGAGCATCAATGTTCACTGTCAAATTCAGCCATATTTTGACTATTTCCACTTTATTATTTTCTTTTCATTGTAAAGCTAGCGCGCAACAGTCAACCCAAATCCCGAGGATTTCCGGTAAAATAACCATAGATGCTAAATTAGATGAAAAACAATGGCGCCATGCAAAAAAAATATTAATCAATAACATTACTCGTCCATACGACAATATACCTAGCCAAGTTCATACCGAAGCGTTATTAATGGAAGATGGCGGTACTTTCTACATTGCTTTCATTGCTGAAGATCCCAACCCAAGCCAAATTCGAGCGTTTTACCGCGACAGAGATCAATCATGGGGTGACGATGTCGTTGGCATAAAAATTGACACTTATAACGACCAACGTTCGGCTTATCGATTTTTAGTCAACCCTTTAGGCTCTCAAATCGACGGTGTCGAAAATGAAATAACGAAAAGTGAAAGTGATTCTTGGGATGGCATCTGGGACAGCGCAGGAATAATTAACGATAAAGGCTATATCGTAGAAATGGCTTTACCCCTTCGTATGCTTAACTTTACTGAAAAATCGTCATTGCAAGATTGGGGCATTGAATTAATGCGCTTTTATCCGAGAAACGAATTTTTTCGTTTCTCAAACGTTCGCCTTGAACGAGATAACGACTGTGAGTTATGCCAACTTCACACGATTGAAGGCTTTAAGGGGGCAAAACAAGGCGATAACTTAACCGTTACGCCATCACTCGTTACTGGTATTAATGAAGAAAGAGAAAATAATGAGGATTGGCAGAGTGAAACCAACACAGAAGCTAGCTTAGATGTACGTTGGGGAATAACGCCTGACTGGGTGTTGAATGCCACAGTTAATCCAGATTTTTCAACGGTTGAAACAGATAATGCACAGTTAAATATCAATAATAACTTTGCACTTTTCACTCAAGAAAAAAGACCCTTCTTTCTAGATAATGCTGATTACTTTGATTCAAATTATAACCTCATTTATACCCGAAATATTAACGCGCCAAACTACGGTGCTAAATTAACCGGTCGAGAAAACGATCACTCCTTTGGTTTATTTGTCACCGATGACGACAGTACCAATATTTTAATCCCGGGTAATAGAGGCTCTTCCATAGCGAGCATCGAAGGCGAATCAAAAGCAAGCGCTTTTCGCTATCGCTACAATTTTAATGAAAATATAACTATGGGGACCGTAAGTACCATACGAACCGCCGAAGATTATCAAAATATCGTACACAGTGTCGGCAGTCAAATTAGACTTTCAACGGCTGATGTCTTTAAGTTTCAAGCGCTTTATTCAACCACAGAATACCCTGATAACTTATTTGAACAATTTTGTGATGCCGATGATAGCGACGATTCAAGTGAGTCAGACAATTGCCATGCGCCACCAGAAAACATTGACTGTGGCTATAGTCAATGTGATTACAATGAGCAGGTTTTACGGACCTTACAAGATGATAAGTTTAGTGGTAGTGCCTTTAAAACCAGTTATTCTCACAATGACCGAGACTGGTATTACCGCGTAACATACGATCAGCAAAATTCTGGCTTTCGTGGTGATTTAGGCTTTATTCCTAATGTTGACTACAAGCGTTTTTCTGTCGGTGGTGATAGAAAGTGGTATGCGCAACCAGGCAAATGGTGGACGAAATTTAAAATATATTCTGATTGGGATATCACCCATAATGACAATAATGAATTGATTGAAAAAGAATTTGATATTAACGCTCAGCTAAATTCAAGTATGAATTCATACTTCCGCTTTTCTTATTCAAACCGTGATTTAGTCGGTTTAAGAAAAGATAAAAGTATTTTAGCCATTGACGGTAACACCACCTTGTTTACCGAAAATCAATTTTCACTCTATGGTGAAGTTAATCCAATGCTAGGTTTATACTTTAACAGTAACTTTAAATACGGCGATGCCATTGATTATAGAAACAACCGTCTTGGCCGAACTAAACAATGGAGTTCAAAAGTAACCTTAAATGTTGATAAGCATTTAGAATTAAATATCAAACATACCTTTAATCAATTAGATGCCACTAATCGTAACGTCGATGCGACCAGTAACAACGTATTTACTGCAAGATTGACCGATTTTAGAGCAACGTATCAATTTAATGTGTTAAGTTTTTTACGTTTTAGTTTTATTTATAATAATACCAACAGAAATATTAACAATTATATTTACACGGATCCCGAGGATATTACCCAAAGCAGGAAGAACGTCTCAACTGAATTGTTGTACGCCTATAAGTTGAATTCGCAAACAGTTTTCTATCTAGGCTATTCTGATAGACACTACACCGAAGAAGATTTTAGCGACTTAAATCAAAATAAACGTAATCTCTTTATGAAGTTTAGTTATGCTTGGATGAAGTAAAAATAAATAAAAATTCCACCAGCTTTAAATAAAGTCGCCATTTGGCGACTTTTTTATTGCCTATTAATAATAGATCTAAAATAATTAATGATTGTTTTAACTGCATTTTTTTGACACAATTTATCCAGAGTCACAATATAAAAATAATAAAATGTAACCCTGGAGAGAAAATGTTGTTGTTAAGAAGTAGCTACAAAGCCATAGTAGCTAGTATATTCTTACTGTTTTCACAGAATAGTTTTGCTGAACAAAATACCCAAGAAAAAACAATCAATAAAATCGATCATTTATCGATACCTTATGCTAAAACAAAAGTCACTATAGACGGCAACATCAACGAAGAGGAATGGTCTCAGGCATTATCCATAGAGCTCAACATTGTTAATTACCCTTGGAATAATAAGCCTAGCCCGGTTAAAACCACTGCAAAAATATTTGAAGATGGTGAGACCATTTATATCTCTTTTATTGCCCAAGATCCCAACCCAGAAGAAATAATTGCCTATTTAGGTGACCGAGATACACGACTCGAAGACGATGTGGTGGGTATAAAACTCGACACTTACAACAATCGACGATTAAGTTATGAACTCTTTGTTAATCCTTATGGATCGCAAATCGATAGAATAAAAAACGAACTCACCGGTGATGTCAATTCAGCTTGGGATGGTATGTGGCAATCGTTTGGCAAAAGAACAGCGAGTGGTTATCAAGTTGAAATGGCTGTGCCCTACCATGCATTGAACTTTGCTGACACAGATGAAGAAAAAACCTGGGCAATTGAGTTTATTCGTCTCTACCCACGCGACTCTCGCCTGCGTATATCTCATATACCGCTCGACCGAGACAATGATTGTTGGTTATGCCAAATACCTGAAGCAAAAGGTTTTAAAGATGCAAAAACCGGTAACAATTTAACAATCACGCCAGCAATAGTGGCAAATAAAAATGATACTCGTGACATTTACGACCCACAAGATGAATGGCAAAGCGATAACGACACCGAAGCGGGCGTTGACTTACGCTGGGGTATTAATGCCAACACGCTATTAAACGTTACGGTAAACCCAGATTTTTCGACAGTAGAGTCTGATGCCGGACAACTTAGCGTTAATAAAACCTATTCCTTGTTTTATCGTGAGGCTCGTCCTTTCTTTGTAGAAAACTCAGATTACTTCTCTTCAAACTTTAATTTAGTTTATACCAGAAACATTGCCGACCCTGATTATGGTGCAAAATTAACGGGGACTAATGACAACCATACCTATGGTGCTTTTATTAGTCATGACACAGAAACTAATTTTATTGTGCCTGGAAATACCGGCTCACGTTTAAAATCGTTAGATGAAGAAAGCCACTCTGGCGCATTCAAATATCGCTACGACTTTTCTGAAGACTTTTCATTGGGTGCAATTAGCACCTTAAGAAAGTCTGATAGTTATCAAAATACCGTTGCCGGTATCAATACCAAATATAAAATGGATGACTCGAATGCTATTCTTGCACAAGTTGTTCATTCAAACAGTGACGATTCAATAGATGAGTCGACTGATTTTGCCGACCAAGCGGTCAAACTAAGTTATGAGCACAACTCGGAGTATTGGTCGGTAAGTGCTGAACACCAAAAAATAGGCAAAGATTTCCGTGCTGATTTAGGTTTTATGCCCCAAGCTGATTATCAAGATGAGAGACTATTAGTTGACCGTTTCTTTTACAGTGAAGGTGACAGTTTTTGGCAAGAAGCAAAATTGTCAGGCCAGTGGCAAATTAAACACAATGAAAATGGTGAGTTGCTCGAAAAAAGTTTGGCATCAAGTTTTACGATTGATGGCCCTAAACTTTCACAATTTGATATTATGTTTACCTATGCAGATAAAATAGGGTTACGTAAAAGTGAGTTAAATCAATTAAATGGAGGCATTGCAGCAATTGAGTTTGATGACTCTATTGACGGTAATACCGACCGCTTTACTGAAAAGCTGTTGACGATGTTTGCGTATATAAAACCAACAAGATACCTTTATGGTGAAGTTTATTTTTCTTTTGGTAAAAAAATAGATTACCAAAATAATCGCCTCGCTGATTATCAAGAAATTTATGCGAACACTCGCCTTAACCCAACCAGTCATTTAGAGATTGATTTTTCTTATACTTATGAAACTCTCGATACTAGTCAAGGTAATGTATACGATGCGAACTTAGTGGAATTAAGAGTTTCTTACCAATTTGATGTGAACAGTTATCTTAAATTGAATGTTGTTTACTATGATGTAGATAAAAATCCAGATAATAATATTTCAGCTTATTCGAAGACCAATAGTGATTTATCAACACAATTAATTTATAGCTATAAGCTTAATCCACAGACGGTATTTTTCTTAGGGTATTCAGACAATAGCTATCAAGATGACGACTTAACTACGTTAAGGCGTGGCGAACGTACTTTGTTTACTAAAGTTAGCTACGCTTGGATGCCTTAGCCCCTTATTAATCGATAAATAAGTTTAGTTTGATAGCGGTTATCAAACTAAACTTTGTTTTACACTGCGACGTTAACAAAAACTCTGGCGGTTTTTTATCTGCGGCATATTAGCGCAATTAAAACGATTCATTAGCACATCGTTTCAATTATCAATCTATTATCAATTATCATCAAACAATCTATCAAATATCTATCAATTAAACCTTCTATCTGCCTTCTGCCATGTTCTGCAACAGTAGCAATCGTTGTTGTTCCTGCAGAGAAGCTTGATAAGGTAAATCGCTTAAACTGTTGACTGCAAAATCTTTTATTGCATGTTCATCAATTGAACTATCACCGTACTTGGTTGGTTTACCGGGAGCGGGTGACATTAATTCGATTGAGAAAGTTGATAAGTAAAATGGCGCTTGCCTGCCTTGTAATACTGACTGGTGAGCTTTTAAATAAAGATGACTATTGCCCTTATTGAGTTTTGCTTTGCTAACTAAGTGGGCGATGGGTTGGTAATTGGCATCAAATAAGTTTGCCCGCATTCTATATAGGCCTTGCTCTCTAGTCGTTAAATTAGCTTTTAATACCATATCAGCATCTTCATTGTAGGCCGGTTCAAAACTTTCTAGGGTAGCAACTGAATCAACATATTTAAGTGCTAGGGTAATATTAATATTCTTACCGTTAATTTTCGCCTTAATCGATGCTTGCAATTCTCGTGGCAAATCTCTCTTACCGGTAAAGTGTGAATGCCAGTTTTCTTCACCCTGTTCAAATTGACTGGTCAATAATACTTTACCTGTAATGATATCGACAAGTTGCAGCTCTGCGCTGGTAATATTTTCACCGGTTAGTGTCGCAAAAACAACTTCGGGATAGGTATATCGATATTTTGATAATGCGGCGCTAACTTGAGTGCCATTGTCGTCAACTAACATAGATTGTGGATTAAAAAAATTAGGAGTTAAGCGATCAAAATCTTTATCCGTTAAAGGTTGTGAATAAGGTGGAAAAGTTAACTCTGCCGCATACGCTTGTGCAACGAGTACTGCTGAATCGTTTGAAGTGATTTTATTAACTGTAGCCGCGAGCGAGCTATTATTACTTGGGGGCGGTTCTGGCAAGCTAGTTGTCTTAATCGGTATTTTTTTTATCAAGGGTTGATTAACAATCGTTAATGGTTGCGGTATTGATGGCCAAAAGAGCCAAACAACAACGGCGATAGTAGATATAACACTGAATTGTTTTAACAATGATTTTTTTTTCATAACGGCTTTACTCTTTTGCCAAGACACTGTTGATTTTCCTTGATTAACCTAGAAAACCAACAGCCTTAACTATATTATTTAATTCGGAATCGCGTCATAAATGAGCGTTGACATACTGTCATCATTCGAATTTTCAACATAGAGGTAATTACTTTTCCAAAGCCACCAGCCAGTCGTTTTAGTATAAGTGTCAAAGTAAATACTTTCTCCTGACAGTAGGTTTTTCTGATTACTTGCTGCCGTCACTTTACCTTGCTGTTGTGGCTCAAGTAACGAACCATGACTATAAGCTTTACCCATAAGCATTGGATAATGGTATGGCATAAAACCATTAACGGCATTACCTTGCTGTGCTATTTTACCATTTAACGCGATACCGGTACTGCAGCTACCGTATCTTGCTTGGCGATTAGCCCCGCAAGAGGAGTGCGTACCAACAACACCGTCGTCATTACCTTGAATAAATGGGCTAGTAACCCCTAAATACTCACTTGCATCACCAACAAAGCGTAGACGAGGGATCCTCGCATCAGGTAATGGTGCAAGTTGTCTAGCGTTATTGACTTTTAAATCATTAAGTACACCCATTTCATCGCCAAGATCGCCGCCAAGCCAAGCCTCTAATGCTGCCTCAATGACAAAAGACCACGTTTCTGTACCCTCAGCAACACTTACCGCCACATCAGCAAGTTCACTACCACCACCTGCGCCAGCGATGTCAAAGGTTGCAACAATATTCAGTGGTGCTAATCCGGCATTTTCCAACCAAGTTTCTTGGTTATCTATAATATACCGTGCCACTAAATCACCGGTTGAATGTGTTACAAAGATGCAACCCGGCGTACAAAAGTTACTTTCAGAAAATGATTTCAACTTTGGCCAAACATAGTCAGTGGCTATTTTACCTTCAATTCGTTCATATGAAGGCCAGTCAATGCGGGCATCACTGAGGTTATTCCAATAGCCTTGCCAGTAATTTTGACCACTCGCCGTAACGTCACCGTCAACAATAAGCTGTTGTGGCTGAAAGCCATGGATAAGTACTATTTTATATTCTTTACTATATGAAGCTGCTGAGCAGAATGTCAGGCAGATCCCTGCTACAACCGTTATGCGCTTAATTATATTCATTATTTCCCCAAATTATTTTTAAATTTTATTTTATAATTATATTTTTACGTCTTATTTTTATTGGTAATACAACTCATCGGACGTTCGACCAGTTAAAATGATAATAGTCCAATGACCATTTATTAGTCAATGGCTAATTATTTATAATTTTGATAGGTTATTGATAGTTAATTGATAGTAAAAACAAGGACACTTTCAGTAGAGAGCAATAAATTTATAATAATACCATTTAAAAAAGAGGTAAATTAATTCAAGCGCTTAACACCTTTTACTCATTCGCACAAACAAGCTATCATTAGTATTTTATTAGCAATAATAATTAAAAAATAAAATAGGTTATTATCAAAAAGAACGATAATTAAAGGCCGATAACACACTAATTTAACTAAAAAAGCATTTCTATATTCTTTTTTTGTATATAAGTTAACAAAATATCACTTCTTTTATTTCTATAAAGCGCTAACCTTGTGCTATTAAAGTAAATAAAGCTTTATTAAGGAGCTACCATGACTACAATATTTGAAGATAACTCAACCACTATCGGTAAAACGCCTTTAGTAAAACTTAACCGTGTAACAACCGGTAATGTTTTTGCAAAAATAGAATCAAGAAATCCAAGTGCGAGTATTAAGTGTCGTATTGGCGCAAACATGATCTGGGATGCAGAGAAGAAAGGCTTATTAACGCCTGGTAAAGTAATCGTTGAGCCAACAAGTGGTAATACCGGCATAGCCCTTGCATTTGTTGCAGCAGCTCGAGGTTATGGCATTACGTTAACTATGCCACATACCATGAGTTTAGAACGCAGAAAGTTATTAGCGGCTTTAGGGGCTAAACTTGAATTGACCGATGGCGCCAAAGGTATGAACGGTGCCATAGCTAAAGCGCAAGAAATTAAAAATTCAGATCCAGACAAGTATGTTTTATTGGGGCAATTCGACAACCCTGCCAATCCTGAGATCCATGAAAAAACTACTGGTCCAGAGATCTGGGCAGATACCGATGGTAAGATTGATATTTTTGTTGCCGGTGTTGGAACAGGCGGTACCATTACCGGTGTTAGTCGTTATATCAAAAATATTGCCGGCAAAAACATTATGTCTGTAGCTGTTGAGCCTACTGACTCACCGGTTATTAGCCAAAAAATGGCGGGTGAAGTATTAACACCTGGCCCACATAAAATTCAAGGTATTGGTGCTGGTTTTATTCCTGGTAACTTAGACTTAAGCATGATTGATGCTGTTGAAAAAGTGACCAACGATGAAGCAATGGCAATGTGTCACCGCCTAATGAAAGAAGAAGGTATTCTTGCAGGTATTTCTTCAGGTGCCGCGGTTGTTGCCGCTAAACGTTTAGCTGAGAAACCTGAAAACAAAGATAAAAATATTGTTGTTATTTTAGCAAGTTCCGCTGAACGTTACTTATCAAGTCCATTATTTAGTGATGAGTTCACTGATAAAGAACTTGTACAATAGTATTGATATCATCAAAATAAAAAAGACGCTAAGGCGTCTTTTTTGTTTTATCAATCTGCAATAAAGCGAGCAATCGCTGGATGAATTAAGCCACTATGGCTTACCGGCCCCATATGTCCGGTTGGAAAATGTTGATGTTCAATATTGGGTAAACTGGCTTTAATTTGATTGGCTAATGATTGGCTCAGTTCAGGACTGTGTTCACCTGTCATCATTAACACTTTACAAGTAAGACCACTTAGATCGGTTAAGGTATATTTCTCTGATATTAAACCTTTAAAGTCTAAACTCACCTTAGGCATATCTCTTGCCATTATATCCTGTATTTTTTGTGGTAGTGCTTTGAAAAAACCTGTTTGGTTCCAAAAATCAGTGAATATCTCTGCCGCCTGATACCTATCATCGATATTAACTTTGTTAGCAAAGTTATCCGCTAACATTCGAGCGTCACTTCTTTGTTCAAGTAAATGAAACGCAACTGGCTCATATAAAGAAAGACTTAATATTTTTTCTGGATTCTCTATGGCTAGCTTTAAGGCAATCGCGCCGCCACAAGAATGCCCGACCAAATGGAAAGACTGATGTTGAGCAACATGAGTAATAATTTTTTTAATACGGTTAATTTCAACATCAAAATTATAATTTAATTCATCAGCGACTTTTTCTGCATTACCATAACTGAGCAAATCAATATTGATGACTAAGTAGTGAGGTTCAAGCAGTTTGACTAAGGGCTGCCATTGTCTGGCTGAACTTAGCGAACTATGAAGAAGTACAACCGGTGTTCCCTGCCCTGAAATATAGGCACCTTTTAGTAGATTATTTATGGTCATTGCAGCTATTTATTAGCGATAAAACACCATTATCAGCTTAATCGAACAAATGTCAAAGTGAAATAACACTCAATCTATTGTTGCGCAATTACAAAAGATACGGCTATAAAAGTTTACAAAGTAAATAAATAAAACTTCACACTTTTGCTGACATTAAATTATTTAATGTGATAAAAATTGGTTAACTCAAATTTTCAACGAAATTAACTTAACGCCGTTTTGAAAAAATCGTCTGAAAAAACACAATAATAAAGAGTATTCATGGATATAAATCTTCAAGGTAAAAGCGCATTGGTCTGTGGTTCAAGTCAAGGGATCGGTAAAGCCTGTGCGATTGAGCTTGCTCACTTAGGCGCTAACGTCACACTATTCTCACGTAATCAAGCAGCCCTAGAATTAGTCAAAGCTGAGCTTGATACAACTCAAGACCAAAAGCACCAAGTATTAATCGCTGACTTTTCAAATACAGAGCAAGTAAAAACCGTGATCAATGCACATATTAACGCATCGGGTGGTTATGATATTTTAATCAATAATACTGGTGGCCCCGCACCTGGACCGGCCAATGTGGCTGGTGTCGATGAATTTATCAACGCCTTCAATTTACACTTAGTGTCTAACCATCACTTGGTTCAAGCACTTATCCCTAGTATGAAAGAAAAGCAATATGGCCGTATTATCAATGTTATTTCTACGTCTGTTAAGCAACCGCTCAATGGCCTAGGTGTCTCAAATACCATACGTGGTGCAGTGGCGAGCTGGGCGAAAACCTTAGCAAATGAATTGGGTGAATTTGGTATTACTGTCAATAATGTCTTACCCGGGGCTACAGCAACCGCTCGTTTGGATGCCATTATTTCAGGGAAAGCCAAGAAACAAAACATTTCAATTGAACAGGCTACACTTAACGAAAAAGCAATTATTCCAATGCGCCGTTTTGCTAAACCCGAAGAATTTGCAGCTGCGGCCGCTTTTTTAGCATCGCCTGCTGCTGGCTATATCACAGGTATTAACTTACCCGTCGATGGTGGCAGAACCTCGTGCTTATAAGGTTTACTTTAATAAACAATAGCTAGAGGAATAATAATGCTCAATGAAAATAATATTATTGAAAACTTTATTGATGGCCAATATCAAGCGCCCATCAATAATAATTATTTAGATAATATTGAGCCGGCCACGGGGTTAGTTTACGGCCAAATACCCAATAGTGATATCGCTGATGTTGAACAAGCTGTTACAGCAGCAGAACGCGCCCTGCCAGCATGGCGGGCCTTAGCTTTAGAACAACGTGCCGACTATTTAATTGCCATAGCACAAGAAATTGAAAATCAACTTGAACCCTTAGCACTTGCCGAAGCCACAGACAATGGTAAACCGGTTTCTTTAGCGCGAATGGTCGATATTCCACGTGCGGCAAGTAACTTTAAATTCTTTGCTCATGCCTGTTCACAATTCGCTAGTGAATCTCATGCGATTGCTCATACGGCAATCAATTACACCTTGCGCCAACCTGTTGGTATTGTCGGCTGTATTTCCCCTTGGAATTTACCGCTGTATTTATTTACTTGGAAAATAGCACCAGCACTCGCTGCAGGTAATTGCGTGATTGCTAAACCCTCTGAAATAACCCCAAAAACGGCGGCAATGCTCGGCGCTATTTGTCTGAAAGTCGGTTTGCCTAAAGGTGTTTTAAATATATTACACGGAACAGGTGCAAGTGTTGGCGCTGCAATATGTAACCACCCTAAAATTAAAGCGATCTCATTCACTGGTGGCTCAGCAACGGGGGCAGCAATAGCAACTCAGCTTGCACCAAAATTTAAAAAGCTATCATTAGAACTAGGTGGAAAAAACCCCGCCTTAATCTTTGATGACTGTCATTTTGAAAGTACCGTTGAAGAAGTCTTTCGCGCCAGCTTTGCGAATCAAGGTCAAATCTGTTTATGTGCTTCACGTTTATATATTCAACGGGGCATATATGAAAAATTCAAAAACGCATTAGTGGCAAAAGCACAAGCGCTTGTGCCACAAGACCCTTTACTTAATGAAACAAAAATGGGCGCGATTGTCTCCAAAGCCCATTTAGAAAAAGTACTTGGCTATATTGATTTAGCTAAAAAAGAAGGTGGTACTATTTTAGCGGGCGGTGAACAAGTGCTATTACCTGGTCGCTGTGAACAAGGTTATTTTTTACAACCGACTATCATTGAAGGCTTAAGTAATGACGCGAGTTGCAACCAGCAAGAGATCTTTGGCCCTGTTATTACCTTACAACTGTTTGATACTGACGAACAAGCACTAGCTCTTGCCAACGAAAGCCAATATGGCTTAGCGGCGACCATTTGGACGCAAAATATTAATAGAGCGCATCAACTCGCTGAACAAATAAATACCGGAATTGTGTGGATCAATTGTTGGTTACTGCGTGATTTACGAACGCCTTTTGGTGGTATGAATCATTCAGGTGTTGGTCGAGAAGGTGGTTTAGAAGCCATGCGATTTTTTACTGAACCCAAAAATGTATGCATAAAATACTCATAGGCTCAAACTAAATAAATAAATACCGGTATTGTGTGGATAAATTGTTGGTTACTGCGTGATTTACGAACGCCTTTTGGTGGTATGAATCATTCAGGTGTTGGCCGAGAAGGCGGTTTAGAAGCCATGCGATTTTTTACTGAACCCAAAAATGTATGCATAAAATACTCATAGGCTCAAACTAAATAAATAAATACCGGAATTGTGTAGATCAATTGTTGGTTACTGCGTGATTTACGAACGCCTTTTGGTGGTATGAATCATTCAGGTGTTGGTCGATAAGGTGGTTTATAAGCCATGCGATTTTTTACTGAACCCAAAAATGTATGCATAAAATACTCATAGGCTCAAACTAAATAATGAATCAAATTTGTCATAAATTTAAATCTTCAGGCGCAATATTTGCCAGCGTATTAGGCTGCAAATGGACGCTTATTTAACCTATTTTCCTGTGGAGTGCCTTAGGGGGGGTCGGTGATTTCGACATTCCCTACTCAGTCGTACTCAAATCTACATGCCATTGAAATAAATAAAGAACAAAGGTCTTTGATGGATTTTTGTCTACACTTATAACCATAAAAATATATTAATTACATCAGGAACCCTTATGAGCGATGTTAAAATTAAAACGTCTTTGAACCCGAAAATAATCAACGCGGAACTAGCACCAAAACCGGTAGGTTTATACCCTCACGCCCGACAAGTAGGCGATTTATTATTTCTTTCTGGTGTTGGCCCAAGAAAAGCGGGTTGCAAAGATATCCCTGGGGTTGTATTGGACGAGCAAGGTAAAATTAAAAGTTACGATATTGAAGCGCAATGTCATAGTGTATTCACCAATATTCGCTTAATTCTTGAAGCGTCAAATGCAAACTGGATGGACTTGGTCGATGTCACCGTATTTTTAACCAATATGGATGACGACTTCACCACCTACAATCGTATTTACGCAGAATACTTTGCCGATAACCAACCTTGTCGAACCACGGTTGAAATTAACAAATTACCAACGCCCATTGCCATTGAACTTAAATGTATCGCTGCGTTGAATCAACATAAAAAGCCTCAGACTAAAACGACGGGGGAATAGTCATGTCAACGTTAAAAAACAGCATCGCTATGCCTTTTAATTTACATGCTTGGATTGATGAACATCGCCATTTACTTAAACCTCCCGTTTGTAATAAAAAAATTTTTGAACAAGACAATTTTATTGTGATGATTGTCGGCGGCCCTAATAATCGTAACGATTATCACTATAACGCAACCCCTGAATTATTTTATCAAATTGAAGGCGAAATGGTGCTTTCAGTGATTGATGGTTCGGTTGAAAAGAATGATCATCATGATCCCGAAAATTTTCAGGATATAAAAATTAAAGCTGGCGAGATATTCTTACTGCCACCAAAGATGTTGCATTCCCCACAACGCTTTGAAAATAGCGTAGGTTTAGTGGTTGAACAAAAGCGAGCAAATAATCAAAAAGATGCACTTTATTGGTTTTGTCCTGACTGCAAAAAACAACTCTACACAGAAGCTTTTTATCTCGATAATATAGAAACAGACTTACCTAAAGTATTCACCCGTTTTTATGACACACCTGACAATTGCACTTGTCAGCAATGTGGCACAACAGTGACGAAGGGATAAGTTATGTTAAAGATAGATATTCACACGCATATATTACCGAAGACCTGGCCTAATTTACGTGAAAAATACGGTTACGGGGGGTTTGTCAGTTTAGATCATCATAAATGTGGCTGTGCCCGAATGATGGTTGATGAAAAGTTTTTTCGTGAAATAGACCATAATTGTTGGGACCCTAAAGTTCGACTTGACGACTGTAAAAAGCACCATGTAGACGTACAAGTACTTTCAACGGTTCCTGTGATGTTTAACTACTGGGCAAAACCGAAAGATACTCTAGATTTATCGATGTATTTGAATGATCACATTGCCGGCATTGTTAACGACCACCCTAAGCGTTTTGTAGGGTTAGGTACTTTACCTATGCAATCGCCAGACCTTGCAATAAAAGAACTTGAACGTTGCATGAAAATTGGTTTGTCGGGCATTCAAATTGGTTCTCATATTAATGAATGGAATTTAGACCAAAAAGAGTTATTCCCTATTTTTGAAGCCGCACAAGACTTAGGTGCAGCTGTTTTTGTTCACCCATGGGACATGATGGCGAAAGAAAAAATGCCTAAGTATTGGTTGCCATGGCTCGTTGGTATGCCTGCAGAGTCAAGCTTAGCGATATGCTCGATGATCTTTGGCGGCGTACTACAACGTTTACCTAAACTAAAAATAGCCTTTGCTCATGGTGGTGGTTCATTTCCATCAACTATTGGTCGTATTGAACACGGGTTTAATGTTCGTCCTGATTTATGTGCGGTTGACTGCCCTATTAACCCACGAGATTTTCTTCCTCAAATTTATCTGGATTCATTAGTACATGATGAATTAGCACTGAAATATTTAGTCGATTTGATGGGGCCAGACAATATTGCCTTGGGTACTGATTACCCATTTCCATTGGGTGAATTAGAACCTGGAAAGCTTATCGAGAATAGTCAGTTTTCTGATGATATTAAAGAAAAGTTACTGCATGGTTCAGCGCTTAAATGGTTAGGATTATCAAAAGAGCAATTTTTATGAGTATCGCGAACACGAAAGTTAACGTTAAAAATAGCACGATAAAAATAACCATAGAACTTCAAAATGCTAGTTATCAAGTCAATATAGCAAACTCATGGTCATTGGCTATTCCTGTTAACTTTAATCAACCAACGCAACAGCCTAATCACTTTTCTGCAAATGCGGCTCTAGCCAGTCCAATGCAAGCGGGGGGTTTTGTTGGTGATACGAAACAAGGTGGCAGTTGCAATGTAAATGAATTGACGATTAATCCGCATTGTAACGGTACCCATACAGAATCTATCGCACATATTTGTGACTTTTCAATGAACAGTCATGCTGTCAATAATGGTATCAAAAATGAAACGCAGGCAAAGACATTAGCAGAACTTAACTTACCCGCGTTAATGCCCTGCGTTGTAATATCATTAACACCTGAATTAGCTATAGAAAGTAAGGAGAATTACAGCCCTGACTTTTCTAAACATGATGTAATCATCAGTAAATCTGCACTTAAGAAAGCACTTGTTGATTATCACAATGAGCAATTACAAGCGTTGGTTATTCGAAGTTTGCCAAATAACAGTAGCAAAAAACATCAAGCCTATAACAGTGAGAATCAACCTGCTTTTTTCAGCCGTGAAGCCATTTTATATTTGAATGAACGTGGTGTTGAACACCTAATAGTAGATCTGCCATCAATTGACCGCTTACATGATGAAGGATTAATGACTTGTCACCATTTATTTTGGCAAGTTAATGAAGGTAGTCAGCAAGTAAACGAAAATAGCTTAGTGAATAAGACGATTACCGAAATAGCGTTTATTGATAATGAGATCCCTGATGACTTTTATTTTATCAATATTCAAACACCGGCTTTTCATAATGATGCAGCACCAAGTCGCCCTGTCCTATTTTCAGCAAAAGAATTTAATGCTAAAGAAATGAGTAAATAACTTATGACTATTACTAATAAAACAATAAATAATAGAACGACATTAGCATACGCCCAAGCACTAGATCTTAATGATCCGTTAGCAAAAATGCGTGAGCAGTTTGCTATTCCCAAACAAGCGAATGGAGAAGATGAGTATTATTTTACGGGTAACTCTCTAGGCTTACAGCCAAAACTTGCTCGCGAATATGTTATTGAACTACTCGACTCTTGGGGACAAAGAGGCGTAAAAGGACATTTTGAAGGGGAGCACCCGTGGCTGCCCTACCACGAGTTTTTAACCAAGCAATCAGCATTATTAGTGGGGGGGAAAAATGAAGAAGTGGTGATGATGAATTCATTAACCACAAACTTACATTTAATGATGGTGAGTTTTTATCAACCCCAAGGTAAACGTACTAAAATACTGATTGAAGATCATGCGTTCCCTTCTGATCATTACGCCGTGGAATCTCAACTAAAACATCACAAACAAGATGTTGATAAGAATATGCTGCTGTGGACACCAAGAGCAGGCGAAGAATTATTAAACACTGATGATTTATATCAAATTATTGAACAACAAGGCGATGAAATAGCCCTGATATTATTGCCCGGTGTTCAGTACTACACTGGTCAAGTGCTGGATATGAAAACCATCACTGAAAAAGCGCACGCGAAAGGTATCATGGTGGGTTTTGATTTAGCCCACGCCGTTGGCAACATCGAAATGGAACTGCATAACTGGCAAGTCGACTTTGCATGTTGGTGCAGTTACAAATATTTAAACAGTGGTGCGGGCTCTGTTGCTGGTTGTTTTGTTCATGAAACGCATAGCGCTAATTCAAACAGTGAAACGCAAGTGAACCGCTTTGCGGGTTGGTGGGGACACGACAAGTCAACCCGATTTAAAATGGAAAACAATTTTAAGCCTATTGCTACAGCTGAAGGCTGGCAATTATCCAACCCTCCCGTATTATCATTAGCGGCTATTCGAGGGGCACTTGATACCATAAAAATGGCAGGCGGGATCAGTGAGCTTCGCAAAAAATCAGTCAAGCTTACCCAATATATGACCGAATTAATAGCCAGTGAACTCGGCGATAAAATTCGTATTATCACCCCCAGTAATCAAGCTGAACGCGGTTGTCAGTTATCGTTAATGATTAATGTCAAAGGCCTTGACGGTAAAGCTATGTTTAACGCGTTAGAAGAAAATGGCGTAACCACAGATTGGCGTGAACCCAATGTTATTCGAGTGGCTCCCGTCCCTCTTTACAATCAATTCCAAGATATTTATCACTTTGTCCGACTTTTAAAGGAGTGTTTACAATGAGCGTAAATGTTATATCTAAACCTGCCAATGAAACTAACATCACAGTAGCTGGAGCTGGTCCTATTGGCGCATTGCTTGCAATAATACTCGCTCGAAAAGGCTATAATATTAATTTATTTGAATCTCGCCCAGATTCTCGCCAGCATGATATATACCAAGGAAAATCGATTAACATTGCCCTCTCAGACCGTGGTTGGTTAGCACTTGAAGCGGTTGGTATTGCTGAACAAGTCCGTAAAGAAGCGCTCCCTATGAAAAAACGTGTCATGCATGGGGTTGATGGAACAATAACAGAGCAAGCTTATGGAAAAGACGACCAAGCTATTTGGTCGGTATCACGCGCGGGCATTAATGAACAATTACTTAATTTGGCAGAAAAAGAAGCAAACGTAGCGTTGCACTTTGAAAAAAGACTTACCCATGTTGACTTTACTACGGGTTGTTCATCTTTCAGCTTTGATGTGGCACAAAGTAAAGGTCATGTCGAAATTGACGCCGATTATATTTTTGGCGCCGACGGTGCTTTTTCAAAAGTGCGCCGTCTTGCCCAAGAAACGCCACGCTTTAGCTATAGCCAATCTTTCATGCCTCAGTCTTATATCGAATTAACGATCCCAGCAAACGAAAACGAAACAGGCGATGCGCGTTTTAAAATGGAAAAAGAAGCCCTGCATATTTGGCCAAGAAAAGATTTTATGCTGATCGCTCTGCCCAACCCTGATGGTTCGTTCACTTGTACATTGTTTATGAATTATGAAAGTAAACATGACGGAGCGCATTCATTTTGCAACTTAACAGAAAGAAGTCATATAGTTAAGTTTTTCAACGATAATTTTGCCGATGCAATGCCCATACTAGCAGACCCCATCGACGACTTTATGTCCAAGAAAGCTAGCCCACTATTTTTAGTTAAAGTGGACCCTTGGGTGATCAATAACAAAGTCGCATTAATTGGTGATGCTGCTCATGCAATGGTGCCTTATTACGGTCAAGGCATGAACTGTGGCTTTGAAGATTGCCGAGAGCTTGGTGAAATTATTGATCAATATAAAGGTCAATGGTGTGATATTTTTCCTGCTTATCAAAAACAGCGAAAAATAAATGCTGATGCTATTACTGAATTAGCTCAGCGCAATTTTGTTGAAATGAGTGAGCTCTCTGGTGACAGTAATTTTCTTTTGCAGAAAAAAATTGAAGCTAAATTTCATCAACTTCATCCTGAACTTTGGGTGCCACTTTATTCTATGGTGACCTTTTGCCCACACTTGCCTTATTCGCAAGCATTAGCAATCGGTGATCAGCAAAAATTAATTATGGCTGAAATAATGCAAATTCCTGACATAGAAAGCTGTTGGCAAGACGATTTTGTTTACGAAAAACTGCTACAACTCGTTCAAAAACAAACTAAAAATAAGGATAATCTTGATGTCTAATTCTGGCTGTCCTTTTAATGGTGATGCAAACAAACGTGAAGTAGAAGACAATATTCATACCGACTTTAACGATGATATGTCCTATGGTGATTACTTGCAGCTTGATAAAATATTATCGGCTCAGCAACCATTATCGAAAGAACATGATGAGATGTTGTTTATTGTTATTCATCAAAGCAGCGAACTCTGGCTTAAACTTGCTGGCCATGAATTAACGAAAGCCATGGAGTGTTTACGCGCAGATGATTTTGGTCCCGCCTTTAAAGTTATCGCGCGGGTAAAACAAATATTCATTCAGTTGACTCAGTCATGGAATATTTTATCGACGCTTACCCCCGTTGATTACTTAAAGTTTCGTGATGACTTAGGACGATCCTCTGGGTTTCAGTCACTCGGATATCGAAAGCTTGAGTTTCTCTTAGGCAATAAAAACAGTGATATGCTTAACGTCCATAAAAATAATAGTCAAGCCTATCAAGAGTTAGCATTATTACTCAATAGCCCCAGCTTATACGACGAAGTGATTGCCGCATTAGTAAAAGCAGGTTTTAACATTGATGACTGTGTGCTTAATCGTGATGTTAGCCAAGCCTATCAGAGTAATGAGAGTGTGGTAAAAGCATGGCTAATGGTCTATCAGCAACCCGAGAAATTTTTTGAGTTATATGAGCTAGCAGAAAAGCTTGTCGACATCGAAGACTCTTTTCAACAATGGCGCTTTAAACACATGTATACCGTGCAACGGATAATTGGTTATAAGGCAGGAACCGGTGGCTCTTCTGGGGTAAGTTTTTTGAAGAAAGCGCTAGATGTTAGCTTTTTCCCTGAGTTATTTGAAGTCAGAACACATTTATAGCGATTCTTATATTGTCATTTCAAGTCAACAGTTTACGAATTATGTTTTTGATTGATTTGGGATATTTACAATAAAGCACTCGAGTAAGTACCGCATAAATAAAAACGCACTCAACAATAGAGTGCGGTTATTTTCAATCAGATTAATTTTTTACTGAGTTTATCTCTAAGTTTTTATTACCTTCTTTATCACGGTTTTTACGTGCTTTGTCAGCTTTCAACTTCATCTGCTGCTTTTGCAAATTAGAAATATCTCTTGGCATCGGCTTACGAGGCATGCGTTCGTCAGCCATGGCCGCTTTATATAAAAAACCAGCAAGAATAACAGAAGCTTGTTTTAGATCAGCTTCTACGACATGGTCAATCGAATCGATATGGGTATGATGCAAACGAGAGCCATAATCTAACTTGTCTTGAATAAATTGAAAACCGGGTAACCCTACATCATCAAAAGACTCGTGATCAGTGCCCCCCGTACTTTGATTAGTAATAGTACCGGTACTTAAATCTGAATAAGGGCTGAACCAGTTACCGAATATTGATTTTGCAGCTACATTACCTTCAGTATAAATACCTCTGAAACGTCCACTTCCATTATCCATATTAAAGTATACCGAAAACTTATCATGATCAGCTTTCGTTTCAATCGGCCAACCTTGATCTTTCCATAAATAACTGGGCAATGCCTGCTCATTCTTATTAGTAGGTTTAGGACGAGTCGCAAAGTGTTCATCTACATAAGCGGCCGACCCAAATAACCCTTGTTCTTCACCCGACCATAAACCAATACGTATGGTACGTTTAGGTTTAAAGTTTAATGCTTGCAGAATACGAACAGCTTCCATTGATACCGCCACACCCGCGCCGTTATCAACAGCACCATCACTGGCATGCCACGAGTCTAAATGGCCACCGACCATAACTATTTCAGGATTTTTATCACTCCCTGGAATTTCTGCAATGGTATTGTAAGCATTTCGGTCGTTATCATGAAAACGCGCATCGATATTGAGCGATAATTTAGGTGTTTTACCATTATCTATCATTCGAGATAATAGGTTGTAATGTTCGGCTTCTATAATAAGTGCCGGTACTGGAAAGGTTTTACCGACACGATGGTCACTACCAAAAACGTTAATTAAGCCACCTTGACGCCAGCTACGATATATAACACCAGCAACTTGCTCTTCTTTTAAGAAATTACTGAGCGTGGCTTGAAAATTATAACGCTGCATTGCGCCATCTCTTCGGTCAGCAGTTACCCATGGAGAGTGACTTGGCGCTCGCATTACATCAAATTCTGTCAATGTAGAAAGCTCTCCGGAGTCATAGCGTTGAAAGACACTGTTCTCAGGCGCTTCAATATTTTTACCAGCGCCCATCATAATGATCTTACCTTTTAGCTTACCTTTATATTGTGCTAAGTCGGTTATTGAAGCCGCATCAAAGATAACAACATCCCCTGTTACTTCTCCTTCAGTGCCCGGTGTCCAAGCAACAGGAATACCGTGTAAAGAAACTTCACGCGGACTCAATAGGTCAATGGAAGCAGAGTCATGTGACCAGCCTCGCCCGAACTCAAAAGGGTCTAAATAAGCATTTTTTAATCCCCACCCCTTTAACTTCTCTAAAGTCCAATTATTAGCTTTCTTCATCTGAGGAGAGCCAGATAAACGAGGGCCTATTTCATCGGTTAATTGCTCCAATGTGTGCATAACTTCAGAATTATAAAAACCTTCTGCTCTTATTTTATTCGCCATATCTAAGTCATCACTTGCATAAGCAGTCGATAAAGAAAGGCATAATAACGATAACCCAAATTTTTTCATGATTGTTTCCTAATTATTATATTTTTTGTCAGCATTAATTTAGTACAAAAAATAATAATAAAAAAGACAGATAAGATGAACTCCACCGAATAAGAGACCGTTGGTTTTAACTGAGAAGCAGCAGGTAATAATAAGGTTAATAGCAGCGTAGCTTTTATGTTCACCTTACATTAACGACTTTAATTTAAAAAATTAACAAATTATCTGATTAGCTTAATTTTGCAAAAAATAACATAACAACTTCCTATAAAGTAAACTATGTTAAAACGTATAAAAATAGTTACTTTCTATTTAGAAATGTGTAAATTTCGGCTACCCTAACTGGTATCAAAATAACAATAAAGTTTAGTTTACCTAAAAAACATCGCACTCTTGGAGAATATTAATGAATTTGTTCAAAAATTCCACTTTGGCTACAGCGGTTAAACTCGCTGTTTTAACATCAACAGTCGGTTTTTCTGCAGCGACTTTAGCGGAAGAAAATGCTGAAGAAAAAGTTGTTGGTTTAGAAATTATTGAAGTAACCGCACGTAAAAGAGTAGAAAATGTTCAAGAAGTCCCTGTAGCTATTAGTGCGCTCCAAGGTGAAAAACTGAATGTGTTAAGTTCTGCCGCTATGGACATTCGTTTTTTAAATGCCCGCGTGCCGAGTCTTACTGTTGAATCTTCTTTTGGTCGTACTTTTCCACGCTTTTATATGCGTGGTTTAGGTAATTCTGATTTTGATTTAAACGCATCACAGCCCGTTTCTTTAGTCGTTGATGAAGTTGTTCAAGAAAACCCAATTTTGAAAGGTTTTCCCGTATTTGATGTTGGCCGCGTAGAAGTATTACGTGGTCCACAAGGGACACTATTTGGTCGTAACACCCCTGCTGGTTTAATTAAGTTTGAATCAGTAAAACCATCACAAGATTTTGATGGTTTTGGCTCTCTTTCATACGGCACTAATAACACTACCGATATGCGTGCGGCTGTTGGTGGTGGGTTAACTGATAAATTATCTGCTCGTGTTTCATTACTTAATCAAACCCGAGATGACTACATAGATAACCAAGCACCCGGTTTTGAACAAAAAGAAGTTTTAGGCGGCTATAATGACAAAGCGGCTCGTATTCAATTTCTTTATGAAGATGACGCTTTCACCGCATTATTTAATTACCACATGCGCGACTTAGATGGCAAGCCAGTTGCTTTCTATGCAAATGCGTTTAAACCTGAAAGTAACGAATTAGTCAGTAATTTTGAAAGAGATACTGTTTACCATGATTCGGCATCAAGAGCGACACAACAAGTTGAAACCGAAGGCGGCAGTTTAAAGTTGGAATTTGAATTAGGTCAATATACCCTAACGTCAATTTCAGGCTATGAAAGTGCAGAGCTTTATTCCCGTGCCGATGTTGATGGTGGTTATGGCGCAGTTTATGCTGAGCCTTCAGGACCTGGTATTATCGCACTTGATTCAGAAACAGCCGATGCTATTCCAGATCACGAGCAACTAACACAAGAAATTCGCTTATCAAGTAACTTTGATGGCCAATTTAATTACCAAGTGGGCGCTTTTTACTTTAATGAAGATTTAACCATTGAAAGCTTTGCCTTCGATCCTTTATTTAGCAGTGGCGCTCAAACTGGTTACGTTATTCAAGAGCAAGAAACCACTGCATGGGCTGTTTTTGGCTCGTTTGATTATGACTATAACGACAAAACCTCAGTAACCTTGGGCTTACGTTATTCTGATGATGACAAAGACTATAGTAACCAAAGAACGAAGTCTCCATTGGCATGGTTAGGTTTTCCTGATGTAGTATCAGGTGAAGTAAATCCAAGTGATTCACATGTTAGCTGGGATATCAGTGTTACGCATAAATATACTGATGACATAAACTTATATGCACGTATTGCTGATACCTTCAGAGCGCCAAGTATTCAAGGGCGTTCGTTATTCGCCTTTGGAAATGGTATTTCTGTTGCCGACTCAGAAACTATTTTATCTTTAGAAACCGGTATTAAATCTGATATTTTAGACGGCTTTGGTCGTATTAATGCCTCGATATTTTATTTTACCATGGATGATCAGCAGCTAACGTCTGTTGGTGGTGGTGGCAATACGGCGAGTTTACTTAACGCTGAAGAAACGACCGGTTACGGTTTTGAAATCGACTCAGAGTTTATGCTAACCGATAATTTTTGGCTAACCGCAAGTGTCAGTTATAATAATACCGAAATCAATGACAGTGACCTAGCCGTTGCTGCTTGTAAAGCATGTACTATTACCGATAATTTCTACACCGATGATTTCGGCAATAGATTTGCCGAAGTAGACGGTAATAGTTTACCACATGCGCCAGAGTGGATTTTTAACTTTACCTTGCGTTATTCTCGTGAAATTGCAGACGGTGAATTCTATGCCTACACGGATTGGTCTTACCGAGATGACATTAGTTTCTTTTTATATGAATCAAAAGAATTTAATGGAAAATCATTATTTGAAGGTGGCGCACGTACCGGTTATACCTGGGACGGTGATGATAAAGAGTATGAAGTTGCCTTATTTGTTCGTAACATAACCGATGAACAAATCGCTATTGGCGCTGTAGACTTTAGTAACAATACCGCTATTGTTAATGAAGAACGCTTTTTTGGTGCAGAATTTAAAGTTAATTTCTATTAAGCTAAACGGCTAATTTTAATGATAAAAGGCGACTATGATTAGTCGCCTTTTTTATTTTTAATGCCTAAATACAAGGCTCAATAGCCGTGAAGTTCTGGTCTTTAATAAGTGAGTTTAAAAAGTAATTCGGCCAAATCGGGTTGCCACTGAAAATCTGTTAACTTAACGCGATTACCTATAACCACCACTTGTTCCTCTTGAAGCAGTGCGCTTTGTTTGGCGAAAAGTTCTCTTTCAACAGCAAATGATATTTTCCCTTGAGAGTTAATAACTCTGTGCCAAGGAACACTTTTTTCTTTCCAGCCATCATCAGGGATTTTACCTAACGCTTTCCCGACTAACCTCGCTTTACCGGGCAAGCCAGCAAGATCAGCAACCTGTCCATAGCAAGCGACCTTGCCATAAGGTATTAACTGCACTGTTTGCCAGATACGAGGGTAATTAACGTTTACCGGGCGCTTATTATTATTTAACATCGTGGCGACTCATCTCATGAAACAGCTTAATTACGGTTGTAAAACACACTAAAAATAATCTTAGCATCTTGCCAACAGACGATAACACGCTACTTAGCAACTTTTACTAAAATAAGAAAATTTATCGAACATTGAACAACTTGTCGTTAATTTATCATCCGCCTCAGCCAAATAGACAAATTTTGGCCTATTGAAGTCGATGTTTTTTGTGTATAATCGCGCGCAATTGACTTACCAGCTTAAATGCACAACCAAGGAATCAGCTTATCCTACAAGCAAATAATATTACCCAACAATTCGGCGCAAAACCTCTTTTTGAAAATATTTCACAAAAATTTGGTGGCGGTAATCGTTACGGTTTAATTGGTGCCAACGGTTGTGGTAAATCAACACTTATAAAAATCTTAGGTGGTGACTTAGAGCAGACCTCAGGCAATGTAAGCTTAGACCCTAACGAACGTTTGGGTAAATTAAGCCAGGACCAATTTGCCTTTGAGCACTTCAGTGTTATTGATACCGTTATTATGGGACATACTGAGTTATGGGCGGTAAAAGAAGAACGTGACCGTATTTATGCTTTACCAGAAATGAGTGAAGCCGATGGTATGAAAGTAGGCGATTTAGAATCAGAATATGCTGAGATGGACGGTTACAGTGCCGAAGCACGTGCCGGTGAACTATTAATGGGCGTAGGAATTGCTGTTAACCAACATTATGGTTTAATGAGCGAAATAGCCCCAGGTTTTAAACTGCGTATCTTGTTAGCACAGGCACTATTCTCAGATCCTGATATTTTATTACTTGATGAGCCAACCAACAACCTTGATATTCATACCATTCAATGGCTTGAAGAAACCTTGAATGCCCGTGATTCAACCATGATCATCATTTCGCATGATAGACATTTTTTAAACAGTGTTTGCACCCACATGGCCGATTTAGATTACGGAGAACTTAGAGTTTTCTCAGGTAACTATGACGAATACATGCTGGCAGCAACACAAGCACGAGCTAACTTACTTGCTGACAATGCTAAGAAAAAAGCGCAAATAGGTGAGCTACAAGCTTTCGTTGCCCGTTTCTCTGCGAATGCTTCAAAAGCTAAACAAGCGACTTCTCGAGCAAAACGTATCGACAAGATCCAACTAGAAGAAGTTAAACCTTCAAGCCGAACCAACCCTTTTATTCGCTTTGAGCAAGAGAAAAAATTATTTCGTAATGCCTTAGTCATAGAAAAATTAAACAAGAAATTTAATGATGCTCATGTACTAAAAGATATTTCTCTTTTGGCTGAAGTCGGTGAACGTATTGCGGTGATCGGAGAAAACGGCATAGGTAAAACCACCTTTTTACGCACTTTATTAAATGAAGTCGGTTACGAAGCAACTTCTGGTGATTTTACTTGGTCTGAAAATTCAAATATTGGTTATTACGCACAAGACCATGAGTTTGAATTTGAGCATGACATGACCTTGTTTGACTGGATGAGCCAATGGCGTCAGCCTACCGACGACGAACAAGCTGTTCGTGGTTATTTAGGGCGTTTATTATTTTCAGCTGACGATATTCTAAAATCAGTTAAAATATTATCAGGAGGAGAAAAAGGCAGAATGCTTTTTGGTAAACTGATGATGCAACTGCCTAATATTCTTGTGATGGACGAACCGACCAACCACATGGATATGGAGTCTATTGAGTCACTTAATATGGCATTAGAGAACTACGAAGGTACTTTAGTGTTTGTTAGCCATGACCGTGAGTTTGTTTCGAGCTTAGCGACGCGTATTATTGAATTAACCAAAGATGGTTACATTGACTTTGCCGGTACTTATGATGAGTACTTAGCAAGCCAAGCGTAGACGCAAATAACACCGTTTATACAAATAGATAAAACACTGATCAAAGAGTGTTTTATCTATGACTTCCCCTCCCCATTTTAGATTAAGGAATTCCTTTTGCTCAGTTATCGTCATGCTTTTCACGCAGGAAACTTCGCTGATGTTTTAAAACATTCGGTTTTAACGCTCGTACTAGAATATATGGTGCGTAAAGAAAAAGGCTTTACCTATATCGATAGCCACTCAGGTGCTGGCATGTATTCACTAAAAGATGAATACGCTCAAAAAACAGCTGAATACAAAGGCGGTATCGCTAAAATTATTGCCGCACTAACTGATGAAAATTTTCCTGAAGCATTAACACCCTATGTTGAGCTAATTCAGCGCTTAAACACTGAAAATAGTGAGCTAGAAATTTATCCTGGCTCTCCTGGCGTTGCTAAGCAACTGATGCGCCGCCAAGACAGTACTCATCTCTTTGAGTTACACCCTACCGATATTCAACATTTGACAGAATTCTGCACTCGCTGGAAAAAATCACATGTAAAACAATCTGATGGTTATCAAGGTGTATTGGGGTTAGTGCCGCCACCCAGTCGCCGAGGTGTAGTACTTATCGATCCCCCTTATGAGTTAAAAGAAGATTACGCTAAAGCGGTTAAGACTATCGTAAAAGCCTATAAAAAATTCAATTCCGGGACTTATATTCTTTGGTATCCTGTGGTTACCCGTGAGCGTATTCATGCTATGGAAAAAGACTTTACCCGTAGTGAGGTGAAAAATTTATTACAAGTTGAATTTTGTTTACAAGCCGACAGTGATGAATATGGTATGACAGGTACCGGCTTATTTATTGTTAATCCTCCTTGGCAGTTAAAAAAGCAGCTCGAAGAGATACTTCCTTTTATGAAGGCAACCTTAGGACAAGCTGAGACTAGCTTTACATTAGCGCAACTTATTGCTGAATAATTCGCCTTAAGCTAAAATTACGGCGCAGCTCAATTAAGCAGCGCCGCTTAGCAAGCTTATCAGCCTTTTATGATCAGTTGATAATTAACAAGCAATAAGATAACTAAAGTTTTATCGCTACCGCCCTACCTTACAAAGTGCGATATCTATTTGCATTTGAAAATGTACTAACATCATTAAATCTAACACCATTTTCTTTCATCACCTTATGTGCAGTTCTTGCTAACATTTGACGCAAATAAAACGGTTGTTGCACAACAAAGTGATGAATGGCATGTGTACCAGCAAAGTTAAAGGTAAACAGGTTAAGTGGCCAAATAAGCAAACCTTTAAAGACTTGCGTTTGCTGCATTACATTATTAACGCCACCATAGTAGTGCAAATAAGAAGTCACTAAATTTAAACAGCCTGAGCGTAAAAAATTAGGCGCAATAATAACCACCATCAACAGATTGCTCAACGCTGAAAAGGTTTGTAACCATGGCGGATAGATAAAATCGCTGGCAATAAAAAAATCGACACTGTGAAACAATATAAAGCCGTAACCGAAGATATAATAAAGTATCGTCAGTGGGAAACCGCCATTAAAAACATTCAAAAAATTAAAGGCTTTCACTTCCCTATTCAAGTGCTTTCTTTGTAAAATCAGCCCGAATAAACCATCAAACATCACGATATAGCGAACAAGTATATTAGCAATACCATTGCCGACCAGTCGTTCTTCTAAATCTTGTTTTGTGCCCGAGGTTTTATGGTGCAGTAAATGAATTTTTCGACGATACCAAGGATTAATAGTACTTGGGCGCATTAACCAAACAATGGCCATCATAAGATTATGTATAATAGGTTGCTGACGAAAGTAAAGTTTATGAATTAAGTCATGTTCTAACTCATGGGAGATAGAGGCAAAAATTGCCGCTAGCATGATACAAATCCAGGCAGGGATAAAGGCATAGTAATATAATAAGCCACTGGTGATCATACCAGTAAGTGACAGTAAAAGAATAAGAAAACCGATACTGTCTTGCTTAGCTAAAAACGCATATTTTTTGCGTAAACGCTGTTCTTCGGCTTTAACACCTTGAACAATATTTTTAATTTTTTCAGCGTCTGTTGTTGAACTCATCCTAAGCATTCACTAATTTTTAATCAAAAGGTGATAACTATCGGCATCATTAATCATATTAATTTTTTCCATCACTTCATTGATATCGTGAGACATTGAATATTTTTTTGAAAAAGCAAGAAAAGAGGAGTCAACTTGATCAGACAACGAGAACCCTTCGACTTGTCCATTAACCGCCATATTATCGATGGTCGTATATGCAATGGCACTATCGGCCACCAATAAATCAACGCGACCATAAATAAGCATATTAAAGGCATCTTCTAGGCGAGTCGCTTCAACAAATGTTATAGAGGCATCTTTAAAGGCTTTTTCTGAATGACTATCAACATTGGTGGAACGAACTCTGACAAGTATTTTACTTTTATCAATTAATGGAATACCTTGATAAACAAAATTATCATCTGCTCTTTTGAATATTTCAGAGCCATAAAAATTAATCAAAGGACTTTTAGGGAAACTCAAAAACAAGCGGCGTTCTGGTGTATAAACCGTCGGCATTAATGCATCAAACTTTCCCTGTTCAACCGCTTTTAATGCTCTTGCCCAAGGCATGATGGTAACTGATATTTTAAATTTTCCACTGGCATTGAGTTTATTCATCGTCTCAATTAACAAGCCCTTGTTTTCACCCTTTTCATTGCTATAAATAAAAGGGCGAATTTCAGGGGCTGCAATAGTTAACTTAATAACTTGTTGCTGTTTGTCATGCTGAGCTTGTGCGTTTAAACAAAGTAAAAAACTACAAATAAAAAAGAAAAATTTCATTTTATTAATACCTTATACTCGATACGGTTAATCGATTTCAGAATCGCTGTCTATTTCACTAACGGGCGTTATCGTCTTTTTACGCAACACAGGTAACTCACCAACATCTTGAGCAACAAAGACTCTTTTAATGACTTTTTTAGGCTGAGATCTTTGCGGTTTTTCGTTAATTTTCGTTGAAGATTTTGATTTAGCAGCCACTTTTGGCTTTTTAGGTTTTATGCCCTTGAATGTAGCTTTTAAGCTATCAACAACATCAAAGTTAAAGGTTTGCTGTAAAAAACCTTCGACATTTTTAAAGCTAATCCAGTCTTTAGGACCAACAAAGGAGATCGCGTCACCGGTACTACCCGCTCGACCTGTCCGGCCAATACGATGCACAAATTCTTCAGTGTGCTTTGGCATATCAAAGTTAAAGACGTGCGAGACGTTAACTAAATCTAAACCTCGAGATGCTAAATCAGTCGTGATCAATATCTTTTGTTGTCCCTTACTAAAGCCATCCATTATTTGATTACGTTGACCTTGATTAAGCTCACCACTTAAGGCGACCGTACTTAAGCTCTGTTCACTGAGCAGTTTTGATAATCGGTCGGTATCACTTCGTGTTGCAGTGAAAATAATCACTTGTTGATAGCTTTCAGTTTTCAAAAAGTGTTCAAGCAAGTCTTGTTTGTGGTCTAAGTTATCACATAGATAAAAGCGTTTAGTAATATCTTTATGCTCGGTATGTGCAGAGCCTATGGCAATTCGTTTTGGTTTTTTTAATAACGCTAGTGCGAACTCATTGACTTGTGCGTGATCGAGTGTTGCAGAAAACATCAGTGTTTGACGCTTACGATGATCGGCAGCGCTATTAATTTGTTTTAATTGTTTTGAAAAGCCTAAGTCTAACATCCGATCGGCTTCATCAAGAATAAGGAGCTCTAAGCCCTTTAAATAGAAATGCCCTTGCGATAAATGGTCAGACAATCGACCCGGTGTCGCAACAATAAAATGGGGGTCTTTGTGCAGTGTTTTTACTTGATCATTAAAGTTTTCACCACCCAAAATAAGCACAGCTTTAAACTGTGAGCCGGTGGTAAATAAACGTAGTTGAGTAAAAACTTGTTTGGCTAATTCTCGTGTTGGCATAAGAATAAGGACACGAGGATCACGTTTAGACAAAGCCCTATTTCGAATTAAGCGTTGCATCGCAGGAATAATAAACGCTAAGGTTTTACCTGAGCCAGTTTTTGATGAGGCAATTAAATCGTGCCCGGCCATAGCAGCAGGAATAGCTTGCTGCTGAATTTCTGTCGGTTCTAAAAAACCTAAATGCTCAACCGTTGACATTAAACGACTGTCTAAACCAAAATCTGTAAACTGCAAACTACACTCCAAAAAAGAACCAATAAAAACGTTGTTATTATACCCTGCTAACGACAAGAATGACGTATAGTATTTTATCAGGGTGTTAAAAAAATGAAAAACTTAAAAAAGTACCACAGACTTATTCATCTTATGGCGCTATTAAACATGTTCGTCGCGAAGCCAATCAACATAACCAACAAAAAAGTGTTGCCAAAAATCGTTGGTTTGCGAAAATTCAACCAGTTGTTTACCAAAGGTTTCTAATATCTGGAGATCAAAAATACAGCTTTCATCGGGCAGGTACATGGCAAATTTTTGCTGACACTGTTGATATATAGCCGTTAAGCACTGTTCAAAACCCACCAAAGATACACTCACTAGGGTTGCTTGCCATTGATTTTCTTCTTCAGCAATCGCGGTATAAACCGCTAAATGTTCATCGGCCAAGTCAATAAAATACGGATCACCTAATTCGGTATCTGTGGCGATAACAAGCCATGAACCTTGCCAATTGCCGATATCGTTATTGACTAAACTAGCGCCTTTTTTATCAACCGCATAGCCAATCTGGGCTTTATTTAATGTCGCCATTTTAGTAATAACGCTAAAACCCTGTGGACCAAAAAAAACCTCTTTATGTTCAAAGGCTTTTAATCTATTTAATAGTTCGCTTTGGTTCATCTTTAATCTCGTCTTTTTCAATACAATAAGGCCGTTGACAGCTAACCATCAACGACCTTATATCTTGTTAACATAAAACTTTATTTAATTAGCTGTTCGCTATTCTTGCTTCAACCACTTCAATAGCGTGATCAATACGAGCAAGTACTTTATCTTTATCCAATAAAGCCAAAGTAACATCTAAAGAAGGTGAATTACCACCACCAGTCGCCGCAACACGCAATGGCATACCCACTTTGCCCATACCGACTTCAAGCTCTGTTGCCGTATCATTAATTGCCGCATGAATAAGTTCAGGTGACCATTCGCTCAATGCTGCAAGTTTTGCTTTAACCAATATAAGAGGCTCTTTAACAACAGGGCGTAAATGTTTCTTAACCGCTGATGCTTCTAGTTCGCTAAAGTCTTCGTAAAAGTAGCGAGAAATTTGCGCCATCTCTTTTAAAGTTTTTACTCGGTCGGCTTGAATTTTAACGATTTCTTCAAGTGCTGGACCATTTTCAATATTGATACCTTGCTCATTCATGTGCCAGGCTAAATGTGTTGCAACATAACTTGGCTCCATAGTTTTCATATAATGTTGGTTGACCCAAATTAATTTATCAGTATTAAAACCTGAAGCAGCACGGTTACAGTCTTTTAAATCAAACAGTTCAATCATTTCTTCACGAGAAAATATTTCTTTATCGCCATGAGACCAACCTAAGCGCACTAAGTAGTTTAATAAGGCTTCAGGTAAATAACCATCATCGCGGTATTGCATAACACCGACAGCACCATGACGTTTTGATAATCGCTTACCGTCATCACCTAAAATCATTGGGATGTGGGCATACTCTGGGAGTGTTGCCCCTAAAGCGAGTAAAATATTAATTTGTTTTGGCGTATTACTAATATGATCATCACCACGTACAACATGGGTAATTTTCATATCCCAATCATCAACAACAACTGTTAAGTTATAAGTGGGTGTGCCATCGCTACGCGCAAGAATTAAATCATCTAATTCTTCATTAGCTATCGTTATATCGCCTTTAACCATATCTTTGATAACAACTTCGCCATCAAGTGGGTTTTTAAAACGAATCACATAAGGCTTATCGGCAGGATAGTCGGTGCGGTCGCGCCACAAACCGTTATATTTTTCTTTCGCGCCAGTTTCACGAGCCTGTTCACGCATTGCTTCAACTTCTTCACTGGTGCTATAACAGCGATAAGCATTGCCAGAGGCAAGTAACTGCTCAATAACTTCTTTATAACGGTCGAAACGTTGGGTTTGGAAATACGGACCATGTGTCCATTCAAGATTCAACCAATTCATACCGTCCATAATGGCATCAACGGATGCTTGGCTTGAACGTTCTAAATCAGTGTCTTCGATACGTAAAACGAAATCACCGCCATTTTTCTTGGCATATAACCAACTATAAAGGGCAGTACGTGCCCCACCAACGTGTAAATAACCGGTCGGACTTGGCGCAAATCGAGTTGTTAAGCTCATAAAAATCTCACTATAAAGTTTAAGACTTAAAGGCTATGTTAAAAGACAAGGCTTAAAGTCTACAATTGGTACGATAAAAATTGTCGATATTTTATCAGGCATAGCTAAGGAAAACATCATTTGCTGAAAGAAACAAAGAAAAGAAAATCTCCAGCGAGGATAAAACAAGCAAGCTGTTTAATTTTACAGCAAGAAAATTAAATATATCAATAAAACTGAAAAAAAAGCAGAAAAATCTTTGTTTTATGTTGACAGCTTTTCTCATCTCCCTATAATACGCCCCACTGAAACGCAGACAGTGTTTAATTAATTAGACCGTTAACGATTCAGGAAATTTAAGATTGGGCGATTAGCTCAGTTGGGAGAGCACCGCCCTTACAAGGCGGGGGTCACTGGTTCAAGCCCAGTATCGCCCACCAATCTTAAGTATCAAGAATAAAGTAATTATGGGCGATTAGCTCAGTTGGGAGAGCACCGCCCTTACAAGGCGGGGGTCACTGGTTCAAGCCCAGTATCGCCCACCATAATTACACCCTATAGAATTTTCTTTAGATAATCTATACGGACGATTAGCTCAGTTGGGAGAGCACCGCCCTTACAAGGCGGGGGTCACTGGTTCAAGCCCAGTATCGTCCACCATCTTTTTCCTCATTCTTATATCATCTACTTAAAAATTAAATAACTGATAATAATTTTAATTAATATATAAATTTTAAATCATTTATCTTAAAAACTCTTTTAATATCATTTTTTCTGCTACTGCATAGTTTAAATCAATCACAATTCCTGCTCTGTTTTATTGTTGCTACTGCCTGCCAACCCACAATCATAAACTAACAATTTCAATTAGTTAAAACATTCAACGTTAACCAAACGCCCTTAATTTAAACCACACTGCTAATAAGCTCACAGCACATTTACCTTAATACACTTAGGGTAACCCCCTATTTTCAGGCTGCCTGTTTATTGGGAAACTAGCTGTGATAGAAATAATTGCAATGATTTAACAAACGGAGTTTGGTTATCATGAGTAAATTAACTTTAAGTGCATGGCTTATAGCCTCTTTAGCATTAACAATGCCTATAAAAGCATTGGCTGAAAGTATTATTGGCGAGCAACTCGCACAAACCCTTCCTACGATGACTGACAAAGAAACAATCCTCGCGGTAATAACCTTTCAACAAATGCAGCCACTGTCGGTTACTCAAATACAGGCGCTAGTAGCTTTAGGAATTAATAAAGGCGTTAAGTTTTCTGCACTGCCTGTAATAGGCGTGGTCGCTAATGTTGCACAAATCAAAGCGATCGCCGAGCGCGACGACGTCCGTTCAATATGGTTAAACCGAAAATTAAGCTATTTCATAGCTAACTCACGACAAAACTCCGGTGTTAATAAAATTCAAGGAACAGACTTTGTTAATATTAATGGTGATACCGATTATAGTGGTAAGGGTGTGACCATTATGGTCAATGACTCAGGGATTGATGCCACACATCAAGATCTATTTTTTGGCGACGTAGTCATTGATAATGTCGAGGCGGCCATACATTCATCAGCTTTGGCTAAAATGAGCACAACCGAGACCTTTATCAGTCGAGGTCAATATAATACTGATGTAAACACAGACCACGGTACCCATTGTGCTGGCATTATTGCAGGCTCTGGGACCATGTCTGATGGTAAATATAAAGGTGTCGCTCCCGATGCCAAACTAGTCGGTTACGGCTCAGGTGCTGATTTAACTATTTTAGATGCGGTTAGTGGCTATGATTATGCGATTAATCACCGCTACGATTATCAAAGTCCATTGCGTATTATCAGTAATGCTTGGGGCTCAACCGGAAACTTTAATGCGAACAGCCCAATTGGTTTAGCCTCATATAAAGCTTATACCTTGGGGATATTGTCAATATTTTCTGCCGGAAATTCAGGGGCTGGTAAAAATAGTCATAACCCTTATGCTCAACTCCCTTGGGTAATATCAGTCGGTGCCGGTAATAGTCATGGTCACTTAGTTGACTTTTCTTCTCGTGATTTATCTTATAAAACGGGCAGATTTACCATGCCAGATAAGCAAGAATGGACTTATAATAACCAAGTCACGGTTGTCGCCCCCGGTCATTACATGGTATCAACCCGATCATCGAATAATGGTCTGGCCTACAGCGCAGATGATGATTTTCTTTTTGACTCCGCCTATACCCCTTTTTATAGCCGTTTTTCTGGTACTTCAATAGCAACATCATATACGGCGGGTGTTGCCGCTCTTATGATGGAAGCTAATCCATTATTAAGTATCGAGGAAATCAAACAATTAATAGCAAAGTCTGCAACTCAGATGCTTGGATACCAAGCGTGGGAAGTTGGTGCCGGCTATATTGATATACAAGCCGCTGTTGCTGCAGCAAAAACACATGTTAAAGCGTATAAATAATCACTCACGACAACACTGTCGGTCTATACTGTGCAAAGACTGATGTCACCGCACTATTAAACAACGAAAGTAGTTTAGCGTCTTTAACTTTAGCCTGACATCTTATTTAATTTTTTGTCGCAGCAGTGACAAAAGAGTAGATATTAACAACAACGCCCTGGCATAAACGGGTCTCTGGGAAGATAATATTAGCCCACTCCAGCAACCAGTATTCCAATGCGATAGCTATACCGCTAATACCTAATAACTATCAACTGCTAACTATCAACTGCTAACTATCAACTACAAGACAATGCTGCGCTTAGTTATTGAGAGTCAAAATAACTCATTTAAATTCCCTCGTGTTCGTTATCGGCCTATTGATTAAAGCCAAAGAGTCAATGATAAGCACACCCGCCTAACAATCGAGAGACTAGATAACTAATTTCAGTACACTAGTGCCAATACCTAACGATAAAAATAGAACCAGCTCACCAACCTCTGCAGAGAACAAACAAGAGATCACTTGGAAAATTTGTCAATGATGTCGCTTAACATAGCATTAGCTTATCAAAACGATACTGAAAAAGGAGAAACTATGATTAACAGTTTGAGCGGCAAGGGGTGTGGTTACAGGTAAAAAAAAAGGAGGCCAAATGGCCTCCTGATTAATATGTGGTACTAGTTACCGAAAGTAATTACTGAAAGTCTTTACTCAAAGTATTGACCAAAGAGCTTACTGAAAGTATTGACCAAAAAGACGACCGGCAGTTAAAGCATATTCTGCACGAGTGACTTTATAATTTCCACCAAAGCTAGCATTCAACTGTGGCGTTAAGTCGTAAGTACCTTGAGTAACATCAAAGTGAACATTCAATAATGAAAGCTGTATGGCAAGTTGCACATAACCTTTCATATTGTCGGCAATGCTGTCTTGATCTGCTAGCACAATAGTCTGGCCCTTATAGTCAACCGTAATGTTATCTTTCTCAGGATCAAACGCTTTAGCCATTGATTCTAGTCCTAGAATTTGAACTAAGCTGTAAGCTAGGTCTACTTTAGATACACGACCGTTATGTGCAAACTCACCATTTTCACTAAGCATAACTGGCTGCTGTGTACGTAGGCTATCTTTTAATGCACCACCGACAACCGATACCGATTCAATAATCGCTTTGTAACCACTAGGTACTTCATTAAGGGTTGGCTCTGGCTCGCTGTCTAATGTACGGTATTGACGAACAGCGCCACCCATGACTAGGTACTTAGCTAAGTCTTTACGTTTTAACTTTGCGTCAGGGTTGAAATTATCATTCTTCAAGCCATCCATTAGTCTTTTGCTCACTGCATATTTTATCGCATTTTCATAACGATGAGCGGCTATATCGCTTACCCCTTCAAAGCCAATTAAGTCTTCAAAATTTATTTTAACGTCGAAATTCTCAGGAGCCATTGGACCATTAGTTAGATCAAGTGGATCTGGATTTACGCCAGACAAAGAGGTTAGTCCGTCAACTCGAACCGTCCACGTACCTGCCATTGCAGGTGCCGTAACACGCATACCAGTTTCAAGCACAGGTAAAGTTAAGTTACCAAAGTATTCAGTGCCATCAGGGTCAATTAAAACTAATTTAGCCGTATTAGCCAATGAGCTCGCAGAGCCCTTAACCCACAATGCTTCACTGTGAACCTGAAAGTCAAATGAATTTTGCAGTCCTAGTGGCTCTGTGACGCCATTGGGTGTTGACCAGATAGAACCTTCAGGGCTTTTTTCGCTAATTTCAACTAACGTATTAGCATTGAAAACTTTACCGCGTAGGTTATTAACCGTGACACTGTGGTTCATATCATAGTTTTTGGCTGCGGCTACTGCTGCACGGGCGTTTACAAATCCAGCACCGACTTCAAAGCGCTCGTAACCTGGCATATTAGTCGCAGATTCTTGTAACAATTTTTTGATGGCCATGTTATCTAAGTCAGGATTAGCTTCTAACATTAGTGCAACAATACCAGCAACATGAGGCGTTGCCATCGACGTACCTGATATCATGGTATAGAAAGGTAAATGAGTAGGGTCCATCGCGTCTACATCAGCTTCACCACCATTTGCGCCGGCATTAGTAACAGCACGAGTAGAAATAACGTCTACACCAGGAGCTACGATAGTAATTTCATTATTGTAGGTCCATTTTTCACCACCTGGCATCGTAAACTCGCCAGATTCATACTTATAACCACGTGAAGAGAAACCAGCAAGTGTGCCATCTTTTTCCCCTGCGCCAATAGACATGCCCCAAGGAATTTGTGCATAAGGATTGTGCGTATCTTCTCCTGAGCCTGAGTTACCTGCGGCAAATACAGATAATATTCCCATTTTATGGGCTTTATATGAAGCTAGAGAAACGGGGCCAGTCGGGTCGAACTTACCACTTGAACCCCATGAGTTGCTCATTACGCGCAATGGATTTTCGTAACTATCACCTTTAGTAATGGCATAGTCATAAGCGCCTATAGTATCAAGAATAAGAATAACACCACCTGAGCCATAGCCTACTAATTTAGCATCTGGCGCTGCGCCTGGGTACTTGCCATCTGACATAGTACCATATCCAGCAATAGTGCCAGCACAATGAGTACCGTGGCCTGAATTAGTATCTGTGTTAGGTTGGTTCTTAAGTATTAGACCTTCGGTTACACCCGTTATGCTTAATAAACTTGCATGGGTTAGACCTTGCACGTTATCAATCACTTTATCGCCAAAGAATAAATCCTGATGGGTAGCATCAATACCCGAGTCATTAACCATTACAGTTACGCCTTTACCGGTATATTCAATGCCATTTTGTTTGAAAAATTCATCACCTTGAACCGCATCAACCCCCGTGATTTGACGAGCATCAGAATTAAAGTATTCAAGCTCACGATTTAACCATACCGAGCGCACATCACTACGTTGAGCAATGGCTTTAATTTGATCTAAGTTAGCGACTACGCCAATAACAGGAACCGAAGCAAACTGAACAGCCTGACTAATACCTAGTCCAGAAAGATGCTCTAGTTGAGTTGTTGATACCGGCTCTAATTGGTTATAAGTTACTACGGCCATAACCGTTTGAGAACCAACCATAGTCGGTAAAAACTCAGCTAACTGCTCGCCAATGGCAGCGTTAGCGAAAACTTGAGACGGCATAGTTAATGCCATGGTTGCTGCTGCTATTGCACTTAAGGTAAATTTTTTCATTATTTCACTCGTTCTAGTTATTGTTAAGGGGTGTATATAATTCACTCAAGCACTCTATCGAGTTAAGGGGGCTGAGTAAATAGGGGGTTTCCCCTATCTAGTGAACTATTAGACAAATTAAAATCACTAATACGATCAACTCGCTGATACTTTTTTTCTAAAATCACTCACCTTATAGGTTTGCTAATTAAGCAGTTATTTATTCAATAATAGGGGTAAGCCCCTATTTTCATCTTAATGGTTTGTTGGGAGACTAAAGATGATAAAAATATTTAAATAATTAAAAACAATTAAAAATATTTAAGATATTTAAGATATTTAACCTACAAGTATTAAACATATTGGAGTTTGAAATAACATGAAAAAATTTACCTTAAGTGCCTTGGCTGCAGCCTCTTTGGCAATGACATTACCTACGCACGCTTTAGCTGATGCTGCTATTGGCGAGCAACTTGCACAAGTGCTTCCGACGATGACGGGCGAAGAAACAGTTATGGCCGTGGTAACATTTGAACAAATGAAGCCCATATCAGTGAGTCAAATACGGGCGTTAAAAGCCTTAGGTATAAGTAAGGGTGTTCAGTTTTCTGCCGTACCTATTATGGGTGTTGTTGCTAATGTCGCACAAATCAAAGCGATTGCCGGACGAGATGATGTACGCTCAGTATGGTTAAACCGTAAGCTTGAATATTTTAATGCTAACTCTCGTGAAATTACCGGTGTTGACAAAGTTCAAGGTACCGAGTTTGCAAACCGCAATGGCGGCACAGAATATACCGGTAAAGGCGTAACCATTATGGTTAATGACTCGGGTATTGATGCAACACACCAAGATTTATTCTTTGGCGACGTAGTGGTTGATAACGTGCAAGCGGCAACACATTCACTCGATCTTGCTGAAACCGGTATTACAGACGGTTTTGTTATTAAAAACCAACCTAATACCGACTTAAATGTCGGCCACGGTACTCACTGTGCCGGCACTATAGCGGGCTCGGGCGCTATGTCTGATGGAAAATATAAAGGCGTTGCACCCGATGCTGATTTAGTGGGTTACGGCTCAGGGTTAGGTTTATTTATTTTAGATGCGGTTGGCGGCTATGACTATGCTATTAACAACGTTTATGACTATGAACATCCGCTGCGTATTATGAGTAACTCTTGGGGTTCAAGCGGTAAATTTGATGCTAAAGGCCCTGTTGCCTTAGCGTCATATAAAGCTTATCAATTTGGTATTTTATCGGTATTTGCTGCGGGTAACTCGGGCTCTGGCGAAAATAGCAATAACCCTCATGCTCAAATCCCTTGGGGAATGTCAGTAGGTGCTGGCGATACCAATGGTAATTTAGTCGACTTTTCATCTCGTGGTTTAGAATATGAAAGCGGTGATTTCACCATGCCAGATGGTAAGGCATGGACTTACACTAACGAAGTCACAATTGTCGCACCAGGGCGCAACATGGTATCAACGCGTTCATCAACCAATATGGCTGCCAATGGCGGAGATGCTGATTTGGTGCTTGACCCAGCACATATTCCTTTTTATACCCGTATTTCGGGTACATCAATGGCAACACCACACACTGCTGGTGTTGCAGCGCTGATGATGGAAGCTAACCCTTCGCTAAGTATCGATGAAATCAAGCAATTAATGAAAGAATCTGCGACTAATATGCCAGGTTATGAGTCTTGGGAAGTCGGTGCAGGTTATATTAATGCCCATGCTGCAGTAGCTGCAGCTAAAGGGAAAAATACAGATCATAAAAAATCTGTTAACAACAGCGTTGACTCTCGTTTCACGGCCAGTATCAATATGCAGGCCATGAAAATTGCTGAAGGTGCTTTAGCGTTTGAAACACTAGAGTCGCAAGTGATTGAATTTGAAGTCGATGCAGAGGCAAAGACTGTAAATGTTGGCTTAACAGCCTTAACAAGTGTTAAAGCTGTACTTGTAGCACCTGATGGACAACGTTTTGAAGGCGACTCTACCGACCCAGTTTGGGACAGTAACTCGTTTGTAACGGCTCCAGCACAAGCGGGTCCATGGAAACTGTTTATGGAAACTGACGCCTTTGGTTTATCAGTGCCACCTGCTGCTGCAGCTTACGACGAACAGGCACAAACTGATGAAGCTAGTGATAATCATATCAGTTATTGGGTGTGGCAAGATATTTTAACCAGCATAGAAGGTATGGATGACGTAGCAGGCCATAGTCAGCAAGCAGCAATAGAAACTGCGGTACTTGAACGCCTTATGGATGGTCGTTCAGCGACATCTTTTGCACCTGATGCGATGTTAAATCGTCAAGAATTGGCTAAGGCCTTAGTCATGGGGACATCGGTACGTCAGTATCGCCATTTAGATGGGGAAACAGAAATAAGCCTAAGTGGTGTTAGCCCTAGATACCGTATTTTTGCTGAATCAGTTGCTATGTCAGGTGCCGCGTTGAAAGATGCTAAACAACAATTTGGTCCCGTGATGATGGTTGATAATAATGGCGATTTCCACGGAAAATCTGCTGTGACTCGTGCTGACTTAGCTTATAGCCTAATACAAGTTATTGGTAAAACTCAAGAGGCAATAGACTTGGGCGAAGCGCATGAAATCACCGTTAATTACCATGGTGAATCAATCGTGATTGCTGACCAAAGTGATATTGCTGGCGATATGCGCGGTTATGTGCAAATTGCTTTGAACGAAGGTCTGTTAGGTGTTCGCTATGACCTTGAGCAAGGTCAATTTGATTTACAACCGACAATGGTTGCTAAATTTAATCCAGAAGCCGGTGTAACTCGTGCTAGCTATGCGATTATCGCTAATCAAATAGATAAAAATTACTTTGTCTCAGGGACAAGTTCGAACGCAGAGTAATAACAGCTAAATGTAGAGCAGAGTACGTATAACATCTACATTCATTAAACGCCCTCCTTGTAGGGCGTTTTTTTGTCTCTAGCAAAGTTCAAATGAGATGAGATAAAATAAACACTATTCAAGAAGACCTGCTTTATTAGCCATTCTTAGTAGTTCTGCCACACTGCCAACCTGCAGCTTTTTATATATTTTGGTGCGATGATTTTCCACCGTTTTTACACTCATATTGAGTAATTCTGCTATTTTCTTACTGGTATTTCCGGCAATTACTGAGAAAAACACTTCTCTTTCTCGCCGAGTTAATACTTCTAATGGGTTGGACGCCGGCTGACAATTATTGGCAGATAAGTTTGGAAAGAAGGTTTTACCGTTATAAACATCTTTAATCGCATGAATAAGAAGATCTGAGGACGACTCTTTGAGGATATAACCTTTAGCACCCGCTTTTTGCATCGCTAAAATATACTCAAGTTCGTCGTGCATCGATAAAACTAATATTTTTGTCGTTGGCCGTTGCGACAATAGTTTATCAATTGCCACCAGTCCACTCATATTTGGCATAGAAATATCCATCACCACAACATCAGGATCGGTTTTTAAGGTTTGACTGATTAATTCTATTCCATCTTTACATTCAGCCAAGATAGTAAACTCGTTACCTGCCTTTAAATAGTTCACTAATGCTTGGCGCATAAGCACATGGTCATCGGCAACAACAAGTGAAATACTCATAATGAAAGAGCCATGGTATAACCGCTATCATCTTGGGCATCTTTGACAAACATGCACCTGTATAAGCGTTTTACTAATCCACTTAATTGACTTTGTTCAAGTTTATTCAAATTAGCCTCTGTGTCTGGGTAAAGAAAAAATAATGCGATACACCACTAATAATAGAAGGATGCATAGTGTTGTTCTGCAAATTTTCATGTTTTCTTAACAAGTAATAAAAGTTATTTACCCTGTTCACCGTAAATTTGATTATGGCATAATTATAAACTTTAGCATTGTGTGAAACATTTAAAAAGCATCAACTTATTCCTCAGCCAAGTAAACCTTGCTGTGGCTAATAACGGCCTTAAAGTTTGATCACTTTGTCAAAGCGGTCGATTAACTGCCGCTAAAACAGCTAGAAACAGAAACTTTATCAGCCGAAAGTCAGCTTGACTATCAACCCAAACATTTAAATTATCAAGACTATATAATAAGAGAACTTTAAAAAGACCTGTTTTTATTGACGAAGTACAATAATAAAATTTACGACTAAATAATCTATACCTTATCCTTGTCACACTTCTTTATGTTATAATTGTTGCCATTAAATTTAATATCACTAGGCTAACGTTACATGTCTGCACACCCTATTATTAATATTTCGGTTGAACCAATCGAGCTTTGTAAATTACTTAAAATTGCCAATATGGTCGGTGGTGGTGGCGAAGCCAAAATAGTGATCAGCGAAGGTTATGTTCTAGTTAACAATGAAGTTGAGTTTCAAAAACGAAAGAAAATTCGTCATGGCGATACCGTTGAATTTGATGGCGAAATTTTTGAAGTTGCCCATACTCCAAAACAAAAGTCATCAACGACTGCACAGCCCAGTGGAGCTGGAACTAAAAGTTCGCTTAAAAAGAGTAAATCAAACACTAAAGAAACCTTTGTTTCTGCAGAGCAGGCAATTGAACCATCATCTTTACCGGCGAAGAGAAGACCTATTTCCTTCTAATTTCAAACAAAGTTGATGATATATCCCCAGAAAAACACTCCTTAAATGGGTGGGAAATCAAGCCACCCTACTTTACTTTAGTAATAAAAAAGCTATGCTTATCGAACAGTTATGGCGGTTATAACAATAAGAGTGGTCATTATTGCTGATAACGACAACATCTTTTTGGCGTAATATTTGTTAATAACAATGATATGCTATTGTTTTAGCACTTGTGCCGTAAAATATAATTTGGTCTGCTACAACAACATAATGAAATGGATAATATGAAAGAAAAAATACTTGTCGGTGCTAGAGAAACTATAGATTTACCCGAATTAGAGCTATTTGAGGTCGCGACCCGCATTGATACTGGCGCACAAACTTCATCGCTCCATGTTGATCATATTTCTGAAAATAAAGTCACTGGCATGTTGGACTTTGAATTTCATCCTGATTCTCACGATGTCACTAAAACGATTAAATGTTCGGCAAAGATAGTCGATAGAAAACGTATAAAATCTTCTAACGGAGAAAAAGAACGTCGCTATATCATCAATACGTTGGCGGTAATGGGCGAATTAACATGGACAGTAAGACTGTCATTAACCGACCGGTCAAGCATGAACCATTTGATGCTATTGGGACGTGAAGCGATGAAAGGTGAAATGTTGGTCGATCCAGAATTTAGTTATCTCGCCTCAGTAGAAAAAATATCACCGAGTGTTGAGTAACCTTAACAATAATCAATAAAGCAAAGGCCTTAATATGTCCTTAAGGTTAACATTTCATTATAAATAGTTTTGTAGTAAGCGGAGTAATAAATGCGCATATTGATCGTCGAAGATGACAGGATCATTGGTGATGGTTTAGTTCAATGTCTATTGATGGATAATTACGCCGTAGATTGGGTTGAAACTAAAGAATCCGCTGAAACAGCATTACTCACTACACCTTATGATTTACTTTTACTCGATATAGGTCTGCCCGATGGTTCTGGTCTCGATGTACTTAAAAAACTTCGACGAGATAAAAATGACGTACCTGTACTCATCTTAACCGCCTACGACGAAACACCACATAAAGTAGAAGGGCTAGATGCTGGTGCAGATGATTATTTGGTTAAACCTTTTGACTTAGATGAATTACGTGCTCGGATAAGGGCGCTACAAAGAAGAGCAAGTGGCCGCGGCACTCCACTCTTCAAATCCGCCAATATTATTCTTGATCCCGCCACTCACAAAGTTACCCAAGCCGGTGAAGCCATTAGATTAGGACCAAAAGAGTTTGCTATTTTACAAACATTAATGGAAAAACCAGGACTGATACTTTCTAAAGCCCAAATCCAAGATAAGCTCTATGGCTGGAATATGGAAACTGAAAGTAACACCATTGAGGTGCATATCCATGGTCTACGCCGTAAATTAGGCAAAAGCGCAGTGATTACTGTTAGACATGTTGGCTATCACGTCGCAGAGTAGTGGCAAAGGGAAGATAAAATGTATCAAGAAAAATTACTTTGGCCACTGAGCATCTTACTGATAATAACCTTTTTGACTTTGGGTCTAGGATTATACCTTAACGGCGCAACGACAATATTTTATCTTGCTTTTATTAGCACTATTTTACTGGTGTTTGTGCTTATTAACATTCATCGTAATACCTTACCTACTAAAATTACTGATTCTCTGGCTCAGTTAACAAAACAGCTTAAAGGCTTTGAAAGCGGAAAAATCGATGATATTCCCCTTAATAATTGTCCAAGTGAGTTAATTGCATTATCGCTAGTGATTAACGCGCATCTAAAATTAGAGTCTGACCGAATTACCCATGAACAAATGTTTAGCTCAGAAGCGTCTCATGAATTACGCACCCCTTTAGCGGGTATTCGTATTCAAGCGCAAATAGCACAAAGAACAAAAAACCCAGAGCAACAACAAAAAGCATTAACTAGTATTATTAAAGCTATAGACAGAAGCTCTAGGTTAGTTCAACAACTCCTTATTTACTCAAGACTGACAAAGCGTAGAACAAATGCAGAGTGCTCAACAGTGATATTAAGCGAGATAATAACTAGGCTTATCGAATCCCATCAAGAGACTCAAAATGAGCGCCATATAAAACTTTTGCTCAATATCGACCAGAGCATTGACTCACTAAGCATAGGGTCTCACGAAGAGCATTTAACGATTTTATTTGATAATTTATACACCAATGCGCTAAATAACACGCCTGTTCAAGGTATGGTGTCTCTATCTTTGACCTTAGTCGGCGAGCAATTGAGCTTCGTAATAGAAGATTCAGGGTTAGGTGTCCCTGCAAGTGATTTTGCTCGTATCGTTAAACCCTTTCAGAAATCTCAAGACGGAAAATTAAAGGGAACAGGATTAGGTTTAGCGATATGCGATCGCATCACGTCTTTACATGAAGGGCGATTAATTCTCTCACAATCAAGCGAATTGAAAGGCTTAGCCGTTAGAGCACACGTAATAGTCAATATTCTAGCTAGCTAGTGTTACAAAGCTAATTACATTACAATTCATATATTTATGCAACATTAAGGGTCCGCTAGCCGCATGCAAATGATCACCACTTGGATAAAACGTCTTTCTCGAGCAAGAGATATACAAACGGCTAAATCACTGGTGAGTGCAGCCTTTACAGCGTTAAGTGATGCAGATTTTGTCACGGTTTTAGTCGCAGGTGATGAATTGACAGCGCATTCATTTGAGACAACGTCCAACTTAGCCAAGAAATATACTGACGATGAATTTTTCTGGTTGAGCCCAAACGAAGCAATTGAATTGGCGCAATTTTTACCGAATAACAGTCCAAATCAAGCTGTGCTAGTGATCCCTATTAAAGATGAAAAACTTATCGCCACAATATGGGTAAGCTGGAATAATTGCCCCAAGGGAACTGAACCGGTTGTTGACCCGCTTTTAATACTTGCTCAATGTTTTCTGATTGTCTTAAAAAATGTTGTCGTGCACTCACAATTAGCAAAACAGATGGCAGAACGTACGTCCAACCTGTCTGAAGCTAGGCAAGAAGCTGACGCCGCAAATCAACTCAAAAGTCGTTTTCTTTCAGCGGCTAGCCACGATCTTCGCCAACCGCTACAACAAATAAGTAGCCTTATTGATGTGCTCGTCAGACAATCTAAAGAGCAATTGCCACAAACTCAATTAAAACGTATCCAACGCATTATTAGTGATATGAACACTTTGCTCAATAGCTTGTTGAATTTAGACCGATTGGAAACAGGAAGCATTGAGCCAATTTTCAAAAAAATTCAAATTACAGATATTTTTGATACCCTTAAAAGTGATTTTGCACTACAAGCGGCTGAAAAAAATCTCAATTTAGTTTTTGAACCATCGCCAGTAACCATTATTAGCGATCGTGCCTTGTTGTTGCAAATAGTCAGAAATTTGCTTGGTAATGCCATAAAATACACGCATCTAGGTGAAGTTAGAGTATCAGCCAACCAAGAGAACGACTTTTTAATATTAAGTATCAGCGATACGGGTCCGGGTATTGAGCAAGAAAAACAAGCGTCTATTTTTGATGCCTTTTATCAGCTTCCCTCTCAACACAATAACAGCTCAGGATTTGGTATTGGTCTGGCATTAGTTAAAGCATTAGCCCAAACCATGAACCACCCAATCACCTTAGTTTCAGAAATAGGTAAAGGCTCTGTTTTCTCAATTCAGCTACCGGTTAATAATAGCGCGGTAGATGAATTACATAACCAGGATGATGATATTGTACAATTTCCAGAACAAGACAATTGCATGGTGCTCTACTTAGAGGATGATGATGAACTCGCTGATAGTATTTCAACGCTTTTAACCATGGAGGGCTATCAAGTGATCACCGCAGGTTCATCAGTTGAAGCAAAACAGGTCATTGATGAGCAGCAAAAAATACCCGATATCATAGTTACAGATAACAGTTTAGATGCGGGAGAAAGTGGCATTGAAGTTGTGCAACAAATCCGTATTGACGCTGAAAAGTATATCCCCGCTATTATGTTAACCGGCTATACAGAAAGAACCGTGCACCAAAAAGCACTTAAAGTTGTACAAACAGTGCTCAGCAAACCGGTAGATGCTGACGATTTACTTAAAGAAATTGATGCTATTCAACAAGATAACAATCAACCCAAGCCCAAATAAACGGGCTTAATCTTTAGCTATCATGCTGGAATTCTTGCTGTTAATCACGCTAAGTTCAGCTGTTTAGCCACTATTTAACTCAATATTTTTCTCCTATTTAACAATATAATATCTACAAGCTTAAGCTGAGCTTAATATTACCTGCCTAAATTGTGCCACTAATGACTTATTTAGTTTAGGGACATACTTATCAATATTCTTGTCGAAAATACCCCAGCGACGAAAGCTACATTGTCAAAATCAGCATTAAGCCACGCAATAGAAGGCTTAAGAACGCAGGTATTAAATTTTTGCCAAAGCTACCTTCACAATTTACCTGATGCAGAAGAAGCTTGTCAGGACACTTTGTTTAAAGCTTACCAAGCTTATAGCCGCTTTGAAGGAAAAAGTAGCCTAAAAACATGGGTGATGAAAATAGCAGCTAATGTTTGTGCCAGTTTTTATCGCAGTAATAGCAAGTATAGAGCGACATTTTCAGATAATAGTTTTCAATATGCTGATCAAATCGTTGAAGCTGTTGAATCGCCCTTTGAATTTAATACGTTAATCAAAACACTCAATCACCAAGAGAAAAACATTTTGCAATTTCACTTTGTCAAAGGCCTACCACTGAGTGAAATTGCAAAATTTTTAGACATCAATAAAAGTACCGTAAAAATGTGCTACTACCGAGCATTAAACAAATTTGAATCAAATTTGTTAGCGGCTTAACTGCTATTCAATAACCTTTTAAAAACGATGAGACAAGATGTAAACGGCTCACATAAAGAAATTAAACGGCTCAATAAAAAGTAATTGAGCCTTAAGTACTTTGTTTTTTAAATTCTTTATACCAAAGCCCCATAAAGTCTTCAGTTAACTTGTGCTCAATTGTTAATGCTTTTTCAGTAGGACAAAACAAAGTGAAATTTGCTATAAACTCACCTAAGTCTGTAGTGCTGAAATGTATTTCAGGATCAGGGCCAGAAATTTTGGCTTCTAACTTTCTTTCAATTACGCTGTTGTAACGACTAGCCACCTCATGAAATTCTTGGCAATATTGTTTAGCGTTATTAGCGATCGCGTCATAAATCGGATAAGGGTTAAAACTTTCTTTGCGGATAATGGTAAAATGGTGGGTTGCGAAACGCTTGTTAAAATTTAAGTTTTTTATCGCACTGGTAATGAGCTTATTATTAGGGAGATAAATTGTTTTCCTTGAAAACTGATAAGTCCGCATATCAATCTCATGCAGTGTGGTTTTTATCCAGTCCATTTCCACTACTTCCCCACAATAATCTCCTACTTGTACCCAATCACCAATCCTAAAAGGTCGGGTTGTCACTAAGTAGACAAAACCGATCACACATTGAATGAACTCTCTTGTGGCAAGCACAATCGCCACCGCAAAAGCCGCCACCGATAAAGCAAAGTTTTGAATTTCAGTCGACCAGACCAATAACAACATTAACACCATAATAAAGTTAATCAGGTGCTTAATATTGTGTGAGGTATTCCTAACATCTAAAGATTTTTTTACCGCGCGCTTGTGCGCTAAAATGTCAACGAGTACCTTTAAACTAAATGCCGAACCAAGCACTAACAATGAAATAAAAACCGGGTGTATCAATAATTCTTTGAACATACATTCCTAATAAAGTAATAAAGTAATAAAGATTGAAAATTATAAGCTCAAGTGAATTAAGCCTAGATGAATAAATTATACAGGGCTAAGTAATCATGACCTAACCCCTTGGTAACATATCTGAGAGTAATAAGGCGATGCCCAAAAATGACATAAAACCAGCAATATCGGTTATTGTCGTCAATACAATGGATGAAGACTGAGCGGGATCCATACCTAATTTTTTCAGTAAAATAGGCACCACTGCACCGGCACTACCGGCAATAACCAAAGAAGAGACCATTGCCAAAGCGATAACTATTGCTAACCCAAGCGATTGGCTCCACAAATAGACAGCGATAGAACAAGTCACCGCCGTTGCCAAACCGTTAAGCAAGCCTGTCGCCATTTCTTTCATTAAAACCTGACGCCACTGTTTAGTCGTTATCTCACGGAGTGTTAAACCGCGCATAGTTACCGCTAATGCCTGAGCTCCTGCATTACCCGACTGACCGGCAGCAACAGGTAACAGAATAGCTAATGCGGTAACCTCAGAAATCAAACCTTCAAATGCCCCCACCACGGCCGCTGCAGCAAAGGCGGTAAGTAAATTTATTTGTAACCAAGGCATGCGCTTTTTCACCGCGAACCAACTCGTTGATAACGCCCGTTCGTCTTTGCTAACACCCACCATAGTCTGCATATCACTGGCCAAGTCTTCTTTAGTCGTTTGGTAGACATCAAAGAACCTGATAAAGCCTAATATTTGCTGATGAGCATCTAAAACAGGTATTGCTCGGCAGCGATAGCCCTCAAATTTTTCAATAACTAGCTCTTTGCTATCCAGTGCATTGAGGGTCGTTTTAACCGGTTTAGCTAAAGAAAGTAATGTCGTATTTGCATTGGCTTTGAGCAAATCAGCAATATCGACCTCACCCACTAATATTTGATCGTTATCTTGAATGTACATAACATCTTGACCACTAAACGCTCTTTGTTTTAATGCATTCAATGCTTGGCTGGCCTTTAGATCCTGATAAAACACATTAACCTGACGATTCATCAATCGAGCAGCACTATTAACAGGATAAATAAGTAGTTCTTTAAGGTCGTCTACCAATGCGGTACTTAATTGCTTAAAAATTCTATCTTGCTGCTCATCAGATTGCCTACTAATCAGTGCTGCTGCCAAGTGACTATCCATATGACTTAACAAGTTATTGGAGTATTGCTCACTCAGTTGACAAAAAATGCTGTCAGCAGCACCTGGAGGAATATATTTCCAAAGTCCTAAGGTTGTTATCACTGTCTGTTGTTCCAACAACTCGGCGGCATCTTCTATCGCAAATGTTTCTAGATATCGAGCGCTTTTAAGTGGATAGTTAAGCAAAAACGCCTGACTTAATAGCTGAGTCGTTTCTTTAACACTTTGTTGTGCTGATAACATAGGTATTCTCCAGATAAATAAGCCAAAGGTGAGTCATTTGGCTATTTAGTGTTAATAAATAATTCAGATAATGAGCGAAGCGTATAACCATAAGCATCGGTGACTTCCCACGATAAGGACGGTGGCATAGTCGTCACTTTTTCATTTCGTGCGATGAAAGCTCGCAAATCGTAATGACGCAAAATACCAATAAACTCTTTCTTACGATTAATCACCGCAATGGCGTCAGTTTTTTGCCAAATATCGAGTGCTAAAACGGTACTGACGTCTGATAACCCATTAACCGTGTCAACGTGCTTATTAACTAACGCTGAAATACGCGTTGCAGACGCGGCATGTAATAGGTCAAAAACTGAGACTTTACCCACTATTTTTCGCTTGCTGTTAACAATCAATACTTCGTGACTATCAAAGTAGCTTTGTTTTTTAACACGCAGTATTGCTTCTGCTACCGTCATTTGACTGTCGATGACTAAGATATTGGTTTCGATTAATGCACCGACAGTGTTTTCAGGATAACTGATCAGTAATTTACACAGAGCTCGCCGGCTTTTGGGGATTAATTCAATTAAACGCTTTCTCTCTTCAACACTTATATAGCGTAAAATAGCGGCAGTATCTGCTAATTCAATCGTTTCAAAAAGAGCATAATTAAAATCATCCTCGGTTAAAACAAGCACTTTCGCTGCAGCACTGGGTAGCATCGCGCAAATGACTTTTGAGACCACTGAGATAGGAACTTCTTGTAATATTTCTGCCGCACTCTCTGCGCTAATAAGGTCGAGTTTGCGCGCTGCAGCAAGTGGTTCTTCATTAAAGAAATGAATAGTGATTTTTAGATTGTGATTAGCCATTAAAATTCGCCTTTCTATAACCACTTAACTTATGACTGAGTTGTTGCTGATGTTGACTTACATTCAACAATAACAGCCACACCCGCTTTGTTTTCCATACAAACACGGGCAGGGATAAACACACGTCCGTCTTCAGTTTCTACCAGTAGCATAGTGGGGGTTATATCAATCAATATTCCTTCAACATCGGCTATTCTAAGATATTCGTTGAGCCTAAAATAACGTTTGGCTTGTCTTGCGGCAATAATATTGGCAACAAATACCTTGCTGCCAAGACCAAACGCAAGTGCTAGTCCAAATAATAAAACCCCAACCACGACGATAATAAACGTAGTGATAAATTGGATATTAATGCCGAGTTGTTCAATACCAACCACTAATGCAACAAAGAATATTGAAAACTTAGCAAGATTGCCTAGAGACGTAGCTTGACTAAATGAAGAGGCTTCTGCAGCACTTTCAGTCATCACACCAACAATATTCCCCAAAAGGTAACCGACCATTACAATAAATACTGCAGCTAAAAACTGCGGGAAGTATCCAAGCACAGTACTTAACCATGAAGAAAAAAAGTCGAGCCCTAAACTCGATGTTGCTGCAGCAATAAAAAATAGCATAACCACCCAAAAGATGGTTTTACTAATAACCGCTGCATGAGAAGATTTAATCTCGGTCACTGCTGTTATAGCCGTTTCTCTAGCGACTTTTTGCCATATACGACTAATAAATTTTAGGATTGTTAATGTTAATTTGCTCGATAGCCAAGCAATGGCCCAACCTAATAGAATAAGAAATAATGCCCCAATCAGTTGCGGAACATGCAAGACTAAAGTGTTATTTAATTGCTCATAGCTTGACGATAAAGCGGTTTGCCAATCATGGTGGTTTTGAGTGGTCATTCTCGGTTTCCCTTTAGAGTTAGCGCGATTGAAATATTTGGGTAAACATAACGATAATAATATAGACGTATGATGATAAAAATTGGTCACACCCAAATAACTATTTTTCATAAAGTTTTTCATTTAGGTAATAATCAAATAGCCGCACAGTAAAAATCAATCGTCTTACTCAATAAAAATGTGACTTATATCGCTTTTTTTTCGTCTATATGGATAGCTGCGCGTGATAATTATCGCTAAGTAAAATTTTATTGTCCGTGCTAGTCCATTTCACCTGCATAAACGTGCTATTGCACTTAACTAACTTTAGAGAGTTCAACATGACATACGACATAATAATCTGGCTAGGCATTGGGTTTTGTATTACTCAATCTGCCATTTTTTCTGGATTAAACTTAGCATTTTTCAGCCTAAGCCGACTGCAATTAGAGGTAGAAGCAAAACAAGGCAACAAAAATGCAATTATTATCTTATCTATGCGCGAAGATTCAAACTTTTTACTCTCAACCGTGCTTTGGGGTAATGTTTCTATCAATGTTTTACTGACTCTGCTTTCTGGCTCGGTACTCGCCGGTATATACTCATTCTTATTTTCAACCATAGTGATTACTTTTTTAGGTGAGATTATTCCTCAAGCTTACTTTTCGCGTAACGCTCTCCAAGTTGCCTCAAAATTAACACCCGTTATCAAGGTTTATCAAATATTACTCTTTCCGGTTGCCAAGTTAACCGCTTTAATTCTAGATGGATGGTTAGGAAAAGAAGGTATTACCTACTATCGAGAAAAACAACTTGCCGCAATTATAAAAGCGCATATCGACTCAGATGATTCCGATATGGAGCATGTACAAGGTCGTGGCGCACTCAATTTTCTACAAGTTGAGAACATCACCGTTTTTGAGGAAGGCGAACTACTCGACCCTGCCAGTATAATTAGTATGCCGAGCAAATTAGACTTCCCCATATTACCGGCATACGGTAGTGCCGAATTCAAAGACTTTATCAGCGTAGTTAATAACTCTGGACACAAATGGGTATTGATACAAAGTGAAGCCGGTGTACCTTTATTATTGTTAGATGCAGATGGATTTGTTCGCGCAACAACACAAGAAAACAGCCCTATTGACCCTTACGAGTTTTGTCATCGCCCCGTTATTATTCGCGATCCAAAATGTACCTTGGGCGAAGCGATGAACAAACTAAAATCAGTACATGATGCTGAACCAACCTCAGACGACGTTTTACATACTGATGCTATTATCGTTTGGACAGACTTACCTCACCGTATTATTACCGGCGCTGACATCTTAGGTCGCTTGTTAAAAGGTATAGGGCAAGCACAAAACATCTCGGTAAAAGTAGTACCGCCTACTTCGCCTTAAAAAGACGTTACAAACTATTTATTATTTATTATTTATTTATTTAAAAGAAGATTAATAAAGTAGCAAGGGATTAAAAACCGAATAAGACCATAATATATGAGCTAACGTTTTTAATCCCTTATATAAAAGGTAGGACTATTTAGCCTGCCACTAGATTACAGACTCAAAAACAATTGGTGACTCTCTAATCAAAAAATGTCATTACTTGCGCTGAAGATGAAGAACTAACCGACCTTTGTGCCAGTACTCTACGAAGTTAGCTTGGGTCTGAAGTCTATCAGACCAGATATCGTTACCACGAAAACCTTTTGATTGAAGATCAACACTGCCATTAAACCACGGACGATATAGATCTTTATCTTTACTTGAAATTCGTATAATTATTTCATCAGCAAGATTAGCGGCTGCCAGTTTAATCCAAATATTTTCTTCCTCAGCGCGAATATCTTTCACTAAGTTTGTATCTTGCACTAGCACGTTGAATATATTTTGTGCTGCGTGAACAGGAGCTACCATGACAATAGCCATCAATAAAATTAAAGCTTTCATATTTTTCCTTTAAATGTTTTTGTATATTTAATCATGTGATCATAATTTTCCACCTCTCTCTAGACTCATGAAAGTAAAATAAAGTCACATTAACCGTAAACACAAAAAAATCATTGATCATGCAGACAGAGTAAAACCTAAAACCAGTCAGCACCTCACTTATTTTGAGTCTAAATAAAACACCTGAATAAATTTTTAGCACTTCGCTTATTATCAATAAATATACTTTGATTACTTGCCTACTATTTGATTAAATTACTTTGTGACTATTTGACTAACAGCCTTGTCTATAAAGGCATTATTACAAAATGAAGAGATGAACAATGAGAATTTTACTATTTTTGGCCACTAACATTGCCATTATGATAATTTTGAGTATTACCTTTAGTTTATTTGGTATTGAAGGCTTGTTAGCAGAAAATGGTGTCGACCTTAATTTTCAATCATTGCTCATTTATGCCACGGTTATCGGCTTTAGTGGTTCGTTTATCTCCTTGTTTATTTCTAAGTTTATGGCGAAAAGAAGTATGGGCGTCGAGGTTATCGTGACGCCAAGTAATCAAACCGAGCGTTGGCTACTCAAAACAGTACAAGAACAAGCCCTTAAAGCCAATATTGGCATGCCTGAAGTCGGTATTTTTAATCATCCTTCACCCAACGCTTTTGCAACCGGTTGGAATAGAAATAATGCCTTAGTCGCGGTAAGTACCGGCTTATTAAGTCACATGAGTCAAAATGAGGTAGAAGCGGTTCTTGCTCATGAAATAAGCCACGTTGCCAATGGCGACATGATGACAATGACACTTCTGCAAGGGGTGTTAAATACCTTCGTGGTGTTCTTATCACGCATTATCGGTCATGTGGTAGACCGCAATGTATTTAACGTAAAAAGTGGTCACGGACCTGCCTTTTGGATTGTCTCATTAGTTTCTCAACTCGTATTGGGCTTATTAGCGACTATGATAATGATGTGGTTTTCTCGCTATCGAGAATTTAGAGCAGATGAAGGTGGTGCAAGGCTTGCGGGTCGACAAAATATGATTGCCGCACTCAGTAAACTAGAGCAACTACAAAACTTGCCCCAGCTACCGAAAGAAATGTCAGCTTTTGCCATTAGCTCAAGTAAGATGAGCGCACTTTTTTCGAGTCATCCGCCATTAGCAAAACGCATAGCATCGCTGAGCAATAAATAAATAAGGGAGCTCTTGTGTTGTCACGTTTGTATGATTTTATGCCAGGTTTAAACACCTTATTTAACTATGAAAGAAGTTGGTTTGCTGATGATGTTAAAGCGGCATTATCGGTTGCAGCTGTTGCTTTACCGGTTGCTATAGCTTATGCACAACTCACCGGAGTGAATGCTGTTGTAGGTTTGTACTCCTGTGTATTACCTATGATGGTATATGCATTATTTGGGACCTCTAAGCAGTTAATTGTCGGTCCTGATGCGGCAACTTGTGCAGTTATTGCGGCACTGATCACCCCTTTAGCCGCCGGCGACAGTACTAAGCATTGGCAATTAGTAATTACCATGACAGCGATGACCGGTTTTTGGTGCATTCTGGCCAGTCGCTTTAAGCTTGGTGTATTGGCTGACTTCTTGTCTAAACCTATTTTAATGGGACTGTTAAATGGTGTTGCTATAACAGTTATTGTTGGTCAATTTTCTAAAATATTTGGTTTTACTTTTGATGAAAGGTATCTGCTTGAACGTTTGGGCGGAGTCCCTGATTACTTAGCACAAACACATTTCCCAACATTAACTATCGCCTTACTCACCCTGGCTATTTATTTTGGTATGAAACGCCTAAAGCCCAATTGGCCGGCATCAATGTTTGCCATTACGTTCGGTGCAGCCTTAGTATGGCTTTTTAAATTAGAGCAGTTTGGTATAAAAACCATTGGCGTTGTCGAGGGGGGCTTACCCTTATTTCAAACACCTGAATTTAATGTCGGTGTTATTCGTGAGCTTGTTATGCCAGCACTTAACTTAGCGATAATAAGTTTTGTTAGTATGATGCTCACCGCTCGCAGCTTTGCCGCAAAAAATGGCTATGATGTTGATGCAGACAAAGAATTTATGGCCTTAGGTATTGCTAATTTAGCGTCGGCTCTATCACAAGGGTTTGCCGTCAGTGGCGCCTCTTCTCGCACCGCTGTCAATGATGCCAATGGCGGAAAAACCCAATTAGTCTCTATTATAGCCGCAGCCATTATTGCAATTATTGCTATTTTCTTTACTGCACCCCTTGAATTTATTCCCAGTGCCGCCTTGGGGGTTGTCTTGATTATTGCTTCTGTACACTTACTAGATCTAAAAATGGTCTGGAAACTCAGACTAAAAGACCGACAAGCATTTTACTTAACCTTAACCACTTTATTGGCGGTGTTATTTATTGGTGTTATTCCCGGTATTACCCTTGCTGTATTACTAGGTTTATTCCAATTTATTAGGACGGTAATGCGCCCCACCGACCATATACTCGGTGTTGATATCAACGGTGTAGTACGAAGTTTAGATGCCAGTGATAAGGCAAAAGCGGTGGACGGTATTTTTATTTATCGTTTTAATTCACCCTTAACTTACTTTAATTCTAGTTTCTTTAAACGCCGATTGTTAGAACAATATGCCAGACAAAAAGATGACATTGAGTGTGTAATTATTGATGCGGTGCCGTGTTTTACTCATTTAGACTTAAGTGTGATGGCGATGCTATCAGATTTAGAGGTTATTTTTAGAAAGCGCGGGGTTCGCCTTGAGCTTGCTGGCAGAAAAAGACAGTTGTTGGCGTGGTTTGAAAAAGCAGAGATTAAATCAGGTCACGAAGGAATTTATGTGCATTCTGATTTGTATTTAGCCTTGAGAATGAACCAACGCAAACCAATCACCGAAACCGTCAGCAGCGCAGAAGAAGTGATGTTTTAGCGGAAAATAATGCCATGTTATTTATGGTGAGTCTGCAATAAATAGCATCACTCAATATGATAAGTAAAAAGCCTGTTTAACAAAGATTAAACAGGCTTTTTATTAAGGGTTACGCCATGACTTAGACTTGACCCCGTCCTCTGATTTCATTACACAATCAACAGCTAATAATTCATTAATATCAACGAAAGGGCTAGCGTGCATGGTAATAATGTCAGCAACTCTTCTGATTTCAAGTGTTCCTAAACGCTTTGATATAGCCATTAAATCAGCCGCGTTAACCGTCGCTGATTTTAAAATTTATTGTGATGTCATATCGGCTATATACCTATCATTAAAGGCTCGCGGCCAATTCAACACAAGCCATTGAATTGGTTGTTTTATAAGGCTACCCCAAAAGAAGACGGTGCTTTATCATCGCTCTACAATATATGCTTTACTTATCAGATGAAATTTAAAATGGTCATATTGACTATGCACAATAAAATTGAGCTTATTTACCACCTTTGTCAAAAAAACTTTTATTTTTTGTGACTATTTAGTAAACAGTCTAGTCTATAGACTATTGTTCTTTATAAAAACAGGAAATCAAACATGAAAATAGCCATCTTATCTAGAAACAAGAAGTTGTACTCGACTCGCCGTTTAAAAGAAGCGGGTGAAGCGCTGGGTCACCAAGTTGACGTTATCGATACACTGCATTGTTATATGGATATCACTAGTGATAGATCTGTTGTGCGCTATAAAGGTAAGGAGCTGCCACAGTACGACGCTATTATACCGCGTATTGGCGCATCAATTTCTTTCTATGGCACCGCGGTGGTCCGTCAATTTGAAATGACCGGTGCTTTTAGTGTCAATGAATCTGTAGCAATTAGTCGCTCTAGAGACAAGTTACGCTCTATGCAACTTCTGTCAAGAAAAGGCATCGGCTTACCAAGAACCGGCTTTGCTAATCGTCCTGATAACGTAAAAGATTTAATTAAGAACGTTGGTGGCGCACCTTGCGTGATTAAGTTACTTGAGGGTACACAAGGTATTGGAGTCGTACTTGCTGAAACAACTAAATCAGCAGAAGCGATTGTTGAAGCATTTATGGGTTTAAATGCTGATATCTTAATTCAAGAGTTTATCAAAGAAGCCGGTGGTGCTGATATTCGATGTTTTGTCGTTGGAGACCGTGTTGTTGCCGCAATGAAGCGTCAAGGCGCCGAGGGTGAATTTAGATCAAATTTACACCGCGGTGGTTCAGCGGTACTCGTTAAGCTTACCCCAGAAGAAAGAGCAACGGCCGTATCGGCAGCAAACATTATGGGGCTAAACGTTTGTGGTGTTGATTTACTGCGCGCCGAACGTGGCCCTGTTGTCATGGAAGTTAATTCTTCGCCGGGTTTAGCCGGTATTGAAGCGGCGACTGAAAAGGATGTTGCCACCATGATCTTCAAGTTTATTGAGAAAAAGTTTATTGAGAAAAATGCTAGCGCTAAATCCAATCGAAATCGCACCCAAGGTAAAGGGTGATCTCCACGTTTAATCTCGATAATTTAGGGTCGTGACAGCCGATATTTCAGTCTTCACGACCACAACATTCTCTGCGTTCACTCAATACAGGTCAATGCACTGAAATACCGCATAACTTTAAAGTAATGATAAGAATATGTACGGTTTTCTGCCTTCAAACCAACGACAAAATGAGCAGTCGTTGGTTTGTATACATAATCACAAGAATGCTTACTAGCCTATGGCTTAGACGTTTTCTATCATTCAAAAACAAGATAAAAAGCTAACTTTACAATGAATATTGTGTATGATTAATTTAATAAAATTTTTTATTTGATGACCTCTTTCACATTCTTCTGGAATTACTATTGAAAACATTTACTTGTCAATGTGGCAAAATTTTACACTTCGCAAATAGCCAGTGCGTTGCCTGTGGTGTAATGCTTGGATTTTTACCTGATGATTTAAAGTTAAGTGCGTTAACACCGCATAATCAAAGTCAAAAATTAGGATTGTACCAAGCAAACAACGGTCGTTTGTATCGACAATGTAAAAATTATTGGCAATACAGCGTATGTAATTGGATGGTGCCAATTGAGGATCACAATGAACTTTGTCCATCATGTCGTTTAAACACCACCATTCCAAACCTAAATGATGAAGAAAACATTGGCTTGTGGTTCAACATGGAGCAAGCGAAACGTCGGCTACTTTATACTCTGTTTAAATTGAGTCTACCGGTAGTGGATCGCCATACAGATGCTAAAAGTGGTCTGGGGTTTGCGTTTTTAGAAGATGAGCTTGAAGACGAATATGGTAATGAGCTCACCATTAAAAACTATGTACTTACCGGCCACAATTCCGGGTTAATTACTCTTAATTTAAATGAAGCACTGCCGAGCGCAAGAATGGAAATGCGCGAAAAGATGAATGAGAGTTACCGGACGCTTATTGGGCATTTCAGGCATGAATCTGGACATTATTATTGGGATCGCTTAATTAAAAACTCTGATCGCGTTATCGAATTTAGACAACTATTTGGTGATGAGAATATTAGCTATAAGCAAGCAATGGATAATTATTATCTCAATGGCCCAGCAGCTAATTGGCAAAATGTTTGGATCAGTGCTTATGCCAGTATGCACCCTTGGGAAGATTGGGCTGAGACATGGGCACATTACCTACATATGGTCGATACCTTAGAAACAGCCAGTAATGTTGATCTAAGTATTTCAGGTCACCAAGTTTTAAACCCACTGGTAAAAAACGCTCATGTCGATAAAGATTACACCGCCATCAGCTTTACCCAACTCTTTAATGATTGGTGTCGGCTAACCGTCGCTCTCAATTCAATTAACCGTAGTATGGGTCTTGATGATGCTTACCCTTTTGTAATTTCAATCACGGCCTTAGATAAATTACGCTTTGTTCATGAAACCATTAAATATGAAAGTTTTACATAAAATTCAATAATTTGATTCTGTTAGTAGACAATACTGCTTACTAACAGCATCAACTAAAGAAAAGGTGCTAAATGACTATTCGTTGGGACAATTATAATGTTACGAATTTACATGATGAATTAATTGAAGACACTGATAAACCTAGGTACTTTGCCGATGATCTCTGCCGCTACTTAAGTGACTTAACGCTTAAAGATATTACCGAAGTAAAAGCAGCCGCTGATTCAGCCATCCATACAATGGGGATCAGCTTTAGAATATACAACGATGAAGAAGGATCTATTGATAGAGCTTGGCCATTTGATGTTATTCCACGCCTTATTGATAAAAAAGAATGGCAAGGTATAGAAATTGGTCTAAAGCAAAGGGTTAAAGCATTAAATCTATTTATTAATGACCTTTATAATGAACAAAATATTATTAAAGACGGTATATTTCCCGCTCATTTATTAGAAAAATCAAAAAACTTTTTACCGCAATGTCGTGGTTTTACACCGCCACTAGGCATTTGGGCGCATATTTGCGGCTCAGATCTCGTTAGAGACAATGACGGTAAGGTTTACGTATTAGAAGACAACCTTCGTGTGCCATCAGGTGTTTCATACATGCTAGAAAATCGCCATGTAATGAAACGTGTATTCCCAGAGATGTTTGAAAAATACAGCATTTCACCTGTTGATGATTACACTTCAGATCTATATGACATGCTCGCAGAATTGTCGCCACGCGACATACCAGAGCCAGAAATCGTCGTATTAACCCCAGGTATTTACAACTCTGCTTATTTCGAACATGCTTATCTTGCTCAACAGATGGGTGCAGAACTTGTTGAAGGTAACGATTTAGTCGTCGATGAAAACGATGAAGTTTTTATGCGTACTATTGAAGGATTAACACGTGTTGATGTTGTGTATCGTCGAATTGATGACGCCTTTTTAGATCCCGAAGTATTTGATCCCGATTCTACGTTAGGTGTTCCCGGTATTATGCGCGCCTGGAAAGCAGGTAAAGTCGCTTTAGCGAATGCTCCCGGTGCTGGCGTGGCGGATGACAAAGTCGTTTACGCTTTTGTTCCAGAAATAATTGAATATTATCTCAAAGAAAAACCCATCTTGAACAATGTGCCTACCTACAAATGTATTAATGAAGACGACAGACAATTCGTCTTAGATAACATTGCCGATATGGTGGTAAAACCCGCCAATGAATCCGGTGGATATGGCATGTTAATCGGCCCTCATGCTAAACCTGAAGAGCATGAAGCCTTTAAAAAACTGATCATTGCCGACCCACGTAATTATATTGCTCAACCTATGCTTATGTTATCAACAGCACCGACTATGGTAGGTACTGAAGTAGAGCCAAGACACCTTGATTTACGCCCCTTTATTTTAAGTGGTAAAAACATTTCGGTCACTACTGGCGGTTTAACCCGCGTTGCCTTAACAAAAGGTTCAATTGTGGTTAACTCATCACAAGGTGGTGGTAGTAAAGATACTTGGATTGTTGATATGGAGGGAGAATAAGTATGTTATCTCGTGTTGCAAATAATATTTTTTGGTTGGGGCGTTATCTTGAGCGTGTAGAAAACACGGCTCGTTTGGTTAATGTTAATGCTAATTTACTGCTTGATTTACCCAAACATATTAAACTGGGCTGGGAGCCTATTGTTGATATTATCTCAGAGCGTGAAGAGTTTTATCAAAGTTACGATATTGCTAGTGAAGCAAACGTGGTTAACTTCATTATAGGTGATGTTGACAACCCTAGTTCGATTAGTAGTGCTTTACATGCCGCGCGTGAAAATGCTCGAACCATACGCGAAATCATTCCACGTGAGGCTTGGGAACAAATTAATGCCTTGTATTTATTTGCTAAAGAAAATAAAGAAGAAGCGTTAAATAGACGTTATCGTTATGGTTATTTGAACAAGATAATTTTAGCTAATCAGGCAATTACCGGTTTATTAGCTGGCACTATGACACATGATGAAGGCTATGATTTTTTACGCTTGGGTCGTAACCTTGAGCGTGCAGATATGACCACACGCATTATCGATGTACGCTCTGCCTCGTTATTACTCAATATCGAAAATGAGCAAGCAACCTTTGATAACCTTCAATGGATGAGCGTATTAAAGACACTCACCGCCTATCAAATGTATCGTCGGCATATGCGTTTAAGAATAAATCGTAAAGATGTTTTACGATTTTTACTGCAAGAAGAAAAATTTCCTCGCTCATTAAGTCATGCCTTACAACAAGCTGAGTTTTGTTTGGCACCCTTACCGAATAGCGAAGCAGCGATCCGTTTAGTTAAGTCTCTTAAAGCAAAGCTTAAACAGGCCAAACCAGCTATGTTGACACAAAGTGAGTTACATGAATTTATTGATGATATTCAAAAAGGTATCAATGATATTCACAATAAAACCACTGAAACATATTTTTAAAACAATCACTTTTGCTGTGATAACACCACAGAGCTGTCTAATAAACGTTAATATTATGACCAAGCCGCCCTATTAAGGCGGCTATTTTTTTACGCGCTTTTTGTGGTTTCTTAAGCTCAATATCGGTTTGGCTTTTTATGACTGGCGGCTATTTTAATTGAAATATTTTGATTGCCTCTTTTACTTGTTCTTTGTTGATCGGTTTAACCAAATAATCATCCATCCCTGCAGACAAGCATTTCTCTTCATCTCCAACCATCGCATTGGCCGTCATAGCAACGATAGGAATACTTAAGTAACGAGCTCCTGCATTACCTTGCCTAATCGAGGCTGTCGCTTGGTAACCATCCATTTCAGGCATTTGACAGTCCATAAAAATAAAAGTAAATGGCTGGCTCTCATCACTTGCTTTAAGCTTTTCAATGGCATCCTTACCGTTAATGGCAATAACACATTGGGTTATTCCTATTTTTTTTAACACCGCCAGAGCAACCATTTGATTAACTCGATTATCTTCTACCAGTAGTAATTTAACCTTTTTTGTCCAGCTAGTATCCTCATCAGATAAACGTGTTAATTTAGCCGTGGTCACTTCACTGATGAGCTGTTTTTCAGATTCAGCTAATAAAGTGTTTAATGCTCGTTGTAAATCGGTGGTAATTACCGGTTTAGGAAAAAAACCATCAATACCACTTGCCGTGCTATCGGCTAAATTATGCTGAATGCTCATTAGCGTCATAAACATTATTTTTAGATTTTTATGCACAGGATTCAAGCGCACTGTTTTAACAAAAGCTAAAGCATCTAAGTCGGCAAGTTGTTGATTAATTATTAACAAATCATAGTAGTCATTTTCTGTTTGCTTATTAAGAGCCGTCAGCGCAGGTTGTAAGGTCGTTATGATATCAGCATCTACATGCCAACAGTTTAATTGGCGTTTAATGACGTTAGCGCAGGATTGATTTTGCTCTATCACCAGCACACGTTTGCCTTGCAAAGCTTTGACAGGTTGAGACAATAAAGAATCCGCTGATTTTTCTAACAATAAATCACAGCTAAAAGTACTACCTTCACCTGGGTTACTATCAACATCGACACTGCCTTGCATACATAAGCAAAGCTTTTTAACGATAGCAAGACCAAGCCCTGTGCCGCCATATTCTCGTGTTGTTGAAGCATCAACTTGGCTAAACACTTCAAACAATCCTTGCTGCTTATCTTTTGGTATACCGATACCAGTATCAGATATTTCAGCAATAATTCGCCAATGCGTTGTCGAGTGATTTTGCTGACATAGACGAATAACCACCTCGCCTTGTTTGGTAAACTTAATGGCATTAGCTAATAAATTGGTCAATATTTGGCGAAGTCGATTAGAATCGCCAACCACCAGCGACTCTTCAACATCAACAAGATCAACGATTAACTCTAAGCCTTTGTGCTGAGCTTGTTGCGCAAAAGATTCGGCTAAGTCACCAACCATATCTCGTAAGTTAAAACTAACATTTTCAAGTTCTAACTTATTGGCGTCTATTTTGGAAAAATCTAAAACGTCGTTAATTAATGCTAAAAGCGAGTGAGCACTTTGCTGGGCAATACCGATTCGGTGATTTTGTTCTTGGCTCAGCACAGAGTCTTTAACTAAATCAAGCATACCAATAACACCATTCATTGGTGTTCGTATTTCGTGGCTCATACTGGCAAAAAATTCATTTTTAGCGGTTACCGCCACTTCTGCTTGCTCTTTCGCTTTAATAAGCGCGATTTCATTCTCAACGATTGCGCTAACGTCATAGTTCACACCTATCATTGATATCGGTTTTTTATTACTGTCGTAACTGATAATCGCTGCTGCTTTGATATACTTTGTTTCGCCATTTGGCCATATAATTCGAAATTGTGTATCGTACTGACCGTGTAGTTCAATTGCATTAATGAATTCACGACCGGCCTTCTCGATATCTTCAGGGTGTACCCCTTTGTCCCAAACGTCTTGCGCACTTAAAGAGAGTTGACGGTCAACACCATAAAGCTTAAACATCCAATCGTCCCACTTTAATTCATTGCTAAGCAAGTTAAGTTCCCACACACCGATGCCGGCAGAGTCTGTTGCTAATCTCATTCGTTGGTTGTGTTGGCTAATACGCTGTTGGCTTATCTTTTTATCAGTAATATCTTGAAATGAGCCATACAAACGCACGCATTTTCCATCGATAAACTCAGAACGACCACGAGCAGATACCCAAATTTCTTTGCCTTTGGCGGTGACCAACTCCATATCTTCCTCGTAAGTTCTACCGTCTTTCATACACTTGGCAATTAACGCTTGTACTTTTTCTCTACTTTCTCCTTCTTTATAAAAATTAATTGCCTGAGATAGTTCGGGTTGATAGTCATTGGGCACTTCATGAATGACTTTAGTCATTTTTGACCAGTAAACATTGTTGTTAATTAGGTCAACTTCCCAGACACCAATGCGAGCTTGCTGTGCCATTTCTTCCATTAAAGATTGTTGCCCTAACAATCTATTTTTATGTTTAACACGTGTTAACTCTGCACTTATCCAATGAGAAAATAATTGAATTAGGTCTAATTCCCTTGTGGTAAATGGGCTTGCCGCTGCCTCAGGGCCAGAAAAATTTAATGTGCCAAACAGTTTGCCATCAACAGTCAGTGGCACACCAATATAGCTTTCTAAACCAAAAGCTTGATAACACGGGTGATCTTTTATTTTACTTTCACCAGCATGGTAAAAAGAAATAGGCTGGTTTGCATGTAAGGTATGAAAACAATAGGTATTGCCTAATTCAAAAATATCTCCAGGATTAATTTCATTGTTCGGAGTATGACAATAGGCAACTCGATATTCTTGCTGATGAATTTCACTGATCAACGCAAGCGGTAAATTAAATATTTGTTTTCCAAGCTCTAAAATGTTTTGAATTTTATCAACTAAGCTTTTGTCTATATCCGAGGTTATTTTATGGAGTTTATTAAGAGCCATTTCAGTTTGCTTAATACCACTAATATCGTTCTGAATAACAATAAAAGATTCGGCCTTATTATCATTGTTAATCAGTGGCACTATAGTGGTACTTAACCATAGCTCTCGGCCACCTTTAATTTTATTAATGGATTCGCCATGCCAATATTCTTTAGCGATAGCTGTTAGAAATATATTTTTATAATCATCTTGGGTATAACTTTCACCGCAGATTTCAACAACACTGTGACCAAGGATCTCTTCTTCTCGGTAACGATAAAAATCAAGAAAACGTTGATTGACTTCCGTTAAGGTACCCTTTTCATCGACACCAACTCGATAAACAATCGCGTGCTTATTTATCGCCAGCATTAACTCGACACTTTTTTGTTTAGAAAGTGAAAGTTCATGATGATAATTGCTAATGAGTCGTTGCAGCGGCCTAAAAATAAAGAAGCTGATCGCAAATAATAAGGCCATGGAGAACAGCCATAAAAACGCTTCGAGTCGCTCTATGTTAACGATACGCTGATCAGTGTGTTGCTCTATTTTGGAAACGACTAAATCTAAAGAAATCAGTAAATTATTATTAGACTCAAGATTGAATTTTTCTTTAACTATCGCCTCAGCATTCTTTTTGTTTTGAGTCAGACTAAGCGCGATAGCACTTTTAGCGAAGTGGTTGACCCGTTTATTAAGCTCAGTCGGCGCGTTAAAATACCATGAGTATAATTCACTAGGCATGCTATTAGATTCGTTAACCACCATCATAGTTAAAAGTTGCTGGTTAGTCGTAAATAATTTGACCGTATCGAAGAGATTTTTTGTCACCTTCTCATCAATTTCAGCCGTAGTTATATTGTGATAATGCTGAATGGCTAGATAAGCTATTTTTTGTGACAACATTCTTTGGCCGCCAGCAAGATTAATCGTTTCAGCATCTTTGGCTTGTTGATTAAATAATAGCATCAAACTTAAAAATGACAGGCTAATTAACACAGCAATTAACGCTATCGCTAATGAGTTACGACGTTTAATTTTCTGTTGTAGCGTTTTAATATTAGTCATATTATTGTGTTTACAATCCTTTAGCAGACCCCACGGCAATTTCAGCAATGACCTGACTATCTCTAAGACATCGAGGCTAGCTTAACCCATTAATTAATTGTCGGATATTATCTCTGCCCAAGTATAGACCCTATATTCACATTAACTAAATATTAGATCAAATAATCAATAACTTATTCAAGGTCTATTGGCTAACTTTTATTGATAAATATCTATATGGAAGTAAAGTTATAATAAATATAAAGCGGACTAAAATAATATTATTATATCTTCTACCGGTTTTAGATAGGTTTTAGTGATGAAAACTTTTGCCAATAGAATTATTACAGCCCTAATCAAGCTAAAAAATTATTGTTACTCAGGTAATAGACTTAAATTTAAACCATACTCTCTTTGACTAATAGCACCGCAGTTTCATGATGAGCATGAACAAAAACGTTAATATTAATCCCCGCGAGTGCCTTTTTTTCTTCAAGTGAATTCACTTTAACGACTAAGTTTGCCTTAGGATAGTAATCAAGTACGGCTTGGCAAATTATTTGTTTGTTCTTTAATGTGTTGACCGTAATAATGATACTAGTTGTTTGCTCTACTTTTAATGATTCAAGAACGGGCGTTTTATCTAGGTGGCCAAAATAAGCGTTATAGCCACGCTTTCTTGCCAATAATACATGTTGTAAATTATCAGAAATAATTAAAAAGTTGATGCCATTACTTGTCAGTTCTTTCGCTACAATACGACCTAAAATAGCAAAACCACAAACAATGGTGTGATTAGTCACCTTTACCGTGGTTATTTTATCGGCTTCAAAAAATTCAACAACAAAAAGTGCGGCTAATTTATAAATATTACTGACCATAAAGGGGGTTAATATCATAGATAAAACGGTAACTAATATCAGAAAACTCGCTAAATCTTTTGCTATAAGGTTTTGACTTATTGCCATAGCAAAAATCACAAAAGAAAACTCCCCTACTTGGCATAAGGCAACAGCAGATTTAATTGATTCGCTTTTATTCGATTTTTTTCTCATCAAAAAATAAATAATCGTCGCTTTTATTATCATAACAAGGACGAGTACACTCGCAACCCAATGAAGATGAGTTATAAAATACTCAACGTCTATTTTTGTGCCAATAGAAAAGAAAAAAACACCTAAAAAAAGATCTTTATATGAAGATATATCGGATTCAACTTTCATGTGAAATTTAGTTTCAGCAATAATCATCCCCGCAATGAAAGCGCCTAAAGAATAAGTAAAGCCGAGGTTATGAGCAATAATTGATGCCCCCAATACGATAGTAAATACCGATATTAAAAACAGTTCTTCCATTAGCGCATTCGATGAAAAATGCAGTAACCAAGCAATTATTTTTTTACCTATCGTGAACATAAAAATAATAATACCACTGGCATACAAAAAAGTTTTTAGCAGCACATCGGTTAGAGACAATTCATTATTTGAGAGAAAACCCATTAAGAGTAAAATAGGGATAACGGCTAAGTCTTGAAAAACCAGTATAGCAACTGATTTTTTACCGTAGGGTGTCACTATATCTTTTGATTTTTTCAGGTAAGGTAATACGATAGCTGTTGAAGATAAACTAAATGAAAGCGCAATAATTAATGAGGGGATCGGTTCAATATTAAAGAAATAAAATGCAAGTATAAAAATAACAATAGCGCTAAAGGTAACTTGGATAAAACCATTAAAAAATATCAATTCCTTCATTTTACCTAGCTTCGAAAAAGACATTTCCAAGCCAATCGTAAACATAAGAAAAACAATACCAAATTCACCAATAAGCTCAAGGGAATGAATATTGTCACTACCATTGAAATCAAAAACATTGCTTACTATGGTGCCGGTAATAATGTAACCAATAATGTGCGATATTGAGAACTTGGTTAACACTATATTGATAACGCTAGCGAGTGCTAACGAGACTGCAATAATAACAAGTATAGCGTCCATATTATCCTTTAAATTCGTCTGTTGATGTATAGTAAAATTTAACTCATTAACGTCTATGCACATTACAGACCATATAATATGAAAATTTAACATTCAAATACAATAACTTAAACAATCACTAACACACTGTTTATTTTTAATACTCAATTAATCGCTCCATTTTAAAGCGCAAGCACCATAGCGGTGCAATACCCTCCATGATTCTATTGGTGAACTAGCCACCGTGATAAGTGTTTAATTTAATTCACAGCTAAACCTTTGTCTTCTAAAGACAATAAAACCGTAAAATCATACTGACATTGTCTTTGACACCAGCGTAATAAAAAAAGTAAAAACAATAACTTAACAAAAAAAAGCCAGACTTAGATGACATTATTTTTTTAACCAATCAATCTCGTTATAACACTGAAATAATTAACTTTTATTATTTGGCGTAGTTTGTGCAAAACAACTTTAGCCATGCATCCCCTTCTACTTTCAGCGAAAGTTAGAATAAAAAGTAGCCCATATAACCATGACAGCTAAGCCAGCCATCAATAGTTTACCCATTAACCCTGTACCTAAAAATGCATGGTTTGCCAGCTTATCTTTAGAGTTTAGTTTTACATCGACTGGCACTCAACTTACCCGTACTCAACGCAATGGACCTTTAAGCGTGCAAAAAGCTTTCTACCCTGAAGGAGTCGATTGCGCACATATTTATTTGTTACACCCGCCAGCAGGCATAGTGTCAGGTGATGAATTAAACATTAACATTAAACTCAACAGACAAGCCCACAGTTTAATAACTACGCCTGGTGCTAACCGCTTTTATCGCGCTCGAACAAACCTAACAATTGGTGATCCCAAACAAGTTCAACACCTTGACATTATTCTTAACCATCAGGCGAAGTGTGAAAATTTCCCCTTAGAAACGATCGTTTATGAGGGGGCTGATGGATTTAATACTGTTGATGTTCACTTTAAAAGTGATAGCGCTTATTTAGGTTGGGATATTACCTGTTTGGGCTTACCCCTTTCAAATCAACCCTTTAAATATGGCAGTTATAGCCAATTAAACCGTATTTATTGTGAAAACACTTTAATTTATCACGATAGAATTTCGATAAAACCTAGCAATGGAGTACATCAACACATCGCAGGTTTAAATAGCCACAGTGTTTTTGCCACTTTTTTAGCTTATGCCCCAGCAGGTCTACTTAGCGATGCTGACCATAAAGCACTCGTAGCGCAATTACGTGACTGTATGGTTGAAGAAAACGCCGAAGAAAAAGTGAGTATTAGCCAAATACGCCAGTTATTAGTGATACGTTATTTAGGTGAACATAGTGAAGAATGCAAAGCACTTTTTATTAAATTATGGCAAAAAATCAGACCGGTATACCTAGAAAAACCAGCAAACATTCCGCGTATTTGGCATACCTGATCAGACACTTAATGACCCCTTACTATTAAATAAACAAACAAAGGTGCAACAGCATGGACTTACTACCAAGAGAGAAAGATAAATTATTGCTCTTTACTGCCGCATTATTAGCAGAGCGACGCTTAAAGCGTGGTGTGAAATTAAATTATCCTGAAGCTATGGCTTATATTTCAATGGAGATTATTGAAGGGGCCAGAGATGGTAAAACTGTCGCTCAAATGATGGATTATGGCCGCACGTTGTTAACCCGTGATCAAGTCATGGAAGGAGTTGCAGAATTAATTCCTGATGTACAAGTAGAAGCTACATTTCCTGATGGCACCAAACTTGTCACCGTTCATAATCCTATCATTTAACTAAACCTCTACAGAAGGTTACATAAGACCTAGTTAGACATTAAACACAAGAGAAGCAAAAATGATCCCAGGTGAAATAAAAACAGACCAAGGCGAACACGAACTCAACGTAGGCCGTGAACGATTGAAAATTACCGTGGCTAATTCAGGCGATAGACCCATTCAAGTTGGCTCTCATTATCATTTTTTTGAAGTAAACCCTGCCTTGCATTTTAATCGAGAACACGCCAAAGGTTATCGTTTAGATATCACCTCAGGTACCGCCGTTCGTTTTGAACCTGGGCAAGAACGCCAAGTAAGCCTGGTTGCCTTTCAAGGCAAACGCAGGATCTTTGGTTTTCGCGGTGAAATACAAGGAAACTTATAATCATGGCCAGTATTGATAAAAACGCCTACGCACATATGTTTGGACCAACAGTCGGTGACCGAGTTCGTTTAGCCGACACAGATTTATGGTTAGAGGTTGAAAAAGACTTCACACAATACGGTGAAGAAGTAAAGTTTGGTGGGGGAAAGGTCATTAGAGATGGCATGGGACAAAGCCAAGCATCATGCTTTGAAACCGTTGATTTAGTGATTACCAACGCCGTTATTCTTGATCACTGGGGAATTATTAAAGCTGATGTTGGTATTAAAGAAGGTCGTATCGCTATTATAGGTAAAGCAGGCAATCCTGATATTCAAGACAATATCGATATTGAAGTGGGTCCCGGCACCGAGGTTATAGCCGGCGAAGGACAAATACTGACCGCAGGCGGTATCGACGCCCATATACATTTTATTTGTCCACAACAAATAGATGAAGCACTCATGTCGGGTGTTACGACTATGATTGGTGGAGGTACAGGCCCAGCAACAGGTACTAAGGCGACGACTTGCACACCAGGTCCTTGGTATATTCATAAAATGTTGCAAGCAACAAATGATTTCCCAATGAATTTTGGTTTCTTAGGCAAAGGTAATGCAAGTTTACCACTTGCCCTAGAAGAGCAAATTGAAGCGGGTGTTTGTGGTTTAAAGCTTCATGAAGATTGGGGAACAACCCCCGCGGCAATTGATAATTGTTTATCGGTTGCCGACCGTTACGATGTTCAAATAGCGATTCATACCGATACCTTAAATGAGTCTGGTTTTGTTGAGGACACCTTAGGAGCATTTAAAGGCCGCACTATTCATACCTATCACACTGAAGGTGCTGGTGGTGGACATTCACCTGATATTATTAAAGCATGTGGTGAGGCTAATGTTTTACCGTCTTCCACCAACCCAACACGCCCTTATACCATTAATACTATTGATGAACATTTGGATATGTTAATGGTTTGCCATCATTTAGACCCGTCTATTCCTGAAGATATTGCTTTTGCTGATTCACGTATTCGCAAGGAAAGTATTGCCGCCGAAGATATTATGCATGATTTAGGCGCTATTAGTATGATCGCTTCTGATTCACAAGCCATGGGACGAGTCGGTGAAATGATCACCCGTACTTGGCAAACCGCACATAAAATGAAACAACAACGAGGGCCATTAGCTCCCGATACTGAACGAAATGATAACTTTCGTATAAAACGCTATATCGCTAAATATACTATAAACCCTGCAATTAGCCACGGCATTAGCCATGAGGTTGGCTCTATTGAGGTCGGTAAACTAGCTGATTTAGTGCTATGGAAACCGGCATTTTTTGGTATAAAACCGGCGCTAATTTTAAAATCCGGCATGATAGCAGCAGCGCCAATGGGCGATGCAAACGCGTCTATTCCAACACCGCAACCTGTCTACTTCCGCCCAATGTTTGCAGCCTATGGCAGTGCATCAGCCAAAACCTCAATGACTTTTATGTCACAAGCATCTATTGACGCTAATGTCCCTGAAAAAATAGGCATGACACGGATGATTGGTGTCTGTAAAAACACTCGAAACATTGGTAAAAACGACATGATTCATAATAGTTGGCAGCCAAAAATAGACGTTGATGCTCAAACATATGAAGTACGTGCCAATGGCGAATTATTAACCTGTGAGCCTGCAGTAACCTTGCCACTTGCACAACTTTACTGCCTATTTTAAATAAGAAATAAGTGATTCAATAAAACTAAAAGATTAGGAAATTACATGCTACAAGCACATCAGCGTTTTGACCATACTCACCATAATATAGCTGACTCAATAACGTTAGATCAAGACACCCGTAAAAAAGCACGTATTAAAGGTAAAACGGATGGTGGTTTAGACATAGGTATTTTTATGGCCCGTGGACAACCATTATTAGTCGGTGAAGTACTAAAAACTGACTGTGGATTATTCATTGAAATAAAAGGTCAAGCGGAGCCTGTATCAACCGCCATTGCAACTGACTGGTTAACCTTTTGTAAAGTTTGTTATCACTTAGGTAATCGCCACACCTCACTGCAAATAGGCGAGTTATGGGTACGTTTTAAACCCGACCACGTATTAGAAGAACTTGCACAAAAATATGGTTTAACGATTGATCATACCCCAACAATATTTGAACCTGAAAATGGTGCTTATGGCGTTGGTAGCCACGGCCACGCCCATGCACACTAAACCTGCAGTGAAACCTGTGTCACTAGTACCAGCAGAAATAACACTCGCCGAGCCGATTAAGCTTAATCGGTTATTACAGTTATGCAGCGCAAACCTACCCGTGGGCGGTTTTGCGTTTTCACAAGCATTAGAATATGGCGTTGAAATGGGTTGGTTAACATCATCAGAAACGACCGCAAGTTGGATAAAGATTAATTTAGAGGAGTCTATAGCACAAACCGACTTAGCCATTTTAAAACGGCTATTTAACGCGTTATCGATAAATAATTTTGACGACTTTAACAACTGGAATACCCATTTAATTGCTTGTCGAGAAAGTCATGAATTATTATTGGCAGATTTAGCAATGGGCAAAGCCTTAATAAGATTACTGAAACAGCTAAACAACCTTAATTTAGCCGCTTATCAAACAATAATAACCCTTAAAGAAATTAGCTTTGTTAGTGCTTTTGCGCTTTGCGCTTATGTCTTTAAGTTAGATTTAATTTCAGCACAAAGTGGTTACTGCTGGACATACATCGACAATCAAGTCGCGGCAGCGACAAAATTAGTGCCTCTTGGGCAAACTCAGGCACAAAACCTCCTATTTGAATTAACTGAACAGACGCCATTAATTATTGAAAAATCAAACGGTATTTCAGATAACGATATTGGTGCCAGTCTGCCGCACTTAGCCATGGCAAGTGCTTGGCATGAAACACAATATTCACGACTTTTTCGTTCTTAATATATTAAGTTGATTAATAACATGCTTTATAAAAATAAAAAGAGAAATAAAAAATGATAAAACAAGTTTTACGCATTGGTGTTGGCGGCCCGGTAGGCTCAGGAAAAACCGCATTATTACGACAGCTATGTCTAGCGCTACGTAATCAATATGATATGGCAGTGGTCACCAACGATATTTATACGCGTGAAGATGCTGAATTTTTAACTAAAAATGACGCTCTCGCAGCAGACAGAATTATCGGCGTTGAAACCGGTGGCTGTCCTCATACGGCGATTCGCGAAGATGCCTCAATGAACCTGGCAGCCATTGACGAACTACAAGAGCTTCACCCTACTCTAGACTTTGTATTAATTGAAAGTGGCGGTGACAACTTAAGCGCAACGTTTAGCCCTGAACTTTCCGATTTAACCCTTTATGTTATTGATGTTTCAGCCGGAGATAAAATCCCACGTAAAGGAGGTCCGGGTATCACTAAGTCTGATTTATTAATTATTAATAAAATAGATGTTGCTGATTTAGTCGGCGCATCACTTGAGGTGATGGATAGAGATACTAAAAAAATGCGCGGTGATAAACCCTTTGTTTTCTCAAATATGAAAACACAACAAGGTTTGGCCGAGATCATAGCCTTTATCGAAAAAGAAGGCATGTTGCAGATGTAATGTTTGCGATAACGACTTCATTATCTATAGCTAGTAAACAACAAAAATTAAATATTAAACATTAAACATTAAACATTAAAAAAAGGATTAACCATGAAATTTATAACCTTACTTGTCAGTTTTATTTACCTCTTTTCGGCGCAAGCATTCGCCCATGATGATCACGGTTTGGGTGAAGGCTCTTTTCATGCATTTTATCATGCTATTTTTTGGACTATATTTGTCCTAGTTGTCTATAAAGCCGCGGTATGGTTTAACGATAAGCGCTCACAAAAAAACTAATATCCTTTAAGTGTGAATAGGACACCACAGATAAATATAGTTATTTGTGGTGATAATATGATGCCCTCAAGCAGGCATAAACATATATTAATGAGCATCGGAGACAGTATATTTAAAAATACGCTGTTAACCGCACAAATAATTAGGCATATTGACATTATCAATAAAAAATAATGATGGTTAAATGACAGGTAAAGCTGCACAACACCCAAGCATAATAATTAAACCTATCGCTAAACATAACGGTATCTCTCTTGTTATTTTTGGCGTGCTACTTTTACTTACTACGCTTTTATTTGCCCAACATTATTGGCAATCGTATAGATTCGCCTACATATTTATGATCCTTCTCTGCCTCGTTATTACTTTGTTAGGTGCTGTTAAACTTTTTGAACCTGCCATTAGCCTCTATTTAACGCCTGATAAAATAACCTTTAATCACCGTTATGGTCACTGGCAATTACCATGGCAAGATATACAAAATATTAATATTGTTGCTGAAGTTGTTGGTGTAGAACGCGAAACATTGCCTTATATCGGTATACGATTGGTTCATATCGATAATATTGCAAAAAACATTTCCGTTAGATTAGCGAATAGGTTAATCCATCAACAACAAGGATTAATTATTTATGGGGTATTGCATCAGCTAATGACAATGGAACAAGCTCAAATGAATTTTGAGCCCTTTATTCTATCAAACGGAGAGCCTGTAAAAGGACCCATTGCCGCATTTCTCCATCAAAGTGAACGATTATCTTCTGCTTTTGGTTACCATTTATTCTTACCTGCTGACAGTTTTGACCGCGGCATTAACGAGTTCAGCCAACTACTAAAACAATGTAAAATGGCAAGTTCAACTTATCAAGTAAATTAATGGCTGCCCGTTGACGTTTTTTTAAGCTGCTTTAATTGTTTTTTTAATTGTCTTTGGTAGCGATTCATTTCGATTAAGCACTGCTGTTTTTGCTGAGGGGATAATGCTTGATACATGAGTGCCTCAAAGCATTGGGTATAGCCAATGAAGTTTTTCGATAACATAGGGAATCGTTCAATAACTAACCTTGAAAATTGACTCGCGGGCATAGTGTCAGGCTTTATTAAGCCTTTAGCTTTTAATCGCGTTATTATTTGCTGATACTGAACTAACCATTTTACCAGCGGTTTATCTTTACCCCTCTTTAAATTAACTAACCACAACACAGCCATCATTAACATTAATGATCCACCAATAACTGCCGCTATTTTCCAAGCCCGAAGATCACCAAACCACTGTTTAAGTAAATCATATTGTTTTTTTGATGAATAACCTAAAACCAATCTTGTCCATTGATAATCTAGCGCATCTAGCTGTAAGCGCAGACTATTGATCCAAGCGAGGTGTTTGTATCGATGTAAATTTAGCAAGTCGTTATTGAATAGGGCATCTTGCTGTAACATTTGTGAAAGCCCACTTTCTACTCGTTCTGGGTTAACCGCCGCCGTGGGATCTACCCTTACCCAACCTTGGCCATTAACCCAAATTTCAGCCCATGCATGGGCATCATATTGGTAGATACTAAGATGACCACTTTGTTTATTATACTCGCCACCTAAATAGCCAGTGACCAAGCGAGCAGGAACACCAGACGCTCTCATCATAAAAGTAAAGACACTGGCATAATGAACACAAAAGCCTTTTTTAGTTTGATAGAAAAACTGGTCTAATTCATGCCCTAATTTAGCGCCATTTAATAAAGGCGGCGTTAGCGTGTAATAGAAGTCTTGTTCTCTAATCATATCCAAAATAGCTTGTGCACGTTCAATTTCATCTGGGTAGTTTAACTTAAGTTGTTGGCCTTGCGCTTTCAGTTTAGGGTTACTGTCGGTGGGTAGTTGTAAACTTGTTAGCCATTGATCGTCACTTAACGGCGCATTAAGTAATGATTGAGTATAACTACTGATTTGATAACTGATTGTTTGACTTACAGGCTTACTATTTATAATGGTGTAATTGGGTAATGGCCTGATGGTCACTTGATTATGGGTCAAACTTTTAGGGTCAACCACGGCTAAAGAAAAAAGCCAACGTTGATAACTCGGCTCAACCATGACTTGATAACGGGTTTGTGCTCCGCTTAATGTCGCACGGCTAAGGCTAAGTGAACTTGCCTGCTCCTCAATATTTGCCCAACTATTTTTGCTCTGTTGCCATGTCCGCCCATCAAAAACATCCATCACCATTGCTCGCCAGTACAATTGATTGTATTGCGGGATATCGGTAAAAAATTTCACTCGAAAGGCCAATGCTGAAGATCTGGCTAAATTGGCTATATCTCCCGGTGTAACACTTTCTGCTAAACCGGTTTGGGCAGACTTTGCTGATGGTACTTGCCAAAAAGGTGCAACTCGAGGAAAAACGATAAATAAAACCACAGCAAGCGGAATACTCTTCAACACGGTTATTGCACTTTGAGAAAGATTATTTTTAATGTTCAGTGACGCTGAAAAGTAGGCTAACAGCAGGCTTAAATTTAACACCAGTAAGCAAAAGACGAAAAGCGACAAAAATAAAGATTGGGAGAAAATAAGCACCGATGCCAGTATAAAAACACCCAGTAGGACAATTTGATAAAAATCTTTGCGGCTAGTTAACTCTAAACTTTTTAAAGCATAAGCAAAGCAAAGCAAATGTAACATGCTTAATAAGACCCCTAATTCTCGACCACTTAGTGCTATAGCAATAGAACCAGAGCAAGCCAATAATAAGATAATGAGTCGCTGTGGTTTTATTGCTGGCTTGATAAGTGTTAAGCCACGCCAGCATAAACAAACAGCAATAATGAGCAACATCCAGCGGGTTAATTCATTGACAAGTAAGGCTAAATTTAGGCACTGACAAACAAGCAACACCCAGGCATGTTGTGGTAATAAGCTAAATTTTTCACCTGCCACTGTATTATTTATCATCGGGGCGACTTAGGATAAATGGCTAGCGCCATTAAACATTGTTTAAAATGAAGTTCACCTTGGCTAGGCTGTATTTTTTCTGCTGCTAAATCTAAACCAAATACTTGCTCGCTGCGGTGGTATTCACTGACTAAAAAACACAAGTACGCAAGTTGCTTCTCTAGTCCGTGATTGGGCATATCGTTAAGCTTTAACCAACACCTGGTTCCTTGTTGTTGATGATAATGCTTAGTTAACCGACCTTGACCGCGCGCGAATTGTTTCCAAGCAAGACGAGAAAGTGGCTCTCCCGGAAGATAGGCTTTAAGTTCAAAAAAATCATCGACCCCCGGTTTACTGCTTTGTGAAAATACATTTTCTTGTTCTGCATCGCCAAAATCACTTTGTCGATAACTTAAGGACATGGCTTGAGGATAAACAATACATTGCTGGTCAAAATCGATTCTTGTCCAGGTGGTAAACAAACCTAACGAATATTCACTCGACACTTTCAACCGACCCGGATTATAGACCCCTCGGTTTGGATAGGAGCAGCAAACATAAACAGTTTGTTCGCCAGGTTCACTTTGAGGGAGATGAAGAACAGCTTGGTCATCAAAGCAAAAGTTAATCGCAAGACGTTTATTAGCTGAAGATATATTAATAGCAAAGCGTATATTTTGATTTGCATACCCTAGGGCAGTTTTATCTGCAGATATTGCCAGACCCGATAAGTTAAAAAAACTCTGCATCATAGTGGTAATGAACACACTCGCCATTAAGTAGCTTAATAACATGATGACATTATTTTGATAGTTGGTTGCTAACAGGAATAACAACACCACAAAAAAGAGATAAACAACACCAAAGCGGCTTGGCATAATAAAAATATTATGATTTGATAATTTATGCTTTCTTGCAGGCGGTATCCGACGCTTTAGCCAACGATTAAATTGCTTATTAACAAAGCGACTAAGATAATTTTTTATTGGTATTGCCAGTTTTTTCACTGTTGTCTCTATTGTTGAGTTAACGCTATTTAAAGTTAACATCATTGATATACATTATGAATTCAGTGGGTTTAAAACATTAACTTGTGCAACAACCTGCGCTGAAATGTTCTCTTGTTGCTCTCCAAAGCCAAGCGTGGTCAACTCAAGTCTGTGCTGACAGACCGAGCTAAAGACGGTTTGAATATCTTCGGGGATGACATAGGTCCTCTCATCGATAAAGGCCCATGCCTTCGCGGCAGCCACCAGTGCTTGTCCGGCTCTTGGTGATAAAGGTCTACCAGCAAACCCTTGTTGGCGACTGACATGATTTAAGGCGATAACATAGTCAATAATATTATCTGATACCGTCACTTGTGATACCGCTGTTTGCATGGCGATAAGTTTGTCGGTATCAACACAAGGTAATAGTTTTTTATAGCTCGCGTGGCTACTTTCACTTTGTAAAATTTGTTTTTCTGCCGCTATATCAGGAAACCCTAGAGATATACGCATCATAAATCGATCGAGTTGTGACTCAGGTAAAGGGTATGTGCCCGCATGTATTAAAGGATTTTGTGTGGCGATAACAAAAAAAGGTTGTGGCAGTGGGTAGGTTGTCCCATCAATACTAACCTGATGCTCTTCCATTGCTTCAAGTAAAGCGCTTTGTGTTTTAGGACTTGCTCTGTTGATTTCGTCACTTAACACCACCTGATTAAAAATTGGTCCTCGATGGAGCTCAAAATTTTTAGTGTCAGGATTAAATATTGAGATACCAATAACATCCGCCGGTAACAAGTCACTGGTAAACTGCGTTCGTTGATAACTAAGCCCAAGCGTTTGTGCTAACACCTGCGCTAACGTGGTTTTACCCATGCCCGGTAAATCTTCTATTAAAAGATGACCTTTTGCTAATAAACATGCCAGAGCTAGACGTATTTCGTTAGGCTTACCTAAAACAACCGAGCCGACCTGAGCTAAAATTGCCGTAACTAAAACTTGCATAAAGTGATCACCACGCCATTTAAAAGAGTTGTTGTCATTAAATATACCTGCCGATAAAGTAACAGAACTGCCAAAATAATATCAACAATTACTTAAGATAAACACCCGCAATTAATACCAAAGGGCGATCATTTTACTAGCCTTGATACGAAGATGAGCTCAAGTAATTAAAATGTACACTGGTACTTAATGGTTAGACTTTATTTTATTTAATTAAATAACCCGTGCAGATAGCTAAAACTGACTCTTTAATGCGTTAAACTTTATTCATCTGAGTTTATATTTTCCTTTTGCCCATCGCCCCGCCCTGCTAGAATAACCGACAATTATATACTTGATATTTTACGGAACCTTTAGTCAATGCGTACTACTCAATACCTACTTTCTACCTTGAAAGAAACGCCAGCCAGCGCCGAAGTGATCAGTCACCAATTAATGTTACGTGCCGGACTTGTTCGAAATGTTGCTTCGGGTTTATATACTTGGTTACCGACAGGTCTCAAAGTATTAAGAAAAGTTGAAAATATTGTTCGTGAAGAAATGGAGCGAGCAGGCGCTATTGAAGTATTAATGCCTATGGTTCAACCTGCTGATTTATGGGAAGAGTCTGGACGTTTAAATGATTACGGCCCTGAGCTACTGCGCATAAATGACCGTCATGATCGCGCCTTCGTTTTAGGTCCAACGCACGAAGAAGTTATTACAAAACTAGTCGCTAATGAAATAAATAGTTATAAACAGTTACCGTTGAATATATTTCAAATTCAAACAAAATTTCGCGATGAAATACGCCCTCGATTTGGTGTGATGCGTGGTCGTGAATTTTTAATGAAAGACGCCTACTCTTTCCATTTAGGCGAAGAGTGTTTAAAGAAAACTTACCAAATTATGTTTGACGCCTATTGCCGTATTTTCGACCGTTTAGGTTTGGATTACCGCCCAGTCATTGCTGACACAGGTTCTATTGGTGGTGAAGCTTCACATGAATTTCATGTTTTAGCTGATTCTGGCGAAGACGATATCGCCTTTAGTGATGGTAGCGATTTTGCCGCAAACGTTGAGAAAGCTGAAGCTATTGCGCCGTTAGGCGAAAGAGCAGAGCCAACTCAGGAATTGACTAAGGTAGAATTAAAGCTTGAACGATTAATAAAAACCTCAAACATAGATTTAAAAACTACGGTTAAAACACTGTTAGTGCTTGGCTCTAGTGCTAAAGGTGAGCCAGAAAAATTCATTGCTCTAGTGCTTCGTGGCGATCATCAACTAAATGAAGTTAAAGTTGAAAATTTATCTGCTATCGCTTCACCTTTAACATTTGCAACTGATGAACAAATATCTGCAATTGCTAACTGCCATATCACCTCATTAGGCCCTAAAGGCTTATCTGTTGACGTTATTGTAGACCGCAGTGCTGCTCATCTAAGCGACTTTGTCTGTGGTGCCAACGTAAACGGTCAATCTTATACTGGGGTTAACTGGAAACGTGATTGTGATGAAATCAACATTCAAGATATCCGTAACATCGTCGAAGGCGATCCTAGCCCTTGTGGTCTTGGTAATATTGTCATTAAGCGCGGTATTGAAGTGGGCCATATTTTCCAGTTAGGCGAAAAATACGCACAAGCAATGAATTGTGGCGTATTAACAGAAAATGGCAAAAATCAAACGTTAACTATGGGCTGTTATGGCATAGGCGTTTCACGTATTGTTGCTGCGGCTATTGAACAAAATCACGATGAAAATGGCATAAAATGGCCAGCAGCTATTGCACCATTTCAAGTAGCGATTGTTCCAATGAATATGGCAAAGTCTGCTCGTGTTAAAGAAACCGCAGAAGCTTTATACACACAATTACAGCAAGCTGGCATTGAAGTTATCTTCGATGACCGTAAAGAACGTCCGGGTGTGATGTTTGCCGACCATGAATTAATTGGTACGCCAATATTATTAATTGTTGGTGAACGTAATCTTGATGAACAGAACGTTGAAGTGAAAAACCGTATTAGTGGTGAAAAATCGTTAATGGCAATCAGTGATGTCATGTCTTTATTTAGCTAAACATCACATTGATTAACGGTGAGGTGCAAGGATTCAGTAATAATAACTTAAGAGTTGATGGTATTTGAGAAAGACCATCTTCGGCGCTAACACCCAGGCAGTTGTGAATATTTCCCCTCATATAGAACATAAAAACGCGACCTTAAGGTCGCGTTTTTTATTGCTGGCTAGCGCTGTCGTTAATCTTGGTAAACAGGAATTTTACGTAAACGCTCATCAATGCTTTGCAGCATGCTACGATAAACTAACGAATCAATATCACGATAATATTGTTCGAATTTCTGTTGGGATATACCTTCGGGTAAACCCGTCAATTCAGGTAAAATCAAGCTTTCATTAATGATATCAGCCAAGTGTTCTTGCACTTTTAAGGCGCTTTCATCCGAGGTTGTCGCCAGCATTGCCAGGCGAGTTCCAGCCCGATCGGCCATCAAGTCGGCAAAACTAAAACCACTACCACCACTGTTTGAGTCTAAAAATTCTTTTAGCTCGCCAATAGCATTACTTGCGGTACTGGTGCCAAATAGCTGCAAAGCAACGGAGTAAATAAAATGCTTTTGAATATCCACTCTTTCGCGTAACGTAACCCTTGCTCGGCGTATTGTTCGCTGTTGTATTTGCTCCGCTGACAGCTTAGAAATATCCCCTACTAAGAGCTCAAACTTATCGGTACCAAAATAAAGCACTAAGGCCATTAAAGCCGCTCGATTCTCTTTTGCCGGTGAATCAGTTATTGCGGCTAAATTACGTTGTTTTACTAAACCAAAAGTAAAACCAACATATTGAGCAAACGAAAGCTTAAGCGTTTTTGACTGCTCAATCGTGTCAACAAGGCTTTGATAATAAAACCGTATCACCTCAACATCACCATATAACGCAAGTTGGTCACGTAAAGCAAAAAGACTATTTTTATTGCTTAATGGCTCATTTTTTAAATCATCTGAAAGCACAATATCTACAGAAATTTTCTCTGCACTAATTTCAACACTTTTGATCATGCTTAATAGCGTGCTGCCAAATTCTTCTTTTACATATAGGTTAGTAAACCATTCAGCCAATTTAAGCAATCCATTACCCGGGAGCGCAACATTACCAATATAAACAGTGCCCAAATCAAGACCTTCCTTTGAAGAAACAAGCATCATCTCCACATTAAGGTATTTTATAAACTTGGGTAAAGGCAAGGCTATAGAAAAGTTAATTAAAGCACTGTCTTTAAATAAAACCACATCAGAGCTTAGTTGTGGAATGGCACGGTGACCAAAAGCACTGAGTCCATGAAGTTCAGCCTGAGTAGCTTGCAATTTAATCGGTTGCTGATCACTCTTTAAGGACTGAATTAAACGCTGAGCAATACGTTTATTTTCTGTCGCCGAATTAGCATCAATTTGATGTGTTCTTTGCAACTGCGGCGTTGACTGTAAAGCCATAAAAATGACAATGATAGCAAAGCAAAACAGTGAAACGAACAAGAGTAAAATTCTTTTTAACCAAAGTTTCAAAAGTAAACCTTCATTGTACACAATATTATTGAGCTATATTCTGATTGCCTTACCGATAAAAGTATAGTGATAAATACCACTAATTTATCTAGTTAACTGATCAGCAATCACAAATATCCCAATAAATTTTCCGATCGTATAATCTCGCTAAGCGAATATTAAGCGCCTTAAACGTTGTTAAATTCTTATCATGGGGTTTAAAACATTGCCAAATAAATTGGTGACAGTTATTTTCTATCATATGATAATCTCGGTATTGAAAAATTTGTTGCTGAGCACGTTGCGCGGCAAGTTCACTGGCAAAAGGTTTTGCTGTTGAATCACAAGCAATAAAAATATGTTTTCCTGAGCGCTCCTTAGTAAAGCGTTGCACCGAAATAGCTTTAATTAAACCATTACCATCGAGTTCAACAATGGTATTATCACCAACCCAAATACCGGTGTGATCAAGTATACCGCCAACCCCACAACAAACAATTGCGCCAATTTCTGGTTTCACTTTTTCCGTGGTAGTAAACAAATCAGTTGGATACTGGACAACCGGAGATTCATGTTCATTAAACCGACCGAGACATTGTACATCACGATAATAAAAGCGTTTTCTTTGCTGTTTCTTACGGTCGTCGGCTAACTCTTTTACCGCGAATGCTGATATTGCAGCAGCCCCTAACCATAATAAAGGTAATGGCATTATTGACCTCCGTGCTTAAATTTTACTCAATTAATAACAAGATGACGCTTTTATTTCATTAATGCTATAAGAAACTTGCAAGTAACTGTTTCAAAGCGGTTGATTATTAGTAACAATGAGGGATACATAATCAACCACAATATGAAAAATATTCTATGAGACACCGCTAATGAAAAACATCAAAAAATCATCAAAATTGAATAATGTTTGTTATGAAATTAGAGGACAAATCGCCGCCGAAGCCCGAAAATTAGAAGATGAAGGCCATAAAATATTAAAGCTTAATATCGGTAACCCTGCCCCGTTTGGTTTTGCTGCCCCCGATGATATTTTAAAAGATGTTATTCGCAACCTACCGACAGCACAAGGGTATTGCGAATCTAAAGGTATTTATTCAGCACGTGTTGCCGTGATGCAGTATTTTCAGCAACAAGGTATATTAGATGTTAGCGTTGAAGATATTTTTATCGGTAATGGTGTCAGTGAATTAATTGTGATGGCGATGCAAGCGTTATTAAATAATGACGATGAAGTCTTGATACCCGCACCCGATTACCCCTTGTGGACAGCATCTGTAGCGCTATCGGGTGGCAAAGCTATTCATTATCGCTGTGACGAAGAAAACCAATGGTTTCCTGACCTAGTAGATATGGCGAACAAGATCACCGATAAAACCAAAGCTATTGTGCTCATTAACCCCAATAACCCAACGGGCGCTGTTTACAGTGAAGCGCTGTTAAAGGGCATTATTGAACTAGCACGTAAGCACGACTTAATTATTTTCAGTGACGAAATTTATGACAAAATTTTGTATGACGAAGCTACCCATATACCTACCGCGAGTTTGGCACAAGATGTCTTAATTATTACCATGGGCGGTTTATCAAAAAATTACCGTATCGCTGGCTTTCGCGCTGGGTGGATGGTAATTAGTGGTCCTAAATTTCATGCGGAAGATTACTTAGAAGGCTTGAATATTCTTGCTTCAATGCGCTTATGTGCCAACGTGCCTTGTCAACATGCTATTCAAACAGCATTAGGTGGCTATCAAAGTATTAATGAATTGATAAAGGATGATGGCCGTTTAATCAAGCAGCGAAATCTAGCGCATAAAATGATCAACGAAATTGATGGTTTATCTTGTAACCCTGCGATGGGGGCCTTGTATTTGTTTGTTAAAGTTGACCAAGAAAAATTTAACATTCTTGATGATGAGAAAATGATTTTAGATTTACTCAGACAAGAAAAAATTCTTTTGGTTCATGGCGGTGCGTTTAACATTCAGGAGAAAAATTATTTTCGTTTAGTTTTTCTACCCCATGTTGACGAATTAGTGCCGGCAATGGCCAAACTTAAGAATTTTTTCAGTACCTATAGCCAATAACTACTTATATTAAGGAAATAACCATGCAGAGTACTTTTTTAGCTTGGATGTTCAGAATGCCGTTAATCAAACGTTGGGCGCTAATGTTTTGTGTGAAGCCAGAAAACGTTGCCGAGCACTCCCATCAAGTTGCGATTGTCGCTCACTTGCTAGCGGTCATTAAAAATAAGAAATTTGGCGGTAACATCAATGCTGACCGTGTCGCCACTATCGCTTTATATCATGAGGCAAGTGAAACTCGCTATGGCGATATTGTTAGCCCAACTAAATATGCTAATAAAGAAATTGCAAGAGAATTCAAGAAGATAGAGTACCTAGCAGAAAAAGAATGTTTAGCGTCTTTACCTGAAGAATTTCAGGAACTTTTTTCGGATATTATTGTTCAAGATAACGTTGAAGTCCATTATAAAGCAATAGTAAAAGCGGCGGACATTTTAGTCGCTTATATCAAAGCACTCGATGAACTTAATCACCACAACCCTGAGTTTTTACACGTTAAAGAGCGATTAGAAATAAAACTAGACGGGTTAAAAAAAGAAATGCCTGAAGTTGAATATTTTATGGATATATTCCTTGAAGCTTGTTCAGCCACAGTCGATAAGATAAGCCAAAATTAAGTTTATGTTAACCTGAAAGTAGAACATTGATAAAAATGTCCTACTCTTTCCCTAATTGACAAGAATAACCTCGGCTGCTTATACAGTTTTACAATGGAGATTCACCTGGATTCAACACTCTAATTTGGCAAAACTCATCATAGTTTTCTATAAACACATCAATCATTTTTGCTTCAAACTTTTTGCCGCTTTGTTCAATTAAGAAAGCTTTTATCTCAGTATCAGACCATTTCTCTTTATAACAACTTTCAGAGCCCAAGGTATCGAAAACATCGGCAATAGCCATAATACGTGCTTCAAGCGGTATTTCTTCACCACTTAAGCCATCGGGGTAACCACTACCATCCCAATTTTCATGATGGTAATGTGCTAACCTTGCACCTAGCTTTGAAACACTCGTTTTAGATTTTGACAACAATTGAAACCCTGCGTCGGCATGAGTTTTCATAATTTCCCATTCGTTGTTATCAAGCTTGCCCGGTTTATGGAGTAAATTAACGGGAATAACCACCTTACCAATATCATGTAATGGTGCAGCTAAGCGAATAGCATTAATAAAGGCCTCACTTAGTTGTAATTTTTTCGCTAACAGTTCACAAATAAGTGCAACTCGATGAACGTGAGCCCCAGTATCTTTACTACGCGTTTCAATGGCTTCTCCAACGATATAAAGCAGTTCTTTCTGAGTTTTTTCTAGCTCATGTTGTTTGGATAAACTATCAAGAATAAGGGCAACATTAGTGGCATATAACTCGGCTAAACTGGCTTTAAAATGCTCTGCGTCATCTTCAAATTCAATATAAAGTACCGAGACTGAATTGCCTGATGTTTCATAATATCCAACAAATATTTCATTAGTGAAATAATGCTTTTTATTTTCGAACGCTTTCTGGATTAAATGTTTAACATCACTAGAAATATCTGACGCTTCAAGACTATCTGACTCACTCACATACTTACCGGTACAGGCAATAATCAGATTTGAACTAGTTTCATCATATTCTAATTGGCTTCGGGCAATATAAAGCGCAGAACTGTCAACATCCATTAAGGTCAGTAAGTGCTCTAAAGCAGCAGAGCCAAAAGGCTTGAATTGATTGATTTTCAAAAGGTCATGAGTGGCTTTTATTAACTGTTTAAAAGCATCTAAACTACGCTGTATCGTCATTATGTCACGGTAAGCACGAATACTTGCGTAGACAGTTGTAGTCATTTTACCGGCAGTAAAATCAGTTTTTTCTTTGTAGTCATTAATATCAAATTCTTTAATCACTTTAGCTTCAGGAGCTGAACCCGCCTGACCCGTTCTTAGGATAAGACGTATTGCTTGGTTTTTTAAGGTATTACGGATCCATTCAACAAGCTCTAAACCTGCATGATCAGTTTCCATAACAACATCAACAAAGGCCATGCAAAAGGTATCATCTTTTAATAATATCTCACGTGCTTCAATAGAAGAATAAGCCGAAACAATTTCCAAGCTTCTATGTTCAATAGTAGCATCAGCTAAAACCAGTCGAGTGACTTGATGCACAGATTCATCATCATCAATGACAAGTATCCGCCAGACCTTGTGCTTCTTTGGTTTTGACGCTAAAGGCTCGCCTGCAGATTCTTCTTTAAAGAGAAAGTTTGACATTATTAATTCGTATTATTGTTATAGTTATCCCTAAGTGTAATAAATATATAGAATATTTCCTGCTATTTATGTAAAAAATTGGTAAATATAATAAATAATGCCTTAAAATAATGGGCAATATAAACTAAAAAACCTATAAACAAAGCAAAGTGGCTTCTCTTCACTGATAAACTTTCACTAAAAAAACACAACGAATAGTCATAGATGGCGAGAGATTTTTCCGTGAAGTTTGTTGAGGCGTGTTTTTGTTTTGTGTCTGCGAGTAGAGCCTTTCTTTCTAAGGCTCTACTGGAGCTGAATTTGCTGTAATTTGGTTGAAGCTTTTTTGAAAACTTTTGGATTTTTAAGATACTGAAGTGGTCAAGTAAGATCTGTCGTAGTTCTGTAGTTTAACCAGTACTTTCGCTCTGACTCATTTGGGCTTGGTCTCAGTACCATTCTCAGTTATATTATGGCTACATTTACGATTATTTAATGACTTTTTATGAATATTCGCTCTAAACTAACGTTGAGCTTTGCTGCTACGGTTATTTTACCAATTATTGCCATTGCAATTGTCAGTATATCAATGACGATTTCTAAATCTTCAACAAGCTTTGTGGAACGCACTCAGGATGAATTAAGGCAAGTAGACAACGGCTTTCAACTGTTCTTCCAACAAATCAAAGCTAACGTGAAATTTTTAGCTCAAAATAAATTGACAACCCAACTTCCTGATAATACTCATACTTATATTGACTCTGATCATATGATGGAGCCAAAAAATGATTCTGTCGAAGAATTAAATTTATATAAGCTATATGAAGATTTTGGTTCATCACACCCTGATTTACTATACGTATACACAGGCACCAAAGAAGGTGGCTTTGTTCAATATCCATTAGAAGTCCTTGGAGGTTATGATCCAAGACAACGTCCTTGGTACAAACAGGCGCTAGCCTCTCCAAACGCTCCAATTATTACTGAAGCATATCAAGATGTCATAGGAAAACCTGTAGTAACTTCTGCATTAGTGGTCAAAAATAAGCAAGGCGAAATCATAGGTGTACAAGGTCTAGATGTTACCCTTTCAACATTAACGGATATATTAAGTAATACAAAACTAGGTGAAAGCGGCTATCTCATTCTTATTGATGAGTCAGGAACCGTATTAGCTGATGCCAAAACACCAGAGAATAACTTCAAAAATATTAAAGATCTTTCATCATCATCATTATTATTTTCCATATTACAAAAAAGTCCAAATCAAGATCATTTTTCTACCGAGCATTTAGGTGAAGATGTTGACGTTGCCAGTTATTATTCAAAAGAACTAAAGTGGCGTTTTGTTGGCGTCATCCATAGCGATGAAATTTTAGCGCCTGCATATAATATGAGTCAGACCATTACCGTGATTGCCTTTATCATGGTTACATTATTTATTGCCATAGGATTTTGGTTAGCCAATCGTATTGTTCAACCCATTAACCGTGTGGCTGAAGGTTTGCGTGATATTGCACAAGGTGATGGAAATTTAACTAAGCGACTAGAGATTATTGGTCAAGATGAAGTCAGTGAATTGGCTCAATGGTTTAATCAATTCTTAAACTCGATTCATCAGCTTGTTGTTGATATTAAAACCTGTGCATCAACATTAAATGTGGTGGCTAATCAATCGGGTATACAAATCGCTGATGTAAAAGCAGTCAGCCATAAACAAGAACAATCAATAGATAATGTGAATAACCTTATCGCAACGATGACAGATATAGCACATCAAACATCAAACGACTGCCAAGAAAGTTCAACAACTATTATGAAAACTGAAGAGTACTCCAAAAAGGGTATTTCGTTAATTTCTGTCACGGTAAGTGAAGTGAGTTCGTTAAATCAATCGTTAAGTGAATCATCTCAATCGATGAAGTCACTTGAACTGGAAAGTGAGAATATTACTAAAATATTAGATGTTATCAGAAGCATTGCTGAACAAACTAATCTGTTAGCACTTAATGCGGCTATTGAAGCGGCAAGAGCTGGTGAGCAAGGGCGAGGATTTGCTGTGGTCGCAGATGAAGTGAGAACATTAGCGCAACGCTCGCGAGGTGCTACCGAAGAAATTGATGCTGTATTAATGAACTTGCTGGATAAAACACGTGTTGTTTCTCAACAAATGGGCGTGAATGTCGAACAATCGAAACAGGCTATCGATAAAATTGAACAAGCGAATCAATCATTTAACGAAATCAGTACTTTGGTTGGACAAATGAAAGAAAATATCTCGCGTATTACTCAAGCCGCAGATCAACAGTGCAGTTCATCGGACTTGATCAATGACGATATTAGTGGCATCAATCAATCTGCAAAAGGTATTGTTAATACTGCTGATACATTGGCCGATGGATCGAATGACTTACTTGTTTTATCCAAAGATTTAACAAATTTAGTCGGTCGCTTTAAAGTCAATAATTAACATCAATATTAGTATTAAATAACGAAGCACTATATTTTAACTATTTATTACCAGCCTGTAACAGATTTTGTTACAGGCTCTAGCCCACTTTTTTGCCCTACTTAAACGCCTTATTCTTGCTTAGTAAAGATTATAACTAATGCGCCCCATAGACCAAAAATACTGGTGAGGGCATTTAATAAACTTTCCTTAGTAACCTAACACCTTATTAGTGCGTATTTCGATTTAAACTGTCGACATATCGAGCTGATTGATTCACACACAAAACTTTATATAATAGATTTAGTAAGTGGCCAGCAAGCTTCTCTGTATTGAGTGTCTTTTATGAATAAAAGTAACAAGCTATGTGTTATTCGATCCCAAAAATGGCACGTTATGCACATACTCCAGACAGTATAAACCGATAAAAAATAAATGGTTGACAATTTAATTGAGATAAACATGTCTAAATTCCTGTGTTACATAAACGTACCAAATTTATCATTCAGTTATTAATTTAGTAACAAAATAGATTCATTAGAAAATATAGGAAAAATTTTTCTATGTTCATTTACGTAAATCACACTAAAAAGACCTTGGCAGTAGTACATAAAAATGGTCGGTAAATTAATTATCTAAGGCTCACTAATGCCACAAAGAAGACATTAGCACTTACTGGCTAGAATTGAATTCAGATTAGTTTTTGTATCGATCATTTCCTATTAAGCCACCCATAATAAATCGTTTTTTTTTCAACAATAAACTATACCAACAATAAACTATACTTAGTTTACCCTCTTATAAGTGTGGTGATTGTTATGCCCAAGCCTCGTTCACAACAAATCAGTTTATCTGATACGCCGTATTATCATATTTGCAGTCAAACCGTTCGAAAAGCCTTTTTATGTGGTATTGATAAAGAAACCGGTGTCAGTTATGAGCATAGGCGTCATTGGATTGAACAGCGCATTTTTACATTATCTCAGGTCTTTGCTATTGATATTTGTGCTCACGCTGTTATGAATAATCACTTACATTTAGTCCTTCATGTTGATAGTGAACAAGTTAACAACTGGACGACGTTCGAGGTACTGTCCCGTTGGCATAAGTTGTTTAAAGGCACCCTGTTAACCCGTCAATATCAGCGACAGCAATCATTAACGACATTCGAAATAGAAATAGTTGAAGAAACAGCACAGGTCTATAAACAGCGCTTAATCGATATCAGTTGGTTTATGCGGGCATTAAACGAGCCTATTGCTCGACAGGCCAATAAAGAAGATAAATGCACTGGGCACTTTTGGGAAGGACGCTTTAAATCACAAGCCCTGCTCGATGAAGGGGCATTACTTGCTTGTATGGCTTATGTAGATTTAAATCCAGTGCGTGCGGGTATTGCCCCAACACCTGAGCAATCGAGTTTTACCAGTATTCAACTGCGTATCAGAGCCGCCATTATCGGAGAGCAACCGACAACGTTATTACCTTTTACGGGCAATGAACAGCAAGCTAAAACCCCAGGCATCCGCTTTAGCTTGAAGGACTATTTAACCCTTGTAGATGAAACAGGTCGCGTAATAAGAGCAGACAAGCGAGGCGCTATCGATAACAAAACCGCAAATATACTGTCAAGACTTCACATCAGCGACGAAAGTTGGCTCAAACTCACCACAAACTTTGAAGGTATATTCACGGGCGCGGTGGGCACCGCAGAGCATTTGTGTGAATTTACTGAGCACGTGGGGTTAAAGCGAGCACACGGTAAAGCAAATGCTCAAGCTTGTTTGAATAGCGCGTAAACTTAACTACATGCTAAGACCGCACTAAAACCACAAGAAAAAATACGGCTAACTTGGGGTAGCAAGCACAGCTTGCCTGAAATTCACTCATTTAATCAACATCTATAAAATTCGATAGGCAAAGGCTTACAAGATGAAATACATGCATTGTGTTGACCAATGGATAGCGTGTTTCAGAGCATTATAACTGCGTAGCATTAGCATGGGTGGCATAGTAATTTTTTTAATCAACATCTATAAAAATCGATATGCAAAAGCTTACAAGATGAAGTACATGCATTGTTGTTGACCAATGGATAGCCGTATTTCAGAGCATTATCATGGGTGGCATAGTAATTTTTGTTGTTGACCTATGGATAGCCGTTTTTCAGAGCATTATTATTGTGTAGCATTATCATGGGTGGCATAGTAACTTTTCTGGCATTGCTCCAACACCTGAGCAATCGAATTTTACCAGTATTCAACTGCGTATCAAAGCAGCCATTATAGGAGAGCAACCGACAACCTTATTACCTTTTACGGGCAATGAACAGCAAGCTAAAACCCCAGGTATCCGCTTTAGCCTAAAGGACTATTTAACCCTTGTAGATGAAACAGGTCGCGTAATAAGAGCCGACAAGCGAGGCGCTATCGATAACAAAACCGCAAATATACTGTCAAGACTTCACATCAGCGATGAAAGTTAGCTCAAACTCACCACAAACTTTGAAGGTATATTCACTGGCGCGGTCGGCACCGCAGAGCATTTGTGTGAATTTACTGAGCACGTGGGGTTAAAGCGAGCACACGGTAAAGCAAATGCTCAAGCTTGTTTGAATAGCGCGTAAACTTAACTACATGCTAAGACCGCACTAAAACCACAAGAAAAAATACGGCTACCTTGGGGTAGCAAGCACAGCTTGCCTGAAATTCACTCATTTAATCAACATCTATAAAATTCGATAGGCAAAGGCTTACAAGATGAAATACATGCATTGTGTTGACCAATGGATAGCGTGTTTCAGAGAACATTTCCCATTAAGCCACCCATAATAAATCGTTTTTTTTTCAACAATAAACTACACTTAGTTTACCCTCTTATAAGTGTGGTGATTGTTATGCCCAAGCCTCGTTCACAACAAATCAGTTTATCTGATACGCCGTATTATCATATTTGCAGTCAAACCGTTCGAAAAGCCTTTTTATGTGGTATTGATAAAGAAACCGGTGTCAGTTATGAGCACAGGCGTCATTGGATTGAACAGCGCATTTTTACATTATCTCAGGTCTTTGCTATTGATATTTGTGCTCACGCGGTTATGAATAATCACTTACATTTAGTCCTTCATGTTGATAGTGAAAAAGCTAACAACTGGACGACGCTAGAGGTACTGTCTCGTTGGCATACGTTGTTTAAAGGCACCCTGTTGACCTGTCAGTATCAGCGACAGCAATCATTAACGACATTCGAAATAGAAATAGTTGAAGAAACAGCACAGGTCTATAAACAGCGCTTAATCGATATCAGTTGGTTTATGCGAGCATTAAACGAGCCTATTGCTCGACAAGCCAATAAAGAAGATAAATGCACAGGGCACTTTTGGGAAGGACGCTTTAAATCACAAGCCCTGCTCGATGAAGGGGCATTACTTGCTTGTATGGCTTATGTAGATTTAAATCCAGTGCGTGCGGGCATTGCCCCAACACCTGAGCAATCGCGTTTTACCAGTATTCAACTGCGTATCAAAGCAGCCATCATGGGAGAGCAACCGACAACCTTATTACCTTTTACGGGCAATGAACAGCAAGCTAAAACCTCCGGTATCCGCTTTAGCTTGAAGGACTATTTAACCCTTGTAGATGAAACAGGTCGGGTAATAAGAGCAGACAAACGAGGCGCTATCGATAACAAAACCGCAAATATACTGTCAAGACTTCACATCAGCGATGAAAGTTGGCTCAAACTCACCACAAACTTTGAAGGTATATTCACTGGCGCGGTAGGCACCGCAGAGCATTTGTGTGAATTTACTGAGCACGTGGGGTTAAAGCGAGCACACGGTAAAGCAAATGCCCAAGCTTGTTTGAATAGCGCGTAAACTTAACTACAAGCTAAGACAGTACTAAGACAGCAAGAAAAATACGGCTACCTTGGGGGAGAAGTAAACTTGCCTGAAATTCACTCATTTAATCAACATCTATAAAAATCGATATACAAAAGCTTACAAGATGAAATACATGCATTACTGTTGACCAATGGATAGCCGTATTTCAGAGCATTATTATTGTGTAGCATTATCATGGGTGGCATAGTAACTTTATCAACATCTATAAAAATCGATATGAAAAGCCTTACAAGATGAAGTACATGCATTGTTGCTGACCAATCGATAGCCGTGTTTCAGAGCATTATAACTGCGTAGCATTAGCATGGGTGGCATAGTAATTTTTTTAATCAACATCTATAAAAATCGATATGCAAAAGCTTACAAGATGAAGTACATGCATTACTGTTGACCAATGGATAGCCGTGTTTCAGAGCATTATCACTGCGTAGCATTATCTTGGGTGGCATAGTAACTTTTTTGATCTACAGCGGACATGGTTGAACAATCATATTACTCTGGAGTGTGCCTGATAGCGGTCGTTCACATGGTTGTGTTGCATGACTTCTTGCAGCTCGTCCACTTTGTGTAAAGCAGACTATAATGTCAGGTTTTTTTACAGCATATAATACATTGCACTGCAAATATGTTCATTCAGACTATAAATATGTATATTTCCAAATCTAACATTAGATTTTTCTCTGTATCTTGAGTTTTTCATTAGCCAGTGTCCATTTTTTTTACACTTATTATTTCAAAATTAATATTATTTTTAGTTACACATTTTAATTGCCTTTTATTCATACAATTAGGCTTTACCAATTCTGAATGGCGCAAAAAATGCCTATAACCGTGCGGATGAGGATGTGTTAAATAGCTTCCTATCTCCCGTTAACTATTCGAGAGTTTTAGTTAAGTTGTATCGGGTACTTGCAACTATAAAGGAGTCAATTATGAAAATTTTAACATTGGCAGTAGTGTTCGTATTATTAGCTTTCAATTCTAATGCTACCAAGTACAAGTTCATTGCAACAGATAGTAGTATTGAGACAGAAATGTGTGTGTTTGCTGGCAATAATGATAAAGATGGATTAAAAAAAGCACTGAGATTGCGTATGATGGGTTCTGCGATTAATTCAAAACGCTTTACTGTTAATTCTGTTACTTGTAATGATATGGTAATGGCGCATTTTGCCCATAAATATGATGCGTTAGATACCTTTTCGTATTTAAACCATTTCACCTCCAAAAAAGATAAAATACCTACCACAAGTGTTGAAATAAAAGATATCGCAGCCGTTTTCAATCACAAAAATGAAGAGACTAAGATCATTTATGTCGGCTCGGCTAAATAAATTGCATATTGAAAATTCAGAGCTAAACTTTTATAACTTACTATAAAGTTTAGCTCTTCATTCAATAAGTTAATGTGACGTTTAACATACAAATGTCTGCTTCTTACCATTAGATATAAAATACTGACATATCTAACTGTCAGTTTTCTTACCCCAAAACTGACCAGTAATTAGAAGCTATTTAATAATCCAGAATGACTATTTTGTAGCAGAAGTTAGCGTCTATATATGGAATGCCACTAAAACTATGAACTTGCAGCCGCCATAGGTTTTGTTTTCATTATATAATTTTATTTTTTTTATACCCTGAAATCAGTCTCAAAACCGATGTTAGTAAGGTCAGAGATGACAATTAACGGATGTAAAACTGACCTAGACAAACGCGCATAACTCTCAATCCTGACTTCTTCAATGCTTACTAAGAAGACCTCCACAGCAGAAAATATTCATGGCGGTTGAGGTAATTACCTAAAGCTCACTAATGCCATAGAGAAAACATTAGCTTTTTATAATTTATACTGAAAATTTTTGTATGTTTTGATTTACAGCGAACATGGTTGAACAGTCATATTACTCTGGAGTGTGCCCGATAGCGGTCGTTCTCATGGTTGTATTGCATGACTTCTTGCAGCTCGTCCACTTTGTGTAAAGCAGATTATAATGTCAGATTTTTTACAGCATATAATATATTGCACTGCAAATAAGTAGATTTCTTTCTGTATTTTGAGTTTTTCATTAGCCAGTGTCCATTTTTTTTACACTTATTATTTCGAAATTAATATTACTTTTAGTTACACATTTTAATCGTCTTTTATTCATACAATTAGGCTTTACCAATTCTGAATGGCGCAAAAAATGCCTATAACCGTGCGGATGAGGATGTGTTATATAGCTTCCTATCTCCCGTTAACTATTCGAGAGTTTTAGTTAAGTTGTATCGGGTACTTGCAACTATAAAGGAGTCAATTATGAAAATTTTAACATTGGCAGTAGTGTTCGTATTATTAGCTTTCAATTCTAATGCTACCAAGTACGAGTTTATTGCAACAGATAGTAATATTGAGACAAAAATGTGTGTGTTTGCTGGCAATAATGATAAAGATGGATTAAAAAAAGCACTGAGATTGCGTATAATGGGTTCTTCGATTAATTCGAAACGTTTTACTGTTAATTCAAAACGCTTTACTGTTAATTCTGTTACTTGTAATAATATGGTAATGGCGCATTTTGCCCATAAATATGATGCGTTTGATACCTTTTCGTATTTAAACCATTTCACCTCCAAAAAAGATAAAATACCTACCACAAGTGTTGAAATAAAAGATATCGCAGCCATTTTCAATCACAAAAATGAAGAGACTAAGATCATTTATGTCGGCTCGGCTAAATAAATTGCATATTGAAAATTCAGAGCTAAACTTTTATAACTTACTATAAAGTTTAGCTCTTCATTCAATAAGTTAATGTGACGTTTAACATACAAATTTCTGCTTCTTACCATTGGATATAAAATACTGACATATCTAACTGCCAGTTTTCTTACCCCAAAACTGACCAGTAATTAGAAGCTATTTAATAATCCAGAATGACTGTTTTGTAGCAGAAGTTAGCGTCTATATATGGAATGCCACTAAAACTATGAACTTGCAGCTGCCATAGGTTTTGTTTTCATTATATAATTTCATTTTGTTTTTTATACCCTGAAATCAGTCTCAAAACCGATGTTAGTAAGGTCAGAGATGACAATTAACGGATGTAAAACTGACCTAGACAAACGCGCATAATTCTAAATCCTGACTTCTTCAATACGTACTAAGAAGACCTCCACAGCAGAAAATATTCATGGCGGTTGAAGTAATTACCTAAAGCTCACTAATGCCGCAGAGAAGAAGTTAGCTTTTTATAATTTATTTATGTATTGATCTACAGCTGACATGGCTGAACAACAGCTGACATGGCTGAACAACAGCTTTACGCTAGCCGTTTCCTGATAGCACACGTTAGATACAAATAATAACATCTGTAACTTTATGATAATTTTTGCCAATCCCCCGTTAAGTATGAATGCGAACAAAGCCAATAATGAGGTCGTAGAGGTTTTAAAAGAAAGCGACAAAACGGTCGTTAGCATAAATACTTAATATATCTGCCTGATCACCAAAACAGTCATTTGACAGATAGTATCTTAACTTGAAATGACTCGTATACTTACTATACTATTACTGCTCATTAAATGAGCACCGGCTATTGATGTCATCTTTGAATCTAAGATTTAAAGATGTAATAACAATTCAATAATACAACAGGCAGGAAACTATTATTATGAAAATAATATTCACTCTATTAATAGCTCTTTTTTTTATATCTTCTGTAATTGCTGAGGAGGTTAAATCCTATACGCAATTTGACACATTTAGATTCACTATAGACAATAAAAGCGCAAAAAAATTCACTACGAATATGCGCAATCATATTAAAAAATACCATGTCAAAGGTGTACTAAAAACCAAAATTTATAATATTATCTATGGTCCAAATACTAATGAATTTATATGGGTCATGGGCCCCATAAGTTATGCTGAATTTGATTCTCGACCTGACGATAAAAAACATGATGATGATTGGGTAGATAATATTAATCCATATATTACCTCTTATAAACAAAGCGAAATTTGGCGAAATATGGACGGATTATTGATTAACAATATGGCTAAAAATGCCGATTCGCCAGAAAAGTATATCACTAGATACCTAACGGTTAACTCTGATCAAGATAATGAGGTTATCAAGTATCTATTGAAGCAAGTAAAAGATACCCTCGACAAAATGGGTAAAGAAAAATATTGGGCAATTTACGACAACCAATTAATTCAAGGGAACTTAAACGGTCGTCATTTAATGGGGATTTCAGCCATGGACTCTTGGGCTGAGTTAGATGAGGACTTGGAATTCGCTAAGCATTTTGAAGATTTATACGGTAAAGGAAGTTACAAAACGTTTGGTGCTCTTTATGACAAAGTTTTTAAAAATCAATGGAACGAAGTTATCGAAGTAAACAAAGAGATGAGTGGTATGTAACTATCCCTCTATATGTTCAAATACAAGGCCAACTTAAATTGGCCTTGTATTTGCAAAAAATGCAAAAAAAGGCCACATCATTATTTAAATATCGAATGAGAAGCATTCGGAATAAGTTTGCTCACTAGTAACTCAGTACTTGTATAACCCGTTAATCAATAACGGAGATATAGATTAATGCGTTCAGGTAACGATATAACTATGCTGATTAGGCAACTATCCAATAGTGTAGACTTTAATTTCAATTGTGACTCTATGACAGTTTTGAGCATTTTCTCCGTCATAGGTTTTGTTTTCATTCTATACTTTTATTTTGCTTTTATACCGTGAAATCAGTCACAAAAACTAATTTTAGGCACGTCCGCTATGCCAATGATTATTTAGTTAGCAGTTTGCCGGCTTAAGACAACTAACGGGGTGTCTAGGTGACCTGAACTAACATTCAAATCTTTACTTCTTCTTTGCGCACGCAGAAGACGTTAACACCGTCATTTCAGGATGTGTTTTGAATGACTATTAAGGTTTACTTATGCCACTTGAAGTCAGATTCCAACTTTATTTGGAGTGTTTCTGGTACTTTATTAATAAATAAAAATTTACTGCCCCATTTGTTTCGATCTTTATTTAGCTAATTCAGATACTGATAAAATTAAATCGTTGCAGGCGAAACACTGCTTATTAGTGGTCAAAAAGTAACTGCGCTAGCATAGACATATATCTAAATCATTAAGATAAAATTAAAATGTTATGAGTATATTCATTTAAATCGTAATTATTTATTGACAGATAGAGCAAAACATCTTAAAAATAGATTCATAAATAACTTTTTCTCGGATTCAATTTACAATGAATGTTACATTTTCACTCATTACACTCCTCTCTGTCGTCGTGGTCATTAAACCATTGCGGAGTTGGTGTTGTGTGTAAGAAAAGTTATTAAATAACAAATACAATAAACCCTCGCTCTGCACAAGACCGAGGGTTTTTTTATTGTTGAAACTTAGTTTAACCATACTTTATAGAAGGCAAGCTCATGACAAAGAAGCAATTCACTGGTGCACAGATGGTAGTAAAAGCATTAGCGGCACTCGACGTGAAGTACATTTTCGGCTACCCCGGTGGTACTGTTTTAGATATTTACGATGCCTTATTTCAGCAAACAGACGTTGAGCATATCTTAGTACGTCATGAACAAGCGGCAACCCATATGGCCGATGGGTTTGCTCGGGCCACTGGCGAGGTAGGTGTCGTGCTTGCCACATCCGGTCCTGGGGCAACAAACTGTATAACGGGTATTGCGACCGCTTACATGGATTCAATTCCTATGGTGGTGCTTTCAGGACAAGTACCGACCACACTTATTGGCGATGATGCCTTCCAAGAAACTGATATTGTCGGCTGCTCTCGTCCCATCGTTAAGCACAGTTTTAACTGTCGGGTGGTTGAAGATATCCCTAATATTATTGCTAAAGCTTTTTATATTGCTAGCACTGGAAGACCGGGACCTGTGGTTATTGAGCTGCCCAAAGACTTATTAATGCCAACCAGCATGGGCGAATTTCATATTGAAACTGATGTTAAGATGCGTTCATACAATCCAAGCATTAAGGGTCACCCTAAACAAATAAGAAAAGCCGTTAAAGCAATGACTACGGCTAAAAAGCTGGTTGTTTATTCGGGGGGTGGTGTCATTATCGCCAATGCATCAGGCTTGTTAACAAAACTTGTTGAAAAATTAGATGCCCCAATTACCAATACATTAATGGGTTTAGGTGGCATTTCAGGCACTCATAAAAACTATATTGGTATGTTAGGCATGCATGGTTCAGTTGAAGCCAACAAAACGATGGCAAATGCTGATGTCATTCTTGCCCTTGGTGCTCGCTTTGATGATCGTGTCACAAATAATGTTAAGAAATTTTGTCCCGATGCCAAGATAATTCATGTTGATATTGATCCGACTTCTATTTCGAAAACCATTAATGCTCATATCCCGGTTGTTGGCCAACTTGAGGTCGTGTTACAACAGTTATTAGATGAATTAGCGGCAACAGACTTTGAGCCTAATAAAGAAGAAAGAATGCAGTGGTGGCAAGAAGTTAATAACTGGCGCGACATTAACCGCGTAGCTTATGTCCAAGAAGGAGACCAAATAAAACCCCAGCGTGTTATCGAAGCTATGTATAAAATTACCCAAGGTGAAGCATATGTTTGCTCTGATGTCGGTCAACATCAGATGTTTGCTGCACAATACTACCCGTTTGCTAAACCTCGCCAATGGATAAACTCTGGTGGTCTAGGCACAATGGGCTTTGGCTTACCTGCTGCTATGGGGGTTAAATTAGCCTTCCCTGAAAGTCATGTTATTTGCATAACGGGTGATGGCTCTATACAAATGAATATTCAAGAGCTTTCAACGTGTCTACAGTACAACTTACCTGTGGTTATTATTTCATTAAACAACCGCTCATTAGGCATGGTTCGCCAGTGGCAGGATATGGTTTATGGCGGTCGTCATTCATCTTCCTACATGGAGTCGCTTCCTGACTTTGTAAAACTTGCTGAATCATATGGTCATGTAGGTATGCAGATAAACCATTTAGATGAATTAGAAGATAAGCTAACCGAAGCCTTTGCGATTAAAAATCGTTTAGTTTTTGTAGATGTATTAGTAGACGAAAACGAACATGTTTACCCAATGCAGATAAGATTGGGCGCAATTGATGATATGTGGATAAAAAAAGGAGTAAAAGCATAATGCGCAGAATTTTAGCTGTTTTATTAGAAAACGAACCGGGCTCTTTATCACGTATTGTTGGCTTATTTTCTCAACGAGCCTTTAATATTGAAAGTTTGACCGTAGCTCCCACTGAAGATCCGAGTTTGTCGCGTATTACTATAGCAACACGAGGCGACGATAGAGTACTAGAGCAGATCGTCAAACAAGTTAATAAACTCATTGATGTCATCAAAATTACCGACTTAACCGAGCGTAGCCATGTTGAACGTGAACTACTGCTGATCAAAGTTTTGGCGATGAATGATAAATCACGCACTGAAGTTAAGCGTATTACCGATATTTTCAGGGGTTCAATTATCGATATTGGTAAGCAAGTTTATACCATTCAATTAACCGGCGATGCTGAAAAGCTTAATGCTTTTATCACGACACTCGCCAATGAAACAGAGATAATTGAATCGGTGCGTTCTGGCTGTGTCGGTATTGCCCGTGGTGAAAAAGCGCTTAGGATATAACGAACACTGAAGTTTAATAACCAAGCAACCTGCTTGGTTTTTTGTTTTATAATGAGCAGCCAATCATCAAAAGACAGATAATGAAAACGACTTTTTCTCTCGCAACTAAAAGTGATAAAAAATCACTGATGCGTTTTTATAAACAGCAAAGTTACAGCGCAGGCCTACTGGGTTTAGACAACGCTTACTTGCTTATGTGCTCATCAGATATTATTGGCGCGGTTATAATTTCAACGCTGTCAGAAAATAGCCAACAATCCTTTTTACATGCTTTGGTTATCGAACGGGCCTTTCGACAACAAACATTTGCCTCACAGCTATTAACCTTTGCTTTCACTCAACATCAACACCAAGAAATATTTTGTTTTGCTGACGAAACGCTAAATCACTTTTATCTGCAAAATGGCTTTGAAAAAATATCTGAACAACAATTACCTGAGCCGCTGTTAGGAAGATTTCTAAGGGTAAAGAAAGCTAAAAGAAATTTATTAGCTTTCACTTGTAAGCCGCTTATTTTATAGAGAATTAGCCATTAGTGCTTGCGGCTATAAGAGTGTTTTTCAATAAGCAGGCAATGGTCATTGGGCCAACGCCACCCGGTACTGGTGTTATCGCACCACAAACCGGTGCAACATTAGCAAAGTCGACATCACCAACGAGTTTAGCTTTGCCGCTCTCATCTTCTATATGGTTAATACCGACATCAATAACAGTTGCGCCTGGTTTTACCCAACTGGCTTGAACAAAATTAGCTCGGCCAACCGCCGCAATTAAAATATCGGCTTGCTGACAAATACCTGCTAGATTTTTAGTACGGGAATGAGCAATGGTTACTGTGCAATTTTCTTGCAGAAGTAACAAAGCAACAGGCTTACCAACGATATTAGAGCGACCAATGACAACCGCATGCAATCCTGATAAGTCTTCGCCTAAATGTTGTTTAGCCAATATAATGCAGCCTTGCGGCGTACAAGGCACTAATGCGCCTGGCTCGCCATTTAACAAGCGACCCGAATTCATCGCATGAAAACCATCAACATCTTTATGCGGAGCAATAGCCGCAATAATAACGCTTTCATCAATGTGCTTTGGCAAGGGTAATTGTACTAAAATACCGTGCACCGCATCATCACTATTTAACTGTTGCAGTTCGGCTAATAATTGTATTTGGCTAGTGTCATGAGGTAATTTAATTTCGTTAGAAATCATGCCGACATCACGTGTCTGCTTTATTTTATTACGCACATAAATTTCACTTGCTGGGTCTTCCCCAACGAGTACCACAGTTAAGCCTGGTACAATTCCCTTGTCTTTTTTAAGGCGGGCTACTTGAAGCGTTAGTGTTTTTCGTAAATCAGCAGCTGCCTGCTTACCATCAATGATCATCTATATTTCACTTTATTAGAATTAGAATTAGCGTTGGAACCATCGGCAACGAGTCACGACTCAATTAAGCGTTAGCCGTCAACCCTTGTTGCTATCACTCTTTGCACTTACCTTTTAGATAGAGGAAAGCAAAGCATAAAATTAATCGATATCATTTAGCGGCCATGAAACAATGAAATCTTCAAAATATTCTATCGCAACATCATCATCTTTAACTATTTTTCCTCGAACCGACATCCCCGCTTTATGCATGGCTGTCTTTTTGCCGTTGTTAAGCAGTGGATGCCACGAAGGCATGCCACGTCCCTCTTTTAGACGACGATAGGTACAACTAGGCGGCATGAAAAAAACACCGTCTAAATTTTCTTGTGTTAAGCGCACACAATCAGGCACTAAAGTGGTACGTTGTTCGTATTTTGAACATTGACAACTTTTTTCATTCAGTAAATGGCAAGCAATATTGGTGTAATGAATCTGCTCACCTTCGTTGATATAAGTGGTTGGCAGTAACTCAGTTTCCTGGGTTGTTTCATCATCATCAATAAATTTGTTTAGACAGCATTTAGCACAACCATCGCAAAGAGACTCCCACTCAGGTCGACTCATTTCTTCTAATTTTTTGGTTTGCCAAAAAGGAGCTTGTTCGCTCATAAATATCTTCTCTTTTATTTTCTCTGGTGAATCGAATGAATTTTACTGAATAGGTGGAAATTTTATTCTGTCTGATAAATGACCGACCGAGCTAACAAAATAATAAGATAGATTCCAATGCATTAGACTCTTATAATTATTATAAGCTAAATAAACACGGCCATTTTCGTCATCAGGAAATACTAGTGCAGCCTTAATGTCGACTTTAGGTAAGTGAGTACCATCGGCACGCCTAACACCTAAAGCTTGCCACTGTGCTAAGGTTTTTTCTGTTTTTTCCCAAGCTTTTAACCAGTTTGCTCGACTACCCGTATTTTTAGGAATAGCCAACGACTTATCGAAATCTGCTGGTAATTTAACCTGTCTACCCCAAGTTAATTCGTCGCTCCAACCTTCTTTTTTAAGATAGTTAGCCATAGACGAAAACACATCGTCTAAATTACCCCAGATATCTTTCTTGCCATCGCCATCTCCGTCGACCGCAAAAGCAACAAACGAGGTTGGCATAAACTGATTTTGCCCCATAGCACCCGCCCAAGAGCCTTTCATCTTTTCAACACTGATATGTCCTTGCTGAACAATAGTTAACGCAGCCCAAAGTTGTTTCTTAAAAAACACTTCACGGCGGCCTTCATACGCAAGCGTGGTTAATGCCGAAATAACATTATAATTACCCATGATTTTACCGAAGTTTGTTTCTAACCCCCATAACGCCACGATAAAACGGGGTTGAACGTTATATTCTTTACCAATTTTTGTTAACAAGGGTAAATGTTCTTTATACAGTGCACGCGCTTTATTAACTTTCCAGTCAGGAACACGTTTTGGTAAATAAGTATCTAAAGTTTCAACAGTTTCTGGCTGAGAACGATCGGCTTTTACCGCACGCTGGTGAAATTTGACCTGTGAAAAGGCGCTATTAACAAGTGCCGTGTCATAGCCCTTGTCCAGCGCTTCTACTTTGAGTCTGGCAACATATATCTCAAAACCCGCTGCGCTTAGATTTTTTTTTGCCGCTTGAGCAGAGCTAGTTAAACAAAGCAAAATACAACAACTCATTAGCACACTATATTTTTTAATATCAAAGCAAAACGACATGTAACACTCCTTAATCATCATTGTTATTTTTTATTTTCATTTCCGTTTTATGTTGGTCAAGTAAGTTTTCTATGGGTGGTGGAAGCTGTAAGTAAAAGCCTTGCTCATTTAAATTTGCTTTTACTTTTTCAATGTCTGCTAGTGCCAGCTTTTCTTTTTTTGCTAAATTCATCACAGTAACAAGTGTTGGCGTACCAAAAATTGACATCAAGGGTGCCGGTACTGATGAGAAATCATTACGTTGTTTAACAAAAAGATATGTTTGCGCTTTTTTAGTACTTTTATAGATGGTACACAGCATATAGTAGACCTATGTTTTTAGTTGTAGTGTTTTAAAATGTCTAATAGACAGTTTATTTAAAATCATTTTTAGCGAATAAATTTAATTGCTCACCGAACAAGGTTTTACGCCAGCCCGATAATATATCAATTGATTCACTATACTCGGGCGCATTATGTAATTTAAAATGCCATGACAAAAATTGATTAATTTGTTTTTTCGAGGCTAAATTTTCAGGAGTAAGTTCAGCGTTTAGCGCTTGTTCAGCGACAAAGTTTTTCACTTTCTTAAAGATTTGTTTATAACCCGGATATTCATCAAGACGAAAAATTTTCTCTGGGTATTGACCACAATCTTCTTGCTCAGCCTTTTTTAAAACCATCAACATTGTTTTGCCCTTGTGGCGAACATCAAGCATTTCGACGCCTTCAAGGTTGGCCATAACCGCAACGTTATCAGGGTTATGAACCGCTAAAGCAAATAAGGTGTGATCTTTGGCAATGAAGCCTATCGGCATATCACGACTCTTCGCTTGCTGAAAACGCCAACTGGCTAAGTGTTGCAAGATGTAGAGTTGCTTGGCGCTGAGTTTCCAGCTTAACTTGATATTACGATATAATTTACTTTCATCGATAGGCGTAAATTTTTTCTCTATCAGTAAATCACTTTCTTCCTGCGCAGCATCGAGCCAGCCTTTTTGCTCAAGTTCATCACGAATACGCGGGTAAAGTTGAAATAGATACTCGACGTCTGCTTGCGCATAATCAAGCTGTTTAGCACTTAAAGGACGCTTCATCCAATCGGTTCTTGACTCTGACTTATCAACTTCTATATCAAGATAATGGTTGACCATTGCGGCATAGCCCATTGATAAACCATGACCAAGAAACGACATCATTATTTGACTGTCAATTAAGTTAACCGGACGACAATTTGCCGCAGTCAGAAAAACTTCTAAGTCTTCTGAGCAAGCATGCAGTACCTTGCAAATTTTTTCATCGGTTAGTAGCTGCCAAAAGGGTGATAAATCATCTATCGCAACGGGGTCAATTAACGCTAAATTTTCCCCGTCGTTCACTTGAATAAGACCTAATTTAGGATACAAGGTACGAGTACGAACAAATTCGGTATCTATTGCCAAAAAGTCTGCTTGCGCAAGTTTCTGACAAAGTACAACCAATGAGGCATGATCTTCTACGTAAGTTTTATTCAAGTTTATCCCTTAAAAAATTAATGACAGCTTATGCAACAATATCAACAAAAGACTAACGGCGACGACGCGTTGCTTGTTGACTTCTTTGTTGATGTTTTTTCACTGAGCGGCGAATACGACGGCTTTTGGCATTATCCATCACTTTTTCGTCCACTTTAACTTTGCTTTGTGTTTCAACAGGCAAACCCACTAATTTACGGTAGTAATTGACTTCAGGTAAAGCTAACTCAGTCCAACCACCATTAGGTAATTGTCGTTTCATTTCCATATCGCCATAGCGCACACGAATTAGACGGCTGACTTGAACTTCTTGGCTTTCCCATAAACGGCGAACTTCACGGTTACGCCCTTCTGAAAGTACCACATGAAACCAATGATTACGCCCTTCACCACCTTTGTAAGTGATCTTTTGAAACTTCGCCGGTCCATCTTCCAATTTAACACCCGCACGCAATGTTTGCAGCATGGCTTCATTGACTTCGCCAAAAACACGCACTGCATATTCACGTTCAACTTTTTGTGAAGGATGCATTAAGCGATTAGCAAGCTCGCCATCGGTGGTAAATAACAACATACCCGAAGTGTTAATATCTAATCGACCAACAGCAACCCAGCGACTATTCTCTAGTGGCGGTAAACGATCAAAAACCGTTGGACGCCCTTCAGGATCTTTACGGGTACACATTTCGCCTTCGGGCTTGTTGTACATAATGACACGACATAAATCGTCTTCTTTAGGTTTTAACTTAACGATGTGACCATCAAGACGAATTTGCTCACTTCCTTCGATGCGATCCCCTAAAAAAGCGGTTTTTCCATCAACACTGATACGACCAGCACTAATGAAGGTTTCCATTTCACGGCGTGAACCTTTACCGGCACGGGCAAGGACTTTTTGTAATTTTTCAGACATGGCTTTAACTCTCTTTACGTCAGTAACTTCACGGTGTTTTCCGCTACGTTGCTGTCTCTAAAATAAATAGTGTTTGTATATTTTTATTAATACGGGTGCTGTTGCTATAACTAAACCAATGCTTGCAAAGGTTTATCTATAGCGCCTAAATCAGCCATAGGCAATAATTCGGGTAACTGGCTTAATGAAGTTAATGAAAAATAATCTAAAAATGCTTTTGTGGTCGCATATAACGATGGCCGCCCAGGCACTTCTTTATTACCAACCACTTTCACCCAGTTTCTTTCTAATAATGTTTTCATTATATAACTACTTACCGCTACTCCGCGAATCTCTTCAATTTCGCCGCGGGTTATTGGCTGTTTATAAGCAATAAGGGCAAGCGTTTCTAAAAGTGCTCGCGAATACTTAGGCGTTTTTTCTTTGGTGAGCTTAGCAACAAAAATAGCTAAGTCTTCATTAAGCTCACTAATCGTTTCAAATCGGTAACCTGAAGCAACCTGCACCAAGTTAACCCCTGAATTTTTATATTTTATCACCAATTCACCAATGACATCACGAATTTGCTGGTGATTTAGCTGATAATTAACTAATAACTCTGTTTTTATTTGCTTAACACTCAAAGGTCCATCACTAACAAAAAAAGCCGCTTCAATAAGTTTAGCTATTTTTATTTTTTCAACAGTTGTCATACGGGTAAACGCACTCTTAATTGACCAAAAATGGTAGTTTGTACACATTCTATCAAACTTTCTTTGATCAACTCTAAAATAGCTAAAAAAGTTACCACAACACCTTGTCTGCCCTCAGCGACTGTAAACAAAGCGCTAAATTCAACAAAAGCTGAGCTATTTTCGGCAGCACACTTTAACTGCGCTAATATTGATGACATCCGCTCTCTGGTTGATAAAGATTCTTTTTCTATATGGTGATGTTCGAGTGCTTTGGTACGTTTAAGTACTCCTTGTAAAGCACTAACAAGTTCACTTAAGTCGACATCAGCCTGAAAAACGGCGGCTTGAAAATCTTCAGATAATTCAACATTCCCTTGAAAAAAATCACGTTCAAGACGAGGAATTTGATCAAGTTGTTGTGCAGCACTTTTGATCACCTCATATTCTTGTAAACGACGTACTAATTCGGCACGTGGGTCTTCATCCTCATCAACTACCGCTTGTTTTGGTAATAATAAACGTGACTTTATTTCCATTAAAATGGCAGCCATGACTAGGTATTCGGCCGCTAATTCCATTTTAATTTCTTTCATCAATTCAATGTATTGCATATATTGTGTGGTAATGGGCGCAATAGGCATATCTAGAATATCAAATTTTTGCTTACGAATAAGGTAAAGCAATAAATCAAGTGGTCCTTCAAATGACTCTAAAATAACCTCTAAGGCATCAGGCGGAATAAATAAATCTTTTGGCTTATTAACCACCACTTCACCACGGATCAATGCCAGCGGTAATACTTGCTGAACCATCTCTCGTGGCATAGTTTTTTCTTTTGAATTAGCGGGCTGACTCACTCGTTATTAATCCATAATAAGTTGTAGTTATTCAAAAGGGCTTGGGTCGCCTTCACCGACTCGAATAACTTTCACTTCATCATCAGAAAAATCAATGACGGTGGTTGGGTGCTCACCCAAGTGCCCACCATTAATGATTAAATCAACTTGGTGCTCTAAAATATCGCGAATGTGCTCAGGGTCATACTCTGCTCGTTCTTCACCCGGCATAATTAGCGTTGTCGACATAATAGGCTCTTGCAGTTCAGCCAGTAAGGCTTGCACTATGGCATTATCAGGCACCCGAATACCTATGGTTTTTCTTTTCGGATTTAATAACCGTTTAGGTACTTCTTTTGACCCTTTAAAGATAAAAGTATAAGGGCCTGGGGTATTACTTTTTAATAACCGATAGGCGCTGTTATCAACACGGGTATACTCAGATAATTCAGATAAATCACGGCACACTAAGGTGAAATTATGATCTTTATCGATATTTCGGATATTACAAATACGTTCAAGCGCTTTTTTGTCGCCGATATGACAACCTAAAGCATAACCTGAATCGGTAGGGTAAACGATAACACCACCTTGTTGGATAATGGCCGCCGCTTGCTTCATCAAACGACCTTGCGGATTATCTGGGTGTACATAAAAAAACTGACTCATAAATTTTCTCCACTAAGATGTTGATGTTAATTTCGGTGTTACTTTAGGTGTTACTTTAAGTGTTAATACGATTATTAAGCTTACTATTTTTTTATAACTAGCTCGGGTATACCTATCTTACTCACTTAGTAACTCACTTAACGGCGTTAGACCAAAGATCCCAAATGGGTTTCACCTGATCGGGCATACGTAAATTACGACCTAAATCACTCCATCGCGTTGGATAATGAAAGTCTGAGCCCATAGATGCATGTAAATCATATTCTAAACAAAAGCTTAGCATTAATTTTCGTTGTTCGTTAGCCATTTGCGGTAATACTATTTCTAAGCCATCACCTTTTGCGGCTTTAAACTGCACCACTAAGCGGCGTAACCATTTGGTTGATAAGTCATATCTAACCGGATGGGCAATCACCGCATTACCACCGGCGTGATGAATAGCGGCAATCGCTTCTTCAATAGAACACCAGTTGGGCTTTACAAACGCGCGTTGGCCTTTGCCAATGTATTTATCAAAGGCTTTTTGCATATGATCAACATGGCCTTCTTGCAATAATATTTTAGCAAAGTGTGCCCGCGTTATAGAGCCTTGCCCTGCAAGTTCTTTCGCTTGCTCGTAGATGCCAGAGAAGCCACATTTGGTGAGTTTTTCACCCATGGTGGTGGCACGTAATTCTCTTGCTGCTTGCTGGCTGGCAATTAACGTTTGTAATTGTTCATTATTTTCATCGATGTTTAAGCCAACAATATGAATTTCAAAACCATGCCAGCTGGTTGATATTTCGATGCCATTGATAATGGTTAATGGATGATTTTTTTCTAGAATATAATCTTTAGCTATAGATAAACCTTTAAGCGTATCGTGATCGGTAATAGCTAAAACATTCAATTGGAAGTTAACCGCCCGTTCAACAAGCTCTTGCGGCGTCAGTGTTCCATCAGAACATTTTGTATGACTGTGCAAATCGACCCGTAGGCTATAATAATCAGCTAAATCAGAGGTTGACAATACAGTCATAATCGGTTCTTCTATAGGGGAATTAATTGCTAAGGCAATTTTACTGAGATGAAGACAATAATGATACAAGTAAAACAAACTATTTCGATGAATTGTTGGTGGCATAAATCTGCATAAGTGGGTTGTGATGTTTACTTGTACGTAAAAATTCAAAAAGCCTGCTTATTTCATAATGAGTGGGCTTTTTACTTTTTAGCTCAAAGCTAAAGTACTATGGCGAGAAAAACATGATTATTACGCGCGTTAAAAGTTGGTTTATATGGTGGCTATTGCCTATTTATGCAGGTTGACCATTAATTTAAATTAGACGTTAAAAGCTAGGAAAGAATATGAATCATCAGAATACGCTTACCATAGATAAGCAAACTGGCAGTGTTACCACACTATCAGAAACCGTTAAATATCAGACCGATCCCCTGGCGATATTTCACCAGTTAAGCCAAAACAGCGACAATAACTTATTATTAGAATCGGCTGAAATTGATAAAAAACATCAATTAAAAAGCTTATTACTTACCGATGCGGCATTAAAAATAACCTGTCATGGTAATCTTGTTACGTTTGAAGCGTTAACAAACAATGGTCAATCGGCGCTTGAGTTTGCGCAACAGCATTTAGCTGAACACGCTACGTTAAGCGTTAAAGATAAAACACTTAGCGCCATTTTCCCTGAACTGACTCAACAACTGGATGAAAAATCGCGCTTACTCGCTATTAATCCTTTTCAAAGTTTACGCTTATTTAATAAGCTTAAAAATAGCAACAATCACCCTTTTGCGATATTTTTAGGTGGAGTCTTCGCCTTTGATATGATGTCGATGACCGAGCAATTACCGACAGTAAGCCAAGGTGATAATACCTGCCCAGACTTCGTCTATTATTTGGCTGAAACTGTTGTGATTATCGATCATGAAGCGCAATCAACTGAAGTTATTGGTAATATTTTTTCAGGAGAAGCGGCCAATCATAATCTAGTGACAATTCGTCAACGGTTAGCCGATATAAAAAATATTTTGGCCCAACAATATATTGCTCAAGAAAGACCTTATGACAAGCCGATTGAAAAAAGTGAAGTTAGTAGCGACATCTCAGATCAACAGTTCTGTGACACGGTTAATCAGTTAAAAGAAAATATTCGCGCCGGTGATATTTTTCAAGTGGTACCTTCTCGTACCTTTTCGCTAAAGTGCTCAAACACCTTAAATGCTTACAAAGCGTTAAAGCAAAGCAACCCTAGCCCTTATATGTTTTACCTAAAAGACAGCGAATTTTGTATTTTTGGTGCTTCTCCAGAATCTGCATTAAAATATCAACATAAAAATCGTCAAGTAGAAATTTATCCCATTGCCGGAACTCGTCCGCGCGGACTTAATAAAGACGGTTCAATTTCACTTGATTTAGACAGTCGTATTGAACTTGAATTACGATTAGATAAAAAAGAATTAGCCGAGCACACTATGCTGGTTGATTTAGCCCGCAACGATATTGCCCGCGTTAGTCAAGCAGGTACTCGCTATGTTGCTGACTTATTAAAAGTTGACCGTTACTCTCATGTTATGCATTTGGTCTCTAGAGTTTGTGGCACCTTAGCGCTTGACCTTGATGCCCTGCACGCTTATCAGGCTTGTATGAATATGGGCACTTTATCGGGAGCCCCAAAAGTAAAAGCGACACAATTAATTCGAGAAGTAGAAGGCAAACGTCGAGGGAGTTATGGCGGCGCGGTTGGCTATTTAACCGGTGACGGTGAAATGGATACCTGTATTGTTATCCGCTCTGCTTTTGTTAAACACGGTATAGCGCATGTTCAAGCAGGTGCCGGTGTTGTTTACGACTCAGATCCTCAGTCAGAAGCCAATGAAACCAAGCAAAAAGCACAAGCGGTCATTAATGCCATTCAACATGCAGAACTTTTCACTGTTGAGATCACTGCCGCTCCGAGTAGCGACAGCGCTAACCTAAACAATCCGTGCAAGGAGAGTAATCATGCATAGTCATCAAGAACCCACTATTAATGGCAATGTTAGAATATTCATGCTCGATAACCTCGATTCTTTTACTTACAACTTGGTCGATGAATTTCAATGTTTAGGGTTTGAACCAACCATTTATCGAAACACCCTATCGGCAGATTTTATCTTTGAACAAATGCAAAAATCCACCGATCGAGTATTACTCGTATTATCGCCCGGCCCAGGAGAACCCAATAAAGCCGGCTGTTTAATGGCATTAATAGCCAAATGTGCCGGTAAATATCCAATCTTAGGCATTTGTTTAGGCCATCAAGCCTTAGTTGAACACTATGGCGGTAAAGTTATCCGTGCACCTGAAATTGTCCATGGTAAAGCATCGAGTATTACTCATCGTCAAACCGGTGTTTTTGACCAGATAAATCACCCCTTACCTGTGGCGCGCTATCATTCACTGATAGCAAGTGAAGTCCCTAATACCATTGATATTATTGCTGAATATATAACATCTGAACAAATCAGTTTACCAATGGCCATTGAGCATAAGACGGACGTAGCCTTAGGATTTCAATTTCATCCAGAGTCAATCCTAACGACTTATGGCGGCACGTTATTAGCGCAAACTATTGATTATTTACTGGCTTCACCACACAAAGCAGCGGAAGGTTCTTATGAGTAAAATTTTACAACAACTTGTTGATGGAAATGATATTAGTCAGACTGAAGCTGAAGATTTTTTTAAAAATATGATCAAAGGTGAAGTTGAGCCCGTACTGTTAGCAAGTGTATTAACTGCCTTAAAAATAAAAGGCGAAACGGCTAACGAAATTTCAGGTGCTGCCCTAGCAGTAAGAGGCTCAGCAACACCATTTCCACAGCAAGAGCATAACGTTGCTGACTGTGTAGGTACCGGTGGCGATGGCGCGAATACCATTAATATATCAACTACCGCGGCAATTTTAGCCGCGGCATGTGGCTTAAAAATGGCGAAACACGGTAACCGAAGTGTTTCTAGCATGTCTGGCTCCGCAGATTTATTGGAGGCCTTTGGCGTCAATTTAATGATGTCGCCAACGACAGCAAGTGCGTGTTTAGCGCAAACAAATTTATGTTTCTTATATGCTCCGGCTTATCACCCGGGTTTTAAACATGCAGCTCCGGTTAGAAAATCTATGGGGGTGCGCACTTTATTTAATATATTAGGGCCATTAGTAAATCCTGCTTCACCGAGCACTATGTTACTCGGTGTTTATACACCAGCGCTTATCGATGTAATGGCAAAAAGTTTACTGTTAACTGGGGTTAAACGTGGCTGGGTCGTTCACGGTAGCGGCTTAGATGAAATTGCCTTACACGGCGAAACGCAAGTTAGCGAGATAGCCAATGGTCAGTGTACAAGCCGAACCATTTCTCCCGCTGATTTTGGTTTACCCCGTTACACATTAGAAGATATTAAGGGCGGTACACCACAAGAAAATGCTGAGTATATTCGCGCAATTCTTAGTGGTAATGGCAAGGCTGCTCATAATGCCGCCGTCATTATTAATTGTGCCGCATTATTGTACCTACATGACAAAGCAACTGATTTAAAAATAGCCGCTAACATGGCAAGAGAAGTACTAGCTTCAGGTAAAGCATTAACGACTTTAGAAAATATGGTCGTGATTTCAAACTCAAATTTAGACTCAAAGGCAATGGCATAACATGGCAAATGTATTAGAAAAAATTGTTGCTGATAAACGTATCGAAATAGCGCAACGTAAAATTGATTTTCCATTAAGTGAATTTATTGACACTTTAGTACCCACTCAAAAAGATATGTACGGTGCACTTGATAGAAAAAAAGGTCACGCGCATGCTGGCTTTATTTTAGAGTGTAAAAAGGCTTCGCCATCGAAAGGTTTAATACGCGAAAATTTTGACCCTAAGGCTATTTGCCAGATTTACGATAAATATGCTGCCGCTATTTCTGTTTTAACCGATGAAAAATACTTTCAAGGCACTTTTGAATATTTAAAAATAGTGACTGACTCGGTAAATTGTCCAGTACTTAATAAAGATTTCTTTGTTGATGCCTATCAAGTTTATTTGGCGCGATATTACGGTGCCGATGCGATTTTATTAATGCTAAGCGTTTTATCAGACCAAGAATATAAAGACTTATCTGCTATCGCTGAGCAATATAACTTAGCGGTCTTGACTGAAATATCTAATGATGAAGAGCGCGATCGAGCCATTGATTTAGGCGCTAAACTTATTGGTATTAACAACCGAGATTTACGCGACTTATCCACCGATATCGCTCGAACCTTTGACTATGCGCCGACACTACCTGCTGATCGCATCGTTATATCTGAATCGGGTATTTATACCAACGAACAAGTTCGCGAGTTAGCGCCAGCAGTTGATGGCTTCTTAGTGGGTAGTTCAATCATGGCAGAAGATGATATTGATTTAGCTTGTCGTAAACTCATTTATGGCAATAATAAAGTCTGCGGCTTAACACAAGTTGACTACGCCCAAAGTGCTGTTGACGCCGGCGCACAATTTGGTGGCTTAATTTTCGCTGAAAAGTCGCCAAGGTATGTTAACGAACAACAAGCAAAAATGATTGTCGAGCAGGTTCCCTCTTTACGTTACGTTGGCGTGTTTGTTAATCATGCCATTGAAGAAGTGGCGAAACTTGCACACAAGCTAAACTTATTTGCGGTGCAACTTCATGGTAATGAAACTTCACAATATATCGCTTCATTGCAACCATTACTTCCAAAAGGCTGCCAAAGTTGGAAAGCTTTGCCGGTCGAAGACGAAGTACCTGAGTTAATGAGTAATGCGCAGTTTTATGTCTTAGACGGCAAAAATGCCGGCAGTGGTGAAACCTTTAATTGGCGAGCGTTAGCCGATTCTGGGCAAGACTTAAGTCATTGTTTTCTAGCGGGCGGGTTGTCTATCGATAATATTACACAGGCGGTTAGCCAGAAAACAACACTAGATTTATTCGGTTTGGATCTCAACTCAGGCGTTGAAACAAGCCCAGGCGTTAAAAGCCGCGAAAAACTTCAACAAGTTTTTGCCGCCATTAGACACTATTAATAAGACCGAACACACAAATTAAGTGAATATTTATACGCTATAAATAACTGACTTAATTCATGTAACTCGTATAAAGCATTAGGAATAAAGAAAATGACAGACCAAACAATTAAACAAGAGACGACCCAAGTAAAAGCAACTTTACCAGCCTATTTTGGCGAATTTGGTGGCATGTTTGTTGGTGAATTATTAGTCCCTGCCCTTGAGCAGTTAGAGCAAGCATTTATTGACTCACAACAAGACGAGAGCTTTTTAACTGAGTTTAATGACCTACTAACAAATTACGCGGGACGTCCGACCCCCCTGACCTTAACCCGCAATTTATGTAAAAATCCATTAGCTAAAATATATTTAAAGCGCGAAGACTTATTACACGGTGGCGCGCATAAAACCAATCAAGTCCTTGGCCAAGCATTGCTCGCTAAACGTATGGGTAAAACAGAAATTATTGCCGAAACAGGTGCTGGACAACACGGCGTAGCTACAGCTATCGCTTGTTCATTATTAGGTTTGAAATGTCGAGTTTACATGGGCGCATTAGATTGTGAACGTCAACAACCCAATGTATTTCGCATGAAACTAATGGGAGCAGAAGTTATCCCTGTTACTGCAGGCTCCGGTACCTTAAAAGATGCCGTTAATGAAGCCTTGCGTGACTGGTCTGCAAACTATGAAAACGCTCATTACTTGTTAGGCACAGCCGCGGGTCCTCACCCGTTTCCAACTATCGTTCGTGAGTTTCAAAAAATGATTGGCGAGGAAGCTAAACAACAAATTCTTAAACAAGAAGGTCGCTTACCAGATTATGTCATTGCTTGTGTGGGTGGTGGTTCAAACGCCATTGGTATATTCCATGACTTTATTAAAGAGAGCAGTGTAAAATTAATTGGCGTTGAAGCGGGTGGAAAAGGTGTTAATACCAACCAACATGGGGCAACCTTAGTTGCCGGTACAAAAGGTATGTTACACGGTAACTACACTTATATTATGCAAGATAAATCAGGACAAATAGAGGAATCGTACTCGGTTTCAGCCGGTCTAGACTACCCAGCTGTTGGTCCGCAACATGCCTTTTTAAAAGATACGGGTCGCGCTCAATATGTGCCTATTAATGATGACGAAGCGTTATCAGCTTTTAAACTGTTAGCAATGAATGAAGGTATTATTCCAGCACTTGAACCATCACATGCCCTTGCTCACACGATAAAAATGGCGGAAGCTGTTACTGAAGAAACCGTATTTCTTGTTAATTTATCAGGGCGCGGTGACAAAGATTTAGCGCATGTGCAAACTGTATTACAAGCTGAAAATGAAGCAAAAAGTCAAGGAGAAGCAAAATGAGCTTAGACACAACGTCAAACAAGCAGATGACTACGCGTTATCAGCAAACTTTTGCTCAATTAGCAAAAAAGAATCAAGGCGCTTTTATTCCGTTTGTGACCGTAGGCGATCCAAGTATTGAGCAATCATTTGAAATAATCAAAGCTTTAATAGATGCTGGTGCAGATGCTTTAGAATTAGGTATTCCATTTTCAGACCCAAGTGCTGATGGTATTACTATTCAAATGGCGGCATTGCGTGCACTCAACGCTGGGGTAGACACTGATGTTTGTTTAACTATTTTAGCAAAAGTTCGTGCTTACGCGCCTGAAATCCCAATCGGTTTACTACTTTATGGAAATTTAGTTTTTGCTCGCGGTATTGATGTTTTTTATAAAGATATGGCTGCTGCCGGTGTTGATTCGGTGTTAATTGCTGATTTACCTTTGCGTGAAAGTGCCCCGTTCCGTGCTGCTGCACTAAAGTATGGTGTTGCGCCAATATTTATTGCTCCGCCTAACGGCAGCGAAGAAACATTAAAGCAGGTTGCAAAATATAGCTACGGCTACACCTACGTATTAAGTCGTGCGGGTGTAACGGGTGTGGATACGCCTAAAAGTGCATCGGTAGAAGCTACTAATCCTGCTATTCATTTAATTGAAAAGCTAAAAGCAAATAATGCCTCACCGGGCGTGATAGGATTTGGTATTTCTAACCCAGAACAAGTTAAAGCAGCACTTGCAACCGGTGCCGCTGGCGCAATAAGTGGTTCTGCCGTGGTTAAAATCATTGAAAATAATCTTGATGATAACCAAGCAATGTTGGCGGCATTAACACGTTTTGTTCAGGAAATGAAAGCAGCAACGCGTTAATAAAAAACGCCTGTTTATTACCTATAAAATTAAATAAAGCCAGCTGAATTAACATCAGCTGGCTTTATTTTTATCACTATCTTTTGTTAACTTGCTAAGAAAATTTTATTAATAATCACGTTTAAATAATAAATATAACGCTATTGCATTATTTATCACTAGCGGACTTTTTAACTTCGTTATTTTTGAAAAAATAGCTTATCTGTTATCTAAACTTTAAAATCACACACCTAAATATATTAATAAATACGATACCATTCAATACAAGCTATATGATGAAAAAATTAAAGTATAAATTTAGATAAAAAAAAACCTTTATATACTGGTAAAACTCCAGTAAATAAAGGTTTTAAACGTAATAGCAGGGTAATTAGTTACCCATTTTAGCCCAAGTATCGCGCAAACCTACCGTACGGTTAAATACTAACTTATCACCTTGTGAGTCTTTATTATCACGACAAAAATAACCTTGGCGTTCAAATTGAAAGGCTTGTTCAGGTTTAGCATTGACCAATGATGGCTCTACTTTAGCGTGACTGATGGTAATTAACGAATCTTCATTCATCACACTCTGAAAATTTTCTGCAGCAGCAGGATTTGGTACATTAAATAAACGGTCATATAAACGAATTTCTGCATCAATAGATTGCTGAGCAGCAACCCAATGAATAACACCTTTTGGTTTAGTACCATCTTCAGGATTTTTACCTAAGGTATCGGCATTATAATGACAATAAACGGTCGTAACATTGCCTTCGCTGTCTTTGTCACAACGTGTGGCAGTAACAACGTAAGCACCACGTAAACGCACAGCTTTATCAAGCACTAAACGCTTATATTTTTTATTAGCTTCTTCACGAAAGTCTTCCGCTTCAATATAAAGTTCTGCGGCGAAAGGAACAATGCGAGTACCTTGTTCATCATCACTTGGATGATTTTTTACTGTTAATTCTTCTACTTGATCTGCTGGGTAGTTTTCTATTACCAATTTAATCGGGTCAAGTACCGCCATAGCACGAGGTGCATTGTCATTGAGGTCTTCACGAATACAAGCTTCTAAAACACCAATTTCAACGGTATTGTCCATTTTAGTCACGCCAATACGTTTAGCAAACTCACGTAATGAGCTCGGAGTGTAACCGCGACGACGAAAGGCAGCAATCGTTGGCATACGCGGATCGTCCCAACCATTTACAAGCTTTTCATCAACTAACGTATGAAGTTTACGTTTACTCATCACAGTATATTCAAGGTTTAAACGTGAAAACTCATATTGATGTGGTACAACATCAATCGATACATTTTCAAGTACCCAGTCATATAAACGACGGTTATCTTGAAATTCTAATGTACAAAGTGAATGGGTAATACCTTCAATAGCATCAGATAAACAATGGGTAAAATCGTACATCGGGTAAATGCACCATTTGTCGGCTGTTTGATGATGATGAGCAAAACGAACACGATAAAGAATCGGGTCACGCAAACACATAAAGCTTGATGTCATATCAATTTTAGCGCGAAGAACACATTCGCCTTCTTTACATTTACCGTCTTTCATTTTGGCAAAAAGTGCTAAGTTATCTTCAACACTCGTATCACGATATGGGCTATTTTTCCCTGGCGCTTTGAGCGAACCACGATGTTCGCGTGCTTCATCCGCATTTAAGAAACAAACGTATGCCAAGCCTTTCTCAATTAATTCAACAGCAAAACCATGCAATTGATCAAAGTAATCAGAGGAGTAATGAACCTTACCCGCCCAATCAAAGCCTAACCATTTTACGTCTTCTTGAATTGAGTTAACGTAATCAATGTCTTCTTTTTCAGGGTTGGTATCATCGAAACGTAAATTACATAAGCCTAGGTAATCTTGAGCAATGCCAAAATTTAAACAAATTGCTTTCGCATGGCCAATATGTAAAAAACCATTGGGCTCAGGTGGGAAACGAGTTTGTACACTCGAATGTTTACCACTTTCAAGATCCGCATCGATAATTTGACGAATAAAATTTGTTGGGCGTTTTTCAGCTTCCGACATCCACAAAACCTCTAAAAAGAATTTAAACTACGTTATTTTTCGGCATTATAACAACTGTTAATCAAAGGGAATAGCGCTTATCTCGGCAAATTATAAATTTTACGCATTAAGGGCAAAAGTTGCTTAAGAATTAAATAAATATCGGCTTATTCCTAGAAAAATCAATTAACGTCTGATTATCATCAATAGGTATTTAGGTAATGGCCATAAAAAAGAGAAGTACCAAACGGCACTTCTCTTTTATAAAGATTTTTTACTGCAATAACACTTTAGCTTAAGCTTTTTTATTCGCTATTTTTTATTCACTATATAAGTATCAACTAATTGCGCTAAAACATTTAAGGGTACTGGCCCATTGCGAAGTACCACATCATGAAATTCACGAATATCGAATTTTTCACCAAGGTCAACTTTAGCTTTTTCTCGTAATTCAATAATTTTTAACATGCCAATTTTATATGCGGTTGCTTGTGACGGCATAACAACATGGCGCTCGACCATTTTTACCGCGTCAGACTTAGCATTTGGCGTATTTGCGACATAATATTCAATACCTTGTTCTCGCGTCCATTTTTGCGTATGAATACCCGTATCAACCACTAAGCGACAAGCTCTCCATAACTCCATGGCTAAGCGGCCAAAATCAGAATATGGGTCTTGGTATAAACCAATTTCTTTAGGGATCATTTCTGCATATAACCCCCAACCTTCGGTGTGTGCCGTATAACCACCAAATTTACGAAATTTTGGAATATCAGTGAGCTCTTGCTTAATAGCTATTTGCATATGATGACCCGGTATTCCTTCATGATACGCCAGAGCCGCCATTTGATATGTTGGCATCGCTTGCATGTCGTAAAGGTTGGCATAATAAACACCTGGACGAGAGCCATCAGGTGCAGGTTGTTGATAGAATGCTTTACCTGCCGATTTTTCTCTAAAAGCCTCAACCGCTTTAACTTTTAGTTTAGCTTTAGGTTTAGTTAAAAATAAACTGTCTAAACGTCCTTCCATATCATCAATTAAAGCAACAGCTTCGTCTAAGTAACGTTGTTTACCCACTTCATCAGCAGCGTAATAAAATTGTTTATCATTACGCATGAATTCAAAAAACTCACCAAGTTCGCCTTCAAAGCCAACCTTTTCCATAATAGTGCGCATTTCACCGTGAATTCGAGCCACTTCACTTAAGCCAGTTTGGTGAATTTGGTTAGCGGTTAAATCTGTTGTGGTGGTACGTTGTAATGCGTTATTAAAGAATGCTTCACCTTCTGGAAATTTCCAAGCGCCATCTCTATTGTCTGCTTTTTTTTCTAGCGTTTCTAAATAACTGACTAATTGCTGATAGCCCGGTTTTATGCTGTTCATTAATGCGGTATTAAGCGCTGCTAACAGCGTGCTTTTTTCAGCGGCATTGATCTCAAGTTTATTCACCTTTTTAGTGAAGTCAGCTAAAATCGTACTGTCTTTTCCATCTTCAAATGGAGCACCTGCAAGAATATTTTGAGAGTCACGAATAACGTGAGGAAAAACAAACTTAGGGGCAATAATACCTAGGTCTTCACGCAATTTTAGTTGTGTCGTTAATTGTTCTAAAAGTACTTTAGCACCCTGCACTCGAGCAATATAATCTTGTGCTTCTTTCACATTACTAATGGAATGCTGATTAATTAAAAATGCAGGTAAACTCGAGTGTAAGCCGCGCATTTGATTTACAGGATAGTTATGAAAACGCCACTTATGGTCAGTAATTTTATTTTCTAATTTTTGTACCAATAAGTGATAGCTGATCATTGTCTGCTCATCGAGTTTGCTACTATCGATGGCTTTAACACGCTGAAGGTTTTCATGAGTAATCGCTAATTCCTTTAGCGTGTTTTCTTCTGAAATATCATCCCATTTATCATAATCAGTTTTTATACCTAAATAAGTTTGCATCATCGGGCTTCGTGCAACACCTTCATCAAAAATAGCATCAAATATTTGGTTAGCTTTTTCTGATTCAGACAGTGCTTTAATCGCACTTTTTTTCTCAGCGTCCTTTGAGCTTGTTTGTGGTGTATCAATACCTTTTTGTTCTGTGCAAGCGCCAAGTAATGAGCTAGAAATAGCCACTACTAGTAATGTACTTTTTAAGGTCATAAGTATCTCTTTTTATAGGAATATATAGTTACATTTCAATAACTGTAAATGTTCTGAATTAAAAATGCTTTTATCTAGTCTTGATCAAAAATGATAGTGTTGGCAATAGCTGTTCGACGAATCGCTTTGTAATTACGATAAGAGGAACTTTACCTCTTCTCTTTTTATCAGACAGTGCTGATAAAAAGAGCTTATACCGAGGTAAAAGCTCTTTTCAATTAAAGTAGAATTTGTACTTTTATGATTAACATAAGAAAATTTATTCTCAAGTGTTACTGAATATAAATAATCACACGTAAAACCTAAGTCTTGTAAATATCTGATGGCTTAAGTTTTAACACTTTTCGTTTAGGTTTATCATCGTTATCTGTTGCTTTAGTGGCATTGGGGTTTATGTATATTTTGCTCACTTTAGGCTTAGCAGCTTGATAGTCTTTTTTTGGTAACTCAGGTTTTTTTACCGTTTCAACTTCACGCTTTGGAGTAAATTTCTCAGGACGGTTAACATGATATTTGGTATCAATGGCTTGAATAAAGTTTCTCAAAAACTGATCTTTACACTCGCGGTAATGTTTGTGATCGGGCTTGCGAAAAAAGGCACTTAATTCAGGTTTAGTCATACGTATACCTGAGGTAGACATCATATCGAGAACATCTTCTGCGCGCAGCGCTAATGCTATTTTTAATTTGTTGAGCACAAGATTGTTATTCATTCGTTTTTCAGCTGGCGGTGTTTCACCATCACGGGCGCCACGTTTGTCAATAATTAAACCGTTCAAAAAAGTAGCAAGCTGAATATCGGTGCAGTTAACAACTTGTGGATCATCTTCTTTTTTCAACCAATAACTGATTTGTTCACGACTTACCGTTAACTTTGCTAAATTAAATAGGTCGATCATCTTTTGATCATTAAAATTAAAGGTATATCTTAAACGTCGTAAAACATCATTATTGGTCACGAAACTCTCCAAAAAACACAGCAGGCCCTACCCAATGTAAAGCTGGGCCTTATTATATCACTATAGTTTTTTAAACAAAAAAGTATTTACTCGTTGTTAAAATTTAACGTTAACTCATGTTAAGATAATGCGCTGTTTTAGCGCGCCTTATTAACAATCATTATTTGATAGAGAAATCATGAGTAAAACTGCTAGCTTATTTGAACCTGTATTAACTAAACGTCGTGGCAAACATGCTGATAAAAAGCATTGGACTAATTTACTTGGTAGTAGTGACACGCTAGCTATATACCATGGCGCCCTCAATGCCGACGCTCCGATGTTGTTATTAACCAACGACACCCAGTCAGCATTGCGTTTCGAGCAAGAATTAAAAAGTTTAAATAAAAAGCGGCAACTGCCTATTTGCTTATTTCCTGATTGGGAAACATTGCCCTATGATACCTTTTCACCGCATCAAGATATTATTTCCCAGCGACTAGCAACGCTTTACCAATTATCAAATATGAAAAGTGGCATTATTATTGTGCCGGTTTCAACATTATTACAACGCCTTGCGCCAACGCAGTATTTGCGTACAAATAGTTTGATCGTAAAAGTAGGTGATAAAAAAGACTTACATCAAATGCGACAAAATCTTGAAGCCAGTGGTTATCGCTGCGTAGAACAAGTGATGGAGCATGGTGAATTCTCTGCACGTGGTGCAATTCTCGACATATTCCCTATGGGCTGTAAAACACCGTTTCGCTTAGATTTTTTTGATGATGAAATTGATGATATTCGCTTGTTCGATCCTGAAAACCAGCGTTCAAGTGATAAAATAGATGAAATAAATTTATTACCCGCACACGAATTTCCGACCGACGAAGCAGCAATAAATTTATTTCGTCGTCAATACCGAGAAGAATTTCCTAACACCATTCATAAAGAGTCAATATATCATCAGGTCAGTGATGGTATTTTGCCGGCAGGTATTGAATATTACCTCCCCTTGTTCTTTGAAGAAACGAGCACTTTGTGTGACTATTTAGGCGAAAACACACGGATAATGCTCAGTGGCGATATTGATAAAGCTATTGAACAGTACTGGCTTGATATTGATTACCGATTTGAAGAACGTCGTTATGATCTGACTCGGCCATTATTACCCCCAAGAAACTCTTTTTAAATAGTGAAGAGTTTTATCGTGCCTTAAAACCTTTTGACCGAATTTCAATAGAAAAAGTGCCGGTAATAAACGCGTTACAAGAAACTGACAGTGACGACATTGAAAAGTCAAAAGCCGGTCATATCCGTTTTGATGTCACTCCCTTACCTGATGTTACGGTTAATCATCAACTGAAACAGCCTTTTGAATTAATCAATAATTTTATTCGCGACAAAGAAACCCCAGATAAAATTTTATTTGTTGCCGAAAGCCAAGGCCGTAGAGAAAGCGTTTTAGAGTTATTAGAGCGTAACCATATCAAGCCACAATATTTTGACGATATTGAAAGCTTTGTCGCAAGCCCGGACAAACTTGGCATCACAGTGAATACCCTCAACAGTGGTTTTATCTTTCAAAGTAAAGGCACCGCTAAGAAAAATGCGCTAGCCCTAATCACCGAAGATGAACTTTTAGGAGAGCGGATAAAACAAAGTCGCCGCCGTACCAAACAACAAACTATTCAAGCGGATGCTATTTTTAAAAACTTAGCCGAGCTTTCAATGGGACAACCTGTTGTCCATTTTGAGCATGGTATTGGTCGCTATATGGGCTTACAAACCATTGAAAATAGTGGCATAACCACTGAGTTTCTAGTTTTAATTTACGCAGGTGAATCAAAGCTTTATGTACCGGTTGGCTCATTGCATTTAATTAGCCGTTATTCGGGCGCCGACGCAGAAAGTGCGCCGTTACATAAATTAGGTAACGATACTTGGAGTAAAGCAAAACAAAAGGCCGCTGAAAAAGTGCGTGACGTGGCGGCTGAACTACTCGATATATACGCCAGCAGAGCCAGTAATAAAGGTTATCAATTCAAACGTGACAAAGCTGAGTATCAAGCTTTTTCAGACAGTTTCCCGTTTGAAGAAACCTTTGATCAAGAGCAAGCCATTAAAGCAGTAGTGTCTGATATGCTCAGCGATAAGGCCATGGACAGACTCGTTTGTGGAGATGTCGGTTTTGGTAAAACTGAAGTTGCGATGCGTGCCGCTTTTGTTGCCGTTAACGACGGCAAGCAAGTGGCTATCTTAGTGCCAACAACCTTGCTTGCCCAACAACATTATGAAAACTTTCGCGACCGTTTTGCTAATTTACCGGTTGCTATAGAAGTATTATCACGTTTTAAAACAGCCAAAGAGCAAAACGTTGTTATTGCCGATGTTGAATCAGGCCAAATAGACATTCTGATCGGCACCCATAAGTTATTGCAAAATAGTATTAAATATAAAGACCTAGGTTTATTAGTGGTCGATGAAGAACATAGGTTTGGTGTAAAGCAAAAAGAAAAAATCAAACAATTACGCAGCAATGTTGATATTTTAACATTGACCGCAACCCCTATTCCACGGACCTTGAATATGGCGATGGGTGGCATGCGCGACTTATCGATTATTGCCACACCGCCGGCAAAACGCTTAGCGGTAAAAACCTTTGTTCGCGAGCGTGACGACGCCCTTATTCGTGAGTCTATTTTACGTGAAATTCTTCGTGGTGGTCAGGTTTACTTTTTACATAACAACGTTGATACCATAGATAAAACCGCTGCAGATATTCAAAAACTACTGCCAGAAGCAAAAGTAACCACCGCCCATGGGCAAATGCGTGAACGTGAACTTGAACGCATTATGGGCGACTTTTATCACCAACGTTACAATGTATTAGTTTGTACAACGATTATCGAAACAGGTATCGATGTGCCAACAGCTAATACCATTATCATGGACAGAGCCGACCATTTAGGTCTAGCGCAACTCCATCAATTACGAGGCCGAGTGGGTCGTTCACATCATCAAGCTTATGCTTATTTATTAACACCACATGTTAAACGTATTACTAAAGATGCGAAGAAACGTCTTGAAGCTATTGCGTCTCTTGAAGATTTAGGCGCTGGTTTTACCTTGGCCACACACGATCTCGAAATTCGTGGCGCAGGTGAATTATTAGGTGAGGGACAAAGTGGCTCGATGAGCCAAATCGGCTTTACCCTTTATATGGAAATGCTCGATCAAGCCGTTTCAGCGTTGAAGCAAGGCAAACAACTATCGCTTGAAAATATGACCGCTAAGCAAACTGAAATTGAATTACGGGTGCCGGCGTTACTACCAGACGATTATATTTTTGATGTCAGCTTACGATTAAGTATTTATAAACGTATCGCCAGTTGTGGCAATAAAAATGAACTTGACGAAATTCAAGTAGAATTAATTGACCGTTTTGGCTTATTACCGCAAGCGGCTAAAAACCTAGTCCATATTGCGAAGTTACGTTTAAAGGCGCAAAAAATAGGGGTTTCTCGCATCGAAGCAGGTCCAGCAGGTGGCTCTATTGAGTTTAGCGATGAGACAAAAGTTGATCCTATGCTTATTATTGGTCTTATTCAGCAACAGCCAAAAGTTTATAAATTAGTAGGCGCTAATAAACTCCAATTTAAAATTGCCACTGAAGATAGTAAATCACGCTTTATTTTAGTGACATCTATGTTAAATGATTTAGTAAAAACAAAAAAATAACCGTAAGATAACAGAGCAGACTCAATGCCTTAGTTTACAATAACAAGGCAGGTTATAACTCTTTGGATGATTAATGAACTTAAAACATTTAGCGCTGCTCTGTGCAGCCTTAATATTTTCACAACAAACCAGTGCCGCTGATAAAGATAATGACGACCGCTGGTTTGAAGTGGAAGTGATCCTGTTTAGTCAACTGGGCGATAAAGCGCAATTAAAAGAGAAGTTTCCAAATAATACGGCTTTACCCCAATATCGAAATATTATCGACTTATTAGGTCCTTATCTTAACCCTGATATCGTCAGCTTAAAACAGCAATTACCCCGTTGTAATAATCCTACTTATGCTCAATCACTCCTTGAGCAAGCTATAACGGCGATAAAAGAGCAGCCTTACTATGTTGCTAAAAGCTTAGCTGAATTACAAACGCTTTCAGCCCAAACGATAGACGAGTCGTTAACAGAGACATCAGTATCAAAATTTAGCGATGGCACACATAGACAAGTGGCTTTAGACAATATCAATGATAGCCCTGCACCGATAAATAGTTCATTAAAAGTGGATGACGACAGCCGTTTAGCTATGCCATTACCAAAACAAGTGATGAGTGAAAAAGAATTAACGCAACGCTTAATGTTACTTGAGCAAGCAGCGGCTGAATTTTCAACCTTGCCCTTAACTTATGCCAACGAAACCGCCTCATTTACCGATGGTATTTGTACTATTTCTGTAGAGGAATTTAAGCACTTTACTCAATCAACCGATGCTTATGCTTATCAAAGTTATAGCGCTTTTAATCTTGAGCAGGTGCCGCCTACTATTAATAATATTGAAGATATCTATAGTGATGAAGACTACTTACTTAATAAAGAATCATTACAACTTGACGATATTGTTAAAGAAATAGCCCGCAGTCGAAATTTCAAACCCTTACTGCATTTTGGCTGGCGTCAAAAAACAAAAACTAAACAGTTAGCTGTGCCACTGAAAGTTATTGCCGGTGAAAATTTTTCAGAACAATACCAAAAAGAATTGCAACAATTTCAACAGCAACGCAAACAAGCACAAAGCCAAGAAGAGGCCCTGCATAACGCCTTATACAAAGATAGTTCGGCCCAAATAGAAAGGTCAGATGAAACAGTAAAAGAAAAAATAATGGCAGAACGTTTACAAGCGCTGCTGATAAAGCTACCCAACTTACCTACTGAGACAAAAAGTTTACTCGCTGAAATAGAGCAAGATATAACCGACACAGCGCTAATATTGAATACTAGCACCATGCAGGCAGCCCCAATCAAGCCTCCTCAAAACTGGACACTAGAGGGTTTTATCAAGGTAGAAGTTGACTTTTATTTACATATTACCGCTGATCTCAACGTAATGAATATGTCGTTAGCCGAACAAGCAACGCAGAGGTTATTACCTGGTGATAAACAAAAGCCATCGGCAATTTTAAAAACGATAAACTTTAAACAAGACCGACGAGTCAGAAGCACAGAAATACACTATTTTGATCATCCTTATATAGGTATGATCATTCGTATTCTGCCTTATGACAAACCCACTAAGGAAGTTGAACAGTCAACTCCACTTAACTAAATAAAGAGATGAATATGGACAAAGAAATAGAAATACAAGCCGCTGTTTTTCGTCGTTTACTGGCTCACTTAGACAGTAGAAAAGATGTACAAAATATTGAGTTAATGAATTTAGCGAGTTTTTGTCGTAATTGTTTTTCTAAATGGACCGTTGCTGAGGCTGAGAAGTTAGGTGTTGAAGTAGATATCGAGACTGCTCGTCAGCAAGTTTATGGTATGCCCTATAGCGAATGGAAAGAAAAACACCAATTGCCAGCAACAGCAGAGCAAATGGAAAAATTTAATCAGTTACAAAAGAAGTAAACCACGTAGCGGCAATTAAATTTTCACTGATATTGCATATTGAGTCGTTCGGCGATCATTTCTGTCGCGTGACTCTAGCCAACGTCCGCGTTTATTTTTTAAATGGCGTCGGTCAGCAGATGAGCGGCGTTCAGGTCCTTTCCAAAGCACTTTTTTTATTCCTATACCATTTTTAACATCATCTGCTACATCGGGCAGACTTGCTGCTGAGTTCATTTGACGGTTATATTTATTAGCTTGGCGCTTATCTTTTTTTGATTGAGCGATTTTTACTTGATTGGCCGCAGGCAATAAATCTATCAGTACATCCACTTTACTTGTCCGTTTATTAGTTATTGTTTTGTTGTACATTTAATCGGCAACTAACAATAAAAGTTTAATATTTTATATAAATAGTACCGCTAGACTAACTGACGATTATTTACAGCCATGGTTTTGATACAAATCCAATAGATTTTTTCAGCCACTCATTTAAAAATATGCTCAGGTAAAGTGCTGTTATCGCTATAAATAAAGACTCAGCATAGGTTAATTAGCGCCACATACCCATTTCAATAATCAATTGATCTTACCTATTAATCGACGAACTAAGCCAAGCCCTTTATTGCCAACACCGGCAAATATTTGTTTAACCTGATGGTGTTTCCCTTCGGTGATAGTCGCTAATACTTATTTTCATTTGCCATTTCTAGTTCAGACATCTAAATCAGTTGCTCCTATTTTTCAAGAGGCTTCGCGGGCATAGCGTTTTATTGGCTAAGCTGACTTGTCTTACATATGGCCTTAGGTAAATTGTTAGCCTTATAATGACTAAGTAAAATAGCGATACTGAAGTTAATTGTTGATGCTAAGCTATATTGAAGCCCATCAGAATTGTTTAATATAAAATAAAAATTTATAAAAATTAAATATTTTAAGTGTTTATTATAAAAGACTTAAAATTGTGTCTATACTTCTCAGGACATTAACTAACGGCGCGGTAATATCTCTTGAGTCTCCTATCAAATAATAAAAATTCAACCCATATTTTAATTATTCTCATCCTTATCTCCCTTGCCATTGGCCTTACCGAATTTTTAATCATGCAGTTCTTACCTTGGATACAAGCCTTATTTCCATTTTTACCTGAAGCGTTACTAGACGCTATATTACTGAGCCTATCGATTACACCAATTGTTTATTTATTAATTAGAAAGCACATTGTCGATGTATCATCTGACGCATCAAACATCCGTAAAAAGCTCATAATTTCTGCAGGTTTACCTCTTATTATTGCTATTATATTAATGCTAAATATTGTTCATAATAAACAAGAAGATATTTCACTTTTACACAATACTGAAAACATAACAGCGTTAGATAATAATATTGCTAAACTCATCGATGCCCTCAACCAAGAATTAGAACTCAGTGCGCTTTTTTTGATTAGTTACGATGAAAAATCAGCAAAATCTTCATTAAATACTCGATCACTCGATGACTTGAAAGCACCCCGTATCGATGTTGATACATTGCTGTCGTCAATAAAGAAAAGCATGACATCTGAAGACATTGTTGTTGGCGAATTTAATCAACAATACCTTGCTGAGCTAAAGTTAGCGTTAATAACGCTTAGAGAAGCGATTGATGCTAACAATATATCTTGGCAGCAAATTATTAATTTTCATATTGATTGGAAAAATGATTTTTTATCAAAATTACAATCATTTTCAGATCAAATAAGACATAAAGATATTGCAAAAATGCACAGTAACTTCATTACTTTATTGAAGTTAAAATTTTTAAACCTACTCAATAGCACTATTTTAACAGTGAGCCTTGAAAATGAAGAAAAAAATGAAAGTACCGTTGACATACGTCCACTTAAGCTAAGTATCCGCCAACAAAATAATCAAGAAAGACTGTATAATGACATATTTGTATCTTCACTATTTGAAGGCAATAAAGACCATGTACTTCAATTACTTGATAACAAAACAATCAGTGAAGCTAATCGACTTCAAAATGTTTTGCTCGAACGGAAGACTGAGGAGCTTGTCGCTCAGCTAAAAACCTCGATAGGCTATAATGGACTGATACATCAATTTAAAAATTATCTACTGCGTGATGATGAAAAATATCGAATCGCTTTTTTGACGCTTCATAGTGATGTAGAACAACTTATTAGTAACTTACAAACGCTTAATCAATATAATCGTAAAGCCTTGTATCAGCTTGATCGTTTTTCAGCTGTATTAAATCAATATAAACAAACGTTGTCAGATATTTCTCAATATAAGCAGCAAGGAAAATCGGCATCAGAGATTGACCAACTGGTTATTATTAATGATGACCCCGCCAATGAAGCATTAGAGTATTTGCAAAACCATTTATGGGAGAATGATCCTTTATATACCTTAGGCGTGCTTAAAAATAAAAAACTAATATTACAAAGTATTGAAAATCATCTCTCTGCACAAATACAAAAAACGCTCACTCATTTGTTGGTAGAAAAGCAAAATGATTCATACATATCCGCAGTAACTGCACTTTTACTCAGCCTTTTCGTTATTGCACTTTTACTGGTTATTAGCCGTAATATTAATGACTCATATCAAGAAAGAATTGCTGCACTTAATAAAGCGGAAGAAGGCGCGAAATTAAAGTCAGAGTTTTTAGCAAATATGAGCCATGAAATACGCACCCCCATGAACGGTGTATTAGGCATGCTAGGTTTATTACTTAATAGTAAACTTGATGAAGAACAAAAACACCGTGTTAATATCGCAAAATCTAGTGCTGACTCTTTATTAACTTTAATTAATGACATTTTAGATTTTTCAAAAGTTGATGCGGGTAAACTCGAACTTGAATACTTAGATTTTAATTTAAGAAACTTATTAGGTGACTTTGCTGAAGCTATGGCCTTACCTGCTCAAGATAAAGGTTTAGAAATAATCCTAGATCTTACGGGGATAGAAGACTCGATGATCAAATCAGATCCGGGCAGAATTAGACAAATACTGACGAACCTTGTCGGCAATGCAATAAAGTTCACAAATCATGGAGAGATAGTTATTACCGTAAAACTCATCACTAAAAAAAGTAATTATGGTGATGAATTAATATTACAATGTCGGATATCTGATACAGGAATCGGCATTCCGGCAGATAAAAAAGAAGGGCTTTTTTCAGCATTTAGTCAAGTAGACTCATCGACGACACGTAAATATGGGGGCACAGGGCTTGGGTTAACAATAACGAAAAAACTCTGTAATTTAATGCATGGCGATATTAATGTAGTTGATAAAATGGGTGAAGGTAGTTGTTTTGAATTTACCTTATTAGTTGAGAAAAGTAAAAATTCGACCCTAGTTATACCCGAAATAGATATTTCGGCATTGCGCATTTTAATTGTTGATGACAATAAAACTAATCGCGATGTCCTTCGCTCGCAGTTACAGCTTTGGGGGGCAAATATTGAAGAAGCTGATAGCGGTGATGCCGCATTGGCTTTATGTAAAAAGCGATATGAAGATACCGGCACACCCTTTTTTGATATTGCCATACTTGATATGCAAATGCCTAATATGTCAGGAGAAACCTTAGCGAAAAAATTAAAAAACCAACAAGAATTTAAAGCAATGAAACTCGTTATGATGACCTCTATGGGTGAAAGAGGTGACGCAAAACATTTTGCAGATATTGGTTTTAGTGCTTATTTCCCTAAACCAACAACAACATCAAATCTATTTAAAGCCTTATCTGTTGTTGCTCATGGCGGAGAAATACTAAAGCAAGCATCACCATTAGTTACTCATGATTATGTGAATGCTATGAAAATAGTAACAACCGAGGATAAAAAACCATTATTAGTTTCATCTGCCAAAAATATAAGAATATTAATTGTTGAAGACAATCGCATAAACCAAATGGTCGCTTTGGGTGTTTTGGAAGAATTAGGATTAACAGCTGACGCAGTAGCAAACGGCTTAGAAGCACTAATAAGCTTAAAAGAGTCATTAAAAAGCCACCCTTACTCTTTAGTTATAATGGATTGCCAAATGCCTGAAATGGATGGCTATGAAGCAACACGGCTTATTCGCAAAGGAGATGCAGGCCAAAAGAATAAAGTTATTCCTATTATTGCGATGACAGCAAATGCAATGCAAGGAGATAAAGAGAAATGTTTAACAGCAGGCATGGATGACTACTTAACAAAACCTATAGAAATAAATAAAGTTAAAGCTAAATTAAACTTATGGCTTGGCGTAACAGCGGATAAAGAAGAGCGTTTCGATACTGATACCCTAAGTTCAGACCATCTCATCTTAAGTAGTCAATCCATTGAAAAATCTGCAAGTGAGCATGATAGCCCTTGGCAAAAAGCTTCTTTATTAAAAAGGCTGGGGGGAAATCCTAAAAAAATGACATTATTGGTAAAATGTTACCTAGATGATAGCGAAGAAAAAACACTAGAACTGCAAGAGTCAATAAAGGCAGAAAATTGGCAAAAGATAAATTATAACCTGCATTCAATTAAAGGTGCAGCAGGTAACTTAGGTGGAGCTCAAGTACAAAACTTAGTCACTAAGATAGAAATACTATCAAAAGAGAAAAATATAACAGCATTGAATGAGAGCATAATTGAATTATATACCGCAATGGAGGTGTTTAATTCATTACTTGCTGACCACTTAAAAGCGCATTAAATTTTCATCTCTTAACTTGGTGAGTAACACCATGAAAATTTTATAAGCTTGACTATTAATCAGTACAATTGATTGATGAGTTTCTTTATCATTAGTGGCTAAATCAGCTTTTTATGTCTCAATAAATATTGAACCAAGGTAAGCCACTGTTTTACATAAAGATATAAAAATCAGTTATAGCCCTAATAGATAATTAATATGGGAAACGCTAAAAAACGCCTAGATATTTTATTGCATTCTTATACGGTGAAACTTCCGGTGATGGCTATTTTGCTGACTTTTTCTTCATTCGCGATAGCTTTGTTACTCGAGGCAAAGACAAAGATAACAGTCAGTGAGGGTCACAACACAAAAAGTAGCTGACTAAAAGCTATTTACCTCGGCATCTGTTAAGTAGCGCCACATGCCTAATTCAACATCTAAGTTAATTTTGCCGATTTGCTGACGATGTAAACCAATCACTTTATTGCCAACAGCGGCAAACATTCGCTTAACTTGATGGTATTTACCTTCGGTTATGGTCAGTAATACTTCTTTTTCATTGAGTATTTCTAGTTTAGCCGGCAGAGTCAGTTGATCTTCTCCTTGTAACTGTAACCCAACGGTAAAGCGCTCAATTAGCTCAGCTGACTTTTCAAGTAATATTGCATTACGTAAATTAACGCGGTAAACCTTGGCGCAGTTTTTTTGGGTGAAATAATATTATGCGACCAACGGCCATCATCGGTAACTAAGACTAAACCTGTGGTATCGGCATCTAAACGTCCCGCGATGTGAAGATCAAACACTTTGTCCACTTCAATATAATTGAGTAAAGACGGGTAAACTTCATCGATATTACTGCAAATAGTATCTAAGGGTTTATGCATCATGATGTAGCGAGAAGTGCGCGCTGTGAGCGCTTCACCGTTAACGGTAACGCTGTTATTTTCATGCACTTGTGTTGCTGCATTCTTAATCACCTCACCATTAACTAAAACATCCCCCATTTTTAGCAGTTTCTTCGCTTCACTTCGGGTCAGTTCAGTGCTTTTACATATAAATTTATCAATACGCATGGTTAATTAAGTCAGTGTTAAGTCATTATAAGTATCGCTATTATCCTTTATAGCCAGTAAGAATCAACTAAGAAAAATAAAAAGCGCTGTAAATATTAAGAGAGCCCAGCTAGCCTTTAGGGCTAGTGTGGTTAATTTAGTCGCTAAAATATTTAAATCAACGTGAAGTGTTGTACCTTATAGCCTTCAAAAAAGTTATTGTTGGCTGCACTAAAATCAGTGTTTACATAAACCTTAGCCTACAATAACTTCACGTTTTTAGAAGATAAATGGCTGCATATTTCAGTAACCGACTTGGCATTAAATGAGTTACTCAGCTGTAACAACGATCAATTAGTTATGGCTGAAGATAACCAAAGACAAACAGCTGATGTAAGCTTTTTACCTAGTAGTGATGACTTACTATTAATTGCTGGGTGTAAAGAGGATCACGATACCCTATTCTTTCAACGACGATTAAAAATCGTCGGTGATACTGAGCTAGGACTTGAAATAATGCATTTGATTGATGCGCTTTAGCTGAAATATTTGCCCCATATCGTTCATAACGTGTTTAACTGCCTTGCTATTATTGTCCAATAAACAAAGCAAGAAAAAGGGTTAATATAAAGACAAAAACATCACATCAATATCGAATACTTAAATACCGACTCAATATTAACTTTAAAGATTAACTTAAAAGATTAACTTAAAAGATAACTGGTAAATTTTTCAGAAACTTAAAAAACCTTAGTTGCTCAGCAATTCATTACTTGCTGAACACGTCAAAGAACATTAAAGTTTCACTAGTCATATCAATGAGAAACACTATGGAACTTTTACAAGGTTTACTGTTAATTAGTTCAATTCATTTATTAGCTGCCGCTTCACCTGGGCCTGATTTTGTTTTGGTGTCTCAACAAACACTAAGCCATGGCAAAAAAGCCGGCTTTATGTGCAGTATTGGCATTGCACTCGGTTTATCAATACACATCATTTATTCTGCTTTAGGCTTAGCTGCCGTTATCGCTAACTCAGCAGCAACGCTATGGATAATTAAGATCTTGGGTGGCTGTTACTTATTATATTTAGGTATTCAGGGGCTCCGTGCAAAAGCTTCGACACAAGTCAGTAACAAAGCTGATTCACAACCGTCGATGAAACGTTCATCTGTGAAAAATATCGGTGTTGGTTTTTTATGTAATGCCTTAAACCCAAAAGCACCGATTTATTTTGTCGCGCTTTTTACCGTGGTACTTTCTCCTGATTTACCGTTATTACACTTAGTTATTTATGGACTTTGGATGATGGCTATTCAACTCGCTTGGTTTTCATCTGTAGTAGTTTTGCTATCTCAGCCAATAATAAACGAAAAATTTCAACGTTTGGGTCATTGGATAGACCGAATTTTAGGCGGAGCAATGATACTTATTGGCTTAAAAATATTGACCAGTAATATTAATTAACATCACTGACGAGAGGAATAACTGATGGCGGTAAAAAAATACCAGACCTTTAGCGAGTTTTATCCATTTTATTTAAGCCAACACCAAAATATTATCTGTCGACGCTTACATTTTATCGGTTCGTCGTTAATAATATTACTGATTATATATTGTATTAACTATGCGCTATGGCAAGGCTTATGGTTTATTCCTGTGATAGGTTATGGATTTGCTTGGCTGGGACATGTTTTCTTTGAAAAAAACAAACCCGCCACATTTACTTATCCTTTCTATAGTTTACTCGGCGACTGGGTGATGTTTAAGGATATGTTAACAAGAAAAATTAAATTTTAACTTTGATATCCGCCCCATATTAACCAAGAGTGAAATAGCCGATAACACTCATAATCTGCCTTTTATCGATATAGAACGAGAAGGCAGTAATTTTTTTGAATGCCCTTTATTTTATCGATAACTACCCGATATAATTACCAATAAATTAAATTAAGATCCTCTAAGACCACTGATGCCCTTCTCTACAAACACTAATATGTAAAGTAGACCATTCATGATGTAAAACATATTTGACTTCAATTATATTAAGTCTTATGCAAGCTCATGTCAAATATAGTAGACACAGTGTCAAATTTATCAACCTAGGAAAGCTCATGTCTTACAGAGAAAGCAATATTTTAGTATCACTTTTAATTACCCTTGGTATTTGGGGCAATTATGCCTTGGGTGTCGTCAATTTATATCAGCGGCAATTATTCTCAGTAGAGGCTATGTATGGCCTATTGTTTACTGCAGTAATTTATACTATTTTTTTAGAAGTAGCCTTACAAACTATCCTAGCTATTTTTAAGTATAGAGAAGCAAATGATAAAAGTGATGAGCGTGATAAAATAATTTCAAGGCGAGCAAACTCATATGCTTATAATATATTGTCCTTGGGTGTTTTTTGTGTGACCTTCTATATTCTTTTCCCCGCACTATCAAAATTTACTTTTTCAATGCCTGGTTTAGCTAAAGAGTATGAAATTATGCATTTAATTATTGCCATTGCTTTGCTTGCCGAAATTGTTTGTTCGTCAGTTAAACTAGTCTCTTATCGTCGAGGCTATTAATATGGCTAAAGTCATTACCAATAACATTAGAAAATTACGTTTTGAGCATCAAGAAATGACTCAACAAAAGCTTGCTGATAGCGTTTCAGTTTCTAGGCAAACCATAGTAGCCATTGAAAAAGGAAAATATTCTCCCTCTTTGGAAGTTGCTTTTAAAATTGCAGATATATTTGAACAACCGATAAACCAAGTGTTTATATATCAAGAGCAGCCTTAGCGGATGAAGACTCAGGGGAATAATCCTACCAAAGTACTTGATCTATTTCATTAAGTAGGCTTTGTGCCGCTTCACTGATCAGCTCAGAAGAGCCATTTTTTATATGTTTTTCTAATTTTATCGCTCTCACTGAAACGAGTGAAAAGCCAAACATTTGTGCGGCACCAGCAATACGATGAGCTAATTCAGCAAGCTTATCTAATTCATTATTTTTAATATGAAGAATGATATCTTGCTGTTCTAACACTAAGTTCGATTTAAATTCTGTCACTAAATCGGACATATCTACGCTTGAAATGGCTTGTTCTGCTGCGCTTTCATCGATTTGTTCACCAAAATATTTAGCTATGGTCGCAATAAATAATTTTCGCTCAATAGGTTTTTTTAAATGTCCATCGAAACCAAGCGCTAAATATCTGTCAACTTCATGGGACATCGCATTGGCAGTCAATGCGACTATTGGGCTAGAGCATCCTTTTTGTCGCAATACTTTAAAAGCCTCGATACCATCCATTTCTGGCATTTGTATATCCATAAGAATGAGTTTAGGTTTGTTTTTTAAACAAAGCTCAACGGCTTCTCGACCATTTTTGGCTGACAATACCTCTAAGCCTAGCGATGTTAATAAACGAGCGATTAACCGGCGATTATCATCATGGTCATCGGCCAGTAAGACTTGCCCTTCAAACTTAATATCACTGGCATCTGCAGTGAATGCAGAGGCGATAATTTTAGTGGGAGGAATATCGGCTAATTCAATCAATTCGAGTTTTTCGCAAGGTAAGACTAAAGTAAAAATACTGCCCTTATTTAGTGTACTGATAACGGTGATTTTTCCTGACATTAATTTGGCTAATTGCTCTGATAGGCATAGGCCTAAACCTGAACCACCAAATCGTCGGCTAATGCTGCTGTCACCTTGAGTAAAGCTGCTAAAGACTTCCTGCAATTGTGTTTCACTCATGCCAATACCGGTATCACTAACCGCAATAGTTAACGCCGCGTCTTTGACCGATATATTAAGAGTAACGGAGCCTTTACTGGTAAATTTAATGGCATTGGAGCATAAGTTGATTAAGATTTGCTTTAAGCGAAAGCCATCAATGGTCAGCATAAACTTGTTTGGCAAGGTGTGTACTATCTGAAATTGTAATCCTTTGACGGTCGCTGATTTAATAAAAATATTAGCAATGTCATGCAAAATAACGTGTAAGTCTTGCTCGACAAGTTCTAACTCTAACTTATTGGCCTCAACGCGACTTAAATCTAAAATATTATTAATAAGCTCTAATAAATGTAAACTATTACCGTGAATTATTTTAACTTCTTTTTGTAGGTGATTTTCATCAACATCACCATTTATTATTGCCTCTGCTTGGCCAATAATTGACGTTAAAGGGGTCCTTATTTCATGGCTCATATTGGCAAGAAATTGACTTTTAATGGCATTAGCTTTGACCAACTCGCTGGTCAGAAGTTCTAACTCTTGAGTACGGTTTTTAACTCGCTCAGATAATTTTAATTTAGCGCGTTTTTCAACATTTCGGTTGAAAATAAATAACGCCAAAACAATAATAAAACAAGCGACCGCTAAGCTAAAATTACGTTGTTGATCGGCTTGCTCTGTCTCTAATACCTGAAGTTGCTTATTTTGTTTGAGCTGGCTAACTTCTTGTCTTAATTTGTTAGATTCAAAATCTGATAATTGACTATTGAGCTGACTGTTCGCAATTTTTCTTGTTCTTTGAATATATTCTTGATGTATTTCGAAGGCCGCACTTTGTTTGTTTTGCGCCGCATAAATCAATGCCAGCAGCGCCATATTATTCGTTATTTGTTCTTCATGACCGGTTTTTTTAGCTATTTCATCAGAGAGCTGTAAGTTTTTATAGGCTTTTTCAACATAGCCCAACGAAAACTCTGCTTGCGCTAGACTATGCAAGCCGCCTGCATGAGCGGTGTTATGATTTGAAACTTTAGCCAATTTTATCGCTTGTGTTGCATACTTAATGGCATTTATTGGCTGGTTTATCATATTATAAAGACCGGCAATATTATGACTAAAAGCCGCTAAATAATAGTCGTTATTAGATTGTTCAAAATACGCTATTGCCTGTGACAGCAATTTAAGAGATTGCTGATACTCTCCTGAATATTTATAAACAGTGCCCAATTCTCCTCTGGCTTTAGCTAAAGTGAGCTTGTCATCGACAAAAGCAAGCTGTGCAAGAACATCGAGATAGAGTTCAATCGCGACATCGTATCTTTTTAAAGTTAAATATAAACCGGCAATGTTATAACGCACATCTATTTTATCTTGCCTAGTACCAAATTTATTGTAGATGCTTTCGGCTAGTTGAAAATTGACTAAGGTTTTACTGGTATTACCCAGATGAATATAAGCCAAGGCAATATTATTGTATATCCCAGCCAATCTAAGCGGCTCAGGTGAATTTATATAATAACTTAATGCGGCTTGAGAAGCGGCTATAGACTTTGAATAATCACCGATAAAATAGTGATATATACCAATCATTTTATTAGCATCAGCGGCTATTATTTTAAAGTTATTTTCAGTGGCAATTAATTGTATTCGTTGAGCGCTAGCTAATCCTAATCCAAGCTCGGTTAACTGATAGTAACGTTTTTGTTGAATATCTAAGATGTCAATGATTTGCTTGGGAATTAAAGCTGAGCGCGTTAATAATAATATTGAGTAATCAACCGCTTGCTGATCATCTTCAATTTCTTTAAGAATTTCAATTTCTTGTGATATCTTTTGCTCATCACTTAGCAGGGTATTTTGATCAGCGGCAAGCGTCGCAGACGAAAAAAATGAAGCTTGAACAATAATAACGATAAAAAAGTACACAATTCGCTTGAAAGCAATCATTAAGAACAACCAAAACACTTGAATTAAATATGATTTTTATTTTATACCATCTTATTTAATTAAATCCCACAAGTGTTCGATTATCTATAAAAATTAATCTCAGCGATGGTTGAGTTTTTCTTTGAGTAAAGTCTTGATTTCGGCAAGCTCACGCTCAAGGTTTTCAATTTGTGCGCGGCTAGCTGGCTCTCCACCTTCACCTGATTCGCCATGTTGTTCGGCGCGATAAATTTCATTTTCTTTGCCCATAACTTCTAGAATAGTACCGACCATCATGTTTAAAAAGATAAAAGCCGTTAAGAAAATGAAGGTCAGGTAAAAAATCCAGCTAAGCGGATAAATCGCCATCGTTTCATACATGACATCGGTCCAATCTTCAAAAGTGGCAATACGAAAAAGGGTCAACATCGATATCGAAACATCGCCCCAAAGCTCTTTATTAATATTATTAAAAACCATACTGCCAACCGCAGCATAAATATAAAAAATAACAAACATGAGTAAGGCGATATAGCCCATACGAGGAATAGCTTTGAGCAGCGAATTAATCAGCAAGCGTAATTCAGGTACCATAGAAACTAGACGTAACACCCGAAACACTCTCAACAGACGTGCTAATAAGACACCTGAGCCACCTGTTGGTATTAAGCTACCAATAACAATTAAGGTATCAAAGATATTCCAACCACTTTTGAAAAAATTCTTTTTATCTGGAAAGGCCATAAAGCGTATTGATAATTCGATGACAAAAAAAACCGTGATAACACTGTCTAAAAAAACCAATATTTTTAATGCTTGCGGGGGCAAGTTATGGGTTTTTGCGCCAATAAGTAATGCTGACATAATAATAACGGCAATAATTGACCATTGAAAAAACGGGCTAGCGTCAATTTTTTTTAGCCGTTCTTGGACACGCATCACATAGGAATTCATAAATAAAGTTCTCTCAAAATAACATTCACCCCTGTTAACACCAACAAACGGGTTATTACATCGTTCTTATTAAAATAAACGTAGCTTAGGGGGATAATGTCCAAGCTTATCTTTAAACTTTAACAACACCCACACCTTTCATACGTATTTATAATGACATTAATTTAACTTCAACCTATATAGGGGTAATATTTTTTAAAGCAAGTTTATCGGGCATTAGTTGCTAGGTTTACAGTGTTTATATTTTATCAGAAACAAATTTTTAAAAAACCGTTGCTATATGATCTGAACTCGGTAAGCTCATCACCAAATAAAAATAATTTGCATTCAATACTATATGACACAAACTAGAGATTCTTTTCATTCCCGTATCGGGTTTGTCTTGGCCGCTGCAGGATCAGCCATTGGTTTAGGCAATATTTGGGGATTTCCAACCCAAGCCGCTAATAATGGCGGTGGTGCTTTTTTATTCGTCTATTTACTCGTGACACTTTTACTCGCCCTCCCCGCTTTGTATGCAGAAATATATATTGGTAACCAGGCGCAAAAAAATCCGGTAGCCGCATTAAAAGAGGCTTGTAAAGACACTTCGCCCAATGTAGGTAAATATGCCGGCATAATAGGCCTATGTGGCGCTATAATGATGTTAAGCTTTTACACTATCGTCGCTGGTTGGATGTTAGCGCATGCACTATCGGCATTTACTGAGCTGTTAGGCCTAACCAATATTTCACAGTGGTTAGCCACATCAAGCACCGAACGTAATTTATTATTTACGCCACTTTTTATCTTACTGGGCGCCGCCATTATACATCAGGGCGTTAATGCCGGTATTGAAAAATGGTCAGGGCGTTTAATGCCATTGTTGTTAGTGATGCTAATTGGTTTAATCATTTATATTTTACGCCAACCTGGTGCAGAAAAAGGCTTAGCGTTATATTTAATTCCTGACTTTTCACAGGTAACTAACCCTAAACTCATCATATCAGCAATGGGACAAGCCTTCTTTTCATTATCTATTGGCGTAGGCGGTATGATGGTGTACGGCTCGTACATGCAAAAAGGTAAAGACATTGGTAAATTAGCCATCTCTATTACCGCACTTGATACTTTTATCGCATTTATGGCCGGCCTGTTAATCATACCGGCACTTTTTGTTGCTCAAGAAGCCGGAGTTGAAGTTTTCAGTAATAATGAGTTGATTGGTGAAGGGCAGTTAATCTTTAAGATATTACCTGAGCTGTTCAATTCAATGGGCAATGTCGGCTTGATTGTTTCAAGTTGTTTTTTCTTGTTGTTGTCCATTGCGGCATTAACTTCAACTATTTCTTCAACTGAAGTACCTGTCTCTTATTTAATGGAAGACAAAGACTTTACTCGTTCAAAAGCGACGTGGCTAGTCTCCTTCGTGGTACTTTGTGCCAGCATGTTGTTAATTGCTTTTTTTGACGAATTATTTGGTTTAGTCATTCGAGCATTAACAACCATATTGCAGCCATTAAGTTGTTTATTCTACTTTATCGTGGTCGGTTGGTTATGGAATAGAGGTAATAAATTACGTGATAAAGCGCTACAAGAAGGTAGGAAGTGGCTACCCATTTGGGGAAACTACCTTCGTTTTGTCTGCCCACTCTTGTTAAGTGTGGTTTTTGTTAACGTTGCGATATTGAATTAAGCGTTAATAACTGACTTACCCCGCATTAATACAGCCTTTTAACATCAGCCCCTGAAGCAAGTTCAGGGGAACCGTTACCTTGTGCTAGGTGGCGATTAATAATATCACGGGTCACGTTAACTTCAATAAACAATGCAAGGCTTGCTCAATAATGATGCTTTGCATGAGCGTGGTTCACCTTGCTTGTGAACGATGATTTTTGCAGGCCCAGTATTATACTTGCAGACAGTCATGATATTTAGCCTGCTTTAGACACTAACGTTATTTCGCCCTTTATTCTTAGCTTTGTATAATGCTTGATCCGCGCATTTTAACGCTTGTTCAAAACTTTGTTTACTTTCCCGCACTGCAACACCAATTGAAATAGTAACATTGACCGTTTTAAACTCACTATTTTTGCTTACCTTTTTAGCGTTTCGTTGTTGTTTTGTTTTTCTCTGTGGCTGACGAATGACAATTTTATAGGTTTCAATAGCTTGGCGGACCGCTTCTAACTCAGTTAGGGCTTGCTCAAGAGTTTTACCGGTAAATACGATGGTAAACTCTTCTCCGCCATAGCGAAATGCTTTCCCTCCCCCTTTAACGTTGCCAATTTTTTTTGCCACTAGTTTTAATACTTGGTCGCCAATGTCATGGCCATAGGTATCATTAAACTTTTTAAAATGATCAATATCTAGCATGGCAAGGGTGTATTTTCGTCCAAGTGATAAGGCTAACTGATTGAGCGCGCGACGCGATGGCAAGCCCGTTAAGTCATCTCGATAGGCAAGAAAATAAGCGTCGACAGAAATGACTAACACGAAATACAAACTGAGTAATGCCAAGGTTAAACTTAGCGGTAGCTCAATTAATTGATATTGATAACATAGCCAAAACAGTAAGGAAATAGCAACCGCTGAAGTCACTAAATCTGCTTTAATCACTGCCCGCCAAACAATAACCATACTACATAAAGCTAGTGGTAACTCTAAACGAATAACGTTACTAAAGCCTGCAATATGGGGAAATGTTTGTACAAAAATGATAATTGGCTCACTCATCGTTAACCAGACATAGCTAATGATAGCCACTAATGAAATAGCGATTAATCGATAAAGACCATGAATTGAGATAACGCCACGGTCTTTTATCAAAGAAAATAAAAGTAAAACACTACAGCCAAATAACGTTAACCAATCACCCTGCTGCAGTAACCAAGTTGACCAAGGCGGTGAAAAAGCAATACTGGCGTAATATAAAAGCCACAATAATGATAAGTAAGCTAACCGGCTACGATTAAAGTAACTGGCAAAGACGATCACAACAGCCAAGAACACCACTAATAATTGTTCAACAATCACTATTTGCTTTAGCCAAAAAGCTTGGCTTTCCATCATCAAAAAATAAACTAAGGTAACCGTGCTAAAACTAATAAATAGAGTTTTTAGTCCTTTAATTCTTTGCAACAAGATTAACTCCTTAGATTAAGTTATCGCTAAAGGGTAGAGAAACAATCAGGTTAAACAACAGGCAGAGCTTGCTCATTATCTATTTTACTGTCTGCACCAGTGGGCTTTTCATCACTTTCATTTTTCAACTCAACCTGTTCAATTTTATCAAAGCGTGACGATATTTTATCTGCCGAGGTATGAATTTGTTTTACGTCACTCGCTGCTTGGTCTATGTGCTTTGCTAAATTGGCAAATCGAGATTTAAAACGACTAAAGTCTTGCGATAAGTGTGAGAGATGCGCTTGAATAACATGTATTTGCTTACGAGTAGCTTCATCTTTTAGTACTGAGCGTGACGTTGTTAATATAGCCATTAGCGTGGTAGGCGATGCCAGCCATACTCGCTTTTTATTGGCGTAATCAACTAAATCACCTTGGTGTGCATGAATTTCAGCAAAGATAGCTTCTGCAGGAATAAACATAATAGCCCCGTCGGCGGTTTCTTTTTCAATCAAGTATTTAGAACTAATATCATTAATATGCTTTTTTATGTCGAGTTTAAACTGACGTTCTGCCGATTTTCGGTCATGTTCCCCTAGTTGGTTATCCAGCATTTTCTTATAGTTTTCTAAAGGGAACTTAGAGTCGATAACGACATTACCGGTTGGCTCAGGTAAGAATAAAATACAATCAGCAATTTTTCCATTTGATAAAGTGTGCTGTAAAGAAAAGTTTTGCTCGGGGATGACGTTGCGAATTAAACTGTTAAGCTGAACTTCGCCAAAAGCCCCCCGTGAACGCTTATCACTTAATACTTCTTGTAAGCTGACGACGTTTGAGGAAAGTTCCGTGATCTTCTTTTGCGCGTCATCAATCAAGGCAAGGCGTTGCAAAATATCATTAAAGGTTTTTGTTGTTTTCTCAAACCCTTCTGCTAGACGTTTTTCTACTTGCCCGCTAATTTCTTTTAAGCGGTTGTCGGTAGAGACAGTTAATCCATCAATACGTTTAGCCATTTGCTCACTCGATGCTTGCAATGACTTAGTTAACTCTTCACGGCTAATGTGCGTCACTCGATTTAAGTGTTCAACAAGTTGATCAACCGATTTTAGCTGATTCTGATTAAAAACGACTTGGTGCTCGTGTAATGCGCGGTGTAACTTTTCACTACTTGCATGTAAACTTGATGATTGCTTCTCACCTTGCTCAGCATGTTGATACAACAACTTAATTTTAAAATCAGAGATTTGTTGTTCGAAATAAGTCTTTAACTCAACTTGTTGGTTTGCCAATTGTTGATGATTAAAGCTAGTTTGCTGTTGTTGTTGCTGTTGGTATTTATTTGAGACTTCACTATCAACGGTTAATTTTTCAAACAATAGCTGTGACTTTTCATCTTGCAAAGACAACTGTAGTGACATTTTTTTTATTTTAAAAAAAACAATAAAACTGACTAAAAAGCACAATACCAATAGAATAATGTTGAACAGCATAAAAATTTCGGTAGGAATTTTTTCTAAAAAAACAAGGAGTTCATCGATAGGCATAAAATCACATCAGCAACACTGTAAATATTATCAGTATTAAACCATAGAAATATACTCAGGTTAAGTTTATTCTAAGCTTGTTCATCAACGAGTCCATATTTAATAATCATTGATAAGATGAATGCGATCGCCAACTTTATTAAGAATGGTTATTTCTCCATCACACACAGCAACAATCGATTTATCTTCTTTAAATTTTTCCGGAATAATGACCCGTCCACTGGCATTTTCTGCAAATTGTCCAACAAAGTGCATTAACTCAAGTGAATCCTCAATATAATAAATAATAGTAACAGTGCGAAGGTTAGTGTTGGTCATAGTTAATGTTTTTAATACTTAATTTTAATAATGTTCTATTAGTATAGACGAAAATAATCAACTTATTATCATCAATAAAAAAGCGCCCTAAGGCGCTTGTTTTAAAATTAGTAGCTTACACAAGCATCAATTAATTTTTTGATTTGGCATCTTGCACTTCAATTTTAGCTTTCCAAATAGCAGGGCCCGTGACGTGAACCGATTCTCCTTGGCTATCAACAGCTACCGTTACGGGCATATCTTCAACTTCGAATTCGTAAATAGCTTCCATCCCCATATCTTCAAAAGCAACAACTCTTGCTTTTTTAATGGCTTTCGATACTAAGTATGCAGCACCACCAACGGCCATTAGATAAACTGACTTATGATTTTTGATGGTTTCAACGGTCTCGGCGCCACGTTCAGCTTTGCCGATAGTGCCAAGTAGCCCTGTTTCAGAGAGCATCATTTCTGTAAATTTATCCATGCGTGTTGCTGTCGTTGGGCCAGCTGGGCCGACTGCTTCATCGCCAATAGCATCGACAGGACCTACGTAGTAAATAAACTTGTCAGTAAAGTCTACCGGTAACTTTTCGCCCTTGGCTAGCATATCTTGAATACGTTTATGAGCAGCATCACGTCCGGTTAAGATAGTCCCGCTCAGTAATACAGTTTCACCGGTTTTCCAGCTACTGATATCGGCTTTTTTCAAGGTATCGACATTAACACGACGTACGTTTTCACCGACTTCCCAAGTTATTTCTGGCCAATCTTCTAATTTTGGTGGTGTTAAGTTAGCCGGACCAGAACCATCTAAATGAAAATGTACATGACGCGTTGCCGCACAATTGGGTATCATCACCACAGGTTTTGATGCCGCGTGGGTGGGTGCTGACATAATTTTAATGTCTACAACTGTCGTTAAACCGCCGAGGCCTTGTGCGCCAATACCTAATTTATTAACACGTTCGAAAATTTCTAGACGCAGTTTTTCTTCGGCTGTTTCAGCACCACGGTCAATAAGATCTTGAATATCTACCGGTTCCATTAAACTTTCTTTAGCAAGTACCCCTGCTTTTTCTGCTGTTCCGCCGATACCTATGCCTAACATTCCCGGTGGACACCAACCTGCGCCCATTGAGGGCAGTGTTTTAACTACCCAGTCAGCGATTGAATCACTAGGATTTAACATCACCATTTTAGATTTGTTTTCACTACCACCGCCTTTCGCTGCGATCATGATATCGACGCCACCACCGGCAACCATATCGATATGAACAACCGACGGTGTATTATCTTTAGTATTAATACGCGCGCCAGCGGGGTCTTTTACAATAGAAGCGCGCAATGGGTTGTCTGGGTTTAAGTAAGCTCTGCGAGTACCTTCATCAACCATTTGCTGAACCGTTAAGTCAGTTTTGTCCCACTGAACATCCATACCCACTTTAACAAAGCAAGTCACTATGCCGGTATCTTGACAAATAGGACGCTGGCCATGGGCTGACATTCTAGAATTAATTAAGATCTGAGCAATAGCGTCTTTAGCTGCGCTGCTTTCTTCTTTATGATAGGCTTTTTCAAGCGCTTGAATAAAGTCTAAAGGGTGATAATAAGAAATGTACTGTAATGCATCGGCAATACTTTCAATTAAATCTTGCTGTTTAATGATAGTCATGAGGGTCTCTTTTTATGCAGATCGGCAGATGTAGTTCAACGGCATTTACCTACTTACCTGAAATTATAGATAAACTAGGGAAGCTTAAAATGGTTGAAAGTTATAAATTTGCAGATATCATACCCTTCTTGTTAACGAGCTTCCACAATATTATCGAGTAAAACCTGTCATGTTTACTATTTCTGCCCAGCATTTTACTGTAGAAAAATCTATCGATGTAAAAGCTTTATTTTCAGCTTTTAGTCATCAACCTTGGGCGATGTGGCTTGACTCTTGTGGTGAACAACAGTCACCTGCCCACGTTGATAGCAACTTTGACATTTTGGTTTGGCAACCCGAAATTACGCTAACCACTCGCGGCGATCAAACTGAAGTACGCTGGTTAAAAGATGACAAAAAACAAATCAGTCATCAAAATCCATTAACGCTGTTAAAAGAAATTCAACAACAATGCTTCAACAACATAACTGTTGCCACCAGCCACTTACCTTTTAATGGCGGTAGTGTCGGTTACTTTTCTTACGATTTAGGTAGACGTTTTGAGGACTTGCCCCATCAAACAACGCAAGATATAGATTTAGCCGAAATGTCGATAGGGCTTTATTTTCAGGCATTAATCTTTGATCACCAAGCTCAACAGTTTTGGTTGGTTTGCCCACAACCACAACGTGAAAGCCTAACAATAGCAATAAATCAGCAGTTAGCTTTGATAAAGAAAACCACACAAGTAAAAGAAAAGTTTTCATTAATGACCGATTGGCAGTCGAATATCAGTAAAGCACTTTATGATGAAAAATTTATACGCATACAACACTACTTATTGTCTGGAGATTGCTACCAAATTAATTTAGCGCAACGCTTTAGTGCTCAGTATCAAGGTGATGAATTCGAAGCTTATTGCGCGTTACGTGATAAAAATAAAGCACCTTTTTCTGCTTTTTTACGTTTTGAAAAAGCCAGTATTCTCAGTATTTCTCCTGAACGATTTTTACAAAAAACAGGGCGAAAAGTACAGAGTAAGCCAATAAAAGGCACTAAACCACGCAGTGATAATACCGTCATAGACCAACAAAACTCAGTTGATTTACAGCACTCAGAAAAAGACCGTGCTGAAAACTTAATGATTGTTGATTTGCTGAGAAATGATATCAGTAAAGTCTGTATTGCTGGCTCGGTAAAAGTTCCTAAGTTGTTTAATATTGAAAGTTTTCCTGCCGTTCATCACTTAGTGAGCACCGTTGAAGGTGAATTAGCACAACCTTATCAAGCGACTGATTTATTAGCGGCTTCATTTCCTGGCGGTTCAATTACTGGCGCTCCAAAAATAAGGGCCATGGAAATAATTGATGAGTTAGAGCCTCATCAACGAAGTATTTATTGCGGTTCTATTGGTTATATTTCTGCTTGTGGCAATATGGACACTAGTATTACTATACGTACCTTGCTGTGCGAAAAAAATAACGCGACCAAAGCGAGTATCATTTATTGCTGGGCCGGTGGTGGCGTGGTGGCAGATTCAAAAGTAGACGCTGAGTATCAAGAAACCTTTGATAAAGTAAATAAAATATTACCCGTATTATCAGCGCTTTAACTTATTGTAGTTTTGGCTTTCGCCATTGATGGATTTATAATGAACAAGCATGATTTTTTACAAAACTTTCAATTTTCAGCACTTAATGTTTCACTCCATCAATACCAGCACCTTGGCGCACTAAAACCTGCTGCCGTGTTAATCGCGCTAATAGAAGAGAATAAACAACTCTCTGTTGTGTTAACAAAACGTGCTAGTCATTTAAAACATCATCCTGGCCAAATCAGTTTCCCCGGTGGAAAAATGGAAGACTTTGATACTGGTTTTATTAGTACAGCCATAAGAGAAGCTGAAGAAGAGATAGGTTTAAATAGTAACAACATTCATATTGTTGGCCAATTACTTCCTTATGAAACAATCAGTGGTTATGTGGTTACCCCTATCATTGCTTTTATTGATAAAAAACAAAATTATGTGATCGATAAAAATGAAGTTGCTGAAATATTTCAAGTGCCATTACAGCATTTTCTAGATTTTAATAATCACTACATAGTGACCATTGAGCGTCATCGCAAACCCTTTCCAATTCACTTTATGCCTTTCGAGCACCATAATATATGGGGCGCAACCGCGGTAATGCTGAAAGATTTGGCCATTCAATTATCGTGAACCTCTAGGTTTTTAGTTAATATCAACTATAATTAAACTATTATTGTTTTTCATGGTGATAGCTTTCAGTTACAATTACCGAAGATAATTCCATCTTTTGATAATTTTATCAAAATAAATTCAGGTTTTAGTATGATTAGTGTATTTGATATGTTTTCTATTGGCATTGGCCCGTCAAGCTCTCACACTGTAGGTCCAATGAAAGCAGCGAAATTGTTTGTTGAACAACTTAAAAATGAGCATAAATTAACCCAAACAACGCGGGTAAAATGTGAACTTTTTGGTTCGTTAGGGCAAACAGGTATTGGCCATGGTACCGGCAAAGCGGTAATTTTAGGTCTGTCTGGCGAAAATCCAGATACGATTGCCGTCGACGCTATTGATTCAATTCTAGAAGCCGTAGTGGCTAGCCAAAAAATTTCGCTTAATGGCGAGCACTTAGTATCATTCCCTAAAAATGATGCAATTATTTATCATCGCCGTAAAACGTTACCTGCTCATTCAAATGCCATGACTATTTTTGCCTTTGAAGATATCCCAGGAAAAGAAAGTACGTTATTACTAGAGCAAACATATTATTCAATCGGTGGCGGCTTTATTGTTAACGCGCGCGACTTTGAAAAAGAAAAAGATAAAGCATTATCTCTGCACAACAATATAAAACGCCCTCATTATTTCTCATCAGCGACTGAGCTTATCAACGAAGCTAATGAGAAAAACCTCAGGATCAGTACCATCATGATGAATAATGAGAAGTGCTTAGCCGATGAAGCCACTGTTAGGGCTAAACTCGTTAATATCTGGCAAGCAATGAAAGATTGTGTTGACCGTGGTATTAAAACCGAAGGTATTTTACCTGGTGGCTTAAAAGTTGCGCGCAGAGCCCCTGCCCTTTATAAAGCATTATCAGTTGAAAACAACAACGACCCACTTATAGCGATGGACTGGGTTAACTTATTTGCTCTTGCGGTTAATGAAGAAAATGCTGCAGGTAGTCGTGTTGTAACGGCGCCAACCAATGGTGCGGCGGGTATTATACCCGCCGTATTATGCTACTACGATAAGTTTGTTAGACCCGTTGATGAAGATACCTGTGTACGCTATTTATTAACCGCCGCAGCTATTGGAATTTTATATAAAACTAACGCGTCAATTTCTGGTGCTGAAGTGGGCTGTCAAGGTGAGGTTGGCGTAGCTTGCTCTATGGCAGCTGGCGCATTAACTGAAATTATGGGTGGTTCGCCAAGTAAAGTAGAAAACGCGGCAGAAATTGGTATGGAGCACAATTTAGGGTTAACTTGTGACCCTGTTGGTGGCTTAGTTCAAGTGCCTTGTATCGAACGTAACGCTATGGGCTCGGTAAAAGCGATCAACGCATCGCGTTTAGCTTTACGCGGCACCGGTAATCAAAAAGTCCCGCTGGATAAAGTGATTAAAACCATGTGGGAAACCGGCAACGATATGAAAACCAAATATAAAGAAACGTCTCGTGGCGGCTTAGCGGTCAACATTACCGAATGTTAAGACGTTTTTAATCGCAAAGCTGCAACAGACAAAAGGTTAATGGCTGAACATTTGTTGTTCCTTGCCATCGTCGTGCAGCGAAGCACTAATGTTTTGAAATACAGGATGTCTGAGAAAGGTCATCCTGAACATTCATCGTTCCTTGCCATCGTTTCTATACCTGCCACCACGACATACCCTTCGTCCTGAACATTCGTCGCTCCTTGCCATCCATTCCATAATTGCAACCACGACATATCCTTCGTCCTGAACATTCGTCGTTCCTTGCCATACTTTACATAATTGGCATCACGACATACCTTTCATCCTGAACATTCGTCACTCCTTGCCATACTTTACATAATTGGCATCACGACATACCGTTCATCCTGAACATAAAAAAGCGACTGATATCAGTCGCTTTTTTGTGGTTATTGATTTATATCTCAGTTGCTTTAACGAACAGGCAATTTAATATTCGCAAACATCTCATCTATTTCAGCATTGTTTTTCAATAAAACGGCTTTAGTGACTAAATCACGATTTAAATGAGGGGCAAAACGCTCAATAAAATCAAACATGTAACCACGTAAGAAAGTACCGCGTCTAAAACCAATTTTAGTAGTACTTGAATTAAATAAATGACTGGCATCGATAGTCACTAAATCACTATCTATTCTAGGGTCGATAGCCATAGTAGCAATCACACCAACGCCAACACCTAAACGCACATATGTTTTAATTACATCAGCATCGGTGGCAGTAAAGGCAATTTTAGGCTCTACTCCAACACTATTAAAAGCCGTATCAAGCTCTGAACGTCCAGTAAAACCAAACACATAAGTCACTAATGAATACTTGGCTAAGTCTTCAATAGTAATGCCTTGTTTTTTAGCTAAGGGATGATCGGGTCGCACTATTATACTGCGATTCCAGTGATAGCAAGGTAACATCACTAAATCGTTATATAAGTGTAATGATTCCGTCGCAATAGCAAAATCAGCGTCACCTTTGCCTGCGGCATCACTTATTTGCGCTGGCGTTCCCTGAGACATTTGTAAAGAAACTTTTGAATACTTTTTCATAAAGCCTTTGATCACTTCAGGCAATGCATATCGCGCTTGAGTATGCGTGGTTGATATACGTAATTTACCTTCATCGGGTTGAGTATGCTCACGCGCAACCGCTTTAATCGCTTCAACTTTAGAAAGAATTTCGGTGGCAATATTAATAACTTCATTGCCAGGGGCAGTAACATGCGTTAAATGTTTGCCACTGCGGCCGAATATTTGAATACCGAGTTCATCTTCTAGCATGCGAACTTGCTTGCTTATACCCGGTTGAGAGGTGAATAAACTTTCTGCTGTTGCAGAGACATTTAAATTATTGTTGAGTACTTCAACAATATAGCGCAGTTGTTGCAGTTTCATAATTATTCTTCAAAATTTTTGATGCTGATTGCTTATGCAAAAAATATATACTTAAATGGAGACTTATTCCATATTAATTTTCATTATTCTGCTTATATGCGCGATTTAATTTAATAATGTAGGATAATTACTACAAAACCCACATAACCAAGTTGAAAACGGCTTTTTCAGGATGAAATGTGGTTTTTTATTCAAAATAAAAAATTATATAAATAGCCTTGATTAGTATCAGAGATAAAAGGTTAATATAAGGCTATGCTAATGTGTCCATTTTTTGTAGACTGGATAAAAGGTATTTCTATTTTAACAGACGAGTAGTTAACATTATGGGCATTATCATTGCTTTAATTATCGCATTAATCATTATAGTTGTGGGTGTTGGCGCAATTCAACAGCACAAAGAAAAACAAGAAAAAGACAAACGCACAAAAGCGGCTAAGCAAAAAGCAATTATAGATGAAAGTGAAGACCTTATTCTACATCTTGCTAACCTGCCCAGTAATCCTAGTATCGTCAACATTCTTAATCGACGCAGTTTAACTGCAGCAAAAGCGATGAGATCAATTTTACCTGATTCAAAACAAATTAAAGGTAAAGTGAATGAAATTGAGGCAAGGTTAAAGGCGTCTCAAGAACTCGCAGCTTCAAATTCAGGACAAGAGGAGCAATTCATTCTCCCTGATAATGAACAACAACTCGTCAGTATTTTGCAATGTATTAAAAAATTACGAGCGACACTTAAGTCAGAGCAAGTAAAAGGAGCATTAGACGCACAAACATTTACCCACGAAGATAAAAAGCTCGATGCTATGCAACTACAGATTGGTGTTGAAAGTCTGCTAAAACGTGGCAACATGGCTTACCAAAAAGAAATGTTGGGTTCAGCGCGCCAATATTTTGAGAAAGCTTTGCAAACATTGTCCGCTCATCCTTCGCAAACAGAATATACCGTCAGTAAAAAAGCTGAGGTTGAGATCCAACTTGAAGAAATAACCGATGCACTTAAAAGCACTAATGCTAAAGATGCGGCGAAAAAAGCCAAAGATCAAGAAGATGATTTAGACTTATTATTTCAACCGAAGAAAAAATGGTAATCAAGTATTATTAGTAAAACTGAAACCAGCATTTTGCTGGTTTTTTTATTCTCTGTTAACGTTACTCGCTCCTTATGAAAACATCGCCGAATCATATACCTGTCATTAACCTGCCCTCATTGCTTAGAAAAGTAATAAAAGCTTATGCGTTAAAAGCAGGAATAAGAGCTAGTGGCTGTGAACTTTATAGAATTGGCCGTTCACGCAATTGGCAGCTCAAAGCTAGCTTTGAACAACTAGAACACGTTGTCGCTTTTATACAAGACTCAGAAGAGCCGAGTTGGCAGTGGCTAGTTAATTACTTAATGAGTCAAAGGCAAGCACTTAGTCACGATGAACTTATGCGTATTGCTAAATTAAAGTCAGACATTACTGTTAACCAATTAATGGCTCGCACTGATTGCACGATTGCTGAAGCCAGAAAAGTCATTGATGAATTAGAGTGGCTGATCGAATAAAAGCACTTACCTGCTGTATTCCTTGATGTTATACGAGTATTATAAGCTTAATTAGCATTTCTTACTTTACGGATAATCATGGCACTAAAAGCAACAATAAATAAAGCCAGTATACAACTGTCAGATATGGACAGAAATTACTACGACACCCTCAATTTAACCATCGCCCAACATCCTTCAGAAACAGATATTCGTATGATGGTGCGCTTGTTAGCTTTTATTTTAAATGCAAATGAACATTTGCAATTTGGTAAGGGTGTGAGTGACGAAGAAGAAGCGGCTCTTTGGCAAATTAATTACTCTGAAGTAATAGAGTTATGGATAGAGCTTGGGCAACTGGATGAAAAACGTCTCAAAAAAGCCTGTAATCGTGCCCAAAAAGTGATTCTTTATGCCTATGGCAGCAGTGCTGAAACTTGGTGGAAACAGTCACAAAACAAATTACGTCTACTCAATAAACTTTCCATTGAGCTCATTAGCCAAGAAACTTGTGATGCATTAGCAAAACTTGCTGGACGCTCTATGGACTTTCAGTGCAGCATCCAAGATGGCCAATTATGGTTAACGGCGGGTGATGAAACACTGTTAATTGAAACAACAAAATTACAATAATTAATACCAACATGGATAGGGAAATAATAAGCATGAAAAGTCACCTTAGTAAAAGCCGCTTAACTTTAGCTCTTTTTGCTGGCATTACACTCCTTTCTGCATGCAGTGAGCCTGAACCACCTAAAGCCAAAATTGCTGAAATGTCATCGGAACAAGTTATTAAAGATATTACTTATCTCGCAAGTGACGATTTAAAAGGCCGAGCCAGCTTCTCTGTTGGTATTGACCAAGCGGGTGATTATATTAGCCAAAGGTTTACCCAAATTGGACTAAGCCCACTCGAAGGCAATAAAGATTTCAAACAAACATTTAATGTAACCAGCATTATGCCAACAGCATTAACGGTGACCTTAAATGGTCAGACTATTGCTGACGCTAATTTAGGTATGGCAAGTACTATGGCAACGCTTTCATGGCAGAGCCTTGAAAATGTTACCACCCATATTATTGCTGAAGCGGATGATATGCGCGCGGCTCTTAGTAAAATGAATAATGACGGTGGCCAACACCTGGTTATTATCCATAGTGCTCACGCTAAAACTTTTGCTGGTTATCGAGGTTACTTTCAACGAGGCTTAACGAAGCTTAACCTTGATCACCAAGGGGCTATTGTTATGGTTTTAGCCGATGATAATGAAGTTAGCACGGTAAACGTTAACGCGAGTACTTCGATAACTGAAAAAACCTTAACCAATATTGTTGCGATACTTCCGGGCAAAGATAAAGATCCAGCGACAGCAAAAGAAGTGGTTTTATATTCATCACACTATGATCATTTAGGTGTAACGGCTGATGGTAAAGAGGTTTTTAATGGTGCTGATGACGATGCATCGGGCACCTCTGCTGTTATTAATCTGGCACAACACTATGCCCATCAAGGTAAGAACGCAAGAACCTTAATGTTTAGTGCTTTTACCGCCGAAGAAATTGGTGGCTTTGGCTCTAAATATTTTTCACAGCAATTAGATCCTAACAACGTTGTGGCAATGATAAACATTGAGATGATAGGTAAACCTTCAAAGTTTGGCGCTGGTTCGGTTTGGATGACAGGAATGGAGCGTTCAAATTTAGGTGAATTACTTAACGTAAGCTTAGCGGCTAAAAACAGTGAAATTTACCAAGACCCTTACCCAGAGCAGGGGTTATTTTATCGTTCAGACAATGCAACACTTGCGCGTTTAGGTGTTCCAGCTCACAGTTTTAGTAGTACTCAACTCGATAAAGACCAGCATTATCATAAAACGTCTGATGATATTAGCAGCCTAGACTTAGTGTCGATGTATCAGGTTATTGAGTCGTTATCAGTCGCTACGCAAGGACTAGTTGATGGCAGTATTACCCCAACACGTATTGATGTAAATACTGTTCGAGCGAATGGTAAAATCTACTAAGTTTGACCGTTCATCCTGAATATCTTGACTCTTTGCCATCCATGGCATCGTGACATACCGTTCATCCTGAACATCGTCACTCCTTGCCATCCATGGCATCGTGACATACCGTTCATCCTGAACATCGTCACTCCTTGCCATCCATGGCATCGTGACATACCGTTCATCCTGAACATAAGGTCAGTGATTTTAATTACTGGCCTTATTTTATTGTAACCAGCGCATTTGATACTCAACTTCATTCTGCCCAGTGACAACAAAACCATGGCGTAAATATAAAGAAATAACCGGATTTGCTAACAAAACATTTAATGTTATTGGCAGCTTTAACTCTTTTGCTTTTCTTTTAATTAAGGCTAAAACCTTACCACCGATTCCTTTTCCTTGATGTATTGGTATGATTTGCAGCTGCCTGATGTGTAATTTATTCGCTAATACGGCTATTTTTATTAAGCCTATCGGCTCATTGTTCATCAAAATAATAGTTGAATCTGCAAAAAATTCATTCACTCGTGCAAGATGTTGCTGATCAGATAAATCCAAACCTGCGGCAATAAGATGTTCGCCCATTGAGGCTTTTCTTAATTGTAATAAATAGCCTATATCACTCTGCTGGGCTTGTCGAAATCCTATGGTTACTTTTTCATCAGTGAGCATATTTATTACGATGGTGTTTAATCACTAAATCGCCCCATTGATAAATAGCTAAACCAGCAATGATAGCTAATGCGCCAACGATTAAATTAATATTAATTGTTTCATTATTTAATAGTAACCCCAGTGAAATGGCAATCACTGGGGTGATCATAGTGATCAATGCCACCGTACTCGCTTTTAGGCGTTGTAATATATAGAAATAAGCAATAAAGCCCACTAAAGAGCCAATAACACCAAGATAAACGACACTTAATATTGATTTGTTACTCCATGTTTGATGCGCAATATTGCCATCGAAAATAAGCCAAACTAAGATAAATAAAGGCAGACTTAATAATAGTGAACCCAGGGTTGTTGCCATAGGGTTTATAGCAACGTCAACACTTTTTACCAATACACCACTTAAACTAAAAAATGAAACAGCAATCAATACCGCGATAATGCCAATATATCCATCATCTTTAAGTGATATTTTATCAAAACATACCGTAGCTAAGCCGCAAATAGCGATCGCCAAGGCTATTTTTTTTGCTGGTGATAATGCAGACTCAGCCAAAATGCGCTGACTTAGTACCCCAGATAAAATAGGTGCCAAGCCGAACATTAACGACATCAGCCCAGAAGAAATATAGCCAGCGGCTAAATACGCAAATAACATCCCGCCAAAAATACCTATCGCTGAAAAACTATAAAGTTTAAGCGCACTTTTATGCCAAGGAAGCTCAATACGAAAAGCCTTCAGTATTAACCAGCCAAGCACAACCGCAATCAGCATCCGCAACAAAACCGCTAAGGTTGGATGAATAGTTTCACTGCTCCACACTATCGCTAGTGGTGTTGTTGACCAGATAAGAATAACGGCAAAATAAGCGATGGGGACTGACATTTCATAAATCCTTTATCGGTACTACATTGAAAATTTAACCAGAAGAAAACCAAAGAAACATAACGAGTATACAAATGAACAATGGCGATATTATCTGACTACGTCAATAACACCTAAAAATAAACTTATCGATTTAGTGTGCTTAATAGCCACTAATATCTGCTAAAATAATAGCCAATAAACTTTTAAGCTTAAGGTAAATCATGGAGTTAAAAATAATACCCCTCGTGCAGATGTTAATTGCTGTGTTATTAATGATGATTTTTTATAAAATATCACCCGATCTCACCTTGAGCTGGCCGGCTCATGTGCCGGTTGCCCTCGCGCTGTTATTTATCGCGATAGTCGTCGGCTTTTGTGCAATAGTTAGTTTTAAAAAGCACAAAACAACTGTTAACCCCACTAAACCAGAAACAAGCTCAACCGTGGTAAGTTCTGGTATCTATTCATTTTCAAGAAACCCAATGTATTTAGCCATGCTGATTTCACTGATCTCGCTCGCTTATTACTTGCAACATTTAGCATCTTTACCTATTACTTTAATATTTATTGGCTACATGACACGTTTTCAAATAATTCCCGAAGAAAAAATGTTAACAAAAACATTTGGTCAACAATACCGTGATTATCAGCTAAAAGTAAGACGTTGGTTATAAACGATATGAGTCAGACAGTAAAACCGCAATGTTGCGGCTTTACTGACTTACTTTGATGCTTTTCTTGACGCTACATAGCTTATAAAGGCGATTATAAACAGCACGTTTTGCTTAAGCTTTTTTCAGATACGCCGAGACTAAAACAATACGCGTACCGTTAACTTTTCCTTCAATATGCTCAGGATTATCCGTTAAGGTAATGCCACGCACCATAGTGCCCTGCTTAGCCGTAAAGTTAGCGCCTTTAACTTTTAAATCTTTAATCAAGGTAACATCGTCGCCGTCTTGTAAATCAGTGCCATTACTGTCTCTTGTTGGCCCCTCTCGCTCAGCAGCGGCAATGCCTTGCTCAGCCCAAGTTTTAACATCATCTTCCATGTAAATCATTTCTAAAGCGTCTTGTGCCCAACTCTCTGCTGACAGTTTATGCAGCAAGCGATACGACATAACTTGCACAGCAGGCTCTTGATTCCACATACTGTCGTTCAAACAACGCCAGTGACTTACATCCATTGCAGTGTCACCATTAATTTGTGCTGTGCATGTAGCACATAGATATACACACTGCTGAGCACTTAAGTCGCTGGTGGGTGGCACAGGAAACACCGCTAATTGTTCAGTTGACGTACATAATTCACAGCTAGCATTACTGCGTGCTTTTAAGGCATTTTCGGTAGGCATAATATTAATTCACTAATTTTTGAAGAGGGTTTTTCGCTATTATGCCCCTAATTCAGTGATTTAAAAAGTGCTGATTAACAACGGGGAATAATTGACCTGAGCCATTATTTAAAGGCTACGCTTTACTCTGGCTAAAACGTGACCGTATAGCTTAGTAGCTGAATACTAAAGTGGCGGTATAGCTCTGTTACTGAATACTAAAGTGAAAGTATAGCTTTGTTGCTGGACAATAAAGTGGCAAAAAAGCTATCACCCTGAATTAGCGTCAGGGTCTAAAATCAACCACCTCTCTATATGAGGTGGTTAACGAGGGCTTCATTTATTCTAGATTTTTAGTGATGTGATGCGAAGCCGCTGCGGTGAAAATAACATCGGTAGAGCTATTTAAGGCTGTTTCGGCAGAGTCTTGGATAACACCAATAATAAAGCCTATCGCGACTACTTGCATAGCAATGTCACTGTCTATACCAAACAAACCACAGGCTAATGGAATAAGTAACAATGAACCACCTGCAACACCAGAGGCTCCACAAGCTGATACTGAGGCGATGACACTCAATAAAATAGCGGTTGCAAAATCAACTTCAATATTTAAAGTATTGGCCGCAGCAAGCGTTAATACCGTAATGGTGATCGCCGCACCAGCCATATTAATGGTGGCGCCTAAAGGAATAGAAACCGAATAGGTATCTTCATGTAAATCAAGTTTTTCACACAGTTCCATGTTAACCGGAATATTTGCTGCAGAGCTACGCGTAAAGAAAGCGGTAATACCCGATTCTTTTAAGCAAGTAAAGACTAGCGGATAAGGGTTTTTACGCGTAATAAAATAAACGATCATCGGGTTAACCACTAAAGCAATAATAACCATAGAACCTAAAAGTAACAGTACTAAGTGTCTAAACTCACTTAAGGTATCAAAGCCTGTGGTCGCAACCGTATTAGCGACTAAGCCCATAATACCTAAGGGTGCAAAACGAATAACCAATTTAACGACACTTGAAATTGCTTCGGCTAAATCATGAACCATAACCTTCGTTGATTCACTGCCTTTCTTTAACGCAAAACCTAAGCCTAAGCCCCACGCTAAAATGCCAATAAAGTTTCCAGTAACAACCGCATTGAACGGATTATCCACAATTTTAAACGCTAAGGTTGATAAGACTTCACCTAGTCCTTGTGGCGGATTAGCACTTGCGCCAACAATATCTAATGTTAATTGCACCGGGAACGCAAAGCTTAGTGCTACAGCAACCAGCGCAGCACTTATTGTGCCGAGTAAATAAAGCCCAACAATCGGTTTTAAGTTAGCATCGCTATTTTGTTTTTGGTTAGCAATAGATGAAGCGACTAAAACGAATACCAAAATAGGGGCAACCGCTTTTAGTGCACTTACAAATAAACTGCCGAGTATTGAAAATGACTGTGCAACTTCAGGTAAAACAAGCGCTAAAACAATACCAACAACAAGTGCAATAATGATTTGATTGACGATGTTAATAGCTTTTAGCTTACCCAAAAGTGATATTTTTTCTACAGAGGTATTTTGTGTTGTCATAGTTTGTCTTATTTTAGTTATTGTTTTTGTTATTAAGATAACGTATCGATGAAAGATTTTTACCACTTATGCACCGACACTGTCTAGTTTATTCGTTACACGGTACCTTTAAAGAGGCAGTTGACCATGCCATGATAGCGTAAATGCTGAGTCACTGTTCTCGGCGAGATAGGACTGACAAACAAACTGTCCGACTACTGCAACCAATTCATTATCATAAAAGATAAAAGGTAACCTTTTTCTCTGCCATGTTGGTATAGCAAGCTCTTGTAAGACTTTCTTTAATGGTCTTGAATGCTGTCGATATTGTGGCAAACACCTTGGGTTTTCGTGAGAAAAACAAATCGTCACTTTTTGTTGCTCTGCCGGTTTTTTTATCACTGACTGCCAAACACTATTTTCTTGTACTTGTGCTGATACATTAGAAAAACTTAACCAGCCTAATTGATCGGGAAGATAAACATCTAACGGTTTATCATCCGCTAACAGCCCTAATGCCACGTTTTGTTGCCACAACGACAGGTCCTGATAGATACCCGTTAGGTGTAACTCACCTTTATAACGTCTAATGCAACACTCAGCTAATTGCACAACTGGCGACTTATCCGCTTGTGCATTTAGCTGCTGGCATATTTGCATTAATTGCTTTTGGCTTGGCATTAAGAATCCATGGCAAGATAAAAAATAGCGCAATAGATTTTTAAGACGTGCTTCGCTGAGCTTATTTACATCAACAACACTAAGCTTATTAGCTGAGGACTGACAAGCAATTAAATCTTGCTGCGCTAATTCATCCAGTAATTGTTGTGCTTCAAAGCAATGTTCAGCACTGCGTGCAATCGTCTTATTGATGCTTGGCCAACGTTGATTTAACTTAGGTAAAACTTGATGGCGGAGAAAGTTTCTGTCAAAACGCTCATCCGTATTCGATTCATCTTCTATCCAAGCTAAGCGATACTCTTTCGCATAGGCTTCAATATCGGTTCGTGAAATAGTTAACAACGGTCTGACCAGTAATTGCTGCCCCAATATCATCTCACTTTGCATCGCTGAGAGCCCTTTCAAACCTGCGCCTCTTTTTAGGGCGAGTAGAAAAGTTTCAGCCTGATCGTCACTGTGATGACCCGTAACAATTAAATCACCTGCTTTAGCTACTGATTTTAGTGCTTGATAGCGGGCATCGCGCGCAAGCGCTTCTAAGCTTTTTTGGGCAACAGCTTGCACGTTTACTTCAATAATATCTAACGGCAGGCAAAATAGTTGGCATTGTGTTTTAGCAAAGGCTTGCCATTTAACGGCATTAACACTTAAGCCATGATTAACATGACAAACACGAATATCGCTATTAATAGCATGTTGTGCTTTTAAAGCACTAAGGCAATGTAACAGCACTTGAGAGTCGATACCGCCACTGTAGGCAATAAGCAGTGATTTTTGAGGGTGATTGGAAAAAAAATCTATTAAGGTCTGTTTAATCATAGAATACTTGGTTAATTGACACTGAAAACAAAAAAACTGTCGCCTTAACTTAGAGATATAATCAGTAAGCTAAGGCTACAACTTCATCAGCAAAGTATTCAAGACTACTTTGCTCGTGTCGATTTATAACAACTTAACAATAACCGAAAGACATTAATCTGTCATAACGTTTTTCAATTAATTCTTCTTTTGACAAGCCTTCTAGTTCGGCAAGATTTGATTTTAATTCTTGCTTTAAGTTAGCCGCCATAATATCCATATCACGATGCGCGCCACCTAATGGCTCTTCAACGATATTATCGATAAGTTCTAATTCTTTAATACGCGTAGCGGTAATACCCATAGCGGCAGCGGCAGTAGGTGCTTTTTCAGCAGTTTTCCACAAGATTGATGCACAACCTTCAGGAGATATTACCGAGTAAGTAGAATATTTCAGCATGTTGACACGATCACCAACACCAATCGCTAATGCACCACCAGAACCACCTTCACCAATAACCGTACAAACAATCGGCACGGTTAAACGTGACATAACCTTTAAGTTCATCGCTATCGCTTCACTTTGGCCGCGCTCTTCTGCACCTATACCCGGGTAGGCACCTGGCGTGTCAATAAAGGTAATAATCGGCATATTAAAACGTTCAGCCATTTGCATTAAGCGTAAGGCCTTACGGTAACCTTCTGGACGAGGCATACCAAAATTACGTTTAACTTTTTCTGCTGTTGAACGCCCTTTTTGATGACCAATAATCATCACAGGTTTACCGTCTAAACGCGCAGTGCCACCAACAATGGCTCTATCATCTGCATAGTGCCTATCACCAGCAAGCTCATCGAATTCAGTAAAAATGCGTGGTATGTAATCAAGCGTATAAGGACGCTGTGGATGACGTGCCACACGAGCTGTTTGCCACGGATCAAGATTTGCAAAAATCTTTTTGGTTAACTCAGCGTTTTTACCGCGTAATTGAGTAATTTGATCTTCAAGGTCAAGATCTAATTCTTGACCGTTATTGACTAATTGTAGCTCTTCAATTTTGGCATCAAGCTCAGCAATAGGCTGCTCGAAATCTAAAAAATTTAATGACATATGATTATTCTTACCTATGTTCTATGCCGTTTTATAACAACAGCATGATTATTCAAATAGAGTACTTAATAATTTTAACTTGACTATTAAGTTGCTAACAAAGCCGTCATCGACCTTGTTATAAATTTTTTATAATGGTTAACAATAAATAACCCTTTAATGCGCCCTAAATTATTTAAACCTTAAAGTAACGTCGCCATCACCTAACAAGGTTCTTAATTCATGTAATAAAGGGTCTGCAGGCGTAACGCGCCATTGTACGCCTAATTCTAGCATAGCTTTTGCTTCATCTCTTTGATAAAACAACCGAACAGGACACGTACCATCCTTATAAGGTGTTAATACCTCGGTAAATTTATCAATAAAACCTGCGCCTGCCTTGTTTTTATTGACATTGATATCTACTGAAGAGACATAGTTTTCACGAGCATCACCAACCGTCATGATATCTCGAGCGGTCATTGTAATGCCTCCGGAGTATTCATCAAAGCTGACCTGTCCACTACAGACCAAAATAGCGTCACTTACCAGCAATTCAGCAAAATTATCATAGTCATCGGGAAAGAGTCTAATGTCCATGCGAGCACTTTTATCGTCAAGCGTAACTAAGGCCCATCGTCTGCCGCGCTTATTGACCATAACTCTAACACCTAACACTAGACCAACCGCAACTGTGGTTTTGTCTTTACTGGTCGGTTGCAGACTGACTAAGCGTCCAGTCGCATAATGCTTTATTTCACTTAAGAAACGATTAATGGGATGACCCGTTAAATATAAACCTAACGTTTCTTTCTCTGCATTAAGCCAAACTTCTTCAGCCCACATCGGCACATCTTTAAAGGCTTGTCGCGGCTCTGCTGACGCTTCATTAATTAAGCCAAATAAATCATTCTGTCCAACTGCCTGTGCTTTTGCATATTGGTCTGCAGCCTTTATTGCTTCAGGTAATGTTTCAAATAAAACAGCACGATGTGGTACTTCTTTACCGTTGATAATTTTTTTAGGCCCTAAACTGTCCATGGCCCCCGCTTTAACTAATTTTTCTAAAACACGTTTATTAATTTTTTTCAGATCGAGTCGCGCGCAAAAATCAAAAAGATCGGTAAATTCACCGCCAGCTTCGCGTGCGGCAATAATGGCATCAATAGGACCTTCACCCACGCCTTTTACTGCGCCAATACCGTAGACAATTTGATCTTGCTCGTTAACGGTAAATTTATATTGACCGGCATTAACATCAGGAGGCAGTAAATCTATCCCCATATTGCCACATTCATCAACTAGGGTAACAATTTTATCGGTGTTATCTATGTCGGCTGACATTACCGCTGCCATAAATGGCGCAGGGTAATGTGTTTTCATCCATAAGGTTTGATAAGAAACCAAGGCGTAAGCCGCTGAGTGCGATTTATTGAAACCATAACCCGCAAATTTCTCTACCAGATCGAAGATCTTCATCGCAAGTTCGCCGTCAACACCTCGGTTGATCGCGCCTTGCTCAAAGCCATCACGCTGTTTGGCCATTTCTTCAGGTTTTTTCTTACCCATAGCGCGGCGTAGCATATCCGCGCCACCTAACGAGTAACCCGCCAATACTTGCGCAATTTGCATAACCTGTTCTTGATATAAAATAATACCGTAAGTCGGTTCAAGAATAGGCTTTAAGTCAATATGTTGCCAAGTAGCATCCGGATAGCTTACTTCTTCACGACCATGCTTACGTTCAATAAAGTTATCAACCATGCCAGACTGCAATGGCCCAGGTCTAAAGAGCGCAACCAAGGCGATAATATCTTCAAAGCAATCAGGTTTTAATTTGGCAATAAGTGATTTCATACCACTAGACTCGAGCTGAAACACTGCCGTTGTCTCAGATCTTAATAACACTTTAAAACTGGCTGGGTCTTCTAAATTAATGCGGGTAATATCAATAGGCGCTTTGCCTTGTTTTAACAATTTTGCATCAGCCATTTCGATGGCCCACTGCAAAATCGTTAACGTGCGAAGTCCCAAGAAATCAAATTTAACTAAACCGGCATCTTCAACATCATTTTTATCGAACTGAGTTACCGGGTTTTTACCCTCTTCGTCACAGTAAAGTGGCGCAAAGTCGGTAATGGTGGTTGGTGATATCACCACACCACCGGCATGTTTACCGGCATTTCGTGTTGTGCCTTCTAAAATACGGCACATATCAATTAAATCTTTGACTTCACTGTCTTGTGCGTAAGCTTCTGGCAACTTAGGCTCTTCTTCAAAGGCCTTGGCTAGTGTCATGCCTGGTGTTGGCGGTATAAGCTTAGAGATGCGGTCAACAAAACCATAAGGGTGACCGAGTACTCGGCCAACATCTCGAATAACCGCCTTGGCTGCCATGGTGCCAAAGGTAATAATTTGCGACACGGCATCACGGCCATATAGTTCAGCAACGTGATCAATAACTTCATCACGCCTGTCCATACAGAAATCGATATCAAAATCTGGCATAGAGACACGTTCAGGATTCAAAAAACGTTCAAAGAGCAAATCATATTCAAGGGGATCTAAGTCGGTAATTTTTTGGGCATAAGCGACCAACGAGCCGGCGCCAGAACCACGGCCAGGACCCACAGGAATATTATTATCTTTACTCCACTGAATAAATTCCATCACGATTAAAAAATAACCGGGAAAGCCCATATTGTTAACCACTTTAAGTTCAATGGCTAAACGTTCGTCGTAGGGTTTACGCTTTTCAGCAAAATCTGCTGCGTCTTTATCAAATAAGGTCTCTAAGCGGTCTTGTAAACCTTCTTCAGACACTTTAACCAAGTAATCTTCTATCGATAAACCTTCTGTTGGAAAGTCAGGGAGAACATACTCTCCAAGCCTAACCGTAACATTACAGCGTTTGGCGATTTCAACCGTATTCTCAATTGCTTCAGGAATGTCTGAAAATAACTCACACATTTCCTCTTCAGTTCGAAGGTACTGTTCTTTAGAATATTTTTTCGGGCGACGTTTATCGTTGAGGGTAAAACCATCATGTATGGCAACACGTATTTCATGGGCATCAAAGCGCTTAGGAGAAATAAACATCACTTCGTTCGTCGCTACCACAGGGAGTGACGCTTTTTCTGCCAGCTCGACTGCCAAATGGATATAGTTTTCTTCGTTTTCTCTGTTGGTTCTGATCAGTTCAAGATAAAAGCAATCAGGAAAGTAGCTTTGGTAAAAATCGACCATTTTATTGACCAGCTCGAAATTTCCCTTAATCAGCGCTTTACCAATATCACCTTCGCGACCCGCCGACAATAAGATCAAACCCGGAGCATAGTCAATTAACCAATGCTTATCGATAACCGCCTTGCCTTGAACATGACCCCGAAGGTAAGCTTTAGAAATGAGTTCAGTGAGATTTTTGTAGCCGACATTATTTGTGGCTAAAACAACAATGCGGGAAAGTTCATTCTCTAATTCATCACTTTTAACCCAGAGATCGCAACCAATAATAGGTTTTATTCCCGCGCCATGAGCAGCATGATAATATTTAACCAGACCACAGAGGTTTGTTTGGTCGGTTAGCGCGATGGCCGGCATTCCTAAAGCTGAAGCTTTGGCGACAATAGGTTTTACTTTATTTAAACCATCACATAATGAATAGTCACTGTGCACTCGCAAATGAATAAATTTTGGTTGAGCTTTGACTGACACTAGTTCGGGTGCATCAACTAATACTTGCTCTGACATTAACACTTCACCTGAGAGTCTTCTTGTTTAGTTTTTGTCGGTAAAACACCCTGCATAGCAATAACTTGTGCTACTGGCTTAAAGCTTGCTCGATAGCAATCAAGTACACCGTGCTCTACTATTTTTTCTAAATGGGCTTTGGTTGGATAACCTTTATGTTTTGCAAAGCCATACTCGGGATGTAAGTCATCTAAAGCGAGCATTTCATCATCACGAACAACTTTTGCAAGGATTGATGCCGCACTTATTTCACTAACCCGATCATCGCCTTTAACCACAGATTGGCTAGCAATGTTGCCATTCACCTGCATAAAAATAGGGCAACGATTACCATCAACTAAAACATAATCAGGTGTTACTGATAAATCTTGTACTGCTCGCTGCATCGCTAACATAGTGGCATGAAGAATATTTAAGGTATCTATTTCTTCGGGGCTTGCTCGTCCAACAGCCCAAGCAATAGCTTTTTCTTTGATTTCCACCGCAAGTAACTGACGCTTTTTATCTGATAGCTTTTTTGAATCCATCAAACCTTCAATAGGATTTTCGGGATCAAGAATAACCGCAGCGGTAACAACGTCACCCACCAAAGGTCCTCGTCCAACCTCATCGACTCCTGCGATACAGTAAGCTATGGGGTATTCAAAAGGTGGGAAAATCTTTTTAGCTTTTGCCACTTTCTTAAGGGGAGTTAAACTGGTGTCGCTTACCGCTTCATTACTCATTTTGACATTAGATCCATGACAGCTTTCGCCGCTTCTTGACTGGCATTTTGTTTTAAAGCGAGATGAATTTTCATATATTCATCTTCAAGTGATGTTTGGTCTTGATATAAACGTTCTTTAACTAACGGCACAATGTTATCAACGCTGACTTTACCTTGCAGTAATTCAGGCACCAGTGTTTTTTTCGTCAATAAATTAGGTAATGAAAACCATTCTAATTTTACTAGACCTTTAAACATGTGATAAGTAAAAGCATTGAACTTATAGCAAATCACCATGGGGCGTTTAACTAACGCAGCTTCTAGGGTTACCGTACCTGAGGCCATGAGTAAACAATCACTGGCAGCCATCACTTGCTGGGTTTTATTAGTAATAATGGTTACCGCTAAATTTGGCGCTATTTTTTCTTTCAATTGGCTAAATTGTTCGGTTCTCTTATCGCTGATCATCGGCACAACAAAGTGTAATTGTGGGTCTTGTGCTAACAGTTCTACCGCAGAAAGTAAAAAAGGCTCGGTTAATCGAGATAACTCTCCACCACGACTACCGGGCATAAGCGCAAGTATTTTTTTATCAAGCGGTAAGTTGAGGGCTTGTCTCGCTTCACGCTTATCCGAGTGAAATGGAATGTCGTCTGCTAGCGGATGGCCGACAAAAGTACAGGGCACTTCATATTTATCATAAAAATCTTTTTCAAAAGGCAATAACGACAGCACCATATCGGTAGCAGCTTCAATGGTAAAAATACGCTTTTCACGCCAAGCCCATACAGATGGGCTAACGTAATGAACTGTTTTAATACCCGCTTTCTTTAGTTGTCTTTCTAAGCGTAAATTAAAATCGGGTGCATCGATGCCAATAAACACATCGGGTCTATTATTAATAAACTGCGCGACTAAACAGTCTTTGACATGAAATAAGCGTTTGAGGCGCCCCAATACTTCAAAAATGCCCATCACGGAAAGCTCTTCCATTTCAAACAAACTTTCGAAACCCAGAGCTTGCATTTTTGGACCACCAATACCGATAAACTTGGCATTAGGGTAGACAGATATTAGAGAGCTCATGAGACCAGCGCCGAGCGTATCGCCAGAATGCTCGCCAACAACAAGCCCAAACACGGGCGGTTGCTGAGCAGTTGAACTATTTATAATGGGTGATGTTTGGAGAATAGCCTGTTTTTCTACTGTTTTTGTCATTAACCTTTACTCTATACTTTTAACAATCGTGTTTAGCGGGCAATGCCACGGCTAGAGTTTTTAATAAACTCAGCAAACAAGGTTAACTCTGGCATATTATCGGCTAATGCGGCAACTTTTTCTAAAGCTTCGTTAACGTTTAAACCTTTACGATAAACTTCTTTATAGGCTCTTTTGATCGTTAAAATAACCTCTTTGTCAAAACCTCGGCGTTTTAACCCTTCTGAGTTTAAACCAAAAGGAGAAGCCGGTTGACCAGACACCATCAAATAAGGCGGTATATCTTTTAAAATTAGCGAGTTCGCCGCAACAAAACTGTGCGCGCCAATATGACAAAACTGATGAACGCCTGTCATACCGCCTAAAATAGCGTAATCACCTACATGAACATGGCCAGCAATAGAGGCATTATTTGCAAGAATGCAGTGACTGCCAACGATACAATCATGGGCAACATGGGTATACGCCATAAACAAATTATTACTGCCTATTTGCGTTAGGCTATTATCTTGAATCGTGCCGCGATGGACCGTACAAGATTCACGAAAAACATTATTGTCGCCAATAATCAATTCGGTTAACTCGCCGGCATACTTCAGATCCTGACAATCTTCCCCAATACTGGCAAATTGAAAGAATTTGTTGCCTTCGCCAATTTTTGTTGGGCCTTTAATGACAACATGAGAATTAATCACACAGTTGTCGCCAATAACGACATCTTTAGAAATATAACTCCAAGGACCAATACTAACATTTTTGCCAATGCTAGCGCCTTCTTCGATAATCGCCTGAGGGTGAATTAAGTTCTGCTTGTTGGAAGTCACCATTTACACCACTCTTCTTGCACACATAAGTTCAGCGCAGCAAACAACTTTACCTTCGACCCTAGCTTCGCCATAAAATTTCCACATACCACGACGCTCTTTTAAGAACTCGACATGCAAATGCATAGTATCGCCTGGCACAACAGACTTTTTAAATTTTGCCTTATCAATTGAAGCAAATAAGTACATTTCATTTTTATCTCTGCCATCTGTGCTTTTAAAGCCTAAAAGCCCGGTTGCTTGTGCTAAGGCTTCGAGGATCATCACACCAGGAAAAATAGGGAGATCAGGAAAATGACCATTAAACACAGGTTCGTTAATACTAACATTCTTAATAGCATGCAATGTTTTCATTGGCTGATAATCTAAAACGCGATCGACCAAAAGCATAGGGTAACGGTGTGGCAGTAATGCTTTGATTTCTGCAATTTCAATGGTGTTTTTTGGTAATTCCAACGGACTATTCCTTTTCAATAATATTGTTTAAGTGCTCGATGTCATGCTCTGCACTCTTAATGCGCTTAAGTATACTTTCTAATTTGCGAATTCTGGCATTATTTTTATTCCATTCTTTATTGGGTTGGCACGGCATGCCCGAAGAATAAACACCGGATTCATTAATATCTTTGGTCACCATGCTCATGCCGGTAAAAACACAACCATCACCAACTTCAATATGACCATTAATACCAACAAGGCCCGCTATCACACAATTCTTGCCAATCACGGTACTGCCTGCAATCACACTACAAGCTGCCATTGCAGTATTTTCACCAATGACAACATTATGAGCAATTTGAATTTGATTATCTAAAATAACACCATCTTTAATTACTGTATTTTCTAGCGCGCCACGATCAATAGTCGTACTGGCACCAATTTCGACTTTGTTACCAATAATCACGCTTCCCAGCTGAGGTATTTTCAACCATTTACCTTGGTCATTTGCATAACCAAAGCCATCAGAGCCAATAACCGTATTCGCTTGAATTAAGCAATCTTGACCAATTTCAACACGATGATAAATGCTAACATTTGACCATAATTTAGTACTTGCGCCGATTTTTGCTTGAACACCAATAAAACAGCCCGCGCCAATAGTAACATTATCACTAATAACTACACCCTGCTCTATCACAGTATTAGCGCCGATGGCAACATTCTCACCTAAAGTAACATCCGCTGAAATTTGAGCCGAGGGATGAATACTGTTAGCCGGTTTTGGAGTAGTATCAAGTAATTGTGCGGTAAGTGCATAACCTAAATAGGGATTATTCATCACTAGCGCATGGGTATTACAGTCATTAAGGTGTTGAGAAGAAATAATAACCGCACCAGCTTTAGTATCAGCAAGCTGTTGGCTGTATTTTTTATTGGCTAAAAATGCAATTTGTTGTGCATCAGCGGTTGATAATGTGGCAAGTGAATGAATGATATATGTTTCATCACCATGAACCTCAGCACCAATTTTTTCAGCTAGCTGTTTGAGAGTATAAGACATAAACACTTAATATTTTTATGGATGCTCAATGAGCATAACTGGAAAAGACGCTAAAACCAATATGATTTTATTAGGCTAGAAAAAAAACTTGCAACTAATATTATCAATAATAGTTGCAAGTTTTATAACGGTAAGGCTTCAATCAACCTTTCATCTACGACTTAGCGATAGACTTAGTTAAGTTTACTAACCTGTTCGACAACCTTATTAGTAATCATTGCATCTGGCTTAGCAAAAATAACGGCTTGCTGTTCTAAAACAAGGTCATATTTTTCTTTTGCAGCAATGTTGTCGATAGCTTGACGAACCAAGGCAATAATTTTGTTTGTTTCTTCGTTCTTACGCAAGCCAGTTGCTTGTTGGAACGCTTTACCCTTAGCTTGGTAATCTTGATATAATGTTGCGATTTGAGTATCAAGTTCTTCGATATCTTTAGCGCTCATTAATGAACCGTCACGCTGTTTCTTTTCTTGGTAGTACTTAATGTCTTTTTCTAACTGAGCTAAAACAGCTTTATCATCTTTAAACTCAGCTTCTAATACCTGCATGACTGCCGTTGCTTGTGGGATTTTACTCATCACTTCTTGGAAATTAACCACGGCGATTTTTTGATCAGCAGCCATTACAGAGCTTGCTAATAACAACGTTGACGCTACTGCAGAGCAAGTAACTGTTTTAATGAATTTTTTCAATTTTATCTCCAAAATATTATTACTTCACAACTTTGATATAAGTTGCATTAATTTTTATAATTGTCATGTAATAGCTATGGGGGCTAACTATAAGAATTAAACCCCCTTAGTAAATTTATACGCACTATGCCTGAAAGTTCTCTTTATTAAAATGTTTTACCAATATTAAAACTAAAGAACTCTTTATCATCGTCTTTTTCTGATTTTAGAGCTTTCGCAAAACTAAAGATCATTGGCCCCATAGGAGATAACCACTGCACTGATAAACCGGCAGAGCTTCTATAACGACCAACATCTGAATAATCATCAATCTTTTCAAATTCAGAGGTCACTAAATCGTTGTAATCTTCTACGTCGAACTCTGTATCCCAAACATTACCGACATCGACAAAAAAGCTGGTGCGAACACTGTTCGAAAAACCTTCATCAAGTAAGGGGGTCGGTACAATAAGTTCGATACCCGCGACAATAATGGCATTACCACCAACAGAACGCTGTGAGACGTTAATAAAATCGTGATCTTGGCCTAAACAACAACTACTTCCACCCTCGACCGGATCAGGAGTACCGGTGATTTGTGTTGGATAGCGAAATACCGCACGTGGGCCAACAATGTTATTTTCAAAACCACGTAACGTATCAGAACCACCCGCTCTAAAGTTTTCCCAGAAAGGCAATATCTGGTCATTACCATCTATGGTGCCATAACCATTACCGTAACCGGCGTTTAAACGTGCTAGCACTGTCCAACGTTGGTCTTGTGTTAATGGGAAGTACCATTTAGTGTCTAAATTAATTTTAAAATAATCAACATCTGAATTTGGCGTTGTCATTTTATAAGTCAAACTTTGACTTGAGCCGTCTGTTGGAAAGGTACCACGGTTCAATGTCGTGCGAGATATAGCCATCGACAAATCGAAACTTTCAAATTCTAAACCACCATCAGGGTTATTAGGATCAGAATATATCTCGTAAAACTGTTGAATTTGTTCATAAGTTTGTAAACGTGTAATACCGTTACTTTTGTAACCTACGCCAAAGTTTAAACGAACATATTCATTAATAGGAAAGCCTAAGTTAAGCCCAATACCATAAGTTCTATTGTTGTATTCAACTAAGTTCGCATTACCCGCATTAAACTCGCTGTAATATATTTGCCCACCTAAAGAAACTGCATCGACAGTAAAGTATGGGTCGGTATAAGAAATACTCGCACTTTGCTGATAACTCATGGTATTAACATTAAATGCCAAGCGGTTACCCGTTCCTAAAAAGTTGTTTTGCTGTATACCTGCACTTAAACTTAAATTAGTCGTAGAACCATAACCAATACCGGCAGTAAAAGACCCTGAGGGCTGCTCTTTAACCGTAAAGTCAATATCAACTAAGTCATCCTCACCTGGTAACTGTTTAGTTTCGTACTCAACATTTTCCAAATAAGGTAAACGCTGTAGCCATGCTTTTGAACTTTCGGCAGCATTATTTGATAACCAAGCACCTTCCATTTGACGCATTTCACGGCGTAGTACTTTATCGGCAGTAACATTATTACCCTCGAAGTTAATACGGTTAACGTAAACACGTTTGCCAGGGTCAATAGAAATAGTCAGTTTAACCGTTTTTTCTTCTTCATTGATTTCAGGAATAACCGTTACTTTCGGGTAAGCATAACCATAACGGCCAAGATAACGACTGATAGTTTCTTCGGTATACGTTACCTCTGCACCATTATAAAGTTTACCTGGACGTAATGGGTTAATCGCTCGGATCGTACGTTCAAACCCAACCATATCACCAATAAAATCTATTTCACTGACTTTAAACTGTTCACCTTCAGTGATATTCAAGGCAATATAAACCGCTTTTTTATCAGGGGTCATTGACACCTGAGTAGAGTCTACTTTGTATTGCAGATAACCACGGTCTAAATAGTAACTTTTAATCGTTTCTATATCACCTTGTAAGGTTTGTTTTTGATAGCGGTCTTGCGCCATAAAATCCCACCAAGGAGAATCAAAGGTAAGTTCTATGCGTTCAAGAAGCTCAACATCAGAAAATATTTCATTACCAACGACGTTAATCTGCTCTATTGCTGCAGCATCGCCTTCAGTGAAAACAAAATTTATGTCAACACGGTTACGAGGCAAGTGAATAATTTCAGCTTTTACATCGGCATTATATTTACCAATACTGTGGTAGAAATCTTCTAAGCCTACCTCAATACCGGAAATTATAGTCATATCGAGTGTTTCACCGACTCGAATATTACTTCCGTCAAGACTCTCAGTTAATTGCTCTGCTTTTAAGTCTTTATTGCCATCGAAGGTGATTTCACTGATCGTTGAACGCTCATGAACACGATAGATGACTCTATTACCTTCACGATAAACGACAACATCATTAAAATGTCCCGACTTGTAGAGAGATTTTATCGACTGAGAAATACGGAATTCATTGAGCGTATCTCCCGTATTAAAAGGGATATGAGTCAAAGCAGCACCGAGTGCGACACGCTGTAACCCTTTTACTTCAATATCTTCTACTTGAAATTCTTCAGAGGCTTGTGCTGTTGTACCTAAGGCACCTAATAATACCGCGAGGGCAATTTTTTTAATTATCATAAATGCTAACTTTTATTACTTCTTTTGTTATAACCGCGAAAAATCGTTAAATAATGCGATACTCATTAAGCCTAAGAGGGCTAGTGTACCAAACTTAAAACCTATTTCTTGTATTTTTTCTGATACGGGTTTACCTGTGACAATTTCCACAAGATAATAAAATAAATGCCCGCCATCAAGCACTGGTAAGGGTAATAAATTTATAATACCTAAGTTAATGCTAATTAAAGCCAGAAAACCTAAGAAATATACCAAACCATATTGTGCACTACTTCCTGCTCCTTGTGCGATAGAAATAGGCCCACTTAAGTTCTTAACAGAAATATCACCCGTCAAGAGCTTGCCTATCATGTCAAAACTCAATACTACTAAGTTCCAACTACGCTGTAAGCTTTGTCCTAAAGCATCAACAACGCCGTAACGTAACTCAAATAAATATTCTTTTGGGTAAGAGTCAGATTTTGGAACCACCCCCAAATAACCTATTTTCTTACCCGCACGCTCAATTAAAGCCGGTGTTACCATTATCTCTTGGTTTTCACCTAGTCTTTCGACGATTAAAATAACGTTTTGTTCCGGAAGTTGACTAATATTTTTTGAAAACATCGCCCAACTGCCATTAATACTTTCGTTATTGATGCTAATTAACTTGTCATCAACTTTTAGGCCGGCCTTATCTGCAACACTACCCTCTTCAATATAGGCTAGCTCAGCATAAACAGCAGCTCTATAAGGCGCAATACCTAAACTACTAATGGCCGATTCTTTATCGGGTGAAAAAGACCAGTTAGCCGCATCCAAATGATAAGTTTTCGATGAAGCACTACCTTGTTCTTTTGTTTTTATAGTAAAAGCGCTCTCACCTATTTGCGAGACTAACGCTAGATTGACATCTTGCCAATCTAGGGTCTTTTGACCGGCAACTTCAATGATTTCACTATTACTAGTAATATTCGCCCGCTGCGCTATAGATTCTGGCATTATTTCACCAACAATCGGCTTTACACTCGGCACACCAATTAGAAACATCAGATAAAAAGCAAAAATAGCAAAAGCAAAGTTTGCTAGGGGCCCAGCAGCAATAATTGCTATACGCTGATAAACCGTTTTATTATTAAAGGTTTTATCGATATCTTCGGGCTTGACCTCATCAACGCGGCCATCAAGCATTTTAACGTAACCACCCAATGGAATTAAGGCGATAACAAACTCTGTACCTTCTTTATTAACTTTTCGCCATAATACTTTGCCAAAGCCAATTGAAAAACGCTCTACTTGCACGCCGTTTCTGCGGGCAACCCAATAATGACCGTATTCATGCACCGTAATCAAAATACCTAAAGCGACAACAAAAGAGGCTAAATTCCAAAAAAAATCAAACAACTATAGATTACCTTTTTCGTTAACTTCATTAATCGCCACATCATTGACTACAAAGCAGCCACTGGCAATTAAATTACGTGAAAATTCTCTAGCACTTGCATCAAGCGCAACAACATCATCAATTGATGCCACCCTTTCTGAGACAAATTTATTCACAGAAGTTTCATTTATTTTTGCAATATCAGTAAATTTTATTTTTTCGTTCAAAAAAGCATCAACGGCAATTTCATTAGCGGCGTTTAAAGCTGTACATGCACCTTGGCCACTTTTACAAGCAGCTATGGCTAATTTTAAATTAGGATACTTTTGATAATCGACATCTTCAAATTCAAATGATGGCGTATTGAAAAAATCTAAAGGTGCGACACCTGAATCAATTCTCTGCGGATAAGCCAAGGCATGAGCAATGGGGGTACGCATATCAGGATTACCCATTTGAGCTATCACGCTACCGTCTTTATATTGCACCATTGAATGAATGGTACTTTGCGGATGTAAAACAACGCGGATATCGTCAGGGTCGATATTAAACAACCATTTTGCTTCAATAAATTCTAGACCTTTATTCATCATGGTCGCAGAGTCTACAGAAATTTTACGGCCCATTTCCCAATTAGGGTGGGCACAAGCTTGTGCTGGGGTTACCTCTGCTAACTGTTCGACTGAAAAAGTTCTAAACGGACCACCAGAGCCAGTCAGTAATATTTTACTGACGCCATTACTTGCTAAGTCGCATCGACCTGGCTTAGCTTGTACATTAGCGGGTAAACACTGGAAAATAGCATTGTGTTCACTGTCTATCGGCAGTAATTCTGCACCATACTTTTCAACCGCATCTATAAACAAAGCGCCGGAAGTCACTAAAGCTTCTTTATTTGCTAACAGTACTCTTTTTCCCGACTTAACTGCGGCCATAGTTGACAAAAGACCTGACGCCCCAACAATAGCAGCCATGACCGTATCTGTGGTATCAGCTTGAGCAATATCAATTAAGCCTTGTCCGCCACTAAGTACTTGAATATTTTGTAAACCGTTTTGGTCAAGTTTTACTTTTAAAGCTTGTGCGGCATGCTCGGCCACCATAACGACAGTGCTTGGCTTAAATTCCTGACACTGCGCCAACATTTCGTCAACACGAGTATTCGCTGATAAAGACTCAACAGAAAATAACGTGGGATGAAGCCTAACAACCTCTAAGGTGCTAACACCTATCGATCCTGTTGAACCTAAAATACAAAGTTTACGCATCGTTTATATCAACCTACTGCCAGCCTAATAAGGCATAACATAATGCATAAACTGGCGCAGTAGCGGTTAAACTATCAATTCTGTCCAAGATACCGCCATGACCAGGTAAGATTGCGCCACTGTCTTTTATGCCTGCTTGGCGTTTAAACATACTTTCATTTAAATCACCTAGCACTGACACTGTCGTGATAATAGCGGTGACAATTAACGCTAAGGTAAATTGATGTTGCTGCCATCCGAGCGAGTAACCGGCAATACTAATAAAGATACAGGCACAAACAACACCACCAATAAAGCCTTCGAGGGTTTTGCCTGGACTGACGTTGGGGAGAAGTTTATGTTTACCGATAGATTTACCGACAAAATAAGCACCAACATCAGCGCTCCACACCATTAAGAATAAAAACATAATCAGCTGAGCGCCATTATACGGATCTTGGTTGTAATCATTACTACGCAGCACCATAAAAGCGAGCCAAGTAGGAATAAGCGTTAACCAGCCAAATACACCACGAATAGAGCGATGGCTTGACCAAAACTTACTGTAGCGAGGATAAAGAAAGGTCAGCGTTGCAGATAGAAACCACCAAGCGACAGCAATCCATAATACCAGCGACACACCTGAATGAAGCTGTCCATCAATAGACCAGAGTTGTAACAATGGTAGTGCGTACCAAAGCGCTGATATGAGAATAATCGTCGCACAGACAAAAGCAAGACGACGGCGCTTATTGGCAAAGCCCATTAAAGGTCCCCACTCCCATGCACCAATAGCCATAACAGCCATAAACAAAGCCGCAAATTGATCTAGAGGTAAATAGAAAATGGCGAAAATAGTTAAAGGCGCTAAGATAACAGCGGTAATAATACGTTGTTTTAACAAATGGAAACCCTTATAAATGCTATTTAATTTTATTGTTATTATTGTTTTTAATTTATAGTCTTAATTTTTTATTTGTTCACCTGTTTGACCAAAACGTCGTTCTCTTTGGTCAAAGCATCCCATTGCGTTAATGAGCGCTTGTTCATCAAAATCAGGCCATAGTGTTTCTGTAAAATAAAATTCTGCGTAAGCTGCTTGCCATAATAAAAAATTACTTATACGAAAATCACCACCGGTACGAATAAGTAAATCAAGTTCAGGTAAGTTAGCTAAACAAGTATATTGATGGAGTGTTTCTTCGGTTATATCATCAACAGACATGGTGTTATTGGATACTTTTTCAGCTAAAACTTTAGCGGCATTAGCGATGTCCCAACGTCCGCCATAGTTAGCTGCAACAGACAATACCATACCTTTATTGTTTGCGGTTAAATCTTCTGAAACTTTTATTTTTTTCTGTAACGTTTCTGAAAAACGTGAAACATCGCCAATCACTTGGAAGCGCACATCATTTTTATGAAGCTTTTTCACTTCTCGTGTTAGCACAAACATGAATAAATCCATCAATACGCTAACTTCTTGTTCTGGACGCTGCCAATTTTCACTACTAAAGGCAAAAAGTGTTAATGCTTTTACCCCGTATTTTATCGCAGTACTCACTGATGTTCGAACTGATTCAACACCTGATTTATGACCTGCAACCCGTGTTTTTCCACGTTGTTGCGCCCAACGTCCATTACCATCCATTATAATGGCAACGTGTTGCGGCACTTTTATTAAAGTATCTGTTATTGCTTCAGTCATAATCGTTCCGTCATACTAATCAAGCTAGATTCAAATTTTCTGTAAAAAAAACCGTAGTGATCATTTAATAACTACGGTTTATATTATCGGTTAAAGAAGTTATATTTCCATTAACTCTTTTTCTTTAATAGATAAGATATCATCAACCTGTTTTACATAAGTATCGGTTAATTTTTGAATATCATCTTCAGACTGATGCATTTCATCATCATTGATTTCTTTTTCTTTATTCAATGATTTTACATCTGAATTAGCATCGCGGCGGATATTACGAATAGCGACCTTGCCATTTTCAGCTTCATTTTTAACCACTTTAACAAGATCTTTACGACGTTCTTCTGTTAAAGGTGGTAAAGGAATACGAATAAGTGTTCCTTGAGATGATGGGTTCAAGCCCAAATCAGATTTCAAAATTGCTTTTTCTACTGCTCCGATCATGCCTTTATCAAAGACAGTAATCGCTAAAGTACGCGCATCAGGTGTAGCAATGTTGCCCACTTGACTTAATGGTGTTTCCATACCGTAATAATCAACAACAATATTATCAAGTAAAGAACGATGTGCTCGCCCCGTTCTTACTTTGTTTAAATTGCTTTTTAATGATTCGATACTTTTACTCATACGGTCTTGAGCATCTTGTTTTATTTCATTTATCACGTTGAATTTCCTTTAAATCAAAAATTAAACTAAATTTTCTGAATGGTCGATAGTTGTACCTTCATTACCGCCCATTACCACGGCTTTTAGTGCACCTGGCTTATTCATATTAAAAACACGAATAGTCATATTGTGATCACGCGCGAGCGTAAATGCGGCTAAATCCATTACTTTGAGTTCTTTTTCTAATACTTCGTTATAACTTAATTGGCTATATAAGGTAGCATCAGGGTTTTTAACCGGGTCATCTGAGTAGATGCCATCTACCTTGGTCGCTTTTAAAACCACATCAGCTTCAATTTCAATGCCGCGTAAACAAGCTGCTGAATCTGTGGTAAAGAAAGGATTACCGGTACCGGCACTGAAAATAACAACACGGCCAGATTTTAATAAACTGATGCCTTCAGCCCAGTTATAACGGTCACAAACACCCGCCAAGTCAATTGCAGACATTAATTTAGCATTAACAAAAGCACGATGTAAGGCATCACGCATCGCGAGGCCGTTCATTACGGTTGCTAACATACCCATTTGGTCACCAACAACACGGTTCATTCCTGCTTCTGCAAGACCAGCGCCACGGAACAAATTACCGCCGCCAATAACTAAACCCACTTGAATGCCCATTTCAATCAGTTCTTTAATTTCTTGAGCCATACGATCCAAAACTTTAGGGTCGATACCGAAACCCTCTTCACCCATTAAGGCTTCACCACTAAGTTTTAATAAAATTCGACGATATATTGGTTTTGGACTGATGCTCATAAAAAACATTCCTGTATTTTGTCTATAAATAGGCGAAAAAAAAAGCCGTGATCAATTTGACCGCGGCTATTTTAATACGTTTAGCTGACTATCGAAAGTCTAAACTGAAAAAAGAACTGTTTTACTGAATTAAATGCTTAAAAATTAAGCTTTTGATGCAGCAATTTGTGCTTCAACTTCAGCCGCAAAATCTTCTTCTTTCTTAGCAATGCCTTCACCAACTTCTAAACGAACAAAGTTAGAAACCGTAATGCCTTTCTCTTTAAGAACAACACCAACAGTTTTCTTAGGTTCCATGATGAATGCTTGACCCGTCAAAGAAATTTCACCGGTAAATTTCTTCATACGACCTATAATGATCTTTTCAAGTAATTCTACAGGTTTTTTCTTTTTATCATCAAGAGCATCGTTTTCAGCTTTTAAGATATCTAGCTGGATACGCTGTTCATTTTCTACAACACTATCAGCAACATCTTCAGGTGTTAAAAATTCAGGCTTACTTGCAGCAACGTGCATAGCAATGTGCTTTAATGATTCAGCATCGCCTTCACCAGCAACAACAACACCAATACTAGCGCCATGGCTATATGAAGCTAATGCAGCACCTTCAACGTATGAAACGCGACGGATATTGATGTTTTCACCAATTTTAGTCACAAGCGTAATACGCTTTTCTTCAAATTGAGCTTGTAACTCTTCGATTGTCGCTTTTGATGCTAAAGCAGCGTCTGCAACTTCGTTAGCAAAACCTAAGAAGTTAGAATCTTTTGCAACAAAATCAGTCTGACAGTTAACTTCAAGAAGTGCAGCAACGCCATCAGCGCTTTTAATTAAAATAGCACCTTCAGCAGCGATGTTACCAGCTTTTTTAGCCGCTTTTGCTTGACCGTTCTTACGCATATTTTCAATCGCAAGTTCCATGTCGCCTTCAGCTTCTTGTAAAGCTTTTTTACAATCCATCATGCCCGCAGCTGTGCGTTCACGAAGTTCTTTTACCATTGCAGCAGTAATTACCATGAGAGAATTCCTCAAATTTTGTTATCCCCTAAACTATTTAAAGCCGGGCATAAATATTAATATGTTGCCACAAGCGCAAACACGCTTGTGGCAATAGCAAAAAAGATTATGAAAAACTGAAGTTATTCAGCTTCTACAAAACCGTCTTTTTCAGCTTGAACAACAATGTTCTTTTCACGACCAGCTAAAACTGCGTTAGCAGCAGAATCAGTGTATAAAGTCACAGCGCGAATTGCATCGTCGTTACCCGGGATAATGAAATCAATGTTATCTGGGTTTGAGTTTGTATCAACTACAGATATTACTGGAATACCTAAGTTTTTAGCTTCTTTGATAGAAATGTGTTCATGATCAGCATCAATGATGAATAAAACGTCAGGTAAACCACCCATGTTTTTGATTCCACCAAGACTTTTGTCAAGTTTTTCCATTTCACGTGTACGCATCAAAGCTTCTTTTTTAGTAAGAGCTTCAAAAGTACCGTCAGAGCTTTGTGCTTCAAGATCTTTTAAACGCTTGATTGATTGACGAACTGTTTTCCAGTTAGTCAACATACCACCTAACCAACGGTGATTAACGTAAAACTGATCACATTTGATAGCAGCATCTTTAATTGCATCGCTTGCAGCGCGCTTAGTACCAACAAATAAAACTTTACCTTTTTTCGCAGAAACACCTGATAAGAAAGCAAGGGCTTCATTGAACATAGGAACAGTTTGTTCAAGGTTGATGATATGAACTTTATCGCGTGAACCAAAAATGTAAGTTTTCATTTTTGGGTTCCAGTAACGGGTTTTGTGACCGAAATGAACACCTGCTTTAAGCATATCGCGCATAGAAACGTTTGGCATGATTTTTCCTTTATTTGGTTTAGGGGGTTAAGCGTTCATACATTCAAATATACCTGACTCTTTATTGTTCGATTATTTGCTTATAATTAAGACAAATTCAAACTGAGCACCCCGACATATTCTTAATAAATGTATGTGAATTTATAATAAGTATTATTATTTTTAATAATACAAGTTTAAAAGCTAAACACTATCGATAACAACAAGTTAGTAATCGGATAACCGAAAACACTGAGTAATACTTAGATAAAATCTAAATATCTATGCTATTCAATCGACAAATTTAACGGCGCACTTTATACCATATTAATTTACCAAAGGCTAGAAATTAACAATTAAAGGTCAATATTCCTTAATTAATATAGTAATAATATTACTGGGATAATTTTTCTGTACGCGCTAAAATTAGCGGCTCTATATTTTTATTAAATTTTGACTTAACACTACGGCGATATATGACCATGTCTACTGAACTCTTTTTTATTTATGACACACACTGCCCTTGGAGCTTTGCAACAACTTCTTTAGTTAAAGAAATCGCTGATGCTTATCCAAATATCACTTTAAATTTATGGCACAGTGCTCACTATGAAGGAGATGAGAAAGTCAGCCGAAAAACCATTGATGCCGTTGAAGATGACGCTAACATTGAATTTAGTCACGAATATGTCAAGACTCTTAATGTAGAGAAAGACTCAACATTAAGTGCTAATTTAATCGGATGGGTTAGTCAAAAAGTGCCTCACTTAACCTTAGAGCTTATTGAAGCTATCCAAAAACAGCATTTTGAACAAGGCACAGCGTTTACGCACGAAAGTGATTTTCAGCCTATCATTGATGAACTTAAGCTATCACCGCCTGCAAAAGTATTTAAGGAAGGTAAAATAGCCAAGGAAGCCGAATTTGTTTTACAAGAAATTTATGACTTTCAAGAGTATATTGGTACAAAAGCGATCCCCGCCCTACTAATTGCTCATAATGAAAATCTAACCTTACTTAACCATAACTTATATTTACAAAATCCGAGTGCAATAATAGAAGCTGTTGAGCTTGAACTTGCAAAAAACTAGACCGATAGACAATAACGACACTTTTAGGCAAAATAACAACCGTAGCCTTTACACTAAACAGACAATAGAGGAATAAATGGGTATTACAATTAAAACTCAGCAAGAAATAGAAAAAATGCGTATCGCAGGAAAACTTGCCGCCGACGTATTAGAGATGATCACACCTTATGTAAAAGCGGGTGTGACAACCAATGAGTTAAATACCCTATGCGCTGACTATACTGACAAAGTGCAAGATGCCATTTCAGCGCCATTAAATTATCATGGCTTTCCTAAATCAATTTGTACCTCAGTTAATCACGTGGTGTGTCATGGTATTCCTAACGATGTGCCACTAGTTGATGGTGACATCGTTAATATGGACATCACTGTTATTAAAGATGGCTATCACGGTGATACCAGTAAAATGTTTCTTATTGGCGAAGTAAGTCTTGAAGACAATCGTTTATGTCGTATCACCAGAGAAGCTTTGTATGTCGGATTGAAAAAAGTAAAACCAGGCAACACCTTTGGTGAAATTGGCACTGCTATTCAAAAGTTTTTAAAAAAATCAGGCCGTTACTCTATTGTAAAAGAATATTGTGGCCATGGTATTGGCAGCGTTTTTCATGAAGAACCACAAATCGTTCATTATAAAAATAACGACAAAGAAAAAATGCTTGAAGGTATGTGTTTTACTATCGAACCTATGGTTAACCTTGGTCGTGCTAATACATTACTAGATAAAGAAGATAATTGGACCGTTTACACCTTAGACGGCAAAAAGTCGGCACAATGGGAACATACACTTGTGGTTACTCGCACAGGCTGTGAAATTTTAACACTGCATAGCGATGATACGATTCCAAGACATCTACATAACTAGTTTTATTACTGGTTTTGTTAACAAAGTATAAGTTAGCGATAGTCGTTATTTGCTTTTTAATGGCTAAATAAAGCATGATGTCTATCGCCTTAACTTATTGAGTAAAATATTCAGCTATGCAAACTCTTTTTCCGATAGAATATAGTACCCCTTTAGCCGTTAGCTCCCCCTTTATTTCTACTCAAGATATTTGTCAACTTAGCCGCGATTTTCAGCAATGGCAAAAAGATAAATTTCCTTATGTAGAGGTATCCATATTAGTGTCAACGCGTTCAGAGTTTGTCGACAAAATTCTCCATAAACTTTGGTGCCAACACAATTTAGATGAAGATCAAATTAGCTTACTCGCTGTTGGTGGTTATGGTCGAGGTGAGTTACACCCTTATTCTGATGTCGATATATTATTACTGACTCAAGAAAAGATCAGTGATGCCTTATCGGAAAAAATATCCGCTTTTATTACCCAGTTATGGGATGTAAAGCTCGATATTGGTCACAGTGTCCGCAGTATTAAAGAATGTATAAAACAAGCAAAAAGCGACGTTACCATAGCGACCAATCTGATGGAAATGCGCCAAATTTGTGGCAATGAAGCCCTCACTCAGAATTTATATCCGTTATTGGCAAAAGATGGTTTTTGGACCTCAAAAAAATTCTTTTTGGCCAAACGCGAAGAACAATATGAACGCCACCAACAATACCATGGTGCATCTTATACGCTAGAGCCGAATTTAAAAGCTAATCCGGGTGGCCTGCGGGATATTCAAACCATAGCTTGGGTTGCCAAACGACATTTTGTTGCCGACTCACTGGAAGAGCTTGTTGCCCATCATTATTTAACACAAAACGAATTTTTTGAATTATTAGAGTGTCAAGACTATCTATGGCGAATGCGTGCCGCTTTGCACATTATTGCGGGTCGCAATGAAAACCGTTTACTCTTTGACTACCAAGGTGAAGTTGCCAGTTTAATGGGCTTTGGTGATGAAGGTAAATTTGCTATTGAACGCATGATGAAGCGATTTTTTCGTATTATTGGCCGTGTTGCTGAACTTAATAAAATGCTATTACAGCATTTTGAATACGCCATTATCAAAAAGAATCATCCGGTTGAAAAGATCCCCCTGACTAAAGATTTTATTATTATTGATGGCCAAATAAATGCAGTAAACGACAGAGTTTTTATGAGTTCAGTAAAAATTATGGAACTGTTTTTACTGGTTGCTCAAAATGAAAATATTACCGATTTACACCCTCAGACACTCAGATTATTAAGAAATGCCCGTAGACGTTTAATTTCAGGGTTAATGGATTACGCCGAATGTCGACGAATCTTCATCGAAATAATGAAGCATCCTAATGGCTTAGGCTTAACCTTTAGCTTAATGCATCGCCATTCAATTATTGCCGCTTATTTACCGCAATGGCGAAGTATTGTCGGACAGATGCAGTTTGATTTATTTCATGCATACTCTGTTGATGAACATAGCTACCGATTAATTAAAAATATTTATCGTTTTAGCCAACCTCAACACGACAATGATTATCCGCTTTGTAGCAAGATAATGCAGCGTATTCGTAAGCCAGAAGTGTTATATATTGCTGGCATTTTTCACGATATTGCGAAAGGTCGTGGTGGTGACCATGCAAAACTAGGTGCCGTTGATGCGTTAGAATTTAGCAAGGTTCACCCAATAAGTGATCACGATGGCCGCATGATTGCCTGGTTAGTCAAAAACCATTTAGTGATGTCGGTAACCGCACAACGTCGAGATATTGCTGATGAGGAAGTGATCAGAACTTTTGCTGCTATTGTCAGGGATGAAGCTCACTTAGATTATCTCTATTGTTTAACTGTTGCTGATATGCGCGCAACCAATGAAAGCTTATGGAATAGCTGGAAAGCAAATTTACTGCAAGAGCTTTATTTTAATACCAAAAGAGCCTTTCGTCGCGGACTCGAAAAACAAGTTGATTTACGTGCAAAAACACGAGAAAACCAAGAAAAAGCACTTGAACTGCTCAAGGATTACGAGTGCGATGCTAATCAAATTAGAACCTTTTGGAAAAAGCTTAAAGCCGAATACTTTTTACGTTATTCACCGGTACAAATTGCTTGGCATAGCCGTCATATTATAAAACATAGTATCGTAAAACCTTTAGTGTTGATCAGTCCTAAACCTTATCGAGGCGGTACTGAAATATTTATTTATACCAAAGCCTCAGCAAATATTTTTGCAAAAATGGTAACCTTACTCGACGCGCAGCGTTTATCGATTCATGATGCTAAAATTATTAGCAGTAAGAAAGGCTATACCTTAAATACCTTTGTGGTATTAGATCAAAAAAATAGAGCGATTACGGACAGCAGTCGGGCATTAGATATAGCCAACAAACTCACTAAATCATTAATGAAGCCACTGCCAAAAGTAAAAAACAAACCTGTTCCCGCCTATATTGATAACTTTAAAGTTCCCACTAAAGTGAGCTTTATTGAAACAGCAACCGATAAAACTACGGTATTAGAAATAATTGCGCTTGATCAACCTGGCCTATTAGCTAAATTTGCGAAAATTTTTCAAGAAAACAAACTAAATATTCACTCAGCAAAAATCACAACTTTTGGTGAAAAGATAGATGATGTTTTTACGGTTTCAAACACTGATAATTTAGCGTTAACACAAGAACAACAGCAACAACTTTCAGCGATGCTATGTGAAAAACAACCTAGTATTTAACACTTTAGACCATAAATTTAAAAGAATAGGAATTACCATGTCAAACTTACAAAGCACCATAGAACAAGCTTTTGAAGATCGAATGAACATCACGCCAAAAACTGTTTCAATTGAAGTAAAGCAGGCGGTATTAAACGCATTAGCCGCCTTAAATGATGGTTCAGCACGTGTTGCAGAAAAAGTAGCCGGTGAATGGGTTGTTCATCAGTGGCTAAAAAAAGCAGTTTTACTCTCTTTTAGAATTTGGGACAACGCAGTCATCGACGGCGCCGAAAGTACCTTTTTTGATAAAGTTCCGATGAAATATACTGATTACACACAAGCAGACTTTGAAGCTGACGGTGTTCGTGTCGTTCCTGGCGCATCTGTGCGCACGGGTAGTTTTATTGGTAAGAATGTGGTGGTTATGCCAAGCTTTGTTAATATTGGCGCTTATGTTGATGAAGGTTGTATGGTCGATGCATGGGCAACTGTCGGTTCATGTGCTCAAATTGGTAAGAATGTCCACTTATCTGGTGGTGTTGGTATCGGTGGTGTTTTAGAGCCTTTACAAGCGGGACCAACCATTATAGAAGATAATTGCTTTATTGGTGCACGATCAGAAATTGTTGAAGGTGTGGTTGTTGAAGAAGGCGCAGTAATCTCTATGGGTGTTTACATTGGTCAAAGTACCCGCATTTTTGACCGTGAAACAGGTGAAATACATTACGGACGTGTGCCAGCAGGCTCGGTAGTCGTACCAGGCAACTTACCTTCTAAGTGTGGTACCTACAGTTTATACGCAGCGATAATTGTAAAAAAAGTGGATGCTAAAACACGCGCAAAAGTTGGTATTAATGCTTTACTTCGTTCGGTATCAGAAGAATAAAGTGATAAATTCTTTGTAAAAATAGCGGTGAATTTATCACCGCTATTTTTTTGACAGCCGAACAGTCAATGCTATAGTTTGGCTGTCAATATTAATGTTCTTTACAAAAACACTTGCTCTCATTAAATAAAAAAATTAAAAATTCTGTATAAATAACAGTTAATTAATTATCCCCACTGCATTTATCCCAACTGATTTAACAATCAATAAAACACTTGGCATACCATTTGCCATCTAGAGATATCACTTGTTTTATTATTGACTGATCATGAAAAATATTTTAACTTTGCTTGTTGTTCTTAGTGTTTTATTACTTACGGCTTGTAGTTCTAAACCACAAGTGGCAATAGAAAAAAAACCATTGCTCTCAGACCATCATTTGATGATGTCATTACTTCATCGTCCAATAACGGAAGATCAGCAAATGATGTTAGCATTTGCTCAGCAACGCGAACGTTATAGTAACGATATTTTTGTTAATACTGTCAATATTAAAGGGCCAAAAATTAGCGACGATAATAGCCAACGAACCACACATGTTTATGCTGCTTTAATTGCTAGAGATGTAAATTCTATTCGTATTATTACCGCTGAATAAGCTAATTTGATAGTTACGTTAAGGTCTTTATTATTTTAGTCTCCCAAGATAGCTCATCAAAAACCTCTAGCCATTGCTGATCAAATTCAGCTTCAATTGTCAGCTGCACTTTGGTAATAGGGTGAATAAACACCACTTTTTTAGCGATTAACATCAGCCGCTTAAAGCCAAAATGTTCAATGAAAAATGGATTTTGTTTATTATCACCATAATTAATATCACCTAAAATAGGATGGCGTAAATGTGCTAAATGACGGCGAATTTGATGCCTTCTTCCCGTGGTAGGCAATAATTTAATTAATGAATAGCGCACACTATCAAATTTACCCACCTTAATAGGTAAACTTGCGGTTAATAAAGACTCGTAGTGAGTAACAGCATCTTGCGGCGCTTTATCAAGGCTAACATTTTTATCACCTAATTTATCAAGCTTCTCTTTAAGGGGATAATCTATTTCGCCTGCCCCTAGTAAATGACCTCGCGTTAAAGCAAAGTATGTTTTTTGAATTTTTTTGTCAATAAACACTTGCCCCATTAATCGCGCTACTTCTTCGTTTAAACCAAATAATAAAACACCTGATGTCGGGCGATCTAATCGGTGAAGGGGATAAACATATTTACCCACTTGGTCACGCACCAATTGTAAGGCGAAATATATTTCATCTTTATCCATATAACTTCGATGAACAAAAAGTCCAGCAGGTTTGTCAACGGCAACAATGTAATCATCTTGATATAATATCGTTAAGATGGGTTTTTCATCAAAAGGCATGATTATCTCTAGGTTTCTTATCTGCTATGCAAAAAGCAAATAGTATTGATCTATTATTATCTCTATAATGCCAACATTATTCGATTATTATTTTATTTATTATTTAAGCTATGAATACTATTTCTTCTATTTCTGAATTATTAAAGCTTTCTGGCTCTCAATATCGGGTATTTGATATTGGCCGAAAAATAGATAAATTATCAAAAGATAGTTTTACTAAAATTGAAGCAAACCAGATCCCTTATCCATTCCCTTCTCAAGGCCATGCCTTTATAGCGCTAGCTTTTTGGCAAAAGCAAAACGCTTCGCCATATTTATGGTTTGTAAAGATACCTCTTGATGAGCGTGGTTTACTTAACTTAGCCGCAAGGGATCATTTTATTGCTATTATTATTGAAGCATTAGGTGCTGAACTTAGTACGGCGCCAAACGAGCAACAAGAAGCCTTACTTAAAAGTAATCCTTATCATTTTACTCCGCCACAATACAAACTAGCCTATATGAACAGTTTAATTTCGCTGGAAACAAAAAATAATAGTAGCCAATATTTTTCAGGCGCATTAAGTTATTTATCGGGCGAAAAATCTTGGCAGGATTACCATAGCGTAGGCGTGCAAGGCTTAAATGATTTTGCCGTACGTTTATCTGCTAAAGAAATACAAAAAATAATAGTCAACGCTCTTCCTCAATTACCTTCGCCGGTTCTTAAGCCATTATGTTCAGCATTAGAAAATGTTAAGTTATCAGTAGATATTATTGATAGACTCATTGCAGAATTTAAGCAGCGTGAGAGTGCAACAGATGAAGACAGTAGCACTGAGCTGAGCTTTTTATTACGAAGTTTATCATCAAGTTGTGAACATCCTCATGTGGTAGTATTTATTAATACCCTGATTAAGCAAGCGTCGCCTGCACAAGGTATGTCTGAAGAAATAGCGATAGTGATTGCCGGGAGATGCTGGCAAGTCTTCACCAGTGAACCGCAAATCATGTCTTTCTTGGAGTTATTAGTTACTCAGCATGATATTGCCGTTTTCCAAGCTATTTTTAAAGATTTAGTGGCTATTCCTACTTTACGGCCATTAATATTTCAATGTATGAGAGCGCCAAACCGTAGCGATGAGTTAAGTAAAGCTATTGGTATGTTATTTCAACGCTAATGATAGAGAGCTAAAATGGAAAATATTTATTTATTACTGATTGTCTGTTTATTTTTGTGGTATTTCATTTACCTTAGAAAAGTTTCAGAATTCGCTTTACGCCACATAACAGCATATTGTGAAAAAGATGGTTTGCAGTTTATTTCGCTTTCGCGGCGGTCAAGTCGCTTAACCTTTAGTAAAGCTTTAGGACCCCATTGGATCAGTATTTTTGATTTTGAGTTCAGCGGTGACGGTGAGTCAAGTTATCAAGGTCAAGCAACATTAAAGGGTTATAAATTAGAAAACACTCATGTTCCCATGTACAAAATATAAGTACTTACCAACGAGTGACCCAGCGACTAAAAGCTAAATAAAGCACACAGACCGTCATTGGCCGCTAGGTAACTGATCCTGCGTTACCCTGCATTCATGCGGTCAGGAACATATACGTTCCTTGGCATCCATGCCACCACGTTATACCGTTCATCCTGAACATATGCGTTCCTTGGCATCCATGCCACCACGTTATACTGAACTCTTGACGAATTTGGTCGATTAAACTTGAAGACTGCATCCAAAGCTTATTTAGATCTTTATGTGTACGAGCACGACTATCGTTAGTAGACATATTTTCAGCTAATAATAATGTTTATTCTAGTGATTCAATACGATTTTTTAATTGGTTATTCTCAATTTTCAAACAAGATATTTCTTCTTTGCTTTTTGCACCAAAAATCATTTTATTTTGCTACGTTTAATATCAAGTTTTATTTAATTAATATATATTAAAAAATTGTCACGACTAGCGTTTTTTAGCATTTTTTCATAAAATATGTTCAAAACAAAAATCATATAAAGTTAATTCACCCATTGGAAATACACTAATGAATAAACAAGCAAGCGTAGTTTTTACTTTTTTAATTTTAATGTTCACTTTATCTGGTTTTAGCCAAGCTAATGACGTTAGTGACAAGCTATCAGCCAAAAATGCTACACAATATAGCCAGCAGTTTATTATTGGTGGGCAACCCAGCGAAAGTGACCTCATTATGCTGTCAAAAAGCGGTATTAAAACAGTAATAAATTTACGGGGTACTGGTGAATTTGACGATTTTGACGAAAAGGCTAAAGTAGAAGCCCTCGGCATGAATTATATTGCCATACCTATTAGCGGTGCTAGTGATATCAATAAAGAAAATCTCGCATTATTTACTGCTGCCATTACAAATAAAGAAGAAGCTTTTGTTCATTGCGCCAGTGGTAACCGTGTTGGTGCTATGTTCGCATTAGATGCGCACTTCAATCACAATAAAAGTATTGATGAAGCGATTGTGACAGGAAAAAAAGCGGGGTTAACTAGCTTAGAAGCTACCGTTAAAAAAGTGCTAAAGACACAATAAAGTTAACAATCTAGCTGTATTTATGTCGTAAAGGCTCAAGAAATACTGAGCCTTTACTCTTTGTCAGGTACAGCTAACTAAGATGTTCTATTATAACAAATTTTTAATAACTACCGGTAGTTATGAGTAGAAACTTACAAAATATTAGTTTGTACTCATTTTACCTATAGCTTTACCCACTGATATTAACAACCACTCGACCACGCACTTTGCCTGCCATTAAATCACTGGCCACATCGACAGCTTCTACCAAGCTGATGTCGGTAGAAATATCTTCAAAAATATCAGGGTCTAAAATATCAGCAAGTCGTTGCCATGCTTCAATCCTGTCTGCGAGTGGGCGCATCACACTATCAATACCCGCTAAGGTTATGCCACGTAAAATAAAAGGCGCAACAGAGGCAGGAAAATCCATGCCTTGCGCTAAACCACAGGCTGCAACAGTGCCACCATATTTCATACTCGCACAAACATTCGCTAACGTATGACTACCTACAGAGTCAATTGCGCCTGCCCAACGTTCTTTGGTCATTGGGCGACCAGGTTGCGATAACGTTTCACGGTCGATAACGGCTGACGCGCCTAGTTTTTCTAGATATTTAACTTGATCAACGCGACCTGTTGAAGCAACAACTGTATAGCCTAATTTCGCTAGGATTGCGATTGAAAAACTGCCAACACCACCGTTTGCCCCGGTCACTAAAATCTCACCTTTATCTGGGGTGACGCCATTTTTTTCAAGTGCAATTACACAAAGCATCGCGGTATAACCTGCCGTACCAATAGCCATGGCTTGGCGTGGTGAAAATGCTTTTGGCAATGGGATCAACCATTCACTTTTTAATCGCGCTTTTTCAGCTAAACCGCCGCAGTGCACTTCACCGACACCAAAACCATTGAGCAGTACACTATCGCCAACCTCAAACTTATCACTTTCACTGTGTTCAACCGTTCCGACTAAATCGATACCGGGAACCATAGGGAATTGTCTAACGACCGGACCTTTACCCGTAATAGCCAAAGCATCTTTGTAATTAAGCGTGCTATGAGAAACTTTAACGGTAACATCACCTTCTGGCAGTAAGTTGTCGTCAATATCTTTAACTGTCGCGCGGTAACCTTGGTCGTCTTTTTCAATTAAAATGCCTTTAAACATCTGCTATTCCTTATTTAGACCGATCGTCTATAAATGATGAAAAAATTATCGGGGTAAACCGACTATGTAAAAATTCAGGTAATTATCTAAGGGTGAAGTATTTTGAACTAGCTTTGCTCTACTAACCGCGCCTTCCCAACCCATCCAAAAGTATTCAGCCAGTCGATCGCAATCTGCGTTTGGTGAGATTTGACCTTGTTTTTGTGCTGCTCTGAGACATGTAGCTAAGCGATGCTGCCAACAAAGGAATATATCAATCAATTGCTGTCTAAAACTTTCAGGAAGTAAATCAACTTCTTGGCCTAGATTACCGATTAAACAACCACGCTTAAATTGATAGCGGGCCATGCCTATTTTGGCACTTTCAACGAAATGGCTAATGCGCGTTAAAGGAGGAAATGCTTCATCCAACAAACAAGCATCTAACTTGTTAGCAAAATAATTGGCATAGTTTTCAATAACCGCCTGACCAAAAGCTTCTTTGCTGGCAAAGTAATGATAAAAAGATCCTTTAGGTATAGCCACTTTCTTTAAGATCTGATCAATTCCTGAGGAGACAAAGCCATTTTCAGTGAGTTGTTCTAGACCACTGCGAATTAACTCCGCTTTGGTATCTTGATTTTCACGCGCTATTTTTGGCGGTCTACCGCGGCGTGCTTTAATTGCTGGAATATTCATCTATTCATAATAGACCGATCGTCTAGTTAATGCGAGTATTATTATTATAACTGGTGGTTTGTTTACATTTTGTTATGTTTCTATCGCTAAATCATTGACTACTAGGTCGAGTAAATCCATAAGTTGGCTGGCTTGTGTGCTGTTAATATGGGTAAATTTACAGCTAATTGTATTAGGAATATTTGCAGCCTTTATTTTTAATTCTTGCCCTTGTTGTGTTAACTGCACTAGGCGCTTACGCTTGTCGTTGTCGTCTTTAATTATTTCTAGAAGGCACTTATCGACCATTTTCTTTAAAATTTGTGTCATCGCCCCACCATCAATCATGGTTTTTTCTAAAAGCGCGGCAATAGTTATTTTGTCATGCTCCCACAATGCCATCATGACCACATATTGTGGGTAAGTAATATTGAGTTCCCTTAGTGGTTCACGGTAAGCGCGAACAATACTGTTTGATGCCATATATAATCGATGGCAAAGCTGGTTTTTAAGTTTTAATTGATCAAATGACATAATGCTCTCCTGAAGGTTACATTTTAATTTGCACACAAAGTATTTGCAATCAGTATTTGTTTGTTATATATTTTGCACACAAAGTAAATATTAATGACTTGGAGTTTATGATGAACGTATTAGAAAACATTGCTTACACAGCAAAAGCAACAGCAACGGGTGGCCGCGCAGGTACAGCAAAATCTGATGATGGTCGCTTAGACATTACCTTATCTACGCCAAAAGGTTTAGGTGGAGATGATGGACAAGGTACAAACCCTGAGCAATTATTCGCTGCTGGTTATGCGGCTTGTTTTATTGGTGCACTTAAATTTGTTGCTGGTGAAGAAAAAACCAGTTTACCGAGCGAAACTTTTATTAATTCAGAAGTCTCTATTGGTGCTATTGAAGGTGGTTTTGGTATAGCGGTTAAGTTAGCGATATCATTAGGTGATATGGATAAAGCACAAGCGCAAACAATGGTAGATAAAGCGCATCTTGTGTGCCCTTACTCAAATGCGACACGCGGTAACATTGAAGTCGAACTTTCAGTAATTTAATATCCAACATAGTTTGACAATAAAGCACGCCTTTATAAAATAAAGCGCGTGTTTTTTTTTGCTATAAAATATCACTGAGTGAGATGCCAATACCCAACCTAGTTTGACTATAGTTATAATCGATAAGGCTTTCACCATAACCAGTAAACACCGTTGCGTAGCCCCTTAGTTTACCCCACAGCGGAAAAGTAAAACCAAGCTCAGCAGCGCCGTAATGACTACTGAAATTTTGTCGACCTTTGAAATTGAATTCATAGTCACGCCATTTATAGGCCATGCTTAACTCAACGTTACCCATGTAATCTTCGATATCAGGGTTATCGTCTCCATCGGGATCTAAAGCAAAAGTTTTTTCCTTCTCAGATAACCTGAGCCAAGGTTTAATCGATAGCGCAAATTTTTCTTTCTCAAACAGAATATGTGTGTAAATACGATTCCAACTACGTGATAAGTCTTGTGCTCGCCCGTTAGACTCGTGCTCTACCCCAACAATAAAGCCGGTATTACCTCCAAACGGATGCCAATTAAGCGGTGCAAGATAGAATATTTCTGGCTGATAATTTGTTTCTCGAAAAGGTTTAGAGATGCCACTCGCATAAATTTGCCACCAGGCACTTAAGGTAAAAGCGGCGTAAAGCCCATCGCCTTCTATAAATATTTTGTCATAATTTAAGGGGACTTTAAGGCTTAGTTGAAATTTTGCTTCAACATTTTCTAAGTTGTCTTCATAGCCTTCAAAGGATCTATATGCTTGCTTGTTCACTTTATTTGTTGTCATTGCTGGCAATACAAAATTCATTTTATGGGGAGTAAGCACATAAGGTTCAAACTCAGTCATTTTCTCACGTTTTATTCTATCGGTAATACCGCCTGTTCTACTCTGTAATTCTGTTGGTTCGGTCTTTGTTTGTTGTCTAGTGATATCATTTTCTTGGCTAGCACAAACGGATCTAATTTCGCCCAGTGTCATCGATTCAGCGCCAAGGGTAAACAACTTCATGACGCATGACGCTTTATCTTGTTTAGCACTTGCGTATGTCGAAACAAAAATTAATATAAATGCCAATGGCAGCGGACTTTTCATTACAGTATTCCTTTAAGTAGGCGAACAAAGCGAACATTTTCAGGCGTTTTAAAAGCCAACAAGTCGCTAACGCTGAGCTTTCTCGATGTATACAAAGTCAATGCGCTTTAAAAATTTAGGGCTATTCTGATGATAAAGGCATTGGTAATATCGACAAAAAATGCGCCGACCAAAGGTAATATAATGAAAGCCATTGGTGCAGCGCCATGCGCTTTAGTCACCGCCGTCATATTCGCAATAGCGGTTGGTGTTGCCCCCAGAGCAAAACCACCAAAGCCGGCACTTAACACAGCGGCTTGATAGTTTCTCCCCATTGATGGAAATAAAATATAAATAATAAATAACACCGCAACACAGGTCTGTACACCTAAAATTATAAATAATGGCCCGGCTAAATCAGCGAGGGTCCAAAGCTGCATACTCATCAGTGACATGGTTAAAAATAGGCTCAATGAAAAGTCAGAAACGATGGCCAGTGAGCGAGTTCTAGCGGGCCAATGTAATTTAGGTAAGAGATGAGGAACCGTGTTGGACAGTAAAATCCCTGCTAACAGGCAAGTCACAAAAAGCGGTAATTTTAAGCCTATCTCCATAAACATCTTATTGGCAAAAAAACCAATAATGATACAAATATGAATAACCAGTAATACCGCCATAAAACTCAGGTGGCTAAAGGACTCTGTATCCGTTTTATGATAAGCAATACCGATAGAAGGCTTTGCTGTTGATTCACTTGAAAGCTGGTGCTTTGCCAATAAATATTTAGCAATAGGTCCACCAACCAAGCTCGCCACAACAAGTCCAAGCGTAGCGGCTGCAACACCTATTTCAAGAGCATTAGGTACTCCAAGTTCGACAGCATCGGGAGCCCAAGCTATTGCTGTGCCATGACCGCCAATTAAAGAAACCGAGCCAGCCAACACACCAATGGTTGATGGTAAATCAAGAAGTATTGCGCTGGTTATGCCAACAACATTCTGGATCACAATAAAAGATAGGGTTAATACTAATAATATCAGCAGAGGTTTTCCCCCTTTGACTAAATCAGAAAACCTAGCGTTGAGCCCGATAGCGGTAAAAAAATAGACTAACAGTCGATCTCGGGTTGATAAGTCAAACGCTATTTCGCTACCCGTGAAAATATAGACTGCATAGATAAATAAAGCGGCCAGCAAGCCCCCCGTTACTGGCTCTGGAATATTAAAATCTCGGAGAAACTTAATATTTTTTGTTAAATACACACCCATAAAAAATACCACTATACCTATAGTGTAAGACATATAATTATCAAAGGGCATTTCAATCATAGGGTATATCCAATTATACTTTTTCTATCCATGGCAAGACTAAAAATAAGCGTGTTACTAGGGCTAATGCTCATTTGACAAAATATCTCAGCTATATTGACTGATATTCTCTACGTGTTCAATAAGCAGTCACCTTAAAAGTTATTAGATTTGCTCTTCCAACGACAAAGCACTTTTACACACGTCAATATAAAGCGACTTGGCCATTGAAAAACACTTATAATTCAAATAAAACATCACTGCGAATGATATATTTAATCCCCTCTGTAATAGGTAGAGAGCTGTGAATACATTGTAAAGGATGCATACCATGAGGAAAGCATAATATACCGCCTACCGGGGTTCGAACATCGACATTTTTAACCCTGTCATTTCTTGAGGCTGGCTGGTTGGGATCATCAGCATTCACTAGAAAACGTGTCTCTCCACCTTGAAAGTCTTCACTTAATAAGATTAAAAAAGTCATTTCACTATATCGGTCAGAATAAGCATTAGTGACTAGCTCGTCACCAATAACGCGACTACCCGGCCAAGAGCCATCAGAATGAGGCTTAAAGTAGTCAGCAGGGTTATAACGATAGAATCTAAAACGTGCATTGATCCCCAATGCTTTACGACCACCAAAAATAGCCTGTCGGTCATCCATTAAATGCGCAATGCGTTGCCAAATAGTTCCATCAGTTTGTTCATCAACTATCCAGGTTAAACTGTCATTGTGTCGAACACTGCGCGGCAAAGAAACAGCAGCATCTGGCAAGAAACCTAATTGTTCACTAATATCGATAAGCTGCGCGCACTCATCTTTGCTTAAGACATTCAATAATTGAAATGCTCCAGGCACCTCTATCAGTTCTCGACGTTCAATATGACTGATATCAAAATCTTTGCTCAAATTAGCAGGATTAACCAGACGGTTGCCCCATGCAGGTAAAGCCGGGTGCTCTGCGCCAGCTTCTAATGCGGCGACAAAAAAGTCAGTGTTTGTGTCTATTGTTTGTTTCATATTTTACTCTTTCAATAATGGGTATACTGGTCTTAACCCACTTGCTTAGTTAAAGGGTTGTGCTGTCCTAGTGAATCGCTATTGGTTAATAATGCGTAACTGGCTAAACTGGCGATGACCAGCTGCCGTACCATGAAAACCAAAACCACTTTGTTTCGCCCCAACCCAAGGTCCAAGGCCTCCAGCGCCTTGATTAATCGCGACCATCCCCGCTTCCATTTGCTCTGCAACCTTATTAGCACCATCATGACCAAAAACCACAGCACCTAAACCATACGAGCTGGCATTGGCTCGTTCAACCGCTTCAGACAGCTCATTAAAGCGACTAATAGCTACCACAGGGCCAAAGGTTTCATCTTGCTCTAAAAGCATATTAGCGGTAATACCAGTAACAACAGTAGGCTGTATATAAGGCAACTCGTAGTGATGTGTTCCTAATAAAAATTTTGCACCTTTAGCGTGTGCATCTTTAAGTTGCGTTAAAACATGAGCATGCTGCTTAGGATTAACAATCGGGCCAAAGTTGACATGTTTTTGATCCCAAGCGCCCACTTGATAACGATTAGCTAAAGCCGTAACTTTCTGCTCGAATTCATCAGCGATTTGCTCATCAACATAAATGCGTTCGGTAGACGTACACATTTGCCCGGCATTTTCAAAAGAACTTGCAACAGCAAATTGTACCGCTTTATTAATATCTGCGTTTGCCATCACAATAAGCGGATCGTTACCACCTAACTCCATAACCAAGCGTTTAAGCCCTGCTGCTGCACTTGCCATAATATGCTTACCAGCCGCGAGTGAACCGGTAAAGGCGACCATATTAATATCGGCTTCAACTAAAGCTTTGCCGGTCTCTGCATTACCGTGCACTATTTGTAATACATTTTCAGGTAATAATTTATTGAGTGTATTGACAAAAAGTTCAGCAACCAAAGGTGTTTCTTCTGATGGTTTTAACACCACACTATTACCTGCAATTAATGCAGGTAACAGCAAGTTATTCGCCATGGCCAGTGGATAATTCCAAGGCGATATAACCGCAACCACACCTAAGGGACGATATTGCATTTGCGCATTGTTTCCTATCGCCTCACTTTTGAGCGCTTGCACTATTTCTTCAGTAAAATAAGAGGCGTTCTGAACGGTACCCGCCACTTCATAACTTGCTCTTCGGTGATCTTTGCCCATTTCTTGGCTAATTAATAAAGCCAGTTCGTCTTCAACCATAGCCAGCCCTTTATAGGCCTTGTCTACACTTTGTTGACGTTGTTCAAGAGACAGTGCCGACCAAGCTTTTTGCGCTTGTTGTGCACGTAACACAACCTCTGTCATTTGTGGGGCTTGAGTAACAGGGACTTCGCCTAAAGGCGCTCTATTAATGGGATCGTATGAGATAAGTGTTGGCATAAAATAGTTTCCTAAAACTGCATTAACAATAATGCATCGAGAGAGTAAATTGGCTATATAGCCACATTATGCTAGAGTGGTTAATTAAAGCAACCAGTATACTTTTAGTAACCACTAAGATAAAAATAGAATAATGATTACAAAAACAATAAAAACAACAAGTAACGCAAAAAAAATAAATGCACAAAGCTGTGAAGAACCCTGTCTGATTGAACGAGGTATGCGCGTTTTAGGGGGAAAGTGGAAAGCCTCTATCCTTTGGCATTTAAAAGATGGGCCCGTGCGCTTTAACGAATTATCTCGCATGTTAGGGGGCGCAAGTAAAAAGATGGTTGATCAACGCCTTAAAGAATTAGAAGTTCAAGGCTTAGTAACGCGTGAAGTTATTAGCGATCGTCCTATTGCCGTCGCGTATGAAATCACCGACTTTGGCCGAACCGCATTAGATATTTTAGAAAAGCTCAAAGATTGGACACAAGCAAACAATATTTAATTATAAAGCGGCGCAGTTGCCACGGCATTACAGTAAATTATAGCCCTTTATATAGAAAACTAGACGGCGCTATACTTTAACCTGGGCCTGGGACTAACAAACAGAATGCTCCAAAACGTATTAAACCGACAGCTTATTGAAACTCTATTATAAACGACGTGCCAAAACGTTAAAGAATCTATTTGAGTGTTATCTTAAATCGTTGCCCAAACAAAAATGGCACCTTAAAAGGTGCCATTTTTATTAAGAGTAAAGCTTAAAACGGCATTTTCATCCCAGGAGGTAATTGCATACCACCTGTTAGAGCGCCCATTTTTTCTTTATTTTGTGCTTCAACGCGACGAACGGCATCGTTAAACGCGGCTGAAACTAAATCTTCAAGCATATCTTTATCATCTGCCATTAAGCTGTCGTCAATTTCAACACGTCGAACACTGTGTCCGCCTGTCATAGTCACTTTAACCATGCCGGCACCTGACTCACCAATAACTTCCATTTTAGCTAATTCTTCTTGAGCTTTAGCCATTTTATCTTGCATTTGTTGGGCTTGTTTCATTAAGTTGCCCATGCCACCTTTCATCATAATTTTTTCTCCAAAGTTCTGTTGCCGCCAAAGATAGATCTTAACGCGACAAATATCAAGTAGCAGTTACAATGCTACAATCGAATTTTCATCTAATTGTGCTTGAAAGTGAGTTTTCAAACCAATAATGATTTCATCATTTTGTAATAATTCTTTCGCATAGTCATAACGTTTATCATTAATATGTGATTGAATTTGATACGGATCATGCGAGGTCTCATCGACAATCGTCAATTCTACCGTAATTTTTCGTTGTAAAAAATCAGAGATGCATTGTTCTAGCTTTTTATGAGCAACATCACTGTTTAAATGTTTAGTCGCTTGATTTAAGTTAAGTAGCAATAAATCGTCGGTAGACCGTTCATCAACGGTTGCATGTATTGCCAACTGACGCAGTCGCCCTGTTAACGACATGGCGTCAATCATATTTGCCCATTTGTCGACTTGATTAGCAGAGCGTATTTTTGCTGGGTCTATCGCACTAACATCAAAAGCCTGATCAGAAATAGATGTTAATGCAGGAACATCTGAACGAGGCTCTTCCTGAGTTATTACTTCAAGAACATCTGGACTGTTTGTGTCTTGACGCCCTTTAGCGTCATTTGACTTTTTTGCGCTATTTTCCAACCCTTTTTTTCGACTACGTAACATGTTCCGGGTCGCTATAGCTTTTTCTATAGGCGATTGGGAACTAGGTGTATCGATATTTGAGGCTATTTCAGCTGAGTCTATAGAGGGAGGCATCGCAGGATGCACTTGCTCTGAGGGCGCATCGGGTAAAGCTGAGTACTCAGGCGAAGTAATAGTAGATTGTTCTTCTAAAGGGCTTGCTGTTACTGGCAAAGCATTGCCCGTTATAGGGTTGGGTCTACTTTCAGCTACATCTATAGAGGGAGGCATCGCAGGATGTTCTAGCTCTGAGGGCGCATCGGGTACAGCAAGGTATTCAGGCGAAGTAATAATAGATTTTTCTTCTAAAGGGCTTGCAGTTACTGGCGAAGCATTGCCCGTTATAGGGTTTGGTCTACTTTCAGCAAGCTCGGCTATAGGCTGATCGACTGATGGTTGCTCGACTAGGGGCTGCTCAACTAAAGAAGACGCAACAAAATTATCAGGTTTATTAATATTGCTTTTAGCAAAGCTTACATCGTCAAAGTCGCTGGTTTGGCTAACCTGAGTATCGGGTAAACTTTCGCTATTTTTGATTGGTGTAAATGCTAATAATCTTAGTAAAAGCATATCAAAGGCTGCTTGTTCATCAGACGCATAAGGTAAGTCTTTACGGCCATTGAGCACTATTTGATAATAAAGTTGAATATCTTCAGCACTCATTGCTTTACTGAACTTATCAACCAATTCATTATGCTCAGGTGACAAATCAAAGTGTTGACCAACAACTTGCGTCATAGCAACTTGATGGAGTAACTGAATAAGCTCTGCGGTTAAGCGGCTGTAATTAGGTGCGTATGAGGCTATATCGAGTGAAAGCAGCATCAGCGCTTTAGGATCTTGCTTTAATAAGCTTATCAGTATTTTAAAAACCCAATTTTGATCGACACCACCCAACATCTGTTGAACATTGGCGAGAGTAATACTTCCCTGCCCTTGCGCAATACTTTGGTCGGTTAAACTTAAACAATCACGCATACTGCCGCGAGCGGCTTTAGCTAATAAGGTTAAAGCACCGGGTTCAACTGAGACGTTTTCAGCGGTAAGAATTTGCTGAGTCTTTTGCTCAATTTGGCCGACGGTTAATGCTTTTAAGTGAAATTGTAAGCAACGAGATAACACGGTTACCGGTAGCTTTTGAGGATCTGTGGTCGCTAAAATGAACTTCACATGTTCAGGTGGCTCTTCAAGCGTTTTTAATAACGCATTAAAGCTACTACGAGACAACATATGTACTTCATCAATTAAATAAACTTTATAACGACCACGTGTCGGTGCATATTGAACGTTATCAAGTATTTCACGCGTATCATCGACCTTTGTTTTAGAAGCCGCATCAATTTCAAGTAAATCGATAAAACGGCCCTGGTCAATATCTTGGCATGTATCACAAACACCGCAAGGCGTTGAAGTTATCCCTTGTTCACAGTTCAAGCTTTTAGCAAAAATTCGAGCTATCGTTGTTTTACCGACCCCACGAGTACCGGTAAATAAATAGGCATGATGAAGACGTTGCTGCTCTAGTGCGTTAACTAGCACAGTGACAACATGCTCTTGGCCCACTAATTCTGTGAACTTTTTAGGGCGCCATTTACGTGCTAATACTTGATAACTCATATGACTGCCTAATCGCCGTTATATTGCAGTAAAGAATAAATCGATAAGCCAAGATCCGTTAAACGTTTTTCACCGCCTAAATCAGGTAATGAAATAACAAATGCAGCATCTGTAACTTCTGCGCCAAGCTTTTTAGCAAGCGTTAATGTTGCTTCAATGGTGCCACCGGTGGCAAGTAGATCATCGACTATCAAAATTTTATCATCTGCGGTTAGTGCATCTTGATGAATTTCTAAGGTGTCTGTTCCATATTCAAGTTGGTAACTTTGGCTAATTGTCGCTCTTGGCAACTTGCCAGGTTTGCGAACAGGAATAAAGCTAATACCAAGCGCTAGTGCCAAAGGTGCACCAAAAAGAAAGCCACGAGCTTCAGTACCAATAATTTTAGTAAAGCCAGAATCTTTATATTTAGCAGCAAATAAATCTATGGTTAACTGGTAAGCAGCAGGATCATCAAGCAAGCCGGTAATATCACGAAATAAAATGCCTGGTTTAGGATAATCAGGTACGGCGTGAATAGAGTTTTGTAAAAGAGAGAGTTCAGTATCGGTCATCGTTAGCATATCAAAAGTAAAAATTCATCAAGGCTAAAGAATAAAGCAAAAGTACGATGATTTACAGTGAATAACGACTTGTATTGGTATTATTTAATTGATTTATTTCATTTACCGCATTTAACAAACTGTTTTCATTAATAGGCTTGGCAATAATGGCTTGGAAATAGAGTGAGCGAGTTAAAGCAATGACATCGGTAGTATTTTGAGTTGTCATAAAAATGATAGGAGTGTTAGCGGTAGCAGGCTTTTTTTGAAGGTTTTTACTTAACTGAATACCGTTCATAAAAGGCATAAGATGGTCAATAATATAGAGGTCAAAATGCTGCTGTTGCGCCTTTTCAAAGGCAGCTAAACCATTGCCGGCAGTTTCAACAATATGACCCTGTTGTTCGAGTAACGGGGTAATAAAATCTAAAACGTTTTGCTTATCATCAGCGAGTAATATAACCATGGTATTAATACTTCTTATTTTAATTAAACGAGAAAATATTAATTTGAAAGCAGAGTGAACCAACCCATTACCATAGGCAAAAGTGGCGCTGAAACTAATACAATAATCGCTGCTAATAAATGAAATATAGATGAGCTGTCTTTGAAGTCTTCGCCGTGTGACATTATTATCTCGTTAACTTGAAAATATTCAGCGCGCATTCTAGCCGACAACAAGATTTATTTCTAGTAAAAGTTGATCTTGATCAATGATAAATCATGGCCTTTGTGACTACACATAATGATTGGTATTAGTCTCATTTACGCTTGTTCGTTTTTAAGGGATGCAGTTAAGGTACTTTTTTGAAAAAACGATTTTTCAGTCATAATACTTGAGATTCAACCGGAATATTTAGGATCACTTTGTGCACTAAGTGGAAGCTAGCCTGAAAAATTTGGCCATATATTTTCTAATGAATTTATATTGTAGATCAACTTAAATTATTATATAAATATTATAATTTATCTAAACATTAAAATATTTAAATAACCTAGAATATTTAGTGGGAAATAGCAAAGGAGTGCGTCTAGATATGACAATCCAAATAGATAATTCTGATAATTCATTACAAATCAAATTATTTCGTTCAGAAAAAAAATTCACAACGATGTTTCAATTATCACCCGTAGGTATGGCAATAGTTGATGGTGAAACAGGAGGTTTCCTTGACGTTAATGATGCAATTCTAAATTCAACCGGTTATACAAAATATGAATTTATTCATTTAAGCTATTGGGATATAACCCCTAAGGAATATGAAGAGCAGGAACGCCAACAAATTAAAGACCTTGAAGAAACAGGTCATTTCGGACCAAATCAAAAAGAATATATACGAAAAGATGGAACAAAATACCCGATCAGTATTAGTGGTGTAGCATTAACCGATACTACCGGAAGAAAAATAGTTTTAGGTATTATTGAAGATATTAGTGAAAGAAAAGAATATGAGCATAAATTGGAACATATCGCTTTATATGATCCTTTAACTCATTTACCTAATCGTCGTTTATTATCTGAGAACTTACATCAATCGATAGCTCAGTGTAAACGAGAAAAAAAAAGACTCGCGGTCCTTATGCTTGATTTAGATAAATTTAAACCCGTAAATGACTCATTTGGTCATAGAATAGGTGATAAATTATTAATAGAAGTTTCACAGCGCATTATAAGTGTTGTTCGTAGACAAACTGACACAGTAGCTCGTTTTGGAGGAGATGAATTTGTAATAATACTGCCCCTGATTACAAAAAAACAAGATGCGATTGAAATTGCAGATAAGATTTGTAAAGCACTTGTTAAACCATTTTTTATTGAAAAAATAAGATCATTATTTCTTCAAGTATTGGTATAGCAGTGTTTCCAGAGCATGGTGATAATGAGAAAACTTTAATGGCAAATGCCGATGTAGCTATGTATCAAGTGAAAAATATAAATAGAAACAATTTTAAATTATTTGAGAATTAATAGTTGTTTACGCGTTTTCTACAGTGGGTGCGAGGTAAAACACCTGTAACCAAGTAGTTATTCAGATGGGTTTGACTTAGTCTAAATAAGTACCAAAGAAAAGTAAGCTCGGAGTTTCACATTTTCAATACAAAAACTATTCTGAATTCGTTTTTATCTCAGTAGTCCTAATGTCTGGAATGTGGCCAATAGTGATCATTAGAAGCCAAGCTCATTTAGTCATTGGTAGTCTCAAACATTATGCACTGTCACACTTTACAACGGCTCGATTATTTTAATGAGGCGGTTGGTCCAAAAACTTATCAAGGATAATCAACTAAATTTAACGAAGTCTCTTTTGGATTGAAGGAATTTTAGTGATAAAAAAACCAGCCATAAGGCTTAGTGCCGATCAGTTAAGAAAAAACTATTGATTTTTAGCTGAATGAGATCAAAATCCGATGTTCACTTCACATCGGATTTTTTTATGCCTTTAGATTATGATTTTCACTCACTTGAGGCTTTTACGCCTGAGCATTTTAATTCCTTATCTGAAGTACTATCACCAGATTTAATCGACAAATGCCTTAAAGAGTCAGGCATCGTAACATTAAGAAAACGCAGGTTACCTCTTGAAATGATGGTTTGGAGTATCGTGGGAATGTCGATATTTAGGCACCTTCCGATGAGTGACATCGTGAATCAACTCGATATCATGCTTCCAGGGAAACGCCCGTTTGTGGCACCGAGTGCTGTTGTCCAGGCGAGACAACGATTAGGTGCAGAAGTCGTTGAGCGCATATTTAATCAGACTCAACAGCTTTGGCATGAAAAAACACCATCACCTACTTTTTGTGGATTGAAACTACTCGGCGTTGATGGTGTTGTTTGGCGAACGCCAGATACCAAAGAAAACGAAGAGGCTTTCGGTAAGTTGCATAACGACAAGCGTGAATCAGCTTATCCCCAAATTAGAATGGTATGCCAAATGGAGTTAACCAGCCATTTATTAACCGCCTCTGCATTCGATAAAGTTTCTACAAATGAAATGTGTTTAGCCGCCGATTTAATCCCATCGACTCCCGACAACTCTTTAACACTATTTGATAAAGGTTTTTATTCGCTTGGTTTACTTAATCAATGGCGAACTACGGGTGATGAGCGCCATTGGCTAGTACCTTTGAAAAAAGGGACACAGTTTGAAGTCATCCGTAAATATAGTAATAGAGACCAAATAATCCTTTTAAAAACATCACCTCAAGCCAGAAAAAAGTGGTTGAATTTACCTTCCACAATGGAGGCACGGTTAGTGAAACGTACGATTAATGGAAAGGTCTATTCAATTTTGACGTCAATGACGGATCCATTACGGTACCCTGTTGCCGACATCGCAGATTTGTATTCACATCGCTGGGAAATAGAATTAGGTTTTAGAGAAATGAAACAGTATATGCTTAAGAATCAGCTGACCTTAAGAAGCAAAAAACCAGAGATGATAGAGCAAGAATTATGGGGTGTTTTACTTGCCTATAATTTAATTCGATTTCAAATGGCTAAAATGGCACATAGCTTAAAAGACGTGATGCCCTATCAGCTTAGCTTTAACCGTGCATCGGCTTATATCATTCAAGAGTTAACGATGTTGCCATTTGTCTCGCCAGGAAAAATTCCTTCCGTACTCAATAGTTTACTTGATATGGCTGAGGCATTTGTCTTACCCGAACGGCGGGATAGGAGTTATCCGAGAATAGTTAAGGCTAGGCCTAAAAGATATCCAGAAAAAAGAAGCAAAAAAATGCCTGTCAGTTCTTAACTGACAGGCATTAAGCCATAAGGCTGGTTTTTAACGCAAAGACAAAAGAAGTTAAATAGAAACGTTCTTACGTGCTGCGGTATCTTTGATATAAGTAACCCAACCTTTAGCCGTTCTACGTGACTTAGGGTCTTTTAGTGCTTTTTGTACATAAACACTGGCTTGCTTATAATCTTCAAGATAAAAGTATGATTCTGCAATACTTTGGTTCAAGCGACCTTCGTTACTAACACCAATCTCGATGGCTTTCTTTAAAGCAACTATCGCTTTAGCAAATTGCTCATCTTGATTTAACAACATACCTTGCTTGCTGTAATGCTTAGATAAATTAGTCATTTTGGCTAATTCACCGTAGTAAGCAGCAGCTTTACCTATATGCTGAGCAGCATGCCAGCTGTTAGCTAAAGTAAAAAGGTTTTTGTCATCACGAGGTACAACGCCCGAATCAATATACTTTTCCATTAAAACAGCTGCTTTATGTGGAATTTGACTTTGAGCATACAGGTTAGCAAGCATCTTAATTTCGTTTTCTTTATCAAGATAACCTTGCTTATAAGCTAGATCCAATGTCTGTAAACTTTTTGGGTAATCTTCAACCATCGCATAAAACGAGGCTAATTGAGTCCAAAATAGTTTAACTTCAGGGAATAATTGCACTGCTGTTTCTAAAACATCAACACATTCTTTAAACATCTTACGTTCATAGTAAGAGTTTAATTTAAGAACATGTGGATTTTGGTTTTTCTTATCACCAAAAACCGCGATAGCATTATCAGCAGCAGGAATAACCTTAGCGTATTGTTTAAGTTCTAAATTAGCCTGAGCTATTTTGATCCAAACATTACCATCAGATTCCCCTGTAAATTTCATCCAAGCATCATAAGCAACAAGCGCTTCTTTATAACCTTGTACTTGCATCTGCAAGTCACCCACTAGTTTCAGTGAGTCGGCTTGCTCTTTCTCATTTAAGATATCAGGTGCAAGTGCTTTGTTAAGATAGATAATTGCATTCTTTTCGTCACTTTTTTGCGCATACATCACGCCAATAAAGCGATCTAAAAAGGCAATGTCATAATCTTTTTTTGCGTTTATGTCTAAAAGCAAAGTCAGAGCATTGTCGATGTTAGAACCATCTTCAGCTTCAACGCCGTAAGCTTCAAAAGCTTTGGCTACCTTTTTACCAACAGAAGGACCAACAAGCTGTGTTTTACGCTCTGATCTTTCACTCTGTTCGGCCCCTATAGCATAAGCTACAGGAGATAAAGGCAAATGAGCAATCGTTACTGAACCTATGATCAATATAGATATAAAAATCTTATTCATTCTGATTACTCCTTATTCATACTAAAGTCTAGTTGTACAGTTAAACCAGGACGACGTTGAGCAACACCGTCAACAACTTTTGGCTTGTAACGCCATTTTTTCAAAGCGCGTTTAGCCTCTCTGTCAAATATACGTTTCGGTTCTGAATCGATGACTTCAACATCTTCAACACCACCAAGTTCGGTAATGGTAAATGAAAGCTTAACCCAGCCTTCTTTACCATCACGAGCGGCTTGCTGTGGATACTTAGGGTCAATACGTACGATTGGCGATGCATCACCGTCACGTCCAAAACCAGCTCCCGGAGCAGACATACCTGAATTAGCACCAGATAATTGCACACTAGGCATATTAAACGTTAGTCCACCTGAGTTGTTATTAGCTTCAGGCTCTGGAGCTTGAGGCTTAGGTGGCGTTTTTGGCGGCGGTGGCGGCGGCGGCGGTACACGCTGTCGACGTTCTGCTGCTGACTTAGGCGGCGTAGTATTAACTTCTACAATAATATTATCCAATGGATCTTGTTTCGTCATGTCACCACTTGAAACAAGAAAAGCCATAAAAGAAAATAGTGCAAAAGTAACCGCTGCGCCTAGTAGTAATGAAACTAAAAAGCGAACCATAGACTACCCCTTCGCTGCAGCAATAGAAATTCTATCTATACCTGCATCTTTAATCGCATCCATCACTTTAACAACTATGCCATGTTTTGCATCTTTGTCTGCTTGAATGATAACAACATCAGTTGGTTGCTCTGCTAATAACTTCTCAATGTTAGCAGCAACACGTTCGACATCAACGCGACGTTTATCTAACCAAATTTCGCCATTTTCTCTAACAGCAATAAAGATGTTAGCTGATTTTTGCTTGCTTTGGTTAGCGGCTTTAGGTTTGTTAACTTCAATACCAGCTTCTTTTACAAATGAAGTGGTTACTATGAAGAAGATCAGCATGATAAATACGATGTCTAGCATCGGTGTCATATCAATTACTGCTTCTTCGTCTTCACGAATACGTTTACGTGCCATTCGAATATCTCTCTAGTGATGAGGTAAACTGTCAATCAGTTTAGCCTTTGCTAGTTTAACTTTAGCGTCTAACCTTGTACTGAAAAACACTCCTGATAACGCAGCAACCATTCCCGCCATTGTCGGGATAGTAGCCATTGATATACCAGCAGCCATCAGACGCGGATTACCTGTACCTTGTTGAGCCATTGTCTCAAACACACCAATCATACCGGTGACTGTACCTAGCAATCCAATCAGTGGACACATTGCCACTAAGGTTCTAATTGTGAGCATACGTTGCTCTAGTAATTCTGTCGCTTCGGAGATCCAAGTATCTCTAATCCGATGGGCATACCAAGATGTAGTATCTTGGCGTGCATCCCAACGATTGACGATATCGTCTTTCATTGCAGGATAAATTTTTGATAAGAACCAGTAGCGTTCAATCATCATTACCCACATCAGTAAGAGAGCGAAGGCAACAACATATAATACGTTACCACCTGTCGCAATAAAACTCCTGACAGATTCCCAAAGCTCTATCAGGAATAACATTATTTAGACTCCTTCTCAGCAATGGCAGCAATTAATCCTGCGCTTTGCTCGTCAAGCTTTTGCAATACTGACTTACTTTTACCCGCAACAACGCTGTGGATTAAGATAAGTGGTAATGCACAAATTAGACCTAATGCAGTTGTTACAAGTGCAAGAGAGATATCACCAGCCATTATTTTCGGGTCGCCTGTACCAAACAATGTAATCGTTTGGAAAGTCATAATCATACCGATTACTGTACCTAATAGACCCATTAATGGAGCAATAGCAGCAAACATTTTGATTAAGTTGATACCGCGATCGATTTTCGGTGTTTCACGTAAAATAGCTTCATCAAGTTTAAGTTCAAGTGTTTCAGCGTCAACATTTTTGTTTTCGTGATAAACCTTGATTAAACGTCCTAATGGGTTGTTATCATTAGGCTGTTCAATATTCTTCTCTTGAGTCTTAATACGAGAGCTAATAGTCGTTAAGAAAATCATACGCTCTAAAGCAATTAAGAAACCGATAACAAGTAATACTGTGATTGCATAACCAACAGTGCCACCTTCATGGTAGAACTCCATAAGAACTTTCTTACGAGTTTCAAGGGCTAAGATACCACCACGTGAAGGATCTACGTATAGAGGATGATAGCCAGAAGTTTCACCAAAGAAATCAGAAGCTGTGCTAGAAATATAACCCGCTGGCTGTTTAGCCAAAGGTTGAATTTGACCAACTTCATCATTGTAGTTTAAGAAACCATCAGCAGATACTAAGTTAAAAGTACCAATACGTGTAACAGTTTGTGTAGAGGTTGAACCATCTAAACTTGTTACTTCAGCGCTAAACTGTGAAATTTTACCCGATTGAGTCATTTCAGTTTGTAAAGCAATCCATAACTCTTCAAGTTGCTCAAGTTCAGGTATTTTCTTAGAGTTGGCAATAACATCTAATGTTGCGCCACGTCCAGGAAATTCAGCACTTACAATTGAAGTTACGATTTGACCGTAAGCATCAGCGGCAGCAGCACGAGTAACACCAAACATTTCGCCAAGAGTACCTTTAGCGTTGTCTAATTCAACTGAACGTTGCGCGATAGTAATATCGTTAGCAGCATATTCTTTAGTTAAACGGTCGTTACGTGTATTTTGATTGGCTAATTCTTTCTTAGCTTTATTCAAAAGTGCTTGCTTGTCTGCACGAGCTGAAGTGAACTCTGCTTCGCGCGCTTTATCAAGCTTGCCTTCAGAAATTCGATCGTTTTTAACTTGCTTTAATAAATCATCCAAGTCATTAGCTACGGCTGAAGTTGCTACAGTCATTGACGCAGCAAGCATTACAAAATTAATAATTTTTCTCATTATTTCGCTCCCGCTGCAAATACTGGTAATTTAGTTAAATCTTTTGGTAATTGGTTACGCGCCATAGCGATTGCATCTTTAGTAGGCTTTAAGTATTCATCGCCTAATGCTTCCCAACCGCGTGTTTCATTGTTCCAAACCCAAACATTTTTCATGTCTAGTGATTGAGCAACTAGAGCTACACGGCCCATATGAACGAAGTCAGCAGTAATTGTACGGTCGCCTAAATCAAGCTCACCTTGGTAAGCTGCAAAAACAGTACCGTAGTTTGCTTCAATTTCGTAAGCTTCAAGTACTAAACGAAACTGTTCAGATACCGAAATATCAGAAGCGCCTAGCACGTCACGTAAGTTAGCAACGCGCTCTTTACGGTTTTCAATATTCACAGGAATATCTAACGCTACAAACTTGTCTAACGTATCAATCATCTTATACATAAGAGGAACGATACCTTGTTTAGTTTTGTCAATACCAGCGATCTGATCTTCTAAAGATTTGATATTCGCAAGTTGGTCATTAACCATCAATTGAATGTGATCATTGTATTGAGATAAAGTTTCAGCTTCATCAACAGTTAAACGATATTCACCTAAAAGCTCAATAGTTTGTTCATAAATACTATTGATTTTTTGTTGTGATTTTTTAGAAGCTTGAAAAGTGCTAGCTTCTGCTTTTTGTAGTTCTGATAATGCATCTGCAGAAGCGAAGTTGCTTGCTGTTAATGCTAGTGCGCCAATTATCGTCGAAGCGATAAGGCTTTTCTTGTTGCTAAATTTGGACATAGTTCCCAACCAATTGCTATTGAATGTGGATAACATGGAGATGTTAACGCAAATTTAATAATCTGCCATTTTAAGTTTTTATTTCTCTAGAATAAAACAATGCAATACTCCCAGACGACAGCGTTGCTGTCAACTAGGTACATAAAAAAGGCTGCTAATTACCAGCAAATTACATAAATTTGCTGGTTTCGTTACAAAAAATAAACATTAAGTTAAAAAAATCATAAGTGATTTGCAGTAACTTTCTGAATAAATTAGGCGACTAAACAAACACAATTTTCTGTAAATATATTTGCTCCTATTAGTTTTACTAATTCATTCGTACTAAGTCAAATTTATTTATTAAAATATTCATAATATTTATAAAAAAAAGGTTGGTAATTTGACATATTTAAAGATTAAAACCGTGCTACTATTCGCCTATAGCACTAATTTACCTATATTTATTTATGTTTATAGATTCAACTTTTAATTTTGAAATTTGGTTCACTTTATGTGCCATTGGATTTATCGCAGGGCTCATTGATGCAATAGCTGGCGGTGGAGGTATGCTAACTGTTCCAACATTACTCTCGGCAGGTTTACCACCACATCTTGCTTTAGGTACCAATAAACTTGCCGCATCTTTTGGTTCGTTAACCGCTTCAGTGACTTTTTATCGTAAAAAGTTATTTGATCCCAAATTTTGGCGTTTATCTATTTTATATACGGCAATAGGTGCTGTTGCGGGCACGTTTGCTGTTGGTTTTTTATCAGGTGATTTTCTAGAAAAATTTATTCCTATTGTTATCGTTATCACTGCCATTTACACCCTGTTTTCTAAAACAATTGTCACTGAATTAAAGGGGCTACCTGCGTTAACTTTTCGTTTAAAAATCACCCAAAGTATTCAGGGTTTACTCTTAGGGTTTTACGATGGTTTCGCAGGTCCTGGAACCGGCGCGTTTTGGACCGCATCCTCAAGTGCACTTTACAAAATAAACATATTACTGAGCTGCGGATTGGCTCGATCAACTAATTTTGTCAGTAATTTTTGTAGCTTATTAACCTTTATTTATTTTGGTTATGTTAATTTTATTATCGGTATTTCGATGGGTATATTTATTATGTTAGGTGCTGCTGTGGGTGCACATTGGGCAATAAAGTTTGGTAACCGCTTTATTCGTCCTGTTTTCATCATCGTCGTTATTTCTATGTCAGCAAATTTAACTTATCATGCGTGGTTCACTCAATAACAAGGTCAAGAGGTCGTCAAATATGCAATTAGCAATCGACAGAATTACAGCTGTTTTAGATAGTCTAGCTGAGCAGGCTAAAATTATTGATACTGAAAATCAGCAGACTAAATCACATTATCTTTTAAAAGATAAAGATATCTTTTCAGAAGCTTTATTTGCCACCAACAGTGATAAAATAGGCGCATATGTTGATGAGGTGCGTGGTAAAACTATCGAATTAGCTCGGTTATTGCAGAGTGGAAAAAAAGAACTATCACAAAATAGATTGCAAGGTATTGAGCAACAAATATCATCAATAATTAATGCAATAAGATCAAACAAAGGTCTTCATCAAGAAGCACAATACCGATTAACAGCGATAAACGCTAGGCGCTATAAAAAAGCGGCAAAAGAACTCTTTAAATCCAGTCAAGCCCTCTATCAGCAATTAGCAGAGCACCACGAGTTTGAGCGCCGCTTACTTGCTATGCTCAATGAAAGAGAACAACTTCGTCAAACTGCAACGCCCGCCAAAGCAAAGAAAATATTGGATGAAGTCCTTGCTCTTCACCAAAGGTTAGGTCGTTGTCGTCAAGCTATTTCAAAAATAGAGCGCGAAATAGAAGTTTCAGAAAAACCGCGATGATATCTGTTAAATAACTCGCTTTTTGCTTCATCTCGCATTAATCTTAAATAATAACAAACAATAAATTGATCCATTATTTAATCGTAAAAGAGGGCTGGAATGAGAATATCTGATGACATTCATAACTATTATGAAAAACTAGTCGTACAACACTTTGCCGCGCTAAAATTAGAAGAGAAATATGAAGCTGACTTTATTGCTGACCTAACCTGTGTAGTGCTCAATCAACTACCCACTCGTTATATTAGACATGAAGTTGATATGTCATTCTACTTGCCTGCTTCAGAGCGTTTTGAAATGGAAAACAATGTAAAAGTTGCGATTAGTAAGGCAATAGAGTTTATGAAAACTCATAACACTTAACTGCTGCTCTTTGATTTATTAATAAGGCAAGTGGTCAAGTCAATGCTCACTTGCTTTTACCTTTAAGCATTTCCTTTAAATGATGACCTGACCTTTTTTTTATACCTTTAAGGTTTTAATACCAATTAATATTCCTCTTTTTACCCATTAACTAGCTAAATGCTTTTAATTTTGTCAGAAACCAGCTAACCCACTTAAATGGCCTTAAAAATATAAAGACATAAATATACCTGTATTATCTCTTTGTACTCATTTTTGAGTGTTTCAGTGCTTACAAGTAGGATGGATGAATGTGTGATGACATCAGCATATGATTTATTAACGACTGACAAGTATCATGATCCCTTTAAATAACATTGCTGCCAGTAAAACCATAGGTCGGTAAGTTAATATTTTCTTGGCTTGTTTATTACGGGATATTCTTGGGATTTTCAGATGGAATTATTTCGCTAGCAATAAATACCGTGTCGAATGTATAAATGGGAGATTTTAGTCGTAAAAAGGTTGTACTGAACGTAGCAAGGTAGCTAAAGATTGTAAGTTAGTGATAAATAAAGAATGGTGGCAACCCAATACTTCCATAGGCTCTACAGCCCATATTTAACAAGCTATTCATCTCGGTTCAATCAATTAGTATCACAGCCAGTATCACAGTTACAACTAATTTGAACACCTATTCACTCCATCATCACCATTTGAATGACACCAATAAACCTCCATCATCACTATCAGTGAAACTATTAATGATACTACTGTTAATGTTGATGATGTTCGTCGTGGGTCACTGGTTAAGCTTATCGGTGGGAAATATTAACCATCATCATGATTTTCCCAACTATCACCAGCATCATCAAAGATTGACCTATCCAGCCTAGCTAGTGGCAATCTTGATACACCCAACCAGCAAGCTAATTAATATTCATGCAAATTTCTTTTTTATTGACTGTGTAGCAAACACCGTGCTCGCCGTATGATGGCGCTGTGTTTGAGTATGGCTCTACAAACCCCTTATCAGTCAAAATATCTTCAACACTACCGTGGTGAGATTTTATTAAAATATTAGCCAGCAACATATTGATATCCATCTCCATTACACTCCCATACATATTGAGAAACTTAGGTCTTGCAGTTGCAGCCATCAACGCGCCTACTGGATTTCTATAGTTTTTAATCAAGTATAGATACAGGTTATCATTGTCACTAGCGTATGCATCATAATGAACATTCGCTTTATCATCCATGTCTTTTATTAGTGATATCAATGAATTTTTTTTAAAATTATCAGGGATAATTTGAGTTTGAAAGTACTTAAACAAGTCATTTATAGTCATATTCTCTTTGTATTTCATTCTCGCATTAAGTTTAATCCAAAAACCATTTTGAGCTATCGCATCTCCAGCTATATTTTCAAACTTCATAGGTGTTGCGTAATCAACAAATTTAGCCTTCCAACTATCATTCATTGATATTTCCTTGCCTGTCAACGGAGTTAAAACACTCTCTAGATATTCTGTATTATGGTAATCACCTCTTACGAGATTAACTAGTAGGTACAGATAGTGATTTTCAAAATTTACAACAGGTAAAACAGTAAACAAAATATCATTTGAGTTACTCATGAAAGCCCTGTCTATAGTTATTTTTTGCACCAACTTAACAGCGGCTTCATCTAATTTGTTTTCATGAATATCTATTGCAATACTTAGTGCTAGCAATTTATTCAAAGTCATCAGTTGATTAAAGTCAGGCTCAGTGCTTATTGAATTTAAAAATGAAAAATTAGTGAGTTTCTCCAACTTCAAATATCCATTGATAACCAAACTAAAAGAGTCAACCAACTCTTTTGCCTGAGATAAGTTCAACTTCAAATAGTTAACACAATCAATATCCTTTAGCTCACAAAGTAATGGTTCATCATCTAAAGCATCAAACCCAACTATATTGGGGTATTTTAATTTCTGACCTACCTTGCCTTTTTTTATTTTTGCCAAACTGTTTAAGTACAATTCCCTCCCTCGCGCATCAGCATCGCTATTACTTGTATTCTGCATACCAATCAACTGAATAAAGACATTGTTTTCTAATTTATTTTGTTCCGAATATTGTTCAATCCATAGTTGTGCCACCGGCTCCAACGGGTCATCGTGATATTGAAAAAATTTATACACAAGAAAAACAAGAAGAAGGAAAATCAAAAGCACTTTTTTTCGCCTCGGCTCGGGCGCTCGCTCCAAGTAACCAAACCTTTCATCTAGGAGCTTATCTATCCAGAAAACAATAAAGTAAAAACCCAATACCACTATTGACCATACACCAGTTTTTATTATAAAAATAAACAATGCCAAAGGCGCTAACTGCAACACCCAAGAGCAATATCGAACAAAACTCGGCTTCGTTCTGATTTTTGATAGCTTGGCGCAACTCGGGCATCGATAATAACCACTAGCTGACTGCCAGTAGCGCTTCCATGTAACTTCAATTTTTTTATCGCATGAGGGGCAATCTAGAGTAGCCATTAAATATCCTTGTATTAGCCTTAATATTAACAATAGTTAATCAGTCATTATTTAAGCACACCTACGCATCAAATAAAACAATTCAAACACTTACGCATAAAGCTACACACGGATAACGCTATTTTAATATGGAAAATAACCACCATCCCAATCAGAGCCATCAGCACAAACAATCGCTTTATCTAGACTCGCAGGGGCAATAAAATATCGCCCCCTATCCTCGTGAGTACCCATACCAACCAAACAGACATCAATAGAGTCCAACGCAAGTGACTCATTAGAAAATACCCCGATAAAATCCCAGCTATCACTCAGTACATTGGTAACCTTACCAACAATCCAGAGCTTATCATTCACTCCCACCAAAGACCCAGCCAGCCCACTTATCATACAATCACCTCTAACTCAGCTAAAACCTGATAAACCTTAGTTCTGGAGATGCCGAAAAATTTAGCTACCTCAGTCTTAGGTGTGCCAGACTCAACCATATCTCTAACTTCAGCTTTAATAGCGTTACTTATCGAAGGTTTTCTTCCCATTTTTACGCCACGCTCGACAGCCGCCTCGCGTCCTTCATTGCATCTCTCAATAATCCGAGACCTTTCTGCTGTCGCAATTGCTGACAATATAGTAACAACCATCATCCCCATAGAACCACGAGTCGATATTCCATCATCAAGAAAAGTAATATGAACACCTTTTTTTGTCAGGCTTTCCACTATCGAAATCATATCAGCCGTATTACGCCCCAAGCGGTCAAGCTTAGTTACATATATTTCATCCGCCTCACGAACGTATGACAGCATATCTTGCAATCCTTGGCGATTCGATGACTTACCACTAAACTTATCGGTAAACACCTTCTCACAACCCTCACGCTTAAGCCTGTTAACTTGAATCTCAAAAGATTGCGATTGCGAGCTTACTCGTCCATATCCGATTTTTACCATTGCACACCAAGTGTAAATTAAATCATGTAAACCAACTGTACGTGTAAATTAAATTGAAATCAAGATATAATGTACGGATGAGATGTGGATGAGTTGGTTTTCATAATATTATAAATTAATGAACACGTTGCGGTGTAGTCGATACTGGTTGTTTGGGTTTAAGTTGATTTTACTTGGCATGAATATGATATTTTCGCACCCGACCTAAGCACTTTTTCTTCTTCTTTTCTCTACTCTGGTCATCAACGAAGTACAAATTTAATCGAACCAAGTTAAGACAAGGGTTGCTTGCAACACGATGACTTACTTGTTCGGTTGCCGAAGGCTGCCTGTTCATTTGTATTATTACTATAAGCGGGTGAACACATCGGGTGCGCAAATGATGTGGTTAAACTGGGTTGGTACTTGATAATCAGATTAGGCGGCTAACGTATCAAAGAAATCACCGAACAATGCACGTTGTTTGGCTTTATCCGATAACTTTGCACCACGACTGGCGGCAATCCATGATGAGTAGCGGTACACGTTCGATGTGATGTTATGCATAGCTAACCAACGATTATGCTGCATGATGAGTAAGCACTGTTGATTACCACTGTGACGATAGCCTGTATTACGCCCCACCGATTGGTTTGCTGTATCTGACATCAATAGTACATGCGCCTCATCTTCATCAAGACCTGTACTTGCCATCGCTAATGCAATGCGCTTGGGGTGTGGGTCAGAGATAATGACACATAGCTTATCAACATTGAGATTATTACGACCTTTACTGCTAACATGATTATCATCATGACCAACACCATCAACAATGACCGCATCAAAGTAATCTGATGCTTGCTCTGTTAGTCTTTCTCTGGCGGATTTTCCGTGAGTTTTATCATTATTGGTCTTTTGCACCATCAACACCTCCAAGTTCGGCTCATACTCATGGTGCGGCTCACAAATGATGGTTGGTTGGTAGTCTTGGTGCTTCATCTCTAGTACAGGTGCAAGTTCAGCCGTTAAGAAGCACATCCGTAGTCGTTTGATGTACTGTACGTAATGTGGTGTTTCATTATCAGGTATGTGCCTTGGCTTACCCCATACGTTGACCGCGGCATCCTTGGTAAGCGTGAACTCACCCAGCGTCATTTCATCTTGAAAAATAACATCTTTGACAAACAATCTGCTATCAAAACCATATTCAACCAATGCTTTGAACTTGGCGGTGCTCATCACCAAGTGTTTACTAGTGTCATTAATCGCATCACGATTTTGCTGAAATTTTTCCATTAAGTTATCAGTATCATCTTTTAGAAACGGTAGTGATGTAATGATGGTTTTGAAGCTTTGTTTCCTAATCTTGGGTGACGATTGCTTGTCATAAGCCTTACTGAATGTACGAGTGATAGCAATAAGTTCATCATCACTAAAGTCTCGGTGCTTTTTAACCAATTCAGCATTGCCATAGATAACTTGCAGTTCAACACCGAGTTTGGTGCAGTTTTTAATGAAGGATTGCATATTTTTATTGGTGTGGAAGTTAAACACGTAACGCTGGGTGTTTGGGTCGCCCTGTGCAAATCGTTGTAGTAATCGGCTTTTACCTCGACCCGCATTGGTGTGCATAATGGCTTTGAAGTCAAAGCCATTCCGTATCAAGTTTCGTAGTTTATCTTCTATTGATTTTGCCCAGTCCTTCCATGCGATAGGTTGGTGCGCCAGTGCTTGCTGGTACTCTTTGGGTGAAAATAGCAGTCGCTTATAATCACGCTGACCTTGCTTATTAAGTTTATTATCCTTAATTGCGCGGCCTTCATTCATGATGTAGCAACCAGCACCATTGTCCTTACTGTTGCGCCTATAGCGAAGCGACTCATTCACGCGGGAATTAAATATCAATGGTTTGTGCAGGTTGTTAACTTGAAGATTGAATAGTTCATCCGATTTGGTCAATACAGCTTGTGGTAACTCATACACCATCATGCCTTGTGTTGATGCAATCACGGCATCCTGTGAGTGCTGGGTTTCAAACTTCACCTTATCAATTTCATCCATGCAAGAAGATAACGGCTCACCACGAACAAACCATGCTCGTGGTTTTGTGTGCAAATGGTACATGGGTGGTAGCATCAACTGATACCACTTGAACGAGCAATCATCAACATAATCACCAAACGATAGCTGGTTGATGATGTAGTTCGTAGCTTGAACTTTAAATGCATGATTAATCACTTCAAAACCAAACGGGATGATAATACGAAAACGATTACCTTCCTTGCTTGACCATGACTCATAGATGATTGAGGCAATGTTAAGCTGGGTAAGCTCGTCGATAATGGCTTGAACGTCAACGGTATCATCACCATCATAGTCGAGTACAATACATGATTGGCTCAAGGTTGATGCTTTACCACGCCTTGCGGCGGTATCAGTGACCGATACGCCTGCCGAGTAGCTGGGTGAGCCCGTGAGCTTTAGTTCATCAATATCTTCTGGTGTCGTCTTTATTGATTTATCACATAATCTTTCAATTAAAGTGAATAGGTCATGGAACTCAACGTTATCAACGTAATGTGCCATTCTTGTAGATTTAATTTTATCGTAAACCGATAGGGTTATGAATGTTTTTTGAAATATAGGCATTTGAATGCTTCTTGTTATATTTGGTGAGAGGTGTGCTGTGGCAAGTGAAAACCTTGGTGACCACTGAATACGAAGGGTGTATTGGTTGTTGTCGCAGCAATGAAGTCGAACTAAAACTCTATGCAATCGGTGAGGTAAATTGCAGTTGTAGGTTTTGGTGTTTTTGGTGATGCCACCTTTGCATCTGGTTGGGTTGTGAGGGTGGTGGTGTGCTTTATTTCCGATGATTGGCGCTTGGTATCAGGAAAAATCACCCCTTCCGTTAGGTATTTGGACTTTGATTGCTTGGTTGTAACGGGGGTTCGTGGTGCTTCGTCATTGATTGATGATGCTTCTCTATCAGGGAACACTAGTCCTTCTGTTAAGTATACGTTTTTTATTGGATTATTCGGTGTTACGGTGCTCTTGATGGGTTTTTGGGTGTGTTTGGTCATAGTTGACTCCATTTTATAATTTTTAATAGACCATCAAAAACCAGAAAGTAACGAGCACACGGAGGCTGTACAGAGCTATGTGGCTAGTAATTTTGGTTTGATGATTGTAGTTTTTGGAGTGAGATAAGGTTCGATGAAATTCGAAAGGGGCGCAACACTTCAGGTGGTATTATAACCGAAAGTGCTGCTATTTGCAATCGAGGGGCCTTGGGGCTCTGTTTTTGTCGTTATGTATAAGTTAATTATTGGGTTCCTAGTTCGGTGGAGATACGCCTGTTATGGTGTCACCTTCGATTGTGCTAAAGACATTTCCCCTATCAATACCTACAAATCTACCCGTCGTTTCATTGTTTTCGATTTGCATCTGATAGCAATTTACATTTATACCTTCTTTGGAGGATATGTAGGTAACAGAGCAAGTATTACCTTCCATGATATCCGCTTCAATTAATTCCAGTAATTCAATGATGGTGTCTTCTGTGATTAGAGTTTTATCATCAAAGATTGAATGGTGAAGTGATGTCGATAGCAACCCAAAAGATACGAAATTAGCTCCTATATTAAATGGTATGCCAGCATTATTCATAGCGTTACAGATAATCATGACACTTGGTTGCTGTAAAAATTCATTTATATTCTTGACTTTGAATGCGCTTGTTTGGAATAGGCTGATGTGTTTGTTGGTTGTATTTTTCATGTGATTTCTCCTGATTGGTTTTCTTCTATTTATTCCATTAAAAAAGGTTATTAACTTTACTATTAAGTTTTCTTGGGAAATTAATTTTATAAATAGTGTTAATAACAAAACCATAAGAAAGAGAATATATATGAATAAACTAGAGGATTTTTTGATGCGAGTGGTCTGCACTGGTGGCGGACTAGTTGGTTCAAGTATACAAGCTGTTAGTGATGGTGAGTTGGTTGCGGCGTTTAATCAAGCTATTGCTAATTCATCATTCGACAGCCGAAAACTTGGAAAGGAACTTTTTAAAAGAAAGTACAAAAGTTTGAGAGCAAGTCAGTCGAATGATAGTGGCAATTTGTTGTTGGCAGATATGTTAGCTGTATTTTTCAATTGCAGCACAATTGGGGGTAACAATGAAAAAAATAGTTAAAGCATATTCGCTTCCGCCAGAGTTGGCACATTGGCTAAAGTCGACATCAGAAACCTATAAAGTCAGCCAAAGCGCATTACTATCAAAACTATTAACCAGAATAAAGGAACTTCATCATGACTAGACAAATACCACCGCCATCACACCCATTGCATAACACGTTCAAGAGTATGTTGCCGTTATTGAATAAGATTCATCAACGCTCACGACTGCCAGAAACTATTTTAGCTAAGCGTCTTCGGAAGCTTGAGATATTGAAGTCTCAAGGTTTAACTGTTGATGATTTGGGTCAAGGAAGGTCAATCTTTGATGATGCTGGTGATAGTTGGGAAAATCATGATGATGGTTAATATTTCCCACCGATAAGCTTAACCAGTGACCCACGACGAACATCATCAACATTAACAGTAGTATCATTAATAGTTTCACTGATAGTGATGATGGAGGTTTATTGGTGTCATTCAAATGGTGATGATGGAGTGAATAGGTGTTCAAATTAGTTGTAACTGTGATACTGGCTGTGATACTAATTGATTGAACCGAGATGAATAGCTTGTTAAATATGGGCTGTAGAGCCTATGGAAGTATTGGGTGGCAACCCTAGCAGCCACACCTCGGCACATGAGTCGTCTGCTGCGGTTGCTTCCTTCCGGATCTGGCCGAGTTCACAGAGTATCATTGCGAGGGGACCGAAAGGGTCACCATAGATAGTTGTCGTTCTCACTTCAACGGCGCGAATTATGGCTAAAGATTTAGCTTGATGCAAGCGCTAGTTATATAAATAAAATCGTTCGCTGTTTTTTTAACCATACTAGTAGGTGTATAGCTAAAATAACCTTTAGATTATCTTTAGATTATGGACGTTCGCGCGCCAACCGTTCATTAATTTCTAATAAGACTGATTTAATCACCAATAGGTTTTCTTTACCTAAACGTAATAACAGTTTATCGGCAGCATCAAGGGCTTCTATTTTTTCATCTTTGTAGCGAAACATCACACTGGGGCGAACTAAGTCTAATGATTCTTTTGGAATTTCCATATCCAAGACCTTGGTAATAGCATCATGCAACACTTCAGTAAAGTTGTCGTCTGGATAGCCTAGCTCTGCATAAGCTTGATCAATCAAAGGCTTCATTTCAAAGTAAGACTGCACCAGTGTTTCACTGTCAAATGAACGCAGTAAATCAACATAAAGTGTAAAACGTCGTGTTGCTGACTCATCCCACTTCCAATCACTACTTGCACCGTTGTTAACCTCATTTGCTAAAAATTTAGCATTAGGTTTAATTAACGGGCTATGAGCGTAAGCAAGATTACCTTGTGCAAAATTATCAGTAAATACCACAAAACGGCGGATCATATCTTTATCAATGACCAACTTTAACAGTTCTTTACGCCAAGTAAAACTTGGTAGCTTTTCTTGTAACCAAACATCACTTTCATTTAAGGTCGGTAATATCGGTTCAGGCGCAATAGCAACAAGGGGCTCTGTCACCACTAAAGGAAAAACTTCTTCTTCAGCTAATATCGGCTCTACTATAGGCTCGGGCGGAGTTACAGCCTTAACGATGGCCACTGGCGCTAACTCAACAACTTCTTGTTCGGTTGTCGATGACATATATAACCAAACTAAGGCGGCTATCACGATAGCAATAATAACGGCAATAATGCCCCAAGAGGTCTGTTTACCTTTTTGCGCTTGATCTTCCATAGGTACCTAATATTCAATTTATCTAAAGGATGCATGATGAATAACCATTGCAACCCGTTTTCATCTAAGTTGCAAGGGAAATACGTGATCTAAAATAACTTTTATCTGAAATTGAGTTTTATCTTTTTATATTATTACTTAACAATTATAAAATAGCATCGTCTTGATTTTCTGGTAATGCTTTTATAAAAGCGGGTAACTGGTTACAACGCTCAACGATGGCATTAATAAGCGGAAATGCTGACATATCTACTTTAAAACGATTTGCATTGTAAACTTGTGGAACAAGGCAAAGATCAGCAATAGTGACATCGTCACCATAGCAGTATTTTCCTGATACCTTTTGTAGTTTTTCTTCAAAGGCAGCAAAACCAATGCTCATCCAATGATGACTCCAAGCTAATTTATCTCCATCTTCAGCACCTAGTGTATTGACGAGATATTGTTGTACTCGTAAGTTAGTTACCGGGTGTACTTCACAAGCGATATCTAAGGCGAGTGCTTGCACTTGTGCTTTAGCATAAATACTTACGGGATAGAGCTGTGGTTGAGGGTATTTATTATCAAGGTAATCAAGTATTGCCATACTTTGATTTAGCACTAAGTCGCCATCAACTGTCTCATCAATTAACGTTGGAACTAAATGGGTTGGATTAAGTGCAATATAAGCTGCACTGTGCTGTTCACCGCCATTGTTAACTAAATGAACGGGTACAGATTCACAATCAATGTTTTTCAAGTGCAAAGCAATTCTTACTCGATATGCAGCGGACGAACGCCAATAACCAAAAAGTTTCATTTTATATCTCTATTTGTTATCTGTATTAATTATTTAAATTTTAACAGTTTTTTTATTGATGTCATATTCACGTAATTTATTTGCAATGGCGGTATGACTTAATCCTAGTTTTTTTGCTAATTGTCGAGTACTTGGATAAGCCGGGTATAGTTTTCTAAGTAAATCAGCTTCAAAACTTTTAACCGCAGCATCTAAAGTTCCTTCAAATTCCTTTTCTAGATAACCATGTTCACGTGTATATGCAGGTAATTGCAGATGAGAGGTCATCACAATACTGCCTTCCATTAATGATACCGCACGAATTAATACATTTTCGAGCTGACGAACATTACCAGGCCAAGGATAATGTTCGATAAAATCACGACAGTCATCTGACATAGTGATAATCGTTTTACCAATACGTTGACCAAATTTAACAATAAAAAATTCAGCTAGAGGAATAATATCCGAACGTCGGTCACGCAATGAAGGTATATTTAGTCCAAGTACATTTAAGCGGTAGTAAAGGTCTTCTCTAAAATCGCCGGTAGAAACCATGCTAAGCAGGTCACAGTTGGTTGAGCTAATGATCCTGACATTGACCCTTATCTCTTTCTCGTCATTGACGCGACGAAAAGTACCATCTTGAATGACACGCAGCACTTTAGTTTGTAATTTAGGTGACATCTCCCCCACTTCATCTAGAAATATGGTGCCACCGTCTGCTGATTCAAATAAACCCCGCTTAGCTTTATTCTCGCCTTTTGAACCCGCACCAAAAAGTTCTGTTTCTGCATCGTCATCAGGTAATGCTGCACAGCTTAAAGTCATAAAAGGTTTGTTACTGCGATCACTCGCAGCGTGACAAGCATGAGCTAAAAGTTCTTTGCCCGTGCCCGTTTCACCGACAATGAGCATTGAAGAGTCAAGGAGTGCCATGCGTTTTGCTTCACGAATAACTTTACGCATCGAGCCACTACTTGCTTGTATACCGGCAAAATTATTTTCATTCGCTTGTTTAAAGGCACTTATTTGTTGGCCTAAACGTGCTTCTGATTTTAAAATTAATACCGCACCCGCTAAAACGGGGATACCGCTTTGATCGGTCACATGGATAGGCATGATATCAGCCACAAAGTCATCATCTTGAAACTTTAAGCGACGCGTTTGAGCAAGGACTTCATCGGCATCTAACCAGCGATTAAAATTAAAGCCTTTTAACCAATTGCCAACATTATCGCCAATAATTTCATGATCTTTACAGCCCATAATACCGGCAGCTACGGTATTTACAATACGGATATCACCTTTTGCATCAATAGATATAAAGGGATCAGGAAAAGTTTTAATGAGCGTGGAGAGCTCATTACGCTCACGTTCAGAGGGCATAAAAGGTGTTGTTTTTACATCATTTACGCCTTCAATTAAACGTAAACGCGGCATAAAAGTTTGTAATTGGCTAAATTCTAAGTCAGGTATGTTGATAAAAATTTCGCCGGGCTGCTTTAGTTCGATGCCACGTAAATTGATTTCATGTTCAACAAATATTTCTAATACTTCTCGGGCAATGCCGACTCGATCGCAACAAACAATTTCTAAACGCATTTACCTTACCTTAATAGCCAAGTATTCCTGTTTGGTATTGTAAACTAATTTGTACAACAAAAAAAAGCCCCCTGAGGTAGGAGGCTGCTATTATCTAATGTAAGCAAATATTACAAAAGTTTGTCAGTTTTTGCTGCACAAATAAAATCATTACGGTGTAGCCCTTTAATAGCATGTGTCCACCAAGTAATTTTTACTTTGCCCCACTCTAATAAAATCGCTGGATGATGGAATTCTTCTTCGGCTAATGCAGAGACTTTATTTGCAAATGCCCATGATAATTTATAGTTTTTAAACTTATACTCACGTTCAAGCATCATAACCCCGTCACGCACTTCAGGGATCCAGTCTGGTATTTGTGATAATAGTGCCGGTAACTCTTCATCACTCACTTGTGGCGCACCAACTTGGCATGCTTCACATTTTTGTACAGATAATTGCTCAGTCATTATTTTTCCTTAACTCACATTATTAATTTCTTTTGCTGGAAACTTCGCTGGGTGTAAGCCTAAGGCTTGTGCTTGCTCAACCAACTCCATAATATCAGCGACTTCATATTTTCTTAAATCATCTAAATCACTTACTTTATTCAGCATATAATAAATAGGCTGCATAACATCTATTCGATATGGCGTTCTTAATACGTCAAGTATGTTAAGTTTTTCACGTTCAACAATATCGCTTTCAGTCGCGTGAATGGTTTCGCTCGGTGAAGACAAAATACCACCGCCATAAACTTTAATCCCCTCAGGGGTATCTAATAAACCAAACTCGACGGTAAACCAATATAAACGAGCTAAAAATACTCTTTGCTCTTTAGTCGCATTAAGACCCATTTTTCCATAAGCCTCAGTGTAATCAGCAAACGACTTATTGGTTAATAAAGGACAATGACCAAATATTTCATGAAAAATATCAGGTTCTTGCAGATAATCAAACTCTTCTCGGCTGCGGATAAAAGTAGCTACTGGGAATTTTTTTTCTGATAACAACTTAAAAAACGCACCAAAACCAATTAATGCCGGTACAGGCTCGCACTGCCAACCTGTTGTTTCTTTAAGTACTTTACTAACTTCTGCCAACTGTGGAATTCGGTCATGTGGTAAATTTAATAATTTTGAGCCAAATTTATATTCGTCACACGCTTTGTTTTCAACACATTTTAATTGACGAGTGATCAATTCCTGCCAAACGCTATTTTCTTCATCTGACCAATGAATGTGACCATTTTCATCAGCAACTCGCGAAATATACTTCGTCGCCATCCCCATGATATTACCTTATTTTAATTTTTATCATTATTCACTCACCAATGAGTGAGTCATGTTCTTCACTGATAATAAAACAAGCTTGACGGGAAAAATACAAAACGCTAACTGACTATTATTTAACCAGACAATAATAGCGTATAGAAAAAATTACAAAAATGTAAATGTAAAAACAATAACAAATAAAATCAATAAGATAAAAACAACTTATTTAAGCCCCATAAGAAATAAAACTACCTTATTAATAATTTTTTGACCTGGCTAAGTATTTTTTTCCTCACTTGAGCGATTTTAGGGGTGTTTTCTTCAAAAGGAATGGGTCGACAAAGCTTAATAGTTTGAATACCCAAGCGTGACGTTAACATACCCGCACCAAGCCCTTGTGCCATGCGCGCAGATAACTTACCTAATAGCTCAGCACCAACCAAGTCAGCTCCTAAATCAATGACTAACTCACTCGCACCGGCATAAGCCATATTAACAAAAACTTGTTTAATTAATTTTATTCGACTCCAGTAGCCAATTTTTAAACCATAAAGGGCGGCAACTTTGTCAATCATCCGTAAGTTTCGCCAAAACATTAGCATCATATCAACAAGTGCAATAGGGCTTAAAGCAACTAATACTACGGCTTCTGTTGAGAACTTAGCTACCTCATCCAATGCTTTTTCGTCAACTTTTGAGAGCACTTCACGGGAATATAATTGCAGTAACTCTTCATCGCTGTATTCCTCTTTGACCAACGAGTGCCAGCTTTTTTCATGCTCAGACATCAAATCACAAGGTAAATTTGCTGAAATGCTTTCACATAAGGCTTTTGCGTCAATATGTCGAGGGGAAGCTAAATCGGTTGCTAATATATCTTTCGCTTTTGCTTGTGTACTTTGCTGGCGTTTAAATTGTCTTAATGCTGAATACTCTCGTATTGCCGTTGAACCAATAATAACTGACAAACCAAAGAGCAGAACACCATACATACCAGCTAAAATAGGAGATTGGGCAAAGCCTTGTTGAAAAAATGTAAAGGTTTCTACCATAACAACGCCAGCAAAAACAGTGCCTATAACCCGCCATAACCAACGAGGCTTTGTTTTTTCCTGTGGGTTATCATCATTTAAATACCCTTGCTTAATTAACGATAAGTCTTCTGATGCCCGCCAATCGTCATTACCGACAATAACTTGTTGGCCATTTGAAGGTAAATGACTTTTCTTTATAGTTAACTCATCATTTTCAAAAAGAATTTGCTGTTGATATTTTTCTTCGAGTTCATTCATCTATTTTATCTCCAAGCAAAATGGTATTACTTGCTTCATTCTTATATTTATCAAGGTTGATCATTTCATTTTATCGCCAAGTAAAAACTGCATTAATTGGTCCATGCGTATCGATGGCTGGTAAGCACTTTGCTTTGCGGCTAATTTATCAAGGTCGATCATTTCATTTTATCACCAAGTAAAAACTGCATCACTTGGTCCATGCGTATCGATGGCTGGTAAGCACTTTGCTTTGCGGCTAATGCATCAAGGTCGATCATTTCATTTTATCACCGAGTAAAAACTGCATCACTTGATCCATACGCAGGTGTGGTAGGCATTCATGTTGTCCAATCGGCTCCATTGGAGCAAAGCTAATAAAATTAAACGTCTCTTGCTGCCAATAATCTTGTTCGGGTAATTTACTCGGCACCGCACCTGGAAAAACCGTAATTAGCTCTCCATTTTCAGAGCGTTTGCCGCGAAGCACAGGAATGTATTGTCCCTGGTAACGACTCGTTCCTGCTTGTGTCGTTTTAACAGAAGCTAGCGCCAGTGTTTTCATTTCAATAACGTCATAATTTAACTGATGTTTAGTCTGATAAACAAGCTGGTCGAGTAATCTGACTAAGTTATGGTGTTGCTCTGGCGTAACATGGTCAGCTTTGGTTGCAGCAAATAATAACTTATCAATTTTTGGCGCAAACAAACGAGAAAACAAACTACTTTGACCATAGCTAAAGCTTTCCATGATCATGGTCATCGCTGTTTTCAAATCAGCAAAACTCTCAGGGCCGTTATTTAAGGGGGTTAAGCAGTCTGCTAATACAATTTGTCTATCGAAGTTAACAAAATGCTCTTTATAAAAAGCCTTAACAACACGTTCTTTATATTCAATAAATCTTGCTCTTAGCATACCGATTAAACAGTCATCACTGGCATTTTGATAAGCATTTTTATCCATTTTTTCAAAAGCAGTGAAAGGGAAAAATTGTAAGATAGGCGCATCGGCTAATTCTCCAGGTAAGATAAAGCGTCCGGGCTGAATAACCGACAAACCGAGTTCGTGACGAAAGTGTAATAAGAGCTCAGTATATTCTTTTGATAAGTCAGCCAACCTTTGCTCATCGACCTTGGCAAAGGGATCTATTTGATTAACTTTTTCTATAAAGCTTTCTGCTGATTTAAACCTAGGTTCGGTAAGCAATAATGCTGTTGTTTGTTGTGACCACTGCTCGAACGTTTGATTTAACATCGGTAAATCAAGTAACCACTCTCCTGGATAATCAGTAATATCTAGATATAAAGTTGCTGTATCACTGGCATATTTCAACAATGACTCTTTAGGCTTATAACGAATAGCAAGTCGCATCTCACTAATACCATGGGTCGGCTCAGGCCATGTAGGTTCATTTTGCGAAAAAGCTGACATTGCTCGGTCATATTCAAAACGGCCAATGTGTAAATGCTTTTGAGGCACTCGTTTAGCGGCAATGAAGCGCCCTTGATGAACAACATTAAAAAAACCAAGTTGTGAATGATTGCCTTCATTAACGAGTTGGTTGACTAAAGAAGTAATAAAGGCTGTTTTACCACTACGACTAAGACCTGTAACGGCTAAAGTAACGTGTTGGTCAAGCGTTCTATTTAATAAATCACTCGCTTTTTGCTTTAATTTATTCAGCTTTTTTTTATTTATAAATGCCATGAATTATCTTACTGAAAGTTATATTAATATTTAATGGTTACACTTAATCACAAAGACAAGTCGTACACTTAACTATTTGTTAAGTGAACAAGCTAAAAAAGCGGCAAAAGCCGCTTTTAAATTTTTTGTTGATCACAACTTATTGATTTCTCGAGAAACAGTAAACTCAGATGAGGTAACATAATGCTCCATCGCTCGAACTTCCCTTTCTAGGGATTTAAATTTATGTCTAATATCCTGAAAAGCTTGTTTAGGTGGCTCTCCAGATTGCCAAATACGCGATTTCACCTTAATAGACTCAGAAGAAAGTTCTTCTTCTGTGTGCATGGTAGCTGATGCATATTGTGATTGTGCGGGTTGTGGTTTTTTAGCAGTAGTGCCTGGTTTTTTATCTAAAATAAACCAACCAGCAATATAAATAACGACAAACCAACCCATACCTAGTAAAACACCCGAAACCACTAGAATACGCACTAACCATGTTTCCCAGCCAAAGTAATCAGCTAGACCAGCACAGACGCCAGCAATTTTTCCTTGGGTCGAGTTTCTGTATAATTCACCACGGCGCTTGTCTGTCATACCTTGCTTCTCCAGTCAGGTGTTTCAGCATCTAAAATAGCTTCAAGCGTTTTAATTCTATCGGTCATTTTATCGGCTAATTCAGAAAGTTCAGATAATTGCTTGTACTCTTCTTCACTAAAGCCTTGGGTTATCTGGCGCTTACTTCGGTAATGTAAAATTAACCAAATAGGGGCAACTAACAACATAAAAATGATGACAGGAACCATTATAAGTTCTTCCACAGTACTTCTCCTTATAAGTTATTCAATACAAACTGAGTTATTTAGTTTTTCTTATCTGATTTCATTTTAGCTTTTAATTGCGCTAATTCATCATCAATATTTTCATCAGATTCTAAATCAGAGATTTCATCTGCTAATGATTTGCTCCCTAAATCAAGTGACTCAACTTGTGATTCAATATCATCAATTTTACGTTCATAACTGTCAAAGCGGCTCAGTGCGTCATTAACCCGACCACTATCGATATTCTTTTTAACTTTTAAACGAGATGTCGCTGTTTTTTCTCGCATGATAATTGCTTTTTGTCTTGCTTTTGCATCCGCTAATTTTTCTTGTAACTGAGAAACTTCACTTTGTAATTTAGCAATATGATCATCAACGTGGTTCAACTCATCTAAAAGTGACAGCGCATTCTCAGCACACTTTTTCTTTTCAACGAGCGCCGCTCTTGCTAAATCTTCACGACCTTTGCTTAAGGCTAGTTCAGCCTTTTCTTGCCATTGTTGCTCATCTTTTTCAAAACGAGTCGCTTGACGAGATAAATCTTTCTTATCCGCTAAAATTTTAGCCGATGACGAACGTACTTCAACTAAAGTATCTTCCATTTCTTGAATGATCAATCGTACCATTTTTGCAGGATCTTCTGCTTTATCTAACAGGTTGTTAATATTCGAATTAATAATATCTGTAAACCTAGAAAAAATACCCATAACAACTTCCTCATTCAATAATTTAATTTAATGTTACTGATATTTCTTATTCATGTTTTGCGCCAAGTTTTACTATTAACTTAACTTCATGTTTTAAATAAAGTTATTATAATTAAAAAAAACACTTCAAACCTGGTGATTAATAAAATACACTATTTGTTAGTGAAATAAACCAATTATTAGGTCAAGTAATGTCGCGTTTTAACCAAAAGGATAATCTTCTTGGACAAGCAAATAATTTTCTTGAAGTTTTAGAGCAAGTCTCACAAATAGCGCCCTTGAGTAAACCTGTGCTTATTATTGGAGAAAGAGGAACAGGTAAAGAGCTTATTGCGGCTCGGCTTCATTACTTATCTAAACGTTGGGATCAAAGTTATTTAAAGCTTAATTGTGCGGCATTAAATGAAAATTTATTAGAAACAGAATTATTTGGCTATGACAGTGGTGCATTCACCGGCGCGAGTAAGCGCCATGAAGGTCGTTTTGAGCGTGCGGACAATGGCACCCTATTTCTTGACGAAATAGCCAATACATCGGGTTTAATTCAAGAAAAGCTCTTAAGAGTCGTTGAATACGGTGAGTTTGAGCGTGTGGGTGGCTCAAGAACTATTAATACCAATGTGCGCTTAATTGCCGCAACCAATGAAGACTTACCCACCTTAGCCGATGCTGGTGAATTTAGAGCAGATTTACTTGACCGACTTGCTTTTGATGTTATAACCCTACCACCACTTCGAGAACGTATTGAAGACATCATGATGTTAGCTGAAAGCTTTGCGATTAACATGGCGCGTGAATTAGAATTTGAGCTCTTTAGTGGTTTTACTGAAAAAGCGAAACGTGCCATGCTTGAATATCATTGGCCTGGAAACGTACGAGAATTAAAAAATGTTGTCGAGCGTAGTGTTTATCGTTGTAATAACCCACATTTACCCGTGCATGACTTAGTCATTGACCCATTTGAGTCACCTTACCGACCTTCTCAGCGTATTAAAACCCAAGACAGAATATCGGTGGCAGCGCCGAGTGTTGATAAAGAGAAAAACGAAGAAAAACACCAAGAGGTAATCCATCAACAATTGCCCGTTAGTCAATCATTGGTCTTCCCTTTATCATTAAAAGACCTTTCTCAAGACTATGAGATTGATTTGATTCAATCAGCTTTAGAAAATTGTCAATATAACCAAAAGAAAACTGCCGACGCACTCAAATTAACCTATCATCAACTAAGAGGTTACTTGAAAAAGTATAACTTATTAGAAAGTGCAGTAGACGAAGGGTAGTTGAGTTATATGTCGATATTCGCTGTTAAAAAACATTTTTTGAAGATAATGACATTGCCATTTTTATGTTGGGTGACGGCATGTGATATTGATAATGATCCCTCATTAAGTGACCATAGTATTGTCTATTGCTCAGAAGGCTCTCCTGAAAGTTTTAATCCGCAAACGGTTACCTCTGGTACCACCATTGATGCTACGTCTAATCAACTCTATAACCGATTAATTTCATTTAGAGGCGAAGAAAACACTATTGCCCCGTCGTTAGCAAAGTCTTGGCATGTGACGCGTGACGGTAAAATGATTACTTTTTATTTACGCAAAAATGTTGCCTTTCATCAAACCGATTATTTTACCCCAACACGTTTTTTTAATGCCGATGACGTACTGTTCAGTTTTAACCGTATTTTATTACCTAAGCACCCTTTTCATCAAGTTTCGGGTGGAAAATACCCTTTTTTTCAAAGTGTAAGTTTTTCAAATGTCGTTGAAAGTATTGAAAAAATCAATGATTATACGATACGTTTTAAGTTCAAATACGCAGACAGTTCAATTTTGGCTAACATTGCCAGTGACTTTGCCGTCATATTATCAAAGGAATATGCTGACACCTTAGTGTTAAAAAATATTAAGCGAGAAATAGACACGCTACCCATTGGCACGGGTCCCTTTAAACTAAAAGATTATCGTCCCGGCGCCTATATTCGCTATGCCCCCCATAAAACGTACTGGGATCAGCCAAGTACTTTAGAGCAGCTTATTTTTGATATAACACCGAGTAATACTGGGCGATTAACAAAATTATTAGCGGGTGAATGTGATGTAATTGCTTTTCCCATTGCTCATAACAAAATAAAAAGCAAACCTGAATTAGAGCTACAAGCGGTGACTTCTTTTAATGTCGGTTATCTTGGTTTTAATACCCTAAAGCCACCTTTTAATAATGTAAAAGTACGTCAAGCGGTTGCATTAGCCGTCAACAAGCAAGCCATTATTGAAACTGTCTATCAATCTAGAGCAGATATAGCACATAGTTTATTACCTACAACCTCTTGGGCTTATGATAAGAATACTTTACCGCAAACATTTGACTTAGCTGAAGCTAAAAGATTACTAACTGAGGCTGGCTTTCCTAATGGTTTTACTATGAATCTCTGGGCGTTACCGGTACAACGGGCATATAATCCAGACGCGGTTACTATGGCGAAGTTAATTCAAGCAGATTTAAAGAAAATAGGTATTAATGTGTTAATAGAAAATTCTCTCGATATGGGCTCTTTTCTTGAACAGCTATCAAAAGGTGAGCATCAGAGTGTTTTATTAGGCTGGTCGGCGGATCACCCAGACCCAGACAACTTTTTTACGCCACTGTTGAGCTGTTCATCGGCTAGGAGTGGTAATAACAGAACATTTTGGTGTCATAAAAAGTTTGATAACTTAATACAGCGAGCATTAGAAACAACAAATGTGGCACAACGTAAAAAGTTTTATAGCCAAGCGTTAGCGATTATTTCAACTGAAGTGCCGTTAATTCCCATTGCCCACTCTAAACGATTTCAAGCAAGGAAAAATATTGTTAAGGGTGAACTATTATCTCCCTTTGGTGGTATCGACTTTAGCAGGGTGAGTAAAAACTAATATGCTGATATTTACTCTACGCCGCCTAAACTTATTCATTTTCACCATGTTTCTACTGACTTTACTGTCTTTTAGTTTGAGCTTTTTATTTCCTGGTGAGCAGTTAATCAATATTTCTGGGCAAATCAATGCGACACCTAAGCAGTTGATCGTTTTAGCTGAGCAGTATCAAACAAATAATAATATTGCTCAGCAATACTTTGCGTATGTAAGTCATCTTTTCCAGGGAGACTTAGGTATTTCAATGGCCAGCCAATTGTCTATAAGTAACGAGATCATGCGCTTCTTACCAGCGACAATTGAACTGACCTTAGTGGCACTTTTTATTGCTATGGTCTTTGGCATTCCTATTGGCTTTATTGCCGCTATTAAACACCGTAAAGCTACCGACAATATTATTTTAACTATTTCTATGCTGGGTTATTCAATTCCTGTTTTTTGGTTAGGCTTATTAGCGATTCTTATTTTTTCTATCCAATTAGGTTGGTTGCCATCAGCAGGACAGCTTAGCTTAGTGTTTGAAATAGAACATGTTACTGGCATACAGTTTATAGATATTTTATTAAGTGACAGTCCTTATAAATGGCAAGCTTTTCAAGATGCCAGCGCACATATATTTCTACCGGCGTGTGTTATCGCCCTTGCGCCTGCGACCATTTTTGTGCGCTTAGCTCGCACAGCAATGATGGATGTGCTCGACAGCCAATACATACGGGCGGCTAAAGCAAAAGGGCTAAGCTTTAAACAAATTATTTATCATCACGCGATACGAAATGCTATGGTGCACGTTATTCGTGATGTTGGCTTACAGTTTGCTAACTTAGTAACTATTGCCATGGTGACTGAAGTTATCTTTAGCTGGCCAGGCATCGGCCGATGGTTAATAGAAAGTATATTTCAGCGTGACCACACATCAATTCAAGGTGGGCTTTTAGCGCTTTCTAGTTTTATTTTTATTGTGCATATTGTCATCGATTTTATCTATGCAGCACTTAATCCTTTAGCAAGAGAGAGTCGAAATGGCGCGTGATAAAATATACTTAGAGGAAGAGTTTCCTTCACCGTTACTGCAACTTTGGCATAATTTCAAAGTAAAACCTGTAGTGATGATAGGTTTTAGCTGTTTTATTTTCTTAACAATTCTCGCTTTATTTGCACCTTTTATTACCCCTTATACTCCCGTTGAAAATCACTTAGATTTTTTATTACTGCCACCAGCATGGCACGAAGATGGTAATGTCAGCTTTTTATTAGGCACCGATAATTTGGGTCGTGACATGTTGTCTCGCTTAATGCACGGCACGTCACTAACTTTTGGCTTAAGTTTTGTTGTGGTGCTTATTTCGTTAGGTATTGGTGGTGTTATTGGCTCGGTATCGGCTTTAACATCAGGAATAAAATCAAGCTTTCTTAACCATTTTCTTGATGTAATTTTATCTATTCCTTCTTTGTTACTGGCCATTGTTATTGTTGCTATCTTGGGGCCAGGGTTGAGTAATACCTTATGGGCGATTATCATCGTGCTCATTCCACAGTTTGTCCATATAACCCGTAATGTCGTTACTCAAGAGTTCAGAAAAGACTATGTACTGGCTTCACGATTAGACGGCGCAAGTTCATTTAGAATTTTATATCACTCTGTTTTCCCCAATATTCTAGAGAAATTAATTAGCCAAGCAACGTTAGCCCAGTCTGCTGCAATACTCGATATTGCTGCATTAGGCTTTCTTGGATTAGGCGCACAAATTCCCATGGCAGAGTGGGGTGCGATGCTAAAAAACGGTATCGATTTATTCTATATTGCCCCGTGGACGGTTTATCTGCCTGGTTTGGCGATTCTTTTTGCCGTGGTGGCAACCAATTTAGTTGGTGAAGGCATGAGACACGCCCTTAAAATCAGTAAGGAAGCTTAATGAACCTTCTCGATATCAGAAATTTGTCTATTGTGCTGAAATCAGCGACTAACCCTATTTTAGCGGTTGATCGCGTCAGTTTAACCATGAAAGAGGGTGAAGTTCGTGGTTTAGTTGGAGAGTCTGGCTCAGGAAAATCTTTATTGGCTCAAGCTATTATCGGCGTACTTGATGAAAAATGGCATGTCGACGCCGATAGGTTTCACTGGCGAGGAAAAGATTTAATGCGTTTATCTGTTGATGAACGCAAAGCCATTATTTCAAAAGATGTCGCGATGATATTTCAAGAGCCGATGGCGTGCTTAGACCCAACAATGACAATAGGGATGCAACTTACCGAGGCGGTTGATGGTGAACAATTAACGGGCTATTTTTGGCAAAAAAATCAACAACGTAAAGAAACCGCGATTAGTCTCTTACATAAAGTCGGTATTAAGCAACATAAAATTTGTTTAAAAAAATATCCTCATCAGCTTAATGAAGCGTTATGTCAGCGAGTCATGATCGCCATGGCACTCGCCAAACGCCCTATTCTCCTCATTGCGGATGAACCAACCGCGGCAATGGAGAGTACTAATCAAGGCCAAATTTTTCGCCTATTAGCGAGTTTAAATCAATTAAAAAACATGTCGATATTATTGATAAGTCATGACCTTGAGAATGTCACACATTGGACAAATACCATTACGGTGATGTACAGCGGACAATTTGTTGAAGCGGGTACCACCAAGCACATATTTGAACAACCGTTTCATCCCTACACTCGAGCACTGGTTGATAGTAGCCCAAAATCAAATAGTGGCTTGCCAGCAAAATCACGGTTGATGGCGCTACCCGGCAGTATTCCTATTTTACAACATTTACCTATAGGTTGCCGATTAGGCCCAAGATGCCCTAGAGCTCAACAGGCCTGTGTTATAGCACCTAAGGTAACAAACTATCATGGCCATCAATTTAGCTGCCACTTCTCGCTAAAGGGAAGTTATTAATATGACAATATTATTACAGGTTAATAATTTAAGTAAGTCGTTTAGAATAGGCCGAAAATGGTTTAATCAAAAATATTTTACCGCACTCGAACCTATTTCATTTGAGGTACAAGCTCACCATACCTTAGCTATTGTTGGAGAAACCGGATCGGGTAAATCAACCTTAGCAAAATTATTGGTTGGTGCGGAACTGCCTTCAACAGGTAGCATAAAACTTAATGGCCAAACATTACAACCTGGAGACTTTAAGCAAAGATGCCAGCATGTACGGATGATATTTCAAGACTCTGGGACAACATTGAACCCAAGCTTAACCATTGGGCAATTGCTGAATGAACCTTTATTGATCAATACCAAATTAAATGAAGAAGACCGCCATTGTCTAATTCGAGAAACATTACAAAAAGTAGGCTTGCTCGCTGAACATATGAATTTTTATCCGCACATGTTCTCTGGTGGTCAGAAACAACGCATATCATTAGCTCGGGCGATAATATTACAACCGCAGGTGATTATATTAGATGAAGCCTTAGCTTCTCTCGACCCTTCATTACGCTCGCAAATGATTAACTTGTTGCTCGATTTACAAGAACAGATGGGACTCGCTTATATCTTAATTTCTCATAACTTAGGTATTGTTAGGCATTTTAGCGATAAGATAATGGTTTTAAGCAAAGGACAAGTCGTAGAGATGGGCGATACAGCAAAAATTCTCAGTCGACCAAAACATCAATATACCAAAAAACTTATTCTCAACCAAAGATTCCAACTGTTACACCGCTAACAACTCGCCTAATGGTTAGATCAATAAAGCCAGCAAGTGCTGGCTTTATAAGAGTGGAGATAAAGTAAACGAGACTTTATTTCTCAGCGCGTCCCATAAATTTACGTTCTTCGGTATTCACTTTGATTTTATCACCAATTGAAATATGTTCTGGCACCTGAACGGTTAAGCCCGTAGATAAAATTGCCGGCTTAGTGCGAGCTGTTGCTGAGCCACCTTTAATTGATGGGTCTGTTTCAGTTATAACCAGTTCAACACTCGGGGGTAAATCAATACCAACCGCAGCACCATCAACAATAATAATTGATAAACCTAAGGTATCTTCACAAATAAATAGAGCTTCTTCAGCAATACTTTCTTTGTTAAGGTTGTATGGCGTGTAATCTTCATTGTCCATAAAGACATATTCATCACCATCGATGTATGAAAACATCGCGGGACGTCGGCTTAAGTCAGCAAAGTTCAGCATATCCGAGTCTTTAAACGTCTCATCAATCTTACCGCCAGTGACAACATCGTACATACGCATACGGTATAAACTACCACCGGCACGACCTTGAGGAACTGAACGCTCTATATCTCTTACAATAAATACTTTTCCGTTATGCTCTACCGCAGCATTTTTCTTTATATCACTGGCCTTTGGCATGGATAATAATTCCTAAAATTAAATGTCAGAGAAAAATAGCACGAACTTAACATGATGAAAATGTTTTAGTGTGCAAATTTTTCGGTTTTATCAGGTTATTCACTTTTTAAAATATAATCTAAACCACCCGTTATAGCAGCCACTTGCGCAAGAATGCAATTTTCATCATCAACTTTTGGGCTGTCAGGGTAAACTTCGGTGGTGGTTAAGAATTTAGCATTGGTTAAGCCCATACATAATCCTAGCTCTCGCGCAGCATAATTAATAACGCCAGGCTGTTCAAGGGGTACACCGATCAATTTACCGCTTTTGTCAGCGGGCGCTATATGGGTAACTTCTTCAACGGCATCAATAATCGCTTTTTGAAAGTCAGCGACCGGCTTTACGCTATCGGCGACTAAATAAAAGCCATCAGGGATTTGCCATTCTTTTTCTTCTATCGCATCTCGAGCACAAAGTGCTGGCCGAAATGTGGAATTATCAGTGTCAGTCGTTTCGTGTAAATCAATATGCACAAAAATATCACGGTTGAGCTCGGCAACATACTTCATTATCGCTGCTGATTCTTGCGCTGGGCTGTTTTGATAAAAAGAACGATTAGGGTCTATCGCTTTGCAATTCCAACGGTTAACCGTTTCATAACCCCAAGGGCTGATACAAGGTGCAACGACAATATTAAAGTGTTTCGCATATTTGCTTGCTTGTGTTTGGGCAAAGCGTAATGCCCCCTGCACACCACTGGTTTCATAGCCATGAACACCACCAGTCACTAAAACTGTTTTTTTATTGTCTTGCCAGTTTTTTGTTTTAATCACATACAAAGGATAACGACTTTCATCAAGCGATAATGCGCCATACTGAAGAACATCAAAATCTTCTTTTAATGCGCTTATCTTTTCAACGACTTCATCTTGATATGAACGGGTTACCGTTTGTGCTTTAAACCACTGAACATTTTCTTTTTCAGTCCATTTTTTGCCCGGCGTTCCAATCGGATAGTTTTCTTCTTGATTCATTTGATTTTCTTTTGATATTGTAAATATTATCAGCAAGTTTACACGCACATAGCGACAACCGTAAGGTCATTATCAATAAATACGCTGATTCGACCAGAAAAAAGGATAAAGCTCAATAATCAGCCTTATCCTTATATTTTAATTTAAATAGACTACTACAGACAGTTCAATGGCGCGCTAGTCGCTTTGCTTGGCACTAATCGAATATGGTCATTATCAATAAATACGCTAATTCGACCAGAAAAAAGGATAAAGCTCAACAATCAGCCTTATCCTATAAGCTAAATAGACTACTGCGGGCAGTTCAATGGCGCGCTAGTCGCTTTACTTGGCACTAATCGAATATGGTTAACAGATAAATTAACCGCGCCCGGGGTACGCAATTCAAAAGGCACAGCAACTTTACTCAACTGTAGACCTTTCCCAGCAAAGCAATGTAAGCTAATAGCAATATCTTGCCACTCACCTTGCTTAGATGCCGCTAATTGCGCTTGAATATTATAACTTGCCTGACAATTTGCGCTATCGCCAAGCGTTTCACAATTCATGGTGATGTAAACAGGCGCGTTAATATCACTGTCTCTTTTAACTGAAAATGTTAAGGCTGCATTTTTTTCAAGTTCACTAGTAAGATCTTCTCTAAAACCGTTGCTGTTGATAAATTTAACTCCCGCGCTCGCTGCGCCAGTGGTCTTAAGTCGAAAAGAATCTTCTTGTATCTCTTTATCAACCGTTCGATAAGAAATTCCTTTAAGTGATTCACTACTCGACTCTATTTCAATGTTTTGTTGTTGAGAAAACAATAACATTTTCCAAGGCGCTATCGCCTTACCTAAGAAAATATCGGTAATTAAATGCGTATTAAGCGCCACATTAGATTGCTCAGACAAGTCAGCTAATAAAGTGTCATCTTGGTAGGTTAAACCATAGCCATATGAAAATAATGGTTGGTAGTCTTCGTCAAAACGATTGACAATTTGTGTCGGTAATTTAGGCCAAGAGAAAGACAATTTACCGGTAAAGTCGTGTTGGATATTATTAGCTGGGTTTTTCAATAAAATATCTGCGATTGCCTTACCCTCAGAGCCCGGTAGCCATGCAGCGACAAAAGCATCGCTAGCATTGAGTTCAGCATTGACCCACATGGGTCGACCACTAATAAAAACAGCAACAACAGGTATTCCCTTTGCTTTAAGTGATGTAAGTAACGCTAAATCTTTTTTATGACCGCGCTGATATTCAAGGTTATCAATATCACCATGCCCTTCAGCATAAGGTTCTTCACCAAAAACGACAATCGCTACATCGGGTTTGTTTGTGTAGCTGCCATCAACACTCAAAGTGACTTGACCACCTGCAGCACTGACTTGTTGTTCAATCCCAGAATAAATAGAAGAGCCACCGATAAAGTCTGAATTTTTATTACCGGTTCCTTGCCAAGTAATACTCCAGCCCCCTGACTGTTTACCGATATTATCAGCAGCATCGCCCGCTACTAAGATATGTTGCTTAGGTGATAAGGGTAAGAGCTGCCCGTTGTTTTTTAACAGCACTAAGGATTCGCGAACTGCCTGACGAGCAACTTCGCGGTGCGACTCACCGCCAATTAAGGCGATATTTCCTGATAAAACACGCTTGGCAGGACTGGGTTTTTCAAAAAGCCCGGCGCGGACCTTTACCCGTAAAATACGCGTTACGGCATCATCAATACGTGACTGCAGAATATCGCCTTGCTTTACTTGTGCAATTATATTGTCATAGAGTGGTCGCCACGCTTCTGTTGGCACCATAAAAATATCTAAGCCAGCATTAACCGCCTGAGCGCAATTTTCTTTGATACAGCCTTTAACTTGTCCGTGACCATTCCAATCACCGACAACAAAGCCGTCAAAACCCATTCTATTTTTCAAGACATCTGTTAGCAAATATTTATGACCATGGACTTTATCTCCATGCCAACTATTAAATGAAGCCATTACCGACTGAGCACCCGCCGTTAAACCGCCAACATAGCCTTGGGCATGCACAGTAAAGAGCTCTTGCTCGCTCGCTATGTTTTCGCCTTGATCATCGCCACCTTGCGTACCGCCATCACCGATAAAATGTTTAATGGTACTGATCACGCGTTTATCACCTAAAAAATCTTTATTCGCATGACCTTGTAAACCTTTAACGACTGACGCTGCGTATAAGCGAACAATCTCGGGATCTTCTGAGTAGCCTTCATAGGTTCTTCCCCAACGATCATCTCTAACCACGGCAACGGTTGGAGCAAACACCCAATCAATACCGGTAACCATGACTTCTGTCGCGGTTATTTCTGCTATTTTCTCAATAAGTGTCGGATTATTTGCTGCGCCCAAGCCAATATTATGAGGAAAAAGTGTCGCCCCGATAACATTATTATGACCGTGCACAGCATCAGTGCCCCACATCGTTGGAATTGTTGAACCATCGAGTGAATCATCAACAGATGCTTGATACATTTTCTCAGCCAATAAAACCCAATCAGCAGGGGTCGAATGCTTATTATTATTGGGGAAACCTCCACCACCATTTAAATAAGAGCCAAAGCCATAAGTACGCATATCCTCAAGGGTAATATCGCGAATTTCAGGTTGGATCATTTGCGCCACTTTTTGTTGCAAGGTCATCTCAGCCAGTAAGTCAGCCACTCTTTGTTCGACTTGCGTATCTTTTTTAACGTCACTTTCAAGTTGAGGCCAAATTTTATCGGCTTTATTGCTATCAATAGCTTGTGTCTCTGGCCCCGTCAACGTCAAATTTTCAGCAGGGCTGCAGCCAAGGATTAATAACGAAAGCGTGATAAGAAGCCCATTTTCTTTGTTAAATCTTAAGTATTTCATTGCATTGATATTCATTATGTTTTTGTGACTACCTTGCTACCGTTCAAACCGTAAAAGACGATATAGATGTAACAAAATAAAGGTAAGATAAAAGCAAACTGCACACTGATACTATCCGCTAACAGGCCCTGTAATACGGGGATGATGGCGCCACCGACAATAGCTAAGCAAAGGATACCTGCTCCCTGACTGGTGTGCTTTTTAAGCCCACTTAACGCCAAACTAAAAATAGTTGGAAACATAATAGAGTTAAATAACCCGACTAATAAAATGGCCCACATCGCTATACTGCCAGAGCTTAAAATAGTGATGGCAATTAAAATCACTGAACAAAGCGCATTAAAAGCTAAGGTTTTACCCGCATCAATTTTTTGCATAACTGCAGCGCCAATAAAGCGCCCAACCATAGCTCCACCCCAATAATAAGTAAGGTACTTTGCCGCTTGAGTTTCTTCTAAACCGGCGATATCAGTTTCACCTAAAAAGCTCACCAAAAAGCTGCCAATTGACACTTCTGCGCCAACATAAACAAAAATACCGATAGCACCTAAAACTAGATGGCGATAATGCCATGCCGACCCTTCAATTTTTTCGCCATCAACAACCTCAGCACTTTCAATATGTGGAAGTTTTAAGAAAGCAAAAATAGCAGCAAGCACTAACAAGGCCGCCATCAGTCCTAAATAAGGCAGTTGTACCGATTCAGCACTGTTTGCTGACATTGAATCAGTCACTTCGTTTAAAATTAATAACGCGCCAAAATAAGGTGCGATAGTTGTGCCTAAAGAGTTAAACGCTTGGGTCATGGTTAATCGTGACGAAGCGGTTTCTTTTTTACCCAGTAAGGTCACATAAGGATTTGCAGAAACTTGCAAAACGGTAATGCCACTAGCTAAAACGAATAAAGCCGCCAAAAAAACCGGATAACTATGTAAAGAAGCGGCGGGATAAAACATTAAACAACCCAAAGCCGCAATCACTAAACCGACCACAATACCTTTTTGATAGCCCATTTTTTCGACAAACCATCCTGCCGGCAGAGAAACTAAAAAATAAGCGCCAAAAAAGCAAAATTGCACTAGCATAGACTGTGCATAACTTAACGAAAAAATGGCCTTTAAATGGGGGATCAAAATGTCATTTAAGCAGGTAATAAATCCCCACATAAAAAACAACGATGTCAGTGAAATTAACGCAAAGCGAGTAGAGTTATCTCCACCAAATCCATTAGATGAATGCGCTTGTGAGGTTTTGCTTTGATCTAAAGTAAAAGATGTTCCAGCCATGTGGTAAGGTCCTATTGCTTAAAAATAAACACAAAGAATTTAGCTACGTCAGGTAGCAAGCTTATTCTTTATATCGCTTAAAATTGGTGTTGTTAATAACAAACCTATATCAGGCTTTATTATTGACCTATTTTTATTATAATTTGGCAGTAAAACCGCGAGGTCACGGCTTACTGTCACTAATTTATCTTGAGTGATACAACAAATAGTTGCAATTTAAATGAGGTGTAGTGGGTAATCAATGCGTTGAAAGCGAATTTAAATAACATCGTAAGATGAAGTAACCCAATAGCAGACAAAATTAAATCGCTAAAGGGTTTAACTCATTACCTCTGAGCTAAGGTAACATGAAATCAGGGCTTTTCTGGCTGCAAAGTGGCTTTATATTGCAGATCAAAACAGTGTCTCGGCTTTTATTAATTGACGATTCAAATAATCTCGTTGTTTTTTAATTTTCAAAGCTTTAGGTTTCACTTTTTGTACTTCTGTAACAATTTTATCGACTGGCCAACCTAGTGCTAATAGTAATAAAGCAATAACAGTCCCCGTTCGACCTGTGCCGCCTTTACAATGAATAGCCACCACACCTTTATTCTTCAATTCATCGACTATGGTCGTTTTATTTATTGCCCATTGCGCTTCAAAAGCCGTACTCGGCGCTTCATCATCAATAATTGGCAATTGTAGCCAACTAAGCTGATACTGGCGACAGAGTTCAGGTAAAGAAAGTACCTTGTTACTTGCCATTTCTTCATCAAACATTAATGTGATCAGCATTGAAACACCCGCTTGCTTCAACTGCTTAAGTGATTGTTCAAGGCTAACTAATTTAGTGCCAGGACAAGGGGTAAATATCAGCTTAGCACCGTTATCCAGCGCAATAACTTCAAAGGGATGTTTATTCACTTAATCTTTACTCTTATTAATTATATGGCTTGTTAAAACGATTAAAAACTAAAGCTTAACACGTACTGTTTGCAAGGCATTAGCGGCAATAGTTACTTGCGCATATTGACTACCAATTTGTAATGAATAATTTATTGGTGCTTTAGTGGTATTAAGTAATTGTACACTGACCAAACCATTGTCATTAATCGCAGCGCTGGCGTGTAAAGCATCTTTGTCTAAGCCTTCTAACTGCTGATTAACCTGTAATGCCGTATCACCTGGTCGAATGGTTTTACTAAATTGTGCTAATACATAATAAATCGGGGTGTAATAAACCTCACCTGTCTCAGTATCAATCATGATAGGTGCACCACAAAAGTTACCTACGTGATTAGGCCCACCATGCTTATCGAGTACGATATTCCAATCTATCCAGCCCTCTAACCAATGATCTAAACTAACAATAATATTACGTGCATAACGATGAACGGGGGTGTATATCGGATGATCCTCAGGTTTAGGTGCCCAAGTTGCAGTGTACGCCCAGTCGGTCGCATTTTCGTTCCACCAAAAATCATCATTATTGAACCAGTTACTTTCTTTAAAGCGAACAGGATCTAAGATACCTGCTGGTGCATCTTTACCTAAATCATCAATCGTGCCTTCGGTATGTATAATTGAAAACTCTGGAAATTTTTCATGAACCCGGTCAAACACATCTTCATTAACTTGATTACTGCTTTCGTACCAATGAACGGCTGTACCATAAACATACTCAGACGTTTCTTTATCCCCGAGTATTTCATCAGTCCAATGCTCCATTTCATCACGATTTTGGTCGTAAATAAGTAATTTAACCGCGTTGTGCGCACTCGCTTTTAATTTTGGTCCTAAATGGTCCTTAATAAAAGTATTTTGGGTCTGAGGCGTAAAATGCATACTTTCCCATTGACCACTGTTGCCATGCGGTTCATTTACTGGCGTTAGTGCCCAGAGTTCAATACCTTCTTGCTGATATGCATCGAGATACTTAATAAGGTAGTCTGCATAAGTAGCGACGTACTGTGGTTTTAATTCGCCGCCCGTGCCTTGGTGATTATTTTCAGGTGTTGGCTTAACATAATAGTCTTCAATCGTTTTCATCCAAGGTGGCGCAGTCCATGCGGAAGCGACAATTTTTAAATCTTTGTCAACTTGCTGATTTTTTATCGCGTAAGCTTCTTTTATCATTGGCAACAAATCAAATTGCTCATCTTTAATACCTGGGTAATGTTGAGCGCTAAAACCATCGCTATCTACCGCGATACTGAATGATGTTAAGTTAGCGTCATCTTTACGTTCTGCATATGAATAGCGACCGTCCACGGCAAAGTCTGTTGCGCCAATATGCGTGCGTGCTATTGAAAAATTAGCGCCCTTTTCGCCATAAATATTTTCCATCACCTCTGCTCGCTTATCTTTAGTTAAGTGTGCAAGCACAAAAGCGGAAGATTCAGTGAACGATGTACCAATACCAACAATCTTTTGTTTTTTAATATCTGGCCTTACCACAATAACCTTGCCCGTAGCTGTACCTTGTTGAAAGGTTAAATTCTGCTGTGGCGCTATTTTATCACCGGCTTCGCTAGTCAGTAATATTTCTTGGGTCATTGAAAGCTGGTAATTAATATTGGGGGTGTTTTTATTCATTTGAGTTGCCTGATTTACCGGTGCACAACTCATTATGGTGAGAGAAGTGATGGTTATAATAAATAACTTGTGGATGAATTTTTTTTCAATGTTGTTCATTTTATAATGCTCATGTCTGGGAGAAGTAAAGAAAAAATTAACGCTTATCTGAGCGGTTATTTAGCCAAGATAAGCTTACCGAACATACCCGCATCTATCCAACCACGATCGGGCGCTCCACCCTCTGCAGATTCAGAGCCAATAAAATTTTCACGTAGTTCACTGCCGTCGTTATCACAATAAGCCACCATGAGTCCCATCACTTTGCCAGCAAACAAAGCGACTGGTTTGTTAATATGGCTTGAGTCTGTTGTGGTATCTTGATATTCATCGTTATAAATATCGATGCTTAGTTCCCAAATAACCGTGTTGCCTTGTTGTTTCCAGTTACTTTGAACATGATGTGAATAGTTCTGCGGTTTTTTGTTGGTCCCTATATCTATGGCTTGGTTATCAAGAGACATGTGGTAGGCAAGTGCATTATGGTTATATTGATGATCACCGCCAGAGAAATCTTCATCAATAAAAATCTCTAAGCAATCGTCATCCCAATATTGGCTCAAGGGGTCGCGATGGGTATCAATGAGAATGTCATCAATAATTTCAACCATAATATATAATTTAGCTTGCGTCCAAACCACCTTGTATCGGCCTTGAAAGTCTTCTTTTGAAAATTCTGGACCTAACCAACGTTGATCTAAATTTTGCCACTGTGCTAATTGCCAAACACTTTCATTGGCAATACCATCAACATTTGGCGCTTTTTCAGCATGTGGTGCATAATAATTAAGTCGATTAGCCGCGTGACTATCGGCTGCATAGCAAGGCACACTTAATGCCATAGAAAAAATGGACGCAATAATTATCTGTTTAATACTTAACATTTAATATCCCTTAATTGACAATGACTGTTTACCCAAGTGAGTAACATCTACAGTTATATCAATCATCTAATGAGCGGCTATTTTTAACAACCGTATTACGATAAAGGGGATTTTAGAAGCGGTAGGCTGGTCAATATAAGGCAATAACAAGATCACCTGAATAAAAAATGCCATATTGACCACAAATTGTCGTCAATATACTACATGTCAGTTAAAAAACTCTTGATCACTTCTCGATAATTACGGCTCACTTTAACTTGGTCATATTCACCTAATTTAAGAAAAAACTCACCTTTCGTATGAGGGATCACTTTTTGGATATAATTAAGGTTAACAATCGTTGAACGGTGCACACGTTTAAACATTTCAGAGTCTAAATCTTCTAGCAAATTTTTCAAGGTACAGCGTTTAATATGAGTAACCCCTTGCGCATGAACACAAACATAATCTCCTGCTGCGTCAACCCATTCAATATCGGTTTGTTTTAACAAGGTTATATCGTCTCGGTCTTTAATAACTATTTTACGCTCAACTTTATCGGTATTAAGCTTAGGAAGGCTGATACTCTGCGGAGAAACGCTATTAGGGTTTTCCATTTCATTGATTGAGTCTATCGCACTAATAATGCGAGATTTGTTTAAAGTGTCTTCATCACTTTCACAGCGGACCAACGCACGCTGAATGGCTCGCTGAATTCGTTCGTCGTCAATAGGTTTAAGAATATAGTCAACGGCATGCACATCAAACGCATCTAAAGCATATTGCTCAAATGCGGTCGTGAAAACCACCATAGGAACAATATCAGATTGTAATTTTTTAATAACGCCAAAACCATCAACACCTGGCATCTGTATATCTAAAAAAAGTAAATCAGGTGCTAAGGCCATCGTTGCTTCAATCGCTTCACGGCCATTTTTACATTCGGCAATAATGTCTATTTCAGGAATTTTATTTAACTTTGCACGCAAGAGATTAAGCGCTAAAGGCTCATCATCAACAATAATTGTTCTTAACTTATTCATAAATTTAACTCACCGTCATTGAGTTTGGTACTGGCTAGCAGGTGTTATTTCATCAAGCGTTTCAAAAGGCAGCTTAATGATAGTTTTTAAACCACCTGATGGGATAATATTAAGGTTAAATACGTAGTTATCTGCATATAACACTTTAAGTCTTTCATCTATATTACGCAAGCCAACACCTCGACTCCTTTTTCCTTTCATTTTACTACCGTCAACCGCCGTTCCAGAGCCGGTATCGCTTAACTCTAACACCAACATTTTATCAACAACGTCAGCCCATAGACTAATAGTGCCACCGTCTTCATTTTGCGCGATAACATGTTTCATTGAGTTTTCAATAATAGGTTGTATTAATAAACTTGGTATTAAAGCTAACTTTGCTTTATCAGAAATTTTAAAGTCTAATTTAAGTCGCTCGCCAAAACGGGTTTTCTCTATTTCTAAATATAAGTTAAGGGCGATAATTTCAAATTCTAACGCAATTTTAGTATCAGGGTTATTGTCCAATGAATAACGTAAAAACTTACTTAATTGTACGGTCATCCGCTGAGCTTTCTCTGGAGCTTCGCATTCAATCAGAGAATTAATGGCATTGAGCGTGTTACAAAGAAAATGAGGGTTGAGTTGGTAACGTAACATTTTTATTTTTGCATCTCGGGCTACCGATTGCGCGTTCACTCTTTTTAATTGCTCTTCTTTGGCTTCTGCTGCTTTTGAAAGCAACATTTTATGCTCAAATTGCAACAGTTGATAATAGCGAATACCATGAAAAAAACCGGTCCAACAAAAGAAAATAAAGATACTACTAAAATACCAGCCACCAAACTCGTCCCAATTACCGGCAGAGCTGGTCAGCTCTATATAAAGTTTGACTCGAATAAGTGTCCAAATAAAGGAAATACAAATCACTGAAACGATGGTGATCAGTACGCGGGTAAAAATAGGTGAGTGCCAGCACCTCATGAAAATCCAATAGAGTGGCAATGAGCAAAATATGCCGACAACAGACTGCCAAAAAGTGTGATTAAGGTGCTCGACATCGATTTGGACATACCAAAGTGTCAGTGATATTAGGCTAATTAATGAAACGAAAGACCAAAAGCAGATTTGTAAAACCCAAAATAGATACTCTGGCTTTTTTGAAATAAATTTATTCAAACGTAATAGTGGGTTGTCAGACATATTTGCTCCGAAATCATCTGATATTATACTACCCCTTCCGCCACTGATGGTCGAATAAAAATTTCCTTACTATCGTTGATAAAGACCGTTTCATCTCATTAAGGTGGAAATAGCTTAACTTAAGTTAACTTACTGAGTAAGTCAGTCAGTAAGTTAATCGATAGTTCATTGTCATCAAAAAGTATTTTTGCTATTTAAGTAAAGTGATTTTATATTTAATCAGCTGAAATTATTAGCTATCTTAAAAGAAAGTTAAATTGTTGTTTTAAATGGTGAGACTACATGGATATGTTAAGCTCAAGTAAATTGAGAGCGAATCTATTTTAAACCCCTTATAAAAAGGATTTTATGGACAAATCGCCGTAACAGCAAAGTTTGTAGAAAACTTGCAAATAGGATCTATTTAATGAGATTTTTAACCACCCTTTCTATCCGGTCTAAGTTAGTCATTGCCATGTTAATGGCCGTTATCATATCGACCAGTATTGTTGGTTTTGTCGGCCACTCAAAAGCCAAAGAACTGCTTATATCCAGACTACAACAATCAGATTTACCTAATTTACTGATGCGCGTTCGTAATGCAGTCGACGGCGAAATTTCTGAAATGAAAGTGTTAACAAAATCAATTGCTACTAACCCTTTTCTACTTGATTGGATAGAGTCTGGTGCCAGCAAAGACAATGAAGCTAACGTTATTAGTATGTTAAGTAACATCGCTAAAGATAACAATTTGAGTAATGCCTCCTTCGCCGATCGAAAAACAGCTAAATATTGGAACCAAGATGGCTTTCTTCGTGTTCTCAAAGATGACAGTCTTGATGGTTGGTTTTTTGCATTCACCAATGGTAATAAGGAAGAATCGGCAAGTACCTACGCTTATCCGAATGGTAATGTAGATGTTTTTATCAACTATCAACAACTTAATGGACGAGGTGTTTCTGGATTATCTAAATCATTTAATGACATGGTTAGTTACCTAAATAGCTTTAAAATTGAAGAGTCAGGTTTAGTGTATCTTGTTGATCACTCGGGGTTGATAAAAATTCATCAAGATAAAGCAAAAAGTGAAAAGGCGAACCTGACTGAACTATATAAAGATATAAATTTTCAAACACTGTTATCAAAAGAACAATTTTCTTTTCAAGAAACAGAGAGTTTAATCGTGGCGACAAGCTATATCTCAAGTTTGGGTTGGTATGTTGTTGCAGAAGTGCCAAAAGCTGAATTGTACTTAGCGTTGAACGAGTCACGAAATTATATGCTGATTTGGTTTGTCATTATTGTCGTGGTGTTTATTTTTATCAGTATCATTTTTGCAAAAAGTTTAACGCAACCTATCAATGACCTCGCTGGATTATTTAAAGCCTTGGGTGATGGCGAAGGCGACCTTAGTTACCGACTAAGTGAAAACGGCAGTGAAGAAGTCTCACGTTTGGCCCATGGTTTTAATACTTTTATCAGTAAAATACACTCGGTAGTTAATGATGTCGCTAAAACATCAAAAGATGTCCGCCAAGCATCGTTAGAGGTTTCCCAAGACGCAGAGCAGTCAAAACTCGATGCTGAAGGTCAGCGTGATATCGCCACACAAGTTGCAACGGCTATTAGTGAAATGGGTTCAACCATTACAGAAATTGCAGCAAACGCGGCACATGCGGCTGATTCGACGAGCGAAGCGATAACCCAAGCTAAAAATGCACAAGTTGTTGTTAAAGAATCAACGGAGAATATTTACCAGATGGCACAAAAGATGGATTCTGTGTCTGTTACCATTGAATCTTTAGCGAATAAAAGCAACGCTATTAGCAGTGTGCTTGATGTCATACGAGGAATTTCAGAGCAAACAAATTTACTGGCATTAAATGCCGCGATTGAGGCTGCTCGTGCAGGTGAACAAGGTCGTGGTTTTGCGGTGGTCGCTGATGAAGTTCGTAACTTAGCGAAGCGCACCAGTGAGTCCACTGATGAAATTAATAAAATGATCAACCTTTTGCAATCAGAGTCTCAGCGAGCCGTTGATAGCGTAAGGGAAAGTAAGTTGACTGCCGAAATTGGCGCAACAGATGCTCAACAGACAACAGAGGCACTTGAGGAAATTGTTGCTAATATTCAACTCATTTCAGATCTAAACACTCAGGTGGCCACAGCAACAGAAGAGCAAGCAGCCGTTGTCGGTGAAATTAATATTCACGTTCATACGATAAGCGATAGCACAGAAAACAGTGCACAAATATCAACCCGTATAGCCTGTTCAAGTGAATCACTCACTGCAATGGCAATGAACCTTGATAGCTTGGTCAAACGCTTTAAAATATAAGGAAAGGTTAATGGCTTGGGTGAATAAGGGATTCTAATCTTTTAGTCTTTAATTTGGCCAATAAAAAAACCCAACGACTTTGACCGAGCAATATTTGCTGACAAAATCCTTGGGTTTACTTTTATTGATGGTTAAACTTTAACGAAAACTAAGCAACAGCATTGTTTTTGTTAATGTTTATAACCTCGTTTGGATAAATATTTTTCATCACTAACTTAGGCGTCCGGTCGACTTTAAAGAGTCCCCAATGTTTTTCAGGTTCTAATTTATCAGGAGATCCTTTCCATGGTTCATCAAAGGCTTCAAAGACAAAGGTCAGAATTTTTTCTTCTGTCGTCCAAGCAAGTAGTTGCTGATAATATTCTGCCTGTAGTACTTCGTTAGCATTCCAAGGCTCTATGCCCCGTCCATTTGATGCCGTTGTCCAACCTGCTTCGGTAATTATCACCGGTTTATCAGGATAATGATGGGCAACACTGTAATAATTTTGTTTGGTATATTCGAGTGCATCTTCCATCGTTCTGTATTCCCAGGCGGGGTAAGTATGAATGGAAATAAAATCTAGTTCAGCAACCAAGGGCTCAAGTTTGTATGTCCAAGGGACATAGTTTTCACAAAAAGTTACCGGTTGATGAATTTCTTTTTTAATTTGTTTTACATAGTTTACTAAACTATCGACAGGTACCATATGGTCTGTCCATTCAACACTCGCTTCATTGCCGACAGAAACTGAAAATACAATGTCATCATACTTTTTGGTAAGTGCGATCATACTATGAATTTCATCACAATTTTTCTGACGATTAGCATTAATAACTTCTTGGCTAAAATCAGCCCCCCAAGGACAGTTAGGGTTACTCATTTCTGCTGCCATATCGACGCCTAGCATTACTTTGAAATGCATTTTTTCAGTTTTAATAACATCAAGAACAAGTTCGGCGTGTGGTCCACAATCGTAAAGTCGAAGGTAGCTCCAGTTTTTTTTCAAAATAAGTAAGTCTTCTTTAACTTCATCATAACTTGGGTAAAGACCTTCTCTTGGATTTTGCCCATCACGATAGCCAGAATAACAAATAGCATTTTCATGCAGCAACTTCATCGAACTAATTGTTGCTACTTTATCACTGTGTTTTTTAAACATACTTTAATTTCCCGTTTTTATCCCAAAGGCCCCAATGCGCGCCAACTCCGCCTTCATCTTTAACTTTCCAAACCTCATCAAATGATGAAAAATAGAAGACCGCTATATTTTCTTCTTCTGCCCACTGATAAGTACCTAAAAAGTACTTAATGGCGTTTTCATAAGATGGCACAGCACCCCACTCTGCTGGTCCTTCGTTCGGCCAGCCAGTTTCAGTGATAATAACTTTTTTACCCTTGCCAGCTTTAATTGCACGGCGGTACATGTCTTTCATGTAAAGGATGGAGTACTCAAGGGCACAACCTTCCCAAAAAGGATAACAATTCGCTAAGATCAAGTCGCAGGCGTCGGTAACCTTGGGATGTTCTTCAAATTCATAGTAAGCGTCAACATAGCCTACTTCGATACCTGGTAATGCTGCTTTTACACGATTAATGTAAGCGATTAATTGTCCTTCACTCAAGTCTTCACGCAGTAAGACTTCATTGCCAACGGCAACAATATCGGCGTAACCTTGCTGTGCAACAGCTATCAGGTTGTTGATTTCTTTCTCATTATTTTCTAAATCATCATCTAGCCACGCACCGACTAAGGTTTTTAAACCTTGCTGCTTGGCTATCTTGGGGATATTTTCATTACCATCAGTACAAGAAAAAGAACGGATCCAGTTAATACTTGGGGAAATAATCGCCAAACGTGCCGATATCTGTGCCTCGCTTATCTTAGTGCCAGGCCCTTGCCCTTCGGTATAAGGGCTAAAGGAAATACCATGAATTTTATTTTCAAGTACCCCAGTAACAGCACTTTGTAAGTCTTCTCTAGAAGAATGACCAAGATTCATTCCAGCCAATGACATATGCTTATTGTATTTACTCGACATGCTCGTCTCCGATAACCATCGTTATATATAATTGAGGGGGTATTGATACCCCGTCTTTAATCAAACAACCAAAAAAATTATGATAAATAATCATTAATAGAATAAATTATCAGTTGATATCGTTAAGGTTAATTGCTGTATTTGACCGCTTCTAAGAAACAACTCAGTACTCTCTTTAGCAGGTAAACTCAAGGCTGAGAATGTTTGCTGTTTACCGTCTTTATAAGTCACTATTAACGAAGGTTCAACTTCATCGTTAAGCTGGTAAACAATTGGAACCTGACACCAAGTAAAAGCGAGTCCCATGGCTGGCACCGTTATTTCTTGCCAATTTTTGCTCACATCTAGGTAGCGAAATGGCTTTGCTTGTTGAATAAATTCACATGATTGCAATAAGCTTGGTTCAAACGAGACAACACCTGCGTTAACGCGCAGCCCTAACTCGCCAAAACGTGAAAGTATTTCTTCTTTCACTTGTCCGGTCATACCCGGCTGTTGCGCACCCGAATGTTTAGGGGTGTGAGAGTATGGGTCCATTGGAAATGCCCCATATTCAAGTGGTGTTTTGTTAAAACCAATACCGTCACGAACTCGATAGTATAAACTGGCAATTTGTCGCCTTACCTCGTCACTTTCTCCTTGCTCAACACAACTAAAAAAGTTTTCTTCTACCGCTAACATCAGCTTAGAAACCATGTGCCAATAGATACAGCCCAAACCTTCAAAACCAAACATACCACCAGAGCGGCCAGTAAAAGCTTGATGATTAAAGGTTTGCTCATAAAGATCAAAAATCGCTGTTTTATCAGTTGTTAGTGCGTGAGGATATTCTTGGCTAAGTTCAGTTAACTTATCTTGTAGAACATTGCTATTAGTAATATCAGCATTGAAGCGATATTGACCATTAATATCTTGCAAAATGATACGTTCATCAGCCTGTGTAAGCATCTGTTGCAGCGAAGTGTTTTCTTGTACCTGCTGGGCATCCACACAATTTTTTTCTAAAAAGCTTGGTAGCTTTCTATCGGGATAAAGCATAAAACTTTTTTGATCGGGGCGATAAACATCACTCGCAAAAAGCGCTTCGACTACATCAACCACTTGTTTGGGTTTAAGTGCACCAGAACTTAAGGCAGCAACCTGTCCTTCGAGCATTGGGTACAGATTTTTAACCTTGGAGGTCTTATTTTCTAGGCTCAATAAATTATAAGCGTTATATAATCCGTCGGCGCGTTCATTGGTCTCAATCGTATGTTCAATCGCTTGTAGGGCATCACTTAACATAGCGCTGATCTGACTAATCTGCTGACGCGTCTTGCCACTAAAACCTTCTTGGCTATAGATAGCTTGACGGTAATGGCTTGCTGCCATGCCTAGTTCTGCAGTACTTTGATAGCGTACCTCAGCAGTTACTGGCTCAGGGGTTAACGTTGAAACTAAATGTGTTAATGCGTTTGCCGTATCCGTCAACCATAAGTTAACTTCAATAGACAACTCAACATCTTGTGTTTCATTAGCTATTAACTCTTGGAAAAAACAAACATAACGACGCAAGTAACATAAGGTCACCATAGATAAACCTTGCCCAACTAAGGCATTGTTTGCATCATTCCATTCGGGTCTTTGGGTATTTAACCAAATGCCGCCATCAACCACTAAATTACCCAATTTAGACAATAAGGGTACTAATAATTTTTCCAACAAGTTAACTTGATAAACATCCCCGTTGGCATCAAGGACCAGTTTGCCATCAGCCCCCATTGTTTTAACACGTTGCTCAATGTTAAACGCGAGCGATTCATCATAGGTGACGGTGCTTTTAGCATCTTTAACCAAGTCATCAAATGACTTAATGCGATAAGGCACATTGGCATAACTGAAAAGTGTTTGGCGCAGCATCGCAGTCAATTTTTCTGGGTGAAATTGCTTCGACAGCTCAAGCATCTTTTGTAAGTAAATTATTTGATGATCACCCCAATAGCCAATATAGCTCCACGGGTCATCAGGCTCTTCGACTTCCCAGTCGATGCCTTCTTTGGTAATTCTATAAGGATTATAACCATCCATCGTCGAAGCATTAACAAACTTGGCAACAACACTTTCAATAAATTGCGGGTAGCTATACGTTAACGCCTCCCAGTTTTGAAAAATATCTCGCCAATTTCCTTGGTAAGTTAACAAACGCTTATTGTTTTCATCCACTAATTTAATAGCGAACTGGTTCCATGGACGACTCGGATCGCCATGACGACGACCAAATGATATAGGTAAATATTCAGAAGCTAAGCGCTCAAGTTGGCTATCGCCAGACGTTTTAATTTCTGTCAGTAATTCCACAAAATCTAACTTTTCCGGCAAGCTGTCTAACAGCGCTTGATTGCGTTGATAAACCTTATGGTTAAATAAATTAATCGTCTTGGTAAAGTCATCTGCAGAGATCTGATATTGATCGTCGAAAATACCACCACGCAAGGCATTAAATAAGACATTCGCATAGTGATGCTCGGCAACACTCTCTTCACCCGTTAATTGAAAACCATCAACAGAAGCCATAATACGTGCTAGTTCATCAGAGCCATTCGCTATAGAACCGTTGATATTTTCGTCGAGTTTATTTCGCTCGCTTAGCTGGCGACGCAAGACAACAGATTGACTTTGAGTCTGCTCAATATTAGCAACAAATTGCCACTTTTTATCACTGTGCGGCTTAAGTTGAAGGCTAGTATTCACTAAATATGCGCCACGAATACCTCGCTTTGTTATTTCCTGTTCAACCTGTTCGCCGCGTCGAAAAGCACTTAATTGCTCAGATGAGAGTAAAATATTAGTGTTATCTAAACCAAGGCAAAAAACCGTATTGGCTTTTAATGACTCACAAGGCTCTGCTCTATCGGTGATGCCAGAAAACAAAGTAAAAAAGGCAAGACCTGAACTTTCATCTAACTCGGTCCACTTATAGGCATCGACTAAATTACTTGAATTTGTTTGCGTAAAGCGAGGTGTACCTGCAGGTAATACATTCTGAAAACCATCAATAATTTCAACACTTAAAGGTTTATCTGATAAGTTCTCTAATTCACATTTTCTTACAAAACCATAGGTGTCGCTCGTTGCCCAGGTATAGCGAAAGGCTAACTGCAAATCATTATGAATTTCTTCAAAACACAGTTTATTGCCTAATACGTTCTTGTATAAGTTTCTGGTGATATTAAAACGAAGTTCATGCTCACGATTAAAGGGTTCCCAATCAACCTTTTCACTACCCGTATTAACACGTAATAGGGTTTTACAACCCGTGTTTAACTCACTTTCATGAATTTTGTCTACGGTAATATAAGGAAATAAAGGCGTCTCTGGCGATACACGCCCCGCGGTTAATCCACCCGTTGATGAAACGAATAGCCAATGGTCACTATTAGAGATAACGCTAACAAAAAAAGGAGCCATCTTATTAACATTGTTAATGGCATAAAAACGTTCGTCAGCGATAGTGACAAATTCACCGGTCACTTGATTGTTGTGGGTATTACATATTTTCATTTTTAATTCCTACCTAAACTCAAGGTACTTTACTGTTCTAAATAATTGAATAAATTGATAGATAAACGTTTAACTTCATCTATTTCTAAAATTTACGGTTTACTGATTTAAGGGTTTAAATATTCTGACAAAGTCAACTTCCATTGATACTGGAAAAATCCTGTCATCTATGGGTCCACCTGCTTTGCCCCACATACCGCCAATCGCAAGATTTAGAATAACGTGGTAAGGATGATCGTAAGGCCAAGCGCGCCAGCCGCTAGATTCATTGCTATAAAAGAAATAAGGCACATTATCAAACAATACGGTAATACTCTCTGGCGTCCACTCAACGGAGTAAAGATGAAAAGCTTTTTCAACATCTTGACCTTCGATACTGCCCTTTCGTTGTTCCCAATTCGCCCAATAATAAGCTTTATTATGTACGGTGCCATGAATGGTTTGCATGTCGTAACCAACGTGTTCCATGATGTCTATTTCACCCGAATTAGGCCAAGCATCACAGGTTGCACTGCCCTGCCAATCGTCGTTTTCTTGACAGGTGCTTGAATATTTAAAAGGATCACTAGGTAACATCCAAATAGCAGACCAAGTGCCTTGCCCTGCCGGTAACTTAGCTCGAACGTCGACACGTCCGTAAAGAAAGTCGCCTTTACCTTGTGAGTGAATACGGCCAGAGGTATATTTTGCATCGTCCAAATTTTCTTTGTAGGCGGTGATCACTAAATTACTGTCTTTTACATGGACATTTTTGAGGTTGTCGGTATAAGTTTGATCTTCACTGTTCACCTTACGAGCAGGCCAAATATCATAACTCCATTTATTTGGATCTGGCTTACCTTGATAATTAAATTCATCACTCCAAACTAATTGCCATTGCTTTGACTCAATTTCTTTTTTACGGACAATTAGGGCACTAAGGATTGGCTGCCCGTTGATCGCTTCAAAGTTTATATCTAGCTGTCCATCGGTTACTTCAACATTATAAACAGCTCGTGCTAAGGCCGATAAATGCTTACCATCTCGAGCAAGCCTGACATTTAAATCACTAATAACCAGCTTATTCTCAGCAAATACATTGAAGACACGAGCATCCATAGCCTTGTCTTCGGGTTCAGCAAATTTAAAAATGATATCGTACAGGCCATTTTCCATGGGTTGCTTAATGTCGATATTACCAAAGCGAAAAGATTGATAAATAAAACTATCTTGTGAGCCTTTGATATTTTCAATCGTACCTATATCACCGGTAGTTATCGATTGATCTGCTTGATAGCTTATACCGTCAACGCCAACATATTCACTACCACCAACATTAATTGCCCAGACTACCGTGTTATCTTTTTCACTATGATCACTTTGCTTGTCGCCCTGATGAGCAGAAGCTAAATGACCTTCATCGGCCTGATAACGTTCATCGTCGCTTATCAGTGCTCGGCCAATAAGTAATACGGGGATCAAGATTAAGACCAAGACCAGCAATGATTTTTTGTTACTTTGTTTATTCTTCATGGTATTGAAGCTCCAAATTCATAACGTTATCTCAGCTACGTAGCGTTATTTATTAGCAATATTAAGAGCAACAATAAGGGAACTAGGATGTATCGCAATCAAAACAAGGCAAGATGGACTAGCCTTGCGGTAAAAACGACACTTCTCGCTTAGCGACTAAGCCCCGTGAGTCTTTAAGGCTAAATGTATTTGTTCAACTTTTTCTTTGTTAAGCACGTACTTTCGCATGACCCAGGCAACAAGTATTGAACCTAATGCGGGGTAAACAGTGAATGATAGTAAAATCCCCTCTTTAGCCGTTTCTGTTTGTTCAACGTCTGCTTGGTAGCCATAATAAGCGAGTAACCAACCGGCGAAAGCGCCACCAAAAGCGACACCTAATTTGATAAAAAACACCACCGAAGAATAGACCATGCCTGTTATGCGAACACCTGTTTTCCAATGACCATAATCAATGGTGTCAGCCATCTTTGCCCACAACAAAGGCGTTGCCATTTGTAAAAAGAAGCTCCATAAAAAAAACAATACAAAGGCGGTGGTTACTTGATCTTTGGGGACAAAATAACTGATCACACAGATAAAAGCGGCGATGAGCTGTAAACTAATATAAGCCTTAATCTTGCAAACTCTTTTTGCAAGAGCTTGAGCACAAGCGCAGCCTAAAATGCTACCAATCATGCCCAGCGACATAAATAAAGTAATTTGCGCTTCGAGACCGAGCACATATTTAACATAATATATCGCTAATGTGGCTCTTAATACTTGGCCTGTTAATAAAAATAAACCTGCCAGCGACAATATTCGCCATTGATCATTTTGCCACAGTGCTTTTAAATCGTCGAAAAACGATGTTTGCTGATTTTCAGGTACGCAAACACGTTCTTTAGTACCACTAAAACATAATAGAAACATCGCCACGCCTAAAAGGCTCATCGCGACCATAGTGAGCTGATACCCTTTGGCTTTATCACCATCACCAAAATACTCAACTAAAGGCAAAGTGCCTGCGGCAACAATTAATCCACCGAGCATTCCTAAAACGAATCGATAGGTTTGTACTGATACGCGTTCAGCGGGCTGCGTCGTTAAAACACCACCTAACGCAGAATATGGGATATTAATTGCGGTATAGACCATCATTAACAAGGTATAAGTAACAAAGGCGTATATAACCTTAGCGTTACCCGTCAAGTCTGGCGTAGTAAATGCCATAATAGAAATAATGCCAAACGGCACAGCGAGCCAAAGTAGATAAGGTCGAAATTGTCCAAAACGTGTTTTAGTACGGTCAGCAAGTGCCCCCATCAGCGGATCCGTTATCGCGTCAAATAAACGCACCACTAAAAACATAGTGCCAACAACAGCTGGCGAAATACCCACCACATCAGTATAAAAAATCAACAGGAACATCATTACCGTTTGGAAAATAATATTACTGGCGGTATCACCTAAGCCATAAGCAATTTTTTCGCGAATTGTTAACATAAAACGTCTCTTTTGATTATTAACTCAACTAACGAGCTTATACACATAAGGTTATAAAATAAAAAAACCTATAAACAAAAAAGGCCTATATCGCAAAACAATATAGGCCTATTAATTGAAACTCACTAGATTACAGGTTTACTTAAAGCTGTAACGAACACCTACAGTATATCTAGTACCGTATTGTCTAGCGGATAAAAACTGCTCTTCGTAACGACCAAAAGATTGCTCGGTTTCGTTATTAAGATTTAACCCTTCAACAAATACCGTAAAGTTTTCATCAATGTCGTAGTTAATACTCATATCGACTTGACCAAACTCTTTAGCAAATTGTGGTGGCGCATCAGAAGAACCTTGAGCTTGTCCTACACCGATAAGATATTCGTCACGCCAAGCGTAAGTGACTTTTACTGACAAACCTTCTTTTTCATAGAACAATTGAAAGTTAGCCGAATCACTTAAACCGGTTAGTGGTGTTTGCGGTTCTAAATCAGCAACACTATCAACTTTAGTTATGTCATCAACATCAAATTTAACATCACCATCAACAAACGTCGCATTAGCACCGAAACCAAAACCACTCTCGCCAAAAAAATGTTGAACAGCGACTTCTATGCCGTCAACCATCTTGTCATCAGGGGCATTGAATGGACGGGTAATATCCCATTGCATTAAAGGATCATCACCTGCTGGTTCAATAAAGCCTTGAGCGTTTAACGTCGCTCCGTTAGCTTGCATTTGTGCAAAAATTTCATCACTGGTTGGCGTGCCACCGAGGTCAGATACCGCTTGAGTCCAACGTGGTCCCTGATAAATATCACGCATATCATCAACTGATGTCGTTATTGTTTGGCTACTAATAAAATTCTTTACATCTTTTCTAAAGTAACCAATAGCAGCATAACTGCCTTCTGCGTAATAATATTCTAACGAAATATCAAGGTTAGTAGACTCATAAGGGTCAAGGTTAGTGTTACCTTCACCACCTATACGAGAGTTAGGACGCGTACTTGCCCCTAATGAACGACCACCGGCTAAGCTACCTAAAGGAGCACGAGCTATCGTTTTCCCCCAAGATGCACGGGCAACAAGTTCCTCACTAAGATCAATTTTGGCATCAATCATAGGTAAAAAGACGTCATGCTCACCTTCAAGCGATAAAATAGTATTTTCACCCGGTTGATATTGAGTAAGCCACTCACTGCCACCTTTCCACCAAACTTCGGTAGGTATAGGTTGCAAGACATTACTGGTTACATCGGTTTGCTCATATCTAAAACCAACATTCACCTGCACGGGTAATTCAGCAACTTCAAACTCAAATAAAGACGATGCATAAACACTCGTTGTATCTTCATCTACTGAAGATTGTGACTGAACACTACCAGGGCGGTAAGCGTCGGTACTAAAAAAGTCGTCGCCTAATACATCACTGTTTAGATAATATGCTGAACGAGCAACCGCTTCATCAAAGTCAAAACTATAATAGTATCCAGCACCCATAGGATTGTCGCCATTTGAAAATTCATCCAAAAAGCCATCGGTTGTATTGTACTCAAACATTCCATCAGGAAATGCCGCTGAATAATTGGGGTTAAACAAGAAACCACCAATCAGACCACTCCATGAACGTGAGCCACCCATGGTTTGCTCAGTACGAGCAACACCAAACTTAACTGACTTTAATGACGAGTCATCTGGGTTTTCCCATGAACCATCGATTTGCAGTTGATCAATTTCAGACTTTCCAGGAGTATGCTCAAATTGGCTAAAATGTGAATCTATTTCACTAGGTGCAAGCGTTGTAGAGCCATTTTTCCAGAAGATTGTCCCTTGTGGAATATCACCTTGTCTGAAATCATAATGTTTATTAACTAATTGATCTGAACCAAAAACTAATGATCCCGTGCCATTCATGCCTTTATCTTTACCATTGTCAGCTTTATTTTCTGAGCTATGGTAATCGACTGAAAAAACAAAGTCATCGGACGGTCGCCATTCAACATTAAAACCTAATGAGCTTTCATTCGTTTCAGTTGTATTTCGATTGGCCGTATAAGAGCCATCGTTACCAGACAAATCGGCAAAGATAACCGTACCATTTTCATCTAATTCGTAAGCATCAATGTTGCCGCCAAAATCGTGCCATTGACCCCAACCAATAGAATTAGTGCCTGTTGTTGACTCTCCCATCGTATAATCAAGTGTCATAATCACACTTTCAATAGGCGCATATTGGAAAGTAACATTGGCATTGGTTCTTTCACGCTCAACGTTAGCAATACCATAGTTCATATCACGAGGGAAAAAAGCACCCGCTGCCGCATTTGCATCACGATTATCAATGACTTTGTCATCATCTAAAGTCGGAAGCTGTGCGTCTGGCTGAAACTGCCAACCTTGAATATTTGCCGATTGTTGTTGAAAGTCACGTTGTTGATGAGAGAACGACAAAGCAAAACCAAAGGTGTCATCAGCAAAAGTATTGCTGTATAAGCCTGAAAATTCTGGTGTTACATCATCACCTTCAACATTAGACGAGTCATAAATGCCTTTTCCTGAAAGAACAAATTTCTCACCTGGGCTAGCAAAAGGCTTCATGGTAATAATATTAACTGTCGCGCCAAGACCACCACTTGGGTTTTCTGCACGCGCAGTTTTATGTACTTCGATAGCACTGACACCATCAGAAGACAAATTTTCTAAACTGTATGAACGTGAATTACCCGTACCCGGCATTTGACGACCGTTAAGTGTAATTAGGTTAAACTCTGGACCAAAACCGCGCACGGTGATCTGGCTGCCTTCACCATTAGAACGACTGACCGAAACACCGGTAATACGTTGTAATGACTCGGCTAAGTTAGTGTCTGGAAATTTACCCATATCTTCAGCAGATATGACGTCGACAACGCCAGAAGCGTTTCTTTTTACCGCCATTGAACGTGATAAACTGCTCATGATACCAGTTACTTGAATAACTTCTATCGCAGCGTCTTTTTCACTATTATTGACTTTATCGGTTACTGCTTCTTCGGCATAAAGCTGACTGCTCAACCCGGTAGCTAAAACCGCTGATATACAAACGGCTAGGCGCTTTTTATTAAAAATTGAATGTTTCATGGTTACCCTACTTTCTTAAAATTAGTTTTAATGACGGCGGCTGGTTAAAGCCGCTCAACCTTTGCTAATATCGTGGTTATAGTGCCGTTATCATCACATTGTCCAGACGAAAAACAGCCCCTTCTCCAGTTCCCCAAGCAGGGAAAATCATTAATACATCTATCTGACTAATATCCAAACCCGCATCAAATAATGTTTGCAGTGGGAATGTGTAGGTTTGCCATTCACCCGTAGTCGGTGCTTTTCCTTCTGTGCTGCCTGTTAAAGGAAGCTCTGCAAAAGTATCGGCTTTATTTGACTCGATTTTAAACATCCAAACACTCGCCGCATCGTTTGGTGGTGTAACAACTTTAACATCAAATTTCACCACACCGTTGGCTAAGATACCTGATGCATCAACAAAAACGCCATCTTCAGCATCAAGCCCAACAACCGTTGGCTGTGAACCAATAACATATTCAGCCGTTACGCCATGCGCGGTATCATCGTTTTCAAGTGTTGGTGTTGTGCCACCACAACAATCCCACATTGACCAACCTGTAGCAGGTGCATCAGCAAATAAAACATCATTGTTAACAGTTGTTGCTGTTGGGTCATAAATTTTAACGTTATCTAAACGGTAAATAGCACCTTCGCCAGCACCCCATGCAGGGAATACCATTAAGACATCAATCGCACTGACATCTAAACCAGCATTTGCTAAAGCAGATAAGTTAAAAGTATAGGTTTGCCATTGATCTAGAGCAGGTGAAACACCTTCAACAGAGTCAGTTAAGGTAAGTTCTGCGAAAGTAGCATTATTGTCTGCTTCAACTTTAAACATCCAAGGCGCATCACCAGGCATAGCCGTTACTTTCATTTCAAATTGAATTACACCGTTAGAAAGAATCGCAGAGGCATCAAATGGCGCAGGTGAATCTGTGTTATCAGCTCTTGAAATAAAGCCCATTACCGTTGGCTGACCACCGATAGAAAATTCAGCTACGTTACCGTGAGCATCATCATCTAACTCAACCGTTGGCATAGAACCACCACAACAATCCCACATTGGCCAGCTTGGATTTTCGTCATCGGTAAAGACCACTAATTCAGGCGCTCCGCCAACGTCACCTTCAATCGCGATATTAGTAATTAAGTATTCAGCGCCTTCGCCTGTTTGCCAAGCTGGGAATATCATCACCACATCAATTGCACTAAGATCTAGACCTGCGTCTTGTAAAACTGATAATGGGAATGTATAAGTTTGCCATTGACCCACAACAGGATCTGCACCTTCATTACTGGTGTTAAGCGCAACATCGCCAGTATTAGGTCCGCCGTCACCGGCTTCGACTTTTAATAACCAAGTAGTCGCAGAAGATGGCGGGGTAACCACTTTCATTTCAAATGACAAAGTACCATTTAAATCAACCAATGGTGATGCATCAAATGGGCTAGACTCGCCAGAAAAATCATCTCCAAAATGTCCGCCTCGCGTTGAAAAACCTAATACGGTGCCATTGTTATCATTAATATTAAATTGAACAGCATCGCCTTTATCGGCATCAGCGATAATTGCAGGTGAAGTACCACCACAACAATCCCAAGCAATCCAGTTAGCATTTAAAGTTCCGTTAAAGATATCTAGGTTTTTAGCAACACCATCACTTGGAGGCAATGGAACTGGTGCTTTACCTTCAACAAGACCATCTTCTAAGCTATCGTAACCAGGTCTTACTGTTTCACAGCCTTTACCGGTATCAATATTTTGCTGACACTGGAAAACACGTACATAGTCAATTTCAAATTTGTTATCTGCACCAAAAGCTGTGGCATCAACACCTAAGTCATTAACATTTTCAGGCCAAGTGCCACCAACAGCAAAGTTAAGTACTAAGTAAAATTCTTTGTCGTAAGGAGCCTTGCTCCAATAGGTTTTTAATTCACCCGATAATTGGTCGTAGTATTCAGTAAACCAACCTCGATGTGATAGGCCTACCGCTTCATCTTTAGAGTTGTAGCGAATTTTGGATTGTCGCTGTGTTGCATATAAATGGTCATCCATGTACCAGCGAATTTCACCTTCTTGCCACTCAATGGCGTAAGTGTGAAAGTCATCAGCGGGGTTAGCACCACTCGCTAGGCTATAAGCTTGTCCTGATTGAGAATTGTTAGGCCAACTTTTACCATAATGAAGTGTTCCGTAAACATGGTTTTCTGCGGTACCGTCTTCTCTCGCTACACCTAAGTTAACTGATTCAAAGATATCAATTTCACCCGAACGTGGCCATTCGCCATACTCTTCATCAGTAGGCATCATCCAAAATGCTGGCCAGCTACCTTGTCCTGAAGGCGCTTTAGCGCGCATTTCCATGCGTCCATATTTAAAATCGGCTTTGTAACGCGTCATCATGCGTGCTGATGTGTAAGGTAAAGCGGCGCCTTCGGCTGCGGGTAAGGCTACAATGTTTAATATACCGTCTTGTATATATGAGTTTTCAGCGCTGTCGGTGTAACATTGTTTCTCTTGGTTACCACCACCGTCACAGTTAACTTCATGCGTCCAGTTTTGACTGTTTATTGTGCTTGCATCAAACTCATCATTCCACACCATTTTCCAATCAGAGACAGGTTGTTGTGGATCAATAATATCTGCTTTAGTTTCGGTGGCTGCACCACCACAGCCAGCAAGTCCTAACGTAACCGTTAGCCCTATTAACGCGGCCAAGCCTTGTGTTTTAAATTTAACACTGCTTTTAGTTTTCATGTCTTCTCCCCTAGAGATATCCAAATCAAATATTTATAATCATTTTTATAATGCCTATACGCTACTTTTATCTACAAAGCTCACGTGAATACAAATACAATCGTAAACAAAATACTGTTATTAACTAAATATCTTTTAGCACAACGATTTACTAATTAGCATTTAAATACGGTCAGATGGGATAGGGCAAAGTTGAAATGGACAAAACAGGGGTGAACGATTTTTTTTGATGACCTTTTTGGCTTTTATAATTACCGCTTTACTTGGGTTTTGTCTTAAAAAGCGAATACAACCTTAAAGAAAGGTGAGTCATCATCTATATAATATGATGAAGACTAAGCTCAGTGCTCTCTTTACCTATTAGCTTTTAATAATTAATACTAAAAAACACCCAGTTGATAAGTATTAAACCTTAGCCTCTTGCCATCACACTAATAAATGCTCCGTATTATTTTAAGGGGTGATTGCACGATAAAATCGCCCATCACCTGCAAAACACCGCTAACAATTAGTGGATAAAAGCTATTATTTATCTCCTTACACTAATGATTCGTACATTTTAAACCCAGAGTGTTCAATAAAAGCTCAACTTTAGTGCGCATCTAATAAAAACCCACTTGACCATGAAATTAGGGACGACTCACCGTTTCCTGATTGTTTGTATCACTTTTTACTGTAGTTTATTTTTGGCTTTTCTACGATTAATCTCAGTTAAATTTAACTAGAAATGCATCATAAAATAATAAAAGAAGAACAAGTTTGGCAATTTAATTAGCCAAGTGAGTACCTTCAACTAAGCAGCACTGCACTATATACAAACCTAAGTATAACGACACAAGCTTGGTTTTATATTGCAAATGCTGCAAATAATCAAATGACAATTGAACAGTTAATAGGGGATCTAAATGACTAATATAAAAAATAAAAAAAGCTTCAACAAAAACATAATCGTCCTAAGCCTAGGTTTAGCTTTATCTGCATGTGGGGGAAGTTCAAGCGATGACAAAGTTGCTGACGTTATAGAAGTTAACTCCGCACCAACCATTAGCAGCACAGCGGTCACAACAATTGAATCAGGTTCCACTTATAGCTACTCACTAGTCGCTGCCGATGCCGATGGTGACACTTTAACAATGTCAGCCACAAATTTACCCGCTTGGCTAACGTTTGATAGTGCAACCGGAAGCTTAACGGGTACGCCAGCGGATAGTGATGCCGGAGATACGGCAATTACCTTAACCGTAAGTGATGGCACTGATGAAATCACTCAATCGTTTACTGTTTCAGTCACTGTTGCAGCACAAGCTAACAATGCTGCTGTTATTACAAGTACTGGCGTTACAAGTGCTACTGTTGGTGAGTCATATTCCTACACACTTATGGCAACCGATGCTGACAGCGATACATTGACAATGTCAACGACCGTCCCAGGCGCGCTTTCTTGGTTAACGTTTGATGACAGTACAGGCATATTATCAGGCACACCGGCATCGGGTGATGTTGCTGCTACAGAAATCACCTTAACAGTGAATGATGGCACTGTAGATACAATGCAAACCTTTACCATTACCGTTGCTGCAGTTGAAAACACCCGTAATATGGTTGCATTTGAAGGTGCTGCAGAGACCTATGCTTTCAATAATTTTGATGGTGGCATGTCAACTGTGATGGCTAATCCACAAGCAATGGGCATAAATACCAGCAACCAAGTCGTAGAAATGCAAAAATTGGCTGGACAACCTTGGGGAGGCAGTACATTAACCTTGCCTACAGCATTAACCTTAGCTGCGGAAGATAACACCTTCACAATGAAAGTTTGGTCGGCGCGTGCAGTACCTGTGTTATTTAAACTTGAAGGCATTAATAAAGAAATATCAATAAATCATGCAGGCACTGGCTGGGAAAATCTTAGTTACGATTTTGCAGATGATGTAACCGGCGCCTTAGACAGCGTTACGGTAATATTTGATTTAGGCACTATGGGCGACGCAGAAGGAAACGCCGCAGATTGGACCTTTTATTATGACGATATAACAACACCTGCAACCGCTGAAAAAGAAGTCGTAGGTGATGGCTCTACAAGTACCACTGATTTTGAAGCCGACCCACAAAGCTACACCTTTAATGATTTTGATGGAGGCGCAGCCGTTGTGCTAGCCAACCCAGATGCAACGGGTATTAATACCAGCGCTCAAGTGGGTCAAATGACTAAATCTGCGGGTCAAACTTGGGGGGGGTCAACCATGACATTGGCTACACCGGCGGCAATTCCAGCTAATAGCATGATTACCATGAAAGTTTGGGCTTCGCGTGCTGTACCTGTATTAGTTAAATTTGACGATATGGATGCAGAAAGAACAGCAAACCATACTGGTTCAGGATGGGAAGAGTTGAACTTTGATTTTACTGGCGCAACCAGTACAAGTGAAACCAGACTTACCCTAATTTTTGATAATGGCGTGATGGGCGATGCCGCGAGCGATGCCGCTAACTGGACTTTCTACTTTGATGATTTTACCACCCCTGCTGCTGAAGAAGTCTCTGCAGGTAACTTTGTTGCCGTTGGAACTCCATATGACTTTGAAGCCACAGGTTTAGGCAGTGATTTTGTTTGGGCGGTATTTGAAAATGATGATAATCCGGCACTCGAATTTGTTGCTAACCCGGCTTCATCGACAGTGAATGACTCAGCAACAGTTGCTATGTTTACCGCTAGAATGACAGGTCAGCCATGGGCTGGTACTGAAACAACAGCGGCTAATACAACACCCTTTACGATGGATGCAACCAATAGCATTGTTAAAATAATGGTTTATAAGTCTGTTATCAGTGATGTGGCATTAAAGTTCTCTGTAGGCGCTGCGGCACAAGCAGAAATCAAAGTACCTAATACTAAAATCAATGAATGGGAAGAGCTTACTTTTGACTTTTCTAGCCGTATTGGTATGGCTGAAACCATTAATATTGACTCGGTGATAGTTTTCCCTGAATTTACTGACGGCAGAGCTGCAGATACCGTAAGCTATTTTGATAATATTACTTTCGGTCATAATGAATAGTGTTGATAAAAAAATAAAACTTAGCTTGTGTTTTAATTAGCTAAGTTTTACATTAATTGTTAGTAAAATAAAAAGGGTTATAGTTTACGTTGCTAAGCCCTTTTATCTCGTTTTAATAGACTTATTTGAATAAGCGGAGAGGTTTTATGAAAATATCAAAAATGTTACTCAAGAGTGAACTCGTGTTGAATATAGGATTTGGCTTAACCGTATTGTTAATTGGCAAAATAACCCTATATTTTATCGCCTAAGAAAAGCACTAAAGGTCGTACATAATGGACAAAGCCTTTAGTAACTTTTAAATACCCCCTTTTAATCCCCACAAAAAAAACAGAATCTAGCGATTTGACAGCTCCTGCACCGCAAGCGGTGAGGATTCTTGATCAGGCCACGTGAAATAGCTCAGACGGTGTTTTACCACCTGCACTCGAAAGTGCCTGAGCCGCATCAAGGGTGTTATCAAGCAACATGCCATCTGTCAGATGGACTACGCAGTTCAGCCTTATTACAGGGACTTTTACAGGTCTGCGATACTTTGCCACAAGTGGCGGGAGAAGGTATCCTTTTTCTATTCTACCGTTCTCGAATTTATTTTTAATGTTGGCCGAACCGACCAAATCCCGCACTCCAATGAAATCACATTCTGGATTTTTACACTGGTAATTGCGCCCCGAAGGTTTGTGTCTATGACCGCATTTCGGGCAAGTCTGAGTGGTGTACTGCTCTCCTATTTTATCAAGCTCTACACCTTGGAATTTACCTTTGTATTTAAGATAGGTGAGTAGCTGCCCAAGGGGATTGTTGCTGTTCATTTGATTTGAACGTCTTGAGCCTTTCTTCTTTTTCCGAGCATTCTTACTCATATTGATGCAATCGCCCACAACAAGCATACCTGCTTGTTGTTTCACGCAATAATCTATCATTTGCTTGGATGCATGATGGAGAAGATTGCGCTGCTGATTGTCATTTCTGAACAGCATTTTAGCTTTTGCTACTCGTAATTTTCGGCTCCGTCTAGACCCTTTCTTGCATTTTGAAAGCAGTCTTGAGAATTCAGCGAGCTTCTTGTTTCTATACTGAATTAACGAGCGAAGACCGCGACCAACTATGATCTCCGACGTTTCGCCATCGGTCATCGCTGCAAGATGAATTACACCTAAGTCAGCAGCAACTACGTTGCTGCCAGCTGACTTAATGGTTTTGATATCTTGCTTTATCGTGAGCCTAAGCTCCCGAAAACTAAGCTCCGCTCCTGTGATTTTACCAATGGGTATATCTTTTGGAATGCGAACGATGAGTTTTTTAACTCCAAGTCCGTTTGAAAGAATGACGCGGTTACCTTTTCTTTTTATCGCCGAAGCCTTGTACATTACTACCTGGAAGTGCTTCCTGTCACGGTACGGATAACGAGCTTTTTTATCGCCAGCTTTTCGATTCTCTGAGGTTGTTTCGATGTTAGCAAAGAACTTTTTAATAAGCGCCTGGTTTGTCTGGCTATGAAGTCGGTACTTACTTTTAAAGTGCTTTTCAAAATCACCTCTAAAAGGCCACTTCCATCGGCGTTTTCGGATGAATTTGTGCAGTTTAACCATATCGTTCCAAAGGCGAGCTGACTCTCTTCGCAACTCTGTTTGCAAAGGTGTTGTCTGACCGATATTAAATTTCGAAACGCTGATTAAACTCATAATGACGACTATACTGTATAAATAAGGCTGTGTTGTAATTAAGTGTGGGTAAGCGAGAATTCATTTTATAAAGCCTCTTTTATCCACGTTTGATCTGAATATTCTTTGTTATCCTCCATAAACCTAAACCAACTCAAATAATTCTCAATGTAGTCAGTACCTATGCCATTAAATCGTTTCAACCAACCTTTCCATCGTTTCATGTAATTATTCAACGTTTGAATATGATAGTTCCCCTCAATTACTCGTTGATTATCAAGCTATATTAGCCGTTTATGATCAACATCTAATTCTTCGGCAATACCTTTATAGGATAAATTACCATCGGTACAAAGCACTGAGCCTGATGATAAAAGTGGTTTTAATTGAGCTTGAATATTCTCTTTTGTATTGCGAGCTAGTACCTTGTGTGAAACAACTCCACTGCGATCAAGCGCAATAAAAATAGGCACTTGCTTAATTTTGCCTCCACCTCGTTTACGTGATTTGCGCTCGATTTGTCTCTTGCCCTTAAAGGATTCTGGTAAAAATGTTTCATCAGCTTCAATCACACCCGTTAGTTCTGACGGATTAAAGCTAGCAGGGGCTTTGATAAATATGTGTCGCCATCGAAAAGATGTTCTAAGTGTTATGTTTAAGGCTTTAGCTGATTTTCTAAGAGACACACCTTCCCACATCAATTTAGTGTACTCAATCCATTTATCAGCCTTTCTCATGCGATAAAGTGGTGAATCAGCAAGTGCATTAAAAGTTTTACAGCATGACTTGCACTTAAAACGTTGAATTCCTTGCTTTGTCATGCCCCAACGGTTTAATTCATGTGAATCGCAATGAGGACAATGAGATATTGTTTCTTCATGGTCGGCAATGGCTTGACCCACTTGGTTATTGGAAATATTTGATTCAACTTCATGACGAAGTTTTTTAAGTTGGAAGTAGTTTAGATTGGTAACGTGATGTAGTATATTTTGAAACTGCTTGGAAGCCATCTTGCACCTACCGTTATTGGGTTTCAGTACATTGAGTATAGCTCACCAACACCGAAAGACAACACAGCCATAAATCACCAGTGTCAATAAGTGTCTGTATGAAATATAAAAAGAGCGCTCATTCTTCGTATTTAATTCAAGCTCACATTATATTTGTTACTAAATATCGTGAGCGGAAGTTTACGAGCGAGATGTTAGATAAAATGGACTTTATAATAAAAAGAGAATGTTTAAAACTAAAGTCAGAATTCGTTGAGTTTAATGGGGAGTCAGATCATGTTCACATGATTATCTCTTACCTGCTTTCTATTTCAATTTCACGATTAGTTAATGTTTTAAAAAGTATTACAGGTCGAGAGATGAAGTTGTGGTTTCCGCAGTTAAATCAGGTAGCTTGGAGGTAGAATGCACTTTGGAGCTCTGGTTATTATGCATGCTCTGTCGGCGGAGCGCCGATAGAGGTTCTTAAGCAATACATCGAGCAGCAAGATAGGCCGCATTAGATTGCTATGCAATCTCGGCTATCCATCCCTCACCGCAAGCGGTGGGGATTTTCGCCGATTTCGGTAAACCATCGCCCTACACATCTCGTACTACTTAATAATATCTGCTCGACATTATTTATTCATAATGGTTAATTTTGAGGAGAGAATAAAGTTATTTGAATAAGAGGAGAAATTTTATGAAAACACTAAAAATGTTACTCAAGAGTGAACTCGTGTTGAATATAGGATTTGGCTTAACCGTATTGTTAATTGGCAAAGTAACCCTATATTTTATCGCCTAAGAAAAGCACTAAAGGTCGTACATAATGGACAAAGCCTTTAGTAACTTTTAATTAAACAGTTTAAACAGCCTATCTCTATTATTGTTTTATCTGATAACCACTTTTAAATATCCAAGTAACCGCTAATAAACAAAAAGCTAAAAAGCCACTCATCACAAAAAAGCTGGTTAGTAAACTTACGTCAGCCACTTCATAAAAACTCCATCGAAAGCCACTAATCAAATAAAAAACCGGGTTAAATTGCGTTACTGTTTGCCAAAACGGCGGCAACATACTGACAGAATAAAAAGTACCTCCTAAGAAAACCAAAGGCGTAATAACAATAAGTGGGATCACTTGTAGTTTCTCAAAATTATCTGCCCAGATGCCAATAATAAAACCAAATAAACTAAAGGTTATAGCGGTCATCACTAAAAAGAACAACATCCAAAATGGATGGGCTATTTCCAGAGGCACAAAGAAATGCGCTGTTGCCAGAATAATCAATGCAAGCAAAATTGATTTTGTCGCTGCCGCACCGACATAACCGAGCAGCACCTCAAAGGAAGATACCGGCGCAGAAAGTAGTTCATAAATAGTGCCGGTAAATTTAGGAAAATAAATACCAAATGAGGCGTTGGAAATACTTTGTGTTAATAACGAGAGCATAATTAACCCAGGTACAATAAAAGCACCGTAGCTCACACCATCTATTTCAGTGATTCGAGAGCCAATGGCAGAACCAAAAACAACAAAATAAAGTGACGTCGAAATCACTGGAGAAATAATACTTTGAAAAATAGTACGTTTAGTCCTGGCCATTTCAAACTTGTAAATAGCCGCAACAGCATAACGATTCATGTTTTTTCCCTTACTAATGAAACAAATATATCTTCTAACGAACTTTGATCTGTTTTGATATCTTTAAAGGCAATACCCGCTAATGACAATTGCTGAAGTAAAGCAGATATTCCTGTGTGTTCATTGGTAGTGTCATAACTATAAATTAATTGCATCCCTTCATTTTGTAGCTGTAAATTAAAATCAGTCAATTGCTCAGGCATTTCAATTAACGGTTCTTTTAAATCGAGGATCAATTGCTTTTTACCCAATTGGTTCATTAACGCTATTTTATCTTCCACTAAAATGAGCTGGCCATTTTTAATCACACCAATACGGTCGGCTATTTCCTCAGCCTCTTCAATATAATGTGTCGTTAAAATAATGGTGACACCGTCGTTGCGTAATTCTCTAACCAGTTGCCACATATCTTTGCGCAGCTCTACATCAACACCTGCGGTTGGTTCATCTAAAAACAAAATAGCAGGTTCATGAGAGAGCGCTTTAGCTATCATCACTCGTCGTTTCATACCACCGGATAACTCAATCATCTTGTTATCTTTTTTATCCCAGAGTGATAATGATTTTAGCGTTTTTTCTATAAAAGCTGGATTCGGTTTTTTGCCAAATAAACCTCGACTAAATGAAACTGTTGTCCATACAGTTTCAAAGGCGTCAGTGGTTAACTCTTGTGGTACTAAGCCAATAAGACTTCGTGTATGTCGGTAACCGGTGACGATATCTTTACCATCAACGGTGATTTGCCCAGAAGTGGCATCAACGATGCCGCAAATAGCACTGATCAGTGTAGTTTTACCTGCGCCGTTTGGTCCTAGCAAGGCAAAGATTTCAGCAGGTTTTATTGATAAATTAATATTATTAAGTGCTTGAAAACCACCCGCATATACTTTGTTAACATCTGTGATTTGAATAATGGGTTGCAAGGTTATTTCTCATCAGTATTTTCAATACTACTAAGGTATACGAGATACCCTATTGATGGCTAGGAAAATCAATAAATTAGTTGTCTTGTTTGGCATAGCTAATATCAATCGATTGCTTAGGTGTCATGTTATGACGCGTTAAATAAAGTAAAATTCATATGATTAAATGTCGCTTGTTGACGTTTATATTTTTACTACTTTGTCATCATTGATTAACGTATCTATGATCTTTATGTTATGCACTATACTGGTGTAGAACAAAAAACAAGCAACTGACTTAGTTTCTTGATCATCGCAACAAAAGGATTTCACCCATGATAAAGTTTCCGCTATTGATTACAATAATTTGCACAGGTCTATTACTCTTTGGCTGTTCTAAACCCGCAGAAGAAGTAGCTAAACAAGCCGTTATCGAAGAAGAAAAACCTGTCTTTGAGACCTATAGCGCAGAAGAGTTCTTTAAAACAACCTCAGTCTCTGGCTCATCAATTAATGCTGATGCCAGTGCGGTTTTGATCAGTAATGATAAAACAGGTATTTTTAATGCCTACAAAATGCCACTCGATGGCTCAGCCCCAATACAGTTAACTCAGTCAACAGTTGACGCTGTTTTTGCAGTAAGTTGGTTTCCTAAAGACGACAGGATTCTTTATACCGCAGACAAGGGCGGTGACGAATTAGATCATTTATATGTAAGAGAATTATCAGGCAGCATAAAAGACCTTACCCCAGGTAAAGACTTAAAAGCTTATTTTGTTGGTTGGCATGAAGATAATAAACAGTTTTTTGTTGCCTCTAATGAAAGGGACCCTAAGTTTTTTGATGTATACCGTTATCAAAATGATGATTATTCAAGGGAGCTTATTTATCAAAATGCTGCCGGCTATTCAGTCGAAACTATCAGCCCAAATGGTCAGTATATTGCTTTGAGCAAAACGAATAGCAATGCAGACTCCAACTTATATTTAGCCGACTTAAATAAAGCAGACGAGTTAACTACACTTATAGCTGAGCATCAAGGTGATGTTGAACACAGTGCCTACACTTTTACTCGTGATAGTAAGCGACTGATATATTCAACAGACGAATTTGGCGAATATAAACAGGCTTGGGCTTATGATATAAAAGCAAAAACACAAGCACTAAACTACGCTGCAGATTGGGACGTTAGTTTCACTTACTTCTCTAAAGATGGCCGTTATCAAGTCACTGGTGTTAATGCTGATGCGCAAACTAAAATAGAAATTATGGACCTGAAGATAAAGCAACCGTTAATACTTCCTAAATTGCCCAGTGGCGATTTACGTGGCGTAAACTTTTCAGCTGATGCCAATCTAGTTATTTTTTATATCAATTCAGATACGTCCCCGTCTAACCTCTATGTTCATCAATTAGGATCAAAGCGTATTAAGCGCTTAACTAACACAGGTAATCCTAATATTATTGAAGAGAACTTAGTTGTTGGTGAAATTATCCGCTTTAAAAGTTTTGATGGTTTAGAAATTCCTGGGATTTTATATAAACCTAAACAAGCCGCTACAGAAAAAGTCCCCGCTTTAGTCTGGATACATGGAGGCCCTGGAGGTCAAAGTCGTAAAGGTTATTCCGCTACCATTCAGCATTTGGTCAATAACGGCTACGCTATTTTTAGAATAAATAACCGTGGTTCAAGTGGCTACGGTAAAACCTTCTTTCATTTAGATGATAAGAAGCACGGTGACCATGATTTAAAAGATGTTGTCTATAATAAATATTATTTACAGACTTTAGATTGGGTCGACAAAGATAGAATAGGGGTTATTGGCGGCAGTTACGGTGGCTATTTAACCATGGCCGCAATGGCATTTACCGATGAGTTTACTGTCGGTGTCAATATCTTTGGTGTCACTAATTGGGTCAGAACGCTAGAAAGTATTCCACCCTACTGGGAGGCATTTAGACAGTCGCTTTATGATGAGTTAGGTGATCCTAGTACAGACAGAGAACGTTTACGCAGTATTTCTCCGGTATTCTTTGGTGATAAAGTTAAAAGTCCGGTACTTGTTGTACAAGGTAAAAATGACCCTAGAGTATTAAAAATTGAAAGTGATGAAATGGTTGAGTCTATTCGAAGCGGTGGAACTTTCGTTGACTATTTGGTCTTTGACGATGAAGGTCACGGCTTTAGTAAAAAAGCTAATCGCATTGAAGCATCTAATAAGTACTTAAGCTTTTTAAAAACCTACTTATAGTCTGTTAACCTAAAACTCGTATGTAAAGGTAAAGTCTGTTGGAGACTTTACCTTTTTTATAAGATGTTATTGCTAAAAAAGCTAATACAGCCTGAGCCGTATTAGCAATATAGTGCGAAAAACAAGCTTACTTTAAATCAAAGCGGTCTAATTGCATCACTTTAACCCAGGTTTTGAATGAGAGGTTATTGCCAAAAAAAGCTAATACAGCCTGAGCTGTATTAGCGATATAGTTTAAAAAAATCAAGCTTACTTTAAATCAAAGCGGTCTAGTTGCATCACTTTAACCCAGGTTTTGAATGAGAGGTTATTGCCAAAAAAAGCTAATACAGCCTGAGCTGTATTAGCGATATAGTTTAAAAAAAATCAAGCTTACTTTAAATCAAAGCGGTCTAGTTGCATCACTTTAACCCAAGCTTTAATAAAGTCATTAATAAACTTTTTGTCAGCATCATCTGAGGCATACACTTCGGCAATGGCTCTTAATTCAGAGCTCGAGCCAAAGATAAGATCAACCGGTGTCGCTTGCCACTTTACCTTGCCTGAAGCGCGGTCAGCACCGATATAAATTCCAGCTGTAGATTCATCTTTAGTCCACACGGTAGACATATCTAATAAATTTACAAAGAAATCATTCGTTAAGACACCAGGAGTATTTGTGAACACCCCAAAAGATGAACCATCATAGTTTGCATCAAGTGCTCGCATACCGCCAACCAATACCGTCATTTCAGGGACATTTAAACCAAGAGAATTGGCTTTATCCACTAACATCTCTGTTGGCGATAGGTAACTTTCATCCGTATAAAAATTACGAAAGCCATCCGCTTTTGGTGCTAAATAATTAAATGATTTAACATCGGTTTGTGCTTGTGTTGCATCAGCACGGCCAGGCATAAAGGGCACAGCTACTGTTGTGTCTGCTTTTTTGGCTGCACTTTCAATAGCTGCTGCGCCACCTAGTACGATTAAGTCTGCTAGCGATACTTGCCTTTTAGCCGATTGCTTATTGTATTTAGCTTGAATAACTTCAAGTGTTGTTAATACTTTATTAAGTTCAGCAGGATTATTAACCGTCCAACTATTTTGTGGCTCAAGTTTAATGCGAGCACCATTAGCACCGCCGCGCATATCCGTAACACGATGACTCGACGCTGAAGCCCAAGCCGTTCTCACTAACTCAGCAGTGGTTAAACCTGACTGTGTTATTTGCTTTTTCAGCTCAGCAATATCTTGCTTGGTAACCAGTTGATAGTTGACCGCAGGAATAGGGTCTTGCCATGTTAGCACTTCACTGGGCACTTCACTGCCCACGTATCTTGCACGAGGCCCCATATCACGATGTGTTAATTTAAACCAAGCTCGAGCAAAAGCTTTTTCAAATGCTTCAGGCTCTGCTCTAAAACGTTCAACAATTTTACGAAACTCAGGGTCTTCTTTTAGAGCAAGATCTGTAGTAAACATAATGGGTGCATTACGTTTATTAGGGATATGGGCATCCGGCACTAAGTTAACCGCAGCTTTGTTTTCAGGTGTCCACTGTTTAGCTCCAGCAGGGCTTTTCGTTAGAACCCAGTTGAAGTTCATTAGGTTGTCTAAGTAATTCGTTGACCATTGTGTTGGTGTCGTTGTCCAAGCACCTTCTAAGCCACTGGTTATCGTATCTGCGCCAACACCGCTGTCACATTTGTTTTTCCAGCCTAAACCTTGTGCTTCAATATCAGCGGCTGCGGGCTCTGCACCAACACAATCACTGGGTTTTTTCGCTCCATGTGCCTTACCAAAAGTATGACCACCAGCGCTTAAAGCAACAATTTCTTCATCATTCATCGCCATACGACCAAATGACATTCTGATGTCTTGAGCAGCTAAGAGAGGATCAGGTTTACCATGGGGCCCTTCTGGATTAACATAAATCAAGCCCATTTCTACTGCAGCAAGAGGGCCTTTCAATTTACCCTTTTTATCGCGACGTTTATCAGTAAGCATGGTCGTTTCAGATCCCCAATAAACTAAATCAGGTTCCCAATCATCCGTTCTGCCACCAGCAAAACCAAAGGTTTTAAAACCCATCGATTCTAGCGCTACATTGCCCGAAAGCACCATCAAATCAGCCCAAGAAATTTTACGACCATATTTTTGTTTAACAGGCCATAATAATCGACGCGCTTTATCTAAGTTAGCATTATCAGGCCAACTATTAAGGGGTTCAAAACGTTGTTGCCCACCCGACGAACCGCCGCGCCCGTCATGTACTCTATACACACCAGCACTGTGCCAAGCCATGCGGATCATTAATGGGCCGTAATGCCCCCAATCTGCAGGCCACCAAGATTTTGAGTCAGTCAGTGTGGTTTGAATATCTTTTTTAAGTTGGGTTAAATCAAGACTGGCAAATTCTTCAGCATAATTGAATTGTTCGCCGTATGGATTAGATTCAGCGCTATGCTGGCGTAAGGGGCTAAGATTTAACATATCTGGCCACCAAAACTGATTGGTTTTTGCTTCATTGGCCGCGAATGCAGTTGTAGGTATTACCATTGCAGATAAAGCAACAGAGATTGCCGCAGCAATCGGAAGGGTTTTATTAAACATGTGCAGTCCTTTTTTATAATAATGGGTTTATAAAATGTCATCGTTAGCATAAGAACAATAAGGAGAATTGAATAGTTGATTAAATTGAAGATAATGTTCTATTTTACATAATGACTAGTTTAACATTTTCAATTAAAAATTATTGAAGAGCAATCACATAGACTTGTTGAAAAGGTAAGTGGCGATGAAATTGATGCCGCTATTCTTGCATTACCCTGCCCTACTACCCTATTGAAGGATTTATCAGTTTCAATTTTTGGCAACAAGACTTTTATTGGCTTTGTCATAAGGATGAGTATCCAAAAAAGTACCAAAAATTACCAGTGCAGCGTTAGAAATTGATAAGCTGATGTTGTTAAAAGAGGGCATTACTTAAAAGATCATGCCTTAGCAGCTTGCAGCCTTCAAACAAAAAGCAAGACACTGATGTTGACTCGGCGAGTTTTCATAAATTAATACCTATGGTTGCAGGAAAACTTGGAACAACGCTTTTGACACAGATAGCCTTAGACCCATTGACCTACAACGAGGCAGAACTTCGGGCGATTCATTGAAATGAACCAGGGCCACACCGCACCATTGTCTTAGTCATTAGACCGAGCTATGTCAGAATCAATGTATGAACCCTACTTAAAGATATATTCACCAAACAATTAACTAACAAGTATAGTTAAAGCGAAATGCTGTTTAGTTTCATTAAATTAACGATAATTCGCTTCTGCTAATAACGCCAATATCTTATACTAGGCAGTCATCATTATTGAGACTGAAATGACAAATAGACAACTTTTACCACTGCTTATTTTAATGGTTATTTTTAGCCCCTTAGCCATAGATATATTTTTACCCGCTTTACCCATTATGGCTGAAGAACTTCTTGTTCCCATGAAAGAAATCCAATGGAGCATAACGATATTCATTCTAAGTATGGGCTTTGGTCAACTGATAAGTGGCCCACTCGCCGATAGATATGGTCGTCGCCCCGTTGCGATGGCTGGTATAATTATTTATGGCTTGGCTTCTCTTCTTTGTGCTTATGCAGATAACTTAGCGTTTTTCCTCCTTAGTCGTTTAGTACAAGGCTTTGGTGCTTGCGCCATTGTTGTAGCGGCCTTTGCCAGTGTCCGTGATAAATACAACGCAATAGAAAGTGGCGTGATGTACTCTTATTTAAACAGTGCTATATGTTGTATTCCTGCGCTTGCTCCATTACTGGGTAATGTTTTAACCGAGTATTTTGGTTGGCGAAGTAACTTTCAATTTATGACAGGGTATGCTGTTTTTGCCGGTTTGATTTTGTTTTTTACCCTCAAAGAAACCAGGCCCTCGCATACCATACCCTCTAAAAACCTTATCAGCTTGGTGCATTTTATTACGGTGGCGAAACACCCTGTCTTTCTTTTTAATGCTTTGGTGGTGATGTTATCAATGGCAATTATTATTGCCTACGTAACGAGTTCTCCTGCTTGGTTAATGGTTAGATTGGGGTTAGATCAGCAGAGCTTTGTTTATTGGTTTAGTCTCAATGCTGTCATTAATATTGTCGCTTGTTTTTTGGCTCCTCAGGTTTTAGTTAAATTTGGTGCGCGGGTAACCATAGGTTTTGGTATGGTTTTACTGATTGTCGCCGGATTGTTAATGTTAACGTTATTAACTTGGCAAACGCCTGCCGCTTTTATGTTACCAATAATGATCAGTTCACTTGGTTTTTCATTACTGATGGGAGCTTGTGCAGGACAAGCGCTAGCACCTTTTGGTGAAAAAGCAGGTTCAGCTTCAGCGCTATTAGGATTTGTACAAATGAGTGGTTCAGCAGTTATTGTTTATTTATTACAACTATTGCCACTCAATGAAGCGGAGCAGTTAGTCTTATTAATGTTGTCAATAATTCCAGTATATTTCATCTGGAAGTTGCCTCAAGTAAAAGCCCGTATCATGTTAGATGGTTAGCAATTGGTGGTGATTTTTGATTTATTACCACGATTGTCACTAAATTGAGATAATGACGATATACGTGACTTGAGTCTCTGGCACAAGAAAGTGTACTAGCTGACGAGTATTGTATTTTGGGTCAACATCAACATCAACATCAACATTCTCAGGTTAGATTAATTTTGGCTTTGATAAAATATAAACTAACCTATTTTTGTTATTTTTAACTACTTGCATAACGGACGCTTAATATTTGGGTAGCCAGCGTTTCAATGCCTCTTGTAGCTTGATAGGGTTCACAGGTTTAGCAATAAAGTCGTCCATTCCTGCGGCTAAGCACCTCTCTCGGTCACCTTGCATTGAATTGGCAGTCATGGCGATTATCGGAATATTGTTATTAAGTACCTTAGATTGAGGAAGACGAATTTTTTTAGTCGCTTCATAGCCATCCATTACTGGCATTTGACAATCCATAAAGACTAAATCAAAAGGTAAGTTTTTTAATGAATTTAGCGCTTCTTCACCGTTAGCCGCTAAGTCGACTTGCACACCAAATTTTCTCAACAGACCTTGTGCGACTCTTTGATTGATAGCATTGTCTTCTACAACAAGTATCCTTGCTTTGAACTGCGGAAGTGCACGAGCGCTAAACGCCGTGATCAAAGGTTGCTCTTGGGCATTAATGCCAGCAATGGTCATTAAGGTATTGTAGAGAATCGACTGATCAACAGGTTTGTTTAGATATCCGTTAAAGCCAGCCGCTTTTAATCTTTCAACATCGCCACGTTGCCCTTGCGAGGTCAACATTAATAAACGAGTCTTTGAAAAAATATCGCTATCCGCTTTAATCTTAGTTGCTAGTTGAAACCCATCCATTTCAGGCATTTGCATATCCAAAATAGCGATATGGTAAGGAGTTCCTTGTATTCTAGCTTGGGTCAGTTTTTCTAATGCCTCATCGCCACTATCTACCAGAGTATGCTCGACTTGCCACTTGGTCAGTAACAAACCTAACAAAGTCCGGTTAGTTAAATTATCATCAACCACCAGTATCTTTTGACTCTGTAAATGATCATAAATTTTCTTGGGTCGCATGTTATCAGCATTAGCAATATTTATACTAAACCAAAAGGTAGAGCCTTCTCCGTCAACACTTTTCAAGCCTATCTCGCCGCCCATCAATTCAACTAATTGTTTACTGATAGATAGCCCCAATCCGGTGCCACCATATTTACGGGTCGTTGAACCATCGGCCTGGCTAAAACGTTCAAATAGTTTGTTTTGATCCGCTAACGTCAGACCAATGCCGGTATCAGATATTTCAAAGAGTAATTTAGTGTGCTGCTTAGTCTGCTCTTGTACTTTGCAATAGACTGAAACTTCGCCTTGCTCAGTAAACTTTATCGCATTACCGATAAGATTATTGAGTATTTGACGGATACGCCCAGGGTCTGCAATAAATGACTGAGCCGGTAAAATATTAGCCGGACAAATTAGCTCTAAACCCTTGTTATGCGCTTGAAAAGCGAGACTGGTAGCAAGATCATGCAGCAATACTTCTAAATCAAATTCAAGTGGTTCAAGCGCTAACATGCCAGCTTCAACTTTTGAATAATCAAGGATATCGTTAATAATACTCAGTAATGACTCGGCACTGTTTTTTACTGTTTTCGCAAAATTGTGTTGTTCTGGATTTAGAGCCGTATCAAGTAAGAGGTTAGTCATGCCGATGACGCCATTCATCGGTGTACGGATTTCATGGCTCATGTTAGCTAAAAAAGCGGTTTTTGATTCATTAGCAACATCCGCTTGTTTTTTGGCTTCAGCTAAGCGAGTAATCGTCTCTTTTTGATGGCTAATATCAGTACTGATATAAGTATAACCACTGAGTAATTTATTTTTATCGTAAAGTGGTACAATCGTAGTGTCTACCCAATAGTATTGCCCCCCCTTGGCTTTAATACGCACTTCATCATGCCAATATTTCCCTTTAGAAATCGCCGTAAAAATCTTATGCCAATAATATTTGGACTGGTTATTAACATTTAGAATACTATGATTTTTACCAATGAGTTCTTTACGGCTGTAGCCAGTAATGGCACAAAACTTATCATTGGCGTAGCTAATAATACCGTTAATATCGATTACAAGAACCAACGAATGTTCGTCCATCGCTTTTTTTTGTGCGGCCAAATCTTGTTGGGCGGTAATGCGTTTTTCTTCATTGATCACTCGTGCATCAATTTCTATTTTGAGTTTTTTATTCATGCGAAAAAACACTAAAATAATCAAAATGAGCAATGAGGCTATCGGTAATGCCCAGACGAGAATGGTTGATAATTCAGTACCCGATTGAACGTGTACCGATAACCAATTATTTGCGATAGCAGAACGTTTTTTTTCATTCATCGCAGCAAAGGTTTTATTTAAAATCGGAATAAGGGGTTCAAGCCCTTTTCTTACCGCCATCGATATTTTAAGTGTATAAGGGGTAAAGGAGGTAATAATCAGATCATTAATTTTATTTTTGTTTATTTCATAATTAATCGCAGCAATAGAATCAACAAAGGCATCAATTTCCCCCAACTGTAATTTTTTAAGTCCGTCTTCAACCGATAAAACATCTACAATTTTAATACTGGGGTGATCTCGACTAATCAATTCATTATAAACATAGCCTTTAATTAGACCTAACTTCTTGCCTTGTAATGACGATAAACTTTCAGCATAGAAAGCATTTTTCTTACTAACAATAACGAGAGAAATTTCAAAGTAGGGTTCAGTAAAATTTATATATTCAGCTCTTTCTTTTGTATAAAAAATTGAAGACATGACATCAATATTGCCAAGTTTAAATTCTTCTAGTGCTTCCCCCCAACTCGTACCTACTGTTGGTGTTAAATTTATTTTTAGTTGTTGTTTTGCATACAACATGTAATCAGCTGATATTCCGCTATGTTCACCCAATTCATCATTAAATTCAAAGGGAGCAAATGCAGAGTCAGTCCCCAAACTAAAAGAATTATTTTGTGACAGCCATTTGTTTTCGTTTTCCGTTAAACTAGCAACAGTTGATGATTTTTGAAAAAATGGTTTTAAGGTGGGGAGCCACTGTTTTTCTAATTCAATAATTTTATTAACGGGAATGTTTTCAATACCAGCATTAATTTTAGCTAATAATTCAGGTTGACCTTTTGCTATCACCCCAAAGACATTATTAGAAGCAATAATCTCTTCAGAAATAGTGAATACTCCAGTTAAGCCCTTTTTCGCTATTTGTGCAAAGGCACTAGGTAACTCAGCAACAACAGCCTGAACCTCATTATCTAATAACTCCTCGAGAGCATCATCAAAGCTTTTATGCGTTGATTGCTCAAAGCTAGCAAAGTTTTCCTTAAGGTAGGACTCTTGAAAGCTAAAATATTGACTAGTTATCTTAATATCACTTAATTCTCTTAGCTTAGATTTTTTGTCAATTGAGCGATTATAAATGATACCTGTTTGTACATTATGGATAGGTAAGGAAAAATCAGCCCACTGTTGTCGTTGCTGATTCTTAAAGAGCCCAACATGTAAGGTATTCTTTTGTTTGATCAACGCTATACCGTCTTCAAAGGGCAATAGAACAAAGCGAATAGGAATATTATTAGTTTTAGACCAGAGCTGCCAAAACTCAACATAAAGCCCACTAGGATTGCCATTGGGAAGCTTAAAGCTAAAGGGTAAGTCTTTTTCAGTTGCAACAACGGTAATAACACCTAACGGCTCATTGTCCAGCTCTTGTGAAACTGACGGAAAACTGTGAATAAATGCAAAAGTTAATAGCAGGCAAAAGGTAATTCTTAATTTCATATTATTAATTTTTATTCTTCATAGTCGTTAGTATAAGTTAAATATTTTCTTAAATATCTTCCCGGGGAATTAATAAATCTCAGTCAATAGCATTACCCGTAATATATCCATAATAGAGTCGAGTGTTGAGAACACATTTCATTAACTGATTATTAGAAAGCCTATCGTTATACAAGCCCATTCTATCAACAAAATTTAGCACTAAGTCGCTTTAAAATCAAACTGCACCAAGATCCCTCTCCGTCTAAAATGTGCGCTTTGGCTATATAACGACAGATATTAAAACTATTTTTTGCAATTCAACAAATATCAGTTTATTGACGTCGTTTAATATCACCGATCGTAAAATTAGTCCTTGCGATGATAACACCAACTTAATACCTCATAAGCCTGGCGAATTTCGATAAAATCGGCCGCGCAGCCACCTTTATCAGGATGGGTAGTGGCAATTTTTTTTTGATAGGCCCGACGTATCCCAGACCAATCAATATTTTTATCTACCCCTAAAGTCGTCAGAGCAGCAGCAACCTTATCTACTGCACGGTATCTTTGCCAAAAACGGGAAAAGAGTGACTCCACTTCTGCAAGGGTAATGTTATTCAAGTTAGACCAGCTTAAATAGTAATGGGCTAGATCAGTATCGCGCATAGCCAAGGTACCTTTTGCTGCGGCATGATTTGGTACTAAACAAATTTCTAATGGGAAAATAGTCAGTAAAAAACCCTCACTTTTAATATCTCGTTGAATTTGATAAAGCGCATTCATAACAAAAAAATTCTTTTGAAATATGGCAATTTGAGGGTCAACATCCTTTTTTATCAGTAGCAAAAAATCCTGTTGGCAAAGATTGACTAAATCAATTATGGAACAAGCACTGTTTTGTTTTTTTAAATATCCCAGTATGTTAATAATCAAAGGATTGGTCATAGCTTCATTCCTTGTTGATTTAATACTTTTAAGCCAGTAGATAAATTAAAAGCTAACGTTAAACGCTTATCTTCTGATGACAAGTTACCTTAACGGCTAAGCGATCACTCGCGGGTAAGTTTAGTAACACACCTGCAATTGAAGACATAAAATATTTTCATCTCTTTCAAGAAAATAAATAATAACTAAAATTAATGATAGGCGCGTTAGACTGATTTGTTGATATTATGGATACTATTTATCTACTAGACAGCAAGAATCCACAAAACTTTCTGCATACCTTGTTCGGCAAAGGTCTGCAATTTATTATTGTGCAGCAGTAAAGTATTAAACAAGTCATTACCGCTCACTTATCAGGGGTAATGACTTGTTGGTATTATCTATCTTAAATTTTTTCGAATACGGTCACTCTTAACTTTCGGTCAACATTATCATCGGGAAAATCACACTCACTAGTAAACCGTTCTGACATTTTCAAAGTATGGCCCGATGATTCAATAATCTCGGCATCTGACTCATCCCACGTTGCATCATAACGATGAAATAAACAAATCAACCAACCGCCTTGACTTAAAAGCTTTGAACACATACTCACCAATTTAGAAAAATCTTGTCCTTTAGGCTGATGCTCTGCATAAGGTGATTTATAAACGGTTGGCGGTGGATCTAAAATGATGCCTTCGAACTGCTGACCACTTTTTATTGCCTTAGGTAAATGCTTATAGATATCACCCTTTATAAAACTGCGAGTGCCAAATTCCATAGCATTTTTTTCGTAGCTTTTTTCAATACGCGGTAATAACGCTTTCGATCTGTCCAGGTGAATTGCGGCCTTCGCGTTCCCTTTCAAAGCCGCTATACCCAAACTGCCCGTGAATGAAAATAAATTCAATACACGACGGCCTTCACTATTATTAGCTAACCACTTACGAACGGGACGTGCATCCAGATATAAACCACAATTATGCATCGTATCGGCAAGCAAACTATAATAGACCCCGTATTCTTTGGTAAATTCTGGCGCATCAGCAATATCGCCATGAAGCGAGAACATTCTATTCTTCAAGCGTAACCCGAGAGTTTGATCACCTTTTGCCATAATAAGCGTGAAGGGAAAACACTGTAATAGTGCATCTTTGATTACATCAAGGTCCTCACGAATATCGTCTTTAAATTCGACCAAGGCCATAGTGCCAAATTTTTCAATAACTACACCCGGCGCTCCTTCGGTGTAACCATGGAAAACACGCCAAGAATCAAATTCATCTGATTCATTTAAGACTTTTCTATCATTCCATGCTTTTTCGATGAGATCTTGCCACTTTATAGTCAAATCTATGTCCTGCCCTTAGGTATATTTCTAGTGTGGATTGTCTATATTCGTTAGATAATAAGTTAACAAAGAAGACACTATCGCTTAAAACTTGTCAGCACGAGTTACTTTGAAAGCAGTACATCAAATAAATAAAAGAATATAATGCTGCATCAGCAACTTATTCAATCAATATTATAACTAACCACTGCCGGTGTTAATACTGATATCCTAATAAATCAACCTTGTTATTAAAAGTTCACCTAATTGAACCTATTTTGTTTAAGATACTTTTGCCTAAATACTATCAACATCAGCAGTAGTGAATAACTGAATAAACCACCACTACTTTTTTCCCTCTCATTATCGCCAGCGTCAAGCGGCATGTTGTTAACGCTAAATTTAATAGTGTTGCTTACTGAAAGTCTTGGATTACCGTTGTCAGTTACGGTCAAGTCTACTTGGTATGAATTCCCGCCGGCCAACCCCCCCCTTCAAGGTTATGAAAACGAATTCTTGACTCTATTCTGCCATAGAGAAACTCACGTATATCTTTACCGTTAATTCGACCGGAGGTCCAATCTCTAGATTGATTATTCAAGCCTACACAATTAGTTTGCTGCTTTCTGGCGATTATTTTTAAGGTGCCATCGGAGACATCAAAGTTCTTATCAATGGAACTGTCATCATCGGTATAACATTGAACTTCGTTATTAAAATTAGCATCGACTTGGGCCGTTCAATTTTGCCAATTAACACTGTCTCCTGAAAAAGTATCTATATAGTTAACTTCCCAACCTGCCATCGTTGGTGTCGTTATTAACAAACTCAGCAAACTCATTAAAAACAGTCGACTTTTAAAACTGATATTCTTTAGCATTGAATTAACATTGCACTGATAAACTGAATATTGGTTCATTATTATTCTCTTTTCTCTTAAAAGAACTTATTAAATCAATCGATAATCAATTTAATAAGCTGCTGATTTTATAGTGATTTTAAAAAGGCTATTAATGAAGCTTCGTCAGCATCAGAAAGTGCTTCATACTTAACTTTAGAAGCTTCTGATTCCCCACCGTGCCAGAGAATTGCTTCATCAATCGTTCTCGCACGTCCGTCATGTAAATAACTATGCTCGGGCGTACAAACTTCATTACCTTGGCCGCCAACGGGGTTTTCTACACCTCCAGTAACGCAAGCCGACAAACCTATGCCCCATAGCGGTGTTGTTCGCCATTCAGCCCCTGTAGCGTTGCCCTCTCCTAAGTTGTCAGCAAGACCTTCACCCATATCATGTAACAGTAAATCGGTATAAGGATGAATAGTTTGATCTCTTAGTTCTGTAAACGGATGATAAATACTGGTTTGCAGTGTTGCGGTATGACAATCCACACAACCAATACTTGAGAATAACGCTTGTCCTTGTTCTACCTGAGGATCATCAAGGCCACGTTGCGCTCGTACACCCAACAATGCGATGTATTTCACTAAATTGTTCAAGTGCTGGTCGCTTATTTCAGATTGGTCATGACCACATTCATTTCTTTCTTGTTGAGCAGAACCACAATCTGGTGATGGGAGTACAGAGGTCATTACCCCCATATCAGTATTAAACGCTGCGGCAACTTGATGCTTTATACTTGATGTAGCGGCTTTCCAACCAAAACGCCCAAGGCGAATATCTTGGGTTTCGGGATCGATAGCACTTTGCGCTTTACCTGAAATACCAAAGGGAGCAAATTCATCATTGACGTCAGCCATCGCTAAAATAGTTTCTTCAGGAATGGCTTCTAATAACCCTAGACCAACAAGCTGAGGTGCAATACGCGCTGAGAATTTTTCTGGCGTACCTGTTGAAAACTTATAATTAGGTGAACGTAATCCATTAACCTCAGTCCATGATTCAATAACTACCGTTCCTTCGCTTTGTACGCTTCCCGTATTCGATGGCTGTAAAACATCACCACGCTGGGCATCGGGATTACCATCAGCATCAGCAATTTTAAAGACCCATTTATCTAATGCCTCACCAATAGGTGCCGGAGCTGCCCTACCATTACGTTCATGACAACTTGCACAGCTATGATTAACAAAATGCGTACCTGACTTACCTACCATTTCTGAAAAAACACCATTGGCTGGGTCTTCATCATGTTTACCATCAACAAAAGAGGTATGGTGAATACGCCTTCCTAAAACGAACGTTTGCCCATTTAAACTTGATAAATTAGTTGCCATTTGCATGAAGTGATCATTAGGTTCATTTGTATATTGATAAGATAATGTGGTATTTCCACCTAACCAACCTTGTTTGGCAATAGGATGTGAGTTTTCACGCTCTGATGATTTATCATCAAAATCTCCGACTGCTTTCCAAGGAGCCATGCCACCTTTACCGACTTGATAAAGATAAGTTGTGCCGTAATAATTTGACCGCCCCTCAGGAACGCCCAATAAAAACTGACTAACTTCAATTTCCATATGTTGGCCAATACTGAGGTTTTCTGTGCTGCCATTAAGCCCCCGAAACTCATTAATGGTTACTGAATATTTATATTGATCGCCGCTAGTACTTGTTTGCACAAGGTCGTCATCGTAACTACCGTGACCGACCGTCACAACGTTAGGCTCATAATTACCATGGTATTCAGCAACGGTATTCATTCCTGAGTACCATGCTCTAAATTCTAACGCCTCAAGCTGCCATTGTGTTACCCATTCAATTAAAATAGATGAGCCGCCTTTAGCCACATAATCGGTGAATTTATAGCGCGCTGTTCTATGGGTCCAATAATGAGAAAGGTAATGATCGTATTGCTGAAATTGATCTTCTTTAGCATGACGATCACGTCCTCTGTCAGCAAACATGGTGACCACAGCATCATTAGTTTCATAAATTAAAGCATGTTCTTGTGCCGTGCTAGAGGTATAAAGTGGCACAATATCACCAAAAAGTCCGTATTCTTGAAGGTTCCAACCCGCTATAGCCGCACCTTCAATGGTTCCTTTCTCGCTATCACCTTTAAAAAAGTATAACGGTTTGCCCTGATAGGCAACTTGTGTTGTGCCATCATTTCGATTAATGATTGATAAATTTGGCACACCAGAAGCGACACCATCAGTCACTAGAAGCGGAGGCCAATTAACCGCACAACCGTCGTTGCAATGACTGCCGTCAGATCCAATGTCATTATCAAAGGTATATAAGCTAAAACCTGGCTTTTGGCTGTCTTCACCACCAACAAGAATATCGTTGTTAAACGCCACTTCAATTAACTGTTCTACGGCTTCACAGCCGAGAAAATCGACAAAGGTACCCATAGGTGTATCTGGACAATTATCCAGATTATTAAACACGCCATCACCATCTGAGTCAGCGCACCCCACCTCATTAATTTCTGTATTTTCAAGCGTATCTGGACACAAATCTAGGTCGTTACCAATACCATCTAAATCATCATCAATAACCGCTGTTATTTGCAGCCAATTAATATTGAATGAACCTGCGTTTATCGCTAATCGTAAGGTAAAAGTACCGCTTGTCGTTAAAAACGAATTAACCACATGGGTTTCAAAGGTTTGCCATCCCCCCGTGTTAGTAACATTGTCACTACCAATTGTATTGCCATTTATCGACAGCGTATAGTTACCACCGCCTGAATCTGAAGCCACGCGGCTGCTAATGGTATAAGTCCCAGCACTTAAGGTTACCGAGTATTCTAGCCATTCTGTTGCTTGGGTATAACCAATATTGTAACCGCCGCCCACATCAGTGGTAACTTCGATATCTACAGCGTCATTACGGTAACTAGCTCCGCCTTCATTGCTCGCCGTGGTATCAAAATAGCTGATGTAATCTTCTGCTTGGACAAGCACATCAACAACCTCTTCAATGACCGCACAGCCAGAGCTGTCTACCCTTGTATTGTCTGGAGTTTCAGGACATCTATCATCTGCATCTTTAACACCATCATTATCACTGTCCGTATCGACACTAACAATAATGATTTCGCAACCACTGGCATCTACAGTGGTATTGGCTAATGTATTAGGGCACGAATCGACTTGGTCGAATACTCCGTCGTTATCAGTATCTGCATTGATAGTCTCTTTTTCTGTTGGAGTTGACCCACCTCCACAACTTATTAGCGTACTGAGTAATAACAATGAAAGCATTTTTTTTGAAAAAACACTTAAAGCTCCTGTTAGTGCACTAAGATTTAATGTTAATTTGCTCATTATTTTATTATTCTTCTATTAAAATATTCAATTAAGTCAATGATTAACCGGCTTAATGAATAATTTGGTTTATAACGATCCCAAAAGATAAACAGTACTGCTGCACTTATATCAATAAGCGTTAACTCTGCATTTTTGAATTATCTTACTGTCGAGCATCCTATAAATAGTCATGTTCAGACTTGAATATTTTTAGCACAATTATTGGTCAAACAGCATCGAAATACGGTCAAAGGGGGGTAGGAAAAGTTGAAATGGATAAAGGATATGAACAAGTACTCATGATAAGCTTTTGTTATCACCCATACAAAAAATTACTTTAACTTTATTTAAAACAATAACTTAAAACAACAGCTTAAAACAACAACTTAAAAAACAGCTTTATTTTATTTCGTATTTATTTTAACTAAAAAAATACAAACCTCACAAAAATAAAGCTGATTGTATATCTACATGATTAACTATGTAGATATACAATTTATAAGTGCCTTAGGCAGGCGTAACACCGTCAGTATTTTCATCTAAGTCATTCACTTCAGCCGCCATTTTTCCTCGACGTCCCTCAAGTTTACTGCGGGTATCATGAGCCATTTTCTCAGTAATAGGGTAAGTAGCGACCATCCAAATAGCAACCACTGAACAAAGTACAGGCACAAGTACATCAGCTAAGCGCATATAAAACAGCGTATCAGCAGATTGGGCTCCACCTAACGCAACATCAAAACCTGTTGCATGAAGTAAGAAGCCACCAGCTGCCATCGCCGCCGCCAAGCCTAATTTAACAACCCACCAATAAATTGAGCCAAACATACCCTCACGTCGTTCACCGGTTTCTAATTCATCAAGATCACAGACATCTGCAACCATAGATCCCATTAAGGTGAACAAGCCGCCTAAACCAAAAGAGAAAAATATCGGTGGAATAATCACTAACATAGGATTTTCAGGGGTGAAACACACCCATTTCAATGCATAGCCAAAGATAGAAATTGCGATAGTAATGAAAAAAGCATTTCGCTTCCCTAACCAGCTTGATAATTTAGTGACAATAAAAATAGCACAAGACGTTGAAATAAATGACACCGTACCCGCCCAACCGACATATTCAGCACCTAATGCTTGATCGCCGCCAAAGACATAATAAATAATCACGTAACTTTGAAAAGCTGAAACCATCATAAAACCGTTGAACACTAAAAAGGTTGCGCCACATAAACTAAGGAAAGGCTTAAATTTAAGTGTAATTAAAAAGCCCTTAAAGAAATCAGTAACGGCATAACTCAAGCTTCTTGGTTTTATTGGTGGTGCATTCGGGTCAATAATCGTTTTTGAAGTTGCTATGGGTGTAAAGCGTTCAGTAAGAAATATTGCCGGTAAAATACCGACAATAATAGTAAATAGCCCAATAATTACGGCTAACCAACTGGCACCTTCAATCATATCGCTAAACAGCGATTCATTTTGCATAAACAATAAGAACCAAGGTGCAAATAACCACGCAAATTGCCCCATAAAATTCTGTACAGCCATGATACTGGTACGCTCATGATAATCAGGCGTTAATTCATAACCTAATGCAACCCAAGGTGTTGCAAAAATAGTATAGGCTAGATAAAAAATGATAGAACCAATTAAAAAGAACCAAAAGTAAAACTCTTCACTTTGGCCTCTCGGTAATTGCCATAACAAGGCAAAAGTAATACCTGCGACAATAGCCCCCCAGAATATATAGGGTCTGCGTCTACCCCATTTTGATCTTGTGTGATCGGAAATATAGCCCATTAACGGATCAGTAAAGGCATCGACCAAACGAGGTAATGCGCCTAACAAACCGACTAAAGCCGGATTCATACCTAAACCCAAGTTAAGCACTATGGTCATAGTACCAATCGCCGCACCTAATAAGTTATTTACGAAAGCGCCGAAGCCATAGATAATTTTTCTTAGCGTGGAAATTTTATCTTCAGTCGCGGTTTGATAATGTTCTTGCGTACTCATAAAGCGCTATTCCGTTAAAAATGATTATTGAATGAAACTTTAACCTAATTAAAATTTAGTGAAAGGTTTCAATTATAAATGTCATTTGACACTATATAATTGTAAATCTTAAACAATATAAAAACGATGAATCGGTCATTGTGGGGCGATGAAATGGTCACAATGAGCTTTTTAAATTGATATAATTTTTTTTACTGGCTCAAAAGTCAAATAAAAGTATTTACTGAAAAATTGATAAAATCCCAATAATCTCAAAATAAGTCCACCCTACCGTATTTTAGTTGTATCCATTTACATTCGTAATAGTCTGTCAAAGTAAACTAATTTATAAACAATATGACTAAGATTAATTAACCGTTTAAATTTATATTTTTAACTTCATTTGAGAGATGCAATACCCGTAAATATTAGTCAGCAACGAAGCAACGCTGAGGATGTAGATAGAGCGTTTTACGTGTCTGCTTTGCTCACTTAAATGACATTAAAATAAGAATTGGCAAAATGAAGCAATTAAATAATATCAGGATAACTCAATATTATGCAGCTACTACTTAGTCAGCCGTCAATAAAGGAACAAGTTGATGAGCTAATGTCAAAAATGACATTAGCACAAAAAATTGGACAAATGACCCAAGCTGAACGACTAAGCTGTACGCCTGATGATGTCAGAAAGTACCATTTGGGTTCGGTATTGAGTGGCGCAGGTTCATTACCCGAAAATAATGATCTTAACAGTTGGCTAAAAACGACCGATAGCTATTGGCAAGCATCAATGGTTAGTGACGAAAATCATTTAGCAATCCCCTTACTCTATGGTGTTGATGCCATACATGGTCACAATAACCTGAAGGGAGCAACAATATTTCCGCACAATATCGGTTTAGGTGCCGCCGCCGATGCTGATTTAATAGCACGCATTGCACAAGTCACACGAAAAGAGGTATTAGCGAGTGGCGTCGATTGGGTCTTTGCACCCAACCTTGCTGTTGCACAAAATAATCAATGGGGGCGCAGCTATGAAAGCTACGCTCAAACGCCAGAATTAATTAATCAATACGCAAGTGAAATTATCAACGGCCTTCACGGAAAGCTTGCTGGTGAAGGCGTTATCGCTTGTGTCAAACATTGGGTTGGCGATGGAGCTACAACGCATGGTATTGACCAAGGTGATGCTAATATTTCTTGGCAAGAACTCAACAATACCCATATTAGCCCCTACATAAGCGCTTTAAAAGCGGGGGCAATGACAGTTATGGCGTCATTTAATAGTTGGAATGGCAACAAGTGCCATGGTCATAAATATCTGCTCACGGATGTACTGAAACAACAATTGAATTTTTCTGGTTTCATTGTTTCTGACATGAATGGTATTGATTACCTCTGTGATGATTTTTATCTCGCGGTTGCTCAAGGCGTTAATGCCGGCATCGATATGTTTATGCTGCCCGAAAACTGGCAGCAATTTATTCACCATCTTCATAACCATGTTGAATTAGGAACTGTGCCTATTTCAAGAATTAATGACGCCGTCCGCCGGATATTATCAGTAAAATTTGCCAGCGGCTTATTTAATTCGCCTCGACCTAGTGAAAGGATTTGGGCAAATAATGTTAGTTTTGGTGCTAGTGCGCATAGGAATATTGCACGAGAAGCGGTCAGAAAGTCACTTGTGCTGTTAAAAAACAAAAAAAACACACTGCCTTTAAAAAAGCAGGCTCGTATTTTAGTTACGGGTAAGAATGCTGATAATATCGGTCATCAGTGCGGTGGGTTCACTATTGATTGGCAAGGTGTATCAGGAAACGATCAATTTGAGGGAGCCACTTCTGTCTGGCAAGGCATTTCAGCGGTTGCGCCCAATGCGGTATTAAGCCGTGATAATGATGTTTCAGCAATATTGGCAAAAGATCATGATATCGCTGTGGTGGTTATCGGTGAGTACCCGTATGCAGAAGGCCATGGTGATATCAGAGATTGTGAAAACCTTATTATAGAAGCAGGGTCACAAATAAACGGTCAAGTAAATATTTCAGCGCCCTATGGCAACTCACTAGCATTAAAACAGTTACACCCAGAAGACTATCTATTGATAAAAGATATTAGTGATAAGGGCATCCCCCTGGTTGTTATTTTGATCTCAGGGAGAACGTTAATCATTAATGACGAATTAGATAAGTCAGCAGCATTCATTGCTGCTTGGCTTCCTGGCTCGGAAGGCCAAGGTGTTAGTGATATGCTCTTTGGCGAGTTTAATTTCCAAGGAAAGCTGTCTTTTTCTTGGCCCAAAAAAACCTCAACAGAAAAGAAGAAAAATAACACCAAACCACTCTTCCCCATCGGTTATGGTTTACGTTACAAAAAATAAAATAATGATATTCACTGGCAATAAATCCTACGATGATGGTGCACCCACACTTAGTGAGCACCCACCATCACTTAGAGCAACTGGCAATAGGATGGACTAATGCTTTGGTGATTTTTCCCTGTTGGTGTTTAACCAGTGGTTGATTAATATAGCCAGTAAATTTAGCTGACATACGTTCAGATATTAAGGTAGCGCCTGAGCTTAAATTGGCAATAAACCCCGTAGACTTTTGTAGTTTTTGTTTCTTTTTATTGGCGTTATCACTCAGTAAATCGACCGATAAGCAGCCCGCAGCAAAGCTCTGTTCACGACTCGCTGCAAGAATACAAATTCTATGTTCTGCGGCACGCGATAACAAGCAATATTCAACCTCACCTGGCTCTTGAATTTCAAAAGGCACCAGTAATAAGTGAACTTGATTCAACGCCGCTACGTTAACTATTTCAGGTATGGTTGCGTCATCAGCTGTTAGCATAACAAGCTTGATATTGCCTTGCTCTAACGGTAATTCTACAAGAGTTAACGCATTTCCAAGTGGTGTCCACTGGTATCGTTGGCAAAAGTGTAATTGTTGCTGTGTTGCCAATAAGCCTTGTTCGCTTATTAACACTGCCTGATGTGCGCCATCAATCACTAAACTAGTACACACATATTGAAAAGGTCTCAGTACTGAGCTGATTTGTATAATGAGTTGTTTACTCAACGAGGTTATATCGGCGAGTTGCTCAGCATTATTCGTTATGGTTTTATCTGCAATAAAAAATAACTCAGGCAATTGAATAATATCACTGAGGTTGTTTTCAATGTAAAAACAAACATCTTCAATGGCTTGTTCATTAGACTTATAGGTTGCAAATATTGCGACATTCGCCGTTTCGGGAACCTTGTCACTATCCACATGCTTAGCCACTTTTTTTATCGGTAATGTTAGCGCTTGATAAAGTTCAGGGCGTCGTTGTATAAAGACATCAGTGCCATCAGGTCGGCATTTGTTATTTGGTGCTATCGCAGAATTTTCTAAATCAATATCAGCAAATACAAAACCTGCTTCATTATGGTTCATTTTAGCGAGTACTTTACCCTCAGGAGAAACTATTTGGCTATGACCTGCGCCACTTAGAGAACCCGTTGCTGACAATCGACCAATTTTATTTGCTGTGGCCAAAAATACTTTATTTTCACATGCTCGAGCTGGATCATGTAAGTGACTTTGATCGTGGGCAAATGTGCTTATTGAATTACAGAATAATTGCCCACCTTGTAAAGCTAATTCACGAGAGGTGTTAAAGGTCATCGTGTCGCTCCCCATTAACAGTCCAATTTTTGCTAGCGGCGTTAAAGTTAACGTAGACGCCTGATTTGCACTAAGAAAAAAATCATTTTCACGACCTTCTAATTCTTGTTTATCGACTTGGTCAAGGCGTTGCCCAAACGGCGAAAATAAACAAGTGGTTATACTAACACCTGCTTTAATCGCATCCTTTTTTTGTTCAGGTGACCAGCTACTTGCAGCATCACGCCTTAAAGTAACGTTTATGACTATGTAGCAGTGATGCTTTTTGGCTTGCTGTGCAATAGCCAGTAAAAAAGGACCGTCAATGTCTAAAGCTTGATGCCAAGCCTGACTACGGTCCTTGTACCCTGGTTCGGTATGGCAAAAAAGTGTATTACAAAATTGAGGTAACACTATGAGTGCTGGCTGACAGACGGCCGCCTCATTTATCATACGCAGGCAGGTTACTTGATTTTCTTGAACATCCAAAGTGGTGGCAAATTGAGAAACGGCGACTCGCATGATATTTTTTTCCGGATAATGGGCTGGTGCAGTGATGCAAGCTTAAAGTCATAACTTTAAGCGAGGGGATATTATACTGTTAAACATTGCAGCCCAAACTTTCGACAAACTTAAGGTTGGGCTAACAATTAATGGTTTAGCAAGAGTAGGCGATTACACCTTATGGCGTTGCATTACTTATAAAAATTTCATTTGCATGCCCAAACTAATACGCTGTTGATGACGGTCATAGTCGATAAGTGAATCACCATAACCATTAAAGTACTGTATCAAGAAGTCATAACCTTCAGTCAATGAATAAGAAAGATTTAGTTCGACACTACCTTTATTATCACTCAATTTAAGATTATTTCGCACCGCAGTGAAAAGGTTGAATTTGCCTAGCTGAGTACCAACACCAAATTCCATATGCCCAAGATAGTCTGTAATATCTGGATTGTCATCACCAATCACAGAAAGTGGTGTTTCTTTTTCATCTTCAGCTAGTCGATGCCAAGCTTTTATATAATAAAAAGCACTTTCGTCACTAAACACTAACGAAGCAAAAACTCGGTTCCAACTGCGCGATGAAAGACCACTTTGACCATTGGATTGATGATTGATGCCAAACTGAACTTGATTAAACTCAAAGCCTAATATGCTGTGATTCTGTTGCCAACTGTAAAATAATTCAGGTTCGTAATTTGTTTCTCGAAAAGGTTTAGATGCCTCACTGTTGTACAATTGCCAATACGATACTGCGGTAAAACCAAAGTACAGACCTGAAGCATCAGTCGTTGGTAAATATATAGGAAACTTGATGCTAATTTGATATTTAGCCTCTACATTATCAACATTATCATTAGTTAACTCTTCAACCGTGCGGGTACCTGGTTTACTAATATAGGAGACTGGCAGTAGGTAATTTAATCTATGTTGCGAAATAGCAAAGGGGTTAGCGGTTGTTTTCAAAAGCGCTTGTTCTCTTTTCTCTAGAATAGATTTTTCTTTTTTTGTGGCGACACTTACTTCTTCAGCCATTAATAACTGAGGTAAAAAAAGCAGGATTAAGCATAAGGTTTTAGTTATAACTGTTGGTATATGGACGTTGTTCAAGTGTTATTTCTCATAAAAATTTAGTATAGGATCGACTTATCAATCAATGTTTAAAGGCATTGTGATAGTCGCTCAGTTTATTTTTCGTCATTCACTGTTTTGTTATTAAGTACTTAAACAGGGGTTGATTAAGTACATTGTTAACTAGAGTTAATAATAGCCATAATAACAGGTAAATCCAATTGGGTCAGTCAAACTTATTTGTAAAAGTAGTTTACATAAGCACCAGGGTGCGGCTTATTGGCCTTCTGCTGATGATTAAAACAAGGCTAATTAAATCAAAATATAAGTCGCAGTCCCTAAAAAGATTAAAAAACCAACCGCATCGGTTATGGTTGTTAAAATAACACCACCCGCAATGGCTGGGTCTACACCCAGTTTTTTCAATATTATAGGTATAAGCGCACCTGAAAGCGTGCCAGTAAGGCTCACAACAAAAAGAGCCAGCGCAAAAACGCCCCCTAACTGCCAATCGTCGTACCATAAAATAGTAATTAAAAAGACCACTGCAGCCCATAATATGCCATTAATAAAAGAGACTTTTAATTCATGAATGGTCAGCGAAACAATATTGGCACTACTGACTAAATCACGCGCAATACCACGAGTAACTACGGTTAACGTTTGGCTACCTGTAACGCCCCCCATGCTTGCCACTACGGGCATTAGTACCGCGAGCGCGACAAGTTGCTCTATTGATGCTTCAAAAAAGCCAATGACCCAAGCGGCCACAAAGGCGGTGATTAAATTGGTGCCCAGCCAAATAGCTCGATTAAAAGAAATATGAGAAACAGGGGCAAACATGTCGAGCTCTTCATTAAGGCCGGCGGAGGCCAATAAACGCTGCTCTGAATTATGTTTTAGTACATCGATAACATCATCAACCGTTATTCGCCCCAACAAAAAATTATTTTCATCTACAACGGGCGCAGAGATTAAATCATGGTCTTCGAAAATTTGTGCAACCTGAATGGCTGATTGTAACGAGTCAATCAAGGGCACATCATTTTTCATTACGTCGCCAACCGACAAGCTATTGTCCATTGAAACCAAGTCACTAAGATATAAGGTTCCTTGTACCTTGTTATTCCTGTCAACAACAACCAGTTGGTCAAGTTGTTCGGGCAACATACCTTCTTTTTTTCTTAACTTACACAAATACCGATAGACGGCTTTAAGACTAACATCCTTTCTGACCGCCGTAGCGTCAACATCCATCATACCGCCGGCTGTATTATCAGGAAAAGAGGCCACTGTCTGGTAACGCTCTTTTCGCTGACTATCCATGGCCTCAACCATAGCGGTTACTACAGGTAATGGTAAATCAGCATCAATGTCGGCTAACTCATCCATTTGAAGCGTCGATAAACATTTAAGTAAATCAGCTTCGCTGGTTTTTTTAATCAGAAATTGGCGCAGTTCGCGGTGTACAGAGAGTAAGACTTCACCCTTGTAATTTACCGGGATCAAACTCCAAAAATCATCGCGATATTTATTGGGTAGTGATTCGAGTAATCGGCCCAATTTAGCCGGATGGTATTTCTCTATTGAAATTAGCAGCTCTTGATCGTCTTCTTGCTCTAATGAATGCGTTAATTGGCTAACAAGTTTGGTAAAAGTATTGCTCATAGGATCCACTTATAGTGATTAATTCAACATTTACTGGAAAAGGCGTGCTTAGCAAGTTGCTTGAGCGTAACTTAGTCGCGATCACCACTGACATCAAGGCTTATTAACAGATCAAGCTATTGCTTGAAAAGCCCGGCTAAAGTTATGTAAATAAAACACTTACTTTAGGCGCATAACAATAAGTCATTGCTAAAAGCGTGAGCCAGTCACTAGGCATTAATATAGCGAGGATAAAAATAATTTTAACAAGATACATATAATAATGTAGACAAAGTAGCCCATTGACCCGATAAAAGTCAGGGTATTTTACATTATTTACTTAGATAAGGCGGTAAAATTTACTTGATAGATTATATATCGACTATGCACCCCCTGTTTTAGCTAGATATGGCGAAAAACAGCTGTTCAACTTCCATTGTAAATTAATAAGAACAACAAAGAGTCTTGAATAATAATAAAAGTCAGGTTTTCTCTATTCCGTGTAATAAAAAGCCTCACTGCAAACACTGAGTGCAGATAATGCTAACCGGTAAACTAACGCCTAAAAACCGTCAATAAGCCTAGTGATAATAACGCTTAAACATCGCCTGAGGTTTTTAATAACTTGGCTTACCAAGCGATAATAGCTGCAACAATTTTAATATTTAAAAATACCACACAACAAAACAATTAGAGTATACACTGAGCCAATTATTTGTATTAAACAAGGGTTACAATGAAGGAAAATATGCAGTCATTCATCGCTTTATTGTCAGCAGATGACGATAATGATTTACGCCAACATTATTTAGCTTCAAGTGAGTCGGAAAATATCATTCAATTAGCTTATCTATTTCAACAAGGAATAGCGCAAGTTGCATCGTTTGATTTTTATCAACAATTAACCACGACATTAATAACCAGTAAAATTTTACCTGTTGCGCTCATCGCACAAATTAAAACGAACGACACATTGAGTTTTTTTACCCCCGCCCTTCAGGTACAAGACAACTTTACAAAAACAGATCACAGACAGCGCAATGCTTTACATTATTTATTCGCCGGCAATAAAGTAGTCATCAGTACCCCACCTTTTATTTATTTACGTTCGATGATGTTATTTGGCAGCAATAATACCTTACGTGATGCACTGTGCCAGCGTGACCACGAAAACTTAACTCCCATTGAAGTTTATTTATCGACTAATCAAAATTTAATTTCGCTAGCGGCGCACGAACTTACCGCATTATTGGCCTTAATAGAGATTGAAAGTAAACAACAGCCCTTAGCCACAACCAACTACTCAAAGGTAATTAAAGTGGTTGCTGAATTATGTTCTCGTCAAGATAAGCGCTTTGACAGTGAGCTACAACGTCTTATCTTGGTCGCTATCTACTACAAAAAAGCCATTAACGATATCGTTAATGGCTTACACTAAATTCCAGTTGCGTTATCGCAATGATTATTGAGACTTGTTATCTTGTAAAAATTGTTTAACAACTGCTACCGTTGCCTGAGGATTTTCTTCGTGAGGTACATGCCCTAAATCATCAAAGATAACTAATTGACTGTTGATAATATCTTTTTTAAATTTCATCGCAAGCTTGATGGGGATGAGCTTATCTTTTCTTCCCCAAATGATAAGCGTTGGTACATTTATTGTTGAGATTTTTTTGGCTAAATCTCCGGGTACCGTCTGCTTAAAGCGTTCTTTTAGAGCGTTACGATTTCCTTCACGAAGCGTCAAATCATAGTACCTGTCAACTAATTCACTCGTGACTAAGTCAGGGTTTCCATAAACATTCTTAACACTTTTTTTCACCAATGATTTAGGTAAAACATTTTTCAATAACCGGCTTGTTATCGGATTTTTAGACAATTTAAAGGCTAAGGGTAAAGATTCAGACTTAAAAGGATAGCCACTTGCGTCGACTAAAATCATTTGAGAAACTCGCTCTGGATATAACACTGCCGTAGCCCAAGCAATATACCCGCCTAAAGAGTTACCTGCTAATACACTTTTTTTAACCTTTAACTTATCTAACACAGCAATAACAACTTCAGCATAATGCTCAATAGTATAATTATTTTTAGGATCGGGGCCGGTCAGACCAAAGGCAGGTAAATCGAAGCGAATAACTCTGCGTTGTGTTTTTAGTTCGTCAACCCAGCCATCCCATGTATGTAATGACGCGCTCGTACCATGAATTAGGACAATAGGCTCTTCATCAGACTTTGGTCCTTCATCTCTTAGATGTATATTCATACCGGCAATCTGCATAAATTGTGATGGCTCAGCAGCCCAGCGCTTGCTGAGTTCAGCGACAGACTTATCAGCTGCTTGATTAACATAAAGATAACTGGCAAATAAAACGACTACGCTTAGCAGTATAAACAGACTAATTTTTAAAATTCTCAAGAGATTATTGGCCTTTTTCTCTATATATTGTTGATGAAGATTGTAGCTGAATTTATTCTATCAGTATCAGCTACAATGAATAATCATCCCGGGTAAATATCCAAACGCTAACAACGCCATAATGATAAGTTGTTATTAAGCATAATCGTAATGACCTCCAGACTTAAGGGCTTTTTGATAGGCTGAACGGGCTTGAAAACGCTTAACGTAAGCGGTAATTTCTGGGTAGTTATTGTCATTTGAACTTTTGGCAACCCAAGCCTCTAGAGGAAAACTCATTTGAATATCAGCACCAGATAATTCTTCTCCAGTAAACCACTGATTATTTTTTAAATGGCTTTCGATAAAGTCTAAGTTCCCGGTAATATTTGGCCCAACATAGCCTTTCATTACTTTTTTCACAATCCCTCTAGCAATTGGCTTAACAAAAAAGGGCATCGTACTTTTCAATATTTTTTCAAAGATTATTTTTAGTAATAATTGTGGCATCAATGTTCCCTCAGCAAAATGTAACCAGTATATATACTGGCGATGTGCTTCTGTGCCAATATCGGGAGTAAAATCATCACCACCATAAGTTTGTGCAAGGTATTCAATAATGGCTCCAGACTCAGCAACAGTAATGCTACCATCAGTGATCACTGGAGATTTACCCAATGGATGTACTTTCTTTAAGGTGTTAGGCGCTAAATTTGTTTTTAGGTCTCGCTCATAACGCTTAACGTCATAAGGTACGCCAAGCTCTTCTAAAGCCCAAAGCACCCGCTGCGAACGTGAGTTATTAAGGTGGTGTACAACAATCATAGTTTTCCCCATTAAGATAAAAGCCTAAAGCCAACTATTGTACTATAAATCGCTATCATGATTTATTCGTGATGAGCGCAACCAATAGTACAATAGTGCTAAGTATATATTATTTTAATAGCTTTATTGCCCGGCGTCGCATACGATTGAACCACATAATTATACTATCGGACTATTTTAATGCTTTGGACCTCCAGTGTTGTATTACGTCGAGATATCGAGCAACACCAGCATAACCTCCATGAGTTTGTCGTCTGTTTAAAAGGTGCTGTAAGCATAACGATTAATGACGAAAGCCATCAACTTTTAAGCGGACATTCCGTTTTTATCCCTGCTCAATATCAACATTCAATCACGACAGATAAAAACACCGAAACAAAATTACTGTTTGCATGTATTGCTCCCCCGTCCTTTGATAACTTGTCAACACCCGCCAACAGTTTGTATTTAAAAACGTTATCTAAAGGAGGATTTTTAACTAACAATCTCAATTCAAGCAGCCAGCACAGTACGCAAGGAATGCAAAAAATTGCCAATGAACTCGAAATACAACCCATTTCGAGCTCACCATTAAATGTTTGTTTAAAAGAGAACCTCTACTTACGACTATTACTGATCCATATCAGCAACGCCGGTTACGAGCAGCAAGCAAATGCACAATCATCTTTGCGAATGACCAATGCTCAAGATTGGATCAACAATAATTACACTATGGATATCACTCTAGATAAGGTGGCAAAGCAAGTTAATCTATCAAGAAGTCATTTTGCTCGCCAATTTCGCCAGCACACCGGTTTCAGCTTTATTGAATACCTTTTAAAACTGCGCTGTGATGCCGTTGCTAAAAACCTTGCTAGTTCCAACACCGATATAACCGAAATTGCTTTTGCTTCGGGCTTTAGTAATCTTAGTCATTTTTACCGGCACTTTAAACGCCGCTACGGGATAACTCCCGGTGCTTTTAGGTTAATGATTAAACATCAAGGGGTAACACTGAGACCTTAGGCCGCTGTAAAATTTTTCTAGCTAAGGAGTGTTTTACCCTAAGTGTTGTCATAGATGTATTAGCGCAAATATAGACTTCAAAACCCTATAAGCTCAAATATAATAAAGTTACCCTTGCAAGGGTTCGAGATAGAGTGACACAAGATTCATGCAATGTGTTGCCAGAATACTATTTTTCAAAGTAACCACAGCAGAAATTTGTCTACGTCAGATAAATTTATCGTTTGAGAACCTGCTTAGATTCACGATTAAATGCCTGTCGATTATCAGAATTATAAAGGGGAGCTAAGATATAAACTTTGCTGAAGTCTTTACGGGTAATGGGGATAACGTTGAGCAGGTATTATGCAGGATAGTAAAAATAAAATCGAGCACGATGAAGATAACGAACACCTACTTCAGCATACTTTAAATCAGCCTCTCTTGAGTGAACTACTCGGCACTTAAGTGCCGAGTTTTCTCAACGACATTGATAAATTTAAGCGTACTTTAGTCATAAGTATTAAATTCATTAAACTTTATAATAGAGGTTAATTCATCACCATATTCTGCACCCTTCTCAGAATAACGGTCTAACTTTTTAACTAAAGAGTAGGGATTATCAGTTTTTAGTCGCAATTCTCTAAACTTTTTAAAGGCGGCACTACGCCCAAGGGTTCGATAATAACCTCTTACCGAAGCTTTAATAGAAGGATATTTTTTTAACCAAATGGTTTTATCTCCCCTTTTTTTCAGTGCCGCGATTCTAGGTTCATCTTCATCGAATGACCAAACACCAAAAATATTATTAGCTTTATTAAAAAAACGAGAGGTTGCCCAAGCACTCTCCATTGCCGCTTGTGCAATAGCAATACTTTTAGGGTGAGGTTTAAGTGCCATTAACAGCTCGTTATCAGTTTTGGCTTTATATTCTATTTTCAGTTTTTCTATCATATCGTTATCACTACCTGACTTAAGTGACTCTGAAACGTCGAGATATTGAACCATAAGTTCATCATAAACTTCGTCTATTGCAGGAATAATTAAATTTTTAAAGCGAGCCTTTTTCTCTTGTACTGTCATTTTTGGCAAAGTAGTTTCATTGGCGCCATAGAAATAAATCGCTGTCGATGATAATAATATTAAGGGGATAAGTATCAATAATGTTTTTGACTGAAAAGCAGTTAATTTCATAGCAAGCCTTGTAGTTAGAGATAAATTGTTAAGAATAAAAAGCGGTTAACTTATCGGAAGTATAACATAAACGCCGCTAAAGCTTTAAAAGTAAAGTCACCTAGTTCAGCCGTCTCGTGTCAGCAAAAATTTACTTGTTTAATAAACACCTATGAAAAATTATTTTTCGTCTATTTTTCGTCTATACTTATTTTACTTATTTATTATCCTATTAACTAACATATGCCGCTAAAACTATTTTTATTAATCATCAGTTTGTTATTTACCCTGCCTTCCTTTGCTCAACAAAAAATCACTATTGCCTTTGGTGATGCTCTTGCACCTTGGGTAATGCCTGAAACTAACGACGGTATAATAATAACCTTAATAAGAGAAGCTTTAGCGCCAGCTGGCTATGAAGTAGAAGCCATTTATTATCCATACGCTCGCCGGATAACATCATTCAGAGCTAAGGATGTTGATGCGGCCTGTGACATGAACTTAAAAACAATGACCAAAGAAAACCTTACCGGTTTCTTATCTGATGAAGCTTATGCTTACGAAAATTTTGCCTTCGCATTAAAAAAGCATAATTATAAATTTACTCACCTCAATGAGCTAGCTTCATACTCTTTATTGTCTTGGCAAGGCGCCAAAACACATTTGGGTGGAGAGTATGCCGTAATGGCCAACAAAAACCCGCTTTATCTAGAGAATCATGATCAAGAATTACAGGTTAAAATGTTATATCTAGAACGTTTCGATATCATCCAGTTAGACCTACAAATATTTAAACATTACCGAGCTAAAATTCAAAAAGAAGGACAAATCAATACCCATTTATTAGTGGATAAGTTTCCACTCTTTGGAGCAAGCCCTAATAATATTCTTTTTCATGATAAAAAAGCCAGAAATGCCTTCAATAAAGGCCTTAAAGAGTTAAAAGCGAATGGTCGTTATGAAAAAATATTAGCATCGTATACCTTAGATAACTAGTGAGTTATTTACCAGTTATAGCCTAGCCTCGAAGGATGACAAACCCTTGGTGAAAAGTGTTCAACGTTTAGTGGTTTACACTAAGGGTTTGTCATCCTCATCTCAATTTTGCACAAATATGATATTCCTCCGCTATTTTATCTCCGTTCGCTTAAACAAAAATATTACAAGGTTAGCTTCATAGCTACTTATACTCTATATTTCACGTAAAAAAGACCGTTAGTTTAATCTGATCTTGACCAGAATATTAAGCTTAATGTAAAGTTAGATTAAATGAGCTTGTCGTTCATCTTAAGCATTATTTCACTCAACTATTTTAAAGGGCAATGCTATAGCGAAAGCAGTTTTTTTTACGCTAATAGCCACTAAAGTCTGGACTAAATGACTAAAATTAAAAACATACAAGATGTCTCTTTTGGCACACCTATCGGTATATCGATGGGCAATGTAACCGCTTATTCTAGCGATTATGATACCGTAGACCCATTAATCTATAAATCGCGTAGTCACTTTAGAAGCTATGTAGATGACATTTATATGGGACACAAATGGCAATGTGTTGAATTTGCTCGTCGATGGCTTTACACCAACAAAGGTTATATTTTTAACGATGTAGCTATGGCTTACGAAATATTTAATTTACGTTCCGTGAGAGATATTGTAAATAATAGCGAACTCGCCTTAAATGCCTTTGAAAATGGTGCAAAGAGATTACCTGAAGTAGGAAGTTTACTGATTTGGGATGAAGGTGGAGAATTTGAAGAAACGGGTCACGTAGCTATTATTACTGCAGTTTTTAACGATAAAGTGCATATCGCCGAACAAAATATGGCCTTTGCACCTTGGCCAAATGGGCAAAACTATTCGCGTGAAATAAAAGCAAAATTAGGCAGTAACGGCGACTACTGGCTGCACTGCCCTTCTGATGGGTCAACCATTTTAGGGTGGTTAATACAAACTGATGATGAAACAGATGCACTGATTTCTTCTCTGCCAGAACCCGCAGTGTTTAATATTGAAGCTTGTAATGCGCCAGCACAAAATAAAGCCAATACCCCTTGGTTAAACCTCGCCAATGACGACGAATATGCATTTTTTCAAATGATGGCTGGCCATAGACTGTCATGTGATGATGCAAGCGCTTTACGCTATTACCGTATATCCCCCCAAGCTCATTTAGCACTCGAAACGGCCACAGATGAACTGCATCAAATGTTTATGCATGCTACCGATTACGTGCTGGAACATCCAGAGCTGTTGGAAAAATTTGGCTTACCCAAAAACCTAAATGAAAAAATTAAGCGCTCATGGTCTAACCGCGCTAATCAATTAGTAACAAGCCGTTTTGATTTTTCAATGTCTGAACATGGCTTAAAGGTCTACGAATATAATTGTGATTCGGCATCATGCTATATGGAGGTTGGAAAAGTACAAGGTAAATGGCTAAAACACTTCCAAGTAAAAGGAGGTACTGATGCAGGCACAGCCTTATTTAGCCATTTAGTCAAAGCTTGGCAAGCTCGTGCTATCGACTCCGTTATTCATATATTACAAGATGATGACCCCGAAGAAACCTATCATGCACTCTTTATGAAAAACGCCATAGAAGCGGCGGGCCATCAATGTAAAATATTGGTAGGGATTGATTCATTAACGTGCAATAAAAATAATGAAATTGAAGATTCAGCCGGCATAAAGATTCAATGGATATGGAAAACATGGGCGTGGGAGACTGCACTTGACGAAATAAGAGCAAATCAAGATGATGTCATTAATAAAGCTCAGCATAATAAATCCAGTAAACCTAGCTTGTCTGACGTACTACTAAACGATAATATTATGGTTTTTGAGCCACTTTGGACACTTATTCCTAGCAATAAAGCGATTTTACCTGTGCTATGTATGCTATTTCCAAATCATCCCTACTTATTAAATACCAGCTTTGAATTAACAGATGAACTTAAGCAAACTGGCTACGTAAGTAAGCCAATCGTTGGCCGCTGTGGTGCAAATATAAAGATAATAGATGAAAACAAGCAAGTGATTGCCGAAAAGCCAGGTAATTTTGAGACAAGAGATCAAATCTACCAAACATTGTTCCCCTTGCCCTATGTCGAGAATAAATATGTGCAAGTTTGTACTTTTACCGCAAATGGCAATTATGCCGGTAGTGGTGTAAGAGTGGACTCGTCTATGATTATTGATAAAGATAGTGATTGTTTAGCATTACAATGTAAACATGACGTATAAAAAGAGTTCTTGCGCTAACATTCAGCATATCTGCGCTTATTTCAACCGTATCTAGGATATTAACTTGCAATTATTAAGTATATTAAAAAATATTAAAAACTTTTTATTAACGGCATTTATTGGTGGAATGGTTATATTATTGCCCGTTGTTATTGTCTTTAAAGTCGCTTTTTGGCTATTAAATTCACTTTCAATGGCCTTTGAACCGATATCTACTTTTTTCTCAACACAATTTGTCTCTCACATCCCTTTAGCTGAAATTCTTGCGTTTACTGCCGTATTTTTATTGTGTTTTATCATAGGAGTACTCGTACAAACAGTATGGGGACGCTATGTTCATGGCCAATTAGAACAACGCTTACTTGTTCCTATTCCTGGCTATACGCTAATAAGAGATATACTGAGCCAGTTTAAAAATAAAGATGGTGGTTCTTTTACGCGCCCAGTAATGCTTAAGGCATTTCAATCTGAACAATTAGTTTTGGGCTATATTACTGACGAATTAGAGGATCATTTTGCGGTATTTGTGCCGACCAGCCCTAGCCCATTTAATGGTTTTGTTATTTTTGCTCCTAAAGCAGATGTTAAACACATTGAAGGCAGTGCTAAAAGCGTGATGAACTTAATCGTCGGCTGTGGTGTTGGCTCAGCCAAAACATTAACAAAAGATCATTTTAAAACCCCTTAACTTTACCATGTGTTAATGCGCCAATTTACAGAGTAAAACCAATAAGATAACAATTTACTTTTGGTGCTAACGCAATTTTTGTGAGTTAACTCAGTAAGTAACTCGTAATGACTATGGAATTTAAAGACCCATGAATACATTAGAAGTGGAAAAAGAACGGATTTGTCAGATAAGTTCTATTCTATACAGCGCTAGCCAACCGATTAGAATACTCACCCATTTAGAATGGAACAGAGATATTAAACAGCAATTCTTTGCAGATAAGTGCAAAGAGCTACCTAAGGTTAACTACCCTACTTTTGATCCCAGTAAAACCTTAAGTTTAGTGAGTGACGCTAGAAGCTTGATGGGTAATTCAGACATAGATGAATGGCTAAAGCGTATTTCAACTAAGCTTGAATATGGTGCTCTGATGATGGGTTCGGTAGGCACTAAAAAGTTTTATGAATTTTCTGAAGCGCTTTACGGTAAACCTACTAACCCATTTACTGACGGTAAATCAACACCGCTTGAGTTAGCGAATATTTTTGACAAACAAATTAGTAGTTATGCTAGTTACAACTTTGGTAGTCCACCACCTATGTGTTATCTAGCTTCAGATATCGCTGAGCAAATGCAAGCAGCCGTGACTAAAATGTTTGGTTCAGATGCGCCAAAAGTTGAAGTGGTTGACGAACTATCTGCCAACGCGCTAGCAAACCCAAAGTTAATACGAATTAGGAAGACAGCCTGTTTTACTGATCTTGACGCGCAGCAACTCATTAATCATGAAGCCCATATTCATGTTGCCACTTCGATTAATGGACTTAATCAGCCGCACCTTAAAATATTAGCCGCTGGTCATCCTGGGACCACTAAAACACAAGAAGGCTTGGCGGTATTTTCTGAATATATCACTAATTCTATCGATTTAGATAGACTGCGCAGACTAGCTGACCGTATTATCGCGATACAAATGTCGATTGAAGGCGCAGACTTTTTAGAAGTGTATGACTACTTTTTAGGTCGTATTGGCAATGAATCACAAGCTTATGAAAATACTCGGAGAGTTTTCAGGGGGGGTGTTTTAACTGGCGGCGCGCCCTTTACTAAAGATGGTGTTTACTTAGAAGGACTTATCCGCGTGCATAATTTCTTAAAAGCTATCGCCGCTAATGGCCGAGCAGATTGTCTTAAGTTATTATTTTGTGGAAAATTAGATATTGAAGACATTCCTGTACTATACAAATTAGAGGAAATGGGGCTATGTCAACCCGGTAAATACTTACCACCATGGGTTGAAGACGCACGCTATTTGTTAGCTTACTTAACCTGCTCTGAGTTTCTCAATAAAATGGATATGCCTAAAGTTTATAGCCATTACGATGAGTTACTGGACAGCATTCCAAAAACGTTCAATTAATGCTGCGGTTTAGTAACAAGCCCTAACTGCCATCAAACTTTAATGCAATAGCGGCTAAAGCCGTGATTTAACAACAGGTCCTAGCTGTCATCATGCGATGGCGGCTAATGCTGTTGTTAAAACAGCGTTACTTATACAAAGGTTAGTGGTCGTCTTTATATTTTTCATAGACCTTTTCAAAATTTTCTGAATGTGCGGCAAAAGCGGCAAGCACCCTAGGGTCAAAATGCTCTGGCATGGTTCTGCCATCACCTTCAATAATTATTTTTACTGCCTTTTTATGACTAAAAGCAGGCTTGTAAGGGCGTTTTGAGCGCAGCGCATCATAAACATCACACAACGCCATTATACGAGCAGGTAATGGAATATCTTCACCAGATAGACCACTAGGATAGCCAGTACCATCCCATTTTTCGTGGTGATTTAATGCGATTTCAGCGCCCATTTTGATAAAAGGAGAATCTCCCTTTTGCAGAATTTTTGCGCCAATAGCACTATGCGAGTTCATGGTCTCACGCTCTTGAGGTGTAAAAGGCGTTGTTTTGAAAAGAATAGCATCTGATATACCAATCTTACCAATGTCGTGCATCGGGCTCGCATAAAACAATGCTTTATTCATTTTTTTACTCAGACCAAGCAATCGTCCTAACAGATATGAATAGTGTGCAATACGGCGCACGTGTGCCCCGGTTTCCTCATCCTTAAATTCAGCAGCGCTGACCATAGTGATGATAGTTTCCTTATAAGCACTTTCAAGCTTAATCGTACGTTCTTTAACCTTATCTTCAAGTTTATTGTTGTAGTCTGAAAGCAGATCGCTGTAATCCTTTAAGCGCAACATATTCCTGACCCGTAATATAAGTTCAGCTCGGTCGATTGGCTTAGTAAGAAAATCATCAGCGCCTACTTTAAGTGCTGTCAATTTAGCCGCATGATCATCTATCGAGGTCACCACAATAATTGGAATATACATGGTCTCAGGATTAAGTTTTAACCTTTCTGCAACTATATTACCATTTAGCCCAGGCATCATAATGTCGAGTAGAATTAAATCCGGTGGGTCTTGCTCAACACTTTTTAACGCCTCTTCCCCCCCGTTAACTGTCTGAATAAGATAGCCTTCATATTCGAGCATCACTTTAAGAAGTTCTCGATTGAAATGTTCATCGTCAACAATAAGGACTTTTCTGGGACGATTAGTCATATCGATTTTCCTGTTAAGGGATTGAGGTTGTATTACATGTTTTTCGACTGCTGCCCACAATACTTTATAACGCAAGGGTTTAGATATATAGTCATCGCAACCTGCAGCCAAACACAGTTCTTCATCTCCACTCATTGCTAGAGCAGTTAACGCGATAATAGGTATAGACTTTGTCACAGGAGATGCCTTTAGCAATACCGCCGCTTCTAAACCCGACATACCCGGGAGTTGTACATCCATCAGGATCAAGTCTGGCGATTCTGTTCGACTTATACGCAAGCCACTTTGCGCATCTTTTGCTTGTATAACGCTATGACCCGCTTTTTCAACTAACAAAGTGGCGAGCTCCATGTTCATCGGGTTGTCTTCAACAATTAATATGCGAGCCATTTCATTTCCCCTTACTGCGTTTACCTAAAGCTCACTAAGCTGAAGTACTCACTATTTATCTATTCACGTAATCTTTGGCCATACCGCTAAAATATTAACCTAGAGCATATTTATTCTTTAATGATAAATTAACGCGCCCTTTTATATTCAGTCTTTCTAGGAGTCCAGTTTAACTGTCTTTTTCTAGCGCTAAATTTACCAGTACCGAAGCGCTCTTCTCAACTTCAGTAATAAAGGGCAACTCATGCTCTTTAACCAAGTTACGGTCAATATTCTCATCTTTTATTTGTATGGGTGGGTTAACTGAAAGAGAAACGCCTTTAACGCTGACATCACGCCATGGTATCCACACTTTAAAACAAGCACCTTTATCTTCTGCGCTCGATACCGCCATAAATCCACCATGCAAATGAGCAAGTGCTTTCACCATAACTAAACCCAGCCCAGTGCCACCAAATTTTCGGGATAGGCTACTGTCTATTTGGGTGAAGGGTTGAAAGAGCTTATTTAAATTATTCTCAGAAATACCTATACCGGTATCATGTACCGTGATTTCTAAAAACTCATCAAAGGTGGTTTCAACATCATCAACTTCATTAATTAGTCGAGTTTTCCATGAATTATCTTCGGTGATCATAATCGCGTTAGCGCGAACAGCATGGCAAGCAGAAAGAATAATGGTGCCACCTTGTGGCGTAAACTTAACAGCATTAGATAATAGGTTGTAAATAATCTGCTTGAGTTTGCGCCCATCGCATTGCATAAAACCTAAATCTGCTTGCACATCCTCAATTAATTCGATATTTCGCGATAACGCTTTCTCTTTTATCATAGAAGTACAGTCATGCAATAAGCTGGTCAATTGAAATGTCTCTATATCGAGGATCATCTTACCCGCTTCTACTTTCGAGAGATCAAGCACATCGTTGATTAGCGAAAGCAAATGCTGACCACTTTCAAAGATATTGCCAATATATTTACTTTGCTGTTGGCTAAGTTCCCCCACCAAGCCATCTCTAATGACTTCTGAAAAACCTATAATAGCATTAAGTGGCGTACGTAATTCATGAGACATACTGGCCAGAAATTCGCTTTTCATTTGACTAGCGTGACGTAAAGCTTCACTTTCAGCACGCAGTTGCTCACTTTGTCGCTGCTCACTGATGTCTCGAGTAACTTGGGCGAAACCAAGCACTTTGTTATCAGTGCCATTTATCGCGGTTATAACCGTATTGGCCCAAAAGCGTGTGCCATTTTTACAGATTTGCCAGCCATTTATCTCAAAACGGCCGAGCTCTCTAGCGACCTGTAATTCTTTTTGTGGTTGACCTGCAATTATTTCTTCATGGGGATATAAGCAAGAGAAAAACTCTCCAAACACATCAGCAAAGGTATAACCGGTAATATATTCAGCCCCCTTATTCCATGAGCTAATATGCCCATCGGCATCAAGCATTATAATGGCATAATCACGTACACTTGAGACAAGAAGTCGAAGCGACTCTTCACTCTTTTTTAATTGCTTATCTGCTTGAAATTTGGCTAGTTCTGAAACCAAAGCACGCCGAACGTACAACCAAGTAGCGAGTGACACCACCATAAATAATATGCCTCCCATCCAAAGTAGCTGTCGAGCACGTCTATAAATTGGCGCATAGACTTCTGCTTCATCAACTTTTGCCACCATGCCCCAATTCATTCTAGGGATCTGCGCTAAATAGGAAATAACCGGTATGTTTTGATAATCTACACCACGAAAGAAACCTATTTTGCCATTGACAGCATTCGTACCCGGGATATCTTCTTGGTTAAGTGGAATAGTCATACTAAGCAATAAGTCTTTCTTACGACGTACCTCATTAAGGTACAATGCCTTACCGCTATCTCTGCGTACCAGTAAGGTTTCTGCACTCAGGCGAGCAACTGGCCAAGCATCGAGCATAGGAAATAGAAACTGCTCTGGATGAATACTAAAATAAAGTACACCAATGATCTGACGATCGCCTTTACTTTCAACAAATAAAGGCACTAGCATCGCCATTTTTAGTTTATCTTTTTGCCCTAGGTTAATCTCACCAAGTATCATTTCTTCAGCGCCAATAACGTCTATGGCCTGCTCTGTTATCGACTCATCGTTTGGGCTCATTGTTAAGCTGTTAGTCGATAATATTACCTGACCTGCTAGGTTGAGCAGCGATAAGGCAGCATATTTATTATTGTCTTCAATATTTTCAAGGCGCTTTAGAATATTATCACGGTCAGCATTATCGAGTGCGCCAGCACGTAACCACTGTTCCAGTAGAGTGGTAAAATAATAATCTTTACTGATAATACTGGCATCACGTTCAAGTCCGTCAAGCCAATATTCGATTCGTTCGACTTTTAGATTAGCAATGCTGGCGAGGTTATCTTCGCTGCGTTCAAGAATGATATTTTTTTGATATTGAAATATTATCAGTCCAGTCATAATGATGGACAAAGCGAAGGCCATAAGTAAGATAAAGGGCTTAACCGAAGCGTTTGGGAACCGCGTATCAACATTCATAGTATCATCCAGTCTTTTTGACAGAATTTTGAGTACTATCAGCTTGTAAAATAGCAAGTAAGGTAATATTCATTCCTGGTGTAATGGCAAGGGTTAGTGTTAAGTCCGTTCACCTAACATCAATTCAGTATGGCTTTTTATCGATAGATAGCAAGGTTTTATTTATAGCAACACCGGCCATGAAAAGAGCTCTAATTTAAGAAGAATAACAACTACATTTTTGTTACACAAAGTTAACAAAGTCACTAGTTTTAATAACTTATGAATAAACCTGCCAAGTTAAGGTTTGATAGCGTCCTCAATAGACAAGACACTTAATATAGCCAATTCATTAATACTCAGCTTGGGGTAAAGCATAAGTAGCTTTAATCGCTAACCGTTGCGGTGCAATATCCTCGAAGGCCTTTTGATATAGTGCTATCACGTCATTGGCTGTGTTTATATTAAAAGCCAAATAATTACCTACCTTATTGACCTGCCAGACCTGTTCATAATCAGTTTCATCAAAGCCAAGTTGTTCTGCTAGATGAGCGAAACCATGTATAGAAATAACAATCATGTCGACGCGATCTGATTGCATCATTAAAAACGCTTGTTTTAAGGAGGAGACTTTTGCCAAGTTAGAGGAAGGAAAGCCCACTTGATAAAGTGAGATTTCTGAAATATCGCCTTCTACGGTGGCAACTTTACGGTAAAAAACTTGCCCTAAATTTGCGAACTCAAAGTTTTTTGATTTTTTGGCCATTAGTACATGAGTCGAGTGAAAAATAGGCCCAACCCATTTAAATAAACGTTCGCGAGCTTGAGTTCTAGAAACGGTAAACAAAGCAGTGTTGGCTTTATCTAAGGTAAATCTATAGCCACGTGCCCAAGGAACAACCAGAATCTCTTGTTCTACAATGTCTAAATGTTTCCATAATGCTTTTAAGGTCTCTACTGAAATTCCCTTAAGCTTATCATTAACTAAATAATTAGCAGGTGGATAGTTTTCAGTATAAAAAGTAATATTTTTTGTTGGCGATAATTGTTGAAGTGCTTGCAGCGGAGCAATCACAATAAAAAAGAGTAAAATAGACTTAATAACAAATTTATTCATTGAAACTGAATCCTCCACCACGATAAAACAAAATCAACAGACTTTATTATCAATTAACGTCAACCTTATTTATAGTCAATATATCTGCCCATATCAACGTTATTGATGGTGGACGAAGCTATGTGCTGTAAATAAAGTACGGACTACATTTATCAGCTGACTATAAAACTATAACTAACTTAACATATTGTTTGAGTTTATTATTTTAATTAGTAACTTTTTTAGTGTCCGGGTATTACTCGCTATAATCCTCGTTGCCATTCTTGACGAAGCGGAATTTCTGTAGAATTCGCTAATGCCATTTTCACCGTATTAACTAGTTTCTCTTTATCTTTACCTAAAATGCCCTTTAAAACTAAGTAATTTGAAGCATGATCAGACCTAAAGATAGTTTTTTCTAATTCCAGCGAGGATAACAATGTTGCCATTTCAATAAATAATTCTTGCTGACTTAACAGTCGATAGGGTTGATATTGTCGGTCAGTAAAGTTTTTAGCAAAACGTTCTTGCCCTAAAGGGAAGCTAACCACGAGTGTCGATAAATAGTCGGGTTGTGCTTCATTCATTAATTTAGCTGAGTTAACGGCATGCTGTTTGGATAACTCAGGTCCGCCAAGTCCATTTAAGATCATCACTGAACTTTTAATACCTGCTTGCTTAATTTTGTTAAGCGCAATTAAAGAGCTTTGATAGGTTTCGCCCTTGTCAATTAATTGTAAGACCTCATCGTCACCGCTTTCACAACCAACATACAGGAGAGACAAGCCTAACGCCTTTAACTCGGCTAGCTGTTCAACGGTTTTATTACTGACGTTTCTTGGTAGACAATAACTTGCAACACGAGTGACTTGCGGAAAATATTGCTTTATTAGCTCAAGTATTTCTTTCAAGCGTTTAAACGGTAACATCATTGCGTCACCGTCGGCTAAAAATACCCGACCAACCGGTAAGCCTGAGTCGACAACTTTAATTATCTCTTCTTCAATCAATGCGACTTTTTTCGGTTTAAATTTTTTGTTTTCGGCCGTATACATTTCACAAAAAGAACAATTATTCCAAGAGCAGCCATTGGTAACTTGCAAAATAAGGCTCTTCCACTCACTCGGCGGACGAAAAACTGGCTCTATATATTCAAGGGGATACATTCGTTACTCACTTTTTAGATCACTTTAGCTAGCTACACATCATCGAAAAACAATCGTAAATTTAACCTGAAAATATTCAGTTAAATTTTACGACCAATCACTTCTATCTTTGAAGTCTTTCGCTTCACTGGTGCTATGGGTTTGATTGTAGGTTTTTATCTTTTGATTTTTACCTAACATAACCTTTAATTGATAATAAGTTTCGCGAGCTAAAGTAAAACGGTCACTGCGCCACCAAACATGATTATAAAGTTTTTTAACACCTGCAACCGCATCCGGTGATTGCTGGCAAATTTTCTCTGCTAAACTTTTTGCTGACATTAAGGGATCTGCACAAATATCGGTAATTAACTTGAATTCAAGCGCTTGCTGCGCAGAAATTTCTTGACCAGTCATCGCCAACAACTTGGCTTGATCTGCTGGTAAGTGTTCTTTAAGTGCCAAAGTGCCGCCCATATCTGGAATGAGTCCCCACCTCGCCTCTAAAATAGATAAAGTAGCGCTGGGCTCAACAAAGCGAAAATCGCCACCGAGTGCTATTTGTAAACCGCCCCCCCAAACTCTGCCATGTAATGCCATGATCACCGGAGCAGGAATTTTACGCCAGCCCGTAGATACACGTTGTGCTAAATTTGATTGACCGGGTAACCATTTAAACAAGAGTTTAAAGATATTAACCGGCGCTTTCATCACAGACTTAACATCTAAACCACTACAAAAGTCGACACCTTTACCATGAACAATTACTGCTCGCAGTGATTTATCTTTCTGTAATTGTTTAATAATTTTATCAAGTTGATAAAACATCGTCATATTAATAGCGTTATGTTTATCTGCACGATTAAGGGCAACATAAGCAATGTTGTTTTCGATAGTTAACAATACGGTTTTTTCTGGCATACTTACCTCTGGTTAGACCAGAATAAAATAACCTTGTCGACATGAGATGTAAATAAATAAAACAAATAAAAACAAATGAAACTGGAAGCATAAAGATGGAACATTATTTTCAAGGTAAAACAGTTGTTATTACCGGTGCATCTGCAGGTGTCGGTGCAGAAACTGCCCGAGCCTTTGCCAAATTGAAAGCTAATTTGGTTTTAATAGCGAGAGGACAACAAGCACTCGACGAGATTGAAAAAGAACTCAGTGTTGAAACTTCGGTGTTAACGATCAAGATGGATGTCGCTAATTCAGCTGATTGCCAAAAAATGCTAGAGAGTGCTCAAGAAAAATTTGGCAGTATTCATTATCTTATTAATAATGCTGGCTATCATCAGCGCGGTAATGTTGAAAATAATACCGCTGAACAATTAGCAAAAATGGTCGATGTAAATTTACGTGTGCCAATAGTACTGTCGGCATTAATTTTACCTTATATTCGCAGCAGTATAACTAATGGCGGCTTTGGCGGCATAGTTAATGTGGGTTCTTTAGCTGGTCGAACACCCTTACAAGGCGCTGCAACCTATTGCGCAACTAAGTCTGGGCTGCGTGCATTTACCTATGCCCTTGCTGATGAATTAAGCGGTTCGGGGATTAGTATTGGTTTGGTTTCTCCGGGGCCAATCAATACGGGCTTTATTATGTCTGAAATAGATAAAGTAGAAGACATCGTATTCTCTCAACCGATGAGCAGTCCAGAGCAAGTCACTGAGGCAATAATCAGCGTAGCTAAAGGTCAGCAAATCGAGATTTCATTACCTCGTTCGAGCGGTTGGTTAACCACTGTTTCTTACCTATTTCCTTCACTAAGACGCTTTATAAGGCCGGCACTTTATAAAAAAGGTCGAAAAGCAAAAGAGCGTTATCGAAACAAAAAATAATAAAGGCAAGTACATTGTCCGCATATCCGTATATAATATGGCTATAACTGTTTAGTAAAAAAGAATCTCATGACGCTAGAAGACGAACAACTCAATAATCCCTTGCACGGGCTTAAATTAGATACACTTTTAAATGAAGTGTATGATCATTATGGTTGGGAAATTCTAGCGGAATATACCAATATTAATTGTTTTAAAAACAAGCCTAGTATTGAATCTAGCTTAAAGTTTTTGCGTAAGACCGAGTGGGCACGTGAAAAAATGGAACGTTTTTATTTATATCAATTTAAGAACTTACCTAAAGCCGATGATGAACAATATGAAATTCCACCGCGTCTGCGAGTGATACCAGCACGCCAGAAACCTAAAGACCCTGCCGTACTCATTTTAGGACAAGCCCCTATCCCGACAATCAGATCATCGAATTTTTCTGATAACAAACCTTCATCACAAGGTCGAGATAGCAGAAGTAATAGCAGTAAGGGGAGCTATAAAGATAAAAGTGAACAGGGCTTTGCTCGTCGAACAGAAAAACCTGAACGTTCAAAGCCAGCTAATGCATCTTCAAACCCTTACTCGGATTCTCCTAAGTAACATCAATATAAGCATTCAAGTGACAGATTTACTGCAAGGTTAATCTGTCAACATATCAATAAATTTCAAACTAAAATTATAAATATCTCCAGGCCATCGCGCCGATAAGTAGTTTCTATCTTTGACGATAAAGCCACGTGACAAGTGCTGTAAATCATCACGAGCTATTGGCAAACTGCCGGCAACAAACTGAGTTTTACTGGCAAGTGCTGCCACTAATTCATCTTCTGTGGTTGTTTCTGGATACGTTAAATAATAATCATCTAACCAAAGTCGAGTTAATTGGAAAGCCATAAGCTCTTGACGCTTTAATAGCCCGGTACATTGATAATTATAGATGACCGATTTTTGACTTTTAGGATCAATACTTCTTGCTGGAATTAATACGCCATGACAAACAGCCGCGACGGGTTTATTTTCATTAAAAAAATCAACCACCAATCTTTGCAATACCTCTGATTCTAAATATTCTTTTACCCCTTTGTCATGCCCACCCGGTAATAATAATCCATCGAAGTCACTGGCTTTGACATCGGTGTAAGATAAAGGCTTATTAAATTCAGCTGATTTTTCCAGTTGACGATAGGCATTTATTGCATCTTGTCTAGCCTGTAATAAGGGTTTGAGCAAACCCAAACTTTTTCCAGTCAGCATAATATCGTCGGCCGTCGCGACCTTGCCATCAGGCGTTATAAAGGTCATTTCAACCTGCTGTTCTTTTAGCAATAACCAAGGAATAGCAACTTCTGAAGGATCGCAACCATAGCGAGGTAGCGGGATCAGTACTTTTTTGTTATGCATCTTTATTACCCCTATTTAAGATTTCTTTGTCAGCCTGTTCTTGTTGCAAGAAATAAGTCCATTGCTGCTCGTAGGCAAACATTTGCTGATGTTTCTTAGTGGCTAAATGCATTTGCTTGTCGTGCTCTGTGGCGAAAGCGCCTGTATGACAAGCTAGGCATTTTTTATCTTCAGGCACCCTACTTTTGCGGTTATAGGTTATATAGTCATCGCTGCGAGCATCAAACATCGCTTTACAGTTTTCTAAAGACGCTTCGCTGTATATATAAGTTGTACCTTGAGTTGATTTAACATGTTTATCTCTGTTTACATTCCTGACTTTATAATCTGGAAATTTAGTAATATCAAAGAAAAAACGACCAATATAGTTGATATCTGTATTAGTGATTAACGCTTTTTCAATATTCCATTGCAGATAAGGTTTAACATTCTTTGATGTGATCAACGCAAGTTTTGCACCATTTTCATCAAGAAAGTATTGAAAGCAGTTCAACAAATATTTTCTCAGTAAAGCTCTGTTTAAGGTATTAACACTTAATTGTTGGCACTGAGCTTGAAAAGCTTGTTCAGAAGGAAAAGCGGGTAATAATGGAAATTGAAAGATCACCAAATCAAATGATTTTTTAGCTAACGTCCCCCAAGTATTTTCATCAGTAACGTCAAAATCAGTGATGACTTGGCAATTGTCCTGCTGTAACTGCTGATAATAAACATCACCGTACTTTTCCTGTAAACAAGCCATGCTGTCATAGATGGTTGCTGTCAGCTGCTGCGGTTGATGATGTTTTAGTAAGGAGGCAGAAAAAGATAAGTCGCCATCACCAACCGTTAAAACACGCCATTTGGGATCAATATACATAATGAGATTTATAGAATAATAAAATTAGCATTGTATACCCGTTAACGTGTAAAGGGCAGAATTTCAGTGACAATTAAAGTCACAATAACAATCGCTAGCTTTTGCCTAAATTGATAACTACTCGCAAGTAAGGTACTAGCTTTTTACTTTACTTACGGCATCTTGCCATTGCGCATAAAGACGATTTTTTTTCTGCTCGCTGATTTGTGGTTTAAAACTTTTTTCACAGCGCCACAAGGTTGATAATTGATCAACCGAGGAAAAGACGCCTGCTTGTAAGCCGGTTAAATAAGCAACGCCTAACGCTGTGGTTTCAACAATATCAGGGCGTTCAACTGTTATCGATAACATATCGCTGATAAAATTAAGCAACCAGTTATTTTCAGCCATGCCGCCGTCTACTTTTAAAAATGAGAGCGCTAAGCCATCTTTGGCCATGGCATTTTGTAAGTCTTTACTTTGAAAAGCAACCGACTGCAAAGCGGCAGAAATTATTTCATTTCGACCTGAGTCACGACTAAGGCCTGAAATAACAGCTCGGGCATTAGGATCCCAATACGGGGCACCCAAACCTGTGAATGCTGGGACTAAAAAAACACCATGCTCAACAACCGTACTTTCAGCAATTTTTTCACTGTCACTTGCTTTATCAATGATCTTTAATTGATCTCTTAGCCATTGAATAGTTGCCCCTGCCATAAAAATACTGCCTTCGATAGCGTAAGTAACGTCACCGTTTAAACGATAGGCAATAGTTGTTAGTAGCCGATTAGTTGACTTTAAAGCTTTATTGCCAGTATTTAGCATTAAAAATGCGCCTGTTCCGTAAGTACATTTCGCCATGCCCTCAGTAAAACAAGCTTGACCAAATAAAGCCGCCTGTTGATCGCCAGCCATCGCTAAAATAGGTATTTCACCATTAAATAAAGATGATTGCGTGACACCAAATTCAGCGGCGCAGTCCATCACGTCAGGCAACATACTTTTGGGTATTGAAAATAAAGCCAGTAATTCATCATCCCAACATTGTTGGTGGATATTAAATAACATAGTGCGAGAAGCATTAGTTGCATCGGTTTTATGGGATTTCCCCGCCGTTAATTGCCACAATAAAAAAGTATCAACAGTGCCAAAAAGTAACTGACCTGCGTCTGCTTTTTCTCTTGCGCCAGGTACATTATCCAATAACCAATTAATTTTGGTTGCAGAAAAGTACGCATCTAAAATTAAACCCGTTTTATCCATAATGCTATTTTTGATGTCTTGACAATCAATTGAATCACAAAAAAAAGCGGTACGTCTATCTTGCCAAACAATCGCATTGTAAATAACAGCGCCAGTATTTTTATCCCATACGAGAGTCGTTTCTCGCTGGTTGGTTATGCCAATACCTAAGATATCGCTAGCACTCAACTGGTTTTCATCTAGCACTTTTTGACAGGTACTTAAGACACTCTGCCATAGTTCGTTAGGGTTGTGTTCGACCCAGCCATCTTGAGGAAAGTATTGCGGAAACTCTTCTTGGGCACTCGCGTAACGTTCACCTTGGGTGGTGAACAATATCGCTCGTGAACTTGTCGTGCCTTGGTCTATTGATAAAAGGTACTTTGCCATAAAAAGAAAAGTCTCCGCTGAATGAATAAAGTTAAGCAGGTTAAACAGATCATGCCACGACTTGCGCTATGGCTTGGCTATGATTACCCGTGTCTGAAATTGTTATCGCTTAAACATATTGATAAAAGATATTTTGCGATAAAAAATACTTTGCGGTAAAACAAAGCCGTCTGCGCTGAATGAATAAAGTTAAGCAGGTTAAACAGATTATGCCACAACTTGCTTGTTGAGCAATTATAAAGGTTTTCTCGCCACGACTTGCGCTATGGCTTGGCTATGATTACCCGTGTCTGAAATTGTTGTCCCTTCAAAAGAATGAATAATTTGCCAACCAGCAAAATGCTCAAGTAATTCTCCTTTTTTTAATAAGAAATCAGGGTTTTTGGGGCGACCAAGAAAAGCTTGTCCTAAGGTGAAGGTTTCATAAATAACGAGACCATTAGGAACTACTGCCGCTTTAATCTGCTCTATAAGTGGTCGGTGTAAGTAGCGAAAAACCATTACGGCACTATAACTATTTTCTACTAATGGCTGAGAAAACCTTTGTTCAAAGTCAATAAGCCAAAAGGTGGCTAATGTTGATTGATATTTATCTGCATCATGACTTATTGCTTGCTGAACATTCGCTAATGACTGCGTGTTAATATCAGCAAAAGTCACCGCTAAATTTTTCTCTAGGCAAAACAAACCATTCCTGCCATTGCCACAAGCCAGATCTAAGATGGGTAATGAATTTTCATGAGGGTTAAGTTCAGGTAAATATTTTTCTAGCAAGGAGGAATGCATAATTTTAGTTTTTTTGACTTTTTGCTATGAGTAATAAAAAAGGCTGCAATCAATTTGCAGCCTTCATTTAATTCAATACTAGTTATTAATAAGTATCGTTAGTTAATCGCTTGATGACTGAGTCACTTAGCTACTTAAAACTGAGATACTGGCGCCGCTATTGCTTTACGAGTAATTTCAGCATTAACTTTCAATGATTCAACAAAGCTTTGGTAAGCAGATTGTGCAAGTTGCTGCGTTTGTTGTTGTGCCATTCTTGGATCAAGTGCTTTTTCAACATTACTCGCTATAACAGCTTGAACTTCTAATAAGGCTAAATCACCATTATTTAATGTTACCGTCGTTGCTGAAATCTTACCTTCACTTGGATGAGGTAATTTAAAAGCCTCACGACTTAAACTAGGCGCAATATCACTACCTGAGCGAGTAACATCAGCTTTTTCAACAAATACGGCGTTAATCGCTGTTAACTGCTCGCTAATATCATTACCGGCTTTGAATGAAACAAGTAAAGAGTCAGCTGTTGTTTGTGCGAGCTCTGTTGCTTTCTCGCTAATCAAGGTATCACGAATTTGCACAGTAACTTCAGTAAGTGGCTTAACTTCTGCTGGTTGGTACTCTTCTAAACGAATAACAATCGCTAAAGTATCGCTAACTTCAATAATGTCTGAGTTTAAGTTCTCTTGAAGGACTAAGTCAGAGAAAGCAGCTTCGATTGCTTTAGGGCTATCAAATGGCGCTGTGTTGCCAAATTTGCTTAACCAGTCTGTTGTCATTATTTTTGAGTTAACGGCTTCAGCAGCTTCATCTAAACTATCAGGAGCTTCAAAGCTTAATCGAGCCATTTCTTGTTGTAAATCATAAAACTTATCTTGTGCTTTTGTTTGACTCACTTTTGCTTGCAATTCTACTTCTACATCAGCAAATGCTTGAACTTGTTCAGCTTTTAGGTCGGTTAATTTGATGATATGAAAGCCAAAGTCACTTTCAACAATATCACTTACACTATTAATCTCGGTTAACGCGAACGCGCCTTCGTCAAACGCATCGCCCATGGCACCACGTTCAATCCATTCTAAATCGCCACCATTTTCACCGCTAAAAGTATCGTCTGAACTTTCTTTGGCTAAAGTAGCAAAATCTTCACCGGCATTAACACGGGCTAATAAAGCTTCTGCCGTTACTTTTGCCACAACTTCATCATCACCAAACTCAATTAAAATATGAGCAACACGGCGCTGTTCGTCTTGACGATAGCTGGCAATATTCTCTTGGTAGTAAGCTTTAACATCAGCGTCACTGACTTCAATTGTTTTTGCAATTTCGTTAACATCAAGTGTGATGTAGTTAAGTTTTACTTTCTCTTCGTTTTCAAAACGGGCTTGATTAGCTAAGTAGTACTGATTAATTTCATCGTCAGTTAACTCAATACCGGCTTTAAACTGTTCAGCATTAATTGTCGCATAGCGGACGTTACGCTTTTGGTTTTGTAAAGCGCTTGCCCGTTTTTCTTGGTATGGCAAGTTGAACTCACTGGCAACAAGTGCTTGTGTTAATTGACGACGAGTCATTTGAACACGTAAGTAATCGCGAAAATCTGAAGATTGATAGAAACCGGCTTGGTTAATCATCGCTAAATACCGATTATTATCAAAAACACCATCGACCTGAAATTCAGTCATCGTGCGAATCGTTTGTTTAATACGTTGATCAGAAGCGCGAATAGACATATTAACTGTACTTTGATCAATCAGTTTTTCATTGATTAGGTTATCTAAAATACCGTTACGAAAGTTAGCCATATAATTTTCATCTGCTGATAACGTTTCGAACATATCACCAAATTGTTGTGCCATACGGTTACGTTGCGCTTGATAAGCTTTATTAAAAGCATCTTGTGATATTTTCTCACCGTTAACGTCAGCGACAGATGTGTCTACTGAGTTGGTATAAGTACCAATTCCCGCTAAAGCAAAAGTTAAAATAACTAAACCTAGGATTGATTTTGCAATCCAGCCCTGTGAACCTTCTCGAATATTTTCTAACATCTTTTTCTCTATTTATTACGACAGATATATCTTTGTTCAGGATTCTATCAGAAGCATCACTGACCTTGAAGTAGCAGACGAAGATTTAATTATTTTATAGTGATATAAATGAAGCTATTTATTGGATATGTAAAATAAAAAAAGCCTTCGTTTAAAAAGGCTTTTCTGATTTATCTACAAAAATTGAAGCAGATAATTATGGATTAACTGAATCTTTTAATGCTTTACCAGCTTTAAATGCTGGGATTTTAGCTGCAGCGATTTGAATAGTTGCACCCGTCTGTGGATTGCGGCCAGTGCGCGCAGCACGGTCACGTACTGAGAAAGTACCAAAACCAACTAGAGCAACTTGCTCACCATTTTTCAATTCGTCTGTAACAGCTTCAATAAATGAATCTAACGCACGACCAGCAGCAGCTTTAGAGATGTCTGCACCAGCAGCGATTTTTTCGATTAGTTGAGATTTGTTCACAAGTATTCCCCTTCAATTGTTATTATTCAGTGCCATCATTTGTTTTAGCGTCCTGCGGAAACTTTTATATTGAGCTTCTTTTGAACATCAAGCACTGTGTTTAAGAAAATAAAATTTATTATTTATTTTTATCTTAACCAAACCCTAATCCTATGTATGGATAGGGGTCTAGCGTTATCAGCGACATTAACTTAACACAGTTTCAGTGTTTGAAAAGCAAAAATCACTGTTTTTTGTTAATTTTTTGCATTTTTTTCTTTTATTTACTAAAAAAACAGCAATTTTTACAAATTAGTTGCCTAATTTGAATTTTTCTACTGGATGTTCTAAAGCAATATCTAATACCTCTTCTATCCATTTTACCGGATGAATAACCAAATCACCTTTAACATTGTCAGGAATCTCTTCCAAATCACGCTCATTATCTTTTGGAATAATGACCGTTTTAATACCACCACGATGCGCAGCCAAGAGTTTTTCTTTTAAGCCGCCAATAGGAAGTACTTCACCTCGTAACGTAATTTCACCTGTCATAGCAACATCAGCTCTGACCGGATTACCGGTTAAGCTAGAAACTAATGCCGTACACATACCAACACCGGCGCTTGGCCCGTCTTTTGGTGTAGCACCTTCTGGGACATGGACATGGATATCACGTTTTTCATGAAAATCAGCATTAATACGAAATTTATCGGCTCGACTTCGCACAACCGTCATCGCTGCTTGTATCGATTCCTGCATCACGTCACCTAATGAACCGGTGTAAGTCAGTTTACCTTTACCAGGAACCGAAGCAGTTTCTATAGTTAATAACTCACCACCTACCGATGTCCACGCTAAACCAGTCACTTGACCTATTCTATTTTCACTATCCGCTTTACCATAATCAAAACGTTGTACACCCAAAAATTCAGATAAGTTATCTTGATTAATAGTGACTTTTTTAATGGTTTTATCTAATAAAATCGCTTTTACCGCTTTACGACAAAGTTTTGATATCTCTCGCTCTAAGCCACGTACTCCAGCTTCTCTTGTGTAGTAGCGAATGATGCCCATAATAGCGCTATCTTCAATTGAAATTTCTTTCTCTTTTAGACCATTACGACCAACTTGCTTATCGAGTAAGTGATTCTTGGCAATATTAAGCTTCTCATCTTCGGTATAACCCGATAAACGAATAACTTCCATGCGGTCCAGTAAAGGTCCAGGGATATCCATACTATTGGAAGTAGCAACAAACATCACATCTGATAAATCGTAATCAACTTCCAAGTAATGGTCGTTAAACGTTGTGTTTTGCTCAGGATCAAGCACTTCCAATAAAGCAGAAGCAGGATCGCCACGCATATCAGAGGCCATTTTATCTATTTCATCTAATAAAAATAGTGGGTTCTTAACCCCAACTTTAGCAATCTTTTGAATCAACTTACCGGGCAAAGAACCAATATATGTGCGGCGATGGCCTCGAATTTCAGCTTCATCACGTACACCACCTAGTGCCATACGCACGTATTTACGTCCGGTTGACTTAGCAATAGATTGTCCTAAAGACGTTTTACCAACCCCTGGAGGACCAACTAAACAAAGAATAGGTCCTTTTAGCTGGCTAACACGTTGCTGCACCGCTAAATACTCTAAAATACGTTCTTTAACTTTATCTAAACCGTAATGATCTTTATCTAGAATATCTTGAGCAAGCTTTAAGTTACGCTTTAACTTACTACGTTTCTTCCAAGGTACACTGATCATCCAGTCGATGTATGAGCGAACCACGGTTGCTTCTGCTGACATCGGTGACATCATTTTTAATTTACGTACTTCAGCTAAAGTCTTTTCTTTAGCTTCTTCAGGCATTTGCGCATCTTCAATTTGCTTTTCAAGCTGCTCAACTTCGTTTGAACCTTCTTCGTCATCGCCTAATTCTTTTTGAATGGCTTTCATTTGCTCATTCAAATAATATTCGCGCTGACTTTTTTCCATTTGTTTTTTAACACGAGTACGAATTTTCTTTTCAACTTGTAATAAGTCAATTTCGCCTTCCATCAGTGCCATTAGGTATTCTAGACGTTGAGCAACATTCTCTATTTCTAGTACCTTTTGCTTTTCAGCTAACTTTAATGGCATATGTGCAGCCATGGTATCCGCTAATTGTTCAGCATCATCAATACCTGAAACTGAAGTTAATACTTCAGGTGGTATTTTTTTATTGAGTTTGACATAACCTTCAAACTGAGAAATAGCCGAACGAACCAAGACTTCACAATCGTCTTCGTTAACGGTTTCTACGTCAAGAAACTCAATATCGGCAGTGAAGTATTCTTGTGTTTCAACAAATTGAGTTATACGCGCTCTACGCGCTCCTTCAACTAACACTTTCACCGTGCCGTCAGGTAATTTCAACATTTGTAAAATAGTGGCAATCGTACCCGCACGATAAACATCATCGGCTGTAGGGTCGTCAACTGCGGCATCTTTTTGTGCAACAAGAAAAACCTGCTTGTCGTTTTCCATCGCGATATCTAAACAGCGAATAGATTTTTCGCGACCTACAAATAATGGGATCACCATTTGGGGATAAACAACAACGTCGCGCAAGGCTAGAACAGGAATTTCATTGATACCAGATAACTCTTCGGTCATAGGTTACTCTCTCGAAAATCAGTAGGGAAAAAATTGTAGTTAAAAAGTATATGGGGATTTTAGTAAAGCTTTCAACGGATAGACAAAAAAAAAGAGCTAAATGATCAATGTCATCTAACTCTTTTTATCGAAACACCTAAAATTTTAGCAATGAACGGCTATTCGCTCGCTACTTTTTCCTGTGGTGTATCGTAAATAATAATCGGTTTTGACTCACCTTTTATTACTGTTTCATCGACCACAACTTTTATCGCATCATTCATTGATGGCAATTCATACATGGTATCAAGTAAGACGCTTTCAACGATTGAGCGTAAACCACGCGCGCCCGTTTTACGCACCATTGCTTTGTGTGCAATAGCAATTAATGCATCTTCTCTGAACTCTAATTCAACGTTTTCCATGTCGAACAATGCACCAAACTGCTTAGTTAGCGCATTTTTAGGCTCTTGCAATATTTGGATTAATGCGTCTTCATCAAGTTCTGTCAATGTTGCTACAACAGGCAAGCGACCAATAAACTCAGGAATTAAACCATACTTAATCAGATCTTCTGGCTCAACATCTTGTAAGTGTTGAGTTAGCGTTTTCTTGCTATCTTTGCCACGAACTTCTGCGCCAAAACCTATACCTGCACCAGTATGTGAACGTTGCTCAACAACTTTATCTAAACCGGCAAATGCACCACCACAGATAAATAAGATTTTCGAGGTATCAACCTGCAAAAACTCTTGTTGAGGATGTTTACGCCCACCTTGTGGTGGAACTGAAGCAATAGTGCCTTCAATAAGCTTTAACAATGCTTGCTGAACACCTTCACCTGATACATCACGCGTGATTGATGGATTATCTGATTTACGTGAAATCTTATCAATTTCATCGATGTAAACAATACCACGCTGGGCTTTTTCAACATCGTAATCACATTTTTGTAAAAGCTTTTGAATGATGTTTTCAACATCTTCACCAACATAACCTGCTTCAGTTAATGTCGTTGCGTCGGCCATAGTAAACGGCACATCAAGTAAACGCGCTAAGGTTTCAGCCAGTAATGTTTTACCACTACCCGTTGGGCCAATAAGTAAAATATTACTTTTACTTAACTCTATACCATTGTGAGAGTCACCATTGCGTAAACGTTTGTAGTGATTATAAACCGCTACTGCTAATACTTTTTTCGCGTGATCTTGACCAATAACGTAGTCGTCTAAACTTTCACGGATCTCTATCGGTGTAGGTAAGCTTTCTTTTTCTTCTTTCGGGGAAATTTCTTTTATTTCTTCACGAATAATATCGTTGCACAGTTCAACACACTCATCACAAACAAATACTGACGGACCAGCAATAAGTTTACGAACTTCATGTTGGCTCTTGCCACAAAACGAACAATACAAAAGCTTGCCGTTATCACCGTCACCATTTTTAATATCGGTCATACGGAACCTCAATTTGTTTAATTTCTAATACAGATACTGTTAAGTATTTCATAAATTATCTAGATCACAAAGTTGTGAAATTATTTATCTAATCGTTCTGTTAATATGGAGTCAACTAATCCATATTCAACCGCACTTTCTGCACTTAGGAAGTTGTCACGGTCGGTGTCATGAGAAACTTTCTCTAATGACTGACCTGTATGCTCGGCCATTAAAGTATTCAATTTAGTTTTAATATAAAGAATTTCTTTCGCATGAATTTCAAAGTCAGATGCTTGACCTTGGAAACCACCAAGTGGCTGATGAATCATCACACGGGCATTAGGTAGACAGTAACGTTTACCTTTTTCACCGCCTGACAATAAGAATGCGCCCATGCTAGCCGCCTGACCAATACATACTGTACTAATGTTTGGCTTAATAAACTTCATCGTATCGTAAATAGCCATACCTGCAGTTACCGAACCGCCAGGTGAATTAATATATAAGTATATATCTTTATCAGGACTTTCAGACTCAAGGAATAATAACTGAGCAACAATCAAATTAGCCATGTGATCTTCAACTTGACCACACAAGAAAATAACACGCTCTTTTAAAAGTCTTGAATAAATATCGAACGAGCGCTCACCCTTAGGTGTTTGCTCAATAACCATTGGCACTAAAGCACTATCGATAGTGCTGGTGATTTTCTGAGAATTATTTTGAGAAGTAAACAACTAAAATTTCCTTTCTATATAAAAAATGGCTCGTATGTCCCCATACCAGCCATTTAAGCGATTGCTTGACATAATGTCAATCTAAAAGGTCTACCAATTCACATTTGTTTCACTAAAGTGCTACAAATTTAAGCAAATGGCAGCAACTCAGCCGATTAAGTTTCTTTGCTCAGTGGCAAGAATCCTAAGAGACTCAGTCTTATTTACCTTCTGGATTCATTATATCTTTAAAGCTTGCTTTCTTTTTATTAACTTTTGCGCTTTCAAGTAACAATTCAACAGCTTGCTCTTCTAATGCAACATTCTGCATTTGTTGGTTAAGCTCTTTGTTTGTTGCGTAGTACTCGATAACTTCTTTTGGATCTTCGTAAGCTGATGCGGCTGATGCAATTAATTCGTTAACTTTGTTTTCGTCAACTTTTAATTCATTAACTTTGATCACTTCACCTAGTAACAAACCAACTTTAACACGGCGTTTAGCTTGCTCTTCAAACATATCAGCTGGAAGCTCTGGCATGTTATTAGGATCCATTTGACCCGCAAAACGTTGCATTGCTTGCTTACGTAAAACGTCAATTTCTTGAGCGATTAACGCTTTAGGAATTTCAACATCGTTAGCAGCTAATAAGCCTTCGATTACTTGCTCTTTAACTTTAGCTTTAACCGCTTGGGTTAACTCACGAGTCATGTTAGTGCTTACTTCAGTGCGTAATGCTTCTACGCCACCTTCTTGAACACCAAACAATTTAGCAAAATCTTCATCGATTGTTGGTAATACTGGACCTTCAGTTTTATGAAGAACGATATCAAACTCTGCTTCTTTACCTTTTAGGTTTTCAGCATGGTAATCATCAGGGAAAGTCACTTTAATTGTTTTTTCATCGCCAGCTTTCATGCCAGTAATTTCTTTTTCAAAACCTGGGATCATGCGACCAGCGCCTAATTCAAGTTCGAAATCTTTAGCTTCGCCGCCTTCAAAAACTTCACCGTCAACACGGCCAGTAAAATCTAAAACAAGTTTGTCACCGGCTTTAGTTTTACGCTTGTTTTCTTTCCACGTTTTATGTTGATTCTGTAATGTAATAAACATTTCATCTAAATCAGCATCTGTAACTTCAACGTCAGGACGTTCAACGTTAATTGAATCTAAGCCCGTTAAAGCAACATCAGGGTAAACTTCAAAAGTAGCTTCGAATTCTAGCGCTTTGCCGTCTTCATTGCTTTTAGCAATAAAACTTGGACGACCAGCTGGATTCATTTTTTCTGCAACAATTGCATCAACAAAGTTACGTTGCATTAATTCGCCAGCAACTTCTTGACGAACTGATTGACCGTAACGCTTTTGGATAACAGTCGCAGGAACTTTACCTGGACGGAAACCATTAATTCGCTGGGTTTTTGATATGTGACGAAGACGGTTTTTAACTTCTACATCTACTGATTCTGCAGGAACAGAAATAGTTAACTTACGTTCCAAACCTTGTGTAGTCTCTACTGAAACTTGCATTTTAATACCTCAAAACTTAGCGTTTTAGTAACGCTTTCAATAACACAACTACTTCACAGCTTAATTAGCCAAAGAGTGTGACGTTTGTAGCCCTATAACCAACGCTACAGAAGCCCGAAAAATCAGAGTAAATACCAACACTAATAAATAGTTCCTCGCTCAGCGAGGTTTAAAAGGCATGATATAGACCTAGATTTTAAAATAATGACGCGAAATTATAGCGATGCTTGATATAAGAGTCGACCCTTTAATGACGTTATTTTTGACTTATTTTTTAAATGGGTGATAAAACGAGTAAAAACAGTGTGTGCTGACTTCATTTAAATGTAATAAATTAAATTTAAAGTGCATTAAAATTGGTGTAGCTGATAGTTAAAGAGTTGTTCTAGATTAAATTTATGATATGTAAATAGAAGTGTATAACGGGAGATGAAAAAGATAAAAGGCATATAAAATAAGAAGTGGTCGGTGATGCAAGATTCGAACTTGCGACCCCTTGGACCCAAACCAAGTGCGCTACCAAGCTGCGCTAATCACCGACATTTTCTACTTAACCTACTTACTACAATATTTCATCACCATTTCTTGAGAAAAAATGGGGTGGCTAAAGGGACTTGAACCCTCGACAACCGGAATCACAATCCGGGGCTCTACCAACTGAGCTATAGCCACCATTGTAAAATACTGTTTGGTACGCCCTGCAGGATTCGAACCTGCGACCCACGCCTTAGAAGGGCGTTGCTCTATCCAGCTGAGCTAAGGGCGCACATTACCTACAGGCCAAATTTTTAGTTATTAAAAATAATTAAAAAAGTGGTCGGTGATGCAAGATTCGAACTTGCGACCCCTTGGACCCAAACCAAGTGCGCTACCAAGCTGCGCTAATCACCGATATGTACTGCGTTTAAAAGAACTAAAAATATGCCCCTTTCAACGGATGCGGATATTACCTAGTTGCCTGAGTCCCGTCAAACCTTTTTTATAAAAAAATAACCGTTTGCTCACTTTTAAAACAAGCCGCTTGATAATCAGCACTTATTGCCTATAAATATAGCAACTCTTCAATTATCAATAAATTCAGTTTTTGGCATACTTGATAAGCGTATATTTTATTTTTAAATCTTCATTTGACGATATATTACCGAATAAAAGACCATTTATAAGAACAGTAGCTATAACAGTCCAGGTTTTTATGCGAAAATAGTGTCGTTTTTCATCATTTAACTAAGTTAATAGAAACTATCATGACAGCAACTCTTATAGACGGTAAATATATTGCTCAGCAGCTTAGGCTCTCAGTAAAAGAAAAAGTAGCAGTACGCGTTAAAAATGGCTTACGACCTCCCGGGCTAGCCGTGATATTAGTCGGCTCAGATCCTGCTTCACAAGTTTATGTTGGTAGTAAGCGTAAAGCATGTGAAGAAGTTGGTTTTCTTTCTCGCTCATATGATCTGCCCCCAACAACCACTCAAGCTGAATTATTTACTTTAATTGATGAATTAAATAATGACGAAAATATTGATGGTATTCTTGTTCAGCTCCCTTTACCAAAAGGTTTAGATGCTAATTTAATTATCGAGCATATTAACCCTTTAAAAGATGTTGATGGCTTCCACCCATTCAACGTCGGCAAACTAGCACTTCGTCAACCAGGATTGCGCCCCTGTACACCTAAGGGCATTATCAAGCTGATAGAGACTACCGGTATAGACCCACATGGTTTAGAAGCGGTTATAGTCGGTGCTTCAAATATTGTTGGTCGTCCAATGACATTAGAACTATTACTGGCCGGTTGCACAGTAACCACCACGCATAGATTCACTAAAAATCTTGAAGATAAAATACGTAACGCTGACTTACTTGTTGTGGCCGTAGGAAAACCTGAGTTCATTCCTGGAGAATGGATTAAGGCTGGCGCTATTGTTATTGATGTGGGGATTAACCGTTTGGACAATGGCAAACTTGTTGGTGATGTCGGTTTTGATGTAGCTCAAACGAAAGCCGCTTACATTACGCCCGTACCTGGCGGCGTAGGCCCAATGACAGTAGCAAGTTTAATCGAGAACACTTTAATAGCTTGTGAAGAATTTCACTAAATTTTAAGCCGCTTAATATAAAGGAATAATCAATGTCTGACGCTATTTATCAGTTTAATGCGCTGAACAATAAAAAAGAAACCGTTGAGTTGAAAGACTACCAAGGTAAGGTAATGCTTATTGTAAATACGGCAAGTGCCTGCGGATTTACGCCTCAATATGAAGGCTTACAATCACTTTACAGTCAGTATCAAACACAAGGTTTAGCGGTTTTAGCTTTTCCTTGTAATCAGTTTAAGCAACAAGAAAAAGGCAGTAATGAGGAAATACAGCAGTTTTGTGATCTAACGTTTAATATCAAATTCCCATTATTTGATAAAATTGACGTCAATGGCGACAACACTCACCCTCTTTTTACCTTTTTAAAGGCACAAGCACCTGGAATACTAGGTTCTAAGAGCATCAAGTGGAATTTCACTAAGTTTTTAGTGAACAAAAAAGGCCAAGTGGTTAAACGCTATGCGCCAACCACTAAACCAACTAGCATTAAAGCGGATATAGAAAAATTACTCGCTGAGTAACTTATAATGAGCAGCCAAAAAGTGTTGGCTGCTCTTATTATCTTATTGAGCTTTTGCTACTTTTAACATTTCAAGGTTACTGGCAATATCTTCTGCCGCTGTTCTTGGCGAAATATCATCATCTATTTTCAAGATTTTACCTTCTTTAGAAATATAAAATGTCACACGACTAGCAACCTGCATCATATTCAACACATCGTAGGCTTTTGCAGTCGCTTTTGTCGGATCGCTTAACATCGGAAAATCTGCGCCGGTTTTCTTAGCAAAATCTCTGTTGTCATCTAATGGGTCAACACTGGCCATAACGTAACTTGCATTATACGCTCTGATCAAATGCCCCTTCTCAACCAATGACTTACATTCAATGGTACAACCACGAGTGTTAGCCATTGGATACCAAGCTAAAACAACCGCTTGCTTACCTTGGTAGTCACTAAGTTGGTAATAATCACCATTGGTGGCTTGCAATTTAAAATCTGGTGCTTGCTCTCCCACTTTTAAATCAGAGGCTAACAAACTAAAGCTCGTTAATAATGCTAAAAATGTACAAACTACTTTTGATGTTCTTTTCATCAGAGTTACCTTTTAAAAATGAATGGATATTTTGTTGTTACTTTACCTTATTTTAGCTCATTAACCTTTAGCTAAAAGGTTATCGAGCCAACTTGTCGGTAGTATACGTTTGAATACGGCAAATAGTTTAGTAGGCACAGTAATTCTGTATCTTATTTTCGGGCGTTTACTCTCTAAGGCATGGATCAACGCTTTGGTGACATCTGCCGCTTCTAAGGTAAATTTTGCATTCGAGGTTTTACTGGCCAGCCTTGCTATTTGTTGTTGATACTCAAGATGATGGGCACTGTCTTTAGCGTCAATGTTGGCTGTAAAAGCACTTAAGGCATTGGCGCGAAATTGAGTATTAATGGGACCCGGCTGTAAAAGTATCACTGCGATATTCGCTGATCTCAATTCTAACCTTAAGGTGTCAGATAAACCTTCAACAGCATATTTTGAGGCATTATAAGCGCCACGATAAGCCATAGAAACAAAGCCTAACACTGAGCTACATTGAATAATTCGGCCATGACCTTGCTTGCGCATAACCGGAATAACTTGTTTAGTCAGCTCGTGCCAGCCAAAAACATTGCTTTCAAATTGGCTTATAAGCGCTTGAGTTGGTAAGTCTTCTAATGCGCCCGGTTGACCATAGGCACCATTATTAAAAAGAAAATCTAATGTCCCCCCAGTTTCATTGAGCACAAAAGCAAGTGCCGCATGGATACTGTCAACTTGGGTTAAATCAAGCTGGCAAGCGGTTAAACCTTTTTCTTGTAGCATAACAACATCGGCTTGTTTTCTTGCGGTAGCAAAAACTTGATAGCCTCTTGTTGATAACGTCAGAGCCGCATCTAAACCAATACCGCTTGAACAACCTGTTATTAAAATAGATTTTTTCACGCTGTTATTATTACCTGTAATTCGAAAATTTGCTTTATTGTCGGTGAGCATACTGGGGATATCAAATCAGTACAAGGCGAGATAATTAATTGTATAGAGAAACACGAATGCCCAGCGCAATAATTGTTAGGCTAACATGATACACTTTTGTTTAAACACTAAAACGAGTTAAGCAACCATTGAAAGATTGTAATCAATGTGGAAAATGCTGTATAAAATATGGCGACGGAGGCATAGCAGCTTCAATTGAAGATATTGAGATGTGGGAAATTTTTCGCCCTCATATTCATCAATATGTAATAAAAGATAAGATTTGGTTTAATCCTCAAACCGGTAAACAATTGACACAGTGCCCTTTCCTAGAAAAAATGCCTAACCAAGATGCTACCGAGCAAGTTAAATATACTTGTGCAATTTATCAAGACCGCCCTGAAGACTGCCGGGATTATCCGAGTAATATCAGTGAGATGATCAGGGATGAGTGTGAAATGATAGAAATCATCGATTTAACCCATCCCCAACAAGCGCAATACAAACTTAATAAATTAATGAGCCGTAGTTAACGTTTATTTTTTGGCACATAATTTAGAATAGAAAGTGGCACCACTTTTTTGACTGGAAATCCTTCAAATTCTTTGCGTTTAATAACATGCCCTAAACGGCTTTCTATCGCACACAAGTTTCTAAAATTGTCCTTGGCTACAAATGATACCGCTTCTCCAGAGGCTCCCGCTCGACCTGTTCGGCCAATACGGTGAATATAGTCATCGACTTGATCAGGTAAGTCGTAATTAACCACTCGAGTGAGCTCGCCGATATCAAGACCGCGTGAAGCAATACCTGTAGCGACAAGAAACTTAATTTTACCGGCTTTAAAGTCATTAAGAACTTGTTCTCGCATCGCTTGTGTTCTGCCACCATGAATAGACTCGGCACTAATGCCACGTTTTTCTAGCTGGCTAACAAGTTTCGCTGCACCGTGTTTTGTTTCGATAAAGATCAGCGCTTGCTGCCATTGATGTTCAATAATTAAATGGCTCAGTAATGCCGACTTATTACCTTTATCAACCGTTATTAACCATTGATCAATTTTAGGTTTAGAGGCGCTATTATTGCCGATAGAGATTTCTGTCGCATTACTAAAGGTACGCTTTGATAACGTTCGAACATCATCAGAAATAGTGGCTGAAAATAATAAGTTTTGACGTTCGAGTGGCAAACGTTCAATGATTTTATTAATATCTTCAATAAAACCCATATCAAGCATTCTGTCAGCTTCATCTAAAACAAGGACTTCAAGTTCATCAAAATGCAGAGCACGTTGATGAGCCATATCAAGTAATCGCCCGGGAGTCGCAACAACAATATCAACCCCCCAAATAAGCTTCTGCCTTTGCGGTTCAATGTCAGTACCACCGTACATTGCCATCGAGCTTAGGTCTAAATACTTACCATAATCACGGATACTTTGTTCTACTTGAACGGCAAGTTCACGTGTTGGGGTAAGAATAAGCGCTCGAATACGTTTGCCACGTAATTTTCGTTCGGTATTAAGTTTTTCAAGTATTGGTAAAACAAAACTGGCCGTTTTACCGGTACCTGTTTGCGCTGCAGCAACAAGGTTTTTTCCCGATAAAATAACCGGAATGGCTTTTTTCTGAATAGCCGTTGGCTCGCCATATTTTAAGTCAGCAAGTGCTTTTAAAAGCGGTTCACTTAATCCCAGTGTCGAAAATGGCATAATACTATCCTTGAAGTTTAATTTTTAAACCTTTAATAAAGGTCGATAAAACTTCATCACTACAATCTCTATAATGTTTATTATTGATGCTTCGAAAGAATGCACTTAATTCATATTTGGTTAAGCTCAACTCGGCTAATTCAAGCGTATCAATCACTTCATCAGCTTGTAGAGAAAAAGCAATTTTCAACTTATTAAAAATAGCGTTATTAGTTAAGACAGCTTCAGGAACCGCTTGTGGTCCTTCTTTTGCGCCTCTTCTTTCAACAATCAAGCCATTGAGGAAACTAGCAAATTCTACATCAAGTAGTTCAACATAAGTCTCATCGTCTTTTTCTTTATAAAAACAAACCAATTGCTCTGCTGATATTTCACAAGCATTTAATTTAAAGACGGCACGGGTTTTTTCGTCATCAAAATCAAGTAAAGTACTTAAGCGACGAAGAATATCATTGTTTATCATGTTTAGGCCTAGAGAACGTTGTTAAGGTGAAGGCAGCAGTAGAGTTGTCTTCAGAGTGGTAGAGAGTATAGCGCACTCGTTTTAAATGTTGGCTAACTCATTTTTTTGTCTATTAAATAGTGCTTAGTTAAAGCGTTAAAAACGCCATTAAAGGCGTTTTTAACAATCAAATAACTAAGCTAAAAGAGAACTAAGCTCTTTTTTGAGCCTGTATTTGGCTATCAAGATATTCATCTAACGAACCTTGAAAATCAACAAGCTTTTTATCTTTAATGTCGATAATACGGGTTGCTAAGCTAGAAACAAACTCACGGTCATGGCTAACAAAAATTAACGTACCTTCAAAGTCTTTTAGCGCATTGTTCAATGCATCTATCGCTTCGATGTCCATGTGGTTAGTCGGCTCATCCATAATTAATACGTTGATATCAGCCATCATTAAACGACCGAATAACAAGCGATTTTTCTCACCACCTGAACAGTTACGTGCTTTCTTGTTAGCATCATCATCAGTGAATAACATACGTCCTAGCATGCCACGAACACTTAAATCATTGTGACAAGGTCTACGCCATTGTGACATCCATTCCATCAATGTTAAGTCGTTGTCAAAGAATGAACCACTATCTTGTGGACAATAACCCACAGAAGCATTTTCAGACCATTTAACAACACCTTCAGTTTGCTCTAACTCGCTCATTAAACAACGTAGCAACGTCGTTTTACCAACACCGTTTTCGCCGATGATAGCTAGTTTAGCGCCCGCTTCTAACAGTAAATCACCTTTAGAAAACAAAGTGACGCCGTCAAAACCATGAGCTAAACCTTCAAGCTCTAGTGCTTGTCTATGCATTTTCTTGCCAGGGGCAAAAGCTATTTTTGGGGTGATACGACTTGAAGACTTTACATCATCAAGTTTAATTTTATCCATTTTCTTAGCACGAGAACTTGCTTGTTTCGCTTTAGAAGCGTTAGCGCCAAAACGGTTAACAAAGTCTTGCAGCTCAGCGATCTCAGCAACTTTTTTATCATTACCGGCTAATAATTGCTCGCGTAACAAACCAGACTGCGCGAGGAAGAACTCGTAATTACCCGGATAAACGCGTAATTCACCGTAATCAATATCAGCCATATGTGTACATACTGAATTAAGAAAATGTCTATCATGAGAAATAATGATCATGGTGCATTTACGTTTGTTTAACTCAGCTTCTAACCAACTGATGGTATGAATATCCAAGTTGTTGGTTGGCTCATCAAGTAACAAAATATCAGGGTTAGCAAATAAGGCTTGTGCAAGTAAAACACGAAGTTTCCAACCTGGAGCAACTTGTTGCATTGAACCATAATGAAAAGATTCTTCGATACCTGCTTCTAGTAGTATTTCACCGGCGCGACTTTCTGCGGTGTAACCGTCCATTTCAGCAAATTCACTTTCTAGGTCACCAACACGCATACCATCGGCTTCGCTCATTTCAGCTTGTGCGTATATAGCATCTCTTTCTTGCTTTACTTTCCATAATGGCATATCACCCATAATAACAGTGTCAATAACATTGTGTTGTTCAAAAGCGAACTGGTCTTGACCCAACGTACTGACTTTGTTGCCAGTACTAACCGAGACATTGCCTGAACTTGGTACTAAATCACCACTGAGTATCTTCATGAATGTAGACTTGCCACAACCATTTGCGCCGATCAAACCGTAGCGGTGACCATTGCCAAATTTAGCCGAAATGTTTTCAAACAAAGGCTCTGCGCCAAATTGCATTGTAATGTTAGATGTAGTGATCAAAGATAAATTCCTAAATAGTGCTAACTAAAATTGTTAACCAGCAACGGTGAAGATAGCAAAAATAGAAACATATTTAAGACCATCAAAATAAAGTGGCGCATTATACAGTAAAAACTCTATTTTCTCTACTTAATCCTTAAAGTTTTTGGTTGTTTTTTCACCAGTATCAACACAGAAGTGATTAGTGCTTGATATATTATTAAATAAAAATAATTAAAGCTCGTTAATCGCCTAGGGTATTTGCTTGCAAAACCTTATTTGCTCTAGTATTTTATTCGCACAATAAAAATAATATATGCGGATAATTCATGTCTATTGATACAATTTATAAAGTCACTTTACATCCTTTCATCAATGAATCTATTGCTAGCTTAAAATCGATGACCAGTTTATCGGGGAGCGCCGGCGAAGCTTTTATGGATAAAGTTGAAGACTTTCGCTTTAAAGGTTATGCCGTTTGCTCTGATATTACCGGCTGTTTAGATGGGGTAATTATGATGCATCATTACCCAGAGACCGCAGTATCTATTGGTAATTCTGTTTGCCAAAATATGTTTGATGAAGCATATAATTACCCAGAAATAAATGACGAGTTAAGTAATGCTTTAGCAGAATGGGGCAATACCATTGTTGGCCGAGCAACTGATTTACTGAGCCGCAACAACTTAAAATTTGATTTTTCTAGCCCGTATTTTATCCATAATTTTAAAGATATGGAAAATTACTTAGCAGGCGTTAAAGAGATAATAACGGTACCAATTACCGTTGAAGGTGTTGGTCGTTACTATTTTAATTTATTGGTGCGTAATGTTAATTTTCAAACCAGTAATGTTGAAAGAGAACAAAGCTCAGGCATTGCAAATCCACACAGCACACCTTTACCACTAGAGAGTAAAATATTACTTGTTGACGATAGTGCGATGATACGCAAAGCAATAAAACGCTTTTTAGCCGGTTTAGGCTATGAAAATGTCATTGAAGCAGACGATGGTAGTACTGCGGTAGAAGCGGTAAAAAATCAAGCACCTGACTTCCTTTTTATGGACGTTGTGATGACTAAGATGAACGGTAACGAAGCATTGAAAGCTATTCGTGCCAGTGGCTCAAATGTACCAGTGGTAATGTTGTCTTCGGTTACCGATAAAGGACTCGTCGATGAATGCCAAGCAAGTGGCGTTTCTGGTTTTATTTTTAAGCCAATTCAAGCCAGTAATGGCGCAGAAATAATTAAAGACTATTTAAAAATAGTGTAAGCCCGTAAATATTTATTTGATGAGGTACTTTATTTCAAAGATAAAGTACCTTTAAACTATTTGAGATAAAAAAGGAGTTTTATAAAAGACATGGAAAAAAATACTGTTTCAACGGGTAACGTTTATGTGATGACTCACTCTTTTTTTTCAGATGTGATAAGAATAGGCTGTACTCCAGATGATCCGGTCGAATACGCTCGGTTACTATCAAAAAACTCGCCAGGTGATTACTCGCTGGTATTTTCTTTAGCGTGTAACAACCCGTGCGCGATAAAAAAGAAAATACGCGAATATCTCAACGCACAAGAATACGTTAATGAGTTTTACCAAGTATCGGCAGAAGTCGCAGCAAAACTGCTAAAAAGAGAAACCTTAAGAATTGCCATTACTAATAAAGTAAGTACTGACTAAGTTTTATAAAAAACGTCCCTGCCCCAGTCAATAGCCACAATAAAACCACACACCTATTTGGCTAGTAGCTCACTAACAATAAGCTTTAACAAAAAAGTTTCCCGTTCAATAGAAAGTCCCTTTTTTAGACTATTCGCTATTGTTTGCTCATTATGACTAATGGCTTGATGTATATTCATCCAAACTGGATGCATACCATTGTTAATTTCATGCGCTTCAAGCTCGGGTTCAAGTAACTCTTCATCTATCGAGCAAATATAACAATAAGACTCCATATGAATAAGTTCGAAGTCGGGCTTATGCCAAGGTCTAAACTCTTCATATAAACCAAACGCTTGAATATTTTGCACATTATGCGCGCCAGTTTCTTCTTTTAACTCGCGCACCAAACCGGCAACATTACTTTCACCTTCGTCGATACCGCCACCGGGTAAACTGTAATCATGGTACCGCTTGGTATAAAGCAAAAGTATATCTTCGCCCTTTAAAACAATAGCCCGCGTTGCTTTTCGAGTAAATTGGCGTGCTGACATATCACGAATGTCAGGATGAATAGTTGATTTTAGTATACGCATAGCAGGATCTTTAGAAATATCTAGAAAATCATCACCATTAAAACAAGAAGTCGTTAACTCCGCACCCTAACCGTAATAATTTTAAACAACAGGTTATGCGCATCTTACTACAGTGAAGATAGATTAACCGAAGATTTTACAGCTCCGCATAAATAGTACCCAGTACTAACAGGTACTTGCGCTATTATTTTGGCCTATATCTGTAAAGTACTTTGAATAATCACCAGATTTGTCATTATTAAAGTGATGTTATCTTGCCATTTAAATATTAAGCCCAGTGAACAGGGTCAACATGATAATAGTTTTTAAGTTGCTGATAGAGCATCGGATACTTAGCATGAAACTGTTTAGCTTGCTCAAAAAAAACTTCACTGGTAACAGCAAAAAATTCAGCTGGGTTTGTTGCTCCGTAATAATCAAATAATGAGGGTGCTCCGGTTCTTGCTTGCATCTTTAACTGTTCAAACTGTAGAGAAAAAGCAGCAGACCAACCTTGATAGCTCTGCCCTTTATCCAGTATAGGCGCACCGTTTGCGCTGCCATTTTCTTGGTCTAGCTGATGGGCAAACTCATGAATAACCACATTACGACCATCATCAGGTATTTTTGCACCGTCTAAAGTATCTTGCCAAGATAATACAACTTTACCAAAATCCCATGATTCACCCGCCAATGCTACTTTTTGTTGGTATCTTAAGCCATCAGCCCCCATATTTTGCTGTTGCTTAATAAAGGCCCGAGGGTAAACCAGTATAGTTTGTAATTTAGGGTAAAAATTAGTCTTGCGATTAAGTAACAATAAACATGCTTGGGCAGCAATAGTTATACGTATTTCATCGGTTATTTTAACACCGTTACAACCAACGAAGGTTTTCTCCGCCAAGAATACCTGAATATGTTGCTTTAATTGCAACTGTAAATCTGTTGGCATTTGTCCAAAATAAGGCATTCTTTGTTGAATGATTTTTCGCCATGTTTTTTTAAATGGCTGACGTCTTATTTTATCTCGCTGATATTCTCGCCAGTAGGGCTTACCAACAGAATAGCCAATAAGTAAAACGCCAATAAGTATGGGAAGAAGATAAGACAACATAATGAACTTTACTGGTTAGGATTTACTATGATGTAGGTCCGCTATGATTAAATATCAAGCTATTGCAGCTATATTTAATCATTAAAAATGCTAAATATTAATTTTTACGTCCTTTAAATAACCTTTTATGCTAACTGCTGATTGTTGCCAATAAAGTTAACAGGTATACATATTGCAACATTGTGAGTATTATTTTAGCGTTAAGTAATACTTATAATAAAAGGCTCGATAGCAGGGCAATACTTGGAATTAAAACCACATGAAATTATCAAAAATATCTGCAGCGTTAGCAGCTGTACTCGCTTTTTCTGGCTGCTCTGAACAAGAAGCAAGCGGCAATAAAGTAGAGCCAAAGCAAACTCATCAAGCGACAGCAACTAGCAACAATGAATTTAAATGGCAGGTAGACCGTTTTGCTGATATCCGTGTTATACGTTATCAAGTACCTGGTTTTGAAGAATTGCCTCTAGAAACTAAAGAATTGTTATTTTATCTCTATAAAGCAGCGCTTTCTGGTCGTGATATCACTTGGGATCATAACTACAAATACAACCTCACCATTCGTCATACGTTAGAAGCGGTTATCGCTGATTATGCCGGAGACAAAAGCAGCGAAGAATTCAAAAAGTTCAATGAATACACTAAACGTGTTTGGTTTTCTAACGGTATTCATCACCATTATATGTCAGGTAAATTGAGCCCTGAATTTAGCCCTGAAACTTTTGAACGCTATGTCATGTCAGTTGCCGAAAAAGGTAAATTACCCTTAAATAAAGACCAAAGTGCTGAGCAGTTAGTGGCCTTACTAACACCTATTCTATTCGACCCAACGGTCGCACCTAAAATGGTTAATCAGTCTGCTAACATTGATAATGTTGTTGCCTCTTCCGTTAACTATTATGAAGGCGTTACCGAACAAGAAGTTGAAGACTTTTATAAAAACAAGGTCGATGTAGACCCTAAGCGTCCCGTATCTTGGGGTTTGAATTCTAAATTAGTAAAAATTGACGGCAAGATAGTTGAACAAGTGTGGAAAGTGGGTGGTATGTACGATAAAGCCATTAGTGAAATTGTCTTTTGGCTAGATAAAGCAGCAACCGTTGCTGAAAACGATCAACAACGTAAAGCCCTAACCTTGTTATCGAAATACTATAAAAGCGGCGATTTAAAAGACTTTGACGACTACTCTATTGCGTGGGTTAAAGACGTTAATTCAGATGTTGACGTAGTAAATGGTTTTATCGAGGTTTACGACGATCCTCTAGCTTACAGAGGTTCATTTGAATCCGTTGTTTCGGTAAAAGATCACGAAGCGACCAAAGTGATCGCTAAGATTGCCGCAGAAGCTCAGTGGTTTGAAGATAATTCACCACTCATTGAAAGCCATAAGAAAAAAGAAGTCAAAGGTATTACCGGTAAAGCCATTACCGTTGTTATTGAGTCTGGCGATGCTTCTCCTTCAACGCCTATTGGCATTAACTTACCCAACGCTAACTGGATACGCGCTGAGCATGGTTCAAAGTCGGTAAGCTTAACCAATATTGTTAGTGCTTATGACAACGTAAAAGGTGGTTCATTAGCCGAATTTGTTTGGGACGATGCTGAACTTGCGCGCAGCAAAGCATTTGGTCCGTTAGCGTCTCACTTGCATACCGATTTACATGAAGTTGTTGGTCATGCTTCGGGGCAAATTAACGAAGGCGTTGGCACACCTAAAGAAACCTTAAAGCAATATTCGTCAGCCCTTGAAGAAGGTCGCGCCGACTTAATTGCCTTGTACTATCTTATGGATCAAAAATTAATTGATATGGGTGCAATGCCAAGCTTAGAAGTGGGTAAAGCAAGCTACGACAGTTATATTCGTAACGGCATGATGTTGCAATTACGACGTCTCAAAGAGGGTGAGCAAATTGAAGAAGCACACATGCGTAACCGTCAGTTAATTGCAAGTTGGGCATTTGAAAAAGGTGCCACTGACAATGTTATTGAAAAGCGAGTCCGTGATGGAAAAACTTTTTTTGTTGTCAACGACTATCAAAAGCTACGGACATTATTTGGCCAATTATTACGTGAATTACAACGAATAAAGTCTGAAGGTGACTTTGCTGCAGGCCAAGCTTTAATTGAGGGTTACGCCGTTAAGGTTGACAAAAAATTACACTTAGAAGTGTTGAGCCGTTATGAGAAACTTAACTTAGCACCATATTCTGGTTTTGTTAACCCTAAATTAGAAGCCGTATATCTAGGTGATAAAATGACTAATGTAAAAATCACTTACCCTGATAACTTCCAAGAGCAGATGTTGGAATATGGTAAAGATTATGGGTTATTACCCGTTCTAAACTAAAGTGAAGCTTTCTTAAAATAACGTAAACGTTATAATAAACCAAGGCGTGTGATCACAATAATCATACGCCTTTTTTATTTTGCTTAAAACGCCCTCTTTATCCTTAAAGTTATCTTTGGCATAATATCGAGTAGCATTATTAAGTAAAAACATGACAACTAAGTATTTCATAATATTTACGCGCAGCTTATAACTATAAAATTAAAACGATAAATTAATACAATCCAGAGAACTCTAATGAAAAAAACAACAATTTTATTATTAGCGATGGCTTCAACATTTGCCACGGCTGATGAAGGTATGTGGCAACCTCACCAATTGCCAAGCATTGCATCAGAACTTACCCAAGCAGGTTTAAAATTAAATCCTAACGATTTAACCGATCTTACTGGTTTTCCTATGGGTGCTATTGTCAGCCTTGGTGGCTGCACGGCTTCTTTTGTTTCTGATAAAGGTCTAGTTGCCTCTAATCACCATTGTGTTTATGGCTCTGTTCAATACAACTCAACAGCAGAAAACAACCTACTCGCCAATGGTTTTCTAGCAAAAACCTTTGATGAAGAGCTACCCGCAACACCCGGCAGTCGTATTTATGTAACAGAAGAGATTAATGATGTTACCACGTTAATTAAAGGCAGTATTACCGAGAACATGTCGGGATCTGAGCGCTATAAAGCCATAGATAAAAACTCTAAAACATTAGTGGCTGAATGTGAAAGTGATGACAAATATCGTTGTAGTGTTGTTAATTTTCATGGCGGTTTAGAATATTATTTATTTAAACAATTAACTATTCGCGATGTTCGTTTAGTCCATGCTCCAGCAAGTAGTGTTGGTAAGTATGGTGGCGATGTTGATAACTGGATGTGGCCACGCCACACCGGAGACTATGGTTTTTATCGTGCTTATGTCGGTAAAGATGGCCAACCCGCTGATTTTAGTAAAGACAACGTACCTTATGAGCCAAAACATCACCTAAAAGTGAATAAAAGTAGTGTTGATGAAGGCGATTACATTATGGTGCTAGGTTACCCAGGACGCACCAACCGTTACCGCACTGCACTTGAGGTTGAAAACCAATTTACTTGGACTTACCCTAATGCTAAAAATTATCGTGAAGAGCTTATCGACTTAATTCATAATGAGTCTGCACCAGAAAGTGAAGCGAGAATAAAGTACGAAAGTACCTTAGCCGGCTTAGCTAACTACGCAAAAAATTACGGTAGCATGATAAAAAGCTACAATAAAGGCACAACATTAGCCCGTAAACAGCAACTAGAACAAGACTTAAGCGCTTGGATCAATGCTGATAAAATGCGAAAAGCTAAATATGGTAACGCACTTACCGGCCTAAATAAGCTCCTAAAACAAAACCAAAAAACTCAAGCACGCGATCTGATTCTAGGTTATATGGCTTACAACAAAATGTTAAGTACGGCTTATCGTTTACATCGTTTAGCCGTAGAAAAAAACAAACCAAACGTAGCGAGAGAAAGGGGTTACCAAGAACGTGATCTTGCACGTTTTGAACAAAGCATGAAAACCTTTAATCGTCGATTCGATGCGAATATCGATCAAAAGATCTTATTCGCTATGTTGACACATTATGTTGAATTGCCTAAATCAGAACGTATTCTCGCCATCGATGAATTTTTTGAACTTGAACAAGGGCTAAATAAAAAAGCCTTAAGCACTAAGCTTGAAAAAATGTATCAAACATCAACAATTGCTGACCAAGAAACTCGCCTTGCTTGGATGAATAAATCGGTAGCCGACTTTGAAAAAAGCTCAGATCCCTTTATTCAACTTGCCGTAAAGACTTTTTCTGTAAGAAAAGCACTTGAAGAAAAAGACGAAGAATTGTCAGGTAATATTCAAGCTTATCGTCCTAAATATATGGAAGCGCTAATCGCCTATTTTAACGATAAGAAACTCCCTGTATACGCAGATGCTAACAGCACATTACGCATTACTTACGGTAACGTAAAAGGTTATTCACCAGTAGACGGACTCACTGCAACACCTTTTACCACACTTGAAGGTATAGTAGAAAAAGACACAGGTATTAAACCCTTTAATGCGTCTAAAAAACAACTCGAGTTAATTAAGAGTAAAAATTACGGCGAATACGCTAAAAAAGAACTAGGCTCAGTGCCCGTAAACTACCTAGGTACATTAGATATCACCGGTGGTAACTCTGGCTCACCTACTCTCAACGATAAAGCAGAATTTGTTGGTTTAGTCTTTGACGGTGTTTATGAAAGTATTATTGGTGATTGGGATTACGACACTAAATTAAACAGATCGATTCACGTTGATATTAAATACATGTTATGGGTGATGGAACATGTTGATGGCGCGACCAATCTTATTGAAGAAATGGATATAGTTGAATAATTAACTGAATTTTATTTACCCTTAAAAATCCGGCTTTGGCTGGATTTTTAACCTTAACTAAACGAGATTATATGAACGATATATCTGCTAACAATACGTTACCCAAAGGTTGGTTGTTACTCTTTTCAGTTTGGGTACTCGCCACCATAAGCACGCTTGCCAGTTTATTTTTTAGTGAGATTGTTAAACTCCCAGTTTGCTCTTTGTGCTGGTATCAACGAATTGCCATGTACCCTTTAGTCGTTATTTTACCAATGGCTTTATTTCCATTCGACGCTAAAGTGATCCGCTATGCGAGTGTATTGGTTTTATTTGGCTGGCTAACCGCATTATTTCATGTGTTATTAGTAGCCGGTTATATTCCTAAAAGCGCACAGCCCTGCGTACAAGATATTCCTTGTTCAGAAACGCATCTCAATGTTTTTGGGTTCTTAAATATGCCAATGATGTCTTTACTAACCTTTAGTCTCATGGCTTTATTATTATTTTTTATGACTAAATCGGAATCATCATGAATAAAAAAATACTTTTCATTAGCGCCAGCCTTATTATCCTTTTGGCTTTTATTGGCGCAGCAACAATATTTAAAGCAAACAATAGCCATCAGAGCACTAAGGTTGAAAACCTCGACATTATTGAACGTGTTGGCGCGCCAATAAAAGGACCGTTAGAGGCAAAAGTGACCATTGTCGAATTTTTCGATCCTGCTTGCGAAACATGTTCAGCTTTTTACCCTCTGGTAAATAATTTAATTAAACGCTACCCTGGTAAAGTTAAGGTTATGATGCGCTACACCCCTTTCCATAAGGGTTCAGATCAAGTGGTTAAACTACTTGAAGCCGCACACTTACAAGAACAGTTTTGGCCGGCAGTAGAAATTTTATTTGCCAAACAGCAAGCCTGGACTCGCCATCATGTTGCTCAACCACAAAGTGCTCGTGCGTTATTAAAGGACTTACCTTTGGACAGCGCACAGTTTATGCGTGATGTCAGTAGCGAAAACGTTAGCAAGGTTATAATGCGAGATATCGCAGACGGTAAAACCCTCGAAGTTCGAGCAACACCGCAGTTTTTTGTTAATGGAAAACCTCTGGTTAATTTTGGCTACGAACAATTAACTCAGTTAGTTGAAGAAGCCATCGCCGAAGCCTACTAAGTGTTAAAAACAAGATAACGATAAAATTTTTAATCATTTTATCGTAAAATAAAATGAAAAAGGCGCGTATTCTCTCAAAGAATACGCGCCTTTTTTATCTTTACCAATAAGGTCTGATAAACAATATCAAATCGACTTAGTTAATACTGTTCTCATCACTTAATTCAATATTGAGTTCTAAGACATTTAAATCGCCACCTTTATTATCAAGGTTTATCGAAAAACTTTCATCGGTGACTTTAATGTACTTACGCAATACCTCAAGGATATCCGCAGTGAGTTGCGGCAAGTAATCAGGCTGTTTATTTCGACTATTGCGCTCATGGGCAACAATAATTTGTAAACGTTCTTTCGCCTTAGAAGCGGTTGTTACCTGTTTTTCTTTTTTACGTAAAAAATAATCAAGTAATGCCATGTTATCCTCCAAACATACGACTAAGAATGCCTTTTTTCTTGGCATGTAAAAATCTAAAATCAACGGTTTCACCTAAAAGGCGATCAACCACATCCTGATACGCTTTTCCTGCATCACTTTCAGTATCTAGGATCACTGGTTCGCCGGCATTAGATGCCTTAAGTACCGCTTGTGATTCCGGAATAACACCTAATAAAGGTATGGATAGAATATCGACCACATCTTCAACACTTAGCATTTCACCATCATCAACACGCTTAGGTGAATAACGCGTTAATAATAAATGTTCTTTAATAGGTTCTAAGCCAAGCTCAGCTCTGCGAGAGCGGCTAGCTAACATACCTAAAATTCGATCCGAGTCACGAACCGATGAAACTTCAGGGTTAGTAGTGACTATAGCTTCATCAGCATAATAAAGCGCCATCATAGCGCCTGCTTCAATACCCGCTGGAGAATCACAAACTATATAGTCATAGGTTTTTCCAAGCTCTTCGAGAACCTTACCAACGTTTTCTTTATTTAACGCATCTTTGTCACGGGTTTGTGAAGCAGGTAATATAGATAAACTACTGACACGCTTATCTTTAATTAATGCCTGATTTAGGGTGGCTTCACCATTAATCACATTAACAAAGTCATAAACAACTCGGCGTTCACAGCCCATAATCAAATCAAGATTTCGTAAGCCTATATCAAAATCAATTAACACAACCTTTTGACCTTTTAACGCCAAACCAAGACCGATTGCCGCACTTGATGTCGTTTTGCCAACCCCGCCCTTTCCTGATGTAACTACTATTATTCGTGCCATAGACCGAATATCCTTTATAAGTTAAAAGTTAAATAAGTTTTGATGACGTTAATTCACTGTCAGTCAAATGTATATATACGGGTGAGCCCCAATGTTGCTCCATTGACTCGCTTAGCCAATAGTTACCATTAATCGAAACTAATTCTGCTTCAAGATTTTGGCAATATATTTGCGCATGATGGTGACCTGTTGCGCCGGCAATGGCTCGACCACGTAACGAACCATAAACATGAATATTACCATCAGCAATCACTTCAGCTCCAGCAGATACTGAGCCAATAACCACTAAATTTTGGTCTTTAGCATAAACTTGCTGACCAGAACGAATTTGACCACGATGTATTTTATCGCTGAAAAGTCCACGTTCTGGTATATCGGCTATCGTTTCAGTTTTTGCAACTTCTGGCTTTTCTGCACTAGGCGCTTTATCTAAAGACTGGCTTTTTGCCGTATTAACAAATGAAAAACCCAGTTCGCGGATCAACGTTCGTTGCTCTTTAGCTATCAACCCCGTAAAGCCAACAAAGGTAAAATTGAATTCTTCAATTAATGATTTGATTGCTTGATAGTCAACCGAACCCTCTAATTTTTCAATACTAACCACAATAGGAACAAGATAAAAAAAATCTGGCGCTTGCGCGACTTTATTTGCTAAATCAGACCGAATATCTGCTAATTTTGATGTTCTTAAATGTAAAACAGACAGGGTAAAGCTTGAACCTTTAAATTCAATGCTAGCATCAGCCATAGCTAAATTTTTCCTAAGTATAAAGTAACGATGATTACCACTATCTTAACTTACTCAGCGATAGTGGCAATACTAGAAAAGGTGAAAGTGTTTATAAAGCGTTTTTAAGTGTCGAAATCAACACTTCTTGTCTGTGTTGATTTTGCTCAATTTTATTATTTGCCATTAATAATGAATAGCTTAAATTAATTGACGCAACTAATAAAGCACGCTCGCTGCTAGCGTTTCCTCTTTGCTGTTTAATGTCATCGCACATAACAGCAAGTTTACTAGCCGCTTCCTTTAAATCCTCTGCCTGTTCAGCTGGGCAAGAAAACTGATGTAGCTTACCCATAATTTCAATGCTGATGCCATTAGAGTCTTTAATAGACATTAACTAAGCTCTTCTGCACTTTGCAATTTAGCTAATAAAGCAGTTAATACATTATTTGTTTGTTTCTGTTTTTCTTCACCTTCTAAGACTTCAAGCTGAAAGGTTTCATTTTCATCGACAAGCAAAGCTTTTTGCTCAGCTAATTCTGCTACTTGCTGAGCTAAGCCTGCTTTTTGCTCTGCTAATTCTGTTATTTGGCTTTTTAATTGGTTATTTTTATCAATGATTTTTTCGATCAGTTGTTCGAGTTGTGGGAGAGTATTTTCGTTCATAAGGCGCTCTGGTTAACTGTACTAATTAAGGGCGGCAAATTTAATATAAAGTGAGGCAGAATGCTACTTTTTACGACAATTATCGCCTTAATTTGTGTAACAATTATTAAAGATAGAATAGATTAATAATTCACGTTTAAAAAACAAGCGCTTCGAGCAAATAACAAGCGGAAAATATAAAAAGTCTAGCCGGTGAATTTTTATTATAATTAACACCTATACGCATTTAGCGCCGCAAACTATCTTAATATCGACCCTTTTGTATCACTAAATTAACTGACCTTTCTTTAACCTCCTTATCAATAACTAAAACATTGACCGGCATCAAGTCTGCGTTCAAATAATTACGCAACGGCATAAATAACAGTTCAAGATCAATATTAGAGACAAAAAACTTGATAAAATGACGTCATAGATAACGCTATAGATAACGAGAAGGACAATAAGTCACTACGTTTTATGACTCAATGAGAACAAACTTATGCGCTTAAAAAATTCTCGCTTGGTTAACCCACTTGATAATTTTTCGTTTGGCAATGTCTACATAATGACACATTCTATTTTTTCAAATGTAATTAGAATAGGTTGTACTTCAAGCAATACTGAAGAATATGCAAAGTCGCTTTCAAAAAAGAGCCCAGGCCATTATCAACTCTTTTTTTCTTTGGCATGCGAAAATCCGTGTAAAGTTAAAAAGCAGATAAGACAGTATTTTGATGCGAAAAAATACGTTAACGAGTTTTATAAAGTATCGCCTGAAATAGCAAGAAACCTATTAAAAAGAGAAGTGTTAAAAATACCCGTTTTAAGCGTGCACTAAACTATTTTTATAGGGTTGATTTTAATAAGTACTGATTAATAAACTATTAAGATAACGGTCAACATTATGGAAATAACAGATCGGTTATAAGCGCCTATAGATAAAAGTGACTTTTTTCATTTTAAAACTCATCGCTAATGGCGCTTTTTATTGTCAATAATTATGCAAATAAGTCACTTGCTTCAGGGTGTTTTTCTAAATATTTGATAATGTATGAACACTGCGCAACCGCTTTTTTATTATCAATTTTTATCTGCTGAAGAACATCTTCTAACAGTGTTTTTGCTAGGCCTTTCCCCGCTAGCTCATCAGGAACAATAGTATGGGTTAAGTACATATTACCGTTTTGATCATCGTAAGTGATATAAGCAACCGCGCCATCGATATGGTATTCGTATTTACATTCGTTTGCGTTATGTATGAGCGTGTAAGACATTATGTTTCCTTAAAAGAGATTAAAACGACTTCTTTAAAAAATAGCATGAAAGATCTAAGTCTACCTGCCATATTTTATTGAAAGTGTCACATTACTGACATTCATCATATTTATTTATTCTTATAATAACACCATCAAATTGGACTAGTTAACATTAGGCCAATATTTATCTGCCGGTTTACTACGCAGGAGTTCACTGTGAATTATAAAGATTATTACAAAATTATGGGCGTTGATAAAACGTCGTCTCAGGATGAAATTAAAACATCATATCGGAAATTAGCACGAAAGTTTCATCCCGATGTCAGTAAAGAAAAAGATGCAGAAGCTCGCTTTAAAGACATTAATGAAGCCTATGACGTGTTGCGCGATAAAGAAAAGCGCGCCGCTTATGACCAACTGGGTAGTAATTGGAAGGCGGGCCAAGCAGGCTTTACCCCGCCACCTAAATGGCAAGAGCAATATCAGCAAGGTAATGGTAGTTTTAATGCCGGCGGTCAAGGCAACTTTAGTGATTTTTTTGAATCATTATTTGGTGGCGGCTTCAACGCAAACCAGCATTCATCGCGTGGTCCTCAGTCTAGGCAAGGGCAAGACAGTCATGCAAAAGTATTAATTGACTTACCTGATGCATATACCGGCGCAACTCGAAGCTTTACCTTGCAAGATCAAGTGGTTGATGAACATGGACAAGCACAATCAAAAGCGCGAACCTTGAAAGTAAGTATTCCAAAAGGTATTAAACCTGGACAGAAAATTCGTTTACAAAAGCAAGGTGAAACAGGTTTTGGCGGCGCCAACAATGGTGACTTATATATTGAAGTGGGCTTTAACCCTAACCCATTATATACCATTGAAGGGCAAGACATCACCACCGAGCTTACTATTAGCCCATGGCAAGCAGCACTAGGTGAAAAAGTAAAAGTGCCAACACCAACAGGAACAATTGATTTAAGTCTGCCTAAATTGGTGAGTAGTGGCGCTAAAATGCGTCTAAAAGGTCGGGGCTTACCAGGTAAAATTGCTGGAGACTTTTTTGTAAAACTCAAAATTGTTTTTCCAAAAAGCTTATCCACAGCAGAAGAAGCGCTATATCAATCTTTAAAAGTACTCGCAAATGATGCTAGCAAAGATGAAAGTGAAGATATAAAGGTTAAGTAAAGTATTTAGCCTCTGCTGAGGGGAAAGACTAACGGGTAATGGTTCGCAACAAAGTAACATATTTTTGATAACCGGTATTATTGAAGTTATTCGAATGATAATTCATAAAACCATGTAGGTACTCTACTTGTGTAATTTTAACATTAGCTTTAGCTTCAAGCTTTTTTATAAGTTCGATAACATCAAAATGAGCTTCATTTTTAGGAAAGATTAAATTTATTTTAAAACACGGGTCTATTTGGCTGAAATTTCTTATTTGTGAGCTATAAAAACAAAAAGCTTGTTTGATAAAATTATTTTCATTGGTTTGAGAAATTCTCCAAATAGCCGATGCCCCAATATTAAACCCAATGAGTGTTGTTTTGCCATCAAGTGAAGCTGACGTTTCAGTTTTAAATGTAAGGGTGTCTCAAGCCATATAGCCAATTATAACCTTCTAATTTTATCTCATCACCTAATAAATTAATTAACTAACTAAATTATTAATCAGTTGGTTACGCCCAAGCTCTTTAGCTTTGTATAAGTGTATGTCCGTCTGCTTTATAAGCTCCTCTTCTGATTCTGTACTCATATTGAAAGCGCAAATTCCTGCACTCATAGTCACAACAGAAAACTCACTTTCCTTATGCTCGATATTCAAATTATTGATTTCATTTTGAATGCGTGTAAATGTATTATTAATTGAATTTAAATCATGATTATTGAATATTATTGCGAACTCCTCCCCACCATATCGGTACACTCTATCTTCATCTCTAATAGATTCCTTCAATACTGATGCAATGCTTTTTAGTGCATCATCACCAGCCACATGCCCATAGGTATCGTTATATAATTTAAAATAATCTACATCAGCCATTAAAAGAGAAAACGTTCCTAAACCTTGCTTTGATTCTTGCCAGACCTTTGCTAAATCTCTATCAAAACTTCTTCGATTATGAACACCTGTCAAACCATCTAACAAGCTTAATTCTTCAAGCTTACGGTTAGCTGACTCTAATTCATGGGTACGTTGCTTAACTTGTTTTTCTAATCTCTTTTTTAAAAGCTGATCTCGATTACGAAGATACAAGAAAAAACCGAATATAAATAAAAGAACCAAACTTATAATAATGTTATTTCTAAACTGCATTTCTTGTTCTTTTTCAACTTGAAGTAATTTTTTATTTAAGGTTAATTCACTAACTTGGCGAGTTAATTGCTGACTTTCATAGTTTTTCAACTGTAAGTTTAAAGACTCATTTAATGTGCTTGAAAGGTTAAGATTATAATTTTTCTTTAAATTGTTTTGATAAGAAATCAAAAAAGATATAGCCTTATTATGAGTTCCACCAACCGCATAAAATAAAGACTGCAAAGCAATGTTTTCATCAAGTGTATCAATATTATTATTTTCATTAGCGACAACATTCGACTGTACTAAATAGCTCTGAGCATTAAGTATGTCGCCTTTATGAAATAAAGCTTTTGCATATTCAGTTAAAATAGCAGAGTAAAACCACATATCTTCTGATGCTAGCATTTTACTCTTTTGAAGATATACAATTGCTTCGTTAGGCTTGTCAGTTGAGTTATATACCTTCGCTAAACTAAAATAATATCTAGACAATAACCAATGCTCATCACTCCCCTCAAAAGAAATAATGGCATCTAAAAGATAAGACTCCGCTAATTTATATTCTCTTTGCTTAAAATATAATTCTCCTAGATAGCCTTTCCTACGAGCTATACCGTTATCATTTTCTGATTTTTCTTCTATTTTTAAAATTTCTTCAAAATATATTATCGCTTTTTCAAAATCACCAAATTTTTCATACAAATTAGCAATATTACTCAAAGTCCATGATAGTTGTTTATCAGAATCATGCTGCCTGAATATTGAAGCCGAGAGTAAGTAATACTTTAATGCATCTTGCGGTTCATTAAGGTAATAATGCGAAGTTCCCATCCAGTCGAGTGTTTCTGCTTGTTTAAGTGAAGTATCTATAGATTTGAAGTGTGATAAGGCTTTTTTCCCTAATACTAAAGCTTCATCATAATTCCCTGTTACTGTTTGGTAAGCCCCTAAATCTGAGTAAGCTACTGCTTTTTCATCTGATAAATTGTGATTTTCAGCAATTGATAATGTAAGGTTTGCATGAGTTATCGCTTTATCATTTTTACCAATAATAAAATATGAATCACCGATTTTTTGATGTAACCAAAACCTTTGGTGGTGCGTTAAATTTTTATTTTTTAATAGTTTTTCTAATTCTTCAATAACTGTTTCCTTATTATCTAGTTGCTCTATTTTGGCTAACTTATTTTCGAATACGTCATCTTGAGAAAATGCATTAAACACAACGAAAATATAGATAGTAAATACGATAAAAGGGATCAGGTGTCGATTATGGGAATTATTTAATTGATTTATCAAAGATAATATTACTTTTTATTACTTTTTATTACTTTTTATTACTTTAATATTTTATATCATTTAGCCAATTCAATCACAAGAGCTATTCAAGTTTTGAAGTGATAGTTAATAAAAATTACATTGTAATGGATTTCCGAATGAGAGTTGGTGAGCACAAAAGCCCCATAGATGTTTCTTGGCTAAAGTCAGCTAATGGCTAGAACACTAATTAAGCCACCCATAATAACTTGTTTGTTTTTCATACAATAAACTACACTTAATGTACCCTCTTATAAGTGTGGTGATTATTATGCCCAAGCCTCGTTCACAACAAATTAGTTTATCTGATACGCCGTATTATCATATTTGCAGTCAAACCGTTCGAAAAGCCTTTTTATGTGGTATTGATAAAGAAACCGGTGTCAGTTATGCGCACAGGCGTCATTGGATTGAACAGCGCATTTTTACATTATCTCAGGTCTTTGCTATTGATATTTGTGCTCACGCTGTTATGAATAATCACTTACATTTAGTCCTTCATGTTGATAGTGAACAAGTTAACAACTGGACGACGCTAGAGGTACTGTCCCGTTGGCATAAGTTGTTTAAAGGCACCCTGTTAACCCGTCAATATCAGCGACAGCAATCATTAACGACATTCGAAATAGAAATGGTTGAAGAAACAGCACAGGTCTATAAACAACGCTTAATCGATATCAGTTGGTTTATGCGGGCATTAAACGAGCCTATTGCTCGACAGGCCAATAAAGAAGATAAATGCACTGGGCACTTTTGGGAAGGACGCTTTAAATCACAAGCCCTGCTCGATGAAGGGGCATTACTTGCTTGTATGGCTTATGTAGATTTAAATCCAGTGCGTGCTGGCATTGCCCCAACACCTGAGCAATCGAGCTTTACCAGTATTCAACTGCGTATCAAAGCAGCCATCATGGGAGAGCAACCGACAACCTTATTACCTTTTACGGGCAATGAACAGCAAGCTAAAACCTCCGGTATCCGCTTTAGCTTGAAGGACTATTTAACCCTTGTAGATGAAACAGGTCGGGTAATAAGAGCAGACAAACGAGGCGCTATCGAAACTAGAGCCGCAAATATACTGTCAAGACTTCACATCAGCGATGAAAGTTGGCTCAAACTCACCACAAACTTTGAAGGTATATTCACGGGCGCGGTGGGCACCGCAGAGCATTTGTGTGAGTTTACTGAGCACGTGGGGTTAAAGCGCGCACACGGGAAAGCAAATGCTCAAGATTGTTTGAATAGCGCGTAAACATAGCTATATTCAAAAACAGCAAGAAAAATACAGCTACCTTGGGGGAGAAGTAAAGCTTGCCTGAAATTCACTCATTTAGTCAACATCTATAAAAATCGATATACAAAGGCTTACAAGATGAAGTACATGCCTTGTTGCTGACCGTTTCAGAGTATTATTACTGCGGAGAATTATCATGGGTGGCATAGTAATTTATTTCAGAGCATTATTATTGCTAGAATTATCATGGGTGGCATAGTAATTTCAAGCTTGTTTGAATAGCGCGTAAACATAACTACATGCTAAGACCGCACTAAAACCACAAGAAAAAATACGGCTACCTTGGGGTAGCAAGCACAGCTTGCCTGAAATTCACTCATTTAGTCAACATCTATAAAAATCGATATACAAAGGCTTACAAGATGAAGTACATGCCTTGTTGCTGACCGTTTCAGAGTATTATTACTGCGGAGAATTATCATGGGTGGCATAGTAATTTATTTCAGAGCATTATTATTGCTAGAATTATCATGGGTGGCATAGTAATTTTTAATTAGAGGGGGATTTCAACTAAATATTTACTAATTCGCCATTTCGTTGATAACGTGTAGACAACGCTCTTTCTAGTTCTGTTATTAAAAGGGGTTTAGGAATAAAGTCATCCATGCCTACTGCGGCACAATCCTCTCTATCTTTCTTTAGTACATTAGCCGTCATGGCAACAATGATGGGCCGTTTTTGGCCGTAACGTTTGACGATTTCTTTTGTAGCAGCCAGCCCGTCCATTTCTGGCATTTGTAAATCCATGAAAACAATGCTGTATTTTGCACTATTTAAGGCCTCCAACGCTTCAAGACCATTAGCGGCAACATTACATTCAAAACCTAATTTAGATAACATCATTTTTACGATGGTCTGATTTATACGTATATCTTCAACAACAAGTATTTTATGATTAAGGTTGATCGCATTTGATAACTCACCTTTAGAGCTTTTTTGAACACTGGCTTCTTGAATATTCTGATTGGCTTTTAAGGGTAAAGATAAGTGGAATGCTGTACCTTTTTTTTCTTCGCTTTCGACACTAATGTTGCCACTCAATGCTTTGGCAAGGTTAGCTGAAATAGCAAGTCCTAGACCTGTTCCTCCAAACTTCCTACTCATTGAATTATTGGCTTGAGTAAATGGTTGAAATAGATTTTTCTGATCGTGTTTACTAATACCGATTCCCGTATCTTTTACAATTATATTAACTTGATAGAGAGAGAGACCTTTTTTTTCACATTTCACAGAAATATTAACTTCTCCTACTTCCGTGAATTTAATAGCGTTATTTAATAGGTTAATTATTATTTGTTTTATTCTTGATATATCACCGCTAAGTATTACAGGTGTATCGCTATCAAAAAAAGTGGTTATTCTAAGTCCTTTAAGGTCAGCCGCAGTAGAAGATAGTTTAACTACATCTTCTACTGACTGAATAAGGTTAAAATCAACTTCATCTAACTCCAGATTACCGGTTTCTAAATTACTATAATCTAATATGTCATTGAGTATTTTTAATAATTCGTCACTGCTATTGGTTATTGTGCCAAGCATTTCTGATTGTTGGTTATTAAGCTGCGTATCTTTTAGTAACTGTACGATTCCCAAAATACCATTCATTGGTGTTCTTATTTCATGAGAGATTGTGGCCAAAAACATAGACTTTAGCTTATTGGATTCTTCTAAAATTTCTTTTTCATTTTGTAATTTTCTATTTTTAAATTCGTTATTTTTGGTTTCTAATAGTTTTTTTACGGATGCACAAAATAGCTCTAACACAATTGAATTTTGGGAAGAAAAACGTTCAGAACGTTGTAAAAACAGTATCAATTTAGAGCCTTTACTGTCTTTATATAACACATTGTAAAATAGGTAATAATCGTTTTCAGATAACGAAATGCGCATGTTTTTAGTATAGTCTACAATCGGTAGTTGGGTTAACGATTCGAAATCATGGTTTGTATCCTCGTTATTTAAAACGAGTTCAAGGTGACATTTTGTAGAATTTTCTAGAATAATACATAGATCAAAATTGATAATCCACATCAATTTATCGACAGACTGACTAATTATTTTACTGACATCTACAGAAGGATTGATACTATCTTCTGCCATTGTATTTGTTAACTCAATTAAAGATGCTAATTGGTATGTATCAATTAGGTTATTAGGCATTATTAAGCAAACTCATAACTTTTTGGTCAACATCAATCATCATACCTTGCGCTAGTGTATTCGAATAATTAACTAAACTAACAAGAGCCATCAATTCAAATATTTGGCTTTTTGTCAGACCAGAGTCGAGTAAAGTATGATGGTCGGCTTCAACAATTGATGCTGGATTTATAGCCATTTTTTTAGAAAAAGCAATAGACAGCTTAACTCTTTTGGGGTTTAAGTTAGTTGCCTTTTCTAATACTTTTTGAATATCTCCTTCATTTACATTAAGAAGCTTACACATCGCTGTATGAATATCAGTGCAATAGCTACAGTTTTTTTCATTTGAAACCGCAACAAAAACTAGTTCCTTTAATGACCGAGGTAATTCACCTTTCACTAAAATATTTTTTAGAGCATTCCACGTTACTTCTAATACAACAGCGTTGTAGTTACCAAGTACTTTAAAATAATCAACAAGTCCTTCGTTGCCTAAATACTCAAATATATCGTCATAAATCTCTTTAACTGACTCAGGAGCGTCTTCATATTCCAATAAACAATACATTTTTTGACCCTAATTAAAAAGTTACAGTAATTGTAGTCCATTGCTTTGATCTGATCCAATAGTTATGGATAGCTTGGTATTGATTGTTCTTAAGTCTATTAATAGCGAAGTTTTTATAAAAAAGTGTTTTATATCAATAGTACGATGATTTTCGAACGATAATATAATGTGAAATAATAATTTTTATGTTTAGACTAATGCCTAGTTTGGGCAGTAGTTAGTTATTCCAACTAAACTGAAAATGTCAGCTAATTAGCTGTTCAGTTGTCCAAGGTCGAAGGTAAATACAATCTATATACTTTGTTTTATAAGGCTTACTGTCAATGCATCCCTTTTAAATTAACTATCCCTTAAAAGCCAGCTTGAATACGTCTTAAATATATTAAAGCATTCTGTTAGAATAGTCGGCTATTGATTAAAGGACACCGAGGCAGCATGTCAGAATTTAAAGAATTTTCACTTTTAGAGTCAATTATTGATCGCGTTACTCTTAAGGGCTATAAACAGCCTACACCGATCCAAAAAGAATGTATCCCGGCTCTTATTGATGGGAATGATCTTCTTGGTATAGCGCAAACGGGAACAGGAAAGACGGCGGCTTTTTCACTGCCTATTATCAATAATTTTGGTCGAAATAAAATAGATATCCAAGCGAAGAGCACGCGTTCGCTAATACTAACGCCAACGAGAGAGCTTGCCTCGCAAATAATGCAAAACATTGATGACTACTCTGAGGGCTTAGGACTTAAAACTAAGGTTGTTTATGGTGGTGTCGGAAGACAAGCTCAAGTTGACTCGATCGCGCTTGGACTTGATATTTTAGTGGCAACCCCTGGACGATTATTAGATTTAATTGAAACAGGTGATATAAATTTTAAGGCGTTAGAAATATTTGTCTTAGATGAAGCAGATACTATGCTTGATATGGGTTTTTTTAAAGATGTTCAAACTATTATATCTAAACTGCCAAAGAAGCGACAAACACTATTGTTTTCAGCGACTATGCCCGCTGAAATAGAAATACTGGCAGAAGCAATATTAACAGCTCCAATAAAAATTCAAGTTGCGGCTGAAACGGTCACTATCGATTTGGTTAATCAAAGCGTATACCATCTTGATAAAGCGAATAAAGTACCTTTACTCTTTAATATATTGCAAAAACCTGAATTTGAAAAAGTGCTTATCTTTTGTAAAACAAAGTATGGCGCTGACATCATTGTTAAAGCATTAGAAAAAGCATCAATAACAGCCGCTAGCCTTCACAGTAGTAAAACACAAGCCGTTAGAGAGGAAGCGCTACAAAACTTTAAAGATTCTAATCTAAGAGTATTAGTTGCCACTGATGTTGCTGCTCGCGGAATTGATGTTAATAATATTAGTTTAGTTATTAACTATAACCTCCCTGAAGATCCAAGAAATTACATACATCGCATAGGTCGAACTGCTCGCGCCGGTAAAAGTGGAATGGCCATTTCATTTGCTGTAGAAAATGATATGAGACAATTAATTAATATCGAAAATAGCATAGGACAAATCATTCCTGTTGTTACAGAGCAGCCTTTTCATAAAGAGTTTTCAAAATTGCCTAAAGAAGTCAAAAAAAAGGTAAGTAAAACAAATAAAACGAACAGAACGAATAGCACAAGAAAAAAAAGAAAATAAGGATAGCTATAAAGTAGCCAACTAGAGATTTTTAGCTCGGCTACAAATATCAACTGTCAATGCCTTTTAGAGTGCTTTTTTTTGCGGTCAAGATAAGTAAACTGGGCAAAAGTTTATCAGCATTAACCTAGTTGCTGTGCAAATGAGCACAACGTATTAAGTTATGTTTAGCGATTAATTTTAGTGCGCATGCGGTAATGGGTAACCACACCTATTGGGTGCTATTCGTTGCTCAGTAATACGCAAAAAGTGATCATTAATTATTATAATGCTCAGGGGGAGATTATATGATGCCCTACTTCTCTATCTTTTTATCCATTCGAGATAGAGTAATCAAGCATTCTATGCTCGTTGGTTACTCAATTATCTAATGAGATAATTGAGCTTGTTAATCTTCGGCATAAAGTTTCTTGAAGTTTTTTAGATTCCAGCCAATCATGACTTCATTACCAATTTTAAGGGCGGGCAAAGAGCTAGCTCCTATAGCGTCAAGCTCTTTTCTACCGCGCTGCATTTTCGCATTGGTTAATCTGTATTTTATGCCATTATTATCCAAGTATTTTTGAGCTTCACGAGAATGGGGACATTTATCTGAAATATATAAAACAACGCGTTTCATCACTAACCTTTGCAGAATTGTTAAAGATTCACTATTTTACTGAACTCTCAGAAAAAACAAAGGTGAATTAACAGAACTTTCAATTTTATAAAAAGAAAATGAATCGGCTTTGCTAAACCAAGGTGATAAAAATATATCAACTAGTTGTTTGGGCTTTAATTCAATCGTTTCTGCTTAGAGCTACCAACAGTAAAATTTTATCAATTAATTTTTTTAATTTTTGGTTTCATCCACCTTGCAAATGTGAACATCATTAATTTTTTGGACGGTTTGCAGCATTCAGAATATGTAGAACTACCTTACAAACAACTAAGTCACCAAACCTAACGTTCAAATGATTGCCTTGGTATTATTTTTTATACACTCAATTGAGCTAAAAACCTTAACAAACTTCTCTAATTGAAGTCTTACGCTGTCCAAATTGGATTTATACGCCAACTATCCAACCACATAGGAAAATCATCCGCTGGCATGGGTCGAGAAATTCCGTAGCCTTGCGCAATAGTGCAGTTAAGCGACAGTAGTTTTTCAGCGTGAGCCTTTGTTTCAACGCCCTCGGCTATCACACCGCGTTCGAAAACATCAGCTAAGCCAATAACAGCCTTAACAATGGCAAGGTCAGAGGGATCTGTAAGCATATCTCGAATAAAAGTCTGATCAATTTTTAAAATATCAGCGGGGAGGCGTCTAAGGTAAGTTAGCGAAGAATAGCCAGTGCCAAAATCATCCAAGGCAAACTTTACCCCCATCTTTACACAGGCATTCATCAGCTTACTGACCTGAATTACATCTTCTAGTGCACTAGTCTCTAATATTTCTAATTCCAGTAATTCAGGGTGAATTTCAGGGTAAGCAGCTAACGCTCCAGCTAAATGCCTTACAAAGTTACCACTTTGTAATTGGCTGGCACCTACATTGACACTAATTGGTATGGTTAACCCTTGTGTCTGCCAGATACTCATCTGTTTAAGTGCTGTATCAATAACCCATTCACCAATGTTAATACTGATTAAATGGCCTTCAATGATGGGTAAAAAAGCAGCGGGTGGTAAGATGCCTTGTTGAGGGTGCTTCCAACGGATCAGGGCCTCAGCGCCAATCACCTCATTGGTTTTCATGTTCACTTTAGGCTGATAATATAAAACAAACTCTTTTTTCTCAAAGCCCTGACGAATGTGCTCAAGACTCTCCCTCCGTGTTCGATCTGCTTCTGATGGACCTATATCGAAAAACCGATAACAACCTTTCCCTGCATCTTTGGCAATATACATGGCCTGATCCGCTTGGCGAAGCAAAAGGTCAGGGTCGGATCCATTTTTCGGGTAAAGCGTCACACCAATGCTGGCTGAAACTTTAAGTATATTATCATTACAGATAATATTTTGAGATGCAGCTGTCAATATGCGCTGCAATACCGGCTCACATTCGTTTATATTATCGAGGTCGCTAAGTACAGCGATAAATTCATCACCGCCAATACGCGCTAAAAAATCCCCCGCACGTAAAGACTGCTCAAACTTAGCTGAAATGTCGATTAGAAATTGATCACCCGTGTTGTGCCCATAACTATCATTAATTTTCTTGAAACCGTCTAAATCAATATAGGCAAGTGCAAGTATTTTTCCATGTCGCTGGCTTTGCTTAATAGCCAACGTTAACTTGTTAGCCAATAGTATTCTATTGGGAAGACCGGTTAATATATCGTGATGGGCGCTATGTTCAAGTTGCTCTTGATGCGCTTTAAGATGAGTAATATCAGAGAACATTGATACATAGTGCATTACCTGACCCAGGGCATCACTTACTGCGCTAATTGATTGCCTTTCGGGATAAATGTCACCATTTTTTCGTCGATTCCATATTTCTGAGCTCCAGTAGCCGTGTTCCTTCAAGGTTTTCCACATGTGTTTATAATAGCCATCGGACTGACGACCTGATTTGAGAATTCGTGGATTTTGACCAATAGCTTCCTTTCTACTATAACCAGTAATTTGGCTAAAAGTGTCATTGACCTCAAGGATATTACCCCTGATATCTGTTATTAAGATACCTTCGTGGGCGTGACTAAATACGCTAGCAGCGAGTTTTAATTTTACTTCTGTTTGCTTGCGCGCGGTTATATCAGTTAATACGGTTAAGCACTCGAGGCCGTCGTCGTTGATACTCATCATCACCTGAACGGTAATTAATTTATTATCAACGTATAGTTTTACCTCACAAGCTGATTGATTTAGCCCTTTAAAAGCATTCGACAGGTGTAAGTTAAATTGAGACAGAGAATCTTCGGTTAAAAATGCGGCCAATCTCAAGCCATTTATTTTTGCGCGCGGAATACCCAACATGCTGGCAGCGGTTAGATTAGTTTGGGTAATATCGCCTGAACGGTTAAGGGAAATAAAAGCCACAGGAGCGAAGTCGTATAAGGCTTCGTAACGTATTGCTGCTGCTTCAGAAGAATCTCTGGCTAAAATAAGATCGTTTTGCTGCATTTCTAACTCTATCTGGTGCACCTGTAACTCATGCAGAAGACTAACAGTCGATGCTTCATCAGTAATTGAATCACTTTCAGGTTGCCCATCTTCTTGCAAACGGTGCATAGCCTCTTTATGCACAGCAACTTTTTTACCTGTAAGCTGCTTTGAGTCTTTTTTCATGATGTACTCTTCCTCATCGGGCATTTACCTTTATGTGATACTTTATTATTCCAGTATTAGCAGTTTTTCTAGTGTGTTTTGTACATTAACGAGCATTTTTTTCATTGCCTCTGCCGAGGTGTTATCATCTTCTGCTAACATCAACTTAATATCATCTAACGTACTAAGATTCTGTTTTTTATCAGTAATATTTTCGGTCACACAAACGAATAGGCCTTGCTCTTGTGAGTACATAGCACAAATAAACCACTGCCTAGACTCTTTGACGTAATATTCGAATTTCTCAGACTTTCCTGACATCGCCACGCGACCACAGGTTGCCATAAATTCAGTGTTAGATTGTAGGATATTTGGCACGACTTCACTGCCTTTTTTCCCTGCTACCTTATCTAATCCCGTTATTCCCGCGTAAGCATTGTTTACTTCAAGATAGTTGAAATCAACCGCTTTGCCGCCTTCCATTGTTATATTCTTGTAAGCAACGGCATGTGATGAATTCTCAAATAACAAACGAAAGCGAGATTCTGACAGGGTCATAGCAATACTTGCATTCCTGTTAATAGTATTATCGCTAAAAGTAATAACCACACCATCAATTAGAGTTTCCTGCGTGCGATAAGGCATAATGCGTACAATATACCAACGACCATCATGAGTCGTTACTTCCTCTTCATGAAACATCAGGCTTCGTAGTACTTCATCCGTATGTTCAGATAACTTAGGATAAATTAATGAACTGACCAAGTCAGTGATAGGGCGACCGACATCACTAGGAATGAGTTTGAAAATTTTAACCGTTTCAGGGGTAAAACGACGTACATTGAGCTCATTGTCTAAAAAAAGCGTGGCGATGCTAGTACTATTAAGTAGATTTTTTAAGTCGTCTCTGGCTAAAGACAATTCATTGACTTTGATGTTTAGCTCATGATTAACCGCTCTTAACTCCTCATTCATCGACTGCATTTCTTCTTTGGAGGTTGTAAGCTCTTCGTTAGTGCTTTGAAACTCCTCATTCGTACTTTGTAATTCTTCGTTGGTAGATTTAAGATTCTCTTGTGCAAGCTGCATTTCGTTAGTGGTAAGTCGCAGCTCTTCCCTCCCCTGAGACAATATATTTTTTAGTTTTTCTATTTCATCACTATGGTCTTTGGATAGATCACCTTTGAGCGATTTTTTAATAGGTGCAATGGCCGTTGTGGAAGTCGTAAACAACACAAGAACCATAGGGCCTAATGCTGATGAATCTAATACTGGTTGTACCCTGACATCGACCAGAATAATATTACCGTTACTGACAACCTCAACGTTCGTTATATCTAACTTTTTCTTCAGGCGCACCGCGCGATTAAATATTTCGTTCAATGGGGCGGCCAAACCTTCACGTGCCATTGAAAAAAGGTTGTAATTGACCTTGCCTACCGATGGCTCTAAATATTTCCCAGTTTTTCCGTTGATGTAAATGACCTCCGCTTTTTCAGTGGTTAGCAGAGCCGCTGGAGTAAAATTCTCTTGTAATAAGGATTGGAGCAAATTTTCTAAGTTCATAGTAACTGTATCTTGAGGGTTAACGGGCACGTTTTTTTCTGGTTTTACCCCATGAGAATAACTATTCACTTCGTTAACCGGAAATTTCATAACATTAAAAGGCTGTGATGTCTCACGTCGTTTGTAAATACGTTCTTTTCCACTTAAAAGAGTAAACAGTGACTCTTCGTTTCCAATGGTTTCAGACGTTCCTAAAACAAGCACTCCAGACGGTTTTAAACTGTAGTGAAATAAGGGAAATAGTTTCTTTTGCAATTCTGGCTCTAAATAGATGAGCAAGTTACGACAACTGATGATATCAAGTTTGGTAAACGGAGGATCCATCACCAAATTTTGTTGGGCGAAAATAACATTTTCTCGTGCCTGTTGACCGATTTGATAGCCCCCGTCTATTTTCACAAAATATAAGTCTAATAGTTCTTTAGAAATATCAGCGCTAATACTATTGCTGTAAATCCCCATTCTAGCTTTATTTACGGCATCAATATCGAGGTCAGTAGCGAAGATCTGTAATTCAAAATGTTTGGTCGAGTTAAATTTTTTAAAGGCTTCTTGAAACACAATTGAGAGGGTATAGGCTTCTTCTCCAGTAGAGCAAGCAGGAACCCAAGCACGTAATGTACCTCCCTCTGGATATTCAGACAAAAGCGAGGGGATCACCTCATTTTCTAGTTTTTTCCAAACGGTATTGTCGCGAAAAAAGTTAGTAACACCAATCAGTAGCTCCTTAAGTAGTAATTCATTTTCTTGGGGATTAGTCCGTAAATAACGCACGTAGTCGGGTATATTGGAAAGCTGATGCAAGGCCATACGTCTTTCAACACGACGATTAATAGTGGTTTTTTTATAAAGCGAGAAATCTTGTCCGGTATGAGCGCGTAGCAATACCATCACCTTTTCAATATCTTCTTTATTTTTATTGTTCTCTTCAATCGGCAATGGCACTTTATTTACATAGTTAATGATATAACGCATTAATTCATCTGCTGGTGCTACGGCATCAACTAATCCGGTATCAATGGCATTTTTGGGCATACTGTCAAACTCGGCTGTATCAGGACTTTGCACAAATACCGCACCTGCTTTATCTTTGATCGATCCCAAGCCTAACGTACCGTCTGCCCCCATACCTGAAAGAATAACAGCAATACTGTGCTCCTTTCTATCGGCTGCCAGAGAAGTGAAAAAAGAATTAATAGGCAATTGCAAACCATGCGGGTTAGCACGAGTGAATAAAATTAATGTACCGTTTAAAATAGTTAGATCGTGGGCAGGAGGTATCACATAGACATTATTGGGCATAATCACCATATGATCGGTAATTTGATGTACGTCTAAGGGAGTCATGCGTTGCAGTAAGTCGCACAGGATGTTTTTGTGGTTAGGGTCTAAGTGTTGCACCACAACAAAGGCCATGCCGCAGTCAGCAGGCACATTACTTAAAAATCGTTCGATGGCTTGAAGACCGCCAGCAGAAGCACCGATACCAATGATAGGGAAAACATCAACATTAGACGACGTTTTATTCTCTGTTTTCTCATCAACCTGTTGTTCAGAAACAACATCTTTAGATTTTTTCATTGTGTGTGGGTATTTTTATTCTTAGGGTGGCGTTTATAGATAATGCGCCGAATATGATGGAAATTCAATAAATTCAATAAATTCAATAAATTCAGGTTAATCATTGGCTGCTATAAACTAAAAATACTGTCATGGTGATTGATTGTAGAGTTCTTAAGCCTCAAATAACAATTAGACTCATATTGAACAAATTTACTACATAAATTCTATTTGGAGTTGTTTTCTTTACAACAGAGAAATATAGCATTTTTTTACTTATTAATTAGGCGTTATAATTAGTTCATCAATAAATTTTATTACTTATGCCTCAATGAGCTAGTAGTACTCACATCATCAAAAGATCCAATTGAACACCACCATAATAGGCTTATGAGCAGCAATAGCGGTCATTCACGTTATAAATATTAACGATCACTTTGTGCACATTGTGGAAGTTCGTAGTAACTCTAATGAAGCCTCCACCTTTTTTGAGACAAATTATTCTTTACTGTTACTTAATAACTTAGTCATTTCCTCGGCAGGTAAAGGTTTACTGTATAAATATCCTTGAGCTAAATCGCAGCCCAAATTGATTAATTTGTTAGCTTGCTCAATTGTTTCTACACCTTCAGCAATTGTTAATATATTTAGTTTTTGACATAACACTAACAAGCTACTGATTACGGCTTCATCTCTCTTATCAGTCACTACATCGTTAATAAATAAGCGATCTATTTTAATATAATCGACATCTAAATGCTTAATATAAGCTAAAGAACTCATACCTGTACCAAAATCATCAATTGACAATTTCACACCTAATTTTTTTAGTTGTGTAAATATTTCTTGTGTTTTATCAATATTTACCATACTGGCATTTTCAGTGAGTTCAATTTCAATAAGTGCTGCTGGAACTTTATAATGTATTAATAGATCGGAAATGTAACTGACTAAATCTGGATCCATTAAGTTATAGGGGGAAATATTTACAGCTATTGATAACTCAATCCCGTTATCTAACCACGTACGACATTGAATGATAGCTTGCATCAATACGTATCGTGTAAATTCATGTACAAACATACTTTGTTCAATAATATCGATGAACATGTTTGGCCCCAATAGACCTTCTAAGGGGTGCAACCAACGCACAAGCGCTTCAACACCGATTATATTGTTACTGGGTAGTTGTACTTTTGGTTGATAATATAAAACGAACTGACTCTGTTCAAGGGCAGAGTTAAGTTGACCTCGTAAGTTTATTCTAAATTCAGAACGAGTGAAAAGTTCTTGCTGAAATACTTGAAAACCCAACCGATGCTTTTTTGCCTGATACATGGAAATATCTGCATTTCTAAGAAGATCATCAAGCTGTATGCCACTTCTGGGGTAATACGATACACCTACACTTACGCTTGTTTCAAAGACGTAATTGTTAACTTCGATTGGTTGGCGACATAATGTCACTATATTTTCAGCTAATGAAGTGGCTTTAGTCTCATCTAAATTGTCACACCAAACAACAAACTCATCCCCACCATAACGTATTACTTGTGAATTTTTCTCTTTTAAATTGCATAAACGAATAGATATCGCTTTTAAAATTTCATCTCCCACCAAATGTCCCATGGTGTCATTAATATCCTTAAATTTATCGAGATCAATAAGATAAACAGCTAGTAGTGTATTCACCTCTTGATGCTTTTTTATATTTTCAGCATTTAAATATAACTGAGCATATTCATATAAATAGGCTCGATTAGGCAAGCCTGTTAGGATGTCATGCGTTGCTAAATACTTAAGTTTTTTATTGCTTTGCTCAAATCGTTTAGTGATTAATGCTGATATGAATAATGCACCCCATACAGCTAACCAAAAGGTTAAAAAAGCGGTGATAACAAGTCTATTTGACACATAGGTTGTAGCTTTATCTAAAGCATAGGTTTTATTCACCATTAATATAGATAAGTTATCAATTGGAGAGTTTTCATAAATCCATAATACTCTATCATCATCAATTTCTATAAAATCAAAGTTAGACTTATGAGCGTTAACTGCATTATTAATCAATTTGTTAAGGGCGTAAGAAGGAGATGATTTTAATTTAATATGTTTTTTATTAAACCATATTTCAAGTCCAATAACATCTCTACCTAGAAGACCTATCAGCTCATCTTTTACATTTACATCTAATGCTAATTCGTTGATTTTACCATCATGGATAACAGACTTAACATGTTTAGTAAGCTGGGAAAGCACTTTGGTGCTATGTTCCAACTCTAAGGATTCACCAAGGTCGCGTGATAAATTCAATGCTACATTAATAAAAATAGCCGAGACAACAATAGCTAATCCAATAGAACTATAAAGTACGCGTTTCCTTAAGGCTGATGACAAATCAGTGCTGGTCATCAGCTTTACTTTCTAATTTTTCTTGCAAGTGTTTATATTCGCGATTTGATATACAGGACACCATCCTATGGTGAAGGAAATTAAATTCAATACAGCAAAAATCAAAATAGATACTTGTAATAAAACATCACCAATTTGTTCAGAGAACAGTACAACATAAACAATCAAAGCAACTGCTATTACACCTCTTATGATTCTATCTAGAGCACAAAGATTATGATTAATATTTAGCATAAATTCTCTTATGGTTGATCAATATTCCAATTAATAATACATTGTAATTCTTATCTACTTTCATAATATTAGCTATTTCAGTTAATTAATCAAATTTAATCAAATTTAATTAAATTTTACAGTATTTAGAATAGTCAAATAAAAGGCCATATCCTAACTGGCACAACAGATGTTATGAATCCATTATTATGAACGATCGCTATGGATGGCTAAACAGGCTATTTATTTTTCTAAATATGTGTCTCAACTAGGCCTTCAAAGTGGAAAACTTAGCGTTTCAAGATGTCTTGCCACTGGCATGCAGGAGTCATAGCTTTCAATGTATACCAGGTCGGATTGAACAACACTTTAACTGGTTTATGAGCCTCCATAACGGTCATAAGGGGATTAAATAAGAAAGGCTATGTTCCGAAAAAAGTAGATATCTCAGCGGTATATAGCCATGTAAAGCCTTTCAATAACCAGTACGGTCTTATGCTTAACCTGCAATGCCTTGTTGAGTAAGTGCATTAAGATCCGCTAATGCTTGTTCGGCATCCTTAACTGCAATGAAAACATGATCATGATAGTAAGCTGCAACAACATTTGCGCTAATATTTGATTGCGTCAATTTAGTAGAAACCGCAGCGGTTAACCCAACTGCATCAAGGCTCGAATGTACATTCAATGTAATACATTTAAAAACACCAGAGTACGAAATGTTAAATTCATCGGCTTTTTCTTTCGTCAATATAACGGTTAATCCTTCCTTTTCTTGAAAAGTGCTTATAGGGTTTAGCAACAACACTTGTTCATAATCATACGTATCAAGAGTACCAAACACATATTCATTTTCGACTAAAACAGGCGTCATAGACGCGATTAATTTTGCTAAGTTTTTTTCACCAGACATATATATTTCCTAAATTTATTGATTGTATTAGTTAGACATTTTCAAACCAGCCACACCAATGAAGATCAAACAAAAGCAAAACAATTGTTGAATTGAAAGTGGTTGATCAAAAAAATAATGGTTTATGATTGAAATTGATGACGCACCTATAGCTAACCAAACGAGATATGCTTGGCTAACAGGAATGTCTTTTAATGCGATTGAGAACAACACTAGGCTAAGCGTCATTGAAAGAACAGCGAATATTATATATGGGATATTTGTAAAGGATTCTGACTTTTGAATACCAACTAACCAGCCAGCTTCTAAAATTCCTGCGAGAAATAAGATAAACCAATACATATAAACACTCTATTAAATTTAGGGGTCGTCCCCTGAAAAAATAGAGCGTTGAGGTCGTCCTCACATCAATACTGATTTAACGCACCAGCACAATAACAAATAAAATTGATAAAGGGAAATCGCTATTATATCTACTTATAACCGTTATGGTGGCATGGTTAAAGTTAAAAAATAGAATATGTACGGCAGCTATGAGCTCAGGCTGAGTGAAAATTCATAAACTACTCTGCTGTTCGCGCACTATCGTTGTTGTGGTGTTAATGATAACTACTTTACAAGCATTTTAGGTTGTTTACGATGACTAACGTGATGGGCAACCCTCTAGATTTATTACGTTTATATTGGTAACTTTTGTCACTAATCATGAGCTTTCAGACCAAATCAGACCAACTATTGCCTGATTAACTTTATCAAACCAATAGTGCCTTTAATTGACATCATTCGTTTCGATTATAAGCAAGAACATGTAGTAGATTAGTCTCTGTACTTACATTTTTAAACGTTAAGTTAGGTTGACTAGCGGCCATCCACATCTTTATGGTACCAAACGGATGTTCTACCGTTTGCTACGAATCGCTCGCTTCTTTAAGTCGTTGGTGCATGGCAACAATCTCATTTTCATATTCCCAACGTCGCATTTTTTTGGGCTCTTTCCATCAGCGAGTATACTTTGCACTAACATCGCAATCTCGACAAGCGATATGGTCTACATAGAGATGTATCTTTAAACCATCTTCCATGGCATTACGACGATAAGGTAATACGTTACTCGCAGGGAAAATCTACTCGTCTTTTGATTAGGATTTAATTTATTATTAATCAACCTCATGTCTAAAAAGTAAATATCATTGACTTGAGGAGTTAAAATAAAAACGGATGCTTGTGTTTGCTCAGCGTTATGTAAAGCATATTTTTCATAGCCAAAATAGGCAATCACCGCTAGAAAAGTCAATAACACCAGTTTATTTAAGGAGATTGATAACTTTGCTTTTACATTTTTTGATTCGAAGGTATGTGGCACTTTAATAAATCCTTTTAAAGTTAACTCTATTTGATAACACTGTTTAGGTTTAAAATTGAGTAATAAATCATAAATTCAATGATATATCCAATGCTCATCTCCAATATAACACCTCATCAAAAGTTAAAGATGCTTGAATAAAATAGTAAGTTAAATACAAGGTCAGCCACTCTTTAAATGTTGAGTAACTTAGGCGTTTACACTAGATAGCATCATATAAGTAACATAGGTAAATAGACATATTGGAACAACAACATATGCAAAAACATCAGATTTACACCAACAGCCTTGAGCTATTTTTTCTTTTCTAAATAAGGATATTGAAGAGCCATAAAGAATAATCAAACCAACGGCAACTATCGACATCCAAGAAATATCATTACCCACTAAAAGCAATAATGGCGTTATTGCCGAAAGACACCACAATGAAGCTACAAAACTAGCGCTGTTGTATATAACAATTAGATACTTCATCACATCCAAAATCTTACTAAGTCGTTAAAAATTGTTAGTTAAAATAACTAGCCATTGGAAACAACCAACTTTTATTTATTCTACTTTAATCGTTTAATAGCTTTTTAAAACGGTAATTCCTCCCCCTTAAAATCATAAAATTTCCCAGTGGTATCAATAGATAAATGTAGAATCACTTTCATAATCCCAAGAGCCGAGTCTTTAACATTTTCTCTTGCAGAAGAACCGCCCATATCTGTTTGAACCCAACCAGGATGAACAGCCACCACAGCGACATTGTCATTAACAAGTTCATTAGATAAGTTCACGGCTAGCATGTTGGCTGCTGCCTTAGACATTCGGTAACCATACCAATCTACACTTCTTTTTCGTGTTAGGGATCCCATAACAGAAGAAATTATAGCTATTTTACATAGACGATTTTTCTTCAGCAAAGATAATAAACAATGAGTTAAAAACAATGGGCCAAGCGAATTTACTTTAAAACTCATTTCAGCATTTGCATAGTTAATGTCATGAATACTTTTATTTTCTTGATCTAAATAACCAGCATTATTTATGATTAAATCTATTTTGATACTCTCTTCACTGAGTTTATTTGCTAACTTCTCAATATTTTCTGGACAAGTGATATCCATTAATTCAATCAGCAATTTTTCAGAGAACTTATCCTTCAATGTTATTAAGTCAGCCGATGCCTTTTCATTTCTACAGGTAGCAATTACTGTCCACCCATTTATAAGATATTGTTTTGTTAATTCGAAACCAATGCCTCTATTAGCACCCGTTATTAATACAATTAAATCACTCATGTTGAACCTTTAAATATGACACCCCGTTTAGAGGCAAAATGGTTTACTAAAATGGTAGATATTTTCCAAATATGAGAGCGCAACAGAAAACTGTTTTTGGTCTCTCTTTAATGGCTTATAGTTTGATTAACAACAAACTAAAATAACACAATTAAAAAGCAAGCTAGAATAATTGCCAAATAAAAAAACTGCCTACCTGTACTGGAGATTTTTTTCGCTTGCTTTGAGTGTGTCATGTGAATATCACGAATAATTTGTCCCTTTTTTTTACCGACACAATGGGGGCAAACAGAATAAGATATTTTATATCTCAAACCACATTTATTACACTGGGTCGTTGGCTCTCTACTGTAATCATGTTTTTTTTGTCATAAAACACTTTATTAAGCTTGTAAAAATAACTATTTATAATAACAAGAGAAGCAAATTTTTTGTGGCCGTTTAAGTAACTGCATAAATGCTATTATAATTCAGGCTTAAAACCAGCTGCTTTAATTTCATTAATTAAAAACAGCCCTATTTCATCGATATTATCATCAACTTTTTTATATATAAAACCGCTTAAATCATCAGGTATATCCACATCGCCTTTATGAAGAACACAGACATTTTTTCTCCCAAGCTTAGCGACCAAATAACCAAACTCAAAAATGACATTAGGTTTGGCTCTAATGACTTTTTTTCTCTCAGCATCTATAACACTAGATTGATCAATCGTATACGAAACTTCATCAGGGGTAAGTAATATGAATGCATAAGATACATCACTGTTGGCCTCGAGTTTTTCAATGAGACTTTGCTCAGCATCCACTTCTCTGTGCAAAAAAATTGGCTGAATTCCGATTTGTGTAAGAAATAGCGCTAATTCAATTTTTAAAGCATTGTCATGCCCATGAACAATCAGTACTTTATTATTACTTGGTACTAGGGAGTTAGTTGCATTTGTTTTTTCGGTCGAACCTTTGGGTTTATTGGTTTTTTTTGGTGGCCCTGAAACTAATAATTCATTAAATATATCGCCTTCATCTATTAACGAAATTAATGCATTTAATGTTTTAATATAATTGTCTTTTGCAAACTCAAATTTGTCTTCACTATTACCTGTTACCTTTGAATTATTTGCAGCTTTAAAATAAACAAAAGGTTCTGAATTTGGTTTAACTGTTTGTTTCAAAATATTTTCTATATCATTTACCCATGTATCCCACGTAGGTAAAGGCTCCCCTAAAGTCAGATCAAGAGGATCATGCTTTTTACTACAGTTTTTCCAATTAAACGCTTCACTCATTTCTGCTAGTTTATTGATTTTATTTTTTAACAGCTTCACTACTCGGATCCTTGCACTGCAACGCCCGATTAACTGGCGCATAATTGTTGACTAAAGTAAGCACCGAAGAAGCAAATAGCCAACGGTTATTTATTTTATTTAATAGCTTATGTTTCACCATACTCTGACTTTATTAAGCCAAAACATTTAAGGTCGTGAAACTGATTCTTCCAATATCCACTTTGACGGCGAATACCCTCTTCTTTAAAGCCTGCGTTGAGTAAAAGAGACTCTGAGGCTAGATTCCCGGGAACCGTATCACCTTGAATGCGATTCAAGGCTCCGCATGGTAACTCACCACAAAATGCTGATTTAACAATTCTATGCACAGCTTCTGTTGTGTAACCACTGCCCCAGAACTTAGGCAGTAAATCGTAACCTATCACAGCATTTTTCATTTTAGGACTCCAAGTATTAAACCCACAAGTCCCTATTAATTGATGTGTTTCTTTTAAGCGTATAGCCCAACGAATACCAGAGTTTTCTGTAAAGCGAGCATTAAAGAATTCTATTAAATTACTCGCTTGTGAATGTTTAGTAAATGCGTCCAGATCATAATATTTGACAACTGAATTGTCTGAGAATAAATCAAATAAGCTATTTGAATCTTCTGTCGTTAATTTATCTAACCTTAAACGATTAGTTTCTAATACTGGAAATAACAACCTAAATCCTCCATGAACTATAGTATTCTACTTGAGTCGCTTACTATTTTTACCACTCTCGCCATTCTTCTGTAACATCACCTTCAAATTCTACATTGGCTTTAGTTGTTACTTTTTGAATGAAATCACAAATATCTTCACGTTGGTCAGTTTCTATTAAACATTGACCACAGTCATCGTTTAATTCGTTCAAAGATAAAATTAAATATTTAATATGATTTTTAGTACTATCAACAGTTTGAATTTCTGATCCCATTGACGACATGAACTCTAAGAGTAATGTAATGCAATCAGTAACATTATCAGATGTGTAATCAGGTTGATTTTCTCCCTCAATAAAATCTAACATTCCATATTGAATACTTTTAAGTAAACTTTTCACATAAATCTCCGTAAAAAAATGCCCAATTAAGGGTAAAGTTTAGTTAGCTAAAATGTGAAGCTAAACGTAAGCTAGCCAAGGGTTAAAAGCCCAGTTTGAATACCTTTGCTATATAACAAATGCAACAATAATTGCCGTTACAGCTAATACACTGTACTCGGGCATCCCTGTTGGTAACTTAGACATAAGTACGAAGCAAACGAAAGCTAAGGCAAATAAAATGGCACTGCCAACAAAAACCCCCATAAATGTATGCCCCATAATTAAACCAACAATAGCTAAGGGAATACTAAACAATAATGCTGAAAAATAAGGTTCCTTTTTCATCAAGTATAATTTATATGAAAGAGCTAACATCAATAGTTTAATAATCAAAAAGAGCATGGAAATACCTTGTAATATAACGCCCATTTAAGGGAGGAATAATGGTTAGTTAAAATAGCGACCAAAGAGCAAAAGCCAGCGGCTTTTTGTCCTTGTTTAATTTGTTGTTGCTTGCTAATCGGCATAGGTATGCAATATTTCGTTTACAGATGGCCGTTTATCAAAGCTGAAGTTACAAAGTTGAATATACCCAATATTATGACTAGGTGAAAGCCAAAAGTAACTCCCCATTGAGTCAATTGATAAACCTCTATGAGAATATATTGTCTCACCTTTAACCTCCCTAATGAACAGTCCATTATTATATGGTACTCCTCCAATTTTAGAAACGGTCTTTAAAGAAGATAATATTTGACTGATAAAATGACCTTTACTGTCGTCAGTATTCTGGAAATTGGAGAGTCCTCCAATGTTGGAAACAGGCTTCATCGCATGCAAAAATGTACTCCAAAATAATTTGTCATCAATAGGGGTCATTAAATGACTTATCCATTTGGCAAAATCAGGGAGCGTAGATAAAATTCCGCCATCGCCCTGAGTAATTAGATTTGATGAATTACGTCGATATTTGTAGGTAGGCAGATTTACAGCACTATACCCCGTAGCACTCCAAGGAATTTCAATAGTCTGTGAACTCACAAGTTCAGTCGAAGACATTCCAAGTGGTTTAAATAGTTGTTTTTTAGCTAAGTCACTAAAAGGTATTCCACTAGCTTTTTCAAGTATATCAGCCAAAAATAAATAACCCGTATTACTGTAACTTGAATTTTCGCCCGGTTTGAATGATGGTGCAGATAACGCCATCATAGTATCAAGAACGTGCATTAGAGTAACATCACGTGCAATCGGCTTCCCTACAACTAGATTTTCAAGTACATGGGGTATGGTAGATACCCTTTTTACAAGTTCCGCTCTAGTTTTTTCATCATTTAAATAGTCTGGCAGACCACTTTGGTGATTAATTAAATGATGTAACTTAATATTTTCAAACCAGCGGGGGCCTTGGGGATAATATTTCTTCAATGAATCATTTAAAGATAGTTGGCCTTTCACCTCTAATTGTAACGCTAAAACAGCAGTAAAATGTTTAGTAATAGACCCCAAATTAAAAACGGTTTTCTTATCTATTGGAACTTGATAACGTAAGTTTGCCTGCCCAAAATAGCGCTCATAAACTAATTCTCCTTTCTTCACCACACCAACAGCACAACCAGGAGTTTGAGAGTTTAATTCACTAAAACCATCACTAACGTTAGCATCTACGGTTAATGACATAGTGTTTAAAATAGTAAAGATTAACAAAGGTATTTTCATTTAAAATCCATTTTATTAATGCCAAGTTTTGTATTGTAAGCTAACGCAGCCATAAGCGGACAAAATAGGCGACGATGGAGCAAATAGCCAATTTTTTTTGTTGTGCTTGAATGACTTAACTTTACATCCTTTGTACTGCTAACACCACGTTAAGAGACTTTAATTATTGGTTAAAAGTGAGGTGAAGCGGAACCTAACCAACGGTTAACCCTCGTAAAATTGGTGGATTTATTTTATTATTATGCAGTAATAGTGCGCGTAGTATAACCGGTTCGGCACTTCCCATGGACGGTGCTTGGGCCGCCCAATAAAAAACAGGATAATATATGTTAGCTAACAACGAAAAAACAGCAGGTGAAAAAATTCGCCGTCAAGTAATGGGCGATGAATTTGTTGACCGCGCACTTAATAATGCCGATGATTTTAGTCAACCTATGCAAGACTACATCAACGATCATGGCTGGGGAGCAACCTGGCAGCGAACTGAATTAGATATTAAAACCCGTAGTTTAGTCACTATCGCTATGCTGGCAGCACTAAGAGCTCCTCAAGAACTTAAAGGGCATATTCGTGGTGCATTAAATAATGGCGCGACTAAAGAGGAAATAAGAGAAGTATTACTGCACAGCGCTGTGTATTGTGGCGCGCCAGCTGCACAAGAGGCTTTTAGAGCCGCTAAAGAAGTTTTATAAATCGTCTATAAATATCGCTTTAAAGTTGTAAAGGCTAGACAAAAAATTTGCCTAGCCTGCTCACTTATTTAGTTAAAAATCATCATTAAAACGCGACAAAACTCTAAAAACTTCGAATTTCTACGGCATTACTATTGAAGTTAAACTTGTTGATTTTTCCACATTCAGCAAAATGATTACTCGATGCATAGGGTGTGTTAGCTTGGTTGATGTCACCTTCCCAACCTTGACCATTTTTAACATAGGCTTTTACTTCAAACTTGTTATTAACCGCTTTACTACAATCCATATCAACATCTAACATCCAGTAATGTTGACCCCAAATATTTAACGGCTCTTCACCATAACCATCATTAGCAACGGTACGCTTTGCTCCCCAACCTGCAGGCCAAGCATTGGTGGTCCAATCAAGCGGAGTTCCTTCAGCGGTGCTACTTTGAGCGGCTTCACTGCCATACCAATCTAAGTAGCTTTCATTGGTTTTCCATGGCGTTGTCGTTGCGCTTTTTAAATTGTTATGGCGAATAGTCATTGCACACTCAAAATTAGTGGTTTGACAATTTCTACCAAGATTATTATTGGCGTAGTTATGATCAATGCCGCCGCGAATAAACATATCTTGACCACTTTGCGTTTGTGCTTGAATAAATATCACCGTACGTTTCAATGTTGCTGGGCCTGTTACGTCACCATTAATTTTTGCGCCTTGATGAATGGCAAATGCATCCCAAACACCTAAATTGGCATTAATACTTCCACCCTTGTTTACTGTAATCGTTTCACCGCTACACGATTTAGCATCAGCAGATAATTGACCTTTTAAAACGTTACAATAAGTACCTGCACTCATTTGTGTATTTAGCGTAGACGTTAAATTAACATCTTCTTTATTAATTGCGACAAAACCCGAACTACCTCGACCAAAAGCAATTTGATTATTGCCATTATCCCACCAGTTTGTGGTGTTCCAGTTATCTGCGGTATTATTTCTAAAGTCGACACCACCAGCAATATATGACCATCGATGCTCACACTTCCAACTACTGCCAAAGCATTCTAGATTACCATTGTTATGGACCGGAACACTTGGAGCACCCGCATCAGTATCCCCCTGAAAATCATAGCTCGACATAACTTTTGGGTAACCATACGGATAAGCCAACATAAATACATTCGCTAAGTCGTATAAACGGCCATCTTCAAAAGTAATCACATTACCACCGCCACCATGACCACGTTGATTATCATGGTTATCGACAAAAACCACCGCGGAACTACTCGGTAAAAATCCCCAAGCTTCACCAAAACTACTCAGTGATGCTAGGCTGCCATTTTTGAAGGTGTTACCTAGCTGTGTGGTATATTTAAATTCAGTTACTAAACCTGTGCTTTGGTATTCACTGGAGGTGATGGGTTCACCGCCTTGATCAATCACTTCCTGAAACACCAAAGGTGAGCCATTAACTTTCGACAATACTCCTTGAATATCGCCTAATGACATGTGCTTAGAGGCGTCAAATCGAAAACCTGTAACACCAATATCTTGCAAGTCGTTTAAATAACCTGCGAGCGTTTCTTGTACATAAGCGGCACCAGTATTGAGGTCAGCTAAGCCCACTAGCTCACAGTTTTGTACTTGCCAACGATTGTTATAATCGGTAATGGCACAAGTATCATGAAAGTCTTGTGGCCCATAATTAGGGAAGCTTTTGTTACCATAATTACTCCCTGCAGTACCTGTACCACTGCCAGATGCCATATGATTTAAAACTGCATCAACATATATTTCTACGCCAACGGCCTTACAACGATTCACCATATCGACAAACTGGGCACGGTTACCGCTTCGACTCTCTATTTTATAGCTTACCGGTTGATATCGAGTCCACCATTGTCCCCCTTGAATATGCTCATTAGGTGGTGACACCTGAACTGCGGCATAACCTTTAGGGCCTAAATAATCTTCACATTCTTGGGCAACATCTTGCCAGCTCCATTCAAAGAGATGAACAAAAGTAGTCGGTTCAGCAGCAGCTTGAGCCTGACAAACAATGCCTAATGCCAGACCTGTTGTTAATAAGGATTTTATTACTTTAGTTTTCATTTTTATTGTTATTCCTAATGTAAAATTAATGTTTATATTTGCTTATTAAATAGCCAAGACAGGTTGCGTTAAATTTAAACAAAGCGCTATATCAAAGAAGATGAATACGTATTCAACCATTTTTTGTAGGTGTTTTACCGAACAAGAAACTATATTGAAATTATGATGACCTAGATGAAGATGAAACGTGTTGACAACGTCGGTAACGGGATCACTGACATTATGGTAAAGAGATCTTGCTCTCTGGTAACAAGACCTTGCGATAATGAATGCTTTTGCCACAGAAATCTGTGGCAAGCTTAGCTATTTATTAATAAAGTTAGCGATCAGCTGAAAAGTTTGCTGACACTCTTCTTCAACCAATGCATCAAGTAACATATAGGCATGCGTTAACCCATCAAACTGATGATGATGATGCACCGCTACCCCAACCGCTTTTAGCGCTTTAGCATAAGCTAAGCCTTCATCTCTTAACGGGTCGCATCCGGCGGTAATAATTAAGGTTTCAGGTAAAGTCTTACTTATTTCACCATACAAAGGTGATGCTGTTTTACGGTTATCACTCGCTTTAAAGTACTGATTAAAGTACCAAGTTATTTTATCTTGCTCAAGTAAAAAACCTGAACCATTCTCAGTAAAAGAAGGCTGCTGGCCGGTGTAATCAACACTTGGGTAAATTAAAATCGGCTTATCGATTCTTAAGCGTTTATCTTGCTGGCACTGCACGGCCTTGCACAAAACTGAGTGTTGGCCCCTCACCTATTAAAGGCGCCAATTTAAACATACTGCAATGCCTCTAAGCCAATGAAAGTCTATATCGCATTTTCTTCTAGCCATTCAAAGTATGAAAAGATATTAGCCGATATTATGGAAGGTATTAGACGTTCTAGAGAGCTTGATATCATCAATAAAAATACCGGCTACCCTATTAATTATCGAGATTTTTGCCTTTAGGGTTTAAAAAAAGGGGCGTTAGGTAAAGTTTCTGTATATTTAGCTTCTTTCACTAAAGCCTCTAAATCTTTAATAATCAATTGATTACGTTTTTTATCAAGCGTACCTTCTTTTTTCCAGTGTTGTAACTGCTTATTGATCACTTGCCTAACTGAGCCAGTCATCCGCGCTAAGGTTTCATCGTTTAAACCGTTAACTAAATGATGTTGATGCTCTGCTTCTATTGTGCCGTTATAAAACTTAATTTTATTAATATGTTCTAAAATAATACGGCTTAAACGCGTGGTAACATCGTGTAAAACTAGGCTACTGGCTTGTTGTTCTTTTTCACGCATTTTTTTCGCTAAGTAAGGCATAAATTGCTGGTTAAACTCTGGATACGTCCACAACCAATGCCGCATGGTGGAAAGTTTCACTGACAATAACTTTACCGTTGTTAAAGGTGAAACAATAACCTCATGTGGTTGATCGTCTAACAGCACCATTAAGTCAAAACAGTCGCCCGCATAAAGCATATCTAAAGTGGCTTCTCTGCCCGTTTCTGGATTACTTTGTTTAATTTCTAAACTACCGCTAATCACCACAAAAAATCGCTGAGTAAGTAAGGCCGGATTAAAGTAATCGCCTTTGTACCATTCATCAAGCTGAAATTCTTGTTGAAAATCTTCAATTAACTTCGCCGGTAAATCTGCAAAAATATTAGCTTGCTTTACTAAAACTGGGCTGGCTTTTTGAGGTAGATGAGTAGCGTCTTTATTCATAAGAGTAGTATTTAAGCCATAGCGGGCACGATTAGTTTTATTCTACCCTTTGTATCTATAGAGCAAAAGACAATGTTGCTTTTTAAATTTCTATACTATTCCTCACGTTAATCTGCTGACTTTTAACTTATAAAGCCTAGATATTATAAAAATTATAAAATGATCGTTACTGTCATATTTGTGACAGAAGCATTTTATGACCTTAGCTATTATAGCGCCACTAACCAAACATCTAACCTTAAAACATCAACGTTAGTTTGTTTATACGGTCAAACTGCTTGCTGGATAATGACCATAAAGCATTAGACCTTTTTTAATAAATAATAGGTAATTATTATGTCTAAGATTATTGGTATAGATTTAGGTACAACAAATTCATGTGTAGCTGTTATGGAAGGTGGCGTTGCTAAAATTATTGAAAATGCAGAGGGTAGCCGCACCACTCCGTCAATTGTTGCTTATGCAAACGAGGAAACATTAGCGGGCCAACCGGCAAAAAGACAAGCCGTTACCAACTCTAAAAATACATTATTTGCGATTAAACGCTTAATTGGTCGTAAATTTGATGATAAAGAAGTACAAAAAGATATTAAGTTAGCCCCTTATAAAATTGTCAAAGCAGACAATGGTGATGCTTGGGTTGAAGTTAATGGTAAAAAATTATCACCACAAGAAGTATCAGCGCAAATTTTACGTAAATTGAAAAAAGATGCTGAAGCCTATTTAGGTGAAACGGTTACCGAAGCGGTTATTACTGTCCCCGCTTATTTTAATGATTCACAACGCCAAGCAACCAAAGATGCCGGTAAAATTGCTGGACTTAATGTCAAGCGTATTATTAATGAACCAACAGCTGCTGCATTAGCCTACGGCGTTGATAAAAATAACAAAGCTGACCAGAAAGTGGTGGTTTATGATTTAGGTGGCGGTACCTTCGATATTTCAATTATTGAAATTTCTAATGTAGACGGCGAAAAACAATTCGAAGTATTAGCAACCAATGGTGATACCTTTTTAGGTGGCGAAGACTTTGATTTACGCCTGATTAACTACCTTGCTGATGAATTTAAAAAAGAAAGTGGTATTGATATTCACCAAGACCCATTAGCGTTACAGCGTATTAAAGAAGCGGCTGAAAAAGCAAAAATAGAGTTGTCATCAGCACTACAAACTGACGTGAACTTACCGTATGTTACTGCTGATGCTAGTGGTCCTAAACATTTAAACGTACAAATTACCCGAGCAAAATTAGAGTCTTTGGTTGATGACTTAGTGAAAAAGACTATCGCTCCGTGTGACCAAGCACTTAAAGATGCTGGCTTAAGTAAAGGTGATATTGATGAAATTATTTTGGTAGGTGGTCAGTCACGTATGCCAAAAGTACAAGAAGCAGTTAAAACCTTCTTTGGTAAAGAGCCTCGTAAAGATGTTAACCCAGATGAAGCAGTGGCTATTGGTGCAGCGATTCAAGCAGGTGTGTTATCAGGAACGGTCGGTGATGTGTTATTACTTGATGTAACGCCATTATCACTAGGTATTGAAACTTTAGGCGGCGTAATGACTAAGCTTATTGATAAAAACACTACAATACCAACACGTGCTTCTGAAACATTCTCTACGGCCGAAGATAATCAAGCCGCGGTAACTGTGCATGTATTGCAAGGTCAGCGTGAAATGGCAACAGATAATAAATCGTTAGGTCAATTTAACTTAACAGATATTAACCCCGGTCCTCGTGGCTCGGTGCAAGTTGAAGTCACTTTTGATATTGATGCAGATGGTATTTTAAATGTCTCAGCAAAAGATAAAGCAACCGGTAAAGAGCAGAGTATTAAAATTACGGCATCAAGTGGTTTAACTGAAGATGAAGTTAATCGCATGGTCGACGATGCCCAGAAGCACGCAACTGAAGATAAGCAAAAACGTGAGTTAGTTGAACAACGCAACCAAGCCGATCAATTGATTCATACGGTACAAACGTCAATGACTAGCTTGAGTGAAGATCAACAAGCCGAGCTTAAAACATTAATTGAGCAATTAAAAATGGCCGTTAATGGCAATGATAAAGCGGCGATAGAAATGCGACAAAAAGCATTACAAGAAGCGCACAGTAAAATAATGCAAGCTTCACAATCACAAGCAGAACAGCCTCAAGGTGATGCGGCTAATGATAGTGCTAAAAACGAAGATGTTATTGACGCAGACTTTGAAGAAGTGAGTAATGGTTAATCAATGAGTGGTGGCTGATAAGGTAAGTTAACCGCTTATTTATCATAATACTGTATAAAAACAAAACCTCTAATATTAATTATTAGGGGTTTTTTATTATGATAAAATAAACAGTTAACTATTTTAAGAGGTATAGAGCTTTTCTGTTCTTTCGTCGATACATTCATATGAACCCATCTCAAATTCTCGACAAACCCAAGGTCTATTTTCGTAAATAGAACACAATAATGTATCTCTGTTTAACGCTGAGCACAGACCATCATCAAGTCGTAACATTGATTCGTGTCCATGGTCATCAATATAGATATGCCGATAAGGCACACCGGTATCTGAAATAATTCTAACTTCTAAGCTACAGCAACATGCCTGGCAATTTGCACAGGTGACTTCGGGAACGGGAATATTTTTTACTTCAATGTTCATAATAAATAATAAATAACAATAAACTTAATGGTGAGTAGGATACGCTAAACCGCTAAGCTTCTCGAGCAAATAGAAGCTGATGGGGCAAATAGCAGACATAAAAAGAACTGATTAAAGCATTGCTCTGCAAAACAGCCACAATATTTTGTACAACTTGGAGACGCTATTGCCTCTCAATACTAACGTTAGAAATCAAAATGTTTAAAGAAAACATCATAAATGACCTTTTCTACTTCAGTTCCATAACAACGCGTATGCTTAAATTCGCCATCTTCTTCGTAAACACTAGAGTTGTAGATAATATATTTAATTTCATCTTTGCCTTGAACTCTTGCAGGATAATTTTTCAATATATCAAAATGGCTCAAACGTGTCATCATGTCCGCTAAACAGCTTTCATCTATCTGAAACTCTGAGATGTGATGCCCTATATATTCATTTTTTGTATAACCTAACACTTCAAGCTCACACTCATTGGCATAAACAATAATACCTTCTGGCGATACAGCATGAATACCAATCGATGAATTATAGATAAAGTCTTCTGGATTCTCTGTAAACATAAAATCACCTAACGCCTTACTCGCGTCAAAATAGATAGTTAAAAAATAGACGATAGACAACAGTAAACTATTTCTGCCAGCTTAAGTCACTCATAAAAAATAATTGGTCGCTAAACATTAATCGATAAACGCAGAAACACAACAAGTGCTCATTTTAACTTAGCCGCAAACTAATAAGTTTAAGAGTAGTTCAGCTCAAATAAATATCCAGAAAAGTATATATTCAGGAGAACACTAAAATAACAATACTTTGGCTTTCAAAATGCGCAAAAAACGCTTTAATAGCACACTATTTTTAAAAACAATTATAAGGAAACTAATTCTTTCTCTAACCATTGTTTAGCCGTTGGTGTGTCACTAAAAAATTTATTTTTAATGCCGGCCTTCTTATACACAGCCTCAAATTCAAGTTGAGTGGTTAATGCAAATGAACTATGTATCATATTAATGGCAATTGCCTTAGCGGTTCCGTGCTTCACTTTATACAAGTGATAATCTAAACCTTCCTGTGTTGCTAATGTCTCTCCTTTAAGTATCACGATGATCCCGTAATTTATATTGATAAAATTTTCTAGGACGACTTGTTGTAGATTAGCGTGCATTTGTTTGAAAAACTCGACATTCCATGGACCCTCTGCATCGATAATAATAATATTATTATCGAGTGTGAGTTGGCATTGGCCGTGCGAAGCAAATTTTTGAATCAATGAAATCTACCTATTTTATCTAATGTTAATTAATCGAGAAGCTCGGTTTTATAATCATTTATCATTAAGCATAATCTATAAAATTAATGTAATAAAGTTAATGTAATAAAGTATTGATTAGCTGTTATTACCCCATTGAAATCATCAGCTGTTTTTTTATAAAAAATTTAGTCTATTCAAATAGCTCAATTTAAAAATTAATACCAATAATAAGTGTTGCTTTACTATTTTAGCTTTATTGCCTTTAAGTCGAGGGTATTGGTAAATAACCTTGGGTTTTCAATCTTATCTAGCATCGAAAATTCGGGTAAACAATCGTCATCAACGTAGTCAGCAAAATCGCCAGCGGGATCAAAAACTAAAATATCTAATGCTAATCGATCAAGTCCATACAAACCACGGTGGATCATATCCGCCGAAAAAACTAATAAATCACCGGCCGCTAACTTTATTTCTTTACCGGTAGAAAGGTTTTCGCTGCTCACTCTGCCCTTTTCTTCTTGTCGAACATTAAATTCTTCTTCGTTGTCCCAGCGTTTATGTGTTCCTGGCACTAATTCCATACCGCGCTCATCAAATAATGGCACACGTAAGTGAACAACTTGTGTCTCTTGAATGGCTTTTTTCTGTTCTTCAACCTCGTGATCATATTGACAATCTCGATGCCAAAAATCTTTTTGTGCTGGATTAACCGGGTTAAAAAACAATTGAGTATTCATAAAGGCTGGTTTTGCCGCTATAACAGACTCGACAACAGCCATTATTTTTTTTGAACTAATAAAGTTGAAAAGCTTAACACGATCGTCAAATGCTAAGTACTGACTGCCGGTGATCAAAGAAGAGTTGAACGCTTCTTCTTGATAAAATTTTGCGTGATCTTTTTTCCAAAGATCGTGAAATTTCAATACCACTTGTCTTAGGGCTGAAATTTCAGTGTCATTAAAGTAATTTCTAATAACAAAGTAACCTTGGGCATCATAATGCCCCTGCAACTGACTTTGATTTTCTAACATTAACGGCTTTTACCTTGGCTTGACTGTTTAGGATTATATTTTGACGATTGATTAACGCTCATATCTCATCCACAGTTTGTAATAAACCGCATTACACTTAGCATTATCATCCATAATGCCGTCTCTATCACAATCGGAACCCGTCAAAGATTTAACAACATCAGTGCCATATTCGGCGATATCTTCTGGCTCAGGTTTAACTTCAATGGTGACTTTAGGGGAATGTTCGATGAATTCGCCAACGTCTTTGTATAGTGAGAATTGTTCTTTTGAAATAATATCACCGATATCAACTTTTTTCGCTTCGAAAGCGTAGACATCTGTTGCACTAAACAACAAGAGTACAACAATAAAGACAGCTATAAATTTCATCAAATATGCCTAAAAGTTATTAAAATTAACATGCTGATTCACCTGAAAAGGCCACGCTATTATTTCACGCAAGTATTATAAAACACAATGTCACCGTTGTACCTTAGTGAAATTTATTAATCGTTAATAATTTCACTAATAGTTGGTTTAATTGAACATTTTTTTTCAAAAAAATAAAAACCAAAAACAATAAACCATTGAATTAAAACAACTTATTTTTGGCGTAAACTTTGCTAAATAGATAACATCTTAATGTCGAAGGGAAATACAATGTTATTGGATATTCAATCACTTAGCCATCAATACCAAAGTGGCAAGCACACACAACTAGCAATCAAATCATTATCACTACAAGTTAGACCAGGGATTTTAGGCTTACTAGGCGCTAATGGCGCAGGAAAATCTAGCTTAATGCGTATTCTTGCTACGATAACAAAACCTAGCCAAGGAAAAATTTTATGGCAAGGACAAAACATTGTTAAATCACCACAATTATTGCGTAACGAACTCGGTTACCTGCCTCAATATTTTGGCGTCTATGACCAATTGTCGGCTATTGAATTTTTACAATACATGGCTGGCTTAAAAGGGTTAAATCAATCTTTAGCGACTCAAAGAATCGAGGATTTACTTGCTAAGCTCAACCTTACCCATGCTGCTCATATGCCATTGAAAGGTTATTCGGGGGGATGAAACAGCGCATTGGCATTGCACAGGCTTTACTTAATGACCCTAAATTATTGATTATTGATGAACCAACTGTGGGTCTAGATCCACAAGAACGTGCCAATTTTCGCCAGTTATTAACTGAATTAGCCGATGATCGTTGCATTATTTTATCAACTCACATAGTCGCAGATGTTGAATCTATTGCTGACCAAATTGCGATTATGCAAACTGGGCAATTAATTCAATCAGCAACTCCAAAGGCACTACAAGAAAAAGTTGCCGATAAATGCTGGCAACTAACCACTAACTTGAATGAATTAAAACAAATTCAGCACGACTTTATTGTCAGCCACAGTGTGCGAAAAGACAACAAGGTCGAGTTAAATATTGTCGCTGAACACTGCCCTGATGCGCGAGCAATATCAAGAGCGCCAACATTAGAAGATGCGTATCTCTACTTTACCAGTAATAAGCGTGCTCGAACTGTTCTTGCGAGGGCATGTTAATGAATCAATTATGGCAATGTACGGTCGCTGATTTTAAACAACGAACACGCCAGCAAAGCTTTGTGGTTACTTTACTGGCGATGTCGGTATTAACCTTACTTTTTTTCCCTTCACTCGATGCTCAATATCAAACACTTATTATCAATGGTTATAGAGGTCTTTATAACAGTGCCTGGTTAGGTGTTTGTTTAGCGATGTTAAATGTTTTATTTTTACCTATTATTTGTTTTTATCTCATTAAGAATGGTCTTGAATTAGATCGAAAATCGATGACCTGTGAACTTATTGCTGCCACTCCTATGAGTAAGTTAACTTTTATATTCGCCAAATGGTGCACCAATGTTTTAATTTTGTTTACTATCGTATTGGTTATGCTGATCAGTTGTATTTTACTGCAACTTTATTATGGGGAAAATTATCAGATAGACCTTTGGGCGTTAGCTTGGCCCCAATTAGTCTTTGTTCTACCTGTGTTATTAGTTGTTGCTTCACTGGCGATAATGTTTGAATCAATAAAGTGGCTTAAGGGGGGCTTTGGCAATGTTGTTTATTTTTTCTTGTGGACCGGCTCTATTGTTCAAACCATTGAAAGCGTTTCAGGGGTTGGCGCAATACTTTCTGCTATAGAAACCGAGGTTGCAGAACGTTTTCCGTCACAAGCAGGCTCAACACATATTGGCGTAACGGTTGTTGATGAAGAAAATGCAGTAAACACTTTTCTTTGGCAAGGAATAGAGCCAACAGCACAGTATTTATCGAGTATTCTGCCGTTACTGATCATTTGCTTAAGCTGTTTTATTATTGCAGTAATCTTTTTTGATCGCTTTAGTCGAAACCCCGTACCTGAAACCAAACAAACCTCATGGCTAATAAACACCTTAACCCGTCAAGTGTTCAATCGACTCGATGTGCTATTTACCATGCTAACCAAGCACTTTGCTTTTACTCGCTTATTACGTTTAGAACTCAAATTATTATTAAAAAGCCATTCGATTTACTGGCTGTTAGGTCTTTTAACGTTAAATATTATTCAACTGTTTATCAGTCAGCAATTACTGGTTAGCATATTTTTACCGCTGTCATGGTTATGGTGTGTTTTAGTGCTTTCACAGCTTGGCCAAGTAGAAAAACAAGCAAATACGGTTGAGTTAGTCACCTACAGTAAAAAGTCAGCGCTATTGCAAAGTTTAGCGAGCTACTCTGCTGCATGGATATTATTAGCATTGGCAAGTTTAGGTAGTGTACTTAGATTTGCGGCGATAGCCGAGTGGCTGTTAATCATACAATTAATTATAGCCATTTCATTTACCGTATCCCTCGCTTATTTTTGTGGGGTATTGACCGGCACAAAGCGAATGTTTGAAGTGCTATACCCGGCAATTTGGTATATGGGACCGATTCAAACAGCACTATATCTAGACTTTTTTGGCGTTAATAGCACCATGAGTTGGCAAGCAGGCATGCCTTATTATTATGCTGCTCTCGCAATTGGCTTAATGTTGTTAACAGTACGCGCTAAAAGTAGCCGTTAATTTATTAACGGTTGTTTACACTAAGATATCGATTTAAAAAGGATAACGATTGAACTCATCAGCCGTTAGCCTTAACATTCGATTATTGTTTCCCGGTCTATTTAAATAAAGGCCGATTGAACCATGCTTATTTAAGCTAATTTTCCTCAAAAATATCGACTTAATAATCCAGGGAGCCTTTTGTGCCATCTTCTTTTACCAGTAAACTGCCCAATCTAGATACCAGTATTTTCACAGAAATGTCGATGATGGCAAATCAATATCAGGCAATTAATTTGTCGCAAGGTTTTCCTGAATTTGATACTCCAGAATTTTTAAAAGATAAAATAAACTTAGCCATTAGTGAAGGTAAAAATCAATACTCGCCCTCAAACGGTTTACCTGAGTTATTAACGCAAGTTGCCGCTATGGTGCATCGACAGTATCAAACAGATTTAACCACTGCACAAAAACTTAATGGCTTAAAAAATGTTACAATAACCTCCGGGGCTACCGAAGCACTATGGGTTGCAATACAAACGCTGGTTCGCCCAGATGATGAAGTTATTATTTTTGATCCCGCTTATGATTCTTATGAGACAGCCATTGAACTTGCTGGTGGAGTTTGTCGCCATGTCGCACTAGATGCGCCTAACTATGCAATAAACTGGTCCTTAGTTGAGCAAACAATTAATGGTAATACACGTGCTATTATTATCAACAGCCCACACAACCCAACGGGTTCAATACTGAGTGCTGCAGATATTACTAGCTTACAAGCTTTGCTTGAGAAATATGATTTATATGTAATAAGCGATGAAGTATACGAACACATGACGTTTGACGGCTTACGTCATGAAAGTATTTTGCGTTACCCTGATTTGTTTAAACGTGCCTTTGTCGTCTCTAGTTTTGGTAAAACCTTTCATTGCACTGGCTGGAAAATGGGTTATTGCGCCGCACCTGATGCGCTTACGGTCGAGTTTAGAAAAATTCATCAGTACGTTACCTTTTGTTCATTTACCCCGGCACAAATAGCTATAGCGCAAATGCTAAAGCAGCACCCCGAGCATATCACCGAGTTATCAAATTTCTATCAGCAAAAAAGAGACTTACTGATCAATGCACTAAAAGACTCTCGCTTTACAATGCTACCGTCAAAAGGTACTTATTTTTTATTGCTTGATTACTCTGCAATCTCAGCACTTAATGATCGGGAATTTTGTCATTGGTTAACCCAAGAAGTCGGTGTTGCCGCCATTCCGTTGAGCCCCCTGTATCCCGCTGACAAAAGGGAGTCTTATCATCAAAACAATAAAGTAATCAGACTTTGTTTCGCAAAAAACGACGATACCCTACTTAAGGCCGCAGGAATATTATGTCAACTTTAACCATAGCCGCAGTGCAGTTCGATATTAGTTGGTTAGACAAACAAAGCAATTTTGATCGTTTAGAGCAACTTTTCAAAGATCACTTTACTGACCATGCGGCTGCCGATTTATTATTGCTACCAGAAACATTTTCAACCGGTTTTTGTATTAATAGAAAAGATGTGCAAGAGCCAGAAGATGGTGGCTCTGCTCTACATTGGTTAAAAAAAATAGCAAAGCAATATAACTGCGTAGTGGCTGGCACAGTTTTAGTGAGCCAAAATGATAAAAAAGTGAATCGTTTTTATTGGGTCTTTGCTGATGGTCGGGTTGAACATTATGACAAGCGCCATTTGTTTCGTTTAGGTAAAGAGCAAGACTTTGTTGAGCAAGGCCAGCACAGAAAAACAATCAACATTAGGGGTATAAAAATACTGCCTTTGGTTTGTTATGATTTGCGCTTTCCTGTTTGGTCGAGAAACCGCCAAGATTATGATCTTATGGTCAACGTTGCTAATTGGCCTGCTCCACGTCGTCATATATGGGATACCTTATTAAAAGCCCGGGCAATGGAAAATCAAAGTTTTGTGGTCGGAGTTAATCGTATAGGACCAGATGGTAACGATATGCCTCACTCTGGTGGCACAACTTTCATTAATTTTGATGGTGAAAACATACTTTCTGCCACTGATCACCAACAACAAATCATCACAACCCAACTCGACTTCAGCAAACTTGATAAATTTAAAAATCAATTCCCCGCCTTTTTAGATGCAGATAAATTTGAGTTGTATTAAAAACCAGTCGATTTATTCTCGTAACCCAAAGCCGTTTATTGTTATAAACAAGACAAACCTAAAACAACATTATAAGTGATTAAGTTGTTTTAGGTTTTTATACATTTTGATCATCTAACCTGAATTACTAGCAAACCAGCTCATTTAATTCACTTTCCTTTGAATTAATTGAAGAAAATATATACTCTTTATGGCTAATTAAAGTTCGCCTATAAAACAAATTATAATAATTAAGCGTTTTTATAACTGGAGCATATAAGTAAATGAAGCGACTACTCGCGTTATTCCTCATCTCTGGCAGTTGTCTTGGTCAAGACTATATTAACCAATACACCAGCCATGCAGAAATGTTAAAACAATTAAAACAACTGGGTGTTCAAACTCAGCAAATTGGTACTTCACGATCAGGAAAGTCAATAATCGTGGCTCAATTTGGTGATAAAAGCTCACCAGCAATTTTGGTTACTGGCAACGTTGATGGCGATTATTTGGTCGGTACTGAACTTGCGATGCGCCTAATCGAGGATCTAAAGTCAGGTAAAGTCACCCGAAATGGTAAAAGTATATTTATCGTACCTATGCCAAACCCTGATGCAACAAGTTTTATACTGGGTAAAAATGGTTATTCAACGACCTTTAATCACTTAAAAACAGATGACGATAACGACCTAAAAATAAATGAAGACGGTCCTAATGATCTCAACAACGATGGTTTTATTTCTCAGTTAAGGATCTCAGACAGTTCTGGCCTATACAAAGCTAGTGAACAAGATCCTAGTTTATTAGTAAAAGTTGATCGCCTCAAAAACGAAGCAGGTCAATACCGTTTACTCAATGAAGGAAAAGATGACGACGGTGATGGTAAATTAGATGAAGATGGCTATGGCGGAACAGCAATAAATAAAAACTTTACCTATAACTATGACTATTTTGGTATTGGCTCTGGTGTTAATCAAGCATCTGAACCTGAAACGCGTGCCTTAATAGATTTTGTTATCGATCATCAAAATATTTTAATGACCGTTAATTTTTCTAAATACGACAACCTCCATGAAAACTGGTCGGCTAATAAAGTACTGGTAAGTGAATATAAACGTCCACTGGAAGCCTTTGATAAAATGCCTAAAGAAGATGTTGACGGTTATAAATTATTTACTCACCTATGGCAGCAAGCCCATAAAGACTGGCAGGTAAAAGCAGAAAACCGTGGTCAAGGTACTTTTCACGACTGGGCCTATTTTCACGGTGGTCGTTGGTCAATAGCCACCAATGGCTGGAATTTTAAGCAAATAACCATTGCCCAATCAGCTGACGTAGAAAAAAACAAAGAGGCTGATGTTGAAAAAAACAAAAACGCATCAGCAAGCGAAGATACCAAAGAAGCTCGTTTGGTTACTAACGCCAAGGAAAAAAATCTACAAGGGGCGATTATACCGTGGACAAATATTTCACACCCAGACTTTGTAAATGAAAAGGTGGAAGTGGGTGGTTTTCGACTTGCCTATTTAAATAACCCTGATATTGGCGTATTTGCTGATACTAAAAGTTCGGAATATGTGGCTTCATTAACTACACTTTTTCCTAAGCTTAACGTGAGCCAGAGCGTAAAAAAAATAGGTAAAGATCTTTACCGAGTGACCTTAAAAATAAAAAACATCGGCAAACTTCCAACACAAAGTGCCATGGGTAAACTCACCCGTTGGATGCTTCCCGTAAGAGTTCAGTGGAATTTACCCAAAGAGCAATTTATTGGCGGTAGCAAGCGGACATTATTAGCGCCTATTGCCGCTCATGGCGGCCAACAAGAAATCAAGTGGCTGATCAATACCAAAGGCTTCAATGATGCCTCATTTGAAGTATCCTCACCTGTCATCGATGCGGTGACACAAACCGTTAATTTTGGAGCTTAATCATGAAAAAAATATTGCTCATCTGTATTTTAACGGCCACAGCTTTGTTAACTATAACGGCACAAGCCGCAGACAAACTCACTGGATTACAGGCATTAGGTGCGCCTTTAGACCCAAAAGTAGATATACGCTGGAATCGTTTTTATGACTCAGAAAGTACTATAACGATACTCAAAAAAATAAATAAAGCTTACCCTAAACTTACTCGACTAGAATCTATTGGTCAGTCTTACGAAGGTCGCGATATTTTTGTTATTAAAATTACCAATTATAACAACGGTGATGATACGACAAAACCGGCGATGTATATTGATGGCAATATTCATTCTAATGAGATTCAAGGTACAGAGGTTTCTCTTTATACCGCTTGGTATTTAACTGAAAGCTACGGAAAAGTGAAGTGGATCACCGAGCTACTTAACGATAAAGCTTTCTATATTGTCCCTACAATTAATCCTGATGGGCGTGACTGGTTTATGAAGCAGGCTAATACTGCGCACTCTCCTCGTTCGGGCATGGTACCTACTGACAACGATCTTGACGGTGAAATCGATGAAGATGGTCCAGAAGATCTCAATAATGATGGCCACATTACTCGCATGCGCATTAAAGATAAGGTACGTGGTACTCATAAAGAAGACGAGAAATACCCAGGTTTAATGGTACCTGTTGAAGAAGGTCAAACTGGCGATTACCGCATGTTAGGAGCTGAAGGTTACGACAACGATGGTGACGGTCTTGTCAACGAAGATGGTAAAGGGGTTTACGAATATGATCCTAATCGTGACTGGGCCCATGAATGGGAGCCAGCTTATATTCAAAGAGGTGCACGCCGTTACCCTTTTTCATTAAAAGAAACCCGTGCAGTGGCAAAATTTGTTAAAGCTCATCGTAATATTGCTGCCGCGCAAAGTTACCATAATACCGGTGGTATGATTTTACGTGGTCCGGGTAAAGCCAATAACAAATATACCCGTTCTGATATTAGCGTCTATGATTTTATCGCCAACCAAGGTGAGCAAATACTACCCAATTATCGCTACCTCGTCGCTTGGAAAGATCTTTATCAAGTCTACGGTGGAGAATTTGATTGGTTTTATGGCAACAACGGTATTATGGCATTTACGAATGAACTTTGGACATCGGCTAATATGTTTCGTCCAAACGATAAAACAAGCGATAAATTAGGCAATCAAAATCACAACTTCAATAAGCATATTTTATTTGGTGATGCTTTTGTTCCTTGGACTAAAGTAAAGCATCCAATTTATGGCGATATAGAAGTCGGCGGTTTTAAGAAGAATTTTGGTAGAACGCCCCCTTCTTTCCTATTAGAAGAAGAAGCACACCGAAATATGGCCTTTACCTTATTTCACGCTTACCATATGCCACAGTTAGAAGTAACTCGTTCATCAACGCGTAAGCTCAGTAATGGTTTGTATGAAATAACGGTTAATATTGCTAATGAGCGAGCAATTCCGACAAGATTATCACAAGACATTAATAATAATTTGTCGTTTGAAGACCGCATATCGATTCTCTCTGACGACTTTTCAATATTAAGTGGGTTAACCGTTATTAGTGAAGGTGCCAACACACATACTGATCACGACTTAAACCCAGCAACGATTAAAGTCGCCACGCTTGCGGGTCACTCAACAACCATAGTGAAATGGATTGTCGATGGCAAAGGTACTTATAAAGTGACGGTAGACTCAGAGAAAGGCGGCAAGCACAGTAAAACGTTTAAGTTTTAACAAAAAATATAAAGGTAATATTCTGCTAATAACATAGTAATGTAAAACCGGCCTCTGTCGGTTTTTTATTAGCCGTTATTTAACACTTCTCTCCTCTAGTGAAGTGCTAAAAATATTATAATACGCCTTACATACGAAACAGCATTGTTGGCATCAAAGCTTAGTCACCTTAAGCTGCTGACTTAATGATTGAACAGTTAATAAAAATTATTATTTCTTAGTCGTTAATACCTGATAATATTTGATAACTTAGTATATTTTCAAAAAATTAAAATAAAATAAGAAGTCTTTTATGAATAATATGAAAAACATCATCACCAGTCTTTTGTTAATCATGATACTGGCCGCATGTTGCGGAATAGATCCCGCATTAAACACTATTGATAGATTTATTACTAAACAAGCGGTTGATAAAACAAACCCTGCTTGGAAAACGACGTTAAGTAAACCGCCATTACTGACCTTCACCGAAGGGAAAGATTACTTTTGGGAGCTGCAAACAAACCAAGGTAATCTGACCATCAAGCTATTCACTGACTCTGCGCCTATGCATGCTTCTAGTACTATTTACTTAACTAAATTGGGTTTCTATGATGAGCTAAGTTTTCATCGTGTTATTCCTGGCTTTATGGCACAAGGTGGCGATCCATTGGGTAATGGCACGGGCAACCCAGGTTATAAATACGATGGCGAATTTAATAGTGACATAGGCCACAGTGAACCGGGTATGTTAAGTATGGCAAATTCAGGTCCAAGTACTGATGGCAGTCAATTTTTCATTACTTTTAACGCGACACCTCATTTAGACGGTAATCATACTGTTTTTGGTAAAGTAGTGACTGATTTAGAAGATAGCTTAACTAAAATTGAAGCCTTAGGTAGCCGAAGAGGTAAAACTAGAGAAGCGGTCAACATCATTAAAGCGTCGATCCGTATTGCTGACAAAGAATAACTTAATATTAATTCTTGCTGAACACATCAGATTGACCCGTGAGTAATAATCGCTTATTGGTGTTATCGGCAGATCAAAAAAATTAATGTTCAAGATATGCATTCACGCTTAAAAGCCATGAATAAAACAGTCTTCACCTTGATATAAGTAAACATTATTATGTCTCAAGAAAAATAACTCACCTTTACTAAATGGCTATTATTTATTAACAAATTAAGATAGCCATTAACGTCTCTTTCTGACCATTTATTGTTCTACATCATATTTTTATTAAAGTTGAGTACTATAATATTTTTTACAATGTATTAACTTAAAGAAAGGTCACTAATGAAAGCAGCTGTTATTCATCAATTCAAAGACAAGCTCGAGATTAAACAACTTGATAAGCCTACAATTTCGAGTCATGAAGTTTTAGTAAAGGTTCATGCTTGTGGTGTATGTCATACCGACTTACATGCGTGTCATGGTGATTGGCCAGTAAAGCCTAAGATGCCACTTGTTCCGGGCCATGAAGGTGTTGGAGAAATCGTTGAAGTAGGCGAGCAAGTTAAACACCTTAATCTTGGTGACCGTGTAGGTATTCCATGGTTGTATAATGCTTGTGGATATTGTGATTACTGCTTATCTGGTAATGAAAACCTCTGTTTGTTACAGCAAAATGCAGGGTACTCTGTTGATGGGAGTTATGCAGAATACTGTAAAGCAGATGGTAACTATGTGGTAAAAATACCCGACGGGATCAGCTATGTAGATGCTGCCCCCTTGTTTTGCGCAGGTGTTACAACTTATAAAGCATTAAAAGTATCTACGGCTAAACCAGGTGAATGGGTAGCTATTTTTGGTATTGGTGGCTTAGGGCATTTAGCTGTGCAATATGCTGTAGCAATGGGCTTAAATGTCATCGCTATTGATACTGGCACTGAAAAATTGAAATTGGCTAAAGATTTGGGTGCCTCTTTTTGTTTAGATTTCAAGTGTGATGATGTTGTAGCAAGAGTTTTAGCTGAAACAGGCGGCGTTCATGCCAGTATTTGTACCGCTGTTAGTAAAAGTGGCTTTGAACAAAGTTACCAAGTTATTCGTCGTGGGGGTAAGTGTGTACTAGTTGGCTTACCCGCCGAAGATATGCCGTTACCTATATTTGATACTGTTTTAAATGGTGTTAGCGTTGTCGGCTCTATTGTGGGTACGCGTAAAGATTTAGTTGAATGCTTAGATTTTGCCGCTAGAGGAAAAGTTAAAGCGATCACCATTGAAAAGTCACTAGAAGATATTAATGATATCTTTGAAGATATGATCAACGGCGAAATTACCGGTCGAGTGGTTATGAAGTTTTAATCATTTCTATCTAGGTATAGGCATTTGCAACTAACGCTGCAATATTTTTGGTAACTTGAGTTGGAAAATTATAATCACCGTTTATTAGTCCAATAACAGATATATCTAAACTCGATGCATAAAGCACAATTAATCGTTATTAATAAATAAAAAAACCGGCAGATGCCGGTTTTTTATTTTTAACTACATGCGTTATTCTTATTAAGTTATTTGTAATCTTCAATAAGATAATAACGAATATCTATTAAAGTGAACGTAAACGCAATTTATTGAAAAACATCATCTATTGCAATCACTTCAACATTTTTCGACGGCAGTGTTAACTTGTAACTTTCGATGATTTTATCGGTCGCTAAAAGCTCTGCTGGCTTATCACTGTTATATGTTAACGGTGATACTTGTTCAGACAACAAACGTTGCTTCATGTCTTTACCATCGCCTGAAATGAAAACATAATGAATATCATCTGTTTGTAAGTTTTCTTTGATAACACGATTAACATCATCTAATGATAGTTTTGCAAATTGATCGCGAACGTACTTAACAAACTCTTCTGTTTGATAAAACTCACTATCAAGTGCATAACCTAACTGCTGATCTTGGCTAGCCACTAATTGCGGTGCATAGTTCGTTAAGTAATTACGTGTTGCTTGAAAGTCTTTTTCGCTCATACCCTTTTCAATCAAGTTGTCCAATTCATACAAAGCGGCACGCGTTGCAAAATGAGCATCATTATTTGAACGTAAAGGACGCAACCACACTTGAAAAATTTGACTAGAACGACCTAAATTTGCATCAGGTTTAGTTTGGTACATCCCTCGTGGAAAATATTCAATATAAGAATAATCACCATAGTTCATGCCACGCGCTTGACGAATTTGTTGATACAAGTAGCTGTTAGAACTACGATGTTCACCAAAGTATGAACGCACTAACCAAAGAGCCGCCCAGTCTTTATCACTGCGGATAGTATCAATGGGAAAACCAAAAGATACTGCTGTAGATTGCGCACTTTTTTCTATAATTGTCGCATGATGACCTTTTAAAACCGGTGCTTTAGCAATCGTTAAGCGCTTTTCATCACCGACGGGTAAAGTCGCTAAATCTGTCATTAATTGTGCTTTTAAAGCACTAGGCATAGCGCCAGTTATACCTAAGTTTAATTTTGCTTGGGTAAGTTGAGTGTTGTAGAACGCTTTAACATCTTCAAGAGTAATTGCGGCTAAATCAGACAAATCACCACTATTGTAGTTTTCGTAAACATGCCCTTGATAAAGTTCGCTATAAAGCACCTCTTTACCTAATTCTTCATCATTAGAAGATTTAAGACCTGATTTAATACCGTCAACAAGCTCTTTTTTCAGACGCTTAAAATCGTCTTCACGCCATCCTGGATTCAGTAATTGATCGCTAATAAGTTCGTACCACTGAGTAGCATTATCTTTATGCACCCGGCCAGTAAATGACATCATTTCTTTATCAAGCTGCGACGAAAATCGTCCAGCTAAAGGGTATAAACCTTTCTTAATGTCTTGATAGCTTTTTGTTGCCGAGCCGCCTTGAGTTAACATACGAGCAGTTAAAGCCGCTACCCCTTTTTTACCAACGGGATCTGCTGCAGCACCGGTATAAAATAGGAAATTAACATCAATCAACGGTGAGTCATTGGTCTTATCTAATACCGTAAACTGTGGAGTACTCGGCTGCGCATTTTTCATAACTATTTTTGCAACAGCGCCATTTAAGTCAACTTCTTGTTCAAAGTCGGCAATCTCATCTAATGCTGATAAAGTCACTGTTGTACGGTTTTCATCAATAAAATATTCATTAGCAATACGTTGAATATCTTCAGCTGTAATATTGTCAAAGCTATTGTAGAGGTGATTAATCGTTTCGGGATCGCGATCAAAATGCATATAACTCGCCAATGTTGAAGCGATAGACTCTGATGAATCTAAACTATTAACAAAACTATATTTTAAGTTAGACTTTAAGTTATCAAGTTTTTCTGAAGAAACGAGCTCAGTTCTTACTTGTGCGTAAGTACGGTTTACTGCATCACGAACCGTTGCTAGGTCTTTTTCATCATTCACTTTGATAAATACGTGACGTAAGCCAGCATCTTTTGTTTCAGGGTTGTAGTTAAACATTTGGCTAGCCAACTGCTTATCAACAACGAGTTCTTGATACAATGCTGAGTTGTTGGAAAAATATAATTCAGAAATTAAATCTAAAGCCGCGCGATCTTTTTTCTTGGGTTGCCAATCAGCACCTTTATAAGAAACGAGTAACCAGTGACCCGGTAAGCCATCGAATTTTTCATGAACATATTTCGCAGCTTCCTGTTTTGGCTCAGGTGCTATAGTGCTAACAAAATCACCTTTTTGCCAATTTCCCCAATGCTTCTCGACCATGGCCATTGTTGCTTCTGGTTCAACATCACCGACAATTACTAAAGAAACGTATTCTGGCTTATAGAATTGTTTAAAGAACTGTTCACCGTATGCAACTTGATCAGGCATTGCTTCTACATCTTCAAAGAAGCCCATAGTGGTATGCTTATAAGTATGAGTATCGAATGCTTCTTTTCGCACCGCCGCTAACAACTTTCGAGTTGGATTAGCATTATTTTTTAAATACTCACCTTTAACCGTTAAGGCTTCTGTTTTAAATTGTGCTTCGGTGTACTTTAGGTTTTTAAAGTGATCCGCTTGAATCTCTAATACTTTATCTAAATGATCTTTAGAAAAATCTAAATGATAGTTAGTGTAATCGTTGGTGGTGTAAGCACCGTTATCAACACCGGCATTCTTAAATAAATCGGCATAAACAGCTTGCGGAAATTTTTCAGAACCTTTAAACATCATATGTTCAAAGAAGTGGGCAAAGCCTGTTTTACCTACTTCATTTTCATCGCGAGAACCTACAGACACGGGTATTTGTACTGAAACAAGATCTGGATAGTCTGTTTTTACCACTAAGACACGTAAGCCATTAGCCAACTCTTTGAACAAGTATTTTTGGCTAAAGACTTTGTTTACACTCTCTTGGCTTGATTGCTGTGACATACTATTGCCAGAGTCGCTACTGGTTGCCATACAGGCGGATAACGTTAAACTTGCAGCTATGACAGCCGCTAAATATTTCTTTTTCATCATAGTTCCCTTTATTTTTATTGCTGTATTTTATGTAACTCTGAGAATTTTTTCATTAAATTTTTGAGGATAAGCCGCTACATCATGTAACAAAATAAGTACGGGTTATAAATAAAGGAATAAAATGGGAAGGCAATTATTTTCTGTTTGGGCTGTTTATATTTAATTGGCGTTTTTTAGGCGCATTGTTGCTGTAAAGATAGCACTAACAAAAAGTGCCAAGCCTATTTTTCTCACACATAATCATTAACGTTAGCGATAAAACCCTTCTAGATTGATTAACTATGCTGATTAACCTTGCCACCCATAATAATGGCTAAGTTCTTTGCACACTTAAGTAGGTATTATGTTTATTATGAGGAGTAAAACTAATCTGAGTTAATTAATTTCTCTATTTCAACCATATTGTCTAATATAAGATCAACGACCTAAAGGCTCACGCTGTGCGTAAAATAACTTAATGCGTTATTTTTTCTAGTACCTACTTGTATCTAGATTAACTCTTTTGGTCGCTTTGTAAGAGCTTTGAAATGGTTCGATATAATAGATTCATATCTACAGGCTTAGGGATAAAGTCATTCATTCCGTTTGCTAGGTAGTGTTCTATATCACCTTTCATTACGTTTGCGGTGAATGCAATTATGGGCTTATTAAATTGCTTATTCCTGAGTTCAATACTTGCTGTAACACCATCCATCTCTGGCATTTGAATATCCATTAATATAATATCTGGGGTAAAATCAAAGGCTAAGTCTACGGCTTCTTTACCATTATTTACACAGTGCAATAATGCATGAGTCGGCTTTAACATGGCACAAATTATTTTTTGATTAATTCTATTATCTTCTGCAATTAATATTCTTTTATTTGACCAGTCTGGTGCTAAGTCGTTAACGGTAAATTTTGGATGTTTAGCTGCCACTAAAGGTGAGATAATAGGTCTAGATTTAGATTTAATTGTAAAAATGAATGTTGACCCTTCCCCTTTTTTACTGGTGACTGTTAAATTACCTCCCATTAATGTTGCTAAGCGTTTTGCAATTGATAGACCTAGCCCAGTTCCACCAAACTTCCTAGTGATCGACGCATCTGCTTGGCTAAAATTTTGGAAAAGATTATTGATTTCTTCTGTGCTCATGCCTATACCTGTATCAGTCACTTCTGAAGTTAGGTACGACACTCCACTGATGCTCTTTTGAGTAATATAAACATTAATGGCACCGGTATCAGTAAACTTAACTGCATTGGTTACAAGATTAAGTAATACCTGATAAAAACGAGTAGGGTCACCTGTCCACAACGTATTTTTACTGGTTTTATTGATAAAATTGAGCGATATACCTTTCATATCTATATCTAACTCTACGTTTGAATAGATTGAATCTAGAATAGGCTGTAGTTCAAATTCGATATTTTCAATGTCTAATTTATTTGCTTCTATTTTTGAAAAATCTAAAATATCATTCAAAATTCTTAATAAATTTTTGGCTGAAAAAATGGCGGTGTCGATCAGGGTGTTTTGTTTTTCGTTGGGATGTTCTAAACGCAATAACTGCATCACCCCCAATACACCATTCATAGGGGTTCTTATTTCATGAGACATATTAGCTAGAAACTGCGATTTTATTTCACTAGCTTCTTCTGCTTTAATTTTTTCAGCTTCGTAAGCCTTTGTTCTTAATTTAACTTGTTTATCTAACTCAGTTAATGATTGTTGATACTGAGAAGACATAAATGTCAGCACAATATATAAATTTGTCGCGACAAAAATCGTGGTACCCAACATGAGTAACCATGCATTAACAGAAGTATGATACTCCTGAGCATTGACTATATAAGTAAGATGGCCGGTAATATAAGCAATGCCAATAGACGTAATAATGATAAATCCAACAGCAATACTTATTAATGCAGAAATACGATCAAAAAGTAAACTGCATAAAGCAGTGTACATAATCATCAGTAATATCCCTGCACCAAATAAACCAAATTGAATCATGCCGCCAATGGCTAATAATAGAAAACAACTGGTAATGAAATAAGCTTTTATTTTGTAGAAGACTTGCTGACGAAAAACTAATATAGCTGCTGAAATAAGGTACATACTAATTTGAATGCCCATTATGGGCTGGAAACCAATATTAGAAATTCTAAGAAGAGAGCTAATTAAGGCCGGAGTGGAAAATATTATAATCACTAATAGTAATCGATTAGCCAGATTATTATTAATTTCCATACTCGGTGTGTTTAACATTAATTCGCGGCCTTAATAAATAATCTTTTATATATGTGAACAATATTAACTTAATTGTATTTGTGTATAGTCATTTAAGCAAAATTTGAAGTAATAAATAAAATGACTATGCCACCCATAATAACCACAAATAATAAAGATAAGCCATTGCTTATCTTTTTAGCTTATGAGATTACCTATTGATAAGGTCAAGCGAGTTTATATGGTCATTTATCGCAACTACTTTCTTAAAACATCAAATGATAGCCAAATTAAACCCACCACTTTGAAATAGTAGTAAGGTTTCGTCTTATTCATCAAGAGCGTTATGCGCTATTCAAACAGGCCTGAGCATTCGCTATACCATGTGTTCGCTGTAAACCAACATGCTCACTAAATTCACATAAATGCTCAGCAGTACCGACAGCGCCTGTGAAGATAGTTTCAAAATCCGTCGTAAGCTTTAGCCAACTTTCATCATTGATGTGTAACCTCGCGAGAATATTTACCGTCGTCGTGTCGATGGCGCCACGTTTATCACGCAGGAGGCGTCCTGTTTCATCAACCAGTGTTAAGTAATCGGCTAAGCTAAAATAAATACCCGCGCCAGTTGATTTTTGATGGGGTTCATTACCTGTAAAAGGTAATAAACAGGTCGGTTGCTCACCGGTTATAGCCGCTTTAATGCGTCGTTGAATACTGGTGAAGTCAGACTGCTCTGGGGTAACCGCAATACCTGCTCGTATAGGGTTTAAATCAACATATGCCATACACGACAGTAACGCCCCTTCATCAAGCAGTGCTTGTGATTTAAAGCGCCCTTCCCAAAAATGTCCAGTACATTGGTCTTCTCGGTTAGCTTGTCGGGCTATCGGCTCGTTCAATGAGCGCATAAACCAACTGATATCAATTAAACGCTGCTTATATATCTCAGCCGTACTTTCAACCGTCGCTAATTGACACTTATCAAGCGGTTGTTTGTTCGAATATTTTTGAGTTAATAATGTCCCTTTGAATAATTGATGCCAACGTTGCAATACCTCATCGGTTGACCAGCTCTCTATTGGCTCACTATCAACATACAAGACAATATGTAAATGATTATGCATGACAGCATAGGCACAGATATCTATCGAAAATACCTGAGATAATGTAAATAATCGTTTTTCAATCCATCTGCGTCGATGCTCGAAACTGACACCCGTCTCCTTATCTACGCCACACAAAAAAGCCTTGCGTACCGTGCGACTGCAAATGTGATAATAAGGTGTATCCAATAAACTAATTTGTTGTGAACGAGGCTTAGGCATAACAATCACCTGACTGAATAAAGGTAACTTAAGTCTAGTTTATTGAACGAAAACTGCATGTGTTATTATGGGTGGCCTATTAAGAAGGAGGAAGCGTCTCGAACAAAAACTGTACAAGTTGTTATGGGGGGCTATTAAGAGATTTTGTGATTATTTGGTCAGTGAACGCTATTCGAAAAAGCAGACATTTAAATGTTTCGTCTTGCACAGCAGCAAACCAGTCAGAGGGAAAACAGATACCCTAACTGGCATTTACAGTAACCAATAGTAATGCATTTTGGGCTATTTTACTTCAATTAACACTTCGTTGTGGCGAAGCCATGGGATAGTGAAAGGACCATTGTAGGCTGCGTTAATAGGCTCGCTAACTGCGGTATAGCCGTTTTTCGCAATCCAGTTATTAAGGATTTGGGTTTGTGTTTCAACATTACTATCACTGAGTAGCCCGCTGAACTTTATCACCACGACTTTGTAATCCTTTACTTCTGTTATCCATACGTCTGGATTGGTTGGCTTAGGGGTACTTTGTATTGTAAAGTCGGCAGGCATTACAAATGACATTACTTGTTGTTCTGATCGCTCTTTCATAAACACCGGAGCGGTCATAGTGATTTTGGTCCCCTTAGATACTGCCTCTGATTCATCCATCAGTACAGGTGCTGTCATGGCTATTTCTGTGGAGCCTTCATTCTCACCAGTAATATATCTGAACAGATTCCTGAAAGCACCGTTCATTCCGTCGGCTGACATGTCGGAGGACACTAGCACTAACGATTCATAGTTACGCACTTCAATTTTCTGTACCTGATCAGATTTCAATAGTGTATAAGGCGCGTTTTCAACTCCACTTTCTCCAAACACGGAGCAACCGGCCAAAATAAGTGGAACAAGAAGTGTGAAAAGTAATTTCATAGAATTTCCTTGAGGTCTTATAAAACAGTGTTTCTCACTGTTTTAATTTTTTATTTAGACTAGATACGTAAAACTGGGAAATTAGTTCAATTCAACATTAAATTTTATCTTCAATAAAACCTTTTGGTTACCGTTGATTAGAGCTGAATTACAAGAAAGCCGATATCGGCTCTCTTTTCTAACCGTAATAAGTAAAAAGGCGAATCATTGCTGATTCGCCTTTTTAAATTTCACAAACTTAATTAAACTTTCACAAACTTAATTAACAGATGACAACAAATGACAACAAGTAATTAAAATTGTGACTAGGCAGTTCTCTTTTTCATATACTTAGCTCAGTACAAAAATGAATTAAGTTTGTGACTAAACTAACTTTTACTCAATTTTAGTAAACCAACATTAGTAATTAAATTTGTGACTGAAAATTAGAGTTCAAGTTTTGACTCTATTTAGCTCTTTAACCATATTGATAATACCTAATCATTGATGATGCCCTATCAATTTCAAATGTACATAAAGTAACTGAAACGCCATTTTAGTTTTTGGCTAAAAGCTTTTACTTAGTACAAATACTCTAAGGTGCTAACGCCCCCATTGTGAGATAGAAACTAACCATCACTTTCCACATTGAAGACCTATTTTATAGGTCAAAATCACCTACTCTAATGTTCACTTAGATACGATAGCGGACATTAATGAATTCAAGAGTAAAGACTCCTCCGTGCGCTAAGTGGAATAAAAATGTTGAAATTGTTTGTGTTTGTCGAGGTCAACTGAGCATCAGTTAGTTGACCTCGACAAGTCAACAGTGGAATTAAAAATAATTTAAAAAACGCCACATGGCTTTATATGTAGTTTAATTGTCTCGTTAAGCAAGGTTGTTTTGTATGTAAGTTAATCTCGTGTGCTTTGATTGTTAATAACCTATTAAATAACGAATTAGTTAGTGAATATGACTTTTTATTAGATAAATACTATATTATAATTCACTAATTTAATGATAGCTAAATTAGCAAACCCTAATAAAGGAATGTGATGAGTCACACCTCAAATAACGAACAAGTTTTCTCGGAAACTCAGCAATTAGTTTCTCTTACCGATCTCGATGGTAGAATAACTTACGCGAATAAGGCGTTCTGTGAAATTGCCGGATACTCTCTTGATGAACTCGTTGGACAACATCACAATATAGTGCGACATCCATCAATGCCTAAAGCTGCTTTTGCTGATTTATGGAGTAAACTTAAACAAGATAACTCTTGGCGAGGCATGGTTAAAAATCGTTGTAAAAATGGTGATTACTATTGGGTCGATGCCTACGTAACCCCCGTCTATGAAAATGGAAAAGTTATTGGCTATCAGTCCGTTAGAACATTGCCGAGTCACGAGCAAAAACAAAACGCTCAACAGCTATACGATACCCTGAACAATGGGCGTTCAGTCTCAGGTTTAGAGACTAACGTTAACCTGAGAAGGTTATTTGCTATTGTTCTCATTACTCTGGCATCTTTTGGTGTTTGGGCATATACAAGTTCAATCGTTCCATCTATCATGTTGCTAATTTTTATCGCTTTGCTTTCTCTGGTTTTTTCACCCGAACTGTTCACCTTTCCAAATTATGTCACGACCACGAAAAAACTATTTGATAGTCCGTCACGTCTAATTTTCTCGGGAAAGGGAGCATTGGGTATTATCGCTTACCCTCTCGAATTATATAAAGCTCGGATAAGAACAATACTAGGACGAAGTCATGATTCCGGACAGGAACTGGTAAGGCTTGCTACTAAATTACAGAGCGCTTCAATAGAAATGCTCGAAAGTATAGAAGAAGAGAACTCACATCTTGCACAATTTGCAACCGCGATCACTGAAATGAGTGCGACGATTGCTGAAGTCAGTTTAAATACCAATCAGACACATGACAAAGTTTTAATCGTACAAAACGAATGTCGGGAAAATATCAATGTTATCGAAATCAGCCAAAACAAAATTAATTGTTTGGCGGATGATGTTGAAAAAGCTGCCAGTAATGCGCTTGAATTGGTAACCGATGTCAATAAAATTTCAACGATCATGTCTGAAATTCAGGGAATCGCGGATCAAACAAATTTACTTGCCTTAAATGCTGCAATTGAAGCGGCAAGAGCGGGTGAACAGGGTCGAGGTTTTGCTGTTGTTGCCGATGAAGTAAGAACTCTTGCGAGTAGGACTCAGGGAGCAACAGTTCAGATCCAAAGCTCAGTAACGGAATTACAAAAAACGTTAGAAAATTGGAGTCAGGTGATGCTTGCTAGTAAAGCTAATGCCGAAGAATGCTCTGAAGATAGCACTAAAATAAAACAAGCCATGGAAAATATTATTGACAATGTTAATGATGTTAGCGATATGACAGCTCAAATTGCAACGGCGGCTGAAGAGCAAAGTGTTGTTGCCAATCAAATAACGCATAGTGTTCATACCATAGATGATCTTTCTAAGAAAAACACCATACTTGCTTCGCAAGTTAATAACTATGGAATAGCCGTAAATAAAAGTGCTGAAGACATAGGAAAACTAAGTACAACCTTTAAATAAGAAACCCTTACACTTATGATAATTGAACTCATCAAGGCTACAGCTCTACTAATGTCACTTTGTTTATTACAAAGCTTTACCGTTCGTTTTATAAAAAAAAATGGACTTATAAAACAAGTAGTGTCAGGGGGGATTTTTGGAGGGATTTGCATTATAGGCATGATGCTGCCAATTGAAATTAACCCAGGAGTCATTTTTGACCCCCGTACGGTAGTCCTGAGTATGGCGGGCTTATTCGGTGGCCCAGTCGTTTCAGTTATTGCTGCTGCCCTTACAGGTGGCTATCGGTTATTTCTTGGTGGTGGGGGCGTTTATGTTGGTGTTGCAGTCGTTATCGCATCTACCTGCCTTGGTTTAGGTTATCGTTATTGTGTTCATAAAGGCTTGATGAAAGTTAACATCATACAGCTCCTGTTATTTGGCCTTTTGGTGCACGTTGTCGAAGTACTATTTATTACTCAGCTACCAGCAGATGTTGTTGTGGGGTTAGTGTCATTGATTGCTTTTCCGCTCATTTTTGTTTTTACACCCGCTACAGCATTCCTAGGCATGCTTTTAAAAGACGTTGAAGACCGTATTAATACAGAGCAGGCATTAAGTAAAACACTCGATGATTTTGATAGGAATGTTATTTTTTCAAAAACAGATTTAACAGGAAAAATAACGCATGCTAGCAAAGCATTTTGTGAAATAAGTGGTTTCGAATTGAATGAGTTGGTGGGACAATCACATAGTATCGTAAGGCATCCAGATACGCCTTCATCAGTATTTGAAAACTTATGGAAAACAATACAGCAAAAAAAGAGTATCCACATTGTATTGAAAAATAAAAAGAAATGTGGGGGACATTATTGGGTAGAGTCCCAAATAGAACCTGAATTCGATTCTGATGGAAAGCATATTGGATATATAGGCACAAGATTCGATATTACAGATAGAAAAGAAATCGAACAACTCCACGAAGAAATAGAAGAAACTCAGCGTGAAGTTATTTTCAGGATGGGGGAAATTGGTGAAACTCGTAGCAAAGAGACAGGTAATCACGTAAGAAGGGTTGCTGAGTATTCAAAGTTGTTGGCTCTTTATTCTGGTTTAGGTGAAGATGAAGCAGAGCTTATCAAACAGGCGAGTCCAATGCATGATATTGGAAAAGTAGGCATACCCGATGCTATCTTAAATAAGCCAGGTAAACTTGATGCTGAAGAATGGATAATCATGCAAACACATGCGCAGATTGGTCGTGATATGCTAATGGACTCATCAAGACCACTTCTAAAAGCGGCAGCTATCGTAGCTTATGAACATCATGAGAAGTATGATGGTAGTGGCTACCCGCAAGGTCTTAGTGGCGAAAGTATACATATATACGGGCGTATAACGGCATTGGCCGATGTGTTTGATGCTCTTGGTAGCGAACGTTGCTATAAAAAAGCATGGGATGAAGAAAAAATATTCAACCTATTTAAAGATGAGAAAGGAAAGCACTTCGATCCCAAGTTAATTGATATATTTTTTGATAATCTAGATGAGTTTTTAGCTATTAGGGATAAATTTAATGATAGCTAACCAGCAGAGCTTGCTGTATGACTCTGAATGGCTATAACGTACCTGCTCACTTTCATCCAAACTGAACTAGCACCCTCCCATCATTTAAACTAATGCAGCTAAATGAGTGCTATATCCGATAAAGTTGTCGCGAGATGTTAAAGATTAATAATGGTTCTATAGTGATTTTAGCGTTTTAATTTATTACGAACAGGTCAACTATTACAGCGTTCAACGGAAGTATTATTGTCGCTGTGTAACTTTTTAAGTTAGCGCCCAGTTTAATGACGAATGACCGTTTTGTGGCTTAGTTGTCTGCCATGGTAAAGGTAAACCTAGGCCTTCTAAACACTGCAAACAGATAAAAAATCTATTGATGGTAATGTCCGCTTAATTTGTGTTTGAATCAAGAATTAGGTTCAAGTAGTGCTAAAAACTTACCTGTTTGACCCAAGAAACCTTTATTAATTTGGTTTAGCATGCATTACTAGTAGGTAAATATTCAGAAACACAGCAATATTTTATATGTGAGAATAATATTCTTGAAAAAACTATCAGATAATAAATTCAAATTCATTTATTATCATGAAGCAACTATGCTTTTAAAATGGAAGAATTCCCTAATTAACGTATGAAAATAAATACCCAAACAATTTTTCTTGTTGAACATGTAGCCGAGTGGAATGATGCCATCTTATCGATTTTGCATGAATTGAAGTTTGAAAATATTCAAATATTCAATAGTTCTCATACTGCATTTGATGCTTTTGTTAAGAAACAACCAGATTTAATTATCTGCGATTGGTATACAGGTAAAAGTAACTCTCTGGAGTTTCTCAAAAAGGTAAGAAACCATAGTGTTGCACCTGATACTCCATTTATAATGGTGTCAGGTATCATAGAGCAAATTATGATTAAACAAGCTGTTGCAATTGGTGTTAACGAATATATTGTAAAGCCATTTAATACTAAAATTTTTAAAGATAAAATTGATCATGCCCTGAAGTTTGGACGACTAGGTAAAACTAAAAAAGCTAAGAGTGAATATTTTAAGACCAAAATAGCAGTATGTAATCAAAAAGGAAGCATATTACGGGTTATTAAAGATAGCTTTGAAAACTATCAATATGAAGTATTTCAAGATTTGAAGACAACTATCGAACAAGCCAAAACGGACAAGTTCCTTGATATATTAATCATCGATGAACATACTATTTATACTCACAGAGAAACACATAAATCACTTTTAAAATTAATAGCTACAGGGCAAATTGAAGTAGTAATAATCAGAAATATTGATATAAACAAAGAAGTCTACAGCACATTAAAAGCTATTGGCTTTAAACATTTTGTATATCCATATATAGATTCACAAGATATCAAGACGAAAGTAGACTTATTGATAGAACTGAAAAAAGCGTTATTACAAACAAAAGATACCGTTAAACAAGCAACAGTTGAAAAAGATAATGAATTACAGCAACAATTATTACAATCTATTAAGCTTGAATCCAATAATATAGGTAAGCTTGGAGAAAAAATCATTTCCTCATCAAAAAAATCCAGTTTTATTAATCAGTTAGCTCAAGAAATCAGTGATAATAGCAAAAGCATAAATTCTATTACTGAAGCAATAGCATCGACTGCTATGAGCATAAAGGAATTACAACAGAGTTCTAAAGAAAAAATATCAATTTCTGATCTTTTTAATAACACCAATAAAGTTTTTGCTCACTCATTAAAGCAGAGGAAACTAACGATTAACTTTTCTTCACGAGAATGTAAGTACTTAAAAGCAAACCCAACCCTATTTTCTAGTTTATTTATGTTTATAATTAAAGCGTTAATAAAAGACGTCAAGTTTGAAAGTACGTTGTATATTAGTGTCAGTGAAGAAAATAATAATCAATTTATTGAGATGGAAATAGTAGTCAGCATGACTGGTTATCCTCACTTAGAAGATATAATGGAACGTGTTTGGTTTAACAAAGATGGGGAAATACAGTTTGAATTAAAAAATACAATCAAGGAATTATCCGACTCTCAGTTAACAAAATATGAGTTTCGTTTTGATCAAAGAAATGGTTTGTTTACCGCTGTACTCATTGTTCCCAAAGACACTTAGGTCTCTAAACTTTCAAGGTTGAATTATGGAAAACCGTACATTATATCAATTAATTAATACTATAAGCGCTGCAATTGAAGCTAGAGATTTTTATACATCAGTTCACCAGAATAGAGTTTCAAATATTGCTCGACTAATAGCTCAAGAACTTCAGTTACCTAAAGAGCAAATAGAAAATGTCCGGCTTTCTGGGATTTTACATGATATTGGTAAGTTAGGAATTCCTACAGCGCTCCTTTCTAAAGCAGGAAAGCTAAGGAAAGAGGAGTTTGAGTTAATAAAGCAGCAATCCGTAATCGGTGAAGAAATCCTAAAACATATAGATTTCGCTTTTCCTCTTGCAACTATTGTTCGGCAACATCATGAAAGGATAAATGGATCTGGTTACCCCGATGGTCTATCAGGAAGTGATATACTACTAGAGGCTAGGATTATCGCTGTAGCAGACGTTGTTGATTCAATGACCTCATCAAGAGCATATAGAGGAGCATTAGGCTTGTCTGCTGCTATGGATGAGCTCAATAAGAATAGTGGTATTTTATATGATTCGGAGGTTGTAGATGCCTGCTGCCAACTCTATAAGAACAATAAAATTAACGACTTGCACTCAAATGATATATGGGGAAGCTCCAGAAAGCAGTAGTGATGCACTCTCAGTTGGCAATCAAATTCAATTTTGTGGAAAACGCTCTTCGAATTACGCTAAGAGTTAAAGTTCATTACTTAAATTCTAACGACTACTTTTAGCTGAAAATTGCCTCACAAAATAACAGAGCATTTCCCTAAGTGCTGAATGGTTTCACAAAAGTTTGGTATTTTTTATGTTCAGATTTACCGTAATGCTCGCAAAGTCAAATATCTGCTTATTAGAACAATTTAAAAATAAAGACAACTAACCGTATAGCTGAGATTGGCACTGAACGGCCCCACAAACTTTTCTAATGACCGCTTTTGGCTAGGAGCGGAACAAAATGGGGTTAAAGATCCTAAGGCGCTATGTGCCCCGTAGTCATAGGACAAAGAAAGTTAAGTCAGCTTTTTGACGAGATAAATGTCTCTCATATTTTTGTGTTCACTGAAAGCATCATTTAGGTATCTTTGAATTTTTTGTTCAAAGTAATCCATATCTTTTTCATACCGGCAATGAAACCCGATAACTAGCTTCCCATCTTCATCATCTAACTTTGCACGTATATCATTAAGCCCACCATCAATTGAAAATTGACCGGAAGATAAATCAACAACTCCCAGCGCATTAAAACAAGTTCGGCTAATATCATCTAAGATAAGGCACACATTCTTAGCATCTTTGACTAGTATTCTAGTAGGTAAAATAGGCATAAGAGTCTCCATTAGTTTTATTTTAGTCTAATCATTATTACGCTATTCAAAACCGCCATTTTCAATGAGATCAACATATTCCAGCAATACTCCAGCTTGCCCTGTTTGACACAATTCTACTGGTGTTAAATTGCCACAGGACGGGATTTTGTAGTGTTCAAACCAGTGGATAGCTAAAACATTACAACCTGACCAAGACATAAGTTTAGGGAACAGTTTGTTTTGCTGTTCTTGAGTAAATAGATGCCCAAAGCGTGAGCTAAGCTGTGCACACATCTCTGGTCTGCTTGCTTCAAACATCCTCACTTTTTCACTAAGTTTTCTAAGATTATCGATAGAGCCAGCCTCAGATAACTTTCCCCATAATCGCTCAATACGTTCAAGTACGGCTATTAGTTCTTGCTCATTTTTTATCATCATTTCAACCTCATAGGTTAGCTGTAATTGGTTATTGTCCTTTGTACCTATCTTTTCTTGGTATTGCTTTGGGTAAAGTTTCATAAAGCCATGCTTTATCGTGTTTAAAAAGCCAGGTATAAGAAGCTCTGGCTAATTTTTGTAGGTTACCCCTGGTGATGCCAGGGTCTTTTGTGATTAAGCCTAAAATACACTTTCTGTGGCATTGCTGAAGTTTGAAATAACGTAAGTTTGTCCGAATGGTTTTTATTGCAGGGTGTTGAGTCAGAACTTGCTCTACAGCCGCAGTTGAACATTTCATCTTTGCCGCTATTTTTTCTGTAGAAGTGCCTTTTTTCAACATGCTTTTAATCTTGCTACGCTCTGGAGAAAAAATACGTTGTGCTCGCGTATTTATTGAAATACTTTCTTGGATGGCGATGTTCTTTACAAAAGTAACACTAACACCAAAGCCTTTAGCTACAGACCTTAAGCTAGCACTAGTCTTTAATTGCTGAATAATTTTTAGCTTCAAATTGTTAATACGTTGAAACGCACTTTGCTTTGGCTGAACCTTCATTAAATCAACCGCATTTCTGAAGCTAAATTGAGGGTCATGGTAGCAACTAAAAAATTCATTCAATGAGCCAAATAAATATCCAATAATGAGTAAGTGCTTTACTGGATGGTGTTGTGCATGAGGCTGATAAATCAAGCAAGTTGGAAAAGAAGTAGAACTACGTTGCTCAATTAACTGCGAACTTAACTCTGTGGATAGTGAGCCTTCCCAATACTGCTTTATATTTTCAAACCATTGGGCTTGCCTGATTGAACCCGTATTTGTACTTAACTCATGAGATACAAGTCTAGCTAGGTAGCACTCGACTAATCGAGAAAGGTTTAAAGAATCATTTCCCTGTTCAAGTAAGTCCTGACTTAATTGAGCAAAAAGGTTTACACGCTCAGGTATTTCGAATCCTACTAGCTGTAGCTCCAGAGTTTGTTCAGGAAGGAGCAACGCTCGTCTATTGCAGGTTTTACTCACTAACCATTGTTGATGTTCAATACAAATAACCATCCAAGGTAATTGGTGATTGATATGCCAATACGCAACTCCATAAGTGTTGATATCATTGATGGCACAAACAGGGCAATACTTAAGCTGTTTAGCACACTTTAATCGATTGGCGGTCAATGATAGTTGACTATGTAATTCCTTAGCATTTCCTTGCAATAAGTACGAATAGGTTTGCTCGGCAACCTGTGGATTTAAAAAGGCTTTGAGATATGAAAATAGCGTGTGTTGTTCGATAAGCACTTGAGCGCTTACCTGAGTTTCTTGTGCTAATTGAGGAATAAAGCTTGGTAGCACTGCAGATAACTGACAATGTGCACTACCAATAAACTCTTGAAGAAAATCTCTAGATGATGGATATCCACTTAACAGCCTAGAGCGCACCAAATAACTATATAACGTTTCATTCGGATATAACTCTAGGCTGAAGGACTTCATTTAGATATGCCTGTTTGATATTGACTCTACACCAAAGAACCTTAACCAAAGTAATACACTTATCGGTGGCCAATTTCTCGCTTGATAGCGACCAGCATCGATACTGAGCACCCTTTCATCAACTGCAAGCTCTGGTTGTTTAAAAAACACGGATAAGCCGTTACTAAATAACCAGTCTTTAAACTCATTTTGCAAACTGTCTGCAAGGTAGATAGGCGCTTTTCTGGAGATGCTTGAAGCCTTAGCAAAAAAGCCTGCAACTCCATTTTTCATTTGGTGACTATATTGTGGCGAACTCAGCGTTCCTTGCTGTTTAAGAAGTCGCATACTATTTTCAAGGAGCCACTGGGTATGCTCATTTAACGCATATGTTTTAGGCGCTATCTTTGCACTACATACAGGACACTTATCATCGACTGGAGGGACTGAATGATTTCTGATATCTGTATAGCTAAAACCACAATCATGACATCCTTCACTCAATATTTGGTGATGGTGCTGATAACAAGTAATAGCCGAGGGTAATTGATGGGCAACATGCCAAAAGCTTGTACCACTTCTCAAGTTATCAAGCTAACAAATAATTATGCCACCCATAATAACTTCAAATAATAATGATAAGCCATTGCTTGTCTTTTTAGCTTATAACAATACCTATTGATAAGGTAAAGCGAGTTTCTATAGTCCTTTATCGCAACTACTTTCTTCAAACATCAAATGATAGCCGAGTTAAACCCACCACTCTAAAAGAGTAGTACGATTACGCCTTATTCATAAAAAACGTTATGCGCTATTCAAGCAAGCCTGAGCATTCGCTATACCATGTGTTCGCTGCAAACCAACATGCTCACTAAATTCACATAAATGCTCAGCAGTACCGACAGCGCCTGTGAAGATAGTTTCAAAATCCGTCGTAAGCTTTAGCCAACTTTCATCATTGATGTGTAACCTCGCGAGAATATTTACCGTCGTCGTGTCGATGGCGCCACGTTTATCACGCAGGAGGCGTCCTGTTTCATCAACCAGTGTTAAGTAATCTTGTAAGCTAAAATGAATACCAGCGCCAGTTGATTTTTGATGGGATTCATTGCCCGTAAAGGGTAATAAGCAGGTCGGTTGCTCACCGGTTATAGCCGCTTTAATGCGTCGTTGAATACTGGTGAAGTCAGACTGCTCTGGGGTAACCGCAATACCTGCTCGTATAGGGTTTAAATCAACATATGCCATACACGACAGTAACGCCCCTTCATCAAGCAGTGCTTGTGATTTAAAGCGCCCTTCCCAAAAGTGCCCGGTACATTGGTCTTCTCGGTTAGCTTGTCGGGCTATCGGCTCGTTCAATGAGCGCATAAACCAACTGATATCAATTAAACGCTGCTTATAAATCTCAGCCGTACTTTCAACCGTCGCTAGTTGACACTTATCAAGCGGTTGTTTGTTCGAATATCTTTGAGTTAATAAGGTCCCTTTGAATAATTGATGCCAACGTTGCAATACCTCATCGGTTGACCAGCGCTCTATTGGCTCACTATCGACATGCAAGACAATATGTAAATGATTATGCATGACAGCATAAGCACAGATATCTATCGAAAATACCTGAGATAATGTAAATAATCGCTTTTCAATCCATCTGCGTCGATGCTCGAAACTGACACCCGTCTCCTTATCTACGCCACACAAAAAAGCCTTGCGTACCGTGCGACTGCAAATGTGATAATAAGGTGTATCCAATAAACTAATTTGTTGTGAACGAGGCTTAGGCATAACAATCACCCGACTGAATAAAGGTAACTTAAGTCTAGTTTATTGAACGAAAACTGCATAAATTATTATGGGTGGCCTATTAAGAAGGAATAAGTGTCTCGAACAAAAACTGCATAAGTTATTATGGGGGGGCTATTATTGTGACTATTTTGTCAGTGAACGCTATTCGAAAAAGCAAACATTTAAATGTTTCGTCTTGCACAACAGCAAGCCAGTCAGAGGGAAAATAGATACCTTAACTGGCATTTACAGCAACCAATAGTAATGAATTTGGGCTATTTTACTTCAATTAACACTTCGTTGTGGCGAAACCATGGAATGGTAAAAGGACCATTGTAGGCTGCGTTAATAGGCTCACTAACTGCGGTATAGCCGTTTTTCGCTATCCAGCTATTGAGGATTTGGGTTTGTGTTTCAACATTACTATCACTGAGTAGTCCGCTGAACTTTATCACCGCGACTTTGTAATCCTTTACTTCTGTTATCCAGACGTCTGGGTTGGTTGGCTTAGGGGTACTTTGTATCGTAAAGTCGGCAGGCATTACAAATGACATTACTTGTTGTTCTGATCGCTCTTTCATAAACACCGGAGCGGTCATAGTGATGTTGGTCCCCTTAGATAATGCTTCTGATTCATCCATCAGTACAGGTGCTGTCATGGCTATTTCTGTGGCGCCTTCATTCTCACCAGTAATGTATCTGAACAGATTCCTAAAAGCACCGTTCATTCCGTCGGCTGACATGTCGGATGACACTAGCACTATCGATTCATAGTTACGCACTTCAATTTTCTGTGCCTGATCAGATTTCAATAGTGTATAAGGCGCGCTCTCAACTCCACTTTCTCCAAACACGGAGCAACCGGCTAAAATCAGTGGAACAAGAAGTGCGAAAAGTAATTTCATAGAGTTTCCTTGAGGTCTTATAAAACAGTGTTTATCACTGTTTTCATTTTTTATTAAGATTAAATACGTAAAACTGGGAAATTAGTTCAATTCAACATTAAATTTTATCTTCAATAAAACCTGTTGGTTGCAGTTGACTAGTGCTGAATTACAAGAAAGCCGATATCGGCTCACTTTTCTAACCGTAATAAACCAAAAAGGCGAATCATTGCTGATTCGCCTTTTTAAGTTTCACAAACTCAATTAATTTTTCAAACTTAATTAAACTTTCACAAACTTAATTAACAGATGACATCAAAAAACTAGTCTTGATAGCTTTCAATTGGAGGACATGAACAAATTAAGTTACGGTCTCCGTATACATCATCGATGCGATTAACTGTTGGCCAAAATTTATTTTTGGCTGCAGCAGGAACTGGGAATACAGCTTCTTTAATAGAATAACCACGTTCCCAAGTATCAGTAATATCCGCTAACGTATGAGGAGCATTATGTAATGGATTGTCGTCACTTGACCATTCACCCGATTCAACTTTACGTACTTCGTCGCGAATAGAAACCATGGCTTCAACAAAACGGTCAAGTTCAACTTTTGACTCAGATTCTGTAGGTTCAATCATGAAAGTACCCGCTACTGGGAACGACATCGTAGGTGCATGGAAACCATAATCAATTAAGCGTTTTGCTATATCAACTTCACTAATACCTGATGTGGCTTTAAGTGGACGTAAATCGATAATACATTCATGAGCAACACGACCATTTTTTCCTGCGTATAAAAGTGGGTAATGTTGGCTTAACTTTTTAGCTAAATAATTAGCATTAGTAATAGCATATTTAGTCGCATCTGTTACGCCCTGCTTACCTAGCATTGCACAGTAAAGGTAAGAGATACATAAAATACCCGCACTACCAAATGGTGCTGCTGCAACGGCTCCATTGCCTTTAGTACTTTCATTAACGTTAATTAATGCATGATCAGGCAAAAATGGTGCAAGGTGTGCTTTAACGCCGATAGGTCCCATACCTGGGCCACCGCCACCGTGTGGAATAGCAAACGTTTTATGCAAGTTTAGGTGAGAAACGTCAGCGCCAATATAGCCTGGCGACGTTACGCCTACTTGTGCGTTCATGTTTGCACCGTCAAGATAAACTTGACCGCCATGTTCGTGAACGATGTTACAAATTTCTGCTACTGTTGTTTCATATACACCGTGCGTTGACGGGTATGTGATCATAATACAGGCAAGATTGTCGGCCATTTCGCTTGCTTTAGTACGCAGGTCGTTCATGTCAACGTTACCTTCTTTATCACAAGCAACAACAACAACTTTCATACCAACCATTTGCGCAGACGCAGGGTTTGTACCGTGGGCAGAAGATGGAATTAAACAAATATTACGATGTGCATCGCCACGACTTTCATGATATTTAACAATCGCGATTAAACCCGCATACTCGCCTTGAGCACCAGAGTTAGGTTGCATTGAAATGTTGTCGTAACCCGTTAGTTCAACTAACCAATCGCCTAACTCGTCAATCATTTGCTTATAACCTTGAGCTTGGTCAATGGGTGAAAATGGGTGCATGTTAGCGAATTCAGGCCATGATACTGGGATCATTTGTGCTGTTGCATTTAACTTCATCGTACAAGAACCCAAAGAAATCATTGAATGGTTCAATGCTAAATCTTTGTTTTCTAATCTTTTGATATAACGAAGCATTTCTGTTTCGCTGTGGTATGAATTGAATACCGGGTGAGTCAATATTTCAGATTCACGTACTAATGCTGCAGGAATTGAAGAATGACCGCTACTGACTATTTTGTCGTCAAGGGCGCTAACGTCTAAACCATGGCCTGCGCCTAATAATATATCGAATAAACCAGCAATATCAGTACGAGTCGTTGTTTCATCTAGAGAAATACTAATTTGACCCGCAACATCAGTGCGGAAGTTAACACCTGCAGCTAGTGCGCGTGCAACGATTTCTTCTTTATTATCTAAATTGAACGTTAAGGTGTCAAAGTAGTTAGCATGAATAGCTGTTAAGCCTTTTGTGGCTGTACCTAAGCATAAAATATCTGCGAAACGATGAATACGATTAGCAATGATTTTCAAGCCCTTTGGACCATGATAGACCGCGTAAAACGCCGCCATGTTAGCTAAGAGTACTTGGGCAGTACAAATGTTTGAGTTAGCTTTTTCTCGGCGAATATGTTGTTCGCGAGTTTGCATTGCCATACGCAATGCAGCGTTACCACGGGTATCTTTAGAAACACCAATAATACGACCAGGCAATGAACGTTTGTATTTCTCAGAGGTAGTAAAAAATGCAGCGTGTGGTCCGCCGTAGCCCATTGGAACACCAAAACGTTGGCTTGAACCAATAACGGCATCGGCACCTAATTCACCCGGTGCTTTTAACATCACTAAACTCATGATATCGGCGGCAACCGCAACAATACCTTTGTTTGCGTGAATTTTTTCAATTAACTCACTAATGTCTGTAATTTCACCCGATGCACTTGGGTATTGTAGCAAAGCACCAAAAACATCATGGTCAGCGGCTTCATGAGCAGGAGCAACGATAACGTCAAAATCAAACATTTCTGCACGTTGTTTAACAACGTCGATAGTTTGTGGATAAACATCACTTGAGATAAAGAACAAGTTTGATTTTTTGTTTTTAGAAACACGTTTTGCTAATGCCATGGCTTCAGCAGCCGCAGTTCCTTCATCTAATAATGAAGCAGAAGCTAGTTCAAGACCGGTAAGGTCGATACACATTTGCTGGTAGTTTAATAATGATTCTAAACGACCTTGAGCAATTTCTGGTTGGTAAGGCGTGTAAGCCGTGTACCAGCCTGGATTTTCTAACACGTTACGCAAAATTACGTTCGGTGTTAATGTGCCGTAGTAACCTAAACCAATGTAGGTGTCGTTTACTTTGTTCAAGCTTGCAACCGCTTTTAAATCACTTAAGGCTTGCGCTTCTGTTTTACTTTCTTCAATCGCAGGCAATGCTGATAAACGAATATCACTTGGTACGATTTCATTGATAAGTGCGTCAACCGACTCTGCGCCAATGTCTTTTAACATCGCTTGAGTTTGTTCGGCATTAGGGCCAATGTGACGACGAATAAAGTCTTGAGTTTGCTCTAAATAAGCAAGTGATTTTGATTGAGTAGTCATAAAACAGCTTCTCTTAAGTGGGTAATTAATTTACTGGGTCTTTAGTTACGGCGTAACTAAAATAAAGCCCCAAACAAGCAGTTGGAGGCTTAATAACAGATTTCGTAAACAGCTAGCTTTTTGGTAAGGCGCTAAATTTATCAGTCTTATAAGCTTAATAAGCCTTTAGCTAAAGGCTATTAAGCAAGTGAGATTAGACGAGTATCAAAAGCAACGCAGCATAAAAGCTAAATGTGCCCGAAATTAGTCTTCGTCAATAGAATTCGCGTAACCTTCAGCATCTAATAAAGCATCTAACTCTGCTTCATCAGCTAACTGAACCTTGAATAACCAACCAGCGCCAAAAGCGTCTGAGTTAACTAATTCAGGAGAATCTTCTAAGTCTTCATTTACTTCAATAACTTTACCTGAAACGGGTGCGTAGATGTCTGAAGCTGCTTTTACAGATTCTGCTACTGCAACGTCGTCACCAGTACTGATTTCGTCATCAACATCAGGTAATTCAACAAATACCATGTCACCTAATAAGTCTTGTGCATGTTCAGTGATACCAACTGTAACTACGCCGTTACCTTCTTGACGTACCCATTCGTGTGATGTTGCATATTTTAGTTCTGAAGGAATGTTGCTCATTTTTTATTTTCCTGAGGTTAATTATTGTTTATCGTAAACTCAATTTCAATTGTCGCTATTGGCTAACAATTAAATACTATAGCTTAATTATTCTTCTATATTGGACAAGCGCAAATAGATTTACCCTCGACCAACATTGTCATTCTACTTGCTTTTAAAACAAATTTTTATGATTAAAAATTAATTAAAAAACTTTTTTGCCATTGCGAACAAAGCCAGCTTTGATCACTTTAACGTTAACTGATTTTTTACGCATTTCTACTTCAACAGTGTCGCCTAAGCTTACGCTGCGAGGAACACGAGCCATAGCAATACTATGACCTAATGTTGGCGAGAATGTACCTGAGGTAATAATACCTTCACCAAATGGCGTAATCACTTTTAAGCCAGTGCGTAATACGCCTTTTTCTTCAAAGACTAAACCAACAAGTTTAGGTTGGTCGCCAGCAGCTTTTTGGGCAGTTAATACTTCACGGCCAATAAAGTTACGATCTGTTGGTTCCCAGCTAATGGTCCATGCCATGTTAGCCGCTAATGGCGAAACAGTTTCGTCCATATCTAAACCATAAAGATTCATGCCTGCTTCTAAGCGCAAGGTATCACGAGCGCCTAGACCACAAGGTGCAACACCTGCGTCGAGTAATTTTTGCCATAAATCTGCTGCTTGGTCTTCTGGAACCACTATTTCATAACCATCTTCACCGGTATAACCCGTGGTGGCAATGAATAAATCGCCGGCTTGAACACCAAAGAATGGCTTCATACCTTCAACAGCTTGAGTTTGCTCTGGTGTTAATAGTGAAGCTACTTTAGCTTTAGCTTGAGGACCTTGCACGGCAATCATGCCAAATTCAGGACGTTCGGTAATTGTAATGTCGAAACCAGCCGATTGTTCATTCATCCACGCTAAATCTTTTACGCGCGTTGCTGAATTAACAACCAAACGATAATAAGTTTCAGTGAAGAAATAAATGATCAAATCATCAATAACACCACCTTCGTGATTGAGCATACCGGTATAAAGGGCTTTACCTTCAACGGTTAATTTTGCAACATCGTTGATCACTAAACGGCGTAAATATGCTTTGGCATCAACACCTTTAATATCAACAATGGTCATGTGTGAAACATCAAACATGCCGGCATCAGTTCGAACAGCATTATGCTCTTCTATTTGCGAGCCGTAGTTAATTGGCATTTCCCAGCCGTGAAAATCAACTAGTTTTGCGCCAGCTTCAATATGCTTAGCATGTAATACGGTTTTATTAGTCATCGTATGTATTCCACTTTAATTGTTGAATTCACCATTAAGCCAAGCTTAAAGGTAGTATATTTACAAAATAATTGGCCAGATTATAGCCGCGCAAAGCAACCTATTCAACTAAAAACAAAGAAAACAGTCAATAATACAAATTTTAAACCAGATAAATATTTTAATCCAAATTTAATTTTTAAAACCACATGTTTTGAAAATTATAATCAGTTTTACTTCGTAAAAAAATAGGATCTTGGGTTTTTATTTTGTGTTTTTTACTGACATTTTTTTTCAGGAAAACTTATTAATTTAAAAGCTAATAATATCAAAAGGAAGGAGGAATATTAGGACGTTTATAAAATTATTTTTCATCGATTAACCATACACTTAAAAGACAATCATTAGATAAGTTTTATAAAACAGAGCAAACGTTATTACAAGCTCTTACGGTCATGTCAAAAGCGTTTGCTTAAATGCTCAAAGCAACGTTAATTTTAAAATAACTTGTCTTTGAGTTTTGCAAGTTTAGGTAAATCACTTTTCAAACCCAATGCTTGTTTAATTAAGACTTGCTTAACGGGCTTTAAGTTATTAATTAAAGACAAACCCAGACCTCTCAACAATTTTATAGCGCCTTGTTGAGGCGTAAACACTTGTTTAATTGACTCCATTGCTGCAACCATTTCGGTTGCTTCGGCTTTACGCCAACGCGAATATTCATTTAACAAACGAGTGGTTAACCAAGCATCATTAGGGGATTTTTGTTGGGTTATTTTGTCATTAATAATTTGCGCCAATGATACCGCGTCAAGTAAACCTAAATTAACGCCCTGGCCTGCTAATGGATGAATGGTATGAGCAGCGTCACCAACTAAAGCAATACGCTCTTGAACAAAGCTTTGGGCGATACGCATAGTTAGCGGATGAGTAAAACGTTTACTCTGCAGTTCAATATTCCCTAATTTTCCATCACTTGCTGCCGTTAACGCTTTTGAAAACTCTGCTGGGGTTAAGCCATTTAAACGAATTGCATCTTCGGGGGATGTAGACCAAACAATCGAGCATAAGTCTTGCGTTCCAAGAGCGTCGTTAAGTGGTAGTAGCGCTAGAGGGCCAGTTTCTAGAAAAACTTGCCATGCGGTATTTTGGTGTCCTTGTGAACATTTTACCGTAGCAACAATAGCATGATGATCATAATCACGAAAAGTTAAAGGGAACGCCATTTGACGTCTAACCCAAGAATTTGCGCCATCAGCACCAACCACTAATTTAGCGGTTATTGGCATAGGGTTGCCGTTAGTTGATGTAAAACTAACAAAAGCCTCACTTTCACCAATACTTATATTACTTAAGGTATTCTCAGTATAAAAAATTATACCTTGATCTGCTTGTGCTTTTTGCCAAAGACTTTGACGTATAACGCTATTTTCAACGATCCAACCTAGCTGTTCATTGGCTGAGGTATCGGCTAAATCGTCACAAGAAAAAAGTAACTTGCCAAAGCCAGCTTTATCCCAAACATGCATATCAGTATAAGCTTGAATACGTTTTTGTTGAATTAATGGCCAAACATCAAGATTATCAAAAATTTGTTTACTGGCGACATTGAGCGCACTAACTCGAACATCAGGCTGTTCTGATAATTCATCCGGCGGTGAAGTGTCAACAATAGCAACGGTTAACTGTGTTTGCTGACGTAGCGCTAAAGCTAAGGTTAAGCCCACCATGCCGCCGCCAACAATTAATACATCAAATTTTTGCATGTTATTCTTCTTAATTTTAAAATGGCTTTACGTTAGGTTAACTGGGTATTTTTAGTCACCTTGGTTTCACCCTTAATAACCCATCGTTTTTCTAACGAGGCGACTTTTTAATGGTGATAAATAATTCATGACTTTCAAACCAACATTACGACCTATAACTAAAGGGGGCAATTTATTTGAAAAAAGTGTCACTAACGAATCGGTTAAACCAATGACTTGCTGATGATCTAACTTTCGTTGCGAGGCATAATGACTTAACAGAGAAAATTGTCCAATGTCTTGATTGTTATTTAAGGCTACTTTGATCAGCTCCACCATTTGCTTAACATCTCTTACACCCAAATTAAAACCTTGTCCGGCAATAGGATGAATAGTGTGAGAAGCATTACCAATAAGTGCCATGCGATGAAAAACCTGTTCATCTGCCATTAATAATTTAAGCGAATAAACATCGCGCTTACCCACTTGGGTTATTGCGCCAAGCCAACTACCAAAAGCATTTTCAAGTTCATCTTGGAATTGTTTATCGCTAAGTGCTAGCATTTTATCTGCTTGTTCAGGCGGTAATGTCCATACCAAAGAACAACGACTATCACTTGTTGCGCTCCCCTGTTTTGACAGCGGTAACATCGCAATAGGACCAGTATCAGTAAAGCGTTCAAAAGCCAAATTGTTGTGGGGAATCGCCGTACTTACATTGGTAATAAGTGCCGATTGACCGTAGTGAGACTCTTGCACCGCAATGTTAGCAAATTTTCGACAGGCTGAATGAACACCATCACAGGCTAATAGTAATTTCGCGCTAAGCTTTGCTGTTGAATTAAGCGTCAGTTCAACCTGCTCTTTTTGCCAAGTAATATCGGTTATTTTATCGGGAGTGAACCAAGTGATATTATCTGTTATTTTGTTTTTCTCTTTTAAACTGCTTAATAATGCTTGCCCAAGCAATGACATTTCAACAACAAAGCCGAGTGCATTAACTTGATGATGCTCAGCATAAAGTCGAGCTTTACCGTAGAAGCCTCGATCAGAGATATGAATATTTTTAATGGGCTCGGCTAGGTGCTTTAATTGTTGCCAAACGCCTAAACGTTCTAAATAGGTTGCTGTGCCATGTGAAAGCGCTAACACACGATCGTCAAAAGTTAATCTTGGATCTTCTAATACCGGATTAGCTTCAACAATGGCAATAGACAGTGGCTGACCCTGTTGTTTTTTGCAGTCGATCAAACTCAGTGCCATTAATGCACCAGATAAACCACCACCAGAAATTACGATATCGAATTCTTTTTTCATAGTTACTTTTTTTAGCTATTTAATACAGTCGCTTAAGATAAAGCGTTAAAGTGAAATGCTAAGTTCATTGCCAATTCATCATTGAACTGTGAAATAAAACATTGATTAATGATTGCTGCCTGAATGTAAATACGTAAATCTATGATGACAAGTTCATATGGCAATGTGAATTGACGATAAAAAATCAGTTAATTATTCGCAGTCATTAGTTGTTCAATTTCAGCAATTGATTTTGGCGCATTTACCGTTAAGTTTTCATGACCTTGATCAGTTACTGCTATATTATCTTCAATTCTTATTGCTATACCGCGCCATTTTTTATCAACACTATAATCATCAAGTGGAATATAAATACCCGGCTCTATGGTCATCACCATACCTTGTTCAAACGCTCGACATTGCTCGCGTTTATCATTTGACTGATAATCACCAACGTCATGAACATCTAAACCCAACCAGTGCCCTAAACCATGAATAAAATACTTTTTACAGGCTTTGTCCTCGAGTAACTGAGCTAAATTCCCAGACAATATACCTAAACGATGTAAACCTGAAGTTAGGAAGTTATTCACTAAAACATTAAGCTCGACAAAGGTTGCGTGTGGCTTTATTGCATCAATCGCTAAGTTCTGTGCATCTAGCACCAGTTGATAGACTTCTCGTTGTGCTAATGTGAACTTGCCATTTGCAGGAAAGGTGCGAGTAATATCAGCCGCATAGCCGCTAAGTTCACCACCGGCGTCAATCAACACCAATTCGTTATTTTTCAGTACGTCATCATTGTTGGTGTAATGTAAAATATTGCCATTATCACCACAGGCAACGATACTGCCATAAGCGGGGTGCCTTGCACCATTACTGGCAAATTCATGTAGTATTTCCGCTTCTAATTGATATTCAAATTTACCAATCGCTGACTGTTTCATCGCTCTGGCATGAGCCGCACCGCTAATAATATTTACTTGGCGCATAATATCTAGCTCGCCAGCACTTTTAATTAAACGCATTTCTTCAATAATATTTCGACAATCAACCAGTAGTGTCGGTGCTTTTACGCCAAGGCGGTTTTGCGCTTTAACTGCTGATAACCATGCATATATTTGGCTATCAAAGCGGCTACTTTTTCCTTGGCAAAACAACAAGTGACTTTTATCCGCAATATAATCAGGGAGATATTGATCTATTTCAGTTAGTGGAAAACATTCATCTACACCATAATGCTCTACCGCTAACGCTTGTCCTACTCGCCTACCGTGCCAGACTTCTTGAAGGGCATTTTTTTCAAGGTTAAATAAAATACTTTGTTGATTTTCTTCGCCCTTACCAACAGATTTAATCAGCACTAAAATAGCATCAGGTTCGTTATATCCTGTTAGATAATAGAAACTTTTATCTTGGCAAAAAGCATATTCGGTATCATTGCTACGCGTGACTTCTTGTGCAGCGGAAAATATCGCAATAGAATTTTCTGGCATCGAGGTAAAAAATTGAGCACGACGTTGGATAAATTCTGCCAAAGGTAATAAAGTATTTTTAACTAAAGTTGATGTATTCATGACTTAATCTTTTTTTAGTGGACAGTATCTTCTGCGCTTTTACTTTCTGGCGGTGAGCCGAGCTCGGTAAAACACAATAAAGCAGAAATTCTGACATATTCAGCTATTTCAAAATAGGCTTGCTCGGTATCTTCGTCTTCTTCCATTTCGTCAGACAAATTAGAGATTTCAGCAAAATCAATAAGAACTTCTTTAACGTCTTCTGATAATACCGCTTTGTTTTTTTGTTGTAGGCCGAACCCTAAATTGAAGCCTTGTACCCAAACACTTAAAGCATGGCCACGTTCAACTATACTATCGTCATCATCGGGTAACGTTAATTGAAAACCATAAGAGTCATCAATAATGTCATGCCAAACTTTTGCAAACATTGATTTGACCAACGACTTAACGGCACGAGGTAAACCTTCACCATTGTTAAACAAGTCATTAATCATCACGATATAGTCCTCACTTTCAAAGGTAAACCCGGCACAAACTAAGCCAGTTAATACCCCATGTAATTCAGCGCCATGGACGGTAATACTTTCTGTTGTAAGAATTGCTTGCACTGAGGCAAAGTCTAAAGAGGTTTCGTTGGACATGTTTTAATCATCAATAAAATGCGTGAGTTAATGCAAGGTATCGTAACATTCACGCTTTTATGATGCTAGAGATTAAAAGGAGAAAACCCCAGAGAACGCTTGCATAGTGTACTGCTCATCGCTATAGTGCTCAGATATGTATATATTACTATTAATTAAGATGTTTTTTTGAGAATCAGCCTGTTATGAGTCAACACTCGGTTACCATTGAAGTTGCTAATAGAAGACTAAAGATTTCATGTCCTAGTGGGCAAGAGTCGTCTTTACTATTAGCTGCGGAAGAGTTAAACCAACGTTTGCTAACAGACAGTAAAACTTGTTCTATAAAGACACCTGAACAATCATTAGTAATGACTGCACTTAACTTATCTAATGATTTATTAGCTGCTCGTAAAGAAATTATCGATGAACGTGCTGCGCTGCAAAGTAAAATTGATTTACTACAAGCGACTATCAAACAAGCTGTAATTTCCGAATACCTCAAGAAAGCTTGATTTTTCAGCAACCTCTGTTCACTAAAAAAACAAACAAACTTAAGTTACAAAAAAACACTTAAATCGCTTTGAAAAATTAGCTATACTAACTTCGTCTTCTGGGGTGTTTGTATGTTAACTATGTCCCTGAGCCGATAAGTTTTAACTAAGGAAGTTGATTATTAACTATTGTGCAAGCCCGGCTCGTATCGGGAAGCCTACGGTTGAAATGATACCTCCGCCCTGAACACCCGGTGTTCAGGACTAAAGTCGACTGCGGCACCTTGGAAGCATCCTTTTTATATTCATACTAGTCATACTAGGTTTAAACATATTAGGCTTAAACCTGATACCTCCGCGCAGCATCTAACAACACCCGATTTATCAAATATTAGTCATACGGTTACAAGTAAAATAAAGAATAAAAGGCTAACTTACTATATACTTAAAAGACTTATTGTTATTAATTAGGTTACTTGTTTATATGCCTATAAAATACCTCTGTGTAATGCTGTTGCTAATGCTAAATACTTCATCAAGTATCGCTAAGCAACTTGTTGTTACTGAAATATTACCGCCCTACCAATTCTATCAAGAGAATACTGCGCTTAGTGGATTCTCCGTAGAAGTCATGCAGGAAATATTCAAAATTACCGGTGATGAAATTAATTTACAAGTATTTCCTTGGGCTCGAGCTTATAAAACCGCACTTAACCAACCCAATACCCTTATCTTTTCACTATCTCGCACCAAAGCTCGGGAAAATTTATTCATTTGGGGTGGAAAATTAATGAAAGAAGATATTTATGCTTGGGGCTTAAAAGAAGATTTTAAAACATCAATAACTGATATAGAGCAACTCAAAAAATACAAAATAGCCGTGACTAATTCATCAAGCACCGCTCAATACTTTCAGCAACAAGAATATCCCTTTATTTATATGGTCGTTTCACCAGAGCAAAGCTTACAGATGCTCTACCTCAATAGAGTTGATTTTATAACGGGGACGAAGAGCACCTTAGTGGCGCGAGCGAGTAAATTAAATTTAGAGGTAAGTAGATTAAAAAAAATCATGCCTCTCTCAGTCGTTAATCATGACTTATATTTTGCTTTTAGTCTAAATAGCGATAAAAAGATTGTCACTAAATATACCAACGCTTATAAAATAATAGAGAAGAATGGCACTTTAGACAAACTGAGAAATAAGTGGCAAGTGCAGTAAACGCTACATACTTATTAAATAATGGCTAGTGCGCTTTACTTTTCTCTAAAAAATCAATATAACAAAGACGAATTTTATCCGTTAGTTAATAACCATAGACAAAATGACCCAAAATCATCTAGCCACCAAATCAAAAAAACCACAAGGGCAAGTTTGTGCTGCCACACAAGCGATCGGTATTTTCGACTCTGGCATTGGTGGTTTGTCGATTGCTAAGTGTATCCATCAGCATTTACCCAATGAAAATCTTATTTATGTGGCTGATAGTCAATTTGCACCTTATGGCGATAAGTCGTCAGCAGAAATTATTGAACGGGTAAATAAAATTGCTGACTGGTTGATTAGCCAACAGGTAAAGGCCATTGTTGTTGCCTGTAATACCGCAACAGTTAGCGCTATTGATCAACTGCGTTTAAGGGTTTCAATTCCAATTATTGGCGTTGAACCAGCGATAAAACCCGCAGCGTTGCACAGTAAAACAAAGAAGATAGCCTTGTTAGTAACAGGGGCAACCGCAATAAATACTCGGTTTTTGTCTTTAGTGAATAAGCATAAAAATGGCGCTGAAATTTATATCCAACCATGCCCTGGCTTAGTAGAGCTTATCGAGCAAGGCCTTCATGAAAGTGAACAGTGCCTTGAAATACTGAATACTTTTTTGCAACCTCTTCTGCAAATTAATATAGATACCTTAGTCTTAGGCTGTACACATTACCCCTTTGTTCGTTCGCTTATACAAAGGATTGTTGGTGATAAAATTACCATCATGGAAACCGCTCAACCCGTAACTGAGCAACTTACTCGGCAACTTGCAAGCCAAGGATTATTAGCAAGTACTCAATCTATTTCGCAACAACACTTTTTTAGCTCTAAGCTATCTCAGCAACAAGCCAGATTGATGTCAGTACTTTTTGGTCAGAATGTTACCCTTCAGCAATTTCCTGCTCTATAAATGAACAATTAATAATTATTTTTAGCCGTTTAGCCATCTAGGCGTAAAAAAACTAGAAAATAGTTAATCTTGCAGTTAGAATAACTCCAATTCGAAAATATTTTAAACTATTACATTTTTCTGAGGTTATATGTCTACTCAATTTTTCACTTCTGAATCAGTTTCTGAAGGTCATCCGGATAAAATCGCCGATCAAATTTCTGATGCGGTACTTGATGCTATTATCGCTAAAGATAAGAATGCTCGTGTCGCTTGTGAAACTATGGTGAAAACTGGTGTAGCTATTATTTCAGGTGAAGTTTCTACCACTGCATGGGTTGATCTAGAAGCGATTACCCGTAATGTTATTAGTAATATTGGCTATACGTCGTCTGACGTTGGTTTTGATGGTGAAACTTGTGGCATAATGAATTTAATTGGCCAGCAATCACCTGAGATTGCCCAAGGTGTTGACCGAGCAAACCCTGAAGATCAAGGTGCTGGTGACCAGGGATTAATGTTCGGTTATGCGACCAATGAAACTGAAACGTTAATGCCTGCGCCAATATTTTATTCTCATCGTTTAGTAGAGCGTCAAGCTGAAGTGCGTAAATCAGGGGTCTTACCTTGGTTGCGTCCTGATGCTAAATCTCAAGTCACTTTTGTTTATGAAGATAATAAGCCGGTAGCGATTGACGCGGTTGTTTTATCAACTCAACATAATCCAGAAATTTCTCAAGAAGATTTACACGAAGCTGTGATGGAAAATATCATCAAAGCTGTGCTACCTGCCGAGTTATTAACTAAAGATACTAAATACTTTATTAATCCTACTGGCCGTTTTGTTATTGGTGGTCCGGTAGGTGATTGTGGTTTAACGGGTCGTAAAATTATTGTTGATACCTATGGCGGCATGGCTCGTCATGGTGGTGGTGCTTTCTCAGGAAAAGATCCATCAAAAGTTGATCGCAGTGCGGCTTATGCTGGTCGTTATGTAGCAAAAAACATCGTTGCGGCTGGTTTAGCTGACCGTTGTGAAATTCAAATCTCTTATGCCATTGGTATTGCGGAGCCAACGTCAATTTCAATTGAGACTTTTGGTACCGGTAAAGTCTCTGAAGCAAAATTAATTGAATTGGTAAGAGCACATTTTGATTTACGACCTTACGGCATTACTAAGATGCTTGATTTATTGCACCCTATGTATCAGATGACAGCAGCTTACGGACATTTTGGTCGTGAACCTGTTGAAGTCACTGTTGGTGATGATACTTTTACTGCATTTACGTGGGAAAGAACTGATAAAGCTGACGCACTTAGAAAAGCTGCTGGTTTTTAGTTTTAACAACTAAATATCAAGGCTCCTGCTCAATAAAAAAGCGACTTAATAAGTCGCTTTTTTTATGTTCAAAGGGTAAATAACAACCTAGCTCGTCACGACTTAGTCGACTGTGCTTTTTTGCTGGCAACTTTATCTTTTCGTCGCTGTTCGATAACATCTTGAACATTGCCACCAATATGCTTTTCACCTCGTTGGTTCGCTAAATTTATTTGACGCTCACGCTCAGCGAAACCACTGCGCTGTTCGTCGGTATACTTGTCATAACAACGATGACAACTCACACCTTTAACATAGTGTTCGCTTTGCATTTCTTCGCTTGTTATCGGGTAGCGACAAGCAAAACATTGGTCGTACTGCCCTTGCTCTAAACCATGTCCAACGGCAACACGGCCATCAAAAACAAAACATTCGCCTTCCCACATTGAATTATCTTGTTCAACTTCTTCTAAATATTTAAGCACACCTCCCTCAAGATGATAAACGTCTTCGAAGCCTTGCTCTTTCAAGTAAGCTGTTGATTTTTCACAACGAATACCACCCGTACAATACATAGCCACTTTTTTGTGTTTATTTTTATCTAAATGTTGGGCAACATATTCTGGAAATTCACGGAACGTTTCAGTCTTAGGGTTAACGGCGTTTTTAAAGGTCCCAATTTCAATTTCATAATCGTTACGCGTATCAATCAATAAAACTTCTGGATCTGAAATAAGCGCATTCCAGTCTTTTGGTTTCACATAAGTACCAACAGTTAATAATGGGTCAATGCCTTCAACACCCATAGTAACAATTTCTTTTTTTAATTTGACTTTGCTACGTTGAAAAGGGTTTTCATCAGCATATGAATATTTATGAGAAACATTAATTAAACGTTCATCCGTCTCTAAATGAGCTAAAAGCAGATCGATACTGGCTTTTGTACCGGCAACCGTACCGTTAATACCTTCGTTAGCGAGTAATAACGTACCTTTGATGTCGTTTTCTAACATAACGCTTAATAAAGGTGATTTAAGTTGTTCGAAGTTTTCTAAGCGCACAAATTTATAAAGTGCACAGACAGTAATATTTTGCATAGTAATAATACCCATTGAGCCAGCCAGAACGTAAATCCGGAGCTGTAGATTAATATAAAACCAACACCTGCTACTGGCAGTGTTAGTCGAAAGATGCGCATTCTATCAAAAGTGCTTATTTAGATAAAGTACCTCGTCGCTCCCCTTAATTATAAAGTTGTTATCTATGGTATTATTTAGAGGATTTAATCCTAAAACAAGGACTTAACACCACAGTGAAAAATCTTTCAAAAGGCAAAGTAATATCAATAAAAACTCGTTAACTCGGTGAGACTTTTAGTTTTTCGCGCAGCCTTGGAATAATCATATGAACGACTCGCACTAAAGTACCGCGTTTTCTCGACGATACTGATAAATTGGCTAAAAAATATATGATTACATCAGATGATAGTTAATTCGGTCTGAAAATGTATTTAAACATTGAAAACGCCCTTATGATTTTTTAAATAGCCGTTTTTACGCTATTTTATAAAATCATAATTGAAATATGGGCAAGTCGCCCTTATATTTCTTGATAAGATAATAAAAAATATTAATAAAAATGAGCAATCCTAGAATTTTTCAGCAACAATCATTTTCTGTTGGCGACACTATCACCTTAAGTGAAGATGCCTTTGGCCATACCATAAGAGTTCTGCGTTTAAAAAGTGGTGATGATTTAACCCTTTTTAATGGCGAATTAAACCAAGGTGTACTTGGCGATTATCAAGCTGAAATAACCGATGTTAGTAAAAAAAATGCCCAAGTCGTTATAAAGTCATTCAACGAAAAAAATGTTGAATCACCATTAAATATTCATTTAGGACAAGGTATTTCACGTGGCGACCGAATGGACTTTACCTTACAAAAATCGGTTGAGCTGGGTGTTAACACCATTACCCCGCTATTTACCGAACGTTGCGGAGTAAAGCTAACCGGAGATCGCTTACAGAAAAAAATAGACCAATGGCAAAAAATAGTGGTCAGTGCTTGTGAACAAAGTGGCCGTTGTTCGGTCCCTATTGTTATGCCTGCTGTTTATTTAGATGAATGGCTGACTCAACAAACTGGTTCATTAAAACTAAATTTACACCCAAAAGCGCAATACTCAATAATGAATTTGCCTGAAAAAAATATCAGTGACTCAAATCAGCGAGTGCGTTTACTTATTGGTCCAGAAGGCGGTTTAAGTGATGATGAAATTAAACGAGCCAATCAAGCCTCTTTTGTTGATGTTTTATTAGGGCCAAGAATATTAAGAACAGAAACGGCAGCATTAACGGCAATTACCGCATTGCAATGCCGCTTTGGCGATATTAATTAGTAACGAACACATTAGGAAATAAAGATGACAATTAAACTTGGCGTAGTAATGGACCCTATTTCACAGGTCAATGTAAAGAAAGATTCATCTATGGCGATGATGTTCGAAGCTCAAAAGCGCGGTTACGAAATTTATTACATGGAAATGAAAGATTTATACCTTGACCAAGGACAATGCCGTGCCACAGCACAAAAATTGAAGGTTTTTGACGATCCTCAACATTGGTATGAACTAGACGAAGTAAACGACATAGCTGTTTCAGAACTTGACGCGGTTTTAATGCGTAAAGATCCTCCTTTTGATACCGAATTTATCTACGCAACCTACATGCTTGAGCGAGCAGAAGTTGAAGGCACATTAATTGTAAACAAACCACAAAGCTTACGTGACTGTAACGAAAAACTTTTCACCGCTTGGTTTGCAGAGTTGACACCACGTACCTTAGTGACACGTAACAATGATAAAATTCGTGAATTTCATCAAAAAGAAAAAGACATTATTATCAAGCCACTTGATGGCATGGGCGGTGCGTCAATTTTTCGTATAAAAGAAAATGATGCTAATGTTGGTGTTATATTAGAAACACTCACCAACCACGGCAATCAGTACGCCATGGTGCAAGAATTTATGCCTGAAATTAAAGATGGTGATAAACGTATTCTTATTGTTAATGGTGAACCTATGCCTTATTGCCTTGCACGTATCCCTGCACAAGGTGAAACGCGTGGTAATCTAGCTGCCGGTGGCCGTGGTGAAGCAAGACCCCTTAGTGCTACCGATAGGTTAATTGCTGAAACTATTGCACCAGAATTGAAGAAACGTGGTCTATACTTTGTTGGGTTAGATGTTATTGGTGACAAAGTTACCGAAATTAACGTTACCAGTCCCACCTGTATCCGAGAAATTGAAGCTGCATATCCTATTAATATCAGTGGAAAATTAATGGATGCAATAGAAGAAAATATTCGTCCTAGAGTATAAACATTTTAGTTATATTTTTTACCATTTAAAGTTATGAGTCTCTACTAGCGGTGATCCTTTGAAATAAACGATCACCATACCTCTATAAAAACAATGATACATAGAGTTTTTTTAAAACTTAAAGTGTAAAAGGTGATGGTATGGAAAGCTTAGAAAATCAACTATTAATTGCAATGCCTGCATTAGACGATGCCTATTTTAATAAAACCGTAACTTATATTTGTGAGCACAATGAAGAAGGCGCTATGGGTCTTATTATTAACTTACCCGTTAACGTCACTTTAAACGAATTGCTCATCCAGATAGATGCTAAAAAAGAACAAGCACCTGAGTTAGGTCAACAAGTGCTAACCGGAGGTCCTGTTTCTCAAGACCGAGGTTTTGTTCTACATAGCCCACAAGATTGCTGGAAACAATCATTATCGCTAAGTAAAGAGGTCATGATCACCACCTCTAAAGATATTTTAATGGCGTTAGGGACAGAAGGTGCGCCTGAAAAATATATGGTTACCTTAGGTTATGCTGGTTGGGGGCCTGGTCAATTAGAAGAAGAAATAAAAACTAACGCCTGGCTTTTAACCCCTGCTGATGGTGATATTGTTTTTAATACACCGATTGAGCAGCGCTGGAAAAAAGCCACAGAAAAACTAGGTATTGATATGGCTCATTTATCTACGGATATTGGCCATGCTTAACAACATTGAGGAATAATAAGTGTCAAAAGATGTCGGCCAACGCACCGTTTTAGGTTTTGATTTTGGTAAAAAATATATTGGCGTTGCTGTTGGCCAAGAAATGACCGGAAGTGCCTCTCCTTTAGGCTCGATTAGAGCTAAAGAAGGTATTCCTAATGAGATGGAATTAACAAAATTTATTAAAGAATGGCAACCTGACTATTTAGTAGTGGGATTACCCTTAAATATGGATGGTAGTGAGCAACAATTAACCCTTGATGCCAAAAAATTTGGTAACCGCTTATCGAATAAATTCGCCCTGAAGGTAGAATTTCAAGATGAACGTTTAACCACAGCGGATGCCAAAGAACGTTTATTTGCCGCTGGAGGCTATCGTAATTTAAAAAAGGATAATATTGATGCTGAGTCAGCAAGATTAATTATTGAAAGCTATTTTGAAACGCTTTACGACTAGAAAATAGCAATATAGTCAAACCACATAAAGCTCATGCCTCAAGTGGTTTGACTATCTATTGTTACACTGTTCAAGAAACTTAGCTTAACACCTAGCAATGTTTCTTAAGTATCTGTTAACTAAACATCTTTAGGGCCAAAACCGTCAATGGTCACGCCACTTAATGCACCTGTGCCTCCTTGCTCATTACTGCGCAACTTAATCATCAAGCGTAAATCATTAGGTGAATCAGCATGATGCAATGCATCAGCATAGTTTATTGAGCCTTTTTGATACAACTCAAACAAAGCACCATCAAAGGTCTGCATGCCAAGTTCTTTAGACTTTTCCATCACTTCTTTAATACTACCAATATCACCTTTTTTAATAAGTTCAGCGATATAAGGCGAGTTAAGTAAGATCTCAATCGCCGCAACACGCCCGTTACCGTCGCAGGTAGGGATCAGTTGCTGAGCTATAATACCGCGTAAATTTAACGCTAAATCAAACAATAACTTGCCATGTTGATCCGCAGGCACTAAATGCATAATACGGTCAATCGCTTGGTTAGCATTATTTGCATGCAAGGTTGCGATACATAAGTGCCCGGTTTCAGCAAAGCTTAACGCATGTTCCATGGTTTCTTGGTTACGGATCTCACCAATTAAGATAACATCGGGTGCTTGGCGTAATGAGCTTTTTAAGGCCGCATCGAAACTTTCAGTGTCTAAGCCAACCTCTCGTTGCGTTACCATACAACGCGCATGTTCATGAACAAATTCAACAGGGTCTTCAATGGTAAGAATATGGCCACGCGAATTTTTATTACGATAGCCAATCAATGAAGCCATTGATGTTGATTTACCCGTACCCGTGCCACCAACAAAAAGTACTAAACCGCGCTTTGACATGACTACATCTTTTAAGATTGGCGGTAAACCGAGTTCGTCAGCATCAGGAATTTCTGTGACGATACGTCGGACAACCATACCTGCCATATCGCGTTGCCAAAAGGCTGAAATACGGAAGCGGCCAATGTCGTCAATTGAAATGGCAAAGTTACATTCTTTTTCTTCAGTAAATTGCTTTTTCTGTTTATCGTTCATTGCGTTATGAACAAGCGCTAACGATTCATCGCTTGTTAAAAGGTGATCATCGATTGCTTGTAACTCGCCATTTACTTTGGCGCTTACCGCAAGCTTAGCGGTAACAAACATATCAGAGGCACCTTCTTTTACCATCTTTTGTAATAAGTCATGAAAATTCATTGATTTTTCTCTTATCTTTTAAACCGTAATGTGAAGTAATAGACACCTAGGGTTTGAGCTGGCTTTAGAAGCCTCTAAATTGATTTTTATCAACCGCTTTTTCCATCGCATCTTGCTTAGTTATCAAGCCTCTATTCACTAGACCTTGAAGACAATAGACACCCATGGTTTGAGCTGGCTTTAGAAACCTCTAAATTAGAAACCTCTAAATTGATTTTTATCAACCGCTTTTTCCATCGCATCTTGCTTAGTTATCAAGCCTCTATTCACTAGACCTTGTAAGCAATAGACACCCATGGTTTGAGCTGGCTTTAGAAACCTCTAAATTAGAAACCTCTAAACTGATTTTTATCAACCGCTTTTTCCATCGCATCTTGCTTAGTTATTAAGCCTCTATTTACTAGACCTTGTAGACAATAGACATCCATGGTTTGAGCTGGCTTTAGAAACCTCTAAATTGATTTTTATCAACCGCTTTTTCCATCGCATCTTGCTTAGTTATTAAGCCTCTATTCACTAGACCTTGTAAGCACTGATCCATGGTTTGCATGCCATGAGACATACCAGTTTGAATGGCACTGTACATCTGCGCTATTTTGTCTTCACGAATTAAATTTCTTATAGCAGGAACACCTAACATTATCTCATGAGCGGCAACACGACCCCCACCCACTTTTTTAATCAAGGTTTGTGAAATAACCGCACGAAGTGATTCTGACAACATTGAACGCACCATAGATTTCTCTTCACCGGGGAAAACATCAATGATACGGTCGATGGTTTTTGGTGCAGAGGTTGTATGTAAAGTACCAAAAACTAAGTGACCGGTTTCTGCCGCTGTCATCGCTAAACGAATAGTTTCTAAGTCGCGCATTTCGCCAACAAGAATAACATCAGGGTCTTCACGTAAAGCACTGCGCAGAGCAGCTTCAAAACTTAGTGTATCGCGATGGACCTCACGTTGGTTTATTAAACATTTTTTGTTTTCGTGAACAAACTCAATAGGATCTTCAATGGTAAGAATATGATCGTGTTTGTTGTTATTAATATAATCGACCATAGCCGCTAAAGTGGTTGATTTACCTGAGCCTGTTGGACCCGTCACTAAAACTAAGCCTCGAGGTATATCAGAAATTTCACGAAAGATATCAGGACAGCCTAAATCATCTAAGGACAATATCTTGCTTGGAATAGTACGAAATACTGCTGCAGGGCCACGATTTTGATTAAAAGCATTGACACGAAAACGTGCTAAATTTGGCACTTCAAAAGAGAAATCGACTTCTAAATTTTCTTCATACTCTTTCCGTTGACGATCATTCATAATATCATAGACCAGAGCATTAACATCTTTCTCGTCAAATGCTGGGATATTGAGTTTACGTACGTCACCGTCAACACGAATTGAAGGCGGAGTGCCTGCAGATAAATGTAGATCAGATGCATTATTTTCCACACTAAAGGCAAGTAATTCGGTAATATCCATAAAAAGACCTCTTAATAATTATTTTTTATAATATAAAGTAAGTTGAAACTAAATTGACACAAAACAATATGACACCCATTAAAGATAATCTTGCTAAGATAAATCTGCAAATTTTTAATGCTTGCGAGCTAGCAAAACGTCCATCTTCACAGGTGACCTTACTCGCGGTAAGTAAAACCAAAACCAGTGCCATGATCGAACAAGCTTATTTAGCAGGCCAACGAGAATTTGGTGAAAACTATATTCAAGAAGCCGTTGAAAAAATAGCAGAATTACAAAGTTTGTCCGACATTACTTGGCATTTTATTGGTCCTATACAGTCAAACAAAACACGATTAATTGCCGATAACTTTGCTTGGGTACATAGTGTTGACCGCATTAAAGTAGCAAAACGCCTTAATGATCATAGGTCTAGCCAAGATACTCCCCTCAACGTTTGTTTACAAGTCAATATTAGTGGCGAAGAAAGCAAGTCTGGCATAGCCGTTAAAGATATTAAAGCGTTAGTTGATTGTATTGAGCATTGCCCACATTTAACCCTGCGCGGCTTAATGGCTATCCCTGAGAAAAATGCCTCTGAAGAAAGTTTTGAAAAAATGAAGCAACTTTATACGCAATTAAAAAAAGACCATCCTAGTATGGATACTTTATCGATGGGCATGTCAGGAGACTTGAGTGACGCCATTGTTAAAGGTTCGACTATGGTCAGAGTTGGCTCAGCCATTTTTGGCGCTAGAGAAGATAAATAGTTATATTCGGATACAATCTATTTCACTTTCTTTAAGTATAATTCGTTACAATAGTTAAAATATTCACATTCTTATTTATCATAGGTATTTCATGACAAAAATTGCTTTTATTGGCGCTGGTAACATGAATGGCGCAATTATTTCTGGCTTAGTAAACACAGGCTTTGCCGCTCAAGATATTATCGTATCAAATCCTTCACCTGAGAAGCGACTGGCTTTACAAGAGCAACTCGGTATTAAAGAAACCGCAGACAATATCGTTGCAGCTAATTTTGCAGATTTTATTGTACTTGGTGTTAAACCTCACTTTATTGCTGAGGTTTGCCAAAAAATCAGCCAAGAAATTGATATTAGCAACAAGTGCTTTATTTCCGTTGCTGCTGGCTGCACTGTTGCACAAATGCAAAAAGCCTTAGCCAAACCTTGTGGCATTATTCGTACTATGCCCAATACCCCCTCGCAGATTGGTTTAGGTGTTACTGGTTTATATGCCGACGAAAATGTTAATACTCAACAAAAACAGGTTGCCGAAGAACTAATGAGTTCGGTGGGTATTATCAAGTGGTTAGCCACTGAAGATGAAATTGACAATATTATTGCAGTTTCTGGCTCGGCGCCTGCCTATTTCTTTTTGTTTATGGAAGCAATGGAAAAACAAGCGATAGCGTTAGGTTTTTCAGCAAAAGAAAGCCGTGAATTAGTGCAGCAAACCGCTTTAGGTGCTGCGCAAATGGTGGTTAACAACGATATTCCAATCAGCGAATTACGTGCTAAGGTCACCTCAAAAGGTGGTACAACCAATGCTGCTATTAATTCTTTTATAGATGATGGTTTGGATAAAATAGTAACAAATGCAATGAACAGTGCATTGCATCGCGCTAAAGAAATGGCGCAAAATAACGTTTAATACCGTTTGAATTTTATTAATTATTAAGTTTTGGAGAAGTAGATGGAAGCCATTAATTATTTGCTGAGCTTTGCCTTTGACGCATTATTAATGTTGTTAGTTTTACGTGTATGGTTACAATTGGTCCGTGCTGATTTTTATAACCCGTTAAGCCAGTTTATTGTAAAAGTAACCAACCCAGCCGTTATTCCGCTTCGCCGGGTTATACCTGGTTTTGGTGGTATTGATGTATCAACATTGTTATTAGCTTTTGCCGTAGCAGCGTTAAAGTTTATTCTTATCCCATTACTTAATGGTGGAGATATCAATATTATTTCGGCGCTATACTTAGGTCTTATCTATTTAATTAAACAAACGGGTGTATTGCTATTTATGTTAATGCTCGTTATGGCATTAATGAGCTGGGTAGTTCAGGGTTATAACCCTACGCAAGCTATCTTCCAGCAGTTAACTGAACCGTTTTTAAAACCGATAAAACGTATTGTACCCAGCATTGGCGGTTTAGACTTATCTATACTTATTGCTTTCTTATTACTAAACGTAATTAATATTTTCCTATCTGGCGCCATTCCAGGTTGGGCAATGCTATAATAACGTAGAAACAATAAAACAGGTTTTGTAATAATTTGGCTATAAAACCTGTCTTATTAAATGTATGGATCATTAAAACAAAAAGGAACACATTATGAAAAATATCTTTCAAACCTGTTTATTTATTATTTTAGTTTCATTGACCCTAGTCAGTAACGTTTTTGCTGAAAACATGAAAAAATTGGGTTCGATGCAAGTTCATTATATGGCAATAAATGCCACATTTTTAACCCCAAAAGTAGCAAAAGCTTATGATATTGAACGTAGTCGTTTTAACGGTTTAATTAATATTTCGGTTTTAGACGATACTAAACCGTCAACGCCAGCTAAAGCAGTAACTATTCAAGGAAAAGCTCGAAATGATATCGGTCAAATCAAAACCCTTGAATTTGACGAAGTAAAAGAAGGTGATGCTATTTATTATTTAGCACAAGTTAATTACACCAACGAAGAAACCTTTTACTTTGATATCACCATTAGTGACGGCAAAGAAACCCACCAGCTTAAATTCAAACAGAAATTTTATGTTGATTAATCACTAATTGCACACAAATAATTAATATATAAAATCAGGTTTACCTGATTTTATTTTTTCATTTCTACACGCTCAAGGTACAAAATGTCAACCATCGTATTAGCCACAGGCAACCCAGGTAAAGTTAAAGAACTCAGCCATTTATTAGCCGCACATAGCATTGAAATAAAACCCCAAAGTGAATTTAATGTCAGTGAAGTGGCAGAAACAGGCACTACTTTTGTTGAAAATGCCATTATTAAAGCGCGTCATGCAGCTAAAATAACGGGCTTACCGGCAATTGCTGACGACTCTGGTTTAGAGGTTGATGCATTAAATGGCGCACCAGGGGTTTATTCGGCGCGTTATGCGGGTGAAAACGCTAGTGATAGTGACAATACGGATAAACTGTTAAAAGCATTACAGAACATACCTGATGAACAACGTACCGCTCGTTTTCATTGTGTACTGGTTTATATGAAACACGAGCACGATCCAACGCCGATAATTTGTCATGGCGTTTGGGAAGGCACAATTACCCATGAAAAATTGGGCGAACAAGGTTTTGGTTATGATCCTATTTTTTGGCAAGAGCTACAGCAACAAACCTCAGCACAATTGCCTCGCGATTTAAAAAATAGTTTAAGCCACCGCGGCCAAGCACTTGCTAAACTTGTACAACATTTTGGTGTTAAATAATAATGCTACAAGCGCCCCCGCTTTCTTTATATATCCATATCCCTTGGTGTGTTGAAAAATGCCCATATTGTGATTTTAACTCACATGCTTTGAAATCAGCGGTTCCAGAAGAAGAGTATGTAAAACATCTTATTGATGATTTAGATGCAGATATCGCCAGGTTCTCTCTAAGTGATCGCCCATTACACACTATTTTTATTGGTGGTGGTACACCGAGCTTATTTTCTGCACAGGCCATTGAAAGCTTATTAACTCAAGTGCTTGCGCGCTTCGAACATAAAGATGACATTGAAATAACATTAGAAGCAAACCCAGGCACTGTTGAAGCTGAAAAATTTATTGGTTTCTTTAATGGGGGTGTTTCAAGACTATCGATTGGTGTTCAAAGTTTTGAATCTGACAAACTAATAAAATTAGGTCGAATTCATGACAGTAACCAAGCAAAAAAAGCAGCCGAATTAGCCTATTCTTGTGGTATAAAAACTTTTAATCTTGACTTGATGCATGGCTTACCGCAGCAAAACATTGCTAACGCCCTTGATGATTTAACCACCGCTATTTCACTGAATCCAACCCATTTATCTTGGTATCAGTTAACAATAGAACCCAATACCGCTTTTCATTCTCGCCCGCCTAAATTGCCGGAAGACGAAGTACTTTGGGATATTCAAGATCAAGGTATCGCCTTATTAGCTGCTGCGGGTTATCAGCAATACGAAATCTCGGCTTACAGTAAACCCGGCTTTGAATGTCAGCATAATATCAATTACTGGCAGTTTGGTGATTATCTGGGCATTGGCTGTGGCTCGCATGGCAAAATAACAGACCCACTTAATGGTAAAATTTTCCGTACCATCAAAGTAAAACACCCTAAAGGTTACTTAGACGAGAGTCGTCCACACTTAGATCATTTAGTTGAAGTTAGTGCACAAGAATTACCTTTTGAATATATGATGAACAGACTGCGCTTACATGAACGTTTTAGTTTAACGGAATATCAACAAAGAACAGGCTTATCAATTGAAACTGTCTTGCCAACATTGCAAGTCGCTAAACAAAAACAATTGATGCAAGAAAACACTGATTGCACTTGGCAAGTCAGTAAATTAGGTCATCGCTATTTAAATGACTTACTCGAGATGTTTTTATAGTGATGGATAGTGAAGCACAACAAGCATTAGACCAAGTGTTTATGCAACGAGCTTTTGAGCTTGCCCAACAAGCAGAAACGATTAACGAAATCCCCGTTGGTGCTGTGGTTGTCGCTAATAATCAAGTGATAAGTGAAGGCTACAATCAATCGATTACACTTAACGACCCATCAGCCCACGCTGAAATGGTTGCGATACGCCGAGCTGGCTTAGCTTTACAAAACTACCGTCTGCTCGACTGTACGCTCTATGTAACATTGGAGCCTTGCCCAATGTGTGCTGGTTTATTGGTACATAGCCGAATTAAACGCGTGGTGTACGCGACACCAGACTTAAAAACAGGCGCTGCAGGTAGTGCCTTTAATTTATTGTCTGATGAAAAGCATAATCATCAAATTGTGCTGTCTTGTGGCATAATGGCAGAACAGTGTAGCCAATTACTGTCTGCTTTTTTTAAACGCCGCAGAGCTGAGAAAAAAGCGCTAAAACAGCAAGCGAAGTTAGTACAAAAATAAGCGCTATACTCAGTATTATTGTTACTTCAATCTAGAGCGTTTTATTGAAATTATCTTGCGGCTTATTGTTCCTATTTATGTGCTTCACTCATCATGTCATTGCAGAAGATAGTGTGAGAGTTTACCAATATCAATCAGAAAAAGGCATCAGCTCTTTTTCTGATATTCCCCCTAGTACCTCAAGTTATCAACAGGTCAGCATAGGTTGCTTTGCCTGTAAACTTAACGCTATGGTTAACTGGCATAACACGCGCTTATTTATTGATCATTTCAGAACAACCATTAATCAACAAGCAAAACTTTATAAAATAGACCCTGCCCTTATTCTTGCGGTCATTCATGCCGAATCACACTTTGACCCACAGGCTTTGTCTAAAACTGGCGCACAAGGGCTCATGCAGTTAATGCCGGCAACAGCTAAAGCGTTAGGCGTTAGGAATTCATTCGATGCTAAACAAAATATTAGCGCAGGCAGTAAACATTTAGCACGTTTAATAAGAAAGTACGGTGGTAATATTACGTTAGTTTCAGCGGCCTATAACGCAGGCGAAGGTGCTGTTAAAAGGTATAACGGCGTGCCCCCTTTCCCTGAAACTGAAATTTATGTTGAACGGGTAAAAATTTTACATCAGCGCTATTTAACCCACATCACCACTTCGCCCTTTTTTGTACCAACGAATTAATTCTTTTTGATCGCCAGGAGCATCTTCACCTTGTGCTATTTTAGTGAGCGCTTGTTTCGCTAGTAATTGTTCAACTTTATCTTCAATTTTACTGAGCGTATTATAAAAAGCACTAGTTTCATCAGCGGTTAAAACACTTTCAAGCTCTTTTGAACGCAACTCCATCGCGGTAGTAAGCTGTTGATATAATGCCTTACCTTGGTCATTTAGGGCTAAAATTTTAATGTTTTTACTTTTTTCATCTCGACGAATGTCGATTAAACCTTTTTTATCTAATGCTTTTACTGCACGACTAACATTATAAGAATCAATACGAGATTGATAAGCAATGTCCGCTGATTTAATCGGCATGTATGAGCCAATATTTAATAGAACGCGCATTTCTCTGGGTTCTAGATCACAGAGTTCACGAATTTTCCAGTCACGATTTAAAGCGAGTAAATTGCTAACAACTGCGACTCTAAACGGTAAGTGCTTGGTTAAATCTAAGGGTTCAGCTATTTCTTTCGTTAGTCTAAACGCTTTATTTCTGGCAGATATAGTAATGAGAGTACCTCGGGCTTTTAAAATAAGGACTACAAAAAAGTCGCAATTTCATTCAGTGGTTTTTTAACTAAAGCATGCTCAGGCACAGTAGCATCTTCGCTTGGATAGCCGGTAATAAGTAACATATAAGCGCGATCATTTTCTGGACGTCCACACACTTTACTTAAAAAAGACATAGGTTTTGGTGTATGGGTTAGCGTCACTAAACCAGAGGTATGTAAGGCATTAATTAAAAAGCCCGTCGCGATCCCAACAGATTCATGAACATAATAGTTAGTGTTTTTCTCTGTTGAACTTATGCCACCTTTCTTTTGGCTGAATATGGCGATAAGCCATGGTGCATTTTCTAAGTAAGGTTTATTAGCATCTGTGCCGAGCGCTTTTAAAGCACCTAGCCACTCTTCACCGGCTCGGCCTTCATAAAAGCCTCGTTCATGAAATTCAGCCTGTTCTCTAATTTTCTTTTTTATATCGCTACTATGCACAGCGACAAAGTGCCAAGGTTGATGATTAGCACCACTTGGCGCCGTTGCAGCCGCTTTTATACAGTTTTCTATAATCTCTTTAGACACAGGGCGATCGCTAAAGCTGCGAATGCTATGGCGACGTTTTATATCCAAGTAGAAGTTTTCAGAACGCAAGCGCATTTCTTCAACGGGGTATTCAATGTAATCGGTGAGCGGGCTTGAGTCATGATCTTGCATCGAGATTTATCCATTTTATTTAATACCAATAGCTAGCAGGATATAACACTGTACAGATATTGCAAGTGCAACAACAATTATAGTCAGCATGCTATTTTCCGTACCTATATTTTTACACTATTGTCGATAAGTTAAATAAATTGAAATCAAATCAGTTAAGTAAAATTACGCTTTATAATTAATTTTACAATTAACGCTAATATTTTCAATAAACTAAAATCAACAATTAAAATCTGTATATATGTTCTACTTTTTATGATTATTTTATTATAAATCCTTCCTTTTTAAGTTTAAATAAGTCTTGTGGCTACATAACCTATTTTCATAAATAAACTATATTTAATTATTTGCTTTTAAAGTAACTGGAGACACTTCCATGGATAGCTTCTCAAATATATTAACGCTAGTTAAACCTAGAACGAGCGATTTAATTTCACTAAAAAAATCGATACTTTTGGCTAAAAATAATCACGCTCGCGTCACTGTTTTAGCAACAAAAGAAAAACCTTCTCGCTATCAACGCTGGCTTAATCATAAAACAACGACTGAGTTAGGCAATGAAGAGCAAATTAATAGCTTAATTCATCTTGCCGAACTAGAAGGTATTTCTATTAACTATAAAATATGCGAGGAGCGCGATCAATTTATCACGCTAAAAAAGCAACTAAAGGAAAATCAGTATGACTTGGTGGTAGCAGAGAACCTAAAAAAAGCACCACACCTTTGGACGTTTGAACAAGCAGAGTATACGCATTTATTACGTGTTTCAGATACGTCAGTTTTATTCGTTGGTGACCATCAATGGTTAAATAATGGCAATGTACTAGCGGCTATTGAAACAGAGGAAAATACCGTAACGCATAAAACATTTAATAATGAAATTATTGAAAAATCATCTGATTTAGCAAAACTATTAATGAGTGATATTCATTTGTTTAATTGTTATTTAGAAAGTTGCAGTGTTTCCTTTCAGCCAATGAACTCAATGAAACAATCTAAAAATCATTTAGATCATCTGACATCATTCGTTAAACCCTATCATTTTAAAGGTGAAAATTTACACGTTGAGGAAGGGTTAGCCGATGATATTATTCCATCTTTAGCAAATAAATATAATGCCAATGTTGTGGTTATGGGATATGGGGAACACCAAGGATGGTTATCTAGAATTAAAGGTCACACGCTTGATTATGTTTTAAATAACTTACATTGTGACTTGTTAGCATTAAAGCAATCTAATAACCATGCAAATAAACCACACCACTGAGCAAAAATTATTTTCTTATTAAAACAACCCTATAAATAATTTTCTGATTAAAATAATTTTAGACAAAAAAATACCGTTCACTTTAAGTGAACGGCATTAAATGGTTAAGTGCTTTATTTTTAACTAGACACTAAAATAAATTAACCAATAAAAGCACGCGCATTACGGAACATACGTACCCAAGGTGAGTCTTCTTGCCATTCATCTGGGTGCCATGAGTTAGCAACCGTTCTAAACACACGTTCAGGGTGTGGCATCATAATGGTAACGCGGCCGTCTGTCGTGGTTAGAGCGGTAATACCGTCTGGCGAGCCATTCGGGTTAGCTGGGTAAGTTTCAGTAACTTGACCATAGTTATCAACATAACGCATTGAAACCGTACCAGAATCATTAGCTGCGCCAATAGCATCTTCAGAACTAAATTCTGCATGACCTTCACCATGAGAAACAGCAATCGGCATACGAGAACCTGACATGCCTTTAAATAATACTGAAGGGCTTTCTTGAATTTCAACTAATGAGAAACGTGCTTCAAAACGTTCAGATTTGTTTTGTACGAAATGTGGCCACGCAGCTGAACCTGGAATAATTTCTTTCAGGTTAGATAACATCTGACAACCATTACAAACACCTAAAGTAAAAGTATCTTGGCGTTCGAAAAAGGCTTTGAACATGGCTTTAGCATCTTTCTTAAACAAGATAGATTTTGCCCAACCTTCACCAGCACCTAATACATCGCCGTAAGAGAAACCACCACAAGCGACTAAACCGTTAAAGTCAGCTAAATCGGCACGTCCTGATAAAATATCAGACATATGCACGTCAATGGCAACAAAACCAGCACGGTCAAAAGCGGCCGCCATTTCAACATGAGAGTTAACGCCCTGCTCACGCAATATCGCAATTTTAGGGTTAGTGCCCTGCAATGAATCTTGTGCAATTAACTTAGCAACAATATCCTCATTAATATCAAAAGTAAGCTCAGCATGTAAACCTGGGTCTTCGGTATCGTACTTAACATCATGTTCTTGTTGAGCACATTCAGGGTTATCACGTAGTGACTGCATTCTGTAGGTGGTTTGTGCCCAGACGGTACGATAGTAAGTACGAGAATTTTCAAGTACTACTTTGCCATCACGGCTAAAGCGAAGCGTATCTTCGTTATTAATGCGGCCGATATCAGTACAACAATCTAAAATTCCATGAGCCGCTAAAATAGCATCAATGGCTGCAACATCGCTTTCACGAATTTGAATAACAGCGCCGAGCTCTTCATTAAACAATACGTCAATGTCATTACCTGAAACTGAGCTTAATTTTGTTAAATCAATATCAACACCGGTGTGACCAGCAAAAGCCATTTCAACGACAGTTGTGAATAAACCACCATCAGAAATATCGTGATAAGCAATAAGCTTTTCATCACGAACCAAGGTTTGCATAGCATTAAAGAAGCCTTTTAAGGTTTCAGGACAATCTACATCGGGGGTTTCATTACCCAAATGCTTATAAACCTGTGCTAAACATGAGCCACCTAAGCGCTTTTTACCTTTTGATAAATCAATAGCTACAAGTCGAGTCTCGCCTTGATCTATTCTTAACTCAGGAGTGACTGTTTTTCGAATATCTTCAACAACACCAAAAGCAGTAATGATTAATGACATAGGTGAAGTGACTGATTTTTCTTCGCCGTTATCTTCCCATTTGGTTTTCATTGACATTGAGTCTTTGCCAACCGGAATAGTTAAGCCAAGTGCAGGACAAAGTTCTTCGCCAATGGCTTTAACCGCTTCGTATAAACCAGCATCTTCACCTGGGTGACCTGCGGGTGACATCCAGTTAGCAGACAATTTAATACGATTTAAATCACCGATATCTGTACCGGCAATATTAGTTAGTGATTCAGCGACTGCTAAGCGAGCAGAAGCGCCAAAGTTTAATAATGCGACCGGTGTACGTTCACCTAAAGACATCGCTTCACCATGGTAAGAGTCAAGCGCAGAGGCGGTAACACCACAATCGGCGACAGGTACTTGCCAAGGACCAACCATTTGATCACGATTAACCATACCCGTTACCGAGCGATCGCCAATGGTGATCAGGAACGTTTTTTCTGCAACTGTCGGTAATGATAATATGCGGTCCGCGGCATCTGCTAAGCTAATGTCCGTTAAAGAGAACACATCACCCGCTGCTTTAGCTGTGGTGACATCTTTAAATATTTTAGGCGTTTTACCTAATAAGACTTCAAGCGGCAAATCAATCGGGGTATCGCATTTCGCATTACCAGAAAAATGTGCATCAGTAACCGTTAAGTGTTCTTCTTCGGTAGCACGCCCAACTACGGAAAATGGTGCGCGTTCACGAAGACATATTTGTTCAAAAGTTGCTAAATTCTTGTCTGATACCGCAATAACATAACGTTCTTGAGATTCGTTACACCAGATTTCATGAGGAGCCATGCTACGTTCATCATTAGGAACATTACGCAGTTCAAAAACACCGCCACGTCCGCCATCAGACACTAATTCAGGAAATGCATTTGATAAACCACCTGCGCCAACATCATGAATAAAAGCGATAGGGTTGTCTTCGCCAAGCTGCCAACACTTATCGATAACTTCTTGGCAACGACGTTCCATTTCAGGATTTTCACGTTGCACAGAAGCAAAATCAAGGTTCTCGGCTGATTGGCCAGAAGCCATTGATGATGCTGCCCCGCCACCTAAACCGATATTCATTGCCGGACCACCGAGTGCGATTAAGTGAGCACCAACAATAATTTCACGCTTTTGTACATGTTCGTCACGAATATTACCCAATCCACCGGCTAGCATGATGGGTTTATGGTAACCACGAACCTCTGAGCCATTAAACGAGTTAACTTCTTCTTCGTAAGTACGGAAATAACCTAAGATAGCTGGACGACCAAATTCATTATTAAATGCCGCTCCGCCTAAAGGACCTTCCAACATAATGTCTAATGCTGAAACAATACGATCTGGTTTACCAAAATCAGTTTCCCAGGGTTGAACAAAATTAGGAATGCGTAAATTTGATACTGAAAAGCCCACTAAACCTGCTTTGGGCTTAGAACCAATACCTGTCGCGCCTTCATCACGAATTTCACCACCTGAGCCTGTTGCTGCTCCAGGGTAAGGAGAAATAGCTGTTGGGTGATTATGCGTTTCAACTTTCATTAAAATTTGAATGTCTTCGTGATGATAACTATAAACGTTGGTTGCTGGATTAGGGAAGAAACGACCGCCCTTATTACCAACCATAACAGCAGCATTATCTTTATAGGCACTTAAAACAAAGTCAGGGTTTATTTCATGGGTATTACGGATCATTTTAAACAGCGACTTCGGCTGTTTAACGCCATCAATAGTCCAATCCGCATTGAATATTTTATGACGACAATGTTCAGAGTTTGCTTGAGCAAACATGTAGAGTTCGATGTCGTGAGGGTTTCTACCTAATTTGGTAAAGTTTTCGAATAAATAATTTACTTCATCTTCTGCTAGCGCTAAGCCTAATTCGACGTTGGCAGCCATTAATGCGTTTTTACCACCATTTTCAATATCTATAACGGTTAACTCACTGGGTTCAGCCGTCGCAAAAAGCGCAGTAGTTGCTGACATCTCAGTAAAGACCGTTTCCATCATTCGATCTGAAATTAAATGATTGAGCTGAGCCTGCTGCTTTGCATCCAAAGGTTTACCGGTAATATAGTAAGCAATACCTCGTTCTAAACGGTTAACTTTCGCTAGACCACAATTATGAGCGATATCTGTTGATTTTGAAGACCAAGGAGAAATAGTACCCGGACGCGGAGTAACCAATAAAAACAGACCAACAGGTTCATGTTCTTCAATGTTTGGTCCATACTTAAGAAGTTGCTGTAAAACTTGAAACTCTTCGTCGCTAAGATCAGCTGAAATATGTGCAAAGTGTGTGAATTCAGCGTAAATATCTGTCACAGGAAGTTCTAATTCAGCGCATTGAGCCAATAACTTTTTAACTCGAAAGTCTGAAAGAGCAGGAGCGCCGCGAAGGGTTTTCATCAACATCGTCATAAACGTAATCACCAGTTTAGTTTTATTTTAGTTGCGTTTTCGCAGTTAAAATAATGGAAGAAAAATCGCGCATATTATAGTTTATATAAAGGGTTTTGATAAGCGTTAAAAGTTTAACTTAAACAGTTAATCTTGATAATTGATAAAAAGTGCTTTGAATAAAGCTGGAATCACGCCACAATGACCTTATATGATAAAGATGAATTTTAAAATAGTTAAAAAAATCAGCAAGTTTGTAAGTGTATTCTTCTTGAGTACTTTTTTGCTATTCGGCTGTCAGCCAACAGAAAATAATGCCAGTTTGCAGCGAATAATTGAGCGTGGCTATATTAAGGTCGGTACTATTTATGGCTTAACCAGTTATTATCTAGAAGCTGAAGATGCTGCAGGTTTTGAATATGAGCTGGTAAAAAATTATGCAGACTCATTAGGTGTTGAATTAAAAGTAGTGCCTAGCTACAGCCTTGAAGAACTTTTTGATAAATTAGATAGCGGCCAAGTCGATATATTAGCAGCCGGCTTAGCGGTAACCGAAAAAAGACGTCAAAAATATAATTTCTCTCCTAGTTATGATGATATCAGCCAAAAACTTGTTTTTAAACAAGGTGGCATTCGACCTCGTGACATAGAAGATTTAACGGGGAATTTACTGATCATGGCGCATTCAAGCCATGAAGAAAATCTTATTCAATTAAAAAATAGCCATCGTGACTTAACTTGGCAAATCAGCGATGAATTTGATAGTGAAGAATTATTACTGAAAGTATTATCAGAAGAAATTGACTACACCATTATCGACAGCAATACCCTAGCAGTTAATCGCCGCTATTATCCTGAAATCAGCATTGGCTTTACCATAAAAAAACCACAACCTTTGGCTTGGGCAGTTAGAAAAAATAATGACCAATCAATCTATGCCAGTCTTGTTGAGTTTTTTGGCAAAGTACATCACGACGGTACATTATTAGCACTTAATGACAAATATTATGGTCATGTTGAAGAGTTTAATTATGTTGATACCCGCATGTTTATTAAAGCGGTTGAAGGTAAGCTGCCTCAATACCAACCCCTCTTTCTAAAGTATAGCCAAGAGATTGACTGGCGATTGTTGGCCGCGATTAGTTATCAAGAATCTCATTGGGAACCTCACGCACGTTCTTATACGGGTGTGCGTGGTATGATGATGTTAACTTTGCCAACGGCTAAGCAAATGGGTATTAAAAGTCGCTTAGATGCTGAACAAAGTATTCGTGGTGGTGCTAAATACTTTAAACAAATGATCGATAGAATGCCCGATAGAGTGCCTTTCCCCGACCGTTTATGGTTTGCTCTTGCCTCATATAATATTGGTTTAGGCCATTTAAATGACGCACGAAAAATAACAGAAAAACAAGGTGGCGATCCTGATCGCTGGGTAGAGGTTAAAGATCGCTTACCATTACTAAAACAAAAAAAATATTACAAACCAACTCGATACGGTTATGCCCGTGGTGATGAAGCGGTAAATTATGTTGAAAATATCAGACGTTACTACGACACCTTGACTTGGATGGATAATAAATCAAGAGAAAATGTTCTTCCTCAACCGTTGGAAACTGAAGCAATCGCTATAATAGAATAACTTAAGTTGATAATCTGTGTTAATGTGAAGTTACCTGTTGTTTCACTGAATAACTTTTAGGTTGTCATCAAAGTGAAATATAATTAAGCAATACTCAGTAAGTAGATAAGTTTAAGGAGAGGATAAATGAACAATAAAATTAGACGACAAGTACAAAGTACCCATAGAAAAAGACAGTTACAACGACAAAAGCAGAAGATAAGCACCCGTCGCTTGGGACATTTCCTAATAGAAAACCAATAGAAAATCACTATTGGTTTTCACCAATAACCTTAAGTATGTTTACCTTGAGTCCATGTTGACTCGTTCAATAGCCGATTACCTGCATCAACAGCCCCTGTTTCCATGGTTGTCCCCATAGAGTCATTCCAACGATTTAAAAAGCCAAATAAAGATATAACGCTAAGGATTTCAATAATTTCACCGTTATCCCAGTATTTATGTAGTTCGCCAGATATACTATCGTCAACAGCATTAGGTACACTTGAAGCCGCAAGCGCAAATTCAAACGCTGCTTTCTCCGCTTTACTGTAGCTATCACTGGTTCGAAAAGACCAAATATCAGCTAATCTTTGGTCAGTTCCACCATAGCGCTCTGCCGCTAAAATTGTATGTGCCTCGCAATATCGACAACCTGTATTAGCACTGGTTATATAGCCCACCAAACGCTTTTGTTCAGCGGTTACTCTACCTTCATTTGCCATTACAGCAATATTTAAACTAATAAATGCCTTAGCTATAGCTGGTCGCCGTTGCATGGTCAGCACACTATTCGGACAAAAACCTAACGTTTCATTAAAGAAACGGGCAAGCTCAGCAATGTTTTCATTTTCATCGCCAGCAAGTGGCTCAACTAACGCCATAACTATCTCCAAGTTGTAAACTAACCGTTAAATATACATTAGTACAAACTCATGATATTGCAAGTGCAACATCATCAACTTATTTAGCTGATAGGAAAGTATCAAATAATAAGGCGTTATACGCCATGGAAACGGCGGTGAGATCCAGCAAAATTGACTTTAGCGATAATAAAGTTAACGCGTTCGTTGTTAAGCAGCGAAAAACTACAGAGCAGGCTAAATCTACCCGTGTTACTCATCATCTAGCGGATAATTAATAGGCTCAACGCCAGTAATAATTTATTTTTATCGACAAAAAATGCCATTTTTTGCTTTTAAATTAAGCTTATGTCAATGTAGATGTAACAAATTGTTGCTGTTGGTACCATTGATAGTGCAGTATGATGATATAAATTTGTCTACAATCCACTTCTAGGCAAATAAAGTTACCGTAATATCAGGATCTCGATTCATTAATTAGCTGATGCATGGAAGAAAGAGAATGAAAAAATATATACTCTTAGTTCTATTATTGATTGTAAATAGTCCTGCTCACACTGCTCCTTCAAGAGATTATGCGGTTGGTTGGGAGTTATGGTATCCCTATCAATATCACAATAAAAAACAAGAACTTGTTGGTTTAGATTTCGATATTTTCAATGCGATTATTAAAGAAACTAATTTCAAGGTAACCTTCACTGAACTGCCTTGGAAAAGACATTTACAATACATAAAAACAGGCAAAATGGATATGGCGATGGGTGCATCCTATACGCTTGAACGAGAAGAAAACGCCTATTTTTCTCTACCTTATCGTCTTGAGAAAGTTAATCTTTTTGTCAAAAAAGGCATGGCTGATAAAATTAAGCTCGAGACATTAGCTGATCTGGCTAATTCTAATTATATGATTGGTGTTGAAGGGGGATATTTTTATGGTGAGGAATTTCAAAAACTTATTACAACCAAAGACTTTCAAAGCCATATTAATAACGTTATCGACCTAGAGCAAAATGTAGCACTATTGCTAAAAGGTCACATCGACGGATTTTTGGTCGACCCTGTAACGATGAAAGTTTTCTCTGAAAAATACTTTTTGCAAGATGAGTTTGAGATGCACTCATTAAAAATATACCAAGATAATATTCATATTATGTTAAGCCGTGAATCCTGTACTATTGAAACCCTTAATCTTATTAATAAAGCCATTACCAAATTAAAACAAAGTGGCGAAATTGCTAAAATAATTAACCGCTGGACAGCAAACAATCAGTAATTAACACATTATTGTATTTCGTAAATCATCTAATTTAAAAAGTAACATCCCTTTTAAAACAAAAAACCTCAATAACAATGTGTTATTGAGGTGTCATTTTTTTTATCAACTGGCTGTTAACCGGCTATAAATTAGCTTTTACGCCAAGTGGTTTTGCCAGCACTGTCTTCAACGATAATATTCATCGCCGCTAATTTATCTCGAGCTTCATCAGCTAATAACCAGTTTTTACTTGCTCTCGCATCATTACGTTGTTTTATTAACGCTTCAACTTCAGCGACTTCATCGCTGTCACCTTTTCCTTGTAAAAAACTTGCTGGAGATAGTTGTAATAAACCAATCAATTCTCCCAAACCTTTAAGCGTTGCAGCTAAATAAGGCGCCTTATCACTACTTTCATTTTTAGCGACATTTAACTCTTTGGCTAAATCAAATAATACCGCTAACGCTTGTGGTGTATTAAAGTCGTCATTCATTACTTTAATAAATTGAGCAACAAACGAGTCATCCTTATCTAGTGAAAAATCAGCAAGCACCTCAACATCACGCAAAGCCGTGTAAATTCGTTCTAGAGCAGAACGTGCCTGCTCCAAATTATCTGTAGAATAGTTTAGCTGACTACGATAATGTCCAGAGGTTAAAAAGAACCGAACGGTTTCTGAGTCATACTGGCTGAGCACATCACGAATTGTAAAAAAGTTATTGAGTGACTTTGACATTTTTTCTTGGTCAACTTGCACCATACCCGTATGGATCCAATAATTCACATAAGGGGAATCAAGCGCACAACAACTCTGTGCTACTTCATTCTCATGGTGTGGAAACTGTAAATCTGAGCCACCACCGTGAATATCAAAATGATGACCTAGTTCTTTAGCGCTCATCGCTGAACATTCAATATGCCAACCAGGACGCCCTGCTCCCCAAGGTGATTCCCAACTTGGATCGCCTGGTTTAGCTGACTTCCACAAAACAAAATCCAGTGGTGACCTTTTACTTTCATCGACTTCTACACGAGAGCCGGCTTGTAATTGCTCTAAATTTTGACCGCTGAGTTTGCCATAGTCTGCAAAGCTCGACACAGCAAACAACACATCGCCACTAGCGGCGACATAGGCATGCTCTTTTTCGACAAGTGTGACGATCATGGCAATAATTTCGTCCATGTGCGTCGTTACTCTTGGTTCTATATCTGGTCGTTCAATATTCAAACTATCAAAGTCTTCATGCATTAATGCAATAGTACGCTCGGTAAGCTCGTCTGGTGTTTCGTTATTTTCTTGTGCCCGTTTAATTATTTTATCTTCAACATCGGTGATATTACGGACATAATTTACGTCATAACCAGAAAACCTTAGGTATCTAGCAATGTTGTCAAAGCTAATATAAGTACGTCCATGACCGATATGACATAAATCGTAAACCGTACAACCACACACATACAAACCGACTTTACCTGCTTCAATTGGGGTAAAAACTTCCTTCTGGCGGGTCAATGTATTGTATATCTGTAACATAAGATTTTCTGGCTCCGATCACGATTAAAATAGGGGTAATTAATAGTTAATAAAAATTATATCAATTTTCGATAATTGTACCCGAACAAAGCGCTAGGGTCATTATTTACCTACACATTATCCATAAGTTTGCTTTACAGTTCTGTGCTTTCGTTTACAATTCCCACATCGAAATTGAAGAGTAAATAAAATGATCATTTTAAAAACAAACTTAGGCGATATCAAAATTGAATTAAATTTTGATAAAGCACCTCTTACAGCAAAAAACTTTCAGCAGTATGTTGAAGACGGTTTTTACAACGGCACTATTTTTCATCGTGTCATTAAAGGTTTTATGGCACAAGGCGGTGGTTTTGCTTCTGGTTTAGAAGAAAAAGATTCTCGTGAAACCATTCAAAACGAAGCAAGTAATGGCTTAGAAAATAAGCGTGGCACTTTAGCGATGGCAAGAACACAAGAGCCACATTCAGCTTCAGCTCAGTTTTTTATCAACTTAAGCGACAACGATTTTTTAAATTTTAAAAACGAATCTGTGCAAGGTTGGGGTTATTGTGTATTTGCCGAAGTTGTTGAAGGCATGGACATTGTTGATAAAATGACTCTGGTTGAAACTGGCCGTATGGGTTTTCATGACGATGTACCAACAGAAGAAATCATTATTGAATCAGCGATTGTTGAATAATAAAAATTAGTGACTAACGCAATAAACAACAAATCAGTAACCTACTTTATTGCTGATTTGCATTTAGCGCAAAACAGGCCCGATATAACGGCCTGTTTTTTGTCATTCCTTGAAAAAGATGCCCCTAACGCCGAAACACTATATATATTAGGTGACTTATTTGAATACTGGATTGGTGATGATGATAAAAATCCTTTTGTCGTCGAAGTAGCCCTCGCGCTAAAAGCATTAAGCATGCTAGGTACTCGTATTTATTATATTCATGGTAACCGAGACTTTCTCTTAGGGAAGCGCTATGCCAAAGCTTGTGGCATGACGTTATTACCTGAAGTGGATGTTATTGATCTCTATGGTAAACCCGTCGTTATTATGCATGGTGACACTTTATGTACACGTGATATCGCTTACCAAGCCTTTAGAAAGAAATCTCGTTCTTGGTGGTGGCAAACGATGATTAAAAACTTACCACTGTTTATACGTAAGAATATTGCTGAAAATTATCGCTTAAAAAGCGCCAGTGCAACGGCAATGAAGTCACAAGAAATAATGGATGTCACCGAGACAGAGGTTATTGACAAGCTTGAATTACATCATTGTCAGTTACTTATTCATGGACATACTCACCGCCCTAACATTCATCATATCCAAGCCAATAACCTTCCTGCTCAGCGCATTGTTTTGGGTGATTGGTATGAGCAAGGCGCATGGTTAAAGGTAACAAAAGACAGTATAGAGTTACTTTCTCAAGCCTTTAAAACGCCTTAAACTTATTTTCTCAATAAATTAAATACTACTGTTATAAATAAGTAATATCACGACAAAAAAAATGATTAAACCAGCTATTGTGTCGCATTTTCCATTGAGTTTTCTTTTAATTAACTGTTATTATGTAGAAAAATAATAAAGAGAATTACGATGCAGGGAAGTTTTGATCAAGCGATCAAAGTCGCAGAACAAGCTAAAGAATTTATGCTTTTGCATCTAATTGCGCCCATACCGAGCCATTACGCTGTTGCCTACTGTTATTTTTCAAAAGAAAACTTGTCACTCATAAAAAAAATAGATGGGCAATTAACCAGCAAAAAACCACTCGACGCTATTTTTATCGACGCATTGTTTAATGAGTTTCTTTCTAACAGCCAAAATATCGAAGATAATATTTTTACACCTTTTGGCGAGACACTGAACAGTACCTTAGCGCAACTTGATAACCAAGTTTCAAGCGGACAAGCAGCAATAAGTCACCTCAATAAAATAGAAAAAACGCTTGCTCAGCTAAGTGTAGAAAAGCCTCTCCAAAATATCACTACTTTTTTACTTAATGCTATAGGACAATCGACAGCTCAACATGAGTCTTTATCTACTGAGCTATATAAAGCATCTGAAGAAGTATCACAGTTAAAACTTAAGTTAGAAGAATCTCGTCAAGAAGCCCTAATTGATACCTTAACAGGATTATTAAACCGTCGAGGTTGTGATAAAAAATTACAGGCACTATCACTTGATAACATTCATTCATCATTAGTTATCGATATTGATCACTTCAAAAAAGTGAATGATTCTTTTGGACACAGTATTGGCGATAAAGTGATTCAGTTGGTGGCAAAAATCATCAAAGAACACGTCACACCTGATGACATTCCTGTGCGCTACGGCGGTGAAGAGTTCGTGGTGGTATTATCAAATAAGTCGCAACAATTTGCTCATACGATGGCTGAAAAAATACGTTTGGCTATTGCGAAGTTAAAATTAGTGCAACGTCAAAGTAATACTCAGCTTCCGTCTATTACGGTATCTATTGGGATTGCCGAATTACACAATAACATGACATGGGCAACATTATTTAATAATGCCGACCAAGCGTTGTACCAAGCAAAAAATTCTGGCAGAAATCGTTGCGTATTAGCAAGCGCCAATACTGCTGCTTAACTTGAAAAAACTAACTAAGCTTAAAGAGTCGCTGCAGGTAAGCCACTATGAAACTTAAAGTCTTCATCGGCACTAATAATTAACGTCGCTTCGATATCAGCAAAATATTTTATCCGCTCAGAAATATCGGTTCCAGCAATCTCTGTCGCTAATGATAAGTAGTCTTGATAATGGCGAGCCTCAGAGCGTAATAATGATATATAAAAATCACCCAGACGTTTATCAACATGAGGGGCTATTTTAGCAAAACGTTCACACGACCTAGCTTCGATAAAGGCACCGACAATTAACTTATCAACCATAGCATCAGGTTCAAAAGATTTTACATGGCGAAGTAAGCCTTTCGCGTATCGGCACGGCGTAATACTTTGATATTCAATACCATACTCATCCATCATTTCTAATACTTGGTAAAAATGATGTAACTCTTCTTTTATCAGTAAGACCATTTTGTCGATAAGGCCTTGCCCATGCGCTGAACCTGACTTAGGTAATATGGCTTTAGTTAACTTGTTTTTCGACGGTAATGAGCGCCAATCCCCTTGCCTTTTATAGATTAATTGCTCAAATGGCTGCAGCCATGCCAACAAAGCATCACCGCTTTCTTTATCAACTGCATATTTTCGGATCAAAAACATAGCAGACTGAGCTGCTTTTAATTCACAGACGAGGTGATCAATTAATAGCACGGGTAAATTTTCAGGCTTAACGGCTTCATCAAGCCATGCTTGTGGTGTTTCACACTTTAAGAATGACAATATTGGAGATAATAATTTTGTAGTCGACATTTGGTGAAATTCTTCACTATATACACTAGATGGATATCGATTTTATCATACCCTTATTAATAATTGCGCGGCTATTTTAGAGAAAGTTAACGAGAAAATAATATTGAGTACTTTGATGCGACTTTAAGCGCTACCAACACAAAATAACGGCTTTTTGTGAAACAAAATTATCTCATTCAATCCCCTTATTAGACAGCAAAGAAAGAAAGTAATATTATCAGGCAATAATGACTGCAACTTTTACATATAACTTACGGATGACTTCTTTATTAGTCATTTGACCATGATTTTACAAAATAAAATAACAACTTAATAATGAATAATTAATGGCCAGTAATTTCGGCATAGCCAATACCATTAAAACCACCCGTTGCTTTTACTCGTCCTTCCCAGTAAGGGATTGTTAATTGATTACGCGAATCTTTGGTAATGCTTTCAATAATAATGGTTGGTCTATTCGTTAATTCAACTTGCCATTTACTAGGATAATCGTGGTTATTTAATGTCACGGTTTCAATAATAGATAGTTTAATATCTTCTTTAAAAAGCGGTGTTGTATCGCCATTGGGGTCTATCTCAGTACCGCTACAATAGTAATAATTATTATTATTACCTCTAATACAAAAGAGCATGAGTCCTTGCTTTTCTGATTGAGTGGCTGATTGAGCGTCAACAATACTGAACCAATCCCAACCGAGTTGATTTTTATCAAGTAAACTCGCCGACCACTCTCTGTCATACCATGCATTACCCGTAACGTTATAGGTGTTACCCGCAAAAGTTAGACGGCCTTTTACTTTTAAAAAGGGATAACTAAAGTAATAAGACGCATGACCACTTTGTGTTTTTTGGCTATAGCCCTTGTCGCCATGCAAAACTATTGGGCTATCGCTTAGTGTCAGTGCGATTTCATAGTTTTCATGTGCTGCGGTTAAATTGAGTGGCAAAAATTCGTTGTTGATACTGCTCAACTGCCAATCATCAATACTGGCATCAAACGGCGAGCTAATGACCTTAGCTTGCCTTGCTCGTGAAAACCGTTCAAACGCAACATGATCTTCTTGGTGTTGCATGGCAAAATGAGCGAAATAAAGATTGTTATCCCACCATTTTGACTCAAGATTACCTGGCATTAATGTGCGAAATAATGTCCATTGAACGCCAAAAGTCTCGCCAGTGTCACTTTGCAAATTAGCCGTTACATACCACCACTCAATACCTTGTTCAGCATGAATACCATGATCAGCGGGGAAGATAAGAGGAGTGCCCTGTATTACCGGTTTGCCAATAGCCACTTGTAATTTAGATGATGATGTTGTTTTTTGCTCAGCAGGTTGACACGCAGACAATACAAAAATTAACAACACAAGCGTAAATCGTACAAAAACAAACGGAGTCAATAATACCCCGGCCAAAACGTGTCTTTTTATCACGCGATTATGACTCCTTAGTCGCTAAGTTAGTTAATTTTCGGATCGGTAAATAGGCACATAAAACAGAGACTCCAACTAGCGTTAAGCACGTTATTAATAAACTGCTTAAATCTAAACTAAAGTGAATAGTCCAGCCAAAGGCAATTGGCATGACAAACTTCAATAACGCAAAGCCCAATGCGAAGCCAAGCGGAATAGCAAACAATGCGGTAAAAACCACTACGCCTGCTGTTTGTAGCAATTTCATGGTTAATAATTGCCCTTGTGTCACGCCTAAATTACGTAATATGGTTAATTGTTTTAATTGATTAACACTTAAACTTAATAGGCTGGTACACAAACTTAACAATGCAATAGCGAGAATAAAACCATTGAGTGCTTTGGTCACTACAAACGTATCTTCAAACAAGGCATTAGCTATTTCTTTAAATCTTTTATTGGCTAAAATTTTTGTACTGTCTTGTTTAAATTCGTCAATTAAACGCTCGCTAAAAACAGCAACGGAAGTGCTACTTTTTAGCCGTATTGAATAACCAAAAATATCACGATTTAGTGCCGCTGTTTTCTGGCGTTCCTCTAACGTAAGTAACGATATTTTTGGGTTACCATAATCATAAAAGAACCCTGTTATACGACAAGTAAATTTAGTTGAATTTTGCTTAAATACCATCACGTCATTTAATGAATAATTAAACTTAATTTTACTTTGTTCGTTAGCCAAGCAACCTTGACCATAAAAATTTTCTACATTAATGGCTGAGCCTGAAGTCAGCGAAATATGTTGATAATGTTCAAAGCTATAACCAAAGCTTGCAAGATTCGCAGGTACTTTATTTACATCACCATCACTTTGCATATAGATACTCAACTTCTCAACTTCAGGCAAGTTAGTGAGCGCTTGCCTTAAAGTATTATCGAGCTTATCTGAACGTAAATAAATATCTGCACTTAGTTGTTTTTCAAGATGGGCATTTAACGTATGGCTAAAGCTTTTCACCATAATTTGCATGCCGATAGCACTACCAAGCGCGACTAAAATTGCAATAATAGCAATATGAAGATCTTTTACATGAAGTCGGGTATCGGCATGAAGCCATTGTGTTAATGGATTTGTGATGGTGAACGGTAATGAAACCAAGAGAGACAGTACTTTAGGCACAAGTAAAATAAACAACATTAAAAGCGCAAAACACAGCAGCAAGGCTTGATACTCATTAGTCGCATAATAGAGTAACCCTATGACTGCCGCTAATGTACTGACCAACAAACTATAGAACATCAGTTGACTTTTTTGGGCAACTTGTTTGGCTTGCGCCAAAAGTATTACCCCCAAAGCCGAAATATTAAGGGCAAACCCTAATAAGACATTTGACCATTGCCAATTGATCACAAGCGCTTTATCAAGTTGATACAAGCCAACTAAAGTGCTGTTCACATCAAGCACTAATGCATTAGCAATTAAATAACCACCTAATGTGCCTAATAAAGCAGTGCAAACACTGACAATAATAAGTTCAATGACAAGACTCAATTGAACACTTAACTTAATGCAACCTAATAGCTGCATTTGCTCTATTAATTTTTGTCGCGCAGTTAAGGTCAGTTTTATCGCATTAAAACTCAAAAATGCCGCAACAATATAACCAAGCATGGCAAGTGCAGTCAGATTAAAAAAGAAGGCTTCAGATAAAACATCGAACGATTGTTGCTCTGCATCAATCAACTGTGCTTGCCCATCAATTAGCTCTGCTATTTCTATTAATTGCTGATCGTTAACATGCGAGAGCTCAATAAAACTGAGTTGCCCTTTTGCTGCTAATAAATAATCAGCATTGGCGATATCGGTGATCGCCCAAAGTCCAATATTGTCAGCTAATACAACTTCAGGTTGTTGCTGAGCGTTTTGCAGCGAAAAATTTATCGGCTCACCTGTTTTTGTCACGATGCGTTTTGCAAATTTCGAGTCAACTAATAAAGTAGAAAGGGAAAAGCGTTGAGCTGTTTTGTCAAAATTTTCATCACTTTGTTGGTATTGCGCACGGTTTAACCACAGCAGAGTATCCACACCTTGAATGGCAAGAGTTTCCCCTTTGTTGGTTTTTAATTGACCTCGTAAAACGGGTTGAGTATTGATAAAGCCATGTTGTCGTAAAGTGAGCCATATATTGCCATCAATAAAGTACTTTCCTGTTAATGGCTTAATTAAATGTGTAACGGGGTTATTGATTAATGCGGAAGAATTTTCATAGCGTGTATTAGCCTCTTGATTAAGGCCAGAAATTGCGGTTAATAGTGCACTACCTAGACTAAAACCAAGAAAAAATAACGCCATTAACCAAGGATGTCTTCGATAGAAGGCTAAATGAGTGGCGAGAATAAGTTTAATTTCATTGGTCAAATTATTCAAAATGCCCATCTCTAAGTACTTTTACATGATCAAAGTAATCGGTTAATTGATGGCTGTGAGTCACCATCACCAAATTGATTTTTTGCTCAGTGCATAACTCAGTAAGAAGTTTAACGACTTGGTGCGAGCGCTGCCGATCTAAGTTACCTGTTGGTTCATCTGCAAAAATTATCTGAGGTTTGTTGAGTAAAGCTCTTGCGATGCCAACTCTTTGTTGTTCTCCACCTGAGAGTTTTTCTGGCAGTGAATCAAGCTTACTTTGGAGCCCGAGTTTATTGACGATATGGTCAAATTCATCCGCAGGTTTTTTGGGGTAATTGAGTTTGTGTTGAAAGAGAATATTTTGCTTTACGGTTAAACAGTCAAGCAACTGGTAATGCTGAAATATTAGCCCTATTTTACGACGATAAAGCGCAAGTTCTGTTTCATTCAGTGATGAAAGCTCTTGATTGTTAATATTTACCGAGCCACTATCTGCTTGCAAGAGTCCCGCTAAAATATGCAAAAAAGTTGTTTTACCTGAACCACTATCACCAAGTAATGCGAGGTGCTGTGCTGCAGGTACAAATAAATCGAGTTTATTTAAAATATTTTGTTTGTTGCCGCCATCATTACGGCTAAAAGATAAGTCTTTCACGCAAATCACGGTAACTCCTTATTATTAGGTAGAATATCATGGTAAAAATACTACAAAAGCACCCCAAAGTATTTAATCCCCTCAAATTACCCCTTCATTTAGCCGACACTAAGTGAATAATTAACAATATAAATAAATTTTTTACGGCTCCATTAACTCATACCTCGTGTTTAACACTGATAAAAAAGAAGATAGGCGCTAATAGTGTTGTGGCCGAAATTTCGTAAATAACTAAGCTATGGGGACTAAATTAGTGTCTACTTATCATAACCATATCAAGAATTATCGCTTATTTGCACAAGATGATCAGAAGTGTCTATACTCAAAGTAAGCTTTAAAACAGCGATATCACTTATATCATACCTTATAGATTTATAAATCTATAAGGATACTCGTTTCGATAAACTCAACGCTTAATAAAAGTGTCTGTAAAATTTTAATTTCATGGTTAGACTTTAATGAATGAAATAAGTAAATAGTATCAACTGTGTACTATTGCATAGCTAACACCAAACCAATAGGTTATTGATGAATATTTCTACTGGCAATAAAATCGGTTTTTTATGCTTCATCGTCATATTAAGCATGTGGGGTTATGTTGTCTCTCATATTATTGGTATTTTTGATCTGCAAGCAATTAAAGATAAAAAGCACCATATATATTCGCTAAGCATTGCTAACGAACTACGTCAAAGTTCAGATGACCTAACACGTATGGCACGTACCTATGTGGTTACCGGGGATGAAATTTATAAAGAGTATTACTTTGATATCATTGCAATACGTAACGGGGATTCTCCTCGACCAAACAAATACCCTTCCACTTACTGGTATACGTCACTTACACCAGAACGATTTACTTCAGATAAATTAGGCATACAAGTCCCATTAAAGACCCTTATGGGAAATATGGGCTTTACAGAAAGTGAGTTGTTACTACTTCAACAGTCCCAAGCCCGCTCAGATAATTTAATGTCTATCGAAAAACAGGCTTTTGCGTTAATGAAAGGACTCTACAATGATGGTAAAGGTACGTTTACCCTTAAAGGCGAGCCTGATAGGGCTTCTGCCGTTAAGTTATTGTTTTCACATCAATACCAGCAAGAAAAAACTGCCATCATGCAACCTATTCAAAAATTTATCGAAGCAGTGGAGACTAGGTTAATCGTCGAAGCTGATGAGTTTAACATTAAGCAAAATAAATATTTATGGTACGTCATTTTATTATTGGTTATTTCAACGCTTATGGCGTTAATTATTACTTTTTATGTCAGAAATAAAATTGTTCTCCCCATATTTTCACTGGTTCACGATGCACAAAATATAGCCGAAGGAAATTACCAAGCACGTAGCAAGGTCCTCGTAAAAAATGAAATTGGCTCACTGAGCAAAAATTTAAATAAAATGGCTAACCATATAGAACAAGACATTAATAAATTAAAAAAAATGGCGACAACAGATGAGTTAGTCGGCATTGCTAACAGACGCGCCTTTATGAAATCTTTGCAGCTTGAATTAGAGCGATCCCATCGTTATCAAGTTCCACTGTGTTTATTAATGTTAGATGTAGATTATTTTAAAGTATTTAATGATACCTATGGTCATTCGATTGGCGATGATGTCTTAAAACTTATTTGCAACGTAAGCCAATTGGTACTGAGGGAGAATGATCTGATGGGGCGGATTGGTGGCGAAGAGTTTGCATTCATTCTTCCCGCTACCAACATCGACTTCGCATTAATTGTTGCTGAGCGCATCCGCGCGGCTGTTGATAATGCCTTTCTTATTATTGATAATAAAAAAGTAAAGGTCACCGTAAGTATGGGGGCAACTCAATTAACTAACGCAGATGATGTTGGTTTATTTCTCAAGAGAGCGGATGTAGCCATGTATAAATCAAAGGAAAACGGGCGTAACCAAACCAGTTCTATTTAACCGCTATTGACTAATTTTTATAAGAGAACAAACATAACTTTGTTCTCAAGGGCTAGATATATCTTATAAGATTAGTGTTGTTGAGCGATAAACTCTAACGAATGTTGATTAAAGAGTTCTGGGCTCTCAACATTGCAGACATGACCACATTTATGAATGGTGTGTAATAAACTGTTTTTATGTTGTTTAACCATTTCCATCACCGGTCCCAAAAACATATGGTCTTCCTTGCCCATAATATAAAGGATAGGTATATCAATTTCTTTCTCTTTGAAATAACGCATCAAGGGGTTTACGTCCATCGCTAACTTAAACCAACGAATAAATTCTTTTTGGCACAAACGTTTAGCTTCACGAACAAATAAGTGCCGCGATTCCTTATGGCGCTTTTTCGGCATCATAATAAAAGCAAATAAACGATACAACCACATGTATGGCAGAAAATGCTTAAAGGTATTTCCCAAATAAACCAAGATATTACTACGAGCATTAAAACGAGTGATAGCGCCACCTAGCACCATACTTGATACATATTGAGGCGCAATTTCAGCTATATTACGAATAATTATAGTTCCTAAAGAAATACCAACAAAATGTGCACATCTAATATTGTTATGATCTAAAACATCGATGATATCTTCAGAGACTTTATTAAAGGAGTAATTACTATCAACAAAAGTTTGTACCAGATGACTGGACTTTCCGTGGCCACGAAGATCAAGTAAGAGCACATTATAAGTTTTTTGATAATCTCTGATCTGACGAAACCAAATTGCCGAACTACCGCCAGCACCATGGACAAAAACAACCCATACTTTACTGGTTTTATGTGGATAAATAGTATGGAAAAGAATTGATTTGCTCATTACTTCAAGCACCCTATTACGATGAGTTATACAAACTTAAGAGTAGCTAGTATAGCTAAATTTAAAAAAAATCTCCTAATAAGTTCGCTAATATACCGCCTTACTAGGTTAATACTTTAATGATGTACCCGTCTTAATTGACTATTTTGCGAAAAGATATAATAAAGTTTAGAATAGTTTATCTTCTTAATAAAAAGCCAATATCAATGGCGCTACTATTTTAGGTCCGGGCATTAAAACGTCTAGTCAAGGTAATCAAGATGAAAAAGAAAACAGTAAACAGTCTCTTAAAAAAGCATGACAAACTTGTTCATAGTGAAAATGTTACTGTCGTCTCTCATGTTCAACGCGAACAAGATGAGTGGTTTATTAATACGGTAATGATAAAAGGCTGTGATGCTCCGTTCAAATATAAGCGGAAAAAAGCTTATAAATCGCTTAGCAAACAACAAGTGAATATGACCTATTATACAAGCAATGAAATGATTGCCGGCTTTGAGATAGAAGTTATGAATATTGTTAGAATAAAAGTTGCCTGATTTTCAATTAACACTGATATTTTTAATAGCTCACACTTTTCTTTGAAAGAACAAAATAATATATCACTATATAAACATCTGTTATTTTCGGTATAAAAAGAAGTTATTTGCATTTAATTTAGCTTAATTGCTATTCATCTCTTGACGAAAGCTTCGCCATCTTACATAAATAAGCTATCAATAATAAAAACATTGATCGACACAGACATTTATTAATAAAAAATAAAAAGCAATAAATGTTATTTTGGGGACAGCGAGAGGATTTTATTATGATATTAAATCATATATGGGGATTGTATACTGACCCTAAGAAAGAGTGGCACACAATTGAAAGGCGCCACGAAAGCTTAATGTATAGCATGGTTCATATTCTAACCATAGCGTTAATACCTGCCATTTGTAGTTATTTTGCCGCCGCTCATATTGGTTGGACAATAGGCGTAGGAGATCCAATAAAATTAACTCAGGCAAGCGCAATGACCATGTCTGTCGGTATGTATTTTGGTTTGATCTTTGGTGTTATTGGTTTAGCTTTTTTAATTCAATGGATGGCAAAAACTTTTGATGCTAAGCCAGATTTTACCCAGTCTTTAGAGTTAGCCGCTTACACTGCAACACCGTTATTAATGGTTGGCGTAACCGCGTTATTTCCTGTTTTATGGTTTGTTACTTTAGCTGGACTAGCCGCACTTTGTTATTCTGTCTATTTACTTTACTCTGGCGTACCCATTATGATGAATATTCCAGAAGAAAAAGGCTTTATTTATTCAAGCTCGGTAGTTACTTGCGGATTAGTTCTTTTAGTCTCTTTAATGGCATTTAGCGCTATTATGTTAGGTATGGGGTTTGGCTCTGAATATATATCTTAACGCTTTTGTTATAAATTTAAGTCGATAAGTCATTTATTATAAATATATATCTTTAGCATTTGATGATAAAAAAGCCCGCTTAGTGATAAACTAAGCGGGCTTTTATTTTATTTTATTTTATTTTACTTTATTTTTCTATGGTGTCGTTCAGACAAGTCTGACGCTATTCAGCACCTTCATTGTGCATATCTATAATTGAATCAGCATTTTTATCTGAGTCTTCTTTATTCTCATTATTTCTCATCGCATCTAAACGCTCTAAATAGCTCTGAGTAATGTCTTTAGTTATATATTGACCATCGAACACAGATGTCTCGAATTGTTTAATTTCAGGGTTTACAATGCCCACAGCACTAACTAAGTCTTCTAAGGTTTGAAAAATAAGTTTATCTGCACCAATTAATTGGCAAATATCGTCTAATTCACGGCCATGGGCAATGAGCTCATTGGCACTTGGCATATCAATACCATAAACATTAGGAAAACGAATTTCTGGTGCGGCTGAGGCAAAATAAACATTTTTTGCCCCCGCAGAGCGAGCCATTTCAATGATTTGTCCAGAAGTCGTCCCTCTTACAATAGAGTCATCGACTAACAATACATTTTTACCAGCAAACTCAGTTGTTATCGCATTAAGTTTACGGCGAACTGACTTCTTGCGCTGCTCTTGACCCGGCATAATAAAGGTACGGCCAATATAGCGGTTTTTCACAAAACCTTGACGGTATGGGATGCCAAGGTGTCGAGCAATTTCTAAAGCAGTATCACATGATGTTTCTGGAATAGGGATAACAACGTCGATCTCTACGTCTTCCCATTCTTTTGCTATTTTATCACCCAATTTTTTGCCCATTTCAACACGAGAGCCATAAACAGAAATTTTATCAATTGCTGAATCAGGACGCGCAAAATAAACATATTCAAAAATACACGGGTTGTATGTTGGGTTCTTTGCACATTGCTGGCTGTGAATTTGTCCATCTTCAGTGAAATAAATAGCTTCGCCAGGCGCAACATCACGGACAAATTCAAAGTCGTTTGCATCAAGCGCTACCGACTCAGAAGCAATCATATATTCGATACCCGTAGCCGTTTCACGCTTACCAAAGACTAAAGGACGAATGCCATTAGGATCACGAAACGCCACCATGCCATGGCCGATAATCAAAGCAACCGTTGCATAGGCACCACGAATGCGCTCATGTACATTAGATATTGCAGTAAAAATGTCATCAGGTGTTAATTTCAAATTTTCAGTCAATTGTAATTCATGACCGAGAATGTTGAGTAACAATTCAGAATCAGAGGTAGTATTTACATGACGACGTGCGACATTAAATAACCACTCTTTTAATTCAATCGCGTTGGTTAAATTACCATTGTGTGCAAGAGAAATACCAAAAGGAGCATTGGCATAAAATGGCTGAGCTTCTGAAGAACTTGAAGTACCTGCGGTTGGATATCTAATATGACCAATACCCATGTTACCTTGTAATCGCAACATATGACGCGTATGAAACACGTCTTTTACTAAACCATTTCCTTTACGTAGTCTAAAGGTATTGTTGTGAATAGTCACAATACCAGCAGCGTCTTGACCACGATGTTGAAGTACAGTTAATCCGTCATATAATGCTTGACCTACCGATGTTTTACCAACAATGCCAACAATACCACACATGCGTTTATTCTCCACAGAACTAAGTTTAAGGGCGTTTTAATAACATAAACGCTAAGTAAATAAAAATTATACTAATGAACATCAGCCCCATTTTCATGGCACTACAATAACGTTATTTCAAAAAGCTTGATGAATTCTTTAGGTATTCGAAAAACCATTCAACAATGAGTGTAAACTCGGGGATGAGTTGAGAACTTGCCCACCATGCGGTTGATGACGCTGGCGTAAATGCATCCATAAAAAATAATACTGCGCTGATAACTAACACGCCACGTAATGCACCAAAAACAAGCCCTAGCAGGCGATCGGTTCCAGACAAACCGGTTTTACTGACCAATTGACCAATAAGATAATTTACCATAGCGCCAAGAATTAACGTGGTAATAAAAAGAATAGCAATTGCCGCGGCATTACGTAGGACTTGATCGGAAATGTTTGTCAATAAACTAGCAAGATTTACATAGAAGTGGCTGGCAATAAAGAAGGCACTGATCCAGATAACTAGCGAAACTGCTTCTTTAACAAAGCCGCGAACCAAGCTAATTAATGTTGAAATGCCTACAATTGCCAAGATGGCATAGTCTATCCAAACCATAAATTAATCGTTACCAATGAATATTTACCAGCATAATAAGGCGCGCATTCTAACAGAAACGCCCCTTATTTTACCAATGTTTTATTTAAAATAGCCATTGCCATTGAAAGTGCTTAACTACTTTTTACACCGTATTATTGAGCAGTGGTTATAACTTATTATTTTGTTGGGTAAAAACGAGCAATTTTACCTTCAACACCGGTTAATTTTTTCAATGCTGGGATTTTTTTTATCAATGAGTTTTTGATAAGTTCAGGGCCAATGAAAACTTTAATTAATGGGCCGTTTTTTGTTTTTATCGGTTTTGTGAAAGCGGTATAACCATTATCTTTAAGCTTGAGTAATAACTGTGCAACATTTTTTTTATGACGAAAACTGCCCAGCTGTACTACCCATGCTTGTTGCAACACGGACTTTTCTGGCAAAATATTATCTACTGCTTGCTCAGTTAACGCTTTATCGTCTTCTTTGGTCGCCACAGCGTTATTTAAGCTCGGGTCACTCTCTATTTCGCTCGTATCTTTTATTGCTTGTTCAGTCGAAGAGATATCGTCATCTAACGCCGCTTCATCACTCAGCATTTCGTCGGTATTTATAACAATTTTATCTTCAGGAAAGCTTGGAGTGTTCTTAACAAACTCGACCTTAGGCGGAGCTGGAATTTTTTCAAACTCATCTTGATAGGTCTTTTTATTACCATCTAGTAAGTCTGGCAAAATAATAATAGCAACCGCAGCCACAATAATGGTGCCAACTAAGCGGTTTTGAAAAGGTGTAGACAAATGGAACTCCCAGGCTGCAGTTAATAAAAACTACAGCAATAAACGTCGGACTTCAGCTACGGTGTAAAATGATCCAAACACTAAGATCAAATCTGTTGCTGTTGAATTTTTGTTAGCCATTCTAAATGCCTCAGTGATATTGTCAAAACAATTAGCTGAATCTTCATTTAATAACAATTTTTCGGCTAACTCTTTTGCGGTAGCTCCACGAGGCATAGATAAACTGCCTAAATACCATTGATCAACCAATGCAGATAATGGCCCAAAGGTGTTAGCAATATCTTTGTCTTTTAACATACCAGTAACCGCATAAAGCTTGTCATACTTTTGCGTCTTTAAATACTCAACTAAATAACGTGCTGCTTGAGGATTATGACCCACATCAAGTAGCACCGGACTGTTTAACGATTTTTTACTGATAAGCTCAGTTCGACCGGCAACTTTTGTTTGGTTTATTAAGACATTTACACTTTCAGTATTAAAAACAACAGAACAATCATTAAGTAAAGCCAATACCGTTAGTGCTGTTGCTACATTATCTTGAGGTATAAAAGGCTTATTTAAATCATTGATTTGGTACTCGCCAAATGTCCAACGCCACAAGGAGTGACAAGCGGGTACTTGGTGCTGTTCAATAGAGAAATCATCACCTCGCAGACTGACCACGGCTTTAAGTTTTTTAGCATGGGCAAGTACTGATATAGGACAATCGGTATCACCAATAACAACTTTTTGATGCGCACGCATGATACCCGCTTTTTCAAAGCCAATACTTTCGCGATTATCACCTAGGTACGCTTGATGGTCTAAGTCTATCGTGGTTATAACCGCAATATCAGCGTCAATTAAGTTTGTGGCATCTAAACGCCCACCCAAACCTACTTCCAAAATAATAAAAGCAGGTTTTCTTTCCATTAAAACTAAAAATGCGGCTAATGTTGTGTATTCATAATAGGTTAGTGAAATATCACCACGTTGTTGCTCTATTTGCTCAAAGGCGTTGATCAATGACTGACTGTCAACGTCAATATTATTAATACGTAAGCGTTCATTGAACTTTTCAATATGTGGTGAAGAATAAACCGCAACTGTTTTATCATCACCGAGCAAAGCATTTTCAATAAAAGCACAGGTAGTGCCTTTACCATTAGTTCCTGCAACCGTGATCACTTGAGCAAAACTGAAATCAATATTTAATCGCTTAGCCACATGCGAAATGCGTGTGAGCCCCAAGTCGATCTCAGTTAAATGTATTGTTTCTAAATAAGAAAGCCATTGAGCTAGCGACTTGCTAGCAAAATGGCTTTTGTTGTTTATTGGCATAGTGTTGTTATGAAACGTTAAGGCTTGGATGTCCCATGAATTTAGCTAACATACGAGAAAGCGTACTACGCATTTCACGTCGGTCAACAATAATATCAATAGCACCCTTTTCTTTTAAAAATTCACTACGCTGAAAACCTTCAGGTAACTTCTCTCGAACAGTTTGTTCAATAACACGTGGACCCGCAAAGCCAATTAACGCTTTAGGCTCTGCAACGTTAATATCGCCGAGCATGGCTAAACTTGCAGATACGCCGCCCATCGTAGGGTCAGTTAATACCGAAACGTAAGGCAAGCCTTTTTCGCTCATTTTCGCTAATGCTGCACTTGTTTTTGCCATTTGCATTAATGAAAATAATGCTTCTTGCATACGTGCTCCGCCACTTGCAGAAAAACAAACAAGTGGTAGGTTATGCTCAAGGCAGTATTCAACACCTTTAACAAAACGAGCGCCAACAACTGATGCCATTGAACCACCTAGAAAAGCAAACTCAAACGCAGCAGCAACGATAGGCATACCATTAAGTTCGCCTCTCATAACAACCAGTGCATCTTTTTCACCGGTACTTTTTTGTGCAGCGCTTAAACGGTCTTTATAACGTTTTGAATCTTTGAACTTTAAAATATCCTGTGCTTCAAACTCTTCACCTAATTCAGCGCGATTATTTGCATCTAAAAAGCAATCAATACGTTTGCGTGCTGAAATACGCATATGGTGATCACATTTTGGACAAACAGATAATAATCTATCGAGTTCTGCTTTATAAAGTACTGCATTACAAGAAGTACACTTGCTCCAAACGCCTTCAGGGATATTACGTTTTTGGGTGGTTTTTGCTTTTGGGAGAATTTTTTCTATCCAGCTCATAATTTATTTTTGCCTTCTTTTACCTAATATGTTCATGGGAACATAGGAAAACTTGCCAATATTGGTTTCGAACCTATCAGCAAATTGTTAATTTTTTGAATTATTCTAACTATAACCGACAATTAAAGCACATTTAACCCTACTATGAATACAAAAAACTGGTCTGTTTTGTTGGAATTAGCAGTTTGTAATTACTCATTCTGTCACTATTTATCTCAAAGTAAAAACAGTGGCCCCAGCGGAGGTTTTGGAATGTTGAACTCTTGTGGGTAGTCAACACCAACAAAATACAAACCTGCAGCAGATGCCATCATGCCAGCTACACAACGATTTTTAGCTTCAAGTACTTCGCCCAACCACGCTACTGTTTCTAATTGTTGGCCTATACGCATTAAACTACCCGCAATATTTCTCACCATATGATGTAAAAAAGCATTGCCTTTAACATCAATAATAACAAAATCACCTTGACGTGAAACATTACAGTGAATCAATGTTCTAACCGGTGAATGTGACTGACAATGAACGGTACGAAAGGAAGTAAAATCATGTTTACCCAATAAAGACTGTGCCGCTTGATGCATTAACTTTTCATCAAGTGGATAATGACAGCAGGTTATTCCTTGGCTTAAAATTGCAGATCTTAAACGATTGTTATTAATAACATAGCGATAACGACGTGCTGTGGCGCTAAATCGAGCATGAAAACTGTCGTCCACTTGCTTAACCCAAGACACAGCAATATCACTAGGTAGATTGGTATTTACGCCCAGTGTCCAAGCAACATCTTTACGAACTTTGTCGGTTTCAAAGTGAATAACTTGGTTAGTCGCACTAACACCCGTATCAGTTCTGCCTGCACAAATAACTTCAATTTTTTCATCAGCAATTTTTGATAAAGCTTTTTCTACATTTTGCTGAACACTAACCGCATTTTTTTGTCGTTGCCAACCGTGATAACGGCTTCCATCGTATTCAATACCTAAAGCGTAACGCATCAATAACTCCCGATTATAATGGGCGCATTATCCAATATTTTAAGGTTTATGCCAATCAGGTTCTTTGATTATATAAAAAAAGCCACAACAGTAGCTTTTATAGAATGAAATAACGTCTCTTGATTAGCTAATATTATCAAGTAGTTGCTGAGCATCAAATTGTTGCTGGGCATCACCTTTTGCTACTACATCTTGTAATATTACTTCGGCGTTTTCTATTATTGCGCCTATTTCTTTTATAGAGTGAAATAACGTCTCTTGATTAACTAATATTATCAAGTAGTTGCTGAGCATCAAATTGTTGCTGGGCATCACCTTTTGCTACTACGTCTTGTAATATTACTTCGGCGTTTTCTATTATTGCGCCTATTTCTATTATATAAAAAAAAGCCACAACAGTGGCTTTTATAGAATGAAATAACGTCTTTTGATTAACTAATATTATCAAGTAGTTGCTGAGCATCAAATTGTTGCTGGGCATCACCTTTTGCTACTACGTCTTGTAGTATTACTTCGGCGTTTTCGTTATCTCCTATTTCAATATAAACTTTCGCCAAATCTAATTTAGCGGCAATACCGTTATCATCTTCTTCTTCGGCGGCGTTTTCACCAGAAAACTCAGGGAACTCATTAAGCCCAACATTAAAATCCGTTTTATTGTAGGGCTCTGCGTCTTCTGTGTCGCTTAAACTATCGGATAATAAAGAGTCGACAGAGACAAAGTCATCTTCATCATCATTGTCAAAATCAACATTTAAATTATTATCACTACCGAGGTCATCGCCAATATCTAAAACATCATCTAAGTCAACATCGAAATCATCTTCGCCGTCGACTTCAATGTTAATCTCATCATCGGTATCAATAGCGTCTAAATCAATGTCATCAGCATTGAAGTCAGTTGAAAAGTCGAGATCATCTGAAAGTGTTGTCTGACTCTCTTCTGCTATGTTTGCCAATAAGTCATCAAAGTCAACATTATCGAGTGCTTCGATCTCATCAATTTCACTATTGTCATCAACTACATCATCAGAGGTATTTTCATCGGCTAGTAAATCAGCTAATACATCACTATCGGTATAATCAGTTGCTTCTTCTGGCGCTAGTTCATTAACTTGTCCATCAATGAGTATGTCGTCACCTATATCTAACTCATCAGCGTTTGAATTGTCACCGTCAGCCACTTCAGCTAAAAGTGCATCTATGTCTAAATCATCTGACAAGTCATTATCTTTCTTGCTGATTTTTTCATTTATACTTTCCTCACGACTTGCATGAGTATCATCAACTAACTCTTCAGTATCATCTTTAAGAAGCTCACTAAAATCTACCGATAAAAATGGCGCTACGTATTCATTGGTAAAATTATCGATAAGCGCTTTATTTTCATCTTCTGTGGTCTCAGCGTCATCTGCAGCTTCATCCCCCTGAATATCACCTAATAAACTATCAATATCATCAGGATCAGTTAACGCTATATTTTCATCTAACTTATCAGCAGCCATTTCATCAAGAGGATCAATGATATCATCGGCGGTGATAGGTTTTGACATCTGTTCTGGGGCTGACATTGAATCTAGCAAGGCGTCGATGTCATCAGGATCTGATATTTCAAAATTCTCAGCTTGTTCATTTAATTCAGCAACGGCACTTTCTTTAACCATTGAATCCATCAGTGCGTCTATATCGTCAGGGTCAGTTAACTCTGCAGAACTATTGTCGACTATAGCTTCTTCTGGCGTAGACTCTACGGGTTCAGGCTCTGCTGCTATCGAGTCGTCTGTTAACGAGTCCATCAGTGCATCAATGTCGTCAGGGTCGGTTAACTCTGCATTGCTATTCTCAGCTATAGCTTCTTCTGGCGAAGACTCTAAGGGCTCAGGCTCTGCTGCTATCGAGTCGTCTGTTAACGAGTCCATCAGTGCATCAATGTCGTCAGGGTCGGTTAACTCTGCATTGCTATTCTCAGCTATAGCTTCTTCTGGCGAAGACTCTACGGGTTCAGGCTCTGCTGCTATCGAATCGTCTGTTAACGAGTCCATCAGTGCATCAATGTCGTCAGGGTCGGTTAACTCTGCATTGCTATTCTCAGCTATAGCATCTTCTGGCGTAGATTCTACCGGTTCAGGCTCTGCTGCTATCGAGTCGTCTGTTAACGAGTCCATTAGAGCATCAATGTCGTCAGGGTCGGTTAACTCTGCATTGCTATTCTCAGCTATAGCATCTTCTGGCGTAGACTCTACCGGTTCAGGCTCTGCTGCTATCGAGTCGTCTGTTAACGAGTCCATTAGAGCATCAATGTCGTCAGGGTCGGTTAACTCTGCCGAACCATCTTCTACTGGTTCTGGCTCAGGCTCAGGTTTTGGGGCTGCAGCAGCCATTGAATCCATCAGTGCATCAATGTCATCTGGGTCGGTTAACTCAGCCGAAGCATCTTCTACGGGTTCTGGCTCAGGCTTTGGTGCTGCGGCGGCCATTGAATCCATTAGTGCATCAATGTCGTCCGGGTCAGTTAGCTCAGCCGAAGCATCTTCTACGGGTTCTGGTTCTGGCGCTGCGGCGGCCATTGAATCCATCAGTGCATCGATATCGTCTGGGTCAGTTAGCTCAGCTGAAGCATCTTCTACCGGTTCTGGCTCAGGTTTTGGCGCTGCTGCGGCCATTGAATCCATTAGTGCATCGATATCATCTGGGTCAGTTAACTCAGCTGAAGCATCTTCTACCGGTTCTGGCTCAGGTTTTGGCGCTGCGGCGGCCATTGAATCCATCAGTGCATCGATATCGTCTGGGTCGGTTAACTCAGCAGTACTATCATCAGCTGCATCTTCTACTGGTTCAGGCTCAGGCTCAGGCTTTGGCGCTGCGGCGGCCATTGAATCCATCAGTGCATCGATATCATCGGGGTCGGTTAACTCAGCAGTACTATCATCAGCTGCATCTTCTACTGGTTCAGGCTCAGGCTTTGGCGCTGCGGTGGCCATTGAATCCATTAGTGCGTCAATGTCGTCTGGATCGGTTAGTTCTGTTGCAGCTTCTTCATGTACAGATTCAATTGCCTCTAAAGCACTATCGTCGTCCTCGTCGCCAATGTCATTTAATAGGTCATTCAATAAATCCTGATCTAATTCGCCACCTTCTAATGCTTCGCCTGGCAGTTCTTCTTTACTTTCATTGTTATTAGTTTGGCCTTTGTCCGCTGGAACTTCGTCATCATCGTCATCAAGGCCTGAAAGTAAGGAGTCTAAGTCGCTTTGGTCTAACTCACCACCTTCTAACTCGTCGCTATCAAGTGATATGTCTTCTAAATCATCTAAATCATCGAGTCCGTCCAAGTCATCTAGATCATCATCTAAATGAATTACATCATCGTCATCATCTAATGAACCTAATCCATCATCTGCGTCGTCAGCAAACAATGAATCATCTAAATTAAGTTCATCCTCACCTAGGTCCATTGACAGTTCATCATCAAGCGATAATTCATCATCAAGTGAAAGTTCGTTATCTAAAGCAGTAAGAGGTGCTTCTGCCGTGACTGCTGGTTTTGCTTTTTCTTCAGCAACAGTTTTTGATTTTTTAGGCTTAGCGACAGCTTCAGTTTCTCCACCTTTTTGACGGCGCAAGAACCAAAATACAAGACTCAAGACAAAAAATGCTGGTAGCGTTGACATTAAGATCTGAAACCAAAGCTGCGAGGTTATGCCTTCATTTTCAAGTTCAGCTTTTTGCTTCTCTAATAATAACGCTTGCTCACTCGCTTCTGCCATTTTCAATAGTTCTTGCTGAAGTGACATGATCAGTGCTAATTGAGCGTTTTGTTTTTCATCTTCTATAGTTGAAGCTTCTTTAAAAACATTGAGCTGCTGATTCACCGTTGATATTTTTTCATCAACAACTGCATTTTCTTTAAGAATAGCCTGCAAGCCATCAATTGAATCTAAAACATCATTTTGGATAGTTTCTAAACGAACGGTTTGCTTAGAGTTTATTTCTTCAAGCTGTGCATTAATTTCTTTTTTAGTCGCGTCTAAATCTTCCTTTTTAATGGCAAGTTCAGCAGGAGGAACAATTTTTTTCTTAACGGTTTTAGCAACTTTCTTTTGCCATGTTTCATCATCGGAAGTTGACTTACTTTTTGCCGCAAGAGGATTTATGGCACGCATCTCACTAACAGACGGCAATTTTAAGTACTGACCATTGTTAAGATGGTTTAAGTTATTTTCTTTAAATGCTTGCGGATTTTTTTGATATAACGCCTGCATCACTTGATAAACAGACAAAGTAGGGTCTGGACGAACTTTTAGCGCAATATTCCACAGGGTATCTTTTGAGGTAATAGGCCCGTATTGATCGTACGGAAACATATCCGTCGCCTTGGGGCCCCGAATACGAATACCGCCTTCTTCAAAGGCGAACAAAGAAACACTATACGTGGTAATGCTTATAAATATTACCTGCCACAGGCACAGGCGTAATAATCGATGCATCAAGTTTTCCTAATTATTTTTATTTACTGCCAATTGTTTGGCACTTCAAGCCTAGAGAAAGTAAAGCAAATTTTATTCCAACCCTACACCTGCTGTTTATATCATAGCAAGTTAATACACATTTTTTTAGTAATAATGAAACAAAAAACTCGTCGTTAACTATAACGACGAGTTTTGATTTTTCTTTAATAAATCTTAAGGTTAACTCAACTTTAACGCTAACTCATTTATTAAAGGGGTGTTATGAAAGGTAGTCTTTAACCAATAATTCGGCAATTTGTACACTGTTTGTTGCCGCACCTTTACGTACATTGTCAGCAACAACCCACATATTGATCCCACAACTATGACTAATATCTTCACGAATACGACCAACATAAGTGGCATCTTTTCCGCTTGCATCGCCTATCTGTGTTGGAAAGTCTTCGTCATTACGACAAACAACAATACCTTCCGCTTGCTCAAGCAAATCTTTAACTTCTTCTGCTGAAATCGGTGATCCCGTTTCAATATGTAAAGCTTCACCGTGACCAAAGAATACCGGCACACGAACCGCTGTTGGATTAACAAGAACGTTTTCATCGCCTAGAATTTTTTTCGTTTCCCAGACCATTTTCATTTCTTCTTTGGTATAACCATTATCCATAAAGACATCAATTTGCGGGATAACATTAAAAGCGATTTGACGAGGAAAATGTTTAGTCTCAACAGGTTTTCCGCTTAACAAGTCTGCAGTCTGCTTAGCTAATTCGTCCATCGCTGCTTTACCACCACCAGAAACTGATTGATAAGTAGAAACATTAATACGATTAATACCAACAGCATCATAGATAGGTTTTAGCGCGACCATCATTTGAATAGTTGAACAATTAGGGTTAGCAATAATATTACGGTTTCTATAATCAGCTAATGCACTAGGGTTAACTTCAGGAACGATTAGCGGAATATCTGCGTCGTATCTAAACTCAGAAGTATTGTCTATAACAATACACCCTGCTTCACCAGCAATAGGAGCAAACTTAGCTGAAATTGAGCCACCCGCAGAGAAAAAGCCAATTTGCGCTTGACTAAAATCAAAATGGTCAGCATCGAGTACTTCAATACTTTGACCATTAAAGTCAATAAATTCACCTGCTGAACGAGCACTCGCCAACGGGTATAATTTATTGATTGGGAAATCACGTTCTTCTAATATTTCAATGATGGTTTTACCCACCAAACCTGTAGCGCCTAATACGCAGACATCAAATTTCTGTGCCATGTCACTCTCTCTTTGCTTTGAAGATTAGTACTTTATATACGTTAAATAAGTTACTTTTTAAGAAAACCAAGATGATGTGGCACATCACTCTTGGCTTGATTTGTCATGCTTACTTTAACCGCAGAAAACTCCCTGCGAGCCGGATAAGTTTTCCGAATGTGGTCAAAGCCATGACTTAAAATTGTTTCTCTGAAAATTCCATCATCACGACGTACATCGTAAACCATTTTTACGAGCTGGTTTAGTAGTATTTGCTCGAACGGTTGATTAATTTCAACTTCGGTTATTGAGGCGCGTGGTAAAAAATCACTTAGGTGCTTTTCTATCGGTATATTCAGTTGTTGACATAATGCCTGATAGAGCATTTCTGTACCACGTGCTTTTCCTTCTAAGCTATAACCTGCAATGTGCGCAGAAGATATTTCAGTGAAGGCAATAAGTTCATGCAATATATTAGGTTCATTTTCCCAAACATCTAAAACAACTTTCAAACCATGCCCTTGTTTTTTAAGCGCCAGTAACGATTTATTATCGATAACTTCACCGCGACAGGCGTTAATAAGAATTTGCTTTTCGTGCAATTGCTTTAAACGTTTTTCATTGAGTAAGTGAAAAGTTGGCTGTTCGCCATTTTCAATGATGGGAACATGCAGTGAAATAACATCACAAGCTAAAACATCATCAAGTGATGAGTAATGGCGTTGGTCTTTAGTATTATTTGTCTGTTTTGCGGCAAGTAATGGATCGCAAATTAAATACTTAATACCCAGTGCCGATAATTTTTCACTTAAACGAGTACCGGTATTACCGCCACCAACAATACCGACGGTTAACGAGAACAAATCAATTAAGTAACGTTCGGCTAAGACAACCAAGGCACTGATCACATATTCTGCCACAGAAATAGCGTTACAGCCTGGCGCTGCGGTAAAGGTAATGCCCCGTTCACTTAAATAGCTCTGATCAATATGGTCAACACCTATGGTTGCCGTACCAACAAACTGACAAGTTGAATTGCTTGCTAATAGCACTTGGTTAACCTTAGTAATAGAGCGCACTAATAAAACATCAGCACTTTTCACCTGTTGAGCGGTTAACTCACGACCAACAAATGCGTGCAATTCACCTAGGTCGCCAAAGAACTCTTCAGCAAAAGGCATGTTTTCATCGTAAAAAATCTTCATGGTTTATAAACCTAAAGTAATTATTGATCTGATGAGGGTTATTGTATCTTAAATGCAAAAAAGCCACTATAAAGTGGCTTTTTTAAATAACAAAATAATACTGAGTCTTTTAGATATAACCAAACAGAAAAACGCGGTTAATTATATTCAATGCGTATTTCTGATTTAGTTAAACACTAAATGACAAGGTACCGTTGTTTGTCATTATTTATATTTTTTCATCACTAAAGTAGCGTTAGTGCCACCAAAGCCAAAGCTGTTAGACATAATCAAGTTAAGTTCAACATCACGTTTTTCAGTAACTATATCTAGGCCTTGCGCTTTTTCATCTAAGTTATCAACATTGATAGACGGAGCAACAAAACTGTTTTCCATCATCAGTAATGAATAAATAGCTTCATGAACACCCGCCGCGCCGAGTGCATGACCCGTCATTGCTTTGGTTGCACTAATTGCCGGTGAATCTTTACCAAACAATTCTTGAATTGCGCCAAGCTCTTTAACATCGCCAACCGGTGTAGAAGTACCGTGAGTATTTAAATAATCAACTTTACCTTCAACACCTTGCATGGCTTGTTGCATACAACGTACTGCGCCTTCACCACTTGGAGCGACCATATCGTAACCGTCAGAAGTTGCGCCGTAGCCAACAATTTCAGCATAGATATGTGCACCACGAGCCAAAGCGTGTTCAAGTTCTTCAACAACAACCATACCGCCGCCGCCTGAAATAACGAAACCGTCACGGTCAGCGTCATAAGTACGTGAAGCAAGTTCTGGCGTATCATTACGACCCGCAGATAAAGCGCCCATACCGTCAAACATCATCGCTAGAGACCAATGAACTTCTTCACCACCGCCAGCAAAAACAATGTCTTGCTTGCCCAGTTGAATAAGCTCCATGGCATTACCAATACAGTGTGCACTCGTTGCACACGCAGAGCTAATTGAATAGTTAACACCTTTAATTTTAAAAGGTGTTGCTAAACAAGCTGAAACGGTACTGCCCATAGTTTTAGGCACAGCATAAGGGCCAACACGGCGAATACCACGATTACGGAGTGTATCCGTGGTAATAACAATATTTTCTGAAGACGCACCACCTGAGCCAGCAACAATACCGGTACGAACATTTGATACTTGGTCTTCAGTTAGTTTGGCATCATTAATGGCTTGTTCCATAGCGATGTAAGCATAACCTGCTGCATCACCCATAAAACGAAATGCTTTACGATCAATATGATCTTTAGGCTCAATCGTGGGCTTACCCCAAACATGACTTTTTAAACCAGCTTCTGCAAAGCTTTCAGATTTACTAATACCTGAACGACCTGCTTTAAGAGATGATAAAACTTCTTCCGCATTGTTACCGATACTCGATACAATGCCTAATCCGGTGATCACTACACGTTTCATTTGAATAACCATTTAAAAATTTAAGAATCAGGCATATCATACAGAAATTTGCCCACAAACTGGTCTGCTCAGTGTACACGTGTACACTGGTTTTTACAATTTTATGACAGACACATTTAATTCACGTTAAAATACTATCTTTAGCGCTTGAAAACCAATGGATTTAATAAATACTTGTGATTAAACAACAAAAAAATTTAAATACGCCGCTTGAAAGAAAAGGCTATCAAATTAGACCCGTTATTAAGCACCCCGAAAGTGTTGCTATTATTGGTGGTGGCATTGCTGCTGCTTGTGTTGCTTATGCGTTGACTCAAAAAAACATCAAAGTAACACTTTATTGTAAAGATAAAGAAATTGCCCAAGGCGCTTCGAGTAACCATGTCGGTGCATTATTTCCACTTATTCATCAACAAGTTGATGATATTAGCTTATTTTACCAACAGGCATTTTGGCATGCACTAAAATGCTATAAAGACTTATACAGCAAAGGGTTTGCTTTTAGTCATGATTGGTGTGGCTTACTTGAAATTTCCTACAAAACAGCTTTAGAAAAAAGACAAAAAATTTTCGAGCAAACCAACCCTTGGTCAAAAGAATTAATTACCAGTATAAATGCAGAGCAAGCATCGCTATTAGCCGGTATTACACTTGAACACGGTGGGTTGTTTATGCCCAGCGCTGGCTGGATAGCACCCGGTGAATTAGTTCAACAGCTATTTAGTGCGGCACAGCAAACTCAGCGGTTGTCGATAAAAAATCAAGTAAACATTACCGTACTTAACCAGCAAGATGACAAGAGTTGGCAGCTAACGACAAGCAAAGGCATAATAAATGAAAAAGTTGTTATTTTTTGCGGCGGTGCTGAATCTATTAAACTCAATATTATTGATGAATTACCACTGAGTTCTGTGCGTGGTCAAATAACGAATATGGCAACGAACGAGCAGATTAAAAACCTATCTACCGTTATTTGCCACAAAGGTTATCTAACACCTGCACACCAGCAACAACATTGCATCGGCGCGACATTTGAAAAAGACAGTTTCGATATTGTGGCAACAGATGCTGGCGATCAATATAATTTAACTATGTTAGAAAAGTGCCTGCCTAAATTAGTATCATGGCGCGAACAAGACGTTACCTCGAGTAAAGCTCGTTTACGCTGTATGACACCCGATCACTTACCGGTTGTGGGCGCTATGCCTGATATAGCCCAGCATAAAAGCAGCTACGCCCATTTAGCAAAAGATAAAAACTGGCGTTATCAAGAACCTGCACCTGTGATTAAAAATCTATACGTACTTACCGGCTTAGGTGCTAGGGGCTTATGTACTGCGCCGCTATTAGCCGATATTTTGACTGCTGATTTAACGGGTGGCGAATATCCTGTTGGTAGACAAGAACTTTTTAACTTATCACCCAACAGGTTTGTTATTCGCGATATTATTCGTCGTAAATATTTATAGTATTTAATAATGGCTGTTATGACTAAACCGATACAAATGATTGTTTAAGGTCTAGCCAATAGTCTTGTACTATTTTTCTATCTTGCGGGCTCAATTCGGTTCGGGCTGCTTGCAATTTTTCATCGATACTTAGCGCAAGCTCTTGAGAGAGTGCTTGCGACTCATCACCAAATTCAATAACAGATAAACTGATAAAGCCGCGTAAATAGCTGCTGGCAAATAATTGGTCATCACTGTTATCTTGATCAAATAAATTATCTAAATATAGATAAAGGGCAGCAATATTTTCAAACGATTTTTTTTCTTCAATTGACATAATTCTACTTACTGTTAAGTTTTAAAAAATTTATGATTAGTTGTAAACATAGATTGAAAGCCCATTATTGTGGACTTGCTACCGGGTATAATACTTGATCATTGTATCCTGTTATTACCGGTAAATACCCTGAAAGCTCGATATCTAAATCACTATCACCGGTATCAGCAATTAAGGGTCTTGATGCTAATGCTGTTAATTTCGCTTTCGTCGCTATAATTAAAATATTATCTTTGCCGATGGCGCGGATCACTCGTGGACTGAGCTGTTGATTACCTCGACCAAATATATGACCTTGTCCACCAATTAACGTGATCACTAACTTAATTGTTTTATTATCGGCTTTCGCTAAGGTTATCGCTTGCCATAATTGTGGCTCGGTTACATCACTGGCAATTAAATGTTGTTGTTCAACCAGATCAACACCCAATAAAGTATTATCTAGCGCCAACTCTTCCATTAAAAAAGCGGTGGTTGAGCCTGAGCCAATCACAAAAAGCTCATCATCCATTTCATTAATTACATGAGCAGCAATATCTTGCAGCACTAGCTCATCAAGTTCTTTGCCACCAGATTTAACCGCTTGAACATAACGTAACTCAGCAGGAATTTGCATCTCACCATAGCGTTTTGCTTTAACAATACCTTCTCGAAATAACGATTCATCGATATCCATAACATCAGCTTCGGTAAGGGTAACTAACTGATTAGTTAGCATCATCTCTACTACCCGCCCCGCAGCTTTTGGCGTAACAGCATAAACACCTGAGTGAATTTTACAGCCCGCAGGAATACCTAGCACAGGAAATTTATCGCCAACAATTTTACAGACATTGCGAGCAGTGCCATCACCACCAGCAAATAATAATATATCTATGTGCTCTGCTAACAAGGCTTTTACCGTATTTTCGGTGTCTTCAGCCGTGGTATGTTCAAGCTTATCGGTTTGAAAAACAACTTGGGTTTTAAAACCAAGTGCCTGAGCGGTCATCTCTCCCATAAGATCATTAGCACAATAAACGATAATGTCATCTCGATAAGGTAGAAGTATTGACAGTGCTAAGCTTGCTCGCTGATTTGCTTTTGCGGTAGCGCCAAGCGCTAGAGCTTGTTCTGCAATGCCATCTCCATCGCTTCCTTTCAAGGCAACACTGCCGCCAATACCAGCAATAGGATTGATAATAAAACCAAGTTTAAACATGAGTAACAGTCTCTGAGTGATTAAATGTTGCGTTGGCAGAAAATTGGGTGATATTCAAAGGCAACGATACGTTATAAAAATTAGCCAGTGCGTCAATAAATTCTTGAGCGCGAACAGGAAACCCATGATGTAAATATTGTTGCACTTGCTGAAAAACATTTTCTTTAAAAGTAATAGTATCGCCAGCCGCACCATTGAGGTTGTCAGCTGAAACATTAAATTTTTTCCCTGCTGCCACACAAAAAGCCCACTCAATTGCTTGTGGTTTAATTTCAACTCGTTCAAATGTTTTTTGTTGCTCCGCATCTCTACCATCAGGCATATACCAATAACCAAAATCTTCTAATAACCGACGTGCTTTACCAGCCACACACCAATGTGATATTTCATGTAAAGCACTGGCATAAAAACCATGAGCAAAAATAATTTGATGATAGTCACAGGTATCATTTGCTGGACTATACAAAGGCTCGTCGTCGCCTTTAATCAAACGAGTATTGGTGCTGGAACTAAATGTGTCATTAAAGATTTGAATTAAATCTTGGTAGGGTTCTGGCATTTTTATATTCTGGCATATAGGTAAAAAATAGACGGGGTATTCTAACCAAAAGTCATTCAGCTTGCACTGGCTATTTTAGCTAAATAAAGCATTTAGATGACGGTAATTGGATACTTTTCAAGGGTGATTTTTTAATTATAAATGTTTATTCTTTTATAACGACATTGCGCTTTTTATTTGTTATGTTGATGTAACAAATGCAAAATTATTGTTAAGTAGACACAAGATATCTGTGTAATTTCTTATCGGTTAAATAAGCATAAAAAGGATTGAATATTACATGGATAGGGAATTAGTTAACTATGGATCCAATAAATGGACTTAAGCTCAAAGCCTTCTTTTTAACAAATAGTGTAGTAAGTAATATTGCAAAAACCTTCACGCTCTACCGGTAAAAACCAATCGGAGTCACTTAACGCCTACCTTTAATATTTTACTTATTTTAAGCTATAAGTCCTTCCAGTTTAATTAAACCATGACACTGTCGCAATGGTGTGAAGATTGATACGGTAGAAAATGCGGGTATTTACCGTGACCGTGAACGTCGCACAACAGGTAGCCAATTCGTGTATCAAATTTGTGACGCATCTACAGCATGTTCAAATGAAGTAACCGTTAACTTCTAAGCTTCATTTAACAGAATGATGATTAGGCAATAAAACGCCAGATAATAGTTATAACACCGATATATTAAGTAGTAGATACTAATGTTCTAGCTAGCTAAAAATCCCTAACAATTAAAACAGTTAGGGATTTTTTATTTTAATAAGGTGTTGATATTCAGTTAAATAATGTAAAAAAAACACTGAGCATCAAGACGCTCAGTGTTTTATATTTAACAGCTACTTTATTGAGTTAACGCTAGAAAAGATTAAACATCATCTTCAATGTTATCTATGCCTTTTGTGCGTTCTATACTCTCAAGCTTGTGATGAATAGCCGCTTTAATCATCATATAGGCACTGATGGGTGCAGTAAGTAATAAAAATAGCGAGATCAGTATTTCTTTTACGCTAAACCCTGTATGAGTGGTACTAAAAAAGATCATTGCAGCAGTTAGCAAGGATGCCATGCCGAGTGTTGTAGCTTTAGTGGGTCCATGAAGTCGCATAAAAAAATCTGGCATTTTTACTAAGCCAATAGAGCCAACGAGTACAAAAGAGCCGCCAATTAATAATAATATTGAAATAATCCATTCTGCCATAACTTACCCCTTACTCTATAATATCGCCACGCAGCAAATACTTACATACCGCAACAGTACTAACAAATCCTAACATAGCGATTAACAGCGCTGCTTCAAAATATAATGCAGTGCCCATACTCATACCGTATAAAATGATCAATGCGATTGTATTGATATACATCGTATCGAGTGCAAGTATTCTATCGGGTATAGAAGGTCCCATTAATAAGCGCCATACATTTAATAATAACGACAAACCTATCATGGCAAAAACAATTGAAATCACATTTTCTAACATTGAAACATCTCCTTAAGAGGCGCTTCATAACGTTGTTTAATCATTTTTATTAAGGCCTGTTCATCTTTAAGATCTAAAACGTGTATTAGCAAAAACTGTTGTTCAAGCTTTTCACCTTCACTTAAACTTTCTCTCCAAGGGTACACTTCCGCACTAACAGTGCCTGGCGTTAATGACACAGTACTTGCCAAAATAGTAATGGGCAAACTGTGTGTTAAGTCTAGTGGTACTTTAACAAACCCAGGCGTTAGTTTTTTAGTGGGCCCTAATATTAAAATAGCAACCTGAACATTCGCCGTAATAATGTCATATAAAACCAACGCTAAATGACGCAGCGCTAAACCAGGCTTAATAATGATGGGTTGCTTTGTTCTAAAAGGACTAGTCACCAAAGGAATGACTATCGCTAAAGTAGTGGCTAAGAAAATATGCCCTGCTGACAAGCTGTTATTTAACACCAACCAGACAGTAAACAGTACCAGGCTCATTAAAGGAGCGGGTAGCCATTTAAATCGTGTTTCTAATCGCATTACTGTCCTCCTGAAAGGATAAGTTTGATATTGTTATTAAAATCATGTAACTGGGTAGCTGCACCAATGGCATACTCACTTAATGGTCCAGCAAAAATAGTCATTAATGGTGCGCCAGAGATGAGAATAAGCAAGGCGACTAATTGCGCTGGATGAACACGTTCTTGCTTAGTATCAGTGGTTATTTTAGCATGATGATGCCAAAACAACGTGCTACCTGCTTTAGACACAGCAAATAATATAGCTAAACTTGCAAAGAGATATATTGGCCAAAACACTAAGGTGTATTCAGCATTTAAAGTTGCTTTAAGCAGCCATACTTTTCCAATGAAACCAGACAAAGGTGGCATGCCTATCACCGCAATCGCCGCAATCAAAAAACAAGCGCCAAGCAACTTCGGCTGAGAAACAGCAGAGCCTGCAGAAATACGGTCGGCAACATCACCACGCTGGCGGCCAATTAAATCAGCTAAAATAAAGAGCGCTGCTGTAACCAACGTTGAGTGCACTAAGTAATAGATAGCGGCGGAAGTTGCTTCAATAGTTTGTACCGCAACTAATGCAACCAAGGTCCCCACCGACACAATCACCAAATTAGCGATTAACTTTCTTAAATCTTTACTGGCTAAAACACCTACCGCGCCCATAGCAATTGTAGCAAGCGCTAACCACCACAACCAACTTTGCGCCATATGAGTTAATTCGCCCGCTTCATCACCAAATATAAGCGTATAAACACGCATCATTGAATAGACGCCGACTTTTGTCATAATGGCAAATAATGCAGCGACAACAGGCATTGCTGTTGCATAAGTATTGGGCAACCACAAATGTAGTGGTAACAAAGCGCCTTTTAAAGCAAATACCACCAATAATAACATCCCACCTATTTTGGCTAAGTAAACATCATCACCTTGTAAAAGTGCTACTTTCTGAGCCATATCAGCCATATTTAGTGTACCTAATACACCATATAAAATCCCTAAAGCAATCAAGAAAATCGCTGAACCAACCAGGTTAAGGATCACGTACTGCAAAGCAACTCGGGTATTTTTTTTATCTCCACCATGCATTAACAACGAATACGAGGCGATAAGTAAGACTTCAAAAAAGACGAATAGATTAAAAGCATCACCGGTTAAGAATGCGCCGTTGACCCCTAAAATTAAAAAATGTACAAGTGGATGAAAAAAACTCCCTTTATCATCATCTCCGGCACTCGCATATAACACACAGACAACACCGAGCAATGTCGTTAAACACACTAATAATGTTGAGAGGGGATCAGCAACAAGTACAATACCAAAAGGTGCACTCCAATCGCCGATAGCATAAACCTGAGTACCATCAGCTTGGACTTTGAGGAGTAAAGCCAATGAGACGGCAAATGTAAAAACGCTGAGTACGACAGAAGCCACTCTTCGGGTACTTTTATTGGAGCCAAAGGGAGGCATCAATAAAATAACACCCGCGAGTATCGGCAATAAAATCGGTAAAAAGGTCAAATTCTGGATCATACATTTACCTTTTTATCTTTTTCTGGCTGGCCATCTACATGGTCACTGCCTAGATCTGCTCGCCCTCTGATAGCTAAAATAACCACGAAGGCAGTCATTGCAAAACCAATAACTATCGCGGTTAACACTAAAGCTTGTGGCAATGGATCGGTATATTCTGAAGAAGTTCCAAGCACCGCAGCATTATTAATGCTAAGTCGCCCAGATGAAAACAGAAATAAATTAACCGCGTAAGAAAACATTGTTAACCCTAATACGATAGGGAACGTTCTAGAACGTAAGATGAGAAATACGCCACAAGACACTAAAAGCCCAACGCAGGATGCGTAAAGTAATTCCATTAAATTTTCACCTCTTCTTTAGGCCCGCTAGCTAATTGACCAAGACTTGCCAAAATCATTAATGTCGCGCCTACAACTGTAATATAAACACCCAGATCAAAGATCAGTGCACTGGCAAGTTCAATTTTACCAATGATGGGAATATCGAAATAGTCAAACCAAGTAGTCATAAACGGCCTACCAAAGAACCAACTACCCACACCAGTAAGTGTCGCAATAGCAATTCCTGAGGCAATAATTTTCCGATAATTAATCGTTAAACGAGTAGATATCCAGGCTGAGCCATGTGCAATATACTGTAAAATAAAGGCAACTGAGGTCACTAAACCTGCAATAAATCCACCACCGGGAAGATTATGACCACGTAAGAAAATATAAAACGAGATCATTAATGCCAAGGGGAGTAATGACTGAGAAATACTGGCTAATAAAATAGGGTAACGCTCTTTCGCCCATAGTCGCCCTTGACTATCCCTAATAGGAAGAAGTAACGGTAGGTTGATTAAAAGCTTATAAATACCCAGTGCAGCAATACCTAATACGCAAATTTCACCTAAGGTGTCAAAGCCACGAAAATCAACCAAAATCACATTAACAACATTGGTACCACCGCCACCTGTTTTAGCATTGGCTAAGAAAAATTCTGATATTGACTCAAATGGGCGAGTAATTAATGCATAGCAAATACTCGCGACCACAACCCCTAAAGCCGCAGAGATCCCTAAATCGCGTACCACACGCATAGAGCTAGACTCTTTGGGGGAATGCTGTGGTAAGAAAAACAAGGCCAACATCAGTAAAACAATAGTGACGACTTCAACCGTTAATTGCGTTAAGGCTAAATCAGGTGCTGAGAAGCGAGTAAACACGACAGACACCATCAAACCGACAACTGATATCATCAACAACGATACCACTCTTGCACGATACCAAATCACCGTACTTATTGCGCCAATCATTAATAATGCTGCGCCAATCGCGTTATGAAGATCAATGGGCGTCAATTCTTTTTGACCGCCGAGTTGGTGCATTTCAAATAATGGCCAACCGGCAAAGATTAAAACAAAAACAAACATCAACATTAGATAACGTTGTAAAGAACCATTTTCTATGTCGTTTATTTTTCGCTGACTCCACTTTGTAATGAGATATATACTGTCATCAAAAGTCTTCTTGGCGTTCAAGCTAGGCATAGATGCCTGAAATTGAAATAGATAACGTCGCTGGGTATATATAAATAAACCACCGATTACTGCTATAGCACTCATCAAGAGTGGCAAATTAAAACCGTGCCATAACGCAACTTTAAATTCAGGAACATATCCACCGAGTACGGCAAAAGACGCTGCTTTTAAAATATCATCAATAATAAAGTTAGGAAATACTCCGACGATTAAACATAAAGCGACCAGTATTTCGATAGGCACTCGCATATAACGCGGTGGCTCACTGGGTTGTTTAGGTAAATCAATAGGGTCACCATTAAAGAAAACATCGTGAATAAAGCGAGCTGAGTAAGCGACAGCTAATGCTCCTGCAACGGTAGCAAGTACAGGTATAAGCCAAGACATAGACCCAAGTAATTGTTGGTGCAATGTTTCAGCAAAAAACATTTCTTTAGACAAGAAACCATTTAACAGCGGTACACCCGCCATCGCGGCCGCAGCAACCATGGCTAACGTCGCCGTATAAGGCATAAATCGCCACATACCGTTAAGTTTGCGCATATCACGCGTACCCGTTTCATGGTCAATAATACCCGTTGCCATAAATAATGAAGCTTTAAATATGGCATGATTGATTATATGAAAAATGGCGGCAACAGCGGCAAGCTTAGTATCCAAACCGAATAATAAGGTGATTAACCCTAAATGACTGATCGTTGAATAGGCTAACAGCCCTTTTAAATCATGTTTAAATAACGCAATATAAGCGCCGAGTAACATGGTAGTTAATCCGGTTAAACTCACCAGAATAAACCATATATCGGTACCCGCTAATGCAGGATAAAAGCGCGCTAATAAGAAAATCCCAGCCTTTACCATAGTAGCAGAATGTAGATAAGCACTTACCGGCGTTGGCGCAGCCATAGCATGAGGTAGCCAAAAGTGAAAAGGAAACTGTGCCGATTTTGTGAAAGCGCCCAATAAAACTAAAATTAAAGTGATTTCATACCAAGCATGCGCTTGAATAATTTCTCTGCTCGCTAAGATCGCATCTAAATTATAACTACCAACGATATTACCCAGTAAAAGCAAACCCGCCAGTAATGCTAAACCACCACCACCGGTTACGATTAAGGCCATGATTGCGCCCTTACGTGCCTCGGGTTTATGCCACCAATAGCTAATTAACAAAAACGAACTAATACTGGTTAGCTCCCAAAAGAACCAGAGCTGAATGATATTATTCGACATGACAATACCAAGCATCGCTGTCATAAATAACATCAAATAAGCATAAAGCTTAGGCATAGAGTCTTTACTACTGAGGTAATAACGGGCATAAAAGATAACTAATATGCCTATTCCTAAGATCATAAATACAAACAACAGCGCTAAGCCATCTAAACGGAAGGCGATATCTATACCCAGTAAAGGGATCCAAGAGATTGTTTCCCTAATAACCTTGCCAGCAAAAATAGCTGGCGCTAAGCTAATCGTCATGAATAATGCAATGATCGGCATTAACAACGTCAACGCAGTTGATTGATTACGTGTTAATTTTCCCGTTCTTGAGGAAATAATACTGCCTAGTAACGATAGCAGGGGTATCCAAAGCAAAGTCATAGAGTAAGCCTTTTTATTTTTATTATTATTATGAGAAGTAATGGCATCGGAACATAGACATAATATGTAGCTAAACTAAATTTAACAACATTATCTTCTTATAAAAGTGTAATTGAAATTAATTTAAAGCACTTTAGTATAAACTGAATAAAAGTTAAACGATGAATATTCGGAAAAGCATTGTTTATTCGACAATTGTTTGATTATCAACCACAGTGCATTGGTTAATAAGAGAATAGTCGGTATAGTGTTAATTTACTATATAAATAGAAGACTTACCATAATGAAAAAATTAGATGATATAGATTTACGCATTTTAACCATTTTATATCGCGATGCTGATATCACTAATAAAGAGTTAGCTTCTCAAATAGGGGTAGCACCTTCTACGTGTTTAGAGCGTGTAAAGCGTATGAAACATAAAAATATAATTACCGGCGCTTGTATCGAGATTGATTTCAAAAGTTTAGGTGGAAATATAGAAGCCATTGCCGCTATTCGTTTGCAGCCCTATTCTGAAGATATTGTTAACAACCTTCGCGACGATTTACTTAAACTTCCTGAAATTGTTAGCTTATATCACATGGGCGGCAGCTATGATTACTTCATTCATATGTCAGTTAAAGACAGTGAACATTTACGACAGTTTGTCTTTAATGCAATTACCTCAAGAGACGAAGTAACCACCGTAGAAACCTCCCTTATTTTTGAGCACAGTCGCAGCGGGGTATTGCCCAACTTTGATGATGAGGACTAATCAGTCTGAATCATTATACAATAGTGCTTTAACGCTAGAAGCCTCGTTATAAAGAAGGCTTCTATTGATAATAATTATTTTTCAAAGTCTTTGCTTTCAAAATACAGTGGACTTATTGTGCCGCAATTGAGGAACTTATACAGCAGCTCAGTTTCTTTTGGCACGGCTACTGAAGTACGAAAGCGTGGCAAGCACCCTGCTTCTATGTCAATATTTAGTATCTGTGAAAAACTAGGTGCTTTTTGAATTTTATGAATATAAATTTTATAATTCTTTTTCAAATCAACAACGTCATACTCTTGCTGATTACTTGAATCCTTTATATCGTCAAGTTCACGAACGTATAATTTTTTAGCAAAGGTTAAGGGTATATTTTCATAAACCAACATTCCCCCTCGAGAAAAATGCCCTGCGTATACATCAGCCATAATGACCATTTCCTCGCCTCGCATCAAACGTTGCAAATTAAAAGGTTCGGCTTTTATCGTCGTTAATTGCCCATCACGTACGGTTTGCAAAAGTGCTAAATCTTTATTCTCAATTTTATATAATAACTGCACATTACTTGGTCTGTCATATGTTGTCATCACCGAAGCATATATAGCAGAGCGCTGAACAAAGAGCACCATATTATGTTCACCCATAAATGAAGGATCTATTGGCGGTAACTCTTTAACTTCTTCATTAGCAAAGCTGGTTGAATTTAATATAATTAAGAGTAAAACAAGTAAAAGTCTTTTCATTAAAGTTCGCTCGATAAAATGTATTTGACGTTAGACCGAAACGAGTGATCGGTCTAATTATAAAAGGTGATTATAAACCATCTATAAAAAAAGGCTAAATGAATTAACATTCAACCAATTTGTTTTAAAAAATACAGCACTACAAATATAAAGTGGCTAATATCGTTGCTTATCAGCGTTTGAACGCTTTGTTTTAACAATCCTAATTTGTTTATCATGCTTTTCGTTTGAACGATGTCTTTTAGAACGAATTGAAGTATCCGCTGAACGATAAGCCTGCTGCTTGGCAATTTTTTTATCGATGCTAGTGGCAAGCTTTTTGGGCTTTTCTTTATTTACAGTTCGACTTGCTCGGTAAACCTTTTCAGCTTTAGCTTTTTTAGACTGATCATAAGTTCTATGCTGTCTTGATGTCGGTTTTGATACAGGTTTAGAAAAAGCATTTGTCGCCTTATCAGTTATACGGTTTACTCGTCGAGCGTTTTCATTGGGCTTGTGCCTTATGGTAGATACCGCTCGCTTGGTATTACCTTGTAGCTTATTATGCACGACAGCATGATTTCTCTTGCTAGATTCATTGCTCCTTACACGTTTGTCCTTATACTTAACGCGAGTATGCTTGTTTCGATATGCGACACCTTTACGGTGAACTGGCTGGTGTCTCCAACGTTTAGCATAGCCACCATTAGCAATTAAGTGACGAGGACGCTGTTCATAGTAGCGATATGAAGAACGACGAGTATTCGCTACAACCACCTGGCGACTATGCCAATGAAAAGCACTAAAAAAATAATCAAACGAAATATGAACGCCAGCATGCCAATAAAAAGGATTGGAGCGACTTACATAAACACTTCGATGTGGTTGCCAGTAAACAGGAGGATAAGATGACCAATGCCAAGCACCATAAACCATGCGTGTATCATAATATGGCACATAAACAATCTCCTTTTCTCTTGCTTCAATAACAATATTACTGTCTTGATAGCTAACCTCCATATTATCCATTTCACCAAGGTTTCCGGCAAGTTGAGCTTGCTTTCTTAACCGTTGAATACTTGCTAATAATATCGACTCATCTTGTAAAAAAGCATCACCGAGCTGTTGAGTCCATGCTAAATCTTCACTAAGTCGGCTAAGAATACGCTCAAAAGGCACTAATGCTTTAACACTGGCATCCCAATTAAAATCTTTTACCGCTTGAGCCACTTGCTCAGTATTTAGCCTAGTGTTTTTCTTTAGCCAGCGATGGGCTTCGATTATTTCAATGGGATAGGTAGCAGCAATTAAGATATGAGTTAATAGGCTGTCGGGATAAAGTGCAATAGGTGCTAGCATTTGTGCTAATTCAGCTTCACTAAATAGCTGCTGCTCTTGTTGCACTTGTTGCTGAAGCGCTGATTGTGCGGGCTGGTACTCAGCGAATAAATTAAAGCTAACTAAGGCAGCAAAGCTGAATAAAAACGTGACTTTTTTCATCGTTATAATCCTTATGACTAATTCTAGAACACAAAGATAACAACACTAAACTGAACGTAACCTGAACAGCTTCCTCGGTTATTTGTTAACAAAGCTTACAAAGGCTTAAAAGATCAGTGTAAAAACAGCACCATTCAGTGTTGTTGAGTTGCTGATGGTTAATTGGCCTTGATAACTACTGACTAAATCATTAACAATAGCCAAACCAATACCATGACCGGCTTGATAGGTGTCTGCTCTGCCACCACGCGATAAAATAATTTCGCGTTGAGATGCTTCGATACCCGCGCCATCATCGGCAATTTCAATCGTTAATATTTTTGCAGAACTAATCACGCTAATGGCAATTTTTTGCTTAGCCGCTTTACAGGCGTTATCGAGAAGGTTTCCTAAAATCTCCATTAAATCGGCTTCATCACCCTTAAATATCGCACTTGCATCAACATTGACGGCAAATGATAAATTCTTATCATGATATATTTTCGCTAACGTGCTGATCAGCTTGTCAACTACGGGCTTAATTTTCACGCCTAAATGCCATGAAGACTGCCCGGCACTTTGAGCTCTTTTAAGTTGATGTTCAATGATGTTATTAATTAATGTTAATTGTTCACCAGCGCTTGCTGAAATATCCTGTTGGCTTTGAATAACGGCCAGTGGATTTTTAAGGCTATGCGCTAAGTCTGACAAGGCATTACGATAGCGTTTTCGTTGATTTTCTTCCAATGCCAGTAAGGCGTTTAGTTGCTGCGTCACCGGTTGTAATTCAAGAGGATAGTTGGCATCTAAGGCTTTCTTTTGCCCTTTCTCTATATGCTCAAGCTCTTGAGATAATACGGTTAATGGTTTTAAGGTCCATAACAACCAGAAAATTTGTACAAAAACAAAGACAACCATTAATGCCAGCAACCATGCCCATAATGTTTTTTCAAAGTCATTGAGGGCGTTTAACAAGGCTCGTTGGTCTTTTATCAGGTGCAGTGTTATTTCAAAGTCTTGGCCGTTATCAGAAAAACTCGCACTAAAGCTATAAAGTAGATGAGGACTGTCCGCTAGGCTTATTTTTGAAATCAGTGTTTGCCCAACATCAGGCGATGGTAATACCGCCGTTAGAGACAAGGTTAGCAGAGATTGTGATTGCCAAAGTATTTGGTTTTTTATCGCGCCTATTTGCGTTTCTTGTGACCGTTTGGTAATTAAGGCATACAAGCCTGATTGGTTAATATTGAATTGGTTTTCTAGTAAGAGCTCCGGGATTAACAAGAGATTATTTTCAACTTCTGCCACAGTAAAAATAGAATAACTATAGGCTTTTAACTCGTTTTTCAACGCTACATTTAATTGCCGTTCAAAGGCATTCGATAAGGTTAAGCCAATAATAGGCAGCATCACTACCGTCATCGCTAACGTACTTAATAATAATCGAACTTTTAAAGAGTTCATTTACTTGGTATATCCACGTGACCTCATTAATCTAACCGCTTTAATTTATAGCCATGACCGCGCAAGGTTTCGATAAAACCATAGCTATTATCTGGGTCGAGTTTTTTTCTTAAGCGCCTGATAAATACTTCAATAACATTTGAATCGAGATCGAAGTCTTGGTCATAAATATGTTCAGTCAGTGTTGCCTTTGACGTCACTTCGTCAAGGTGAAGCATCATATACTCAAGTAACTTATATTCTGAACTACTTAACTTTATTGCCTTATTATCGACTTCAACCTGCAAACTTTTGGTATTAAGACTTAACGGGCCATTCTTTATTAATGGACTTGCTTGCCCTGCAGAACGTCTGATCAGTGCATTTAAGCGGGCGAGTAATTCTTCGGCTTGAAAAGGCTTGGTTAAATAATCATCGGCTCCGGCATCTAAACCGGCCACTTTATCTTGCCAACTATCTCTTGCAGTTAACACCAAAATGGGAAAGTCGATATTTTTTTCACGTAGAGATCTAATCACACTGATACCGTCTATTATAGGTAAACCAACATCTATAATAGCAGCGTCGTATGGATATTCTTGCCCTTGAAATAAGCCTGTTTCGCCATCACTCGCCACATCGACTAGATAATGAGCGGCAGTTAAGTGGGCATATAGGTTTTGCTGTAAAGCAATATCGTCTTCAATAAATAACAACCGCATAGTGATCACCCTCCATTAATCTTCCCTGTCTTAGCATCAACATATATAGAAATGATATGACCATCAGTTTTAATTAATTTTACCCGATAACCCGACTTTTTATTCTCAACCTTTAACACTTTTCCACCAAAACGACTTTTAGCTAATTTTGCGGCATCTTTACTACTTTTCACTTTCAACTGTTGCTGATTATTTTTTTGCATAGTACTTGCTGATACACCCGTTCCTTGAGCCATTGCATCAATAGAAAGTATCGCGATAAAAAGAAAAACTAACGGTAAAGCAAATTTCATGGTTATTCCAAAGACAAAGTTAAAAGTGAGTCTAACTATACATAGCCATAGCTTATTTAAAATTATATACCTTGGCAACTGAATATCAGCTGAACATTCCTTTAAAGCCGCTATATCGATTTTATAACGTGGGGGTAACTGGAGTTCCCGCGGATAAATCAACAGATATATCAAAGCTTACCAATAAAGTGTTCAGCTTACATTCATCTTTACTGCGCTTTAATAGCAACACTAAACAAAGCCGGTAGGATATATTATGTTAATAAATAATAAAGCAGCGAAGTCAGTTCGCGCGAATTCACTTAAAAAAATAATGTTATTGATAACCTTTAGCGTATTACCTTTAACTCATGTCACTGCCAGCGAATTAAAGGTTTTACCCGCTAGTGTTTCTCAAGGAGCACTTAAACACAGTATCACTGAGTCACAGCGAAAAAGAATAATTGCAACGAATAAGCTAGCCGAGCTATCCGATCAAGTCAGCGGCAAAGCGAATGCCAACATAAGAGGCTCTACACTTAATAATCAAGCCAAGAACACTGCACAAGTAAAAAGTGGTGAAGCCACACAAAAAGTGAGTAACCACTATGATCAACAGTTCAGTATTTATAGTGCGGCTAGTTTTCTGCAAGAAGATTATGACAGAGATGGCTATTATCAAACTTTCAGTGTGACTTTTGATGCAGACGTATATAGCTATAGCGAAAATCACCTCGCCGAAGTGTATGCTTTACTCTATCTCAGTAAAAATGGTGGCCCTTGGCAGCACTATTTCACCACAGATAATTTTCTTATAGAAGGTGATACTGATGCCGATGAATACGAAGTAATTTCTACATTTATGTCGGGCTATGAAAGTGATCACTACGATGTGTTAATCGACTTATATCAAGTCGGTTATCAGGGGATCGCTGCGAGTTACAGTGCGGATGACAATAACGCGTTATACGCACTGCCGTTAGAGAGTGCTGAGTATGACCAGGCTTATACTGAAGTCATCGAAGTAATAGAAGTCGTCGAGATCAGACAAACTCATGGCGGCAGTCTGTTTGGCTTATTATTGGTATTACTCAGTGGTCTACTTATGCGAGTAAAGCGCCATTAATCATTAGCCAAAAAAACAAAAAAGCCACAAACAAGTTTGTGGCTTTTTTAATGTCTATATTTTAACAAGCTTTTAGCTCATCGAATGGCAGTACTTTAGCTTTTCAGGTCATCAAAAAACTTTTTAACGCCATCAAAGAAGCCGGTCTCTTTAGGGCTATGCTTTATGGTGCTTTTACCCATCTTTTCGTCTAACTGACGTAATAAATCTGCTTGATCGCCAGACAAGTTAACCGGTGTTTCTAGAACAACTTTACACATCAAGTCGCCTATTGAGTGGCTGCGTACTGATTTAACACCTTTACCACGTAAACGGAACATTTTACCCGTTTGCGTTTCTTTAGGTATTTTCAGCTTCACTTTACCTTCAAGTGTTGGTACTTCTATTTCGCCACCCAATGCTGCTGTGGTAAAGCTAATAGGGACTTCACAATAAAGGTTGTTTTCATCACGGACAAATATTTTATGGTCACGTACATTTGCTTGTACATATAAATCACCTGCAGGTGCACCATGTTCACCAGCTTCACCTTCGCCTGACAAGCGAATTCTGTCACCTGTATCTACACCTGGCGGTATTTTCACTGAAAGTGTTTTAGTTTTTTCAACTCGGCCTTGACCGCGACATGAAGTACAAGGGCTAGCAATAACTTTACCTTTACCACTACATGTTGGACAAGTCTGTTGAACAGCAAACAAACCTTGACGCATTTGTACCTGACCATGACCATGACAAGTGGTACAAGATTTTGCACTGGTACCTTTTTTAGCGCCAGAGCCATCACAAGGCTCACAACTAACAAAAGTTGGTACTTTAATTTCTAAGGTTTTACCCCGAACAGCATCTTCAAGACTTAACTCTAGGTTGTAGCGAAGATCTGAACCTCGTTGTTGACGTTGCTGACGTCCGCCACCGCGGCCACCACCAAAAATATCACCAAAAATATCACCAAAATCTTGACCGAAGCCTCCACCACCATGACCACCGCCACCGCCATGACCACCTTGTTCAAATGCAGCATGACCATATTGGTCAAACGCAGCACGCTTTTGGTCGTCATTTAGAATTTCATAAGCTTCTTTAACTTCTTTAAATAGCTCTTCTTTGTCTTTATCACCGGCATTACGGTCAGGATGAAGCTTCATCGCTAAACGTTTGTAGGCTTTTTTGATATCACGCTCAGACGCATCTTTAGATACTTCTAGCACTTCATAATAATCGCGTTTTGACATAGTGACTTCTTTTAACTGGTGTTGAAATTTTGGATATTAATTAAGTAAAATGACATTATAAATAGTTAGCTATTTTCAATGGCATTTTATAACGATTTTTAACGTAAGAAGCGCTGGTGTTTAAACCAGCGCTTATATATTTTCCGTTATTGAAGACTATTTGTCTTCTTTAACTTCTTCAAATTCAGCGTCAACAACATCGTCATCAGCTGGCGCAGCGCCGTCTGATTCAGGAGCGCCTTCTTGAGCACCGGCTTTCGCTTGAGCAATTTCCATTAACTTCGCTGATGCTTCGATAACGGCTTGAGATTTAGCTTCAATCGCTTCTTTATCGTCGCCTTTGATCTCAGTTTCAAGTTCAGTTAAAGCTGTTTCAATTTTTTCTTTGTCTTCGCTTGGTAAGTCATCGCCCGCTTCTACAATTTGCTTGCGAGTGGTATGAACTAGACCGTCAGCTTGGTTACGTGCTTTAACTAATTCTTCAAACTTAGCATCTTCATCAGCGTTAGCTTCTGCGTCACGTACCATTTGTTCTACTTCTTCATCAGATAAACCAGAAGAAGCTTTAATGGTAATCTTCTGTTCTTTACCTGTGTTCTTATCTTTAGCGGTTACGTGTAAAATACCATCAGCATCAATATCGAAAGTTACTTCAATCTGTGGTGTTCCACGTGGTGCTGCATCGATACCTTCAAGGTTAAATTGACCTAAAGATTTGTTTGCAGACGCTTGCTTACGCTCACCTTGAACAACATGAACCGTTACCGCAGCTTGATTATCGTCAGCTGTAGAAAAGGTTTGTGACTGTTTAGTTGGGATAGTGGTGTTTTTATCGATAACTTTCGTCATCACGCCGCCCATTGTTTCGATACCTAATGATAATGGCGTAACGTCTAATAAAAGTACGTCAGTTACATCACCAGAAAGAACACCTGCTTGTATTGCTGCACCAGCGGCAACGGCTTCATCAGGGTTAACATCTTTACGAGGTTCTTTACCGAAAAATTCTGTTACTGCTTTTTGTACCATTGGCATGCGTGACTGACCACCAACTAAGATAACATCATTGATATCACTTACTGATAAGTCTGCGTCTTTAAGCGCTTGTGCTAATGGTATTAACGTTGCTTTAACCATGTCTTCAACTAAAGACTCTAATTTAGCACGCGTTACTTTAATGTTCATGTGCTTAGGGCCGCTGCCGTCAGCTGTGATGTAAGGTAAGTTAACATCTGTTTGTTGTGCTGAAGAAAGTTCACATTTAGCTTTTTCTGCTGCTTCTTTCAAACGCTGCATTGCAAGAGGATCAGTCGTTAAATCCATACCTTGGTCTTTCTTAAATTCAGCAACAAGATAGTTGATTAAACGGTTATCAAAATCTTCACCACCTAAGTGAGTATCACCGTTAGTCGCTAATACTTCAAACGTGTGCTCGCCTTCAACTTCATCAATTTCAATAATTGAAATATCGAAAGTACCACCACCTAAGTCGTAAACAGCAATAACTTTATCGCCTTCTTGCTTGTCCATGCCGTAAGCAAGAGCAGCAGCAGTTGGCTCATTGATAATACGTTTAACTTCAAGACCAGCAATACGACCCGCATCTTTAGTTGCTTGGCGTTGTGAATCATTGAAGTAAGCAGGAACTGTGATTACTGCTTCTGTTACTGCTTCGCCTAAAAAGTCTTCAGCAGTTTTTTTCATTTTCTTTAAAACTTCAGCTGAAACTTGTGGTGGTGCAACGTTCTTATCACGTGTTGTAACCCAAGCATCACCGTTGTCAGCTTTAACAATACCAAAAGGCATAATTTTAATATCACGCTGAACTTCTTCGTCTTCAAAGCGACGACCAATTAAACGCTTAATCGCGTATAATGTATTTTTTGGGTTTGTAACAGATTGGCGTTTAGCAGGTTGACCTACTAACGTTTCGCCATCTTCTGTGTATGCAATAATTGAAGGAGTTGTACGATCGCCTTCTGCATTTTCAATTACACGTGCTTTGCCGCCATCTAGTACAGCAACACAAGAGTTTGTTGTCCCTAGGTCAATACCGATTATTTTGCCCATCTTGAGGATCTCCGAATACTAATTAAAATAAAGCTTATTAAAGTAAGATTTTTTAATAAACCTGTTGATGAAACAAATAGTGGGGGCAGTAAAATCCTTTTCAACTAATTTCCAAGAAAAAAAGTAAATTTATTTCATTATTTAGCTATTTGTGAAGATTTTTTTGTTGTTTCACAGCGATAGCGATAAAACGCCTTAATAAAATTGATTTGCCTGCTAAAAACAAAAAAGCGGTAAGAAGTTTTATAGAAACTTCTTACCGCTTTTTTTAATGATATTTTTTATGCTGTGGTATCAACTACCGGAGCAGATTTAGAAACCATTACCATCGCTGGACGAATTAAACGGCCATTGAGTTCATAACCTTTTTGCATCACAGCAACAACGGTATTTGGCGCAACGCCTGGAACTTCTTGCATAGACATCGCTTGATGTAATTCAGGATTAAAAGGTTGGTCTTGTGGATCAACTCCTTTAACGCCAAATTTTTCTAACGAAGCAATTAAACCTTGTAGGGTTAATTCAAGACCTTCAATAATGCCGGTATTGTTTTCATCTTCTTTATCTATATTCTGTAACGCACGTTCTAAATTGTCTACTGACACTAACATTTCAGCAGCGAATTTTTCTAAAGCAAATTTACGTGCTTTATCGACGTCTTGTGCACTACGGCGGCGAATATTATCAACTTCGGCTTTAGCACGAACTACAGAATCTTTTTGATCTGCAATAGTGGTTTGCGCTGAAGAAAGGCTTAACTCAAGTTCGTTAATCTTTTCTTGCTCGGCACTAATCACTTCATGGGCATGAATATGTTGAACTTCGACTTGCTCTTCAGCTTGGTCGATTATTTCTTGCGCCATAATTTCTTCGGGCGTTAAAGCTTCTGTTGATGCTTCAGCTGTATTTTTGTTTTCTGTTGACTCATTAGTCATGAAAGCTCCAAAATAAACTAATAATATATTTAACAATATAAAGGTTATATAAATCTGATAACGGTAATTATGGGGACTTCTTGCTACGATTCAAGCTTAAATACCAATTTAATTAAGTTTGTTGTTACTGAGCGCTTGTCAGCGTTTTGAGAACAAATATCATTTTTTTATATATAGTCATTCTATTTAAAAGCAATTACCTGCAGTTATCCCATCGTTTAAAAACGCTTAAAGCTCTATTTTTAAAAGGCTTACAGCCTACATTGTTAGTTTCGAATAAATAAGCATTCTCTTCAATTAATGCCTTAACCCTAAATATTTTAAATCTCGATAAAAGCGAAAAATTTAATCAAAATGGTAGTCAGTAAATGATTTATAAAAAAGTCAACTTTACAAGCCATGAAAATACAGCGAAACTATTATTAATCCTAAGATACAAACAACTTACTGCGTAGACATGAGCAAAATTTATAACACCATAGGTTTAATAGGCAAACCAAATCACGAAGGAGCCGGCGCAACAATAACAGCGCTCTATCAATTTCTTACCGGACAAGGTTATCAGGTATTAATTGAAAGCTCAGTTGCCCCATCAATCGATATCGATAATCTAACGATTAGTACCCTAGTAGAAATTGGTGAACAAGCTGACCTGGCTATAGTCGTGGGCGGTGATGGGTATATGTTAGGTGCCGCGAGGGTTTTATCATGTTTTGATATCGGTGTTATTGGTGTAAACAGAGGGAACTTAGGCTTTCTTACCGATTTATCGCCCGATGAATTAATTGAACCACTTGAGAAAATTTTACGTGGCGAGTCGCGCGCTGAGCAACGTTTTATTATTGAAGCAGAAGTTTATCGCCACGGAAAATTAAAAAGCTCTAACAGTGCAGTCAATGAAGCAGTGCTACACGCAGGAAAAGTAGCCAGCATGATTGAATTTGAAGTTTATATTGATGGTAGCTTTATGTTCAGCCAACGCTCTGATGGCTTAATTGTGTCAACACCTACTGGCTCAACCGCCTATTCAATGTCGGCAGGTGGTCCAATTTTAACACCCAATTTAAATGCCTTATCTTTAGTGCCGATGTTTCCGCACACCCTAACCAGCAGACCCATAGTCGTCGACGGCAATAGTGAAATAAAATTATTACTCGCCAATGAGAACTATGAAAGCTTACAAGTAAGTTGTGATGGCCATGTTATTTTAGCGGTATTACCAGGTGATGAAGTTATTATCAGAAAAAGTGAATATACGCTGAGATTAGTTCATCCTCTAGACCATGACTACTTTAATGTACTGCGAAGTAAATTAAGTTGGGGCAATAAGCTTTATTAATTTTTAACAAATTCAAGCTGTTGAATTTTTATTCGATTAACACTTGCACAAAACCACTTTACTGTATAAATTAACAGTTATACATATTTATACAGTCAATTGGTTTCTCATGCTTTTACATCTTAACATTCAAAACTTCGCCATTGTGCGCTCCCTAGATATAGATTGGCGCAAAGGTATGACAACCATCACCGGAGAAACAGGTGCGGGTAAATCAATAGCTATTGATGCCTTAGGTTTATGTTTAGGCGATAGAGCGCTCACTAATGTTGTAAGACCAAATACTAAAAAAGCAGAGTTAGCCGCAACCTTTGATATAAACAAAAACATTTCCGCACAAAAATGGCTTAAAAAAAATGGCCTATCCCTAACAGACGAACACGATGCTGAGTTAGATTGTGAATGTATTTTACGCCGAGTAATATCAGCTGAAGGACGCTCAAAGGCTTACATTAACGGTAGCCAAGTTCCGCTTGCCCAACTTAAAGATATCGCACAATTTTTAATAAGTATTCATGGCCAACACGATCACCAACTCATTGTTAAGCCGGCTCAACAGCGTAAAATACTTGATGAGTATGCCGATCATCAGCACTTATTAGACGACGTTCAATATTACTATCAGCAATGGCGAAATCTCAATACAGAACTAAAACAGTTACAAGAAAGTAAAGAGCAACGCGAAGCAAAACTGCAGTTATTACAATACCAAGTGACCGAGCTAGACGAATTTTCACTACAAACGGGTGAGTTTCAAATTCTAGAAAGTGATTACAAACGTCATAGTAACGGTCAGTCATTATTGACCGGCACTTTGAAAGCATTGCAAACTTTATCTGAAAACGAAAATCACAATATTTCAGACAGCCTAAGAAACAACTGCGAACAGTTGAATGATTTAGTTCATATGGATCCTAAGTTAGCAAATATTGCTAACACCTTGAGCGAAGCACTTATTCTTGTAGAAGATGCTAATGATGAATTAAAGCACTACTACGATAAGCTTGAACTCGATCCAGAAGCTTATCAAATGATTGAAGACCGCTACTCGCTCGCCATTCAACTTGCTAAGAAACATCAAGTGGCACCCGAGCATTTGCCAACGTTACACTTAGAGATAAAACAAGCCTTACATGTCATAAATTCAGACGGTTCAAGACTAGATACAGCATACGTAGACATTGAAAAGGCTAAAGTACATTACCTACAATCTGCTCAGGCGTTATCAACATCAAGAGTAAAGTCGGCTAAAAAACTCAGTAAAAAAATCACGCTGAGCATGAAAGAGCTCAATATGAACAACGGCATATTTGACGTATCAGTACAGCAAGTTAATGTTGAAGCTTTATCGCCGTTTGGCCTTGATGAAATAAACTTTCTCATTAGCCTTAACCCAGGGCAAAAATTAGAAGCGATGAACAAAGTTGCTTCTGGTGGCGAATTATCACGCATTAGTTTAGCCATGCAGGTTATTTTGGCGGACAAGGTGATCACACCGACCTTAATATTTGATGAAGTTGATGTCGGTATTAGTGGCCCAACAGCGGCAATGGTCGGTAGCAAGCTACAAGAATTAGCACAAAACACCCAAGTTATCTGTGTAACACATCTACCACAGGTCGCTTGCAAAGGTCATCAACAGTTATTTGTCAGTAAATTAACCGATGGCGAGTTTACAGAAACAAAAGTAACGGAACTAAGTGCTAATGGCAGAGTCCAAGAAATTGCTCGCTTATTAGCGGGGAATAAAATAACGGATAACAGCTTGGCTAATGCTCAAGAGTTACTTGCCGGTTAATAAATTAATTTTAGCGTTGAGTAAATAACCTGAGTTGAGGCACAAAGGTGCAAAATAAATTGAAAATAGTTTTGTATCTCTTCGCGGGCTTAGTTATCATCCCCATTCGAACTTATTAGGATAAATGAAAAAACATGTTATTTCGCATTTTAGCCATTACTATTGCCCTATCTCTTTCTGCCTGCTCAAGCTGGGTCTATCGTTTTGACATTCCTCAGGGAAACTTTTTAGAACAAAAAGATATCGACAAGCTTCAAATTGGCATGACTAAAGAACAAGTAAAATTTGTACTTGGTAGCCCTGTTGTTAACGATGCCTTTGGCAATGATACATTGCACTATGTTTACTTATTAAAATCAGGTCGAAGTGAAGAGTTTAACGTTAAGAAGAAATTTATCCTCTATTTTGATAATGAATTATTAGCCAGCGCAGAAGGTGACTTTGTCTTAGGTGACAACTTTTACGTTCCTATGGTTAACTAATAAATATTTTAGTCCCATAAAAAAACGGCCTTAATAGCTAATGCCGATCAGTTAAGCAATTTATAGCTTGATTAATTTGCTAATGAGATCAAAATCCAGTGATTGATATCACTGGATTTTTTTTATGCAACTTTCTACCGCGCTTTCTTTAGTTAATTCAAATAACGTCACCGAGTTCCAAAACTTAGCAGAAATTTTGTCTCCAGAAATTATTAGTGCGGGACTAAAAGAACACGGAATATCTACCATTCGAAAGCGTAAGCTGCCTATGGAAAATATGGTGTGGGCTGTCATTGGCATGGCATTGTTTCGCAAGTTTCCAATGCGTCAAATGCTTAATCAGTTGGATATTATTTTACCCAGCGGTATCCCCTATGTTGCATCTAGTGCGGTCACGCAAGCGAGAAAAAAACTCGGTAGCAAAGTTATAGAAACAGTCTTTCAACAAACGCAACAACAATGGAACCATGATGCTAATCATGGTCAGTGGTGTGGTTTAAACCTTTTAGGTGTCGATGGTGTTGTGTGGCGAGTGCCCGATACCGATGAAAATAATGAAGAGTTTGCCAAAACAGGGACGCAACATGGCAAAGCCAGTTACCCTCAAGTACGTATGGTGTGTCAGATGGAATTAACGAGCCATTTATTGACTAACAGTGTCTTTGATAGTGTTGAAGTTAACGAGATGAATCTTGCGTTAGGGTTAATTGATAAAACACCTGATAATAGTTTAACGCTGTTCGACCGTGGATTTTATTCATTAGGCTTGTTACATCGCTGGCAAAGTACAGGTAACACAAGGCATTGGTTAATGCCACTCAAAAAAAATACACAATATGAAGTTATCAATAGTTTTGGAAGACAAGATAAATTAATCCAATTAACCACAACACCTCAGTCACGAAAAAAGTTTCCAGAATTACCTAAAACGATGCAAGCACGGCTCATCACCAAAAAAGTGAAAGGAAAAGACCTTCAAATACTCACTTCGATGACAGATCCTATGCGCTTTCCATCCGCTGATATTGTTGATTTATATGCCCACCGATGGGAAATTGAGTTGGGATTTAGGGAAATGAAACAGTCGCTATTGGACAATCGATTCACATTACGAAGTAATCAACCAGAGCTTATTAGGCAAGAGCTTTGGGGGATATTATTGGCTTATAATTTAATCCGTTATCAAATGGTATTAATGGCTAAATCGCTAGACGGTGTCCACCCCAATCAACTGAGTTTTAATGGCGCTTCAATGCATATTATTCACGAATTAACCCAGTTGTCATTCTGCACGCCAGGTAACATTCCCAAATACACAATGAATATTACAAAGTCGGCTAAGCAATTCGTTTTACCCGGTAGGCGAGAACGGCAATATCCGAGAATGTTGAAATGTTCAAAGAATAGGTACCCTGTTAAAAGTAAAAATGCCGTTCACCTTAAGTGAACGGCATTAGCCTTAATAGCCGTTTTTTTTACTTTAAATTTTGCGAATTTTTAGCTGGCTTTATTTCGACGCGGGTCTACACGACCACCGGTAACTTTATCGGCACGTCCTTCATCTTTTGCTTTTTCAGCTCGGCGCTTTCTAACCTCTTTTGGGTCAGCAATTAAAGGTCGATATATTTCAATACGGTCTAAATCTCGTAAAGTATCCGTTAACTTAGCGGCTCGATTCCAAATACCGACATTATTTACGGTTAAGTCTATTTCTTCAAAAACAGATAAAATGCCTGAAGCAATAATACCTTGCTCTAACAAGGTGCCTTCATCGACTAAAAGCGTTAATAACTCTTGTCTATCGGGTAGTCCATAAACAACTTCTATTTGTATTTTGCGTTGAGCAAGTTCTTGCTCTATCTCTATGCTATCAACCATTAGAATGATAAACCTCTTTAGCTCTTTGTGTAAAAGCTTGTACCATATTATTGGTCAAACTTGTAAAAACACGGCCAAATGCCAAATCGAATACTTTACTCGAAAACTCATACTCTAAATGCAAACTAATCTTACAAGCTTCTTCAGATAATTCAGTTAGTTGCCAGTAACCCGTTAACTTTTTAAAAGGACCGTCAACTAAATCGAGTTGTACTTTATTATTACCAATCAAGGTATTCTTGGTGGTAAACCATTTTTTTAGAACCCCCTTCGAAACCATCAAAGCAGCGGTAACTTCATTACCTTGCTGAGAAATTATCTTACTGTCACCACAATTGGGAATAAATTGAGGATAAGCAACAATATCATTAATTAATTGATACATTTGGTCAACGCTATACATCACTAAAGCGCTGCGACTAATTACGGGCATTTATTTTCCTCAACTTTAAAGGGTAATGATAACAAAGCCGTGAGCAAAAGGCATTAAAGAGAAAAATTGAAATTAATCATTCAAATATCAATAATTCTCCGTATAATGTTTGCGATTGCTATTTTTGATGGCAAACAAAATGGAAATATAATGGCACAGAAAAAAAAATCAAACAGCAATACTATTGCGTTAAACAAAAAAGCTCGTCATAACTATTCTTTAACTGATAAGTTTGAAGGTGGGATGAGCCTGCAGGGTTGGGAAATTAAAAGTATCCGTAGCGGAAAAGTTAATATTTCTGATTGTTATGTACACGTAAAAAACGGTGAAGCTTATTTATTGGGTGCTGAAATAATGCCGCTCAATGCTGCTTCTAGTCACGTAGTATGCGAACCTAATCGTGACCGCAAGTTACTGTTGAATCGACGCGAATTAGAGAAAATAACCGCTGCTGTAGAGCGTGATGGTTATTCATTAATTGCCACGGCGATGTATTGGAAAGCAAATTGGGTCAAACTCGAATTTTATTTGGGTAAAGGTAAGAAAGACCATGATAAGCGTTCTGATATCAAAGACAGAGAATGGGCTGTTGATAAAGGCCGATTAATGAAAAATAAGAATTTAGATCGATAACAAGTTAACAATTAACACGTTGTTTATTTAAAAGAAGCGCTGTACAATGCGCTTTATAGACTGAATAAGTTTATAATTAAGATGAAAAAACTTTGGGGCGGATCTAGGATTCGACAAGATTCATGAAACCCGAGGTGCATGCCCAGGGGCGGTTTGCCTGGTAAAAAGCCGCAAAACTATAATTGCAAACGACGATACGTTCGCACTAGCCGCTTAGGCTAGCCATCGCCTCAAAAATTCTCCTATTGTTTAGAGGATCGATGGTCACCCCAAATAGGATAGCGAGGGAAGCACGCTTAAGGCTGAACCGCGAAATAGTATTAAGCTCACCATGACGAAGCCTGTCGATTGGCGTCTAATTGGTTAAACAAATAATCGACTAAGCATGTAGTACCAAGGATGTAGGCTTTTTGGACGGGGGTTCGATTCCCCCCCGCTCCACCACATATAGAACGACAGAAGACTAACTAAATCATAGTGTTACGACTACTTACAGACCGTAAAACGACTGCAAATAGATTAAAAAGAACACTTTTAGGACACTCGCCAATAAATACGTGGCTTGTAGAAAGATTTTAGTTAGTTTTCTGTAGTTATTTCTATACTGTTTTTTATCATTAGAACACTCCTAGAACACTTAAAACTCTCTTAATTCATCTTAAAATCATTTTATTATGAGTGTAGTATTCGACTCTATTCTTTAGTTTTAAATATCAAGCTTAATAATATTATCAAACAAGTAAATCAGTATCATTGAACATATTTACTTCAATAAAATATTTTGCTCTCGTTTTAAAATGTTAATTAATGCAGTTCCTACTTTCATCCAATACGTCATAGCTATATAACATGGCAATTAATGACAGGTAAAGTAAGTATGGAAATACTTACCAAACAATGTGGTACTTGTGTTTGATAATTACCTTTGGATAAATCTATACTCTTGAAAAGTTGGTTGATTTATTTAAAATGAATCATGATTTAACTAACGACAACATCTCTTGTCTCGCAGAGGCATCTTCTCTCATTTCCCCTAACATTACTGATGTTGTCATTGACGAGTTTTGCTTCTGTACGCCGCGCATCATCATACATAAATGCTGTGCTTCAATAATGACACCTACACCAATAGACCCTGTTATTTCCTGTATAGATAAAGCTATTTCTCTAGCTAAGTTTTCTTGAATTTGTAATCGCCTGGCATACATGTCAACGATCCGAGCAAATTTTGACAAACCTAAAACTTTACCACTTGGGATATATGCAATGTGACATTTACCTATAAAAGGAAGCATATGGTGTTCACACATCGAATATAATTCGATGTTTTTTACCACTACCATTTCATCAGCATCAGATTCAAATAAAGCACCGTTTACGACTTCATCAATATTTTGATTATACCCTTGAGTTAAAAACTTCATAGCTTTTGCTGCGCGCTTAGGCGTATCTACTAGGCCATCTCTATTAATATCTTCGCCAATTTTCTCAAGAATCTCTCGATAGTTATTTTCTATAGTCACTTATTTATTCCTAGTTCAAATTAATTGTTAAATTGAGATTCAACATACTTCCAAAGAGTAATATTTGGATCTTTTGTTTCTCTCCACACAGGGGAAGACAACCGTTTATCCATATAGATTTCTAAAGCATTAAACATTTGAAAAACTTTTTTATCACCTTCAAAAGAGAAAAACTCAAAAAAATTATCTTCCAACATATCTAGGGTTTCAAAATCAATAACCCCATTATTCAATGCCCATTGGATAGATGCAGCGGGGATAGTGTTCTTTCTAATACTAACAGGCATTATTGAATCAATACTTATGTTTAATTCTAATGCATCACGTTTCTTATTCCTTAATACAAGTTCTTCTTTTTCTCTAAAAGACTCAACTAAATCTTCAAAGGCCTGTTCTCTTTGATTTTCAGACTCATTAGGAACTAACCTACAAAATTTTACAGCTTCAATTGCTCTATCATTACCATATAAAGTGAGCACTCTTTTCAAAAAATTTTTATTCAAAAAGAAGGTTTTACTTAAATAATTTAACATCCCAGTAAAGTTGCTAAATTCAAGGCCATCAAATTCAAATATTTCTTCAGGCAATACTTCTCTAACCGGTATACCGTCAATACATAGATCCCACGCTTTAAAGTTGACTCTTTCTTTAGCAATAAGAAACATTTCCCAACCGCTTTTTTTGAAACCTTCAAACGCATTACCAGTAAAGTCTGATTCATTTAACTCTTTTTCTGTCCAATTTGAACCTATTGACAACTCTTTACTGCTGCGAATAATAATTTTATCTTTAATAGTTTGCTTTAGTTCTTCTAAAGAAGTCGCTAAGGGATGACATCCGTATGACTTGCATTCATCGCAAATAGGTATAGCAATTATATCTAGTCCGCCCTTTATTTCTGGGTCTTTGATTTCTACATTTGTGTGAGAGTTTTCCCCACAGAACCAACATTTGAAGCGGCAATCAAACGGTGTATCAATTTCAAGTACATCCATGCTTAACTAATCCTTTAAATCAAGTTCATATATTCTTCAATTTTTTGTTCTGAAACTATATTAATCATTTCGCGAATACTGTTATGTTCAATTTCAATTCCAAGTGCTTCTTTTGCAATATTAATAGCTTCTTCTTTACAACCATGATGATCACTTTGCAAAGTCAAAATAAGTTTAACCAATAATTTTTTCTGTTCAATTTCCATGATGTCCCCCCACTGAATTAATTTCAATTTCGATATTGTTGACACTATAACAATCCATCGGAATTTAACAATCAATAGTAGTGGCTGGAGACTTAATTCTAGTGTACAATGCTGTTTTTATTAACAGTGACCTGAACTAGAAAAACTATGCATACAGCCATATATAAGGACTTTACGTTCGAAGCAGCACATAAATTACCTAATGTTCCAAATGGACATAAATGTGGGAGACTTCATGGACACTCATATAGAGTGAGAATTCATTTAGAAGGAACTGTAAATAAAGATTCCGGTTGGTTCATAGACTTTTCTGATGTAAAAACAATTTTCAAACCTATTTATAACCAGTTAGATCATAATTACCTAAATGACATCGAAGGGTTAGAAAACCCTACAGCCGAAGTTATTTCAAAATGGATATGGGAACAATTAAAACCAATATTACCAGAGCTCTCTGCCATTGAACTAATGGAAACATGTACATGTGGTGTCGTTTACAAAGGTAACTAATTTTTGAAGATCCATTTAATTACAAACTGCACAAACCTTAAGAAGAGTAATATTCAGGGTAAAGTGCAGGTAAAAGACCTTATGAAAGGTAACTCTCAAACCATAATAAACTCTTGGTGGGAGCAACTTAAAAATGCTGAACAAAAGGTTTCGGCTGATGAAGTATACGCAGGTGACCATTGGAAAGTTGCTACGAGTATGATAACTCCTAATTTAGATTTGTGGGTTCTATCAGCAGGTTATGGCTTAATTCACAGTTCATCAAAAATTGGTTCTTATGACGCTACCTTTTCAAATGGAAGTGAAAACTCAATTAACAAAACAGGGTTAACAAATAACGAATGGTGGAAAGCTTTACACCAGATAAGAAGTAGCGAAAGATTTAAATGCCACTCGCTTCATTCATTGGTTTCAACTCATACTGATGACGTTTTTATTATTGCGGCTTCTCCTGATTATGTAAGAGTGATACAAGACGAACTAAAACAATTAGTTTCAGAAAAAAAATTAACAAATAAAAACTTCTTTATTGTTTCAAGTATTAATAACATTAACAAAACACTCACCCCATATCTTTTAGAGTCAAAAGCGGATTTCTGTAGCACGCTAAAAGGCGGTAGAGTTTCCTTAAATATTAGGCTAGCTAAATATTTATTAGAAGACTTTAAAGTTAATATATTCGATAGTAAAAGTGTAACGAACAAATACAATTTTCTTAAAAAAAATGCAATAAAGTTGTCCGCTATAAAGCGTAAGAACATTTCAGATGAAGAGGTTCGTAGTTTCATTAGAAAAGAATTAAATAGTGCTCAAGTAGCTAAGATATCCGCTACCATGTTGATAAAAAAATTAAGAAATGAAAACTTAGCTTGCGAACAAAAAAGATTTACTCGACTACTCAAAGAGTTATCTTAATGTGGTTATTTAGTAAGAAAACCTTAATAAATAACCCGCAATATCCAACAACAAAGAATATATAGGTTTAATGTGACAATTTTTAATTATTACTTTCCAGACAACTTAGATTTTGTCGACCCTAAATTTAATGGTATTACCAACGAAAAAACTAAATATCATCGAAAGTATGATGATGACGCCTACCCTCATGAAATATTAAAGGAATTGCCTTACAACGGCATGCTTGTTTCGTTAGCGGGTGTTGGCACAATGCAAAAGAAAGGGAAGTACTACACTCAAGAGCTCACTGAAGATTTCTATTATTATGGTGCTAAGAAATTTTTAAGACTAAACCAAGAAAAATTTTCAAATGTATTGCTTATGGGGGATTGTGGCGCATTTGATTATGTAAATGAACCTGAGCCACCGTTTACAATTGATGAGTTAATTGAATTCTATGACCGTGGAGGATTCGATTGCGGTATATCACTCGATCACATCGTATTCCCGTATGCCAAGGATGATGAAGCATTAAAAGCTATGGATTATGCTGACATAAGAGAAGCTGAACGCAGAATAAAAATAACTCTAGATAATGCCGTTCTATTTTTAGAACGTTCTAAGATTCTTAATACTTCTAAAGGTAAGTCTTTCATTCCTTATGGCGTAGCTCATGGTTTTAGCAAAGAGTCTTTTATTAGTTCGGTGAAAAAGTTAGAAGAGATCGGATACACTCATATTACAATCGGCGGTATGATCAAATCAAAAACGCCTGACTTATTAGATTTATTAGAAACCCTCTCTTCTATTAAAAAGAAAGAGACGCAGTTTCACTTACTGGGAATCTGTAGATTTGAGAATATACCTGCATACGCAAAATATGGTGTAACTAGCGCAGATAGTACTTCCCCATTAATGCAAGGCATTAAAGCTGGAAAATACTTCGAATTTAATGATGATGCCCATGAGCTTATTCAATCATTATCAATAAGAATCCGTCAATGTGATCATGATAATGTTCAGAAGTTAATTGATAAACATCGCCATGAAATTCGAAGCCTAGTAGTTAAAATGCTAAACAATAATGAAATTGATATCGACCTTTCCAACAATGCACTATCTACAAATGAATGTGTAAAAAGGCTTGAAACTGATTGTATTAAAAAATTAAAACAATATGACGCAACCGGCGAACACTTTAACGCTACATTTAAGGCTCTAATGGCTTATGAAAAAGTAACTACGGCCGACCATTTAGCAGAAATAACGCCAGTTAAACAAGCTATTCTAAACAAAGACAAGTTAAGAGTTAAAAAGTTTTTGTTAGAAAGGCCCTGGAAAACTTGTACATGCGGAGTTTGTGAAAGTGGAATAATGAACATCATTTTTCGTTCTAACCAAACTAACCGTCGTAGAGGTATACATAACTTAGCTATGGTGACAAAACATAAAGATAAAGTTATTGATGACATGAAAAGTACGATGATTAAGGCTAATAAATAATGAAACCAGTCATTTTAAAAATCCAAGTAATTAAAAAAATTGTTAATAACGTCACTGTATTTTCTGGTTGGGTAGAAGGCAAAAAAGTAAGAGATATCGCTAAAATCGTCCATATAACAAGGGAAGGTAAATATATCCATGGATATCAAAGAAGCGAACTACCAAAACATATTGAGTCTATAAAAGATTACGTAGAATCTCCTAAGTCTACTATTTTGGCAAATCTCGTTATTGGCTTTAATAAATCAGTTACCTTTACTCCTTTAGAAGGTCAAACTGAGTTTGGACATTTAGAAGTTCCATACTTCCCTGAATCTCCATCACAAGAGTTACCAGGATCAATTGTAGATGGTCAACAACGTTCAGGGGGAGTTAAAAATAGTTGTCATGAAAGTTATCCTTTGCCTGTTTCTATTTTCATTTCTGAAGATGAAAATGACTATATTCAGCAATTTCTGATTCTTAATCTCGGCAAGCCATTAACATCCGTTCAGTTAAATGCTTTAGCACTTAATGATGACATTTATAAGCCACCGGCATTAGCTATAAAGGCCTTTCCACTATCTATTTCAGAGGAACTAGGGTTTGGGGATAATAAAAATGGAACGCCTCCTTTAAAGGGACTTATCAAATCGAATGGCAACCCTTTAGGAAAAATTGCTGAATCATCAATTACTGAGTTTGTCTCTAACGTCGAAAGAATGATCTTGAAGTCTATTAACGTAAGAGTCCATCAAGACTTAACGAAAGAGTCAAAGCAGTTGTTTGCTCAAATAATTAATCACTTTTGGATAGCGGTTACAATAGTGTTCGAAACTGAATGGAAAAAGACCTCTAAAAGCATGAAAGATACTTATATCATTCATGGCACAAGCATATTTGGTTTCTCATTTCTATGTCGCCACATGATAAGAGTATTTCTCGAAGACAAACCTTTGAACGCAGTAAACATTCCCACTATTGAATTTTTTACTCAAGAGTTAAAGCTTATATCTAATAAATGCCATTTCAGTAAAACATCATGGAATTTGGGACTTATAAGAAGTGATGAAGAAGGTGGTGATGATATAAAGTTTTCTCGAAGGTGGCATGATTTTCAAAATACAACCTCAGAAAAGCAACTATTTGCCGGAAACTTATTAAAAATTTATGAAGTAGCTAAAGAATTTAAGAAAGATTACGATGTTTACTTTAGCTAATTAGGAAGGGAATTTAAGAAATGAAAAAGCTTGTTGTTATATATTCTGGAGGCATGGACTCTTTTACGGCTTTAAACAAAGCAGTAAAAGAAGGCTTTGATGTATATGCTCTATCTTTCAATTATGGTCAAAAGCATAATAAAGAACTCATTTACGCACAAAATGTGTGTAAAGAACTTAATGTTCCACATAAAATTTTAGATATCAAATCTATCTCAACATTATTCACCAGTTCGTCACTAGTTTCTGACGATATTAATGTCCCTGATGGCCATTATGAAGCTGAAAATATGAAATCGACGGTTGTCCCAAACCGTAACATGATTCTCATCTCATTGGCCATTGGTTACGCCGTGGATATTGAGGCTGAAGGTGTTTGGTATGGCGCTCACTCTGGTGATCATTTAATTTATCCTGATTGCAGACCTGAGTTTGTGAAAGTAATGGACCAAGCTTCCAAAGTAGCTAACTTTGAACCGGTCTATGTTCATGCTCCTTATTTAGATACTGATAAGATAGGTATTCTTAAAGATGGCCTATCGATGGGATTAGATTATTATCAAACATGGACCTGTTATAAAGGGCAGGAAAAGGCATGTGGTAAATGTGGTTCTTGTGTAGAGAGGTTAGAAGCTTTTGAAAAAAATAATTGTAACGATCCTATTACTTATACAAACTAATAATATAATGATAACAGAGTTATGGTCTAATTCTGTTATCACAAATCTATTCCCCCCTTTACTAGCTTTGTTCTTTTTCTATAAATTATTTTTATGCTTGTTCTTGAAAAATTTTTCACTGATAAATTCTAATTTATTACCCATATTAATACAAAGAACTGCGCCGTTAAGACCCTTAGTTCAAAATTTTCAAAAGTTTTGTTTGCTTGTTTGTGCTTTGTTAATTAATCAGGAGAATTCGGTGATTAAAATACTTAAATTGGACCATAAATATACACTTCACTGCTTAATAATATGAGCTTATATAAACAAATAACGAGAAAGTTTGATGTGGTAACACCACTTATTTGAAAATGATAAAAATTTTATTATATTCATGAAAGTTCAATGGTAACATTAGCTTACCAAAAAAATATAGGAAAAGAATACATGAGTGAATTTAGATTCATCGCAGAAAGTATTTTACAAAAAATGCATGAACTTACCGAAGGGTTTGAGGGTGAGCGTGAAAACTTTATAAAGGATAGAAATAATCATTGGGACATTGAGAAGAACAGAAATCAAGATGGAGTGGATTGGCGTTGGAAACAACACATCCAACAAAAGAAAAATAACAATGTATCTATTAATGAATTAGGAGATTGGCTCCTGGATCAGCACCATCATCAGATAAATTTTTATCCATCAAATTCGAATGGGTCGTGTTGTGACTTAGCTGTATTTTTGTCTATGACTTCCAAAAAATATAAAAAAACAAAAGATCCTCGGAATAATTTAAATTGTATTCTTGACGCTTTATCCAAACATATGCAGGGTGATTGTGCTGGAATGACTAATAAATGCGTTATAATTACTGATAACTGGGACGCTGATGTCTGGGACAATTATAAATCGAGGATTAAACAGGTTATGAATAACGCGTATGTTGAAATCTATATGATCTCAGACCCATATATATCTGAAATAGAACTTAGCTAAATACCAACAAATATGATGACGTGTTTAAAGCTTGAATCTCTATCACGTGGCGCATCTAAATAGACTTGACCATCTTCTGCTCTGATAGTAATTATTTTGCTGAGATTGTTCGTGGCGAGAGTAACCAAGGTGTTCGTCTAGTTTGGCATTAAGCGCTGTTTCAACCGTTATCTTGGTTAATATTTTACGAAAATTAGTTAAGTCTGCTTCTGTCTTTGATTGATTTAGTCGCTTGCTTACCAAACGCTTCAAGTGCTTTCTATTCATAATCTGCCTATCCTTAACCCTACATGGATATTAATAATAGGCAGTTATACAGATTTTGTTACTAAGCGCTTACAAGTAACTATATTTTTAAAATAATAGTTTAACCTCAACTTTTATTTAAGTAATCTAAAAGTGACCTCATAATAGAAGAACTACCTTTTCCATCACAATATATAATATCTTTATTAATTGCCTTAACAGCATAATATGATTGGTGCGCAGCACTCTTATTACAGAAAATAAAGTAATCTGCGGTTGAAGCAAGGTTCTTCAATTTGTCTGTGGCGACTTTATCATGGTTAAGCTTAACAACAACTCCAGGAAACAAGCTCTGTAATATTTCACCTGCTCGTTGTCCTGCCTTCTCCGTAAGTGTGGATATACCGATTAACTTGTCTTTTAAAGATACTTTTACTTCTTCATTAGAGGAATCATCCTTATTCATTAAATGATCAAAAGACTTATCTTCTGGTGCTATGTGTTTATCTAGCCATGTAAGAACTGTTTGTAGTTCAAAATCAATATCAGACCAATGAGTTATCGAATATTGGCATATGCCATTCCAAAGTGGATATCTCACTACTTCCGGTGACTTTATTGCATAATCAAACAACATTTCGCTAAATTCAATAATGATAGGTAGTGATTTTCTACTTATTTCTACCTTAACTATAACCTCAAAGGCTTCTATTGCTGAGGAGTACTGTTCTATAGAGTGGGGTGTATTGAGTAAGCCTTGAATTAAGTCTCTCATCAAGCCAATAGTTATGTATGAAGTTTCATCATCCATTGCAATTAACTCAATAAGTCCTAACCAAAAAGCGCCAGTGGTTTCTATCTTATTATCATCTAGCCAACTTAGTAAGTGCGGTGCAACATTTCGAATACTCTCTGTATCAGCAGAGTTTGATATTTTCTCAGTAATGAAATTGATGTCAAATTCACACGGCTTCCATTCACTTATTAAATCAAAATTAATAAGCTCTCCACTAGAATAGTACTTAAACCAGTCATTCCAAGAGTTAATGACTGAGCCTTTAGACTTTTCGACTGTTGTATCAAAAATTTCACTTTCTTCAATAATTACAGGATCACTGTTGCTACCATATATAAAATCTTCTAATAAACTCCATAACTTCCTAAAAGGAGCCGATGCTTTTGTTTTTTGACGAATTTCAAAAGGGAGCTCTTCTAACCAACTGAATATCTCACTAGCTTCAGAGGGCATACATACTTTTGAATAATCCAGAACTTGAGTAACCACATCAAGACTTATAGGGGAATCAAATAAAGCTTGAAGTCCTGAAGACTCTATTGATAAAGCATTACGAGCTTCAATAAAGGATTCAATTTTTCCAAATAACTCACTCACCCACTCTTCTGTAATAAAGCTAGGTGAAAATGAAATGATATCGTTTTTATCGATCCCTATACTAATAGCCAAAGCAGACCAAGCTTCCCAGTCCTCTTTATATTTATCTTCTTCTTTCAGTCTAGGTTTAGATAGTAAAAATGACTCGTAATCGACTAAACTAGACTTTAAACCAACCCAGTCTACATTGGATAAATCTGTTAAATCTAAATTATTTACATGCATCAATGCACGAACTAATAAGTGGTAGATTCTCGTGGGGATTATACCAGCTAAATAATCAGGTAAATTCTTATGTTCAAGTATTTCATGCCATGAAGCGTTGATAGCCAAGGATTGAAGTTCAAGACCCACTAAATTCCTATGACTTAACTTACCTGAGCCTTTAGCTTCGTTATAAAAAACTAATGCACTTTCTCCGTCACTTTCACGACTCGCTAAAAAGAAATCACGTAATATACGCCCTATTGGACGCAACCTTACACTGGGAAAGTTAGGCTTTGCTTCAAACCGTGCAGAAACCTCATTTAACGTTGTAACTACATAGCTTGTATCTTGCTTAAAACTGTCAGTAATAACTTGAGAGAACTTAATTACGCCGTGCGATTGATTCTGCAATAATGACTGTTCAAACTTAAGTTCAGGTGACTTTATTATTTCATAAGATGATGTATGTGAAGATCCTAATCCGTAATATAAGCAGTTTTTCAACTCATTTAATGATTTTGTGTCTGGACACATACCATAGAAGTACAATTGACCATTTACATAAGCCGGTAAAAAGAATGGAGTTTTAGATTCCAAATTGCGTATAGACTTTAATAATAATAAATTTATAGAGTCAGAGATTTCTTCAACCGGTTTCTCTAATTCGATTTCATTCTCGGCAGTAAAAAAGTCTACAAACCAAGATGGATAGTTAGAAAAAGTCATGTCCATCATCCTCATATTCTTCAATTTCAATAACTGGATTTTCTATCGCTTTTGTTTTTTGTTGATAGTTTTTAAAATAAAGATTACTGAAATCAATCCTAGTGGTTGAAATCTGATGAGTATCACCTGAAATAGTGACTAACTCATCATTTCTATTTGCTCCTGAGAAAGTAAAGTTCATTGAACCATCAAAAAAACACGACTCTGTAACTAACCCTTTAATATGCACTTTATCTGATATTTCAAACCTAAATCCGTCTTCATTGACAAGCTTGTTTTTCAATAGGCTAAGTGCCGAATCATTTGTTTTAGTCTCATTAACTACAAGGTTGAGTTTACAACCATTCAGCACAGCTGTTTCTAATAACTCTATAAAGGTAACCATTCTATTACCCCAACTCGCATTAAGGTAACTCCAATTTCCAGAGCGATTATCGAGTATCTCAAAATCAGTAAACCAGGCTGTTACTAACCATATTTCTTGCGGTGATAATATCAGCCCTGCAAAAGTACTTCCTAAAACCTCTTTTAAATGTCGCTTACCTAATGGCGTGTTTGTTAATATTTTACGATAATTGGAATTAATCATTGAATAGCCTCCGCCAGCTCGACAAATAATATTATTTCACCTAATTGTCTATCAACTCTATTAACCCTAATGTGGAAAAACATACCTAGTTGATCTATCTGAATTGTATTTATTTTTAATATAATTTGATTTAATTTAGATAAGTGTTCAGGTGAAATTACAAGCTTAATTATCCCTTTACGACTAATTCTTTGTTGTAATTCTCCCTCCCAGCTATTTCCATAATTCATTGTTTCACTATTACCAGATATCATTTGTTCGACAATTAGCCTTTCTGTTCTATTGTTTCCACTTATGAAGCGATTATAAAACTGTGTACTGGACTGACGTATAACATTGCCTCTAGGCCATAACTGCCCAATGACCTTATCTTTAAGTTTGTTTATAGTTACATTCGTATCCGATGTGATTTCTTTAGCTATTAGAAAAGATGCTATGTTTAAAGGTATCTCTACTTTTAACTCTTTTTCAATTTCTCGCCATCTGTCCATCCAGTTCTTTAAATCTCTATCTGTTTCTTTAGAACTGCCGGCTTTTAATACTCGAGTATGAAGAATGCTATTGAAGCTATGAGATAAAATGACTCCCATCTTTCTTAAGTTTTCATTAATAGCCACATTTGCTTTAACTCGTGCACTAAATTTTTGTGAGTCTCTATGGGACTTAAAAGATGATTCTAAACTTTCGTCACACTCTAATTTTGATAATAATTGATGAATATCAAAATCAACCTGCTCATAATCACCTGCCTGAAAACACCTAGAAAAATGATTTAGAATATTGAGAGGATCACTACTGTATACGTTCTCAAACCTATTAATTATACCTACTCCACCTGATTCATTCTCAGTTAACCAAATAGTTAAATCATCACCCACCCATACCGGATCTACATTTAAATCATTATCACCAACATCTGGTAATACCGTACTTACCAATTGATTAATGCCTCCAGAGAGCGTATTTGACATTAATATTCTCAACCATGAAAGATACGAATCACCTGACAATTCAGTATATAAAGGGGTTAATAAGTTACTAATTTCACCAATAATTAAATCGTTCGATAAAAGGGAAATCAACTCACTTTGTAACGCCTGCTCTTCATCTTCGTCCTCACTTAATACATTCAATTGAAATAATTCTAGAGGGATAGTATTTAGTAACTCTCGTCCTTCTTTTGAACTCAAAAACGTAACAGACTCTTGAATAGAAAAGTTTTTTTGCGTTGAAATGAATATCACTGTGGTGGTAACACACTCAAATACCCAATTTGCTTGAAATGTATTGTTAAAAATAGAAGAATTTACAAAGCAATCTTGAACAAAAGAAAAGCGTAAAGAAGACTCAACGTTTTCATTTGTCCCTAAACTAAGTAACTGCTCATCTGAGAATGTAAAGTTCCACCTCATTCCATCGACAAAGAGAATAGTCCCAATACCAACTGATTCACCTTGTTCTTGCCAATTAAATTTAATATTAGATGCTTCTTTAGTCTTAAATTTAATCTGAGCATTAGATCCCGTTGTATACCTTGTAACCTCAACTGGTTGCATATGTTTGTGCTCAAAAAAACAAACATTACTTAAATGACGTTTCCAGTCACAATTAGCAGGAAGTGACAGTTGATGCTTGTCTTCATCAATTTCAAATATGCTCTCCCAGTTCAAAAAAGCATTACTTGTTTCTGTAACATTCTTTAGTTCAAGTCGTTTCGTTAGTATTTGCCTTGGTTGATAGATTTTCATCTGAGTACCAGGCTTATAAATTATTTCTTTAATAAAGTCTCTATTTAGTCCAAAAGCATCTTCAACTTCGAAGCCTATTTCACCATCAACTATTACCTCTGGCTCAAAACCTTCAGGGACTAGCCAATCAGTTTCATAACGGTTATTTAATGTAAATCGTTTCGAAATTCTTCCCGGAGCATATTCTTTTAATCCCTGAAAGAACCCCATACTTTGCCATTCCTGAGTTCTCTCCTCTTTACTCCCCCTAAGTAAGGAGATATCAAGTGATGGGAGGATTAGTTCACTAAATAATGTAGCAGGTATAAACTCAGGCATAGGTGAACCTTTACTTTGAACACCTAACCACTCTTGCCCATTTACAGACCAATTAGTTCGTAGCTTTTGTAATAAGCTGGGTAAGAAGTCCATTAATAAAGAGCGCGGAGGTTGCCAACAAAGCTTTTCAACTTCCTGACTATTAATCCCAAGAGATGAAGTCAAATAGGCTGTTAATGAATTCTTCTTACTTGAACCATCTAACAAGGCATTGATAGCTTTCTCTAATTTATAAAGGTATTTTTTATTATTTGAATATTGGTTGGGATTCCTTAGGTAATACCAAATACTTCCTTTACCAACCTCTCTACCTAACCACTCCAAAGTGGCCAAACTTGCTTGCATCTTTTGTATATGGTTATTTCCGACAGGTAGTTTGTTCACTTTAATTTCTGGATCTACCAAATTTTCATATCTATGAAAAGCTACTCTGTCACGCCCATAATCAGAAAGGACTGTAATCATCCAAGGTCTCATACCTCGAGATCGCCCTGCACGCCCTTTACGTTGAAGATATGATGCTACGCCCCTTGGTGCTTTGTGTTGAATAACAGCTCCAACTTTTGCATCGTTGTAACCAACTTCTAAGGAGGCTGTTGCGACAATAATTTCAGCCGTTTCACTTACCCCTGAATCTTGGCTTGAAGTTCGACCTACTTCCGCACGATCTTCTTCGTCTGTACTATGTCCGATATATTCACAGTTCGACCAATCTTGACCAAGCAGTTGAATTTGTTCTTTATTCGTCTGATAGTTAGGATGCTTTTCGCTTCTGAGAAATGCTAACGGCTCAGCTTCAGGAGTAAGTTTTTTAAATGCGTGACTCCACCCCTCTGCATCTGCAATCATCTCAAAGAGTCGATTGTTAACATCTAAGTCATCTGTAAAAACAAATGTTTTGGTTCCAAAAGTGCCTTTTGATGCAGGCTCTTTATTACTATTACTATCTAACATACGTCGAGTTAGCATAGTTGTTTGAATTGTTGTTGAAAGAAGTGCTGATTGAGATACAGGATCGCCTCGCAAAGCCAATAGATATTCAGCACCTTCTTCTATTATTTCTGAGGGTAGAGGCTCAATTAACTCAACATTATGCTTTGCTGTTCCTGTTAAACTGCCAAAAAAACCAGCTGCGTCACTAAGGGTTGCTGATAGTCCAACAAAGTGGGGTTTATTGTCTGAACGCTTCATCCACCGTTTAAGTAAATAGGACGTTTGGGCACCTGTTGTGCCTTCATATGTATGAACTTCATCAAGTAGAACTAGTGGGATTGGCTTGTTAGTATCAACGCCGAAAAGATGATTATATTTACTGTTTGCTAGATGTTGGTTTAACATCTCAGTAGTTGTAAAAAGAATATCTGGTTCTGAAGATTGTCGAGTTAGTGCAACCTCATCATCATTAATTTTATGCCCACAGCGACTACAAGTCAGTATTTCTTTCTTTAATTTTACATCTTCTTCTAACCACTTTAAATTTCCAGAGCATTTGCACTTTAATAAATCAAAATCAATGGCATTAAACTTAAGCTTATCATTTAAATAATCACCATCTAATGTGTCTCCAAAAAAAGTACCTATTTTAATTTTTCGTTTATTATTGGTTAACAAGTAATCATCTAATAGTCTTGCTTGTTTAAACGTTTCATTATACTGGTCTTTAAGTAATTCTTTTCGAGGATAGATTGCTAATATTTGAACTCGATTACTTTGATCACTGCAAATATTTTGTGATAGTTGTGTCAAAGCTGGTAAGTAAAAGGAAAGAGTTTTACCACTACCAGTTCCTGAACACACAATAGTGCCCGAAGGTTGATTAGGCCTTGAAGTAGACATGTGCGTTGAGTACTTATCTAATACTCTTTCTGTAGCCCTTACTTGAAAGCCTGAAAGGTTGAATGATTTACTACCTCCACCTAACAATGAGAGCAATACCTTACTGTGCTCATTTGACAGATTCAATTTTTCTTTTAGTTGGCTAATAGCCATTGAAGACGGCACGTTTCTGTTAGGATATTGGCGTGGTCGACGAATAAAACGAAAGTCGGAGACTAAAGTTTTGGCGCTTCTTAAATCTTGGCCATGAAACCACTGCCTCAAATTGCTATACAGATATATTGCTTCAGCCATTCGAGAGCGATAACAGTCAAAAATATAAGAAGACTTTACTTCAACAATTAGGCTTTGCTCACATAACTCTTCAAAAATCTCTTCCCAATCAGATGGTGTTCGTAACTTTATGAGTTCTATAATCTCACTCTTATTAAAATAAAAACTCGTATCACCCCATGTTAATAATTTAATTTCTTTCTCTTCAATTAAATCAAGACATGATAAAAGTAGGCTTTGTTCAATCATAATTCCCTCTATGCTACTAAATTAGCTTATTCACTAACGTGAAATTTTTAGATCAAGAAGACCTTGCTTGGTTAACCACTCAAGTACAGTCGGAGTTAAAAGTTTTAGTGTTGGCGTAGACCAAGGAGCATCAAGTTGCTTTAAAAACTCAGCCACACCTTCTGGAAGTTTAGATTTATCCATTTGGCCACGTAAACTAACCAATTTTTCTTTTAATGTATTGAGAGACCAAACCAAATCAACATTTATATTCATTGAAGATTTTTCCGTTTCAAAAATATTTTTATACTTATTATAATTATCATAAACTTCTTTTTTACCAAGATTGATTTGTTGTTTTAAAACGACCTCTTCGACAACAAAACCATTCTCTAAATTAGCTAACCACTTGTCCCAATACTTATCATTTAATCCGCCAATTTTTTCAGTAAGATCTTTCAAGGACACAATTGAATTATGTAACGAGTCATCCTGCTGTGCTTTATGCTCTAACTCTTTCCATTTTTCAATAAAAAGAGAGGTGTCTTTTTTGGCATTAACTAACAAAGCCTTAACATCATCACCTAAAACTAATTCTGATGACTCATTAATTAGAAAACCTTCATTAACTTCATTGTCAATACGTGGAATTAACTGCTCATCCAGATCACTAACTACAGGCATAACAGTAAATTTCGTTTTATTACTAGTAAGCTCCCTTAAAGACTTATTTAAGCGATTTAATATGTTTGTATTTGCTTTTATGATCGTTTCATTTTCCTGAGAATTAGACGATAGCTTTATTTGGACTTGCAGTGCATCAACCTGGGATTTTAATGTACTCATTTTACGTCCTCCAACACAAACTCTCCGAATTCATTCAGAATAACTTCAATAGAGTTAATAGAATCATCTATCTCTTTATTCATTCTATCTACTTGCTGGGTGCCAGATGTATCGTTAATTTTCATTATTCTAGGAAGTACGTGAATATTAAATTGCTGCCAATTTATTAAGACTTTATAAACATTTTTAATTATTTCACCATCCAACGATGAAAGTATTTCTAATTGCTTATTTTCATCTTGATCTGATAATAACTTGATACCTTTCATAATTTCAGACCATTGACAGCCTTCCATTAAGCTATTGATATCTTTGGTTAAAGTAGCTCTCGAATGAAGGCTACTAGGATAAAACCCCATACCTGAAATAGCTTTATAAATTAACTTTATTTCTTCAAGTAAAGTTATAAACTCATCTTTATTTGTACAATCCTTTAAACTGCGCTCTATTAAATCAAGCTTAGGTTCTAACTCTTTAACCGAATCATCTTTTAGTTTTTTTAAGTTTCGAGAAAGAGTTTCTTGATTTATTCTATTCGCTGCTTTCATTGCAGCGTTAAAAATATCCTTATCAATTGCTACATTGTTAATTTGAATTAAACTTAACCAAGCTTTCCTGGTCGTATCCCACTCATATAAAAGCTCATCTCTAAACTCCTGATATTTTTCATTTATAGCAGGTTTTAAATTGTCTTTTATATGAAAATATTTTTGGCTTAAAGTGTTAAGTACAGTACCTTCAGGTTTTATTCCTAAACCTTTCATTAGCAATACATGTTTCGCTAACGAATCAACCAAATATTCTCCTCTAATTTTTTTAAGCATAAAGTCAATCGCTTTAGGCACCCAAATTTCGGCAAATTTAGAGTAGTAAATAAAGTCGTCATAACCTCCAGGGTAATTCCAATCATTAGTTTCTTCTTTTTTGTTAAAACTATTGTACCTAAGAATTGCTAATGCAGAGCGTTGAAAAAATAATGACTTTTTGTCATCTTTTAAATCATCTTCGGAGCAAAAGTCATATATACAGTTTGGGGAATTATTTTCAGCAAAAGGTAATTTGATTAAAAACCTTGGCCCTTGTTTGAATATTTTTTCATACACGTTAACCTTTTTACTACCACTAAGGTATATATCGAGGTTTTCAAAGCCATTCCACCCTGATGGCTGAAAGTTTTTAATCATCTCGAAAAGTTGCATTCTTATATCATTAGCAGGGCTAGAGGGAAGAGGTTGATCTCGATTAAACCAGCCTTGGATTTCTTTCAGAATAAGATTATTTTTAGCTTGAGTAGGCGAAGGAGTTTCAACTTTTTCTAGATCAGGTCCAGTAGGTGCAGCATTCGATCGCACTTCTATATCGCCAGACAGTTTATGTGCAAAATCCTCTATTGAAAAGGCCAGAGCGATATTACTATTTAAAGATTTTTGAATTGAACTAAGGTTATCTCCCTCTCCCCAAATAGTAGATAAAACTTGAGATCTTTTAGGTGAAATTAGCCCTAAATTTTGTATTTCAGTATTTAGTGTTGGAAAGGTTTTTTTAATAAACAAGTTCTGTGGAAAGTTTTGATCTAGGTAATCTTCTCTATGATCTCTCAGTAAGTTTAAAAGAATACTATTTATTACGTCTCTTGGGTTAAAAACAATATTGTTGTCTTGATCTATACAGTACCATTCAGACAACCTATTAATCGCTTGATTATTATAGGGAAATAATGGTATTCCGACTGATGATGTACCAAAAGAATTTAACTGTTCAGATTCCTTTTCCGATAATTCACATTCCCATATCGGTAATACATCATTTTGATCTTCTAAGTTGACTTTTTTTTCAAGTAAACTTTTACCAAACCTAGCAGCATTTATATAACGGCTACAAAAATCAATAATTCGTTTAGGAATGTTTTCTTGGTTATCACTATCTTGTTCTATATGCCATTCAAATTGAGCTCGTGACCTAATGGTAACCTGCCTACGCATGTACCCATGATATCCAGTTGTCACGGCAAGGACTGACCTCAATACACAAAGGTCTTCTTGACGCTCTTCTAATAAACAATCTATCAATACATCTTCTATTGCTGATATGGCAGCTAAATCTTCCACTAAAATAACTAATGTTCTATCAAGAGTTTTTAAATGCCTTCTAATTTCTTTGAATAGATCTTGAAAATTTCCATTATTAAACTGAAATAACTGCTGAAAAGCAGTTTGAGTCGCTTTGCCTATTGCTTCATTTAGCATGGCTACGGCTTTTATTCTTTGATCTTTATCGGTATCTAATCTAAGATCACTGATAACTTTTCTTGCTGGTAACGCCAAGTTGTCAATTTCTATTGACTCTAGCATCACCTCAAAATCTTTTAACGTAAGTTCATACTCCGTTTCATTTATTTCTTGGTCTGAAGCACCTTTAATCCACCTTGTAGCTATACTAAATATGCAACTCTCACCACTCAACAATTGAGATTTAAAAAGAATATCTGTAATTAAAGTTGGTAATAAATTTGACATACTCATACGCTGTCTTAACTCGGCATAATTGTCAGGCCGTTGATTAAAGCTCTTAAGATACTTAGCGGTTTCAATTCCAATGTCTTTGACTCGATGTGAAATAAAAGTAACAAATAGATCAGCTACTTGCTCTTCGTTTAAAGCGCTACCAACTTGATCAATCCTCTTTCTTGCTTGGTCAAATACCTCACCTTCTAGTCCTTCCAATAGTAAATTTAACGTTTGTCTTAAGCTTGCGTTTTTGGGTAAACGAACTATTTGCCACTTCTCATCAGAAACAACTTTTTGAACTTTTAATTTTGCATGTAACCATCTAATTAGATGAGACTTCCCCATACCTGCTGATGCAACTATTGGAATAGGTCTTTCTATTTTTAAAAAGTGTTTTAGTAGATCGTTTTCTGTTGCATTATCTTTGGTTCCCTTTTCATCATATTTTTTCAAGTGCATAGGCTCATGCACTGATAGTAATGTATGATCGGACAATTCTTCAGCTTCAGTTTTAATACAATCGAAGATATTTGTTTTAGTGGGCCAATAACTTTGTAAATTCATTACTTATCTCCAACAATTCGAATATGACTTACTGTTCGGGTTTCGCCATTAGGCAAGGGAAGTGAAACAGCATTGACTGAATCCGAAAGTCGGTCTAAATATAAATAACCTTCTAAATTTAAACGATATAGAGCATGACTTAAACTTTTAGATAGTGTGTGAGAAGAACTTGGCTTCCAGTCACTTTTTTTAGTCTGCATCATAGCCTCTATTTCCACTCTGTATTCCCCTCCATCAAAAATAGGAATATAACTATTTAATTTCTCAATAAATGTCTGAATATTGATCCTATCTTCGTTTAAATCTGTAAAAATGTCAGTCAGAAAAACCTTTATGAGCCGTGTTGGGTCTACAATATATTTATTTTTACTTACTTTCTCCATATAACCTAAAAGTAGACCGTACTCTGCAAAAGCAAGTTGGTCGGAGTCATTGATGGTTAAGCGTGTATCATTTGTTGATCTACCGGGGATATATTTAGCACTTATTACAGGAATCTCCGTAGAGAGAAAAAATTCTTTCCCTGCAAAAGTACATTTGTCTAATGCCAGAAATAAACAAATACCTCTAATAAGAGGTTCTATTGATGAACCTATTTGCATATCATATTTTTGATTGAAAATAGTTCTTATGATTCGAGAAGCTATATTAGAATTATTGGATAACACAGAAAAAGCTTTAATTCCTTCAGGAGAACTATCCCAAAGACCTTGTTTTGTCCAAAACTCTATGGTTTCTGGTAGCTTTTTTTTAGGGTTAGCTTGTATTTTGAAGCTACCTTCGGAATCCTTTACTTCATCTTTGAATAAATTTTCGGGAGAGCTTTGGTTAATTATCGACTCAATTGAGATGAACTCTGATGATTTAGTGATGTTGCGGTTCAAAAGACGATCGACAAAGATCAAAGATGAAATGTGACTACCTGGATTCGCATTATTTATTACAGACACGTATTTTTCTCAACTATTTTAATGAAGTTTGTTAATGGAATAGATTTATTATTATCTTGCCACCACAATCGATATTTATTTGATTTTGTTTTTTGGTTATATTCAGCTACAAAGAATGTTGCCTGCTCTTCAAAGGAAGGAATTAAGACCTCTGAATCAACAGATGAATTTATATGTAAAGATGGCCAAAGGTTACTGTTATCATGATAACTCTGAGAAATCCAAAATGGTTTAAAAGACTTGAGTCCGTTCTTTTTCCCCGCGAGTCTTTTTAAGAATTCGAGGTCACCCTTGACAGCAAAAATGTATTTTCTATCAAGCATTAGTTTAATGAATAAAGACCATTTCCATTCTGATGTAAAATCCTGAGATTTGTCATAATAAACACTGCAAACATTATCAAAAGAGATGTAATCGTTTAAAGTGTTCGGCAGTAAGTGTGGCGAACTATAATTATCAACCGATACATCATCACCTACTGTCGGCAAAAAACCTTCACATGCGACACAACCTCCACATGCTCTTTGAGGACTATTACCATTTACTGTGTAATACTTTACTAACTCTTTACAAATGGGTTGTTTTTGAGACGTTATATTCTCAGATAAAGTTAAAAAACCATTATCTTGAGTCTTTTTTTCTTTTTTACGATGTTTTTGAATATTAGTTTCCCAATATGAATTAGAAAGATATTGCTCATTAAGAATTTGAACTAAAACTTTGCTGTTATAACTTTTCCAATACTCTTTTCGTTGGGTATTATTCTCAAAATCATTTAATTCACTGTCATCTTCAATTTCTGGTACATCATAAAAAATTCGGATTAAACCTGCACGTTGCATAAACAGAAGTGTTAGCCAATTCCAATCTTCATTTCTATCGCTACGATTACTGAGTCCCTCGTGATAAAATGAAGTATCTAACTGGTATAAGTCTCCTTTCAAAAACACATGAGAAGAGACTTCAACTTTACTATCCCACATACCTTTCCACTTTTTGAAGCCTAACTCTGTAGATATAATACTTTCACTGTTAATTTTTTTTGCTTTAGCTATTTGCTTGTCATAATAAATGACTTCAGATGTCGCTGCTTTCCCGTCTCTACCTGCTCGGCCAATCTCTTGATAATAGCGATCGATATTATCAGGAATACAAGCATGGATAACACTTTTAACATCCACCTTATCCATACCGACACCAAAGGCCGATGTAGCAATAATTATATCTAAGTCATCTTTTTGCCACTGCTCAATTATCTTCTCTCTTGAGCGTATATCAGTTTTACCGTTAAACAGGGCAATTCGATTCAGTCCTATCGCTTTCAAATGGTAACTTAAGTCAACAGAATCCTGAACAAGTGTTGTATATAAAATTAGTGGTTTCGGTAAAGTAATTACTCGTTCTACAACTGATTGAAGGTGGGTGTTCTCACCTTCATTCTTATAAGTTGAACTAACTTCTGGACGTAAAAAATTACCATTAACAATAATTGGTTTGTTATCGGATTCACAGTACAAAATTGTTAATGAATCGATATTACTTTGAGTAAACGTTGCAGACATAAGAATTGTTTTGAAAGGAGAATTACTTACTTGCCTTAAAGACGCAACCAAGGCTCCAAACCGTTGAAATTCAGAGCGAAAATTACTCCCCCAAGTGTCAATCAAATGAGCTTCATCAATGATGATATTAGCTATAGAGTTTTGCTTAGCTAATCTAAATAATAAAGGTAATAAGCTCCCCGTAACAGATTCCGGAGAGGTAAAAATTACTTTTTGCTTATCATTGTGAATGTTATCCCTAATTTCAGATTTTTCACCTTCCGACAATTGTCCATGCCAAGCATAATTTTGAACAGAATCATTGTCTGCACTTTCAAATAATTCTTTTGCTCTTTTACCTTGCTCTATAGCTAAACCAACAGTAGGGACAATAACTATTGTCAGCGCTTTACTTTTACTAAATAACATACATGCATGAGCAACTAATGTTTTACCACACCCCGTAGGTAAATTAATAAAAAGGGTCGAATCTTGAGGGCATGTTAAAGCAACCCTCACAGCCATTCTCTGCCCTGCACTAGAGTAGTGGCTATAGTTTTGGTCTGATAACCTTGAAACTAAGGCTAAATCCATTTCTACCTTTTTCACTTTACGTTTTTGTTTCTGTTCGTACACATCCATTAATTTTTGAGTAATTACTGGGGATGATAGGGTAAGAAAGTTTGAACCAACTTGATAATTCAGCATAGCTTTATCACAGAGTACTCCTTCTTCACTAGATAAACCTCTAGGTATTGGAAAGTTATTGTGCTGGTTATCCAATTCTTTTTGAGATGAGTACAAGTAATCTTTAATTGATAAAAACAAGTCTAATAAACTGGTGTTATCTCCATCAACTACTTTTTTTAACCTCTGTGCAAAATGGTTTTTTGGATAATTGATAATAATATTATAAACCGTCTGGTCTAAATCCCTTAACTCAGCCTTTGAAAACAATGAGGAAATAATTAAATTATGCATTACGACTTACCAACCAAAGTAACGGACCTCATAGTAGATAAATTGATGCCAAACTCTTCACTTGAAGATAAATCATATTGTTGATTAAGTTCTGAACTTACTTTTTCTGTGCAATCCGATGCTACACTCAAAACTAAATCTCGCCATTCATCCTTATTTAAAAATGAATCAACGGCATCCCACATGTCCTGTTCACAACCTACGCTGATATCATAATCTTTATATAATCCTTTAGCTTCATTTAGAGATTTAGCATACGGCATATTTAGAATATTTAGTAAAATCTTGTCTTTAATTTCATTACCTAATTCATCGATCCAGTATTCAATAATCTTGGGGGGAAATTTTCGATCATTATTTCTTTGATTTACTCTTGTTTGGAGATTACTTTCTAATGCACAAACCCAACTTAACTTGAATACAGTTTTAGGCTCATCAAATTTTACATTTATTTTTGCCGTTAGAGCCGAAGTTAATGGGTTGCTTAACTCTCTTATGATTGCGTTAGATATCCCTAACGTAGTTTGCTGTGAAAATGAATAAACAGTATCTACAAACGGTTGTCCATACCTCAATGGATATGAACCTGTTTTCGCACTTTGGTCTCTAGAAGCACTCATGGGCTTAGTAGAAGGGTTTTTTAAGCCGCTATCAAAATCCATGCCTAAGATGCAATGACTTATGAACTCGTCTACATTTAATCGAGTTCGTCCTAATTTATATTGATACACAAAGTTATTATCTTCCGTTTTCCTAGAATCAAACCTAAGGCTCTTTGTAATCCACCCTTGCATATCCTTACTTAAATTATCCGCATTTTCATCAACAAGTCTTAGTCTTTCTGAGAATGTTTTTATTTCAGAAAGAGCTACCTGCATTCCATTCCATATTTCCTGGTCTGCAACTTTTTTCCTTTCTTTTATAAGTAGGCCAGAATCCCCTGAAATTTCCGAAGAAAGTTTGTCTAACTGTGCATAGCCCTTATTAATAATATTTTCATTATAAGATTCAATTTTTTCATCAAGTATCAACTGAATACTTGAGCAATTTTGATTAAAAACACCGACATCTGTTTTTAGTAAGTTAGCCCAAGAACTATAAAAACCATCGCGATTAGGTGTAAGCACTACATTATCAACAGGAAGTACACCAGTGCTACTTGCACTATATCGATTCAAGCGACCAATTCGTTGTTCAATTCTCATTACCGTTCTTGGTAAACTATAATGGACAGCTAAACGATATTTTCCTTGTAGGTTTAGCCCATCTTCTCCTGATTTATCGCATATAAGAACATTATATTCAGATGATGTATTGAAAGCTGGAATTTCCCCATCTACATGCCTTTCAACGGAGGACAAGTGTTGTTCAATAAATTTATAGACATTATCAGCTACAATTTTATCCCCACAAAAAACAACTATTTTTCCCTCTATGTTTGTTTCCAACCAAGCTGTAATCTCACCCAGTAATAATTCATCTTTATTTAATTGTTCAACATGGCCCATTTCAATCATTGTTGTCAAAATCAGTTTTTCTTCATCTGTAATGTTATTATCCGATACCAATACTGCCTGTGCTTTTGCCATAACTGAAGACGGAGATATGAGTAAAGCATCTAACCATTGAAAATAGTTTTCATGAGTAATTCCTACAAAATTATTATCACCATGCATTAAGCTATTACGATAATCGTCTAACTGCTCATCTAACGAAACAAGTTCACTGCCTATCTTCCATGGTGCTATCTTACAATCGCCTAACCCTGGAAATATTTGTTCAATATAGCTATTTTTACTTCCTCGTCTGTTTCTTATGAAACGCTGGAATAATCTATACTTGTCTCCAAAGTAATCTTGTAATGCCTTTACCGCCGACTGACGCAGATTTTCATCTTTTTCTTCAGAGAAATAATCAATGTGAGGTTTGAGGTCCGCGATTAACAAATTTAATTCATTATCATTAAAAGCAAAATGTTCTATCTGCTCTACTATTCCCTCAAGTGTAAAATCATCACTATCTGGAACTAATGCACCATATAACCCTGAGTATTTTTCTCTTTCTTCTACCTTATTATTAAATGATGCGATTCCTTCATCATTTAATTGGTAGGAATCTGGGTTCAAGCAATGCAGCATAGCCAAGAAATTTTTAGTATTTCCTGTTATAGGTGTACCTGATAGAACGATTGTGGATATAGAGTTATGACAAGCAGATGCTATTTGTTTGAATATATCTTCTCCGTCTTTTCCCCAAGCAAAATCTCCCAGCTGATGGCCTTCATCTATAACAACCATCGTAGGTTTTTTAGTAAAAAATCTAGTTGTCAAAATATTTTGGAAACTTCCGATAAAGATTTTTTGATCTTCTTCATCAAGATCCTCATCCATTACATCTTCTAAATGGAATTTCTGACTCATTTCAATCTGCCACTGCTGAACTAAAGAAGCTGGAGTTAAAATTAAGACACAGGCATTATCCTTATATTCTAATATATGCTCACGAACTAAAAATCCAGCTTCGATGGTTTTCCCTAAACCGACTTCGTCGCCAAGAAGATATTTTTGCACGTCATCATTCAAAACCTGAATAACCACAGAAAGTTGATGTATTTCTAAATTTACGGCACTACTAGGAATAGAAGATATTGATGCGCAAGAAGCTCTCTGATTGGTATAAGACTTATAAAAGGCTGAACGGTCATTGATATACTTTGGAGAAGTAGTGGCTCTTCCGGCTAAGAAGTCAGCAGGACAATATTGCTGTTCTCCGAGAAAATTTGGAACAAATATATCATCAATAGAGACAACATCAGAGTCATCATATTTGTATTTAATTAGGTGTTTATCATTTGGTCTTTGCCCATCATAAAAGCCTGTTCGCCAGTTCTGTGACTTCCCAACTTTACAATAAACCACCGTTTGATCAAACAATTTTGATTTACCAATAAGCTCTGAACCGGCAACTTCAATTTGATTAGAAATTGGAGATAACGGTGAAGTAAAGAACCCCACTGTTGCACTTTTTGTTTTGCTGGAAATAGAAACGATCTTACCTACACCTGAGAAGGCCGTTTTACTTTCGACTAAAGAACCTATGCCTAATTTCACTATTTACTCCCTGTGAGTATAAAAACATATCAATTATTGATAGTTTTTATAGAAAGGAAGGATTTTAATCAAAACGAGGCAATAGTACTGTAAAAAATGTACTCGATACCATCCATGATATAAAAAATCCTTCTAGAACAAACAATTATACTTGCACAGTTAGACTATAATAAATTTACAATCAAAACAAGTTGTTCTTTATAAATAACATTAGGAGCTATTGAATCCCAATGTATTTATGTACTTGTACCGATAGCCTCCAATTATTCTCAATGCATGATTTAATAGCTAGTTCTGTCGCACGTTTCTTTTGACTTATTGGCTGGATATAAATCTGTTTATTCACAATTTCATGTTCATCTAACAGCGCCTTAAGATCATCAATGTGCTGGTCAGTTGCGACAGGGTGCTTTATTTCATTCGCTCTTAACAAGGCTGAGTTTAATACTTTATAGCCCCCTTTCATATTTACCTTTGGAGATACTGTGACCCAGCATTTATCTGATACTTTAATTTCAAAAGTGCCAGAAGTTTCAACTTGGCAACTGTAGCCATTATTCTCTAAATCAATACAAAGAGGAGTCAAATCATACATACATGGCTCACCTCCAGTTATAACGATATGCTTTGCTTGATATCCTTCCGAGAGAAATAACGCATTTAATTGTTCAATTGTAAAAATCCCCCAATTATCATTTTCTGATCTTTTAGAAATAATTTCTTTTCGTACCACTTTTTGTTCTAGTGATACTTCCCAAGTATGTTTAGTATCACACCAAGAACAACCCACAGGGCAACCTTGTAATCTTAAAAAGATTGAAGGTTGACCGGTAAAAGTCCCTTCGCCTTGAAGTGTTTCGAATATTTCATTTATTTTATACGCGATTTCTTTTTTCATATGATCTTCTGATTAGCGAAATTCAATATTTTAGTTGTTTAAAAGATTTAAAATTTATATTTCAGTTAGGATTTTTTATTATTGATGGCTATAATTGAGACCAACGTTTATGTACCTCATCAAATTATTTTGAAAGGTGTTGTTGAGCTAATTCAGTAGCATTGTTGTTATAAAATTGCGGTGCCTATTACATCATCCTAATTATGCACGCTGCTACATCATTGTCGTTTTATTAATGCGTTATACGTTAATACAAAACTTAACTAGCTAAGAACGAAAGGTAATCCTAGTTATATCTGTTCCTATAATGCTGTAAATATATTCCATTGTCTGTAATTATTTGTACTGTAATACAATTAAATGATCTCGATAAAATGTCAATCAATCCGCCTATTTATCACAAAAAGCAGATCAGTGCCAATATCAAGCGTTACCTCATTTCTAATCAAGCTCCTATTTGGAAAAGCTACAAAAAGATTAACCCCCTTGAATTTGTTCAACGTAAAAATGTGATGACTTTAGTATGCTCTTTCGGGAGATTTCACCAGAAAGCATATGAATTTCCTCTTGCTTTTATAAAAAATGTAGAAGTAACCAAAGATAATTGCATTGCCCCTGCTGATTATGACTTTGAAAAAGTTAAGCGTTTTTATTTTTCATCAAATAGCACGAGTAATGAAATAGCATTAAGTTTACTTATAAGAATAGACAGCTAATTTATTTTAAGTAATAGTAATTTAAATCATTAACTTATCATTGTTAAAACTGAGAAAGTTGAATTAGTTAAACTCAATGCAATAATTTCTGATTCTGCAAAATTGAAAGCTTTTCTACAAGGTCTGGGAAATACGATTGAGGTATTAGAACCTATTTACTTAAGATAATATTTCAAATAATTAGCGTAAGGTTTATTAAAAAAATAGGGCTGATTTAAAGTTGTTTTTTCTATATTTACTCATTGCTTCAATAGAGTTAATCCAATGTAAGGAAGTGCTTTGAATAAATGTAGTAATTAGGATATAACTTGCTCAACATTCTACTTTTAGTTATTTGTTTTTCACTAAAAGTAACCTAATTAGGCGTTGTTATTTTAAAATGGAGTTAATTATATATGAAATATGGAAAGGTTATTGAGCGAGTTAATGATGGAAAAATGTCTCGTGCAGATTTGGTCAAGTTAAAACGGAATGCTGACGAAAAACATGTAAACGGCGACATTGACGCTGAGAAGGTTATTAATGCTATTAATAATGCTACGCCCACAGATTCCTACATCCTATTTATGGGGTTTTGTCCCGACGCGGATTTTAATGAACGTCTAGATACTGAATGGAAAGAAAAAGGTATTTGTAGGTTTGATTATCTTGAAAGCGAACATCAACTAGAAAGGTTTAAGACAATATGCAAAGGTGATTTAGTTGTCCTAAAAAAAAGAGAAGTATTTGGAAAAACAATGAATATATATGGCCATGGCCGTGTCCTTTCAGTTGCTTATGACGAAAATAACGTTAGATATTTAGTTATGAATTGGTCAAATCAGAAAAATATTATCGAAGTTCCATTGATGGGGTGCAACTCTACAGTAGATATCAAGTCTATTGAAGTCGTAGAAGAAGAAATGCCGAAAGTATTTTTCGAATGGTTAAAGGTATAACAACTTGGCTTAACAAAAAGAGTCAGCCTACTTCACGTCTTTTAAATTGAAAAAATGAATCATTCAGTGTGGCGTTTTTGACTGATTGATTCGAAAGGAAATAAATTTGTTACGGGCTTCTAATATTATATATCCACCTATAATCTTTATGAGGCCTATAACTAGCGGTTACTCTGCGGGGCTGATAATAGTCATTTTTCCGGCTTCGTCAACAAAACCTCGATTCCAAACTTTGATGATAATGATAACGCCTGTTCCATCCTACAACTTGGACTTGTGAAAAGATTGTTACCAATCTTTTTGTTCTACTTTATCCAGAATTTGTTTGAGCTTTAACGATTTAGTACACAACTCAACTTCTTTACTATTATAAATAAAACTATCAATTCACTTATAGTTAATACGAGCACTAACTTCAGTGAGTATTTTATCCAAAACCTGACCGTCCAATCTTTCCTTTCATGCTCACAGTATACATCCATGACCTTATTAATAATCTGAAAATTTAATAAATATTTTCGGCTATGTCAGCCTGAGAAATCACCTATGCATCAGGTAGTACAATATCTAATAGACGTTATTGGTCACATAAAAAAAATAATATTCATTCAGTATTAACAATCATTTTTAATTAAAACCCTGATTATTTTTAATATGAAATTATATTCGGCTATGTCAGCCCGAATAAAACACCTCTGGACCATGCAAAAACAAAGTATCAGGCACTATCAGGCACATAAAAAAACTAAAATTGATTTTTTACATTTAAATTTTTAGAATGTAATTGTTTCCAACTATTTAGTCTGAAAAACACCTACCCATTAAACCTATATGTTATTAAATACTATTAACTAGTTATAAAAAACTCTACCGTCTATGCATATTTAAAAATATTGATTAAAATCAGCTTAAAAATAAACAGACAGAGCAACGACAACATACCGACAACAACAATAAACTTAAAAAACAACATCTTAAAGAACAACCTTTAGCTTATTCTGCTTGCATATTCAAAGTTTTCACGTATAATTTTTCTGGAATCAAAAACTGAATGAATCAACAAAGCCAGCCACTTTTTAATCAAGTCGGTAGGAGCTAAAATTTTTGCATCATGCATAATTTTGATTTTGTTAGTTTTAATAAAGGTATCTCAAACCATAAAAATGAGAAAACAACAATTTTTAGTGTGATGCTAAAAATACAACATTGAGCATCAACGATGCTCTAACACGCAATTTAAAGTGCAATGTTCATATTGACTTTATCATTGCAACAAACTGCTAATTCACTAGAACAGCTAATAATTTAACCATAAATTATATTTATTGTTAACTTGAATCTTAAAATTCAAGATTTCAATTTATATATATTTCCTCAATTTAAGTAGTATTAATTAATATGCTAATAGCTATTAATTAATGTATTTTTAATTGAAACTAGCAATTACATGCAGAACTAAAAGCAGGTATTTCATTATGCTTGCTGTGTATATTGATGTTTTTATCGATCTATAAAATTCTCTTTTTTGAATTTTTATCTTATATACCCTTACTTTTCTCAGAGTAAAACTTAGCTATTTCTAGCTAAAATCTTCGCGCTATGCGCTATCAAAAATCACGAATAACAAAAAAGTTTTCTTTAATTATCTAGATATTAGCAATATCTCAGAATTATCTATCGTGAATTTAATGCGACTTGATCAACGATAAACTTCATTGATCGATCTTCTTTATTAAGAGAGAAATAAATTAGATACATCTTACAAAATAAAATATAAATAATGAGGCAAACGATGAAGAAAAGTAGAGTATTAAAATATAAAGCTGAAATTACTTTTCTTTTATTAAAAAAGCATAAGTACAGCAATATTGCAATCTGGTTAAGAGTTAAAAAAAGGATCAATATCGATGGTAATTATCTTAGAAAAATTGTTAATTCAATTAATATTTCATCAATTAAACTAACAATGGATATAGATAAAGAAGCCGCACTTCATCATGAAATCAACGCGGTTCTAGAATTGGCTCGAACAAGACGTAAGCGTGCTAGCTATAGATCAAAGCTAGATCCTATTAGAGATCAATTATTATCAGTATTTATATCATGTGAAAATTATCAACAAGCATATATCTTCGCTAAATCAAAGAACATCAACATCTCATACAGCACAGTAAGAAATTATATAAATAAGTACTTTAAGGAAATAAACATTGGGAACTCGTAACTCACAAATAGATAACTTTATCTCTCGACAATGTAAACGAGCACATAAAAATAAAATTATTGGTTCTATCAGCACAGCTCAAGATAGTATGTCTTCAATGTACCAATTTGCCGACTTTGTTAATGAAAATTCATTTTTAATTAACGTCATTGATGATTCATTTTCATCACTTAAAAATTTATTAATGAATGTTGACTTTGAATTAGCAAATGAATTCATAAACTACAGAGTAAGCATGGAACTTTCTAAGGCTACAGTCGAAAGAGACTGCCAAGTGCTTAATTTTTGGCTCGCGTATATAAGTAAATGCACTAAGCCACAACCTAAGTTATTAGTAAAAAACTATAAAAATGTAACTATAATCCCTAGATTTACTCGGACATATACTACAGAACAAATTGATTTAGTTTGTTCACACATCACCGATAGAAATTCTTTTTCAGTGCGTATTTGTCAAGTTTCTAATATACGAGTACATGAACTTCTCACATTACGTAAATTAGAAGAGCAAGCGGCGAGTATTAGAGTATTAAGTAACATTAAATTACAAGCTCAAAAATTTAAATTTTTAGGTTTCTCAAGCGAATTTGTTTTGTATTCTGTGGTAGGCAAAGGTGGATTGATTCGAGAAATCGCGATTCCTTCAAAAATGGTGGAACAGCTGGAATCATTTAAGCTAGAAACTCCATCTGAAAAAACAGATCGTGGTATTAATTACATACAGCATTATGATTTAGCGTTTGGTAAAGCACTCTCAAGCTCCTTTTCCTCTGCATCAAAACGGTGGCTTGGCTGGTCAACAGGAATTCATAGTTTACGTCATGATTATGCTAAATTTCGCCTAAAAACATTGTTTAGATTATTGAAAGATTATGAGCTTGCAAAGCATGTTGTTTCGCAAGAGCTGGGACACTTTCGCCCAGATATAACTGATACTTATCTTTATTAGCCTCATAATAAAACTGAACTGACTCTGAACGTGTTATGGCTGATTCTAATTTATTAAATAACAGCTTAGATGATTGAATGGATAGTGATTCGTAGTTATGTGGTTTAATAAAAAAATCAGATTATTGATCCGCAATCATCAAAGACTTTAAAAAGTCATCATCTAATGTGGGGTACATATCTCTAATACCACTGATAGCCGCAAAGTTTTGAATGACTTTTGTATTAATTTTACCTATAGATAAAGTACCATTCTCCAACTATCATTAACCTTGATTAATGATAGAAAACGTAAGCGCTCGGTAATATATCTTTGTATGGTGCGATCAGAAGCTTGAAATTGCTCAGCAAGTTTTTTGGTACTAACGGATTCACCGTTATTCAACATGTAAATTATTTCAGTAATTCGTTCGGCAAGCTTTACTTCCCCCCTTTAACATTAATTTTTATAAACTATAAAGGAACACTTGAATAGTTTTCACTAAATTTCTGACAAAAAAGTGTAGCGTTCCTCTTTTAGTAATAATAGAAGAGGTGTAACCGCTAACAATCATCCACTCACGATTCAAAATAGGTATTGGCCGCCCAGCCGATCGCTTCCGTGATGGTAAAAGCGGTCGTTGCATTCAGTGAATTGCCCCAGCCCGGTATCCAACCGATTAAAAACTGTGAAATGGCGCGCCCGCCATAACTGGCTGTAAAAACTAATATTAAATCAGTGGCTGCAGTGCGTGTTATCGCAATGCCATGTTGGTCAGCGATAGCGACAATCATCGCTGTTTGAAAACCAGCAATAACTGGCATATCAGCACCAGGAAGTTGGGCAAGCCCCGCGCCGACTAATGCCGATGAAGTTGCTGCACCATGAATAATTACGCCGACTTTCTTTGTGCTCGTTTTCGCTTGAGTAGTCATAACTCGCTCCTTAAGGGATAAAATTTTCTAAAACAGAGTATGCAGTAATTTGAAGCATGGGCAGTCCAAACAAGCTTGTCGAGCAAGACTTGATCCGAAGACCTTTATATTAATGAATCAATACCTGTAATGACGATATTACGTAGTCCGTTCTCAAAACGGTATGTCGTCAAAGTCATCATAAACAGGCTCTGCCGTTATCGTGCCCCCTGTTCGGGTTGTTTGATTACGTGTATCTGTATTTTTAGTGTTAACTTTATTTACAGGTGCATTCGATTGATTACCTGACACAACAGTAGCCTGTGTATTTACATATGTAGTTTGACTACCATTTTCTTCACGTTTACTGTCAAGCATTTGCATTTGGTTGGCGTTTATCTCGGTTATGTAACGATCAAAACCACTTGCGTCTTGCCATTTACGTGTTTGCAAACGACCTTCAACATATATTTTTGAACCTTTCGTCAGGTACTTACCCACAATGTCAGCTAAATACCCAAACAAAACCACTCGATGCCATTCCGTTTTTTCACGTAATTGTCCGGTACTTTTATCTTTCCACGATTCAGATGTTGCAATAGATAAATTTGCTACAGCAGCACCGTTAGCAAGTTGTTTAAGCTCTGGTGGTTGCCCTAAGTTACCAATCAATATCACTTTATTAATGCCTTTACTCACCATAATGTTGTCTCCTAATTATTAACGTTAATGTGTATGTTTTCTTTGAACTGTTGGGCTATAAACTGAAAGTACTTCACCTAACTCTATGACTTGCCCTCTTTGCCAAAGCGCCTCGCCGTTATATTTAAAACCAATGACCTTGTAGGCCACTGATGATTTCTTTTTACTTATGGAAACTTGATCCCAATATTCGCCATCAAGCCATACAACTTCATGCATTTTAGGATCAGGGCAAGCATTAACCATGCGCTGTTGCCACTTAGACAATTCTCCCTTTCTACCTAAAGATTTTGGGGCCCATTGCTTGCTGTTTCTTTCTTCAAAAATATAAGACATAAAATCACCTGCTAATAAGTAAAAAGAATGTGTCCGTTTCAGTGGGTTTATAATAATGAAGTTTTAACGAAATTTTGAATTCGCAAGCTTGTGTGCAATTGTGCTATTACTACGGTTAATTTTTTCAGCGTTCAAATTGAAAATCTGGCGCTTTATACATAGGTAAACATTGTATTAACTGGGCGCCGTAACGCTGTGTATTTACGCGAGAATCTAAAATGACCACTTCGCCATGATCTTTTTCAGATCGGATCAATCGGCCAACACTTTGAATAAGTTTTTGTGAACATAACGGCAACATTTGCTTAATAAAAGCTCTCTCATTCTTCGCCTCTAAACACATGGTTTCGTATTTAAATAGTGGCGTTGATAAAAGCGGAAAAGGTAATTTAGTGATCACCACGCACGTTAAATAATGCTCAGGTAAGTCAACACCTTCAGACAATCCGTCAACGCCAAATAAAATAGAAGTACTTCCATTATCAACATTTGCTTTATGCTGTTTAATTAATTCACTTTTACTGTGACTGTGCTGACGTAATATCAGCTTTTTTATTGTTGGAGGGCAAAGCTCATAAGTATTTTCTAATGCTTTTTTAGAAGTAAATAACACTAAAATGGCCTTATGCCTTGCCATTAATGGCATTAACTGGTTTGCCACAACCTTATTATGCTGTGGATCATTTGGGTTACCAGAACGAATAGGCGCACTTAACTGTGTGTTGTTATAGTTGAAAGGAGAGCTAAACAACTTCACCACATTATTAGGTTGGCGTTTATCAATAGCGAGTTCATTCAGAAATCCGTCACAACTGCCTAAGCGCTCTAACGTAGCGCTGGTAAGTACTACAGAATAATATTTTTTAGCAAAATACTCTTGAAAGCAAAAACCAACATTTAGCAAGTTACCATGAAATTCAAAATACGTGCCGTCTTGTTTACTTTCAGTACGAGTGATCCACCGAGCAACACCCGACTCTACTTTCGCTTTCTGCCCTTGTATCTCGGCAAAACTCGTATAGTAAGTTAAACAAATAAGTGCATTGTTAACTTCCTGCTTTAAGGTATGTAAGTTCATCACTATGGTTTGCTTAAACTTGTCGGCTTTGTTTGATGAATCATTAAAATATGTTTCAGAGCTTTCATTGTTTTTTTTGCACACTGTATTCAACACGCTATATACAAAAATCAATTCCAGAGAGCACTCTTTAATCAACGTAGTTAATGTAGTATTCATACTTGAAGGCGGCATTACCCAGGCATCTTTATCATCAAACTGCTTTACTTCACCGCGTAACACATTGAAATTGTTTTTTAAAAAATCATTTAAGGCAAGTACCCTTTTAATTGCGCGCTCGCATCCTCCTACCAGAGAACTTATTTCTGACTTAAGTGATTGAGCCTCATGCTGTTGCCCTGTTAATTGAGCAAAACCAACAAATTTAGTTGTTTTTTTCAACATTGCTGCCGGTTTTGTTAATAACTTAGTAAAGCGACCTAAAGAAAATCCGGCTTCGTTAGCATCTCGTAATACGGATGGAAAACGGTGGCCCTCATCAATAACTAATAAATTGTCACCAAAACCACGCTCAGAAAAGGTTGAATGTCCGCCTAAAGTGGTACGAGATAAAAGCGCATGATTGGTAATAATAATATTCGCAAGTTGCACTTTTTTGCGCTGAATATAAAATGGACAAATGTCTGATTTGTTACATTTTTTATTACCTGGACAATGGTTTACGTTACGGTTAACCTTAGATATAATTTTGCTATTTAGTGGTCTTACACTTTTATCTAAATCACCATCAAAAATATTATTTATAAAATCATTTTGCAGCCCATTAATGGCTCTTTTTTCATCTGAAGATATCTGTGTTTGTTCATCAATATCACTAAAAAAGTCTTGATTTTGATCAGCATCAACATTCATTGTTGAAGCAAGTGCATTAGTCGCACGTACTGGGCAAAAATAATGCCCAGCACCTTTTGCCACTTCAAAGGTTAATTCAGGGGCTAAATGAGCAATTAATTCGGGTAAGTCTTTTTCTTCTAATTGTGTTTGTAAAGCAACGGTATAGGTTGAAATAACCAGTTTCGTATTTTTTTGACTAAGTAGCGGTAATGCTCCTAATACATAGCTCATTGTTTTACCAATTCCAGTTCCTGCTTGGGCTACTAATGTTTGCTTATGATAATTAGCACTAGCACAGGCTTTTATAATATCTTTTTGGCTGTTTCTAGACACAAAGCCAAGTTTTTTATTTGATAAATCTTCATAAAGATCCATCGCCTTTGTTTTAACTTCATTCACACATTCATAAGCTGCGGGAGTAATATCAGTACCACGACTTGGCTCGTTAAACTGTTTGCCAGAGCCGGTAATACTAAAAATATTATTAGATGATAACGAATGCATATAAGCCCCTAAAAAGATAAAAATTTATTGCGCGATTACGCATTACTGGTTACTAACAGACAATATTTAGTTCTACATCGCTCTTGTATTCAACATGAGTGATTATATTCTTTTATATCGTTTTTGGACTTTAACAAGCTTGTGTGATTTTCTGAGTTCAGAGTCTCGAAATTAACACATCGCCAATTTGATTATTCATGGCAGATAACCCTTCTAAACATAATAAGTCGTTAAAATCTGTTGGTTTTCTGCCTAAACTGGTGAAGTGAAACCTTGGACCTTGAACAATGTCGTCGCACTGTTTTGCCTTCATTGCGGCTTGACGACCAACATTTCCTACTTTTTGTTTCCACACATCTTCATCACAAAAAATAACAACCGATTTTTTTATATTTTTACGTACTGGTAATAAATTATTAGCACTTAGCACTATGCGTATTTCACCCGGCCAAACTAGGCCAAGCGACAAGCCCGTAACCACGCCTTCACACAAAGCAATAGGAAGGTGAGCAAATTCACTACACGCCGATACTTTGATATAACTCCCAGTAAAAACACCTATTTTTTTAGCAAAATGAAATTTTTTATCTTCATTTTCCGTATTTATTATTTTATGAAATCCACTATGTTGGTGCTGGTCATGATAAAGCGGAAAAAGCAGAGTATTAGCCGTGCGTCTAACATTTACACGCGCAAGTAACGTAGGGCTTGCATGTGACATTAGCCTTTGCTTAAGCCAGACGTCTTGTATGGTTAATGGGTTAGCTATGCGATAATTTTCTTGTAAATTAATAAAGCGATATAAACGCTTTTTTTCTTCAACCGCATCTGTTGGTATAGTACTGCTTATAAAAGATTTAGCTTTTGTTACTACAAGCTGTTTAGACATGGTTCCAAAAGAGCCATTGGCTTTTTTTTCATATTGACTTGCTGAGCTATCAACCGTGTTTTTTTTTAAACTATTCTGTTCTTTTAGCCACGTTAACCCATTAAATTCAGATGTTAAGCCACCATGCTTAAAAGTTGAAAAACGTAAAAACGGCCAATACTCGCCGCTGTTTGTCTGATTAATATGCAACAGAACACTGCATGCCCCTCTATATTTTTTATGTATTACCGGTACGCAGCTACCTTTCAACAAAGCACTACTAGCGGGAAGCAATTGCAAAAGCGTACTGGCATCAATGCCAACTTCTTTAGCAATAGCAATAATTGTGTAGATGGCGCTAGCAATAATAGACAACGCGTCTGTAGGTGTTCTGTAATTATGCATAATTAATCAAATACCTTATTCATTTAATTTCACCTCGACATAAAACCTAATAAAACAATTACTCATATCAATTTCATTACTTAGATGAATTGTTTTTGGAGGCGCTATTTATTTAACTTGTTTAAATAATACAAAAAACATTAAGTTGGGTTGGGGTCACAAGCTTGTTAAATTTTTTAAAAATAGGTTTACATTTATTATTGTAGGGGGGAACTCCCCCTCTTTATAAATTACGGTTTCACATATTAATGTGTGAAGCTAAGTGAGGTATTATGAGAAAGAAGCTTTATATATGTTGTTACGATATTAGCTGTAATAAAAGGCGTAAAAAAGTATTAACAGCAGTGCAAAAACAACAGGTTGGTGGACAGTATTCAGCCTATGAATGTTATTTAACACTTAGACAAAAAATACAATTTGAAAAACACCTCAACAGTCTTGTTGATCAATGTGACACAGTAAAATTACAAATTATTCATGATGTATCGAACATTATTATTTTGGGTGTGGCAAGTGCGCCGGTTAATGCTGAGTACATTTATTTCGGCTAATCGTTTTTTAAGCTGTAACGAGGAGTAACGTGTGGAAACAATATTTATAGACAGAAAATCAACTCAACTAAAGTGTAATCAAGAACGCTTATACATCAGCAAAAGTGTAGGTAAAGACCAAGCTAAAGAAAGTAATGCAATGTCGAGTATTCCTCTGAGTCATTTACGCTCGTTAGTGATCAGCTGTGACTGCGCGTTGTCATCAGGAATGTTAAGGCAACTGGCTAAGTTTGACGTATCACTGATTTGTTTAAACAACAGAAACCCTGAAGCTAGCTTTATAAGTGTTAATGAGAGCCACGGGAATGTGCTAAGAAAAATGAATCAATACTACTTATTAAGTTGTCAAAACTTACGTAGCCGATTTTCAGCCTTAATTGTTAAACGAAAAATTAGTGCGCAGCGCACTTTATTGAAGAGCCTAAGTGATCATCGAAAAGAGCTTGCGGGCCCTTTATTTTTTGCCAACAAAACACTACGCGAACAACAAATAAAGCTTAATAGCCAAAAAATCAGCGTTAATGAAATAATGGGCATAGAAGGCTATTCATCTAAAGTATATTTACAGGCATTCAAGCGCGCATTTCATTCAGAGCTAGAATTTACCAAACGCACTAAACGTCCGCCTAAAGACCCGGTGAACGTAATTTTATCGCTTAGTTATACGTTATTATATTACGAAGCACAGCGTGCGTGTCACGGGCAAAGCCTAGACCCAATGATACCTATTCTTCATTCCACTAGTTATGGTAGAGCTTCACTTGCTTGCGACCTACAGGAATGTTTACGTCCTGATGTAGATCATTGGGTATGGCAACTATTCCAACAAAGAATATTGCGCTTAGACCATTTTAATAAAGTCGACAATGCTTGTATTTTAAATAAAGCCGGTCGTAAACACTTTTACCAAGCGCTGCCTGATGTAATGACGCTATGGCGTAAAAAGTTAAGACGACACGCGCAATTTCTAGCACGCATTATTGACAGTACGTCTGAGTTTAATCAATCACAAAAGTTTTAATACACTCTTTAACGATAGTTATATCAAATCAATTTATGCCGTTTTCACAACAGCAAACTAATATAAAAAATAAAAAGGTAGACTGATGCAAAAATCCTATTTGATATGCTACGACATACGTGATGCAAAGCGATTATCAAGGGTACATAAAGTGGTAATTCATTATGGCGTACCTTTACAATTTTCGGTGTATTACAGCTTACTTGAACAACATACATTAACCGAAATGGTCGAGAAATTAATCGCCATTATTAATGATAAAGAAGACGACATTCGTATTTATCCAATACAAGGTACTACCCTTGAAAATTGGCCTAAGCCAGGTTTTAGTGGAAGTGACAAATATTTATTAATAAACTAGTGATATATATTGAAAAAAAACCATGAATTTAATAAGATAACTAAGTTATGACAGTATTGTTTACGGACTTTATATATGAATTTTTATGCATAAAATTTTTATACATGAACCTTATGAAATCAAAATAAAACAAATTCACATCAACTTTGCATTAACGATTGAAAATTGTAAGACCTATTTTAATCGAATGATAAGTATAAAGAAAACAAACGATAGGCCTCAGAACAACACCCTGCTAAAAAAGGGATTAAGACCCGCTAGTGGCGATGTGTTGTTTGCTGTGTCGAGCTCAGAACAACACCCTGCTAAAAAAGGGATTAAGACTTGCGCCTGTTTGTTTGAGATACGTCTCTGCTTACCTCAGAACAACACCCTGCTAAAAAAGGGATTAAGACCTGTAAGCGTAGACGCTAACTGGTTTAAATAAACCTCAGAACAACACCCTGCTAAAAAAGGGATTAAGACTTGAGATGCGACGTTGTTTGCGTAGTGCTTGGACCCTCAGAACAACACCCTGCTAAAAAAGGGATTAAGACTGCCGCTACTTCTACGAGTGCGCCTGATGCTCTCAGAACAACACCCTGCTAAAAAAGGGATTAAGACACTTTACCGCGAATCATTTGAACGCTTTTTTCTGCTCAGAACAACACCCTGCTAAAAAAGGGATTAAGACATATCACACTGTTAGGTGCAAATAGAGTCTTATCTCAGAACAACACCCTGCTAAAAAAGGGATTAAGACATGTTTCTATATCAAACATTATGTTATTTACTTTCTCAGAACAACACCCTGCTAAAAAAGGGATTAAGACATGCGAAGATAGATTTGATTGTTGCGAACATAGCTCAGAACAACACCCTGCTAAAAAAGGGATTAAGACTTCTTCTGTGATTATGAATACGTTTGCTATTGTTCTCAGAACAACACCCTGCTAAAAAAGGGATTAAGACGTGATACCGCGAGCGTGGTGGATGAACTCAACCACTCAGAACAACACCCTGCTAAAAAAGGGATTAAGACTATGGTGGACGCTGGACTATACATGAATTCGCTCAGAACAACACCCTGCTAAAAAAGGGATTAAGACTGCCATTTGACCACCTTTGACACTGAGTTCGCCCTCAGAACAACACCCTGCTAAAAAAGGGATTAAGACCGACTTAAGAGATGCTACATTCTCACTGAACTCTCAGAACAACACCCTGCTAAAAAAGGGATTAAGACTCACTGAACTGTTCACACACTATGAAGACTTCATCACCTCAGAACAACACCCTGCTAAAAAAGGGATTAAGACAATTTGTATATCTTCTATGTACTCAGCTTCTCTAACCTCAGAACAACACCCTGCTAAAAAAGGGATTAAGACCTACTATGCTTGGTTACTCTTAAGCCTGATGATCTCAGAACAACACCCTGCTAAAAAAGGTATTAAGACGACGTTGTTTGCGTAGTGCTTGGACCTCTTCAAGGCCCTCAGAACAACACCCTGCTAAAAAAGGGATTAAGACGAGTTAACTCTGGTGCTGGTGCTGCTGTATTTGTCTCAGAACAACACCCTGCTAAAAAAGGGATTAAGACTATTGGCATACACGATGCTCAAGCTCCTCTACTATCAGAACAACACCCTGCTAAAAAAGGGATTAAGACCTGGCTGTTGCGTAATACCGAACAGCTTTCCTCCTCAGAACAACACCCTGCTAAAAAAGGGATTAAGACAACTCAGGAATGTCACCATCTTCCGCAAGCTCACTCAGAACAACACCCTGCTAAAAAAGGGATTAAGACCAGTCGTAAAAGTCGTCCCAATTTTCGGCTTGTCTCAGAACAACACCCTGCTAAAAAAGGGATTGTACAGCGCAATAAATTTAAAGGGCAACACTATGATGTTGTTAAAAAATAAAAGACAACAGTCTTATTTAACAAGTCCTATTGGTATGTTGTGGGGGGTTACTTACCTTGCTAAAAATAATTAATCGCACTTGGAGAAACATAATTAAAATGGGTTACAAGTTTGTGAAAAAGACTGATATTTAATAACAAGTTATATACTTGTAATTGCCAATATATGGCTAAGGCTAATGCCGGATATTAAAAATGATGATCTTATTTTATTAATTAATAAACTCCCCATACTGGAGAGAATATGCTGAATTTACTTAAATTTGTTGCGTTTATTTTTGCTTGCTTTGTAATGTTAAAACTTATGTCTATTTTTTGAACATAAAGTTGCTATTTATATTGTGCGTAATAGGAGCCGACTATAAATTTTTTAGTGTGTTGACATCTTTTATTGTTTTTAAGTGACATTATTATCTTCCCTATTCAATATAATGAAAGTGACTATCTCTAAATACCATTCTGCTTACAGAAGTAATGGATCGTTTATTTTTGCCAGCGGATATTTTTCATATACCATTTAAAAATTTAAAATATTATCAATTTTTTCGTTAGATTTACCTCTTTTTTACACTCTAATTACGTCTAATTTTTCATTTAATCATTATCACTTCAAATTGTTTCAATAGCCTTTCGCTTTAGTATGCAAGCAGATAGTATACACATCAATAATACCAAGTTAATTTAAAGCTCAACTTTTATATAAAAGGAACTTACATTGATAATTCATATAAATTTAATTTCTCATCAGTTATTGCCTAATGTTATTGGTACGTTTAGTAACACTGATAAAGAAATGAAAATTATTTTAGTATTAGGTGATAACAAGCTAAAAGAGAAAGCAGTATTACTCGAACATTTTTATCGAAATAAAGGTATTGCTAATATTGAAACCATTAATTGCCAAACCAGTACAGACCATGCAAAACTTTTTGTACGGGCCGAAGCTTTATTTGAACAATTGAGGTTTCAATACCCTGATGCAATGATTGCGGTAAATGCAACTGGCGGAACAAAACCTATGTCTATCGCTTTCACTCAGGTTTTTGATAACTTAGCTGAAAAATCTATGGTGTTTTACACCGACACGATAGATAAACAAAATACTATTTTAACCAACCCTCATAAAAATAAGTTCACGCCATTACCTTATGCCAATGTGTTGAATGTTCATGACTATTTATATTTAAATCAGTTCAATGTGAATAGTGAAGTGAATGAACATTGCCGTGAACACGACAATATTATGGAACGCCGCTCTAGCACTGGTTTTTTATTAGAACTGTGCAAACGCGAAGCGAATTTAATTTCTATGTTAAACGGCATTTCGGCTCAAACAGATTTTGGCAGTAACAATAAAAGCTTTAATGCTGTGGTTGCACAGGTGCCAAAGTTTAAAAGTATTGTGAATTGTTATCAACAACTCGAAATTGCCAACTTAGTAACCTTCAACGAATGTGAAGCTACCCTTACTTTTACGTCAGAAGATGCAGCTCGTTATATTGGCGGTGCTTGGTTTGAAGAGTTTGCTTATTTAACCGCTGTTGATGCCGGTATTGATTATGTTTCAACAAGTGTAAATGGCCATTGGTTAGATAAAAACAATACTGAAAGCTCGGTAAGTAACGAGCTTGATCTTGTTCTGGTACATAATAACCAAATGATGCTTGTTGAATGTAAAACCAGCAACTGGAAAGAAGCGGGTAAAGGACAAAATGTTGCTTTAAAACTTGAAAGTTTAATGCGTAACCTTGGCGGTAGCCACGCCAAAGCGATATTGTTAAGTGTATTTGAGTTAAATGACCATACGCATGATCGTGTGAAAAATTTAAATAATGTTACTCCCTTATCTGGCAGTGCTATTCATGGCCTAGCTAATCAATTAAAAACGTGGAAAGCAAAGGTAAGCTAATTCTTCACAAGCTTGTCAACAAAAGCAAAAATATTTAAGTCTGTAAACTTCTAATTATTGAAACAGGTGCTGCTTAACAAGCACACCTTTTTATTAATAATTTAGAGGTACAGACACATGGCTTATAATTTTTCTGATGTTACAACCGTTGATCATATGACCCACATAGGAAATTTAGAAGGTATTTTGGCAAACGGATTGCTTGCCCATAATAATCCGCATAAGAAAGTAGATATTAGTAATCAAGAAGTAAATGCTAGAAGAAGTGCCCTTGAGCCTATTTACAAAAAGAGCATGCATGATTACGTGCCTTTTTATTTTAACCCTAAAAATGCAATGTTGTATCGTAATCAGTGCCACTTTAAAAAAGGCGGCATTGTTGTATTGGGTTTTAATAAAAATATAATTGCAACACCTGGCGCCGTTTACACTAACGGTAATGCATCGCGAAAAGATACTTGTTTTTCTAATGATAAAAAATTTTTAGAGCAAATAAATTGGGATTATGTATTTAGCCCTCGCTGGAATTATCAGGGTAATTCTTATGAAGCAATTAAAACAGCTATGATGTCTGAGTTATTAGTGCATGGCAAGGTCAGCATAGATAAGTTAGAAATAATCTTTTGTGAAACCGAACAAACTAAGCAGTATATTATTAACAATTTGAAGGTTGATGGTATTCGTGTTGAAGTTTGTTCACATATGTTTTTTTAGGAGTTAGCATGATTATTATTAAGCACGGAAATATATTTTCAACCCAGAGCCAAACAGTTGTTAACACCGTTAATTGTGTTGGTGTAATGGGTGCAGGCATCGCCTATGAATTTAAATTGAGATACCCAGCAATGTTTGATTTATACCAAGGCTATTGTGCTAAAGGACAATTAACAATGGGGACATTATGGATATACAACGACCAAAGAAAGCAAGGTGCTTGCTCAAAGGTTTTAAATTTTCCAACAAAAACACATTGGAAAGATCACTCTTCACTTGATGACATTAAATTAGGCTTACAAAAGTTTATCAGCACTTTTAAAGAGAAGGGGATCACCTCTATTGCTTTTCCTTTGTTAGGTGCAAGTTTAGGGGGGCTTAAAGAGTCTGAGGTGCTGTCTTTAATGAATGAGTACTTAACCGACACGGATATAGATATAGATATAGAAATTTGGTACTTTGATCCCAGTGCAGAAGACGATTTATATCCTCGCTTTCTTCAAATATTTAATACGTTAACTGATGATGAATTAAAAGTTCAGTCGGGGTTAAATTTAGCCGCTATTAAAAAAATTAAAGTGGCACTGAATGAGCCAAATATTAATTCACTTAATGGATTGCTCAGAGTAAAAGGGATAGGTAAAACGACTGTTGAAAAATCGTTTCGTTTTATTATGAACAACAAAACTGTTTTAAGTGATGCAACTGAACCAGTTGAACTTAGCTTATTTTAATAAAAATGGAAGGGTCATTAAAATATCTATATCCGACTTTCCGATCCCCTCATTCTATAAGCGATCTTAAAACTAGAATCTAATAGAAAATATTTCATGACCGATTTAGACCTATTTCTATCTACACTATCAACTTTTAAGGTGATATGTAAAATCTACTCTGAGCTAATACAAGTACCTTTATTAAGGTTTAAGCTATCACCTTAACTACTACTCAAATTTTATAATGGCTCCCAAGACCACATAAAAATAGCATCATTTATTTTTATGTAAATAAAGTGCTTAAAGTAATTCATAACAGAGTTAGGTATATGAATTACTTTAGACTTTTTTTATTACAAAGCCTTTTTAGAAAGCACCATTACAGGCTCAACTTTAATCGGCTCTTTAGTAATTAACGTTATATTTTCTGGCGCTATCTTTAAACCGTATAACATTGCAGTTCCGTTTTCGTCTATTTTTTGAATAGGTTGTAAAATAAAGTTTTCTGCTGAGCGTTTTCCTAGTGCCTTATTGAAAGCCGATTTTACGTTTGTCTTTCTACCGTTAAAGTAAGTTTGATCCATACCTTTTCTCAAAGGACGATCAACTTTCTCCGTTATACCGTTATTAATTATCTCATAAAAATTTTTAAACGCTTCAGCATACTCTTTGTCAGGGTGGCCTTCATAAGGAATGCTGACTCCGTTTGACTTTTCTTTTGCTAAGTTTGCAAACCAAGCTAAAAAGGCTATTTCGGCATTCGCCATAGGTATATTAATATTATTAGCTTTTACTATTTTCTGTATTAAATTTATCTCTAACTTAGGCGTTTCGTTATAAACATTCATTAACTCAATGGTTTCGGTGTAATTAGCTTTTCGTTTAATAATGCGATCCGGCATTTCATCACGCATGCGAACAAATGGAATTTCAGCCAATGTTACTTCAGCATTTTTTGCATTAAAAGAGATGTTATTGAAGTTGGTAACACGTTTATCTTTAAGTGTTGGATAAAAAAAATCTTTTACGTTCTCAAATTCTTCCGTAACTAACACATGTGATAAGCTATCTTGAGCACGTCCGAATAAGCTCATTGCATAACCCATGAAAAAAGTCATGGTTTTGCGTCCGCCAGCTAAACTCGCAAAAATATTAACGTTATCCTGCTCAGTTAGCTCTCTTACATGATTGATTATATAATCAGCTAAGGCATTATGGTCACTTACGTTACGAGCATCAGCAACTTCTTTACCATTACTATCAGGAATTACAAATATATTGTCTTTTGTAAATTTTATAGGCGGTAAATTATATTCATTACACAATTGCGTTAATTGTGATGGACTCTCACCATCTTCCATACCTAAACTTATCCAGGCTTGATCTCGACCTTTTGATGTGGTAATTATTTGTATCTCATCAATAATTACGTTTTTATTAACGTATAAAGCATATATAGTTTCGGTGACAACTTGAGGTGACATTCCGGTGACTGCTAATAAAATGTTATTCTTTTTCATTTATTTATTTCCATTAATTATAAAACAATTTATTCGATTAACTGGTACTTGCCTAAACCGAAAGTTGTTTTTCCACCAATACTTAACTGCTCACCTATTTGTAACCATGGTAAGGCTTGTGCTATTTCACCATAATAACTGACCTGGCCTTTTAACCCACCAAACGGGAGTTGTCTTTGTTCTTTTAACGAAAAACGTTCCCAGTTTTCAAAGTAAATATGGTCACTTTGTTCATGCTCACCTAATACGGGTAGTTCTTGATAAAGTGCTCTAAGAAGTTCTGGTTCATCGCAAACCCAAAACTGGCAAAGTTGACTAAAGCGACGAGATATTTGCTTTAGTAGTAGGGGTAGGTTAGGCGCTTGGTTTTGTAGTATTTTCCCGTGAAATTTTAAACGAACAGGCGTAATAAAGTTAACCGCTAGTTCTCGTTGTTCAAAAGCGTCGGGGCTAATAGTTAACCAATCAAGCAAACTCGTTATATGAATGCCCGCTTTGATTTTTCCCGGTAATAATGAGCTAACGCTGATCAAAGAAAAAGGTGTTTTTTGAGAGCCAAAACCTAACTTTTGTCCATACTCAAGCGCCTTAAAAACCGTAGGTGCTAGTTGTGTTATCTGTCCAATAAGGACAATATCGAAGTAATAAACTTCTTTTGCTTGCCAGTGCGTTTTGTGGTCTTCATTAGGGCATATAATATAGGGCTTAGGTTGCTGGTTGTCGTGCTCACCGTATAAAGCAAAAAAAGCACGTTCATCAATATGCTTTACTGCATGCCCTAACCAACCATGTAACATTGAGCCTTTAAAAGCGGGTAAAACAGTACTTTGCTTAAACTGAATATAAATGCGCAGTTTAAGCAAGTCGCATTGTTGGGCGAGTAAGGTTAGTGCTTGCATCAACTTTTTACCGTTAATTTATACACTTGGACTAATGACGTTATTTTCTCTTTACGAGGGGTTAGCTTTTTCTTATTTTTAATATTTAAGTATTCACACACTTTCTTATGGCTTGCTATGTTGTATAGCTCTTGCGCAGCGTCCTTTGAAATTTTAGTTTCGATAAAGTCATTAAGCATTGTTTCGATGGACACATTAAACTCTTGTTTTTCTTCAACAGTAATCGCTTTGGTTAACTCAAGTTTAAGTTGCATTACTTTTTTCATGTCTTCTGGCATATTTGCCATTTGCTCTACTAGTTTAGCTTCATGTATTGCTTTTAGTTTTTGTTCATTCTCAAAATCAAATGACTGTTTTAATTTTACTTGTTTTTGTTTCTCGATATTAATCCAAGTATCGTCAGTAATTTCGGTTAAACACAACTCAGCTAAACGCCCTTTTGCGAAACTTAATGAACCTGTAGATGCTTTACCATCACGACGGTTAATAGCTTTACCTAAATATGTCATCGGGGGTAATGAGGCTTTATCACTTTTTACATCCCTATAATCACCGAGTGGCATATAACTCAAATCTCGATCTTTATTTTCTGCCATATTTGTCATAGCTAAGAAGTTTTGTAGTTGTACACTTTCACTCCAGCCACTATCGTCTGAAGAATGTTGATCGTTCATATGATCAATAAATTGCTGAATATAATCATCAGTACCGCCACTTACCATATTTACAGCATCATTTGCTTTAATTGATAAGTTATCCACTACCAGTTGTACAGCGCCAGCACCTAAAGGCTTGCCGTGGCCTAAGCCATGATATTGATTAGTAGCTTCTGCTTTTTTACCTAAAGATAGACTCCAAAGTAAAGCACCTAATTCTTCATGCTTTAAGTTATGAAAAAATATTTTTCCTGAAAATCGACTATTAACATTTAAAAGTTCTAATTGGCTTTTAACTTTTAAATTTTTATTATCCGTTTGATTTTCCTTAAATTTAGTTTGAGTCACATAACGTTTCCAACCTGAAAGCTTAGCGCTTCCATCGTCATAATCAGTATATTCGGTTTTGTTAGTTTGCTCTATATATGCACCTCTAAAGGTTGCTTTTGGCCCATTAAGGGTTACAGAGTTTGAAACTTTTATACCTTGATTTTTAATGACTGCCGCATCACTAAAAGCAACACGACTTTTTAAGCTAAAGCCTTGCTCTCTTAAGGTACCGAACATGAGTTCAGACATATCAAAATAATTGCCACTGGTACGAGCCTTTGTTTGCTGAATTGTTGCTAGGTCTGCAGCTGAATGGTTATAAAGTACTCTAGGCATTTTTGCCAAACCGAGTGAATGCAATTGGTTTTGACCTTTGTCAAACAATGCAAATACTGGGATACCTTTTTTAGACTGATTGTTTACTAAATACTGAATTTGCTCCTCGCCATGACTGATAAACATTTTGTTGGCCTTATCATTAATGTCGTCACTTGAAGCGGAGACTGTTTTTTCTTCACCGTAAAAACAGTAACTAAATTCATAATCATCAGGTTTACTTTGACCCATTCCTTTTATGCGATTATTACAAAAAACAAGGTGTGCTTCGTGTCCTGCTGAGCTGATATCTTCAACCCAAGTAACTCTGCCTTGCTTTCCTTCTTTTATATAAGTCGTAATATTAACAGGCTGAGACAGTGGTAATTTTTTATATTTAACAATGGCACTATCGTCATTTTTAATTGTTTTACCTAACGTCACCTTTAACTTACTATGCTTTACTTTAGCTAATTGGCAAGTAGTTAATTCCCAGCTACTATTTGTGGTATTAAATTTTAACCATGCAGGTAAAACAACTTTGTTTTGTATCACATTAGTTAAATAATGGCTTTTGCTTGATACGTCACGATAAGAAAAATGACTTTCATCAATTCCTGAAAACTTACCGAAGGAGGCAATTTCTAGTACGTTTCTGATCATGCCCTTTAAACTTGAACCAGGAATAACAGGATTACCCTTTGGATCTTTTGCCCATTGCACTAATGATGGCTGACCATCAATTTTTTTTTGCTCGCCACCTACACATAACGGGGTTGCATTGGTTAAGGTATAATCAATAACGCCTGAAATTCCATCTTTAAAAGGTACGTCATGGCTCACCAGATGCGCCCAATCTGGCATGTAAATCCATTTTGATAATGGAACGAAGTGATAGGGAGTGTGAACTTGGCTCATTATTTTCCTTCCTTAATATCGTTATTTAAAGTATTAAACCCTAAAAACTGTTGGCATATAGACAACCATCGTCCTTCATTAACGCCTTCGTTTTCAAGCTTCCACCATAAACGATAATTTGCACTTACCGCCTGCTCTTTAAGGTTTTTGCGAACAATAAGCTTTTGTTCGGTAAAAAATTGACTCTCGCTTTGCTTTTCGTTATTGCTTTCTTCAACAATAAAAGTACTCAACTGGTAGATATCCCCCTGCTGCAATTTAATATGCAAGCTATGGTTTTTAGCATTACAATATTGCGCTTCTATTATGTAAGGCTTGCTAGGTACTTGGGCTGAAACAACCAGTTCATCTGTGTATTGCACCCAGCCTTGGGTAGCTGAGAATTTTTCAATAGCTTGCATTAATTCGCTTAGGCACACCATGCTTGCATGCATGGTTAACTTTGCTGAAGACACGTTAGGCAGTTCTAACTCAGAGATATCAGTTTTAAGTTCATTGTACTGCGTTATTGATTCACTTAGGCTCATGAGTTTGCTCCTTGTGTTTGTTCAGTTACTGAATAGCTATTTTCTGTTTTTATTATATCTAAATTTACCAGCCATGGTTTTTCTAGATTTGCCATCACTAAGCTTGTGCCTCTGCCACTTCCTGCTCCCATAGGTAATAAACCTAGTTTTAGGTCTTCCAAGGTATCACTTAGTGCTTGTTTTAATGAGGGCGATAACACGGTATCATTTTTGATATTTAGCGATAAGGTAAATTCAGGCTGATATAAAAGCTCTTCGCTGTAAAGTGCGCCTTTTCTAACACCGCCAGTAAATCGGTCAATACTATTGTGATGACGAATAGTCGTATCATTAAAGCTGATTCCGCAATCATCTACATATAAGCTTCCTGCAAGGCTGTTATCATGATCATTATCATCAGCAAAGCCTAATAATGCTTTCAAACCTTCAGGACGTGTTTCCCATTGTTTATGCGTTGCTGTTTCCATGTCTTCCGCCCACATGCTTTCTTTACCTAATAAAGCTTCATGACGTCGCCAGTGGAACGCAATTCGGTGGGCTAGAATGCCTTTTATGCTACTACCACATAGTACAGGTTTCGGGGCTGATATTATTGCATGGTTTTTCCCTGATACATTAGCCCATTCTACTTTTGGTTCACTGTAGGTGATCATAGAAATGCTTTTATCTGCTTCACCTTTATTATATTTCCCTAATAATTGAGAGCCTGCACCGGCGCGCCAATTATCGAGCGCCTTTAAAGGTAATTGGGCAAATAGTTGTTGTTCAGCTACAAAATTAATATTGTTCTTACTAGGTATATTTTCTAATAAGGCATGATTATTCATTTTTTTAACAGCACCAGAAGCGTCATTTAAGTCAATAATTTCAACATTGCTGCCAATAACTTTTATTTTACCTAGACCATTGCGCGTACTTGCACCTAATGCGAACAAGGGGTTTTGCCAACAGTTTAATAAGGCCTGCCATTCTAGTGTGATTGCGTTACTAGATAACTTGTCGTCATAAAACTTTATATCAATACAAAAGCGTACGCCTGAAGGTAATAAAATTTGGTCAAACTTACCTGTATTTTTCGCTACGCCTCTGTCATTAATACTCACCCGTTCTCTATGATGAGGTCGAGCTTGAACCAACATGCTTAACAGAGTGTCTTGATTAATTTCTTCGGGAGTTAACAGGCCTTGAACAGGTTTGTTTTTACTGTTGTGCAATATTCCACTACTTATTGTTAACGTTGATGATTGACTTTTATTGCCAGCATAGCCAAACCAGTTATCAATGCTTTTCTTATCAAGGTTTTCTTTATCGAAACATTCTTTTGCTAAGTGTTTCCATACACCCGCAATACTTGTTGCGGGTATATAAGGCAGGTTATTGGCATCTCTGGCAAGTTGACTGTCAAAACCGACTTCTCGGTTACCCGTATTAATGGCCATAGGGCTTTGTGTTTCTATAATTAAACGCGTTAAATAAACTTTACCCATGTGCGTAACTCCCTTTTTCGCTGGTTTTCGCATTGTATTCTTTAGATATTTCTTTTAATTGTTTATATTTAGATAAGTCGAATCGGCATAACTGCTCTAATAATAAACGCATGGTGGCAATATCTTGCTTTCCTATTAACGAATGGACCTCATCAGCAAACGTGGTCTGTCCGGTATTCTTTGCTAGTGTTATACCCCAACCTAACTCATCATTTTTAGCTTTACATATTGCTTGTTCACTCTCAAAAACGCCTTGCTGCCATTTGTCGTTATTTACACGCACTTCTTCACTGATTCTGCGCCATTGTGTTGATGATGGCCCTGCCTCGTTGCTGTTCAATATGTGATGATATTTTCTGGCACTTTGGTATAAGTGGACAATATTTTGGATTAACTCGTTGACATTTTTTTGTAATGTATCAGTTCGTTCTTGTTTACTTACTTGTGATGATAGCCATTTTAATAAAGGGCTATTATTGCTGGTTGGCGTTTGTCCTGATGTATCATTTATTTTTATTGGTAAAGAAGTAAATAAAGCACTATCAGTTATTGCTCCTTCTAACGACCATGATGGGTTCACACTCAACCAACCTAAACCATATTGCTGGTTAATGCCCACACAATTGGCATCAATATCATTTAATACTTCTTGGCTTAACTTGCTAGTAAGTTTGTATGTTAGAACGCTACCTTTAGCTATTAATATTTGTTCAGTATCTAGCCCTTGTCGTTTTTGATTAAAGCGATTTACCTTGATACTGCGAATAAAGCTTTTATCGCTAATTAACGTTGCTCCTTCTAACGCGGGATGAATGTTTTTACCTGCTGGCGTTAATGTCGGTAAACCAACATCATTAAAGAATTCACTGTCACTTATACACCATAAAACAAGTTCATTTGAATTGTTGGCAATCTTCTGTGTAGCAGGGGTTTCTACCATATTTAATTTTACGCGACCAAATTCAGTATTGCGTGAACGACCAATACGAATATTACTCACAAGTAAGGTCTTCACTGCGTTATTGATTTCGATATCGCTGTCATTAAGGTCTACCCAACCGGCAAATGTTTGACCCGATTCAATAAAGCTGTAAGTAAATAGCTGTCCTTCTTTCGCACTACCTGTTTGACTATTTAATGCCGTTTTCGTGCTATTACCCATTTTTACATTAGCAACATTTCCGTTACTGTTTACAAATCCTGTTCGGCATTGCTTATATTGAATACTTTCATCTCGGCTAAAGTTAGCCGCACTATGATTAGTTAATATAGTGGTGTTGTATTTATCTTTATGAATAAGATTGTCACTTTGAGCTTTAGAAACATTCCAACTCGCTGGTGTAGGCAAAGCCATTTCATTATTTACCAACGGGTAACAAGGACTAAACTTTACTTCCCCAGAGTGAAATGCTTGCCAACTTTGGGTTGCCGAAAGCTTTGAATAATACTGAGCTGCAAAAGCACCTAAAATAGCACTACCAGGTATATAGTCTAAACATTCATGATTAGCTGTTGCTGCATTATTTTGACTAACAATAATGGGGTCTATGGTGGTTAATGTATAATAGATACGCATTTATTGTTCCTGCTTCACGTTAACAATCACTTTACCTAAACCTCTATGACGCTTAGCACCTATTTCTGTAATAAAACTAACAACTTGTGTTAACCACAAGGTGAGCTTCTCATCAAGTACGTCTTTATTATTTAAGTAGCCTATATGACATGTATTTACTGACACTTGTGTGGTTAATACCATTGGTACACAAACTTCCATGCTGCGTAAGCTGGTATTTTCAGCAACACCGGTTTCATCGTTTATAGCGGTAGCATAGGTTACTTTATAGAGCTTAGATTTTGCTTGGGGGGTTTTTATTAAATAGTTAATTTCTTGTGACGATAAAACACCACTACTTATTTGCAATGCGCCTTGCTCTGACGTTCCGGCTTTACCTTCATTACCAAATAACACATCGACTAATGTTTCGGTGTTTTTGTCATTCTCATGGCTAAAATCACTAAACCAGTTGTTTTTTTCAGCTCGAGAAAATGCATCGCGCAGTAGGCCTTTTATACTTTTACCTGGTAAATAAGGTAAATAATCGCTGTTTTTAAGCACTAAAGCATCGGCATAAGCACCACCTTCTTGGCCTGAGCCAATGTGCCAGTAGCTTTGAATATTAAATTTCATATTAAAAATCATTATGCGGTTTCCTTAGTGCTTGCATTACTGTGTTCTTCAGCGTTAACTATAGAAAAGTGATCTACTATTAACATGTCACTAATAGCCGACTGGAGATATGGTGATTCTTGATTAGTTACTGACCAGTACCATTGAGTATTATCCGTATTGTCTCCAGATAATTTCTGTAATTGTTTTACTTGTTCTGAACCTGCTTTATTTTCACAAAGTGACATTGCACGAGCATAAATTCTATCTGCTTCGACTTTGTCTCCTAATGCGAGTTCGGTGGCCATTTGACGCCACTTGGTCATGGAAACCGCTGTTTTTTCTTTATTGGAGAGTTTTATACATTCGAATAGATTGTCTAAACTTTGATGGCTGGCATTTTGGTCAACAACATAAGCGTTAACGCCTAAACTTAGTAACGACTCACCATGTACGTCTTTAACATTAAAAACCTGACTTTGGCGACAGAGTGTTTCGATATCACCAGTGACTGAATTAGATAACCTGAAAAAGGCTAATGCCGCAGGACCAATGTTAGGGTCAAGATCCTTAGTTAGCTTTTTAGCTTTAGCACACAAACCTTCCACTAAATGATGGCTATTTACAAAAGGGTGGCTTGCCTTGTGATATAAAATCCCACCACTTGCGGTTAAATACGGTTTAATTTTTTCTGCATTAAGTAAATGTTCTTTATACAACTGTGCTAACTCTTTTTGTGAGGACTCTTTAAATGCTTTACAAAACGTAGAGCTATATTTCAATGCTAGATCAGCTCGGCATAATAAAGTTACATCATCGCCACCGAGAACAAGCGGTCGCATAGGTAAGTATACTTTACTGCTGCCATCTAATTGGTAATTAGCAACATTGTATAACTCTTGCGTTGCTTGTTGCGCAGCATGTTGAGTTGCCTTTGCAAGTGCTTCAGAAAATTGACGGAATGCACGACAAAACTGTTCATCAGTTGCATTTTTCAATGCCCCTTGTAGTGCTCGTAATAAGAGTCCTAAGCCATTACCATCTATATGAATGAGTGCAATGTCTTTAATTGCTTCTTTATCTGATTTTTTAATCGCGCTTTTAGCTATAAATTGAAAATCATTTTCTAAGTCAACTGGGTAATTAACTTTGCGGGGTGCACCTTTATTCGTTTTAAGGTTTTCAGGGGTAAACTTATCTTGTAGTGCAGCACCGTCTTTCATCGCTAAATTGCTATAAGCTTGACGATGAAAATCAGTGTCTATATCTATCTTTTCATATTCACCACTCTCATCTTGGATACTTTCATACTTTACAACTTTAGACATTGGCGTTGCCGCAGATCCCGTTCGGCTAGAACGTTCAGATATGCTAGTAGCTATAGGGAACTTAACTGTTGGGGTGTTCCTGTCTGCTGCTAATTGTTTATGGCCGTTTTGGATAGCCGTTTGTAATGTATTAGCCGAAATTAAAGCATCAGTAAATTCGAGAGAGGGAAACATTTGTTGAACAGCCAATGTCCACAAACTTCTAAGTTTAACTAATGAGGCTTTATTAGTGCTGTAACAATAAAAAGCACCGCCTTTGCAACGTATAAAGTTAATATCATTATCGAGTTGTTCGTCCTTACTGATAAGAAGATCTGAAGTTAACTTGGCTGCTTTAATTACCTTAAATAACAAGCTTTCTTCTTTGTCGTCGACAAGCAAGTCTAAACGTTCACTAGTGGCAATAATATCTTTCACTTTCCCTGTTTTAAACAGGTACGTTTGAATAGATTTCGCTTCAAATAAATAGCTGTAAACCATTGAAATTCCTTTTATGTTAAATGTATTATTATCGTTTTATAAAATTATGCTTTTATTATGTTCCATAAAATTTAATTGTGGCACTGAATGTTGATCACGAATAAAAACTATATTTACTTTTGTGTTTATAATCATTAAATAATATCTTTATGTAAATGATTAATTTAGTATTTTTTAATATTAATCTAAAGTTTTATTTTGTTCGTAAATAAACAGATACCATTTAGGGAGATTATTTTGCTCTCGGCTTTCACATTCAGTCTAGATATTTTCTTCGAAGCCTGACCAGGTGAAAGCCTTCACCATATAAATAAATGATACACCGGCAATAATGGTAGAAATTAGTGACATGCTAAAAACTCTGTCTGTAAATGAATTTTTAACTTAAATTAAAATAATAAGCGCGCAACTTTGGGAACAGTTTTCAATTACAAAATAGTTATCTTATACATGAATCTCAAAGGGACGTTTTTCTAAAGATATTTTGGTTTAATACAACATGTAAAGTTTTAGATTTTTGAAATATAAGGTATAAATCAAGAGATACATTGTGATTTTAAGATAAATGATAATTACTCAAAATTTCACATTCATAGTGCTAAAAATATCACATCATGTGATCAGATGGATAATTACAACAGTTCTGCCACTCAATTACATCAGAGGAGCCAGTCATTATCGTCTAAAACTGCCACCAAATATCATTTACTGTGACCACTGAATTTCATTAGGTTTGCCACCAATAAATTAAGTTAACTTTCCACTAGCTGACCTTAGCTTTTGTTTCACTAACAATAAGTTCTCCGACTTTGATGACATTAGGTATTTGCAGAAGTTTACGACAACAACTAGCCATAAGCGATTACAGCCAATTGGTGGAAAATATCTAGAAGCAGAACCACTTAATTGCATTTACCTAAGCCTACCAATTACATTTAACTATGCCACAATATTTCGGCCTTATTAAAGCTGTCACTTTGTATAAGTTGAACACTGCTAATGCTCACTTTTGCCACAAAGAACTAAGGTTTTAGTAGCATACCGACAGCTTTGGGGCGATAAGCGGTCATAAATCGAGAACCTACCACAATATCTAGCAGTCAATCACCCTATAGCTGCCATTGAGCTTTTGTGAAGCCATAATCATATTTAGAGTATATAGCCGATATACACTATATAGTTGTGAGGCTGGTTTGGTCTCATACCAACCAGTGGAATTCATTCTGAGAATACGACTTCAACCACTTCTCCCTTGGGAATGAACGTTAATAGGGCTTTCTACTTTTTATTATGAATAGACCCGTTCTGCTTTTTACAGGCATTAAATGAAATAGAGTCGTTTAAAATTACCTTAGAAATTTGGGGATATCTAATAATTCATTTTTATTCATTATTTTCTTGTTATGCGACTTATTAAAAACAGCACCAAGGTGAATAGAATATTCATTACTTGGTTGTATATTTGTATTGAATACAAAATCAATATCTTTGTTGATACACCCTTTTAACATAGCGCTACAGGCTTCAAATAAATCTACCGAAAAGTCATCTTTTGCAGTAACGACCAATGAAAATCCTTTGGCCTCACCCAATTCAATTGAAACATTACGTATATTAACGAATACTTGAAACACCGCTAATGGAAGCTCATTTACTGTCGTCACAGTAATTTTCGATGCTTCAAAATAATATCCTGCCTCTAGAGAGCTGTAGATATCCGAAAACTCTACACATGCAATAGCAAAACCACAGGATACATGGTTATACATAGCTATTAATGACTCTATCATCTTAGGCTGACATTGATTTACATGCAGAAAGGCAGCAGATGTTATTGTTTTTAATTCCTTGTGTAAATTGTTCAGTTCATCACTAAGTGGTAATTCAACTGAATCAACTATGATTATACCAATAACCTCAACTCCTCCATGATTTTTGTTAAGGTAGTCAATATATTTCATCAGACGTTTAATTGCGTCGATTTCATTATCAATAACGATCAAGTTAACATCTTCAATTCGTTTTAGTTTATCAATATCCAATTGGCTAACGTTTAAACCTAGTTGGTGAGGAACGTAAATAGCCTCAAAGAAGTCGTATTGCCAATCGTTATTCATATTTGTTAAGGCTTGTTCAGCATTTCTACCACAGGCGATAAAGTTCTTTGTCAGCTTGCCATCATTCATCTCTTGCTATGTCCTATATATTGAGGTCATTTTCAAATAAGTGATTAGGTACATATTGTACATTACTCTGTGTTTTTTATTTGATTATTCATGCTAATTATCATTCATTTAAGTCTATTCGTGATATTTTCGTTAGTGCTCAATCCATTCAAAAATCATAAAAAGAGAGTTCTTTAATATTAAGCTGTCATTGTGCTTTTTAGCTTGTTACATTAATTACATAGAATGATAAAGGAGTGTTTTATGAAAAGCTATGAAGATACATATTTAGTCGCAAGTGCTGAAGTTTACGGTATTTATGTTATGGGTGTTGATGAATACAATAACGGGCAAGAGTCGTATTGGGCCTATTTTTATGAAGGTGATCGCTTTGTCGTAGTATTGCAAAGCAACATTAAGGCATTTGTAAAGCCTAGCCAACTTTCTTTGTGTAAAAATGAATATGATGAAGAATTGAAAGGAGAAGCGTTAGAAGCATATATTAGAGATGGAATTAGAGCTTTTAGAGAAGAGTTGCCAAGACATAATCGTAATTTAGATTATATGGCTGATAATCACCCAATAACGGACTGACGTGGTCAACCAAATTCAGTCACACTAGTTAAGCAACCATTTCTAATTCTCTATTCACTATTCACTGATTCAAAACCATTAGGACTTTGATAATCCAGCTATAAATGAAGTCGGTGGCTGTTGTAGCACATGGTTATGTAATTCAGCACATCTTGCTGTGCTGCATTACGTGTTTCATAATTACGCCAATGAATTCGCTCTTTTTTCAAGCTTCCGAAGAAGCTTTCGGCAACGGCATTATCTCAGCAACACCCTTTTTTATTCATACTACCAACAAACTCATTTGACTTGAGTAATCGACGATATTGATGGCTGGCATATTGAACGCCTTGATATGAATGAATTATTAATCCTTATTTGGGTTGTCGCTGCTAAATAGCCATGGTTAATGCATCAAAAAAAAGCTGCGCTTTCATTCTTGACCCCATGCTCCAACCCACGACTTTTCGTTAATATAAGTCAATCACGACAATATTATTTATAAACAACACATGACCTTTTAGATTCTCTCCATAACACAGCAAATAAAACGCACAACAGACAACCACGCAACACAAAACAACTTAAAAACAAAAGCTTATACCACCCCATCAGTAGTTGCGCGTTTCACTTTTCGTTAGAAACTATAAAAGCACTCAGCCGCAGTGCCTATATTTATCTAGGGTTACGAAATGAATACAACTAAAGCTGCAAAGCTAGAACAGGCAATAAATAAAATTAACGAAATGTTTGGGAGTGAAGGAAAACCAGCAATAGGCAAACTATCCACCTTCAAGCTCAAAAAACAAAAGAAATAGTAATACCTTAATCTATGACTTAGCCATTCAATCACTGACTAGCTAAGTCATTTGTGTTTTGAAGCGATAAGTCTAAAAAGATTAGGCTGTAAGTTTAGATATTAAAAAAGCACTTCACATGACACACCCCAATAAAAACGATAGTTACTGTAGCAAATACCTGTTTGCTACAGTAACTTGTCTACTTTTCTGCTTCGCGAGAATTTATGCACTAGAATTCACACAGCGCACGCTTTTAAAATAGTAAAAAGATAATGCGTAAGTCAACACAGATAGACAACCACCTACCCCCTTTAGAAACAGTCACTTAATAATCTCCCTTACAAATCACCCACTTTGGTTTTTGTTAGAGAATACAGCGGTACTAATACAAATTACTTAATATTCTAAGGATTATAACCATGACTACAATAAACGTTAAACATCTAAAGCGGGCAATAAATAAAATCAACGAGGAATTTGAGAGTAAAGCAGAATTGGTAATACGAAGAATAGCATCTAACCACTTAGACTCTTTATGAATTCCAAGGAATAGTAGAGCTCATCAATCACAGGATTTTTTTCATTACAGACTTCCAATTTGGGAATTCGCAATTACCAAAGTGTATGAGTTTACCTTCAAATATTTCTTGCCCTCTACCACTTATATGATCATCAATCAGTATATCGCCTTTTAATAATCCTTTGTTGCTGCAAATAATCAGTCTTTTAGTAAACTCATAATCAAAATGATCTTCAACCCACAAGCGTTTCTCAGTATACGAGAGAGGATTCTTAGTCGAAGGTGCTGTAAGGATATATAAATCAATGCCCCTTGTTGCTCTCAAGATCTCAATTGAGCTAATTGCATCGATTATAGGGTTTAGCTGTCTAAAAAAATTAGCTGTGCTCTGGGGGAATTCTATTTCAGGGCTATTAATTTTAGCTAACTCAATTTTTGTGCTGTAATCGCAGAGAACATCATCCATATCAACATAAACTATCATTTAATTTTATTCCCTTTTTTGTGGATTTTATCTATGGCTTTCAACCTTTCTAAATGGGATATTCGTCTTAATTAAAGCTCAAAATCACAAATTACGACTTCTATATTTACTAACAAAATTACTATAAAATTTTCATTTTCTCTTACTCGAATCAAAGCAAACAGCAAGGTTATGATTGGTGTAGACCAAATAATATAATCTACGCTTACCTTCTTATTTTGTCTAGTTGATATAGTTGTGTATGAAGTTATGAACTAATAGACGTTTTTCATTAACATAAACGTCTATTAGTTTGCTTTCATTTAATGGTTATTTACTGACAAATTCCAGGTTTAGTTAGATTGTTCATGGTTTCTAGCGTAGCAAGACAAGAACTATCACTACATAACTCCAGCGTCACATCACCAAGGGCCCCATCATTGAATCGATTATCTACACCAGATAAAGAATAGCCCTGGGTACCACTTGAAAGCTTTAATGCGTATTCATCGTCAAACACAATATCGTTATCGAGCGTAACGCCCCACCAACTACAAGCATCAGCTCCATTATCTATTTGCGCTTTCAAGTAACCTTGCTTATACCCATCAGTATAGTCGTGGTACTTATTGACAATTTCAGCTGTTACGTTTACCGGTTGAGCAATAGCTGAATTCACCGCGGCGTCGCTATTGGCAACTCCTGGCCCGCAGTCAGCACATTCTCGGTTAAAACCACCTGAGCTATTTTTAATGTGTTGTTGAGCAAGGGCTGTAGGAACCCCTTCTAAGTTTTGTTTAATCAAAGCCAATACTGAAGCTACGATTGGCCCTGAGAAGCTCGTTCCGTTCCACAAACTAAAGTTTTCCTCGAATGCAGTATCACCAATAACAATATCTAAAACTGGGACTTCAACACCGACAGCACTTGCATCAATAACGCCATTGATGTCGTAATTACTAAAATCAGCTCGGTTACCATTAATATCATTGGCACCAACAGCAACAATACCATGGCAATTTGCAGGCGCATTGGCAACTTTATCGCTATCGTTGCCTGACGAGGCAACGACAATAACGCCTTTTGCCAACGCATAGTTAATGGCTGATTGATAATCGCTATTACACTCGCCGACGCCCCCTAAAGAAAGGTTGATAACATCAACCGGTGAACTAATGTCTTGCAAACCTTCAAAGCTATAGCCAGCAGCCCAACGTATCCCATTAGCGGCATCATGACCACTACCAAATCGCCCATTTTCAAAAACGCGAACAGGTACTATTTCTACGTTTGATAACGCACCAGCAATGCCGTAATTATTATTGCTAATTGCGCCAATAACTGATGATACTGCCATGCCATGAAAGGCATAATCACCCGCTTGAGCTTCATCAAAAGTCACAAATGGCTCATTATCCATTTCAACGGCATCAAAACCTTCAACAAAGTTAATTTCATCTGTGGGAATAAAGTTACCATCGATAACGGCAATACGAGAGGTACGAGTTTCAGTGAAGGTATCCTTTAACTTTAACAGGCTTTGCGCGCCTTTATAGGTAGGTTGATTTTTCATCCATAATTGGTCTTTAAAGTAGGGATCATTAAAGATTGGATCTTCGCTGCTTTGCGCCATCACTGAACTTTTATTTACCTTAATTGGTGGCGTAATTTTTTTCTCTGAACGAAAGCCAAGTGGATAAACTAATCGTTCTTGCTTTACGTCATTTGCTAAACCACTCTTTAATTTATCTTCTTTAGCGCGGTCACGCAGTTGCATCGCTTTCTCTGGCGTTACAGAACTACTGGCTTGTAACTCAGCATTTCCATTTAGCCAATACTTCATATCAACTACGGCTTGCAAATATTCATAGCCAGTATTAAACGCCCAAACATCATCTACGTAAGCTCCGATAGCCGTATCACCTACAAGGTTTGAATAGCTGTTGTCGCTGAGTAACTTCTTACTATTGTATTCAGGTTGCGCTGGAAAATTACTTTTGCCATAAAGTTCAATAAATGCGGCAGTTTGCCAATAAAAATAATCAAACTCATAGAAGTTAGGATCAACATTATTTAGTTTGACGGCTAAGTCAGTGACTTCGCGGGGTAAGTAGTTTATTAAATTATTAAACGCTCTTTCTACTTGATTGAACTCATATGGTGTTGAAGGGGCATAAGTTATCGCAACCTCATCGTCGTATTCATCCACAGTGATTAGTTGATTGTTTTGTGCATAATCAAGCGTAAACATTTTAAGATGGTAATAGTCTTGCGAATGTTTAAATTCGTTTTTAGCTCTTTCAAAAGCCACATTTAAATTGTCATAAGGTGTTGTACTTTTGACTAAGCGAACGCCATGGACATTACCTCTTCCTCTTGACCCTAGCTCAGACCTTGTATTCGCTACAATGTAAATTACAAGCCCTTCATTAGGGATTATCGCATCGTTTGCAGTTATGATTGTAATTTTATTGTTTTCATAAGAAGCGGTTAGCATACCCTCAACAGGGTCGTTATTAGTGTCCGTCACTTCTAGTGGTAATTCTATTTTACTGCCATCGCCAATAACTGTTACTTCAGCTGTCTGGCCTGACAATAATATTAGAGGACCATCAAATGATAGTATCTCGGCGGGCGTATCTTCAAGTTTTTTCAGGGTAAAAGTTACACTAGCTGTTTGCCCAATCGTATCGGTCACTGAGGCTACGCAATCTTCTTCATAATTAGGCTTTGAGTCATCCGTAGTAAACAATATCTCATTGTAGTTTATGGTAATGCTAAAGGTTTCACTTGGCTCCCGCGTGCATTCAATTGCTAAGCTAGTGTATAAAACACTTTCTGGCGTCAAGTCATCTATGGCAGTAAATGTTATTCGCCCGCCACCAACTTGTGCTACTTCTAAGAGGGTTTTATCTGCAGATAACTCAGGTGATGCATCCGTAAAAACAGTAACACTTACGGGATCTGATGCTTCTCCGCCATCGTTGTCAATAACGGTTAATTGAAAAACTAACGTTTCGTCTGTGGTGAGGTTGCTTGGAGTAAAAGAAGTTGAAGCTGTATCACTATTCGCTAGGGTAACACTCGTACCACCCGTTTGAATCCAACGGTATTGTGTGATACTTCCGTCTGTATCGCTTCCAATGCCGTTGAGCATTATCTCATCATTTAAAAAAGCACTTTGATCCGCGCCTGCGTCTACTGATGGCAATATATTGACATTATTAACATTAACCGTAGTGGTAGCGGCCTTCGTTGCACCTTCATTGTCGGTTACCGTTAGTGTAAACGTAAATACTTGGTTACTGGTAACTTCCGGCGCTATAAACGAAGTGCTCGCTGAGTCAGTAGTGCTCAACATTACGTCAGTCCCACTGCTTTGAGCCCAACTATAACTAACAACAGTGCCGTCCGAGTCTGAAGCTGAGCCTAACAAAGATACCTCAGTGTTTTCATTTACTGCTTGGTTAACGCCAGCACTTACTGAAGGAGACTGATTCTGCACTGGCTGAGGTGTAGATGGGGTTGACGATGAACCACCTCCTCCGCCACAGGCAGGCAGAATTAAAGTTAGTAAAGATATAGTTAATATTATTTTTAAAGAATCATTTGAAAAAAATTGAGACAAAATTAGAGTCCTTCTAATCAATTAGTGTAACAATATGGAGATATATAAAAATAAAGGGGGGGGGAATTCCACTTTGATTTTTTATTTACATTTCAAGTAAATAGCACACTCCATTGAAAATTAATATTCTCAATTAACTTTATTTATGTCAATAATTAAATAAGTTTTAATTGAAAAAACACAATGTTCTATTCAATGGAAAGCACTTTAAGCTGACCTTAGTCAGAGCATAACAAAGCTGGGTAACGATTAAAATTCAAACAGAACTCGTAATGTCTTTTTTCTAAACTGTCCATCAGGAGGGATGAGTTTGGCTCACAAAAGCTGAGAACTAAGTGGTAAAAGTTAGCGTTTCAATATGACTTACCACTGACTGCTTCACTTCGATTGATAACGCCACTTAGTAATTACTTCTTCAATTTGCCTCTAAGGTAAGTGCTTTTTGCGGACGTATTAGGAATGTTACTTGCTGTTTGGAAACTTGTGCTTAACCCTGAGTATTTACCAAGCGCGAAACCTTTAATAAACATGGAAAATGCGATTGAAAAGCCAGAAATATAATGGACTAAAACTTCCGTTCTAATGCTTAATGCCGTTACCTGTGTTTACGGGCGCTTTTCCGACTTTGCTGACATTAAGTATTTACAGAGGTTTACGGCAACAGCTAGCCATATATAGTCATAGAGCTTTTGTGTAACCATGATCATATTTGGGGTAATATCACCCTAAATTCGTTATTTTTGGGGCTGGTTTAAGCTGCTTGTGGTGTTTCATCTCGGAACACTATCTTTAAGAGACGTTATTTGACCTTGGTACATACAAGGGGAGGCTCTCTACGGATATATAGTTCTACTTTCTTATAAGATAGTCATAATACTTTCAAGAATAAGTGGTTTTGATTCGATTAAAATTTTATTGAAAACGAGGTAATTAGTATCCTTGCTCCTAAATGAAATTAAGACCTACGCATTTAAAAAAAAGTCTACTCATATGACTATAATTGTTATCCCCAATTTTTTATTATCTTATTGGTATCTCTGAACATTCTTTATAAAGCAGTCGTTTTGTTTGCTTGTTTAACGCTTTGAGAGTTAATATAAATAATAAGCAATTGTTTGTAAAAATTAAGAGTATTTGAATGCTAGTACTTATAAAATATTAACAAAGAGTTAAAAATGATTGATGGAACGACAGTTAAAATAATTTTTATTTTGATAACATTACAATTTTTATTTACCAGCGTATTTTTTTATGAAAAAAATCGGCATATCAAAGGTATTAAACCTTTTACATTATCTTCATTATTTCTATTTTTTACATTCGTAATTTTAATGTTTCCCTCTGTATTATTAAATACAATTTACTATATTTTAAATAACGTTTTCTTTGCTTTATCTTATTATTTAATCTGTAGGGCATTCATAGAATTGTTGAATATTCGCTCTTTTATAAAGCTTGAAAAATACTGGCTTATTTTCACTATTCTGACTCATGCTGGATTATCAGTTTTAGAGGTGAAACCATTTGTTCTGGTAGCTTACAATGAGTTTTTTATCGGAATAATTCCATTTGCCTATTTGAGTTACCTAATATCCTATAAAGTTAGATTTTCTGGAATTACTGAGGAACTTACCTTTTTATCGAGCATCTTACAATTAATTTTACTTGGCCATTTCATTTATCTAGGCACAATTCTATTGCCGAAATTAATACCAAATTCCTTCGCACTAATGCAATTTATATCAGACTCATTGAATGAACAGATCAAAACAGTAAGTTTATTTTGGATTATTTTTTGTCATATTTCTCTTCTCGTAACATTTTTAATCCTTGTTTTTAGGTTTAAAGAAATTGAGTTAAAAAAAGTGGGGGAAACTGATTATTTGACGGGGATATATAATCGTAAAGCATTCTTTGAGAACGTATCTAATATATCTAATCAAGAGCAGTGTTACTTTATTATGATTGATGCAGATTATTTTAAAAAAATTAATGATAATTATGGTCATTTAGTAGGTGATGTAGCACTTAAGCATATAGCTAAAACTATTCAAGTTAATATTCATGAAGGTGATCTCTTTGCTAGGTATGGTGGTGAAGAATTCATAATTGCTATTGCAAATACTAGCGAAGAAGAGGTGAAAGTAATAGTAGAGCGTATACGTTTTCAAATGGAGAAATCACCATTGATTCATGATGAAATCACCATTCCGATTACATTAAGTATTGGAGTTTCAAAATGTGCTGGTGTTGACAGTTTACAGGATATTAATGAAGCAGATACTATGCTGTATCGAGCTAAGGAGAATGGTCGAAATCAAGCTGCTTTTAGCTTCATCTAGTTCTTAAATAATTTATACCATAAAGTGTTTGCTCTTATGTATTTGTAGGTCAATAATTTACAATTACTCCTTCAGTGAAAATTAAGAGTTTACAGATCTAGAGTTTGTTCTCTTTTTTATTGAAATATTACTTTCACTAGATAAAACAACACGTTGATTTATAAAACCGTAACTCCCAAAAGCTATTAATTCAAACACCAAAATTATGAATGCAATGTAATTTTTAGTTAGTATTGCATAAAAAAAAGTTGGCACTATAAGAATTAACGAACTGTATATTAAGCCCCTCTCACTAATTTGATATTCAATCGTTATTTTCGTTGAACAATGCATACAATCGAATATTCTATCGGGAGTTATAAACATAAATTTTCTTAAAACTACGTGTTTTCCACATTTTGGACAGTTAAAATTTTTAAAATTAAACTTCGGCATATAATGAACTTGATAGTATTTAAATTTAATATCACATAGTTTTAACTAATATGAAAGCAGCTCAACATCTAATGAACACTAAAATAGCTCGTAAAGCTATTGATGCTAACGTCCTGTCATATCTTTGGACAATTACATCAGCTTTGCCACCCAATTACATCAGAACTGCCAGTCATTATCATCTGATACTGTCGCCTAATAACATTTACTGCGACCACTGAATAACATTAGGTTTGCCACTAATAACTTAAGTTAACTTTCCACTTAGCTGACCTTATCTTTTGTTTCACTAACGACAAGTTCTCCGACTAAGCGGTCATTAGAAGTTAGTTGATCTTTAAGACAAGTGCTAGCCAATTTCGGACATTAAGCCCTTGCAAATTCATGAACATATTTATGGCAATATTAACCAAAATTTGCTGCTCACTTGTGGGGTTTGTTTAAGCTCATAGCTGTCAGTGATAGTTCCTCTCAGAATGTTAACGGGATTTCCGAGGCGATAAGGACTACTTTTACAGAGAGCGAAGTTCAAACATCAATCGTTCATCAAATACTAAATTCATTGAAGTATGTTGCCTCTAAAAAGCAACACTGTTAAATATTGATTTTAAACATAGTCATACCTTGAGATGGTATTATTATAAGCATATAAAATACCTTATGAATAAATTTAGGAAGGATTCTTTTGTCAAAAAATAAAATATCAGACTTTGTTACTTATTGTGAGAATGAACTAGGTAAAGAAACGTGGATTCCTCTATTTAGAAACCTCGATTCTGATGATAAAACGGTTGATGGTTCGCAATACTCTTGTTTTTTTGGTCTCATACCAACCAGTGGAATTCATTCTTAGAATACGACTTCAACCACTTCTCCCTTGGGAAGTTCAAACGACTATCATCATAGATTATTTTTACCTTCATATGCCTCACCATTTTTTTAAGCATCAATCTTATTATTACCGATAAAAAAATGGCTACAATCGCAAACTTAAACTCCAACTATAGCCCCTTGTTATGAAAAATTGGTGTGAACGTTAACCTTTATAGTCAGAGCGGATAGCTTCAAGCATGAAGAGGTATGTAAGGGGCGTAGCCTCATATGATATTTCATAACCTTTATGAAACAATTTACTATCACGTTTAGCTAATAAACATTTTCCATACCTATCTACATTGCCTATTCCTTTAGAAATGGACAGTCTGACACCACTACAAGGATATAAGAATTTATTTGATATCTGATTAGATACGTGTTGAGAAATTTTCACTCCATTCGTTGGTATCAATACATCCCATCCTTCATCATGCGAAGCTTTCAATAATAAATCAATTTTAGCTCGAGTCTCTTTAGCAACTATGTTGACAATGGTTGAATCTAATTTGGATGTTATTTTATTTAGAGGCTTAGTTTTCCAAGTTGAGTATTCATCAATAACTATACGATAAGGAGAACTGGCTATTAATGTGTAAGGTTCTTGAGTCAAAGGGTGTAACACTACAAATAGTTCTAAAATGTTCCTACCTTTTTCTGCTTTAATTCCAACAGAATAATATTGAGGATCAACATCTTTTGATAAAACGGTACCATCAGTAAGTGTGTAGTCGTAATCAGAATAACTTGTATGGTCCATTTTCCTGACGTCACTTAAAAAGTACTGTTTTATTATATGACCATCCTCATCATGCAATCCAACAAATGAATTGAATTGTGAGTTAAAATGACCAATTCTTATAAACCTTAGCTTTTTTCCATTGGACCAGTGAAGCCAGCCAGTAGGACCATTTAAGTTTTTACTCAAAGAAAACTTAGACACTCTTATTTTTCTCAGTTTTTCACTAATGCCCCTATTAACAAAGTATGTATTCGAAAAATAATAATAAGAACCAGGTGTGATAGAAATCTTCGCTTGGGTTTCTCCTTGTTTATTACTACAGTAATAATCTGTAAAACCTATTTCGTGGTTGTTTGCCCAGATTTCATAACCAGCTTTTTCACAAAACTTCGTAAACCCTTCACGAAAATGCAGATCATTCGCTCCCCAGACCGACTCATGTCCCCTTTTATATAGTTGATTTTTACTCTGATAAAATAGCTTTTTTAACCAGACATCATATAACGTATCAAAATCAGAGTTTGCTTTAGCTATCATCTCATTTGACAGAAATAAAGAAAAATCGGGAGTATAAGAGGTTTTCGATTCTGTTGTGCTTTTACAGCTAATCAGGGCAGTTAACATCACCAGAAATATTGCTTTATTCATTGAAATCCATAGATAAAATAATTCAATACATAAATTTATCACAATATACTGAGTATATTAAGACTTATTTGGAATAATTCAGTTTAGCTACTAAATATATGAAAAATATTCCCTAAAGTGGACATTAACAATAAATGAATCAGAGAATATAACTGTCCTGATTACAAAATCGTGGCCAAAGATAACTGTTATGAGTGATGTGATTGAGTGTCAGAGATCATGAAATCATCCAAAGTATTAAGCTTCGCTTGTCTTTAATCTGTTTCACATAATGAATTACCAATGAGCAAGGTGATTGCCTTGGTAATGTTACTCTTTACGTTTAATTGCATTCACTAAAATCGAAAATAATGGTCGGAGCGTATAATTGTAATAATTTCGTATTATGACTCTAAGCCGACTTAAATTGAGGTGAGTATTAGTCAACATTTTTGACAGCTTTAGGCTCTGAACTGCCGTTAGCAACTCAAAAGCTAATGTCGGCAATTGGCTAACTGAAGAAGGCTCTAATACAATCTGACTCAATATTAAAAGGATAAGATATAGTTATCCACATATATAAATATGCATTGTTTGACTATAAATATTACCGATTAATCGAATAATCTGACTGGCAAAGAAGACTATTTATTGTGGTGAATTCAAAGCGAAATTAGGACCGTTTTGTGCATTTTGCGACATTTTAGTAATATTATTTAAGTAATTAATTTATACATAGAAAATGCTACACATGCGCTAAAAATAAAACGTTTAACTTGCAGAAGTTCGCTTTAAATTCTAATTTTGATTGGTTAGGTGATTTCCCTGTAAGTCATTATTAGGCCTTATAAGCCTATGGAAAATTGGTCACATATGGATATTCAGGAAGAATATAATATAGTAATTAAGCTAGAATTCAGCTAAATCTCATTTCCTTTATGGCTATAGTTATATAGATTTGCTTAGGTGTTGGTTTAGCTTTTTCTGTAACCTTATGTGCGGACAGAGGGGTAAAGGTAAATTTGCATTGGTTAAACGGGCTTAATAAGTCGCTCAAGAGTGAAAATTTGCAGTTGGCTGTTTTCGCTCCGTTCAACATTTTACCCAACTACAAATTTCTCCTTAGCGGGGCTTTGGTACAATAATTAGAGATCAAACATGAAAAAGATACTTGATGAATATAAAGAGTTTGCGCTTAAAGGCAATGTAATGGATATGGCGATTGGTATCGTTATTGGCGGTGCATTTGCTACGATTGCTTCTAGCTTAGTTGCTAATATTATTGCACCAATTATAGGTTTGCTATCAAGTGGTGTGGATACTGTTGACTTGTTTCTCGTTTTAAAAGAAGGGGCAGTTGGAACGCCATATTTGAGCCTAGACCAAGCCAACAAAGATGGCGCTGTAACCCTTAGCTATGGTCTTTTTATTAACAGTGTTTTTAGCTTTCTTATTGTCTCCTGGATTACATTTATATTGATAAAAGCAATTAATAGAATCAATAGAAAAGAAGAAAGAGATATATTCAACAAAACCAAGGATTGCCCAATGTGCTTTTCAGAAATTCATAAAAAAGCGATGATATGTCCTAATTGCACATCGAAAATCGAGACAATTACCTAACAAGGCGGAGCGCTTCGCGTTTGCAGTTTACGACGTTGGTATGACTTAGCTAGCAGTAAAAAAGGTTAGGGAATAGAAAGCACAAAGCGCTAATATAACTGCCACTATCAATGAACCAGAGAGACAAGGCTATGAGCATGATTAAGGATTTCAAAAAATTTGCGGTGAAGGGAAATGTCGTCGACATGGCGGCCGGAATCGTTATTGGGGTGGCGTTCGGGAAAATCATCACAGCATTGGTTTCTGGGGTTATTATGCCTCCGATTGGCGTGCTATTAGGTGGCGTAAACTTTTCTGATTTAGCAATTGTCATCAAGGAGGCTGTAGGCGAAGCGCCAGCAGTGGTGATAAGTTACGGAGCATTTATTCAAACCATTGTTGATTTCACTATCATTGCATTTGTAATATTTATGGTTGTTATAGGAATCAATAAACTAAAGAAAAAAGAAGAGGAAGCGCCTGAAACTCCCAGCCCTCCTTCTAAGGAGGAGATGTTGCTAACGGAAATACGTGATTTACTTAAATCTAAATCATGATGACTGTTTGAAGATAAAATGTGTAACAAATCGCATGCAGTCGGACGCGGCATTATCGATACAAGATCTAATCGAATCTGTCCATTAGCTGTAATTGCTAATGTCTCTTTTACGCTAAGCGGAAGCTAGAACACTGTTATGTCTAACGTCTTTTGCAAGTCTTAAACCAGCCCCACAAGTGAGCAGAAAATCTTGGCTAATATTGCCCTAAATATGCTCCTGAATTTGCAAAGGCTAATGTCCGCAATTGGCTATCATTTGACCTAATGAACAACTGGTAGCTAAGCGCACCAAGGGAACATTAGCACTGATAAATATTAGTGCTAAAAAATAAGCTTCTTGAGGGGTTGGGTTTAACCGTCACTAATGCCACTTTGCGGTCATAGACCATATGTTCCAAAATGGAACTAACCACTCAATTGGTCAACAGATTGTTGACCAATTAAATATTGCAACAAGCTGTTGCAATAATGCCATCTTGAGAACAAAGGCTTGAACTCACAGCACTTAAGAGACATAGCAACGTACAAACTTTGCACATTGGGCGACATGCTCCAATATGGGATGTGCGATTAACACTAATTCTAATTATAGCGAATTCGCCATAATTAAAACTTTGCCTCAAAGCACTATTTGCAATATGCATTTTTTGCATAATCGTCAGTTCGCTATTGGCTAACTTTTGACCTAAAGAACAACCTGTAGCTAATGTCAGGAAAGCGCACAAAGTTAGCATTAATAATTTGATGATGAACGACCGCAATGGTGGCTCAGGAGTCAGTTATGGTGATGTTCAATCGGGTTGGATGATGCTATGACAGCTATGACTCCTGCAATGTAAAAGGCGAATTAATAAATTCCAACATCAAGTCCGGCAGCCATTGTCATCCCAAGTTCTTCACATTGGTCAAGAAACGTTAATTGCCAGTCACCACGGCACACTAATGGTGGTCGAATCCAATTCCAACGCAAACCTGTACAGATCGATTCGACTGCCCGACAAGTACCAGTTCCATCATTCCCAGCACGAACATATAACGCACAAGGCAATCCCTGCTTTACTTCCAGACAAGGATAATAGCAGCGATCAAAAAAATCTTTCAAAGCTCCACTCATATAACCGAGATTTTCAGTCGTCCCCAAAATTATCGCATCACATGCTAACACATCCTCATGTGTAGTTTCTAAAGGCGGTATCCAGCTTGTTTTAACCTGTTCAATATCAGAATGCTGTGCACCTTTCAAGATCGCTTCAACCATTAATTGTGTATTTTCTGAAGGAGCATGCGCTACAATTAAAAGTTTTTTCATTGGTCAACTCACTTTGACTTAAAATACCCCTTTGGAAATAAAGGTTCATCGAAGCTTAGTCCGTTTATAGTGACATAGTCAATTTAGCCACAAAGTTAGCATTAACAGTTTGATGACGAATGACCTCTGTGGTGGCATCTTTCCCAGTTAGCTTATTCGTTTAATCGGTAATAATTGTCGTCAAAGAATGCATATATATATATCTGTGGAGAATATCGTATCTTTGTTAACATCGAACCTATGGTCGCAGTTGAGATCTCAATTTGCGTTCTCAAGTTTTAATTATGGCGAATTCGCCATAATTAAACTTAAACTGGTCGAATTTGACCAGGTTAAAAGTATAGTTAATTGTGCAAACCTCTTTGCACAAACTTGAGGTCGAAATTTTCAACTTCAAGTTTTAATTATATCGAATTCGAGCTAATTAACTTTTCGATATCGTCAAATGATGTGTATTGTTAAAGAATATTAGAAGGACTATATTCGTATCTTAGTGAACATAAACCTACCTAGTTTTGAGGACTAAATTAGGTCAGCAAAGTGGTATAAGTGATCTACGAGGTTAAATTTAGTAAACACAACATTTAGTGATTGGTTGAGCTAAGTGGATAGCCATTACAAAAAGACAGTTTGATTTAAAATATCAACAATAGGTAGTTTTGTTAATTCATTCTTAAAGCCATTAACTTTTTTTCTACCGTTAGCTCAGAAAGTAGGTGTGAATATACGATAGGGATAGTTCAACAAAACAATATTTACCATGAAAGTGTGGGTTATCGAAAAAAGACATGACTCAACCGACTAATGTTTCGCGCTGCACCGTGAGTTGCCCGATTAGATTTCTAAGAGATAATTGTTATTCATATTCAAGGAGAAAAATTATGTTGAAAACAGTATTGAGTTGGGTTTTATGTTGGTCGTTATTAGCTTTATCTTTTTACTTACAAAAAAATGATATGGCAGTGTTTGTTTTACTTTGTGTTGGATATATTCCACTCGTCGTACTTTTATTCGTGTATATATTTCATCTAGGGGGCGGCTTTAACAAAAGCACACCTCTGCAAGATAAGAAGACCCTATGGAAAAATTTTAAGCTACCTCTTTTAACTATGCTTGTGATGACAATTTTGTTACTCACTACCCTGCACTTACCTCAAGAGAGTCAAGATGAACGGGCGGTAAAACTTCTTCTAGTATATGCGATAGGAATGTTTCTTACTGCCATCGCATTAATGTCATTTGTCGATACTTTTATTTCAAAGAAACAATCAAAAGATAAGAAATAATAAAAATTATCTGTAAGTAAAGCACGATAGTAGGCGGCAAAAAAGTAGCCCTGCCATAGTGAACTTCGCATCGTGAGACGTTCTAAACCAATTTATCTTTAGCCATATGAGCAAATAACGTTTCAATGCCAGCTCATTTTCACTTTTAGTCGAGCTACATTTCTACAGACATAAGTAAATAATAGGTCTACCTATGATTTTAGACGCTATACAAAAAAAGACGCCGCATAAAAACCTAAATACCATGGAGGTCACGATATTAAATATTGATAGTTTCTTAAGGCAGTTAGGTAAGCCTAATCCCCCTGATTGGTTATTGGTCGCTGTTGATTGTCGAAATACAAAGCATCTTTACCTATTAACGAATGGTGGACTTGGCAATATAAACTGTGCGCCTATTGAGCAGTATCCAGCTGAAATGAAATATGGATTTTTATGCAAAAAATCAGTTAACTATATCATTTAGCAAAAAGTCATGAGCTACCACTTGCTATAATGATTACTGCGCTACGTCAGCGACATTTAATTGCTTATGCCCGTAAAAAAGAACATCAGCATGTTACTTATACTTATGTGGAGTGAAGCAGAGAGGAACGCTTCCCCTAGACAAACAGCACCTTTGGTGATCAGTAAGTATTCAAAAGGTTAGTCATAGGAAAACAAACTATGGGAAGTTGGATCATTGGTTGATATCAAAGTGACTCACAACGCAACACATACGAATAATCAAATATAAATATTTGATGTCTACATTTAGCACTAAATATAAACCTTCCCTCTTTTACACTTTTCACAATATTCCTCTTCTGTCTGTATTGCCAGTTGCCCGTTTCAACTTCTGTTATTTAATAGATAGGGACTTAAAATTTTATTAACAGGAATAACAGAATGATTACTCAAACAATGAATATCACTGACACTAACGATGTGATTAAAGCTGATTTGGCAAGTATCCCCGATGAGCAGTTAGTTGACTTTAAAGACCCCAATAAAAAGGGTTGTTTACTGCACACAAAGCTTGTTGGACACATTCTTGGTATAAGCAGCGTTCAGGCAAGCCATATTATTGATGGGAATGCTGAACTGGCAAATGTATTAGTTGAGGTAGAAAAGAGTTTGATCAGAAAAAGCTTGCTTGAGCCTAAACTACAATTGGCTCTTCTTTACAATCCCGATGGTAGTTTTAAATACAAGATTGCTTCAAGTGATGAGTACATTTTAACTGATGAAGACTTCATTCACGCTAACGACATGTCAGAGGTAGCGGATGCTGTAATAGCGATAACAGAACTCAACGGCAGAGCAGACCAACAAGTACTAAGTATCCTTGATGCTGACCTCAATATATATCGAGTAGAGCTAGATGATATTTCACCGCCCTCTTATAAATCAATTTATGACAGGATGTTTGGTAATTATCTAACCGCCATCGACATTGAATTTAACTACGATGTCAGCAACGGCGTAATAAAGGAAAACGGTGATGAATGGCCCGTAAGTTTTGAATTAATCATTAATGATAACTATGTATTTGTCGAATTACTTCAAGACTATTCACAGGATCCTACTGATTTGGAAACGGCAGGATGCGAGATGCTAGTAAAAAAAGTGACCTTTTCAGAATGTTTTCCTGGGAGTGGCTTCTTTTTTCTTAATTGTGATCGCCCTACTGATATGTTTTATGAAAAATTAGTCGAATTTATGACGCTGATATTTCCTTACAGCGACATCCCTTCTTTTGAGGATTGTATTAGCTATAACAACAGTCTAGGTCCATCAGCTGTCGTAAAAAACAGTATCGTATAGCATAAAAAATTCAACTTTTTGTACTGTTGCCCAGATTTTCCATTAAAAAACGTAAAATCAAGGCATCTGGCTTTGCAGCCAAGGGATATACTGGCTTTCCACAATAATAAAGGACAAAAAAATGCTTAATATATTACCGCTACATCAGTATTGTGAAATCTCAGGAGAGTCACAAACTGCAGTGATAAAAAGAATAGAACGGGGAATTTGGATCGTAGGGCAGCATGTTATTAAAATCCCAAATGTTCGAGAGCGATGGATCGACATCATTGAAGTCGAAAAATGGGCTCGAAAAAATAAAAAAACGCGTGTTTAGCGCGTTTTATTTTAACTAGCTAAGAGTGAATGATGAAAGACATAAACAACGATAAAAAACTCCCCAGAGGAGTGAGTATTAAAAAAAACAAACTCAGTAACTCGTTACAATTGAGTTTTACATACAAAAACATCAAATGCCGTGAAATTTATCCATTTCGGGTAACAGATAGAAACATTACAAAAGCCAGTGACAAAGTCGGGGGTATTCGAGACCGAATTGAAAGCGGCACATTTAATTACGCTGATGAATTCCCAAAATCTTCAAAATTAAAGATATTTTCTAATATAACTCATGATGTTAACGTAAAATACTATCTTGATGACTATATTGAAAACGCTGTTCGCCGCGGTTTATCACATACAACGATTAATAGTTATCGAAAATCAGTTACTGCATTAAAACCCTTGTGGAATTTTTCAGTTGTAAAACTGACAGCCAGAGAGGTTCTCAGTTTCATTGAGAACTCACCTCAAGCCCCTAAAACGATTAGAAACCGAATTTCGGTACTAAGATGCTCTTTAAATAAGGCAATTATTCAAAACATAATTACGATAGATCCAACATCACAAATTAATTTAACTGTATATATATCAAATGAAAGAAAGCTCAATGCTCGGAAAAAACACAAAGATGTTTTGCCATTTAATGGTGAAGAAATTTATAACATTTTAAATAATTGTTCTGGTCAAGAAAACTATATTATTACCTTTTGTATTGAAACTGGATGCAGATCGGGTGAGTGGGCTGGTTTAAAGTGGTGTGATGTTAATTTTGACAGCAAAGAAGTCTGTTTAGTCGAAACATTTACTGAAAACCAAATAAAAGGAACAAAAAGTAATTTAGCTAGAACGGTACCCCTTTCAAACAAAGCTATCGAGGCACTTACTTCGCAATTTGAATTGACCGGAACCAATGGTGAATTTGTTTTTTTAAATAGTAAAATGAATCCATGGAACACGGATAGTTTTAGAAAACATCAATGGACAAAAATCATCAAAAAATCGGGTGTAAAATATCGTTATCCCTACCAACTACGTCACTCTTTTGCCACAAGAAATATCAGCGAAGGCATGAATTTATGGAAGTTATCACAATTGATGGGACATAGATCACCTGAGATGCTTTTGAAACACTATGGCAATTTTCTTGATGATTATGAAAAGAAAATAAAGAAGTAATAAATAAAAAGTACAAAAACCTCAGCTATCATTTAACATGTCGGCTGAGATTTTTGTGTTTATTTAACATTATCAATTAATTAGATAATTAGAACAGAACATTCTTGGAACACTCGCAATATAACCCCCTTAGTACTAAAGGGCCACAGAGAAATTCGACGGGGGTTCGATTCCCCCCCGCTCCACCAAATAAAGACCTTTTTAATCCATTAGTTATACCTAGTAACTTTTAGATTTGGCGATAAACAAACCACCGTTTATGATAAGAAACCGCTTAATTGCGGTTTTTTTATATCTAAAATCCCCTCCCCCTAAATTTTAGCTTTCATAACTTGGACATCCATTATAAAAATTTAAGAAAATTATTGGATACAAACATATAAATGCTTCCAGAAGTTATACGCAAAGCTATCGAGTAGTTGAATAAAACTTATAATATTATTGAAAAAGTCTACATATGACGGGAATTACTGTTTATGGGGATTTAAAGCACACTTAACGATAGACGTTTTGAGTCCATCGCTTATTACATATTATTTCACAAAGTAACTTTGCTAAAAATAACTATGCTAATAGTTTTTCGTAGCATGTTATATTTTGTCGTCGTTTAAATCCATGGTGTTCATAATAAGCCGTTAACTAACCCCAATTGCCTATAACCTATAACACAATGAAACAAACGTCTAAAATCTTTTAGCGGCTTTTTATATATCAAAGGACTTATAACGTCTCTTTGGCTTTATTCGCGGTCCAGACACCGGGTTCTGTTTTGCCTTGTATTTCGACATCATCAAGTAAAAAAGTAGGCTTACCATTTTCTTTGAGTTTCTCGCGAAAGTCTTTAGTTAAATTCAATACGGTTGGGGTCAGTAAAATAATGGCGTAGATATTCACCAGCGTCATTAACCCTAGCGCCATATCTGCTAATCCCCACACTTCTTTCAACGAAGCCGTTGCTCCCCAAAACACCATAAATAAATAAATGCTGGTATAAAAGAGTCGCCCTACTTTATTGTCTAGTTTAAATAAATGTAAATTACTCTCTGCATAAGCATAATTAGCAACCACAGAGGTGAAAGCGAATAAGGTAATCGCGGCGGCAACAAAATAGTTTCCACCACTACCAAAATGGCTCGTCATCGCATCTTGTGTCATTCGTATACCTTCCATTTCGCCACTGATATTAATATCTGACAACAAAATAACTACTGCTGTGCAACTACAAAGCACCATGGTATCTAAGAAAACCCCTAGCATTTGTACATACCCCTGAGCAACAGGATGATTAGGAACAGGTGAAGCGCCTGCGGCTGCATGAGGCACACTACCTGCTCCGGCCTCATTTGAATATAAGCCTCGTTGAATGCCATTCTTAATTGCTGCACCTAAAGCGCCGGCACCCGCTTCATTTAAACCAAAAGCTGAATAAAATATATCGACAAACATTGAGGGTAAAAGTTGAATATTCATCAAGGTAATAACGACCGCTGTCCCGACAAAGGCTAACCCCATAAAAGGGACAATAAGTTCAGCAAATCGAGCAATACTACGCATGCCACCTACAACGATACTGCCGGCGAGTACCGCAATAACTATGCCTGAATATTCACGAGGGATGGTAAAAGTATTGTTTAATGCATCTGCGATGGTGTTGGCTTGCATTGCACTAAAAGTAAGACCGTAGCCTAAAAAGAGACAAAGCGAAAAAAGAATAGCCAGCCAAGGTTTGTTGAGTCCTGCCCGAATATAATAAGCTGGGCCGCCCCTGAATTCTTTATGTTCATCTCGCACTTTATATAACTGGCCAAGAACACTTTCAGCAAAGCCGGTCGCCATACCCAATAATGCAATGACCCACATCCAAAATACCGCGCCACTGCCACCCAGCGAAATAGCCATGGCAACACCCGCTAAATTACCCGTACCAACTCGCGCTGAAAGCCCCGTACATAGAGCTTGAAAAGAACTAATACCTGACTTGTCAGATTGCGTACTGCCTTTCATCACCGTAAACATATATTTGAATTGCAGTATCTGTATCCAGCGAAGTTTGAACGAAAACCAAAATCCGGCAAAAAGTAACAAGTAAATTAATATTTGGCCTTGGCCCCAAAGGATATTGTTGATAGCGCTTACAATCTCATTAACCATTTACTTGCCTTATTTACTCTTTAATTTTCAGTATAGTACGATACTTTTTTAAATTATATGCTTAATTTTTTTGACTCAATCGTTAATCAATAAATTATCTTTTTGACAAGTGAACCCCTGCCAACATGCAACGTACTGAGCCACCAGCCATTTCAATGGCAGAGACATTCAGAGGAACTAATTTCACTGTTTCTTCTAGCAAGGTTATTTGCTTTGGTGTTAATGCGTTATAGGCAGTTAACGAAAGCGCAAGTATGCGCCCTGAAGTCCCTTGCAATTCGAGTGCATTACCGCAAAATTGATTGATTTGCTGCTCAGTTAAATAAATAATTTTTTTACCTGCATTTTCAAAGCGCTTAATAATTTCATCTCGGCGTTTAGGGTTGGTCATCATTTCAAACCCGGCCATGACAAAATCACTGCCAATACACATTAATACATTGGTATGGTAAACACGAGTGCCCTTTTTGTCTTGAGCATCGAAAACCATAGGTTCAAAATTAAAGTGAGCGCAAAAGCGTTCAAGGACATGTGAATCTGTTCTTTTTGAACTAACCGCATAAGCAATGCGTTCAATATGGTCTAGCACCATAGCACCAGTACCCTCTAAGTAAATATCATCATATTCTAATCCAGAATAATCAAAAACGACTTGCACACGATATTGTTGTTTAAGCATGGCGATAATGTCTGTGCGGCGTTCCTTGCGGCGATTTTTTGCATACATAGGGTAAATTGCGACTTGACCACCACTATGTGTTGAAAACCAATTATTAGGAAATACTGAATCGGGTGTTTCAAGTCCTTCATCTTCAAAGAGGTGAACAACAACCCCTTCTGCTGCAAGTATGGTTGCTGCGCTAGTTACTTGATCAAAAGCGAGGGTTTTAATTTGCTCTTGGTTTACAAGCTCTGTTGACTGAAAGCTATTGTCTTGCTTTGTTTCTTCGTTAGGAAAAAAGTGATGTGGGCGGATCATCACGACCGCATTTGGTGCTTGTGGAAATACTGGCATAATTTCTCTCTGTTACCTTGTATTTTATGCTTTATCATAATTTCTCTCTTGGCAGATAAAGCAGAGCGCTATACAAAGCTGTTATTTAACTGAACCCTATACTATCTGCTGAAGGTGCCAATCAAAATGGCAATATGTTGCAATTATTGAGTAAATATTTATCATATTGTTTAGTTTTATTGTCAAAATGATAATTTGGAGCCGAGTATGACCGAGAACAAGAACCTGAAGAAGCGGGTATTTCTTTACGATGCTATTGATAAAGAGCTCATTGCTATTTTACGCCTTGATGCTAGGGCCTCTATTTCTAAGTTGGCAAAATCACTCCACGTCTCGCGTGGCACAGTACAAAATAGAATGGATCGACTGATTAATTCTGGCGCTATTTTAGGATTTACGATTCGAGCTCACGATGAGTTAGAAACTGAAGTCGTTAAAGCAATCATGATGATAGAAGTTGTCGGTAGGTCGACCACACAAGTGATTAATAAACTGCGTGGTATTGCCCAACTTGATAAGATTCACACAACTAGCGGTACTTGAGATTTAGTGGCTGAGGTTAAAACATCAAATTTACTCGAGTTTGATCACGTACTGCGAGATGTTAGAACAATAGAAGGTGTACTTAACAGTGAGACCCGTATTCTTTTAAGCTCAGTTTAAGCATTTTCAATTCATCTATGATATTTATGGGTAATTCCATTCAAACCCCCTCTTTGTTAAAGCTAATGGCTTTAATTGCTACTTATAAAATAACTTTCGCTTTTATCTCTGATAAAACACAATACTGGCGTTAATAACGATAGTATTTTTCAAGCAGTTTATGGATAATATCTCACTTTTAAAGAAATGCTCAATGTGGCATTTTAAGCTGAGCTTTACCTATGCATAAAATTAGTGGTCGATGGCAACTGGGGTTGTTTTTATCCCTTACTACGGCAATATTATGGGGCATTTTACCGATTGCGCTCAAAGAGCTATTGCAATATATGGACGTAAATACCATTACTTGGTTTCGTTTTCTTATTGCGGCCGTATTTTTGGGCGGATACTTAGTCATCACCAAACGCTTACCTTCATTATCATCACTTAAGAACAATAAAGTCATGGTATTAATGATACTTACCGTCTTTGGTTTATTAGCAAACTACATTCTCTATATGATGGGCTTGGCCTTAACATCACCAGAAAGCACACAGGTCATGATTCAAATAGCACCGATGTTATTACTTATTGGTGGTGTTTGTGTTTTTAAAGAGTCGTTTAATACCAAACAAAAAGTGGGCTTGTTAACCTTTATCTTAGGACTGGTATTGTTTTTTAATCAGCGATTTGAACAATTATTTAGTTTTCAGGGTAACTATGCTCTTGGCCTTTTCTTTATTATTCTTGCGGCAATTCTTTGGGCTATTTATGCCTTAGCACAAAAGCAACTGTTGAAAAATTTTGCCTCTGAAGAAATTATGATACTGATTTATTTAGCGGGAACCTTGGTGTTTTTACCGTTGTCGGCACCGTCTTTAGTGTTTGAACTAGATACCATAGGCTGGTTACTGTTGATTTTTTGTGGGGCAAATACGCTTTTGGCTTATGGCGCTTTTGCAGAGGCTCTTGAACATTGGGAAGCGTCTCGTGTTAGCGCAACATTAGCCATAACTCCACTATTGACCTTAATTTTTATGCAGATCATTAATTATATTTCTCCAGGAGCGATTACAAACGAACCACTCAATACTACCAGTATTATTGGTGCAGTGATCTTAGTTATTGGTTCTGGTGTTACGGCGTTAAGTAAAAATAAAGCCAAAATAGTATTAACCTAATGGCTTAAATGTCGCAAGCAAACCGACTCTTTTAAGCCATTAATTATAAATATTTACCTGATAGCTCAGTCATTAACTATCAGTTTTTAACCTTTACTAACTCAATAAAACTGCCCGTATCGGGCAGTTTTAAATTCAACAATCCCCAACAACGTCTTAAAATAACCTAGCTATATCGTATCGATTAAGTACTATAACCACAGGTTTTCAAGGCTATTGTCAGTGAACTATTTGGTAATAAATGACTACTATTGCACCCGAAACGATTCAACTGTCTATTTTATTTAATCTACTGACTTGGTTTATTTTCAGCCCAAACAGCCGTACCTTTATAGGCAGTCTGAAAGATAAACAACCTATCTTCAGAATAAGTGACTTTTATTTCAGCTAAGCTAGGCATGTAACCTATTTTTTTATTTCTGATCGTAATATCTGATATTTCAGTTAGGCTTTGATCACTAACCATGTAATAAATAGTTTCTTCAAATGCTCCCCCAGTGATCCAAGAGAAAAGTAACTTATTATCTAAGTTTTGAATATTAAAATAACTTCTATCTCCTGCTTCACCAATGCTAGCACCTCCAGAAGTAGTTTGCTCTGCGACAGTTATGACGTTTGAAGATACCTTTACATCTGTTAGCAAACTATCACGGTTAATTATTCTGGCTTTAATTGCCTCGTCACTCAAACCTTCACATGTACTACAATATCCCCCTTGTACCCATGAGAAAACAAAGCCATTATCGATGGGGGTTAAATCTTGGAATCGTGCAGTAGTTACATTATTTTCATCTATGATTGAAGGTTCAATTTTCCTGACAACGTCAATATCAATGTCATTAATAAATTTTCCATAGGTAACTATAGCGAAATCATTATTATTTGACTCTTTAGTTGACCAAGAAACTAAAATTTGATTGTTACTAATAGCCGCTTTAATCGTATTATCAATAAGACCGTCTACATATTCATGAATAGAAAATATCTCTGAAGTGACACCCGAAGTATCAATGTAACGCCCCATGATATGTTCACTGCCATTTCCTGTTTTCCAGCGCCAAGTAACTAAATATTTATCACCATCAAAAAGAATGTTTATTTCTTTGTTGTTATTACTAAGTGAAAACTCTCGTTCTAAATATAAATCTATGTATTTACTATAAAATGATACAGGAATACGAACATCATCTAAAACCACTCCCGTTTTTGAGACTCTTTTAGCAACAAGGTGTCGATCATTATAATCAGCACCATATACAACGAGATATGAACCCTGACTGTATTTAGCATTGACATTTAAACAACCTAAAGATTTATCATCAATTAAAAATTGTTCACTAAAAGTGAGCTCCTGCGACATAATTTTGCCATAGAGCTGATATTCATTAGAATTCTGTGCTGATGGTTCACAAATCAACATTAAAAAATCATCATCTGCCTTTGTTACACTTATCTCGGTAGTCTCATGCGTTAATATACTCAGGTGCGACGTCTGGGCAATATAGCGAGAAACTTCTATATACCGATCAAACTCTTGGGCTTCCGAAAAAAAGAAAATAGAATAGTAAACGGAGTTCACTTCCACATAACTTTGCATAAATTTTAACGCAACATCGTCAATATTCGCCGTAAATATAACCTCTGTTCCCTCAAAGCTCGAAAAGTTAATGGGCTTAGAAGAGACTTCACTTATGTTTGAAAGTCCTTGCCTACTTTGAATAAAACTGTCAGTTTTTACGATAGTAATAACTTTAGGAGAAGTACCTTCGGAATAAAAAGTACTAAGTACAAGAGGCTCTGGATCAAGGCTTTGTTCTTGATACCAACTAAGAGGAATTTTTAAAGTGATCCCCCCTCTAAAAACAGCGTTATATTTGTTTGATATTTCATTTTTATATTTAATACTTTTATAATCAAGAGGAACAACGGCCACATCGGTGTTCGTTCCATTAGCTTTAGTGCTGTCACTACTAGAACCTCCTCCACATCCTTGAACAGATAAAATAAATAAAACAATCGTTATTAACTTTTTCACATATATTCCTTTATAAATATATTTTTTGGTCATTAAAATACCTTAACGAAAACGACTATCTGGTTTAACCGTTTTAAGTGGCGATATATAATGAGCAAAAAGGGGATGAACGAAAAATAAAGTGTAACTTTTCTTTGTTCATTGATTTGTTATGTTGAAATTTTATCACGCTTTACAAAAAAAGTAATATAACGCCAAACAACCACATTAACAAAAAATTAACGTTAAATCTTTAAAAGGTCGGTTTTAATATAAATAATGTTTGTTAGGCTAACTGAGATAATAAAATAGCGGGGGTATGGTGATTCTAGTTTACTGTATGGATAATATTTACTGCTTCGTTGTCATTTTCTTTAGGTGTTTCTTGCATCTGACAAACGATATTTCGCCCACTGTTTTTAGCTTTATATAAAGCTACATCAGCAAGTTTTATCAGATCTTCTAATTCATTCATTTGAGCATTAAAATCAGCCACACCAAAACTTGCAGTAATGGAAAGAGAAAGACCATCATGTAAACACTCAGTAAGTTCTCGCTGCGACTTTGTTGAGTGGTTTTTCGGCAACTTTAGTGTTAATCTTTTTTATCTATAAATCAAGGAAGATTAACCCCACAGTGAATATCTACAATAAAATCAAAATTTTAATTTTATTACTTAGCTTTTTTACGCTATCAACAAGCTCACAAGAGATTACTTTTCAGCCTCATATTGAAATCGTAACCGAGCACCTGCCCCCTTTTCAAATAGATACACCCAATAAAGTAATGGGATTTGCCACAGAAATAGTATCTTCGGCGCTGTCGAGTACACCGTACACATTTAATATCAGTGTCTATCCGTGGGCGAGATCACTTAATATGGCTTTGAATAAAGAAAACACCTGTATCTATTCTATTGCCCGAACCCCTGCACGTGAAGAGCAATTTATTTGGGTAAATACCATCGCCGAGCGTAATATTTCTTTTATCGGTTTAACTGAACGAAAGCTAAGTATTACTTCATTAGAAGATGCAAAAAAACATATGATTGCCGTGATCCGTGACGATGTTACCCACCAACTTTTAGTGAAAGAAGGCTTTACAGAAGGTCTTAATTTATTTGTCGTTAATAATACTCATTCATTATTAATGCTGTTAGCTAAGCGTAAGAGTATCGATTTAATTTTAGCCGACGGATATACCATTAAGTATCGCGCTCAATTTAATAATTTAAACCCTAATTTATTTGAAAATGTTTACCAACTAAATACAAAGCCGTTAGACTATTATTTTGCCTGTAATATAAAAACATCACCCTATATAATTGAACAGTTACGCTATGCAATTAATCAACTGAAGATAACGGGAAAGATTGATAAAATAATCAGTGAGTGGCAATATCCTGTTATAAGAGTTAATTAACGATAAAAACTTTATTGATAGTTTTAGTGTTATTAATTTTAAAAATCGGCAGCTAACGGTTAATATATGATACTTTTCTCTTCCATTTTATATACTTTTGCTATTGGTTTGTTTCCAATCACTTTTATGTATCTTGTCAATCGCCATGCACAGAAAACGGCTTTACCAAGACAAGTTATCCAAACTGACAATGCAACCAATCAACAAAATGAAAATGTTGTTAATAGTGAGCGATTATCAACTCTGCCATTAGCCTTAACCGGTGATAATAAAGGCGAAAAATTGCACTTAGCTTTATCACAGCTGTTATTTATAAAGTCTGCTGACAATTACTGTGAGTTAGCCATTATTAAAGATAACAACGTTAGCTATCAATTATTACGCAGTTCACTGATCAGTATCTTAAAACAACTTCCTGTTGACTCAACGGTGGTGCGCTGCCATCGCTCTTATGCCGTAAACCTAGCCTTAGTAGAACTTAGCACCGGCAATGCTGGCGGTTTAAAATTAATGATGAAGCCCCTTAACGTTACTATCCCCGTATCTCGTTCTTATAAAACAAGCCTTGTCATTAGTCCCAAAAGCTTGTTAATCACCCCAATACATTGTTAGTAATACCTTTTATATTAGCTTACCCCTAATTTATGGATATTAAATTGAGTGTTAGTCATGCTTAATTTGAAATTTAAACTTTAGTTAAGCAGGTAAATATGAATAACAAAATTAAAGCACTAATAATGAGCACTACCTTTATATTCTGTCGCTATATGATGAAATACTTTTGGGGTGACACTTGGAGTGAAGCTTTACTGGCACTAGATAATCAATCCCACCTTTTATTAACACCCGCGAGCTACCTCTTTATATAGTCCCTTAGTGTTAGTGGCAAGCTTACTATTTAAGGACGTTGATTTAACTGAAATTTTAGGCTTAAAAATAGTAGGATTTCAACATTACTTTTTAGCGGCTGTTGCCTGTTGCTTGCCGATGACAATCGGTTACGCCTATTTAAGTAGCGAGTTGAACCTTGCCCTATCAGGGATAATGGTTGGCTCGGTATACGCAGGTGTGTTCGAAGAAATTCTTTTTAGAGCGGTATTATTTGGCGTTTTATTTCGATATTGCCACTTAGGATTTATACCTGCTGCCTTATTTAGTTCGGTTATCTTTGGTTTTGGGCACATATATCAAGGGCATGACCTAATATCAGCCTTTGCAGCTTTTGCGATAACTTCGGTCGCCGGTACTTGGTTTGCATGGTTATTTTGTGAATCTGGTTATCGAATTTGGTTTCCTTTGTGGATGCATATTTTCATGAATGCAGCTTACGGAATATTTGGCATGTCAGGTGGTGCAGCGGGAGACTTAGCGGGCAATATATTTAAAGCAAGCTCAATTATTTTAACTTTGCTTTACATTCATCTGCTTGTTTGCCGTGGTAAAAAGCGTGAAATAACCTTTTTAAACTTGTGGAAAAGTCAGTCGACCACAAGTACAAAAGCGACATTAACCACTCAAAGTATTTAAAGGGAATTAACTATGTTTGAATTATTTTTAGTCATGATAATACTGACATCACCAATATTAATTATTATCTTGGTTCGCCATTACTTTCGTTACAAATCAGCAGCCAATCAACAATTATTAGCGTTACAAAAAGAAAGTAATAGTCATACCGCCATATCAACACAAAAGAAATTAGCTATACTGATTGAACGAGTGATCGTACTGGAGAAAATCGTCACCGATAGCAATACTACACTTCGCCAAGAGATAAAAAAATTATAATGATGTTACTGCTATCTCTGCTATATGACCGTAATTATTAAGTCGCTAACTCGACCTAAACAGTGGTATCGGTGTTGTTCGTTATTTTATCAACAAAAGTGACGCCTTAACGCTGATATTCATGGGCCTTTAAAACATCTAATGAGACCACTGTTAGTGCTTTTTGGTTAGTTGCCTCAAGCACAATAGGTGGAGCAACATTGGCTGCAATAGCGTGATACCAACGCACAGCGCATAAACACCATTTATCACCCGCTTTTAAGCCGGGAAAATTATATTGATAATTAGGGCTGATCAGATCATTGCCTTGTAATTTTGAGAACTGGAGAAAATCGTCGGTCATAATTGCGCAGACACTGTGGTTACCAAAGTCTACTTCGGGCACAAAACAAAACCCTTTTCGGGTATAGCCCGTATTGCTACAACATAACTCTAAATCTGTACCTAATACATTCAATTGATTGTCCATAAAGGTGCCTTGTGTTAATTAACAAAAATAAAATGGATATACCTACCATGTTAGACAAAAGTAAGCTTAGTCCAGTGAAAAATAATACCATTAAACACACGCCAGCTGGTAATTTTAGTCCAGCAGAAATCGCTAAATTTAATAAGTTCGCTGAAAGTTGGTGGGATCCAAACGGTCAATACAAAACGGCACTCGAATTCAATCGAGTACGCGTGGCGTATTTTATTGCAGAAATTTGCGCCTTCTATGGTCGCGATCCTAATCATATAGCACCACTGCTAGGATTAAAAATTTTAGATGTTGGCTGCGGCGCAGGTCTGGTTTGCGAACCTTTAGCAAAAGCCGGAGCCACAGTGGTCGGTATAGACGTGAGTGAGATAAGTATTGAAGTAGCAAAACGCCATGCGGTGAAATCTCAACTTGATATTGAGTATCGCCACGAACATGCGCAACATACCAGCATAAGCGATGAACATCGCTACGATGTGGTGATTAATGCGGAGGTCATCGAGCATGTACCTAACCAAAAAGACTTAGTAAAACAGTGTAGCCAATTATGCAAAGTGGGTGGCTGTGTGGTAATGGCAACGCTAAATCGCACGATTAAATCCTACTTAGTCGGCATTCTTGGCGCTGAATATATTATGCGTTATTTACCTATAGGTACACACAGCTGGCGTGCCTTTGTAACACCACTTGAATTAAACACTATGGCGACGCTAGCACATATGCACTTGGTGACAGAAATTGGCATGGCCTACAGTCTCCTAACCAAAAATTGGCGTACAACCTCAAGTTTAGAAGTCAATTATGTACAACTATATAAACGACTAACAGCCAGTTAACCTTTCAATAATATCGGCTATAGGAAACAGACAATCACTTATTTAAATAGCCGATAATTGCCTGATAATAAATGTAAACGTGCCAACATATTCACGCTGCTAAGCAATACCAAGATCAATGACAGGTCAACGGGGTAGTGCCCCCTAATGATAGAAAACACCTGTTTGGACAGATACCTGCTACTTTATTTACTAAAAAATCGTAATCTTACCTTGCAATAACACTCGTTTTATTATTAATACAATACTAATAGGTAAACACTGTGCAATAGAGTAAGTATTAATATCTTAATTTTCCATCAATCAAAATTGGCTAGAAAGCCGATATGAATAATATAGTTAAGCAAGCGATTGTTGTTATATTATTGTTTGTATTCTCATGGGCAAGTTATGCTCAGCAACTGAGATTTGTTACAGAAGATTTACCCCCCTTTCATTTTATGGGCGCAGATAACAAACCTGCTGGAGCTTTAGTTGAAGTTATTGAAGCTTTAATGATTAAAACTCAGTTTTCTGCTCAAATCGAGTTTATACCTTTTGCACGTAGTTATGATTTAGCCCTAAATAATAAAAATATTTTTATGCTCTCTTTAATGAAGAGTTCTGACCGCAAAGATCTTTTCCAGTGGGTTGGTCAAATATTCAAGAGCAAAGCTTTTTTGGTGGGTCTTCGCAACCGCGAAGATATCAATATTAGTAATATTGAAGAGGCAAAGTCGTTTGTCGTGGGTACAATCCGTGGCTATCACTCGGAGCAATATTTAAAAAACACAGGCTTTCTAGAGCAAAAAAATTTACATTTGTCCGTTAGTTATAAACATATGTGGAGCATGCTCTTTGAACAACGAATAGACTTTATTTTAACAAACTTTATTGCAGTAGATAGAGAAATGAAGAGTATTGGGTTTAACAAAGATGACATTAAACCTTTTATTGAACTACATGATTTTCCTGGCGATCTTTTCATCGCGACTGGACTTAAAACAGCAGATAAAACAGTGACTATTTTATCTGCTGCATTACAACAAATAAAAGCCGATGGCACCTATAAAAACATTATGGATAAGTGGGGTTTATAAGTAGCATAAATGCTATTCAACCAATCCATTTCGGCTCTAGTAACCATGAGGTCCTTGAAATCAAGCCTCAAGGAATGGCAGTTTATTACTTAGACATAGTTTATCAAATTTTAGGCCTAGTGATCAGGCCCAGCTTTTTACAAAGATGAACGACAGGATATTGTTCATAATCTCCGTAATTGTTTATTTCACCACATAGCTTTAATCAGCAAAGTTATAATTTAGCTGTTGACGTGCTAATTGTTAGATTAGCACGTAGCAAATTAATACAGGTTCATTTTTCAAAGCCAACTCTTAATGTTTTTCTGATGACTAACATAGTCATAAAATTCAAGTTTCTATTTTTAATACATTGTTGTTCGAAATGTTGTTAGAAGAAAATAAAGGCCATAAGTCATGATGAAAAAAATACGGAAATTAATTATCTCCTTTATTCAAATCACTGCCGTGTTAATGGTAAATACGGTAATGGCAGCAAACAGTGAAAAAAACCATTATGAAGCT